>DASVUD010000036.1:0-5869 GCA_036387235.1 Pyrinomonadaceae bacterium
GAAGAGTCGGGGGACGGAGGACGGGTGGTGCGGTGGCAGTACAGCACGGAGTTGTTCAGGGAGGAACGCATCAGAGAGTTGGCGGCGGGATATGAACGGATGCTGCGCGCGTGGGTCGAGCGTCCCGATGAAAAGTTGAGCGAGGTCGAACTTGATTCCGGCGTGGAACGCGCTTCGGCGTTCTCTGGATCGGCGGTTGTGGCAGAGGGGACGCAAAGGGGCGGTGTTGCCGGAGCGCATCCGGCAGCCGAGAAGTTTGCGTCCCCTCAAACCGCCGACCGGCAGCAGAGCGCGGCCGCGCGCCGTGAGCTTGAGCAGAAGCTCACGCAGATTTGGACGCAGGTGCTCGGCGTCGAAGGCGTGGGCTTGCACGACAACTTCTTCGAGTTGGGCGGCGACTCGATCCTCAGCATACAGATCATCGCCAAAGCGCATCAGGCGGGTTTACGCCTGACGCCCAAGCAGATGTTCCAGCACCAGACCATCGCGTCTCTGGCCGACATGCTGGCCGGGAGCGCAGGCATGCTCGCGCCCCCGGCCGAACAGGGCGCGGTGACGGGCGACGTGCCGCTCACGCCCATCCAACATTGGTTCTTCGAGCAACAACTCGCGGACGCGCACCACTGGAATCAGGCCGCGCTCCTGGAGGTTGCTCCCGGCTTAACCGCGGAGACTATCGAGCGCGCGGTCTCGCACTTGCTCTTGCATCACGACGCGTTGCGCACGCGCTTTCGACGCGCGCCGGACGGCGCTTGGCGACAATTTATCGTCGCGCCGGACGCGGGGACGGAAGTTTTTCAACGCGTCGATGTGTCGTCGCTCGAAGGCGCAAGGCAGTGTGAAGCGATTGAAGACAGTTGTGCGCGTTGGCAGCGAAGTCTAGACCTCGAACATGGCCCCGTGGTGCGCGTCGTGATGTTCGAGCGCGGCGCGGGCGAATGGGCGCGGCTGCTGGTGCTGGTGCATCACTTGGTGGTGGACGGCGTGTCTTGGCGCGTGCTGCTGGAAGATTTGGAGACGGCTTGCGGGCAGGTCGCGCGCGGCGAAGAGGTGTTGCTGCCGGAGAAGACCGCTTCCTACAAGCTCTGGGCGGAACGGCTCCGTGAGTTTGCGCGCACGCCCTCCGCTTTCATGTCGGAGGAGCATGATTACTGGACGACGCTCCGCGAGCGCCACGCGAACGTCCCGCGCTTGCCGACGGATTTCGACACGGGGGCGAACACGGAAGAGTCAGCCGAGCGGGTCTCGGTCGAATTGGACGCGGAAGAGACGCGCGCGCTCCTGCACGAAGTTCCGCAAGCGCACCGCACGCAGATCAACGACGTGCTGCTCGCGGCACTCGCGCGTGCGTGCGCGCGCTGGACGGGCAGGCGCTCATTCCTGTTCGAGTTGGAAGGACACGGCCGCGAAGAGATCATCGAAGGATTGGACTTGTCGCGCACGGTCGGTTGGTTCACCACGCATTTCCCGGTGCGGCTCGAACTGCCGAACAGTGTCGCGCCCGTCGAGACCTTGCGCGCCGTGAAAGAACAACTCAGACAAATTCCGCATCAGGGCATCGGCTACGGGCTGCTCAGATACTTGCGCACAGAGGACAGTGGCGGCGTCGAGAACGGGGTCGAGAACGGCGTCGCGCCGCTCGTCGAACTCGGCCGCGCGTCGTTGCGCTTCAATTATCTCGGACAGTTCGATCAAGTTCTGCCCGTCTCGTCTCCCTTCCGCCTCGCGCCGGAATCCGTGGGCGCGCTTCATAGCCCGGCGGCGGAGCGCACGTGTCTGCTCTCAGTCAACGGCTACGTCGGCGGCGGCCGTCTCACGTTGGAGTGGACGTTCAGCCGGAACCTGTACAGGCGCGAAACTATCGAACGCGTGGCCGGTGATTTCCTCTCCGCCTTGCGCGAGTTGATCTCGGATTGCCGCGCCGGCCACACGGAAAGTTACACGCCTTCGGATTTTCCCGAAGCCGACCTCGACGAAGCCGACCTCAATTTGTTGTTAGCGCAAATCAACCGGTTCTCACAGGACAATGCAGATGAAAGCAAATAACGTCGCGGACATTTATCGTTTGTCGCCGATGCAGGAGGGCATGCTGTTTCATGCTCTCTACACGCCCGGAGCAGATGCCTATTTCCGCCAGCTCAGTTATCGCTTGGAGGGCGCGCTTGACCTCGCCGCGTTCGAGCGCGCGTGGCAACAGGTGTTGGAGCGCCACGCGGCGCTGCGTACCTCTTTCTACTGGCAAGACCTCGACCAGCCTCTCCAAGTGGTGCAGCAAAAAACGCCCGTGCCGCTCGAACTTCAAGACTGGAAAGCCCTGTCCGCCGGTGAACAGGCGGAGCGTTTCGCCGCGCTCTTGGAGACCGAAAAAAATCGCCCGTTCAAACTCGCGCAAGCGCCCCTGATGCGACTCCTGCTCGTCGAACTCGGCGGCGACGCTTTCTATTTCGTGTGGAGCTATCATCACCTGCTGCTCGACGGTTGGTCTAAATATCTCGTCCTCAAAGAAGTCTTTGAACTCTACGACGCCGCGCTTGCCGCCCGCCCGCCCCGCCTCGCCCCGGCACGCCCCTACAAAGACTACATCGCTTGGCTGCGCCGTCAGGACAAGATTGCGGCGGAAAACTTCTGGCAACGCACCCTCAGAGGCTTTCGCACGCCCACGCCGCTCCCCGCGGCCGCGCCCGCCGCGCGGGCCGACGCGAACACTGAAGTGGAAGCCGTCTACGGCGAAGAAGGCTTAGAACTGTCGGCCGAGACGACCGCCGCATTGAAAACGCTGGCGCGGCAACATCAACTCACCTTGAACACGCTGGTGCAGGGCGCGTGGGCGCTCTTGCTCAGTCGTTACAACGACGAGGAGTCGGTGCTCTTCGGCGTCACGGTGTCGGGGCGTCCGGCGTCGCTCGCGGGCGTCGAAGAGATGGTCGGACTCTTCATCAACACGCTGCCGCTGCGCGTCGAAGTCCCGTCCCACGTGTCTCTGCTCGAATGGCTCAAACAAATTCAGGCGCAACAACTCGAACTGAGCCAATATGAATACAGCGCGCTCGTGGAGATTCAAGGTTTCAGCGAAGTGCCGCGCGGGCTGCCGCTGTTCGAGAGTCTGGTCGTTTTCGATAACTACCCGGTGGCCGCGTCTTTGCGCACACAGGGCGGCCTCAAATACACGCGCCTCGCCACGGTCGAGAGAAACAATTACCCGCTCACGCTCGTCGCTCTGGCCGACGAGCAACTCCACCTGCGTATTCCCTTCGACGAGTCGCGCTTCACGACCGAGACCGTCCGGCGCATGCTCGGCCATCTCCACACGCTGCTCCACAACTTCGCGCACGCCCCGGCGCGGACGCTCGCGCAGATTTCGTTATTGACCGGAGAGGAGCGGCAACAACTTCTCCGCGTCTGGAACGAGACGGAGGACGGCGCGACGCTCGACGAGTGCCTGCCGGAAGTTTTCGCGCGACAGGCCGAGGCGACGCCCGAACGCACGGCCGTCATCTTCGGCGAAGCGAGCCTGACCTATCGCGAGTTGAACGAGCGCGCCAACCAGTTGGCACATCATCTGCGCGGCTTGCAGGTCGGGCGGGAAGTGCGCGTCGGCGTCTGCGCCGAGCGTTCGCTGGACACGGTGACGGTCATCCTCGGCATCTTGAAAGCGGGCGGCGTCTACGTGCCGCTCGCGCCCGACTTGCCGCAGGAGCGTCTCTCCTACATGCTGGAGGATTTGCAGGTTGCCGTGCTCATCACCGAGCAGCACTTGCTCTGGAGCTTGCCGCCCTACGCGGCCGCTTCCGAAGTGGTCTGTCTCGATTCGGATTGGATGACGATTGCCGCCGAGCCTTCCGACAACCCGCGCGTCGAAACGAGCGGAGACAATCTCGCCTACATCATCTACACGTCGGGTTCGACGGGGCAGCCGAAAGGCGTCTGCATCACACACGCGGCGGCCGTCAATCACTTCCTGAACGTGCGTCGCAACTTCGCGCTCGACGAACGCGACCGCATGCTGCAATTCGCTTCGCTCAGTTTCGACGTTTCGCTTGAACAAATTTTCGCGCCCCTCATCTCTGGCGCGGCCGTCGTGCTGCGCGAGAACGAGACTTGGGGGCGAGACGATTTCTACCGCGAGGCGCGGCGGCATCAACTGACGGTTGTGAATTTCCCTCCGGCCTACTGGCGAGAGACCTTAGAGGCGAGCGGCACGGAGCAGGCGGAAGATTTGGCTGAGCAGTTGAAATTGATCATCATCGGGGGAGACGCGATTGCGCCTCAACTGATTCGCCTCTGGCAGCACAGCCCGTTCAATCGAGTCCGGCTCCTGAACGCCTATGGCCCGACGGAGACGATCATCACCGCCACCGTCTCAGACATCTCAGCCTCCGTTGGTGCAGACCCCTCACGCACGCCGCAAGTGACGATTGGCCGCCCGTTAGTCAACAGAAAAATCTACATCCTCGACCGGCACGGCTCTCCCGTTCCAATCGGCGTCGCAGGCGAACTCTACATCGGCGGGCCGCTCCTCGCGCGCGGTTATTTGAATCGTCCTGAACTGACGGCCGAGCGCTTTCTTCCAGACCCCTTCGGCACAGCGGGCGGACGCTTGTATCGCACGGGAGACCGCGCGCGCTTCTTGAGTGACGGTTCTATCGAATATCTCGGACGCGTCGATTATCAAGTGAAGGTGCGAGGCTTCCGCATCGAGTTGGGAGAAATAGAAGCAGCACTCTCGACGCATCCACAAGTCAGTGAAGTCGTGGTTCTCGCACGTGAAGATGAGATCGGCGATAAACGACTCGTCGCTTACCTCGTCGCAGAGCAAGCGACTAATGCTCCCGTCGAGACCGGAGAGCTACGCGCCTTCCTCAAGCAACAGTTGCCCGACTACATGATCCCGGCGCATTACGTCTGGCTGGAGAGTCTGCCGCTGACGCCCAACGGCAAAGTCGACCGCAAGGCTCTGCCCGCACCCGACCACGGTGAAGCAATATCTACCGGCAGATACGTCGCTGCGAGGACGCCCGTGGAGGAACTATTGGTGGGCATCTGGGAAGAAGTGCTCAGAGTGGAGCGCGTGGGCGTGACGGACAACTTCTTCGAAATGGGCGGACATTCTTTATTGGCGACGCAACTCGTGTCGCGCGTGCGAGAGGCGTTCGGTGTCGAAGTGCCGCTCCGCACGTTGTTTGAAGAGCCGACCGTCGCGGCATTGTCCGTCGCGGTCGAAGCTGCACTGCGCGATGAGACAGAAGCTCAAAGTGCGCCGCCCGCGCTCGTGCGATTCGAGCGCACAGGCGATGAAGCTGGTGATGCAGTAAATGAGTTGCCGTTGTCTTACGCGCAACAGCGGTTGTGGTTTTTAGACCAGTTAGAATCGGGGAGCGCGGCTTACAACATTCCGGCGGCGGTGAGACTGACAGGTGCGCTCGACGTGTCGGCACTGGAGCGAGCGATGGGAGAAGTGGTGTGGCGGCATGAAGTGCTGCGCACCACCTTCCACCTGCGCGATGGCGAGCCGGTGCAGGTCATACACAAGGCGCAACCGTTAGCATTAAGGGTAACGGATATTAGTCATCTAGCGACGGAGGAGAGGGAAGCGGAGGCGGGACAATTGGCGGCACAAGAAGCTGCGCGAGCGTTCGACTTGCAGGTGTGGCCGTTGGTGAGAGCGGAACTGTTGAAGGTGGGAGACGACGAACACGTGCTGCTGTTGACGATGCATCACATCGTCTCGGACGGTTGGTCGTTCTCCGTGCTCATCAAGGAAGTGGCGACGCTTTACACGGCATACGTCGCGGGAGAAGAGACGCCGCTCGCGGAGTTGACGGTGCAATATGCCGATTACGCACGCTGGCAGCGAGAGTGGCTGACGGGC
>DASVUD010000037.1:0-28240 GCA_036387235.1 Pyrinomonadaceae bacterium
GCGGGTCTTCGAGGGCGACGCGACGGACAAGTCCGTGGACTTCGTAGCCCAAAGATAAGAGATGCTCGGCCAAGTAGCTGCCGTCCTGCCCGGTGATGCCGGTGATTAATGCTGTCTTCGTCAATGGTGTTTCTCCGAATGAAATTTACGGGGGCGGAAATCAGCGTCGCCCGTCTGTCGTGCACATTACGCTTCGAGTGAATGCGTCACGACGATAAGTTAATTGATTTGGCCGCCGAATTCACGCGACTGTCGAACCTGTGCGCGTTCATGGCCGGAAGCGGCTGATGACATCGACGACGTATTGCTGCTGTTCGAGCCGCAGTTCGGGATAGATGGGCAGGGCGAGCGTTTCGCGCGCGGCGCGTTCCGCTTCGGGCAGCGCGCCCTCACGGTAACCGAGATAGCGGAAGCACTCCTGCAAGTGCAGCGGGACGGGATAGTAAATTTTGACGCCGACGCCGTGTGCGCGCAGATGCTCGACGAGCGCGTCGCGGTGTCGGGGCACGCGCACGACGTATTGATGAAAGATGTGGCGGACGTTTTCGCGTATGAACGGCGCGCGGAGCTTGAACCCTAGATGCGCGTTCGTCAGCAGGAGCGAGTAGGTTTCGGCGCGCTCGCGCCGCGCCTGCGACCAAGCATCGAGGTGCGGAAGTTTGACGCGGAGGACGGCGGCCTGTAACGCGTCGAGGCGACTGTTGAGGCCGACCTCGGTGTGCAGGTATTCGGTCGCGCCGCCGTGCGTGCGCAGACGGCGCAGGCGCGCGGCGAGCGCGTCGTCCGAGGTCGTGATGAGTCCGGCGTCGCCCGCCGCGCCGAGATTTTTCGTCGGGTAGAAACTGAAACAACCCATCAGGCCGAACGAACCGGCGCGCCGCCCTGAGTCTTCCGCGCCGATGGCCTGCGCCGCGTCTTCGATGATGGGCAGGTGGTGGCGCGCGGCAATTTCCGCGAGCGGAGCGAACGCGGCGCACTGGCCGTAGAGATGCACGGGCAAGATGGCGCGCGTGCGCTCGGTGATGGCGGCTTCGACGAGCGCCGGGTCGAGGTTGTAGGTGCGCGGTTCGATGTCCACGAAGACGGGCCGCGCGCCCGCGCGCGTGATGGCGCTGGCGGTGGCGAAGAAACTGAAAGGCGTGGTGATGACTTCGTCGCCCGCACGGATGTCGAGCGCCATCAGTGCGAGCAGGAGTGCGTCGGAGCCGGAAGCGCAGCCGACGGCGTGCGGCACGCTTGAGTAGCGCGCGAGTTCTTCTTCGAGGAGGCGCACCTCTTCGCCGAGCACGAACTGCTGCGAATCGAGGATGCGCCCGACGGCCGCGCGCAATTCTTCGCTGAGGGCGTCGTGCTGCTGTTTCAGGTCGAGCAAGGGAACTTGCATGCTGGGTGAAGCGGTCGTCATCTTCAATTCTCTAACTCTCAAATGCAAGCTAGCAGTGTTTATAACTCGATCAGTTTGCCGCCTTGATTGATCGACTCCTGCGCGGCTTCCAAGAGGCGGACGACGCGCAAGCCCGCCGCGCCGTCCGTGAGCGGCGGGCGGCGATTTGTGATGGCGTCGAGAAATTCGGCGGAGACGTGCGCGAGGGCTTCGGTCGAATCGAGTTTGGGAACCCACACGTCGCCGGTGCGATAGCTGACGAGCGTTTGGTAAGCAGCCTCTTTGTCGCTGTCGGATTCGATGCGGTTCGTCGTCACGCCTTTGTCGTAGACGCGCACCTTCTCGGTCGGTTCGATGTCGTCGTAGACGATCATCTTGCGGCTGCCGGCGATGAGCGTGCGGCGGATTTTAACGGGCGAGAGCCAGTTGAAATGAAAGTGCGCGATGAAGGAATCGGCGAAGCGCAGCATGACGTAGGCGATGTTTTCGATGCCCGCTTCGATGTGCGAACTGCCCGTGGCCGTCAAGGCGACGGGTTGACGCGCGACGAGATAGTCCATGATCGAGAGATCGTGCGGGGCTAAATCCCAGACCACGTTGATGTCGTGCTGGAAGAGTCCGAGGTTGATGCGGACGGAGTCGAAATAGAGCAGTTCGCCGAGTTCGCCGCTCTCGACGATCTGTTTGATGCGACGCACCGCGCCCGTGTAGACGAACGTGTGATCGACCATCAAGGTCAAGCCGCGCCGCTCGGCCAACGTGACGAGTTCGCGCGCTTCGGCGCTCGTGGTGGTGAAAGGTTTTTCGATGAGGACGTGCTTGCCGGCGACGAGCGCATCTTTGGCGAAACGGTAATGCGTGGCGACGGGCGTGGCGATGACGACGGCCGAGAGTTCGGGGTCGGCGAGCAGTTGCCGATAGTCGGCGGCGGTCTGCGCCGAAGGGTAGCGGCGGCCGATAGCGCCGAGCCGGCGCTCGTCCGTATCGCAAATCCAACGCAGGCGCGCGCGCTCGTTCTCCGCGAAGTTGCGGATGAGATTCGGCCCCCAGTAGCCGCAGCCGATGACGCCGATGGTGATCATAGCGAATAGCCAGCCGTCGTTCGTCCGTAGCCGTTTGTTCGAATGAACGCAGTTGGGCGCGTCTGAAGAAGCGTGTCTTGATTCATGCCGGATAGTTAAACACGCGCGGCGGACAACTGACTACCGGCGAAGGAGCGCACCCGCTCGGCCACGCGCTCGATCTGCGCGGCGGTCAACTCCGGATACATCGGGAGCGACAGCACGCGCTCCGCCAGACGTTCGGCCACGGGGAAATCGCCCGCGCGGTGGCCGAGCGAACTGTAAGCCGGTTGCAGGTGGACGGGCACGGGATAATGGATGCCGGTTTGAATGTCGGCCGCGGCGAGATGTTGTTGCAGCGCATCGCGCGCCCCGGTCTGGACGACGTAGAGATGATAGACGTGGCGCGCATCATCCATCTCGCGCGGGAGCACGAGCGCGCCCTCGTCGCACAGGCCGGAAAGGAGTTCACGGTAGCGCGCGGCGTGCGCGCGGCGCAGCTCGTTCCAACGGTCGAGATGTTTGAGCTTGACGCCGAGCACCGCGCCTTGCAGACCTTCGAGACGAAAGTTGTAGCCGACGATCTCGTGTCGATACTTACGCTCCGAGCCGTGGTCGCGCAAGAGGCGCACGCGCCGGGCGACTTCCGCGTCGTCCGTGACGACCGCGCCGCCCTCGCCGTATGCGCCCAAGTTTTTGCCGGGATAGAAACTGAAACAGTTTGCCCGCCCGCGCGCGCCGACGCGCCTGTCTTTGTAAGTCGCGCCGTGCGCCTGCGCCGCGTCTTCGATGACGACGAGGTTGTGGCGGGCGGCCAACGCGAAGATGGGGTCGAGGTCGGCCGCCTGCCCGTAGAGATGGACGGGGATGATGGCGCGCGTGCGCTCGGTGATGGCGGCTTCGATCCGGTTCGCGTCGATGTTGTAAGAGACCGGGTCGGCATCGACGAAGACGGGCACAGCGCCCGCCGTGGAGACGGCTTCGGCCGTGGCGAAGAAAGTGTTGGCCGGGACGATCACTTCGTCGCCCGCACCCGCGCCGCAGGCCGTCACGGCGAGTTGGATGGCCGCCGTGCCGCTGCTCACGCCCACGCAAAAGCGCGCGCCCAAGTATTCGGCGAAAGCCGTCTCGAACGCCTCGACCTCGCGGCCGAGAATGAACGCCGCGTTTTCGAGGACGCGCCCGATGGCCTCGTCAACTTCCCCTTTGATGGCGCGATACTGCGCTTGCAGATCAACGAAAGGAATCATAAGAACAGTGACAAGTGAGGAGTGACGAGTGACGAGCCAAGAAAACCGTGAACCGTGAATCGTGAATCGTCAATAGAGAAGAACTGCTTTCTCCTATTCACGATTTACGATTCACGATTTACCGTTTTAACTTGTCACTCGTCACTCGTCACTCGTCACTTTTAAAATTCGTGCGGGGTTGCCGGCGACCGTCGCGCCCGCCGGGACGTTGCGCGTGACGACCGCGCCCGCGCCGATTGTGGCGCGCTCTCCGATCTCGATGCCGCCGAGGAGCACCGCGCCCGTGCCGATGGATGCGCCGCGCCTGACGGTGGTGCGTTCGAGCGTCCAGTCGGCCTCGGTTTGGGGCGTGCCGTCGGCGCGCGTGGCGCGCGGGTAACGGTCGTTGATGAACTGGACGCCGTGGCCGACGAAAACTTCGTCTTCGATGTGGACGCCTTCGCAGATGAAGGTGTGGCTGGAAATTTTGCAGCGCGCGCCGACGCGTGCGCCCTTCTGGATTTCCACGAACGTGCCGATGCGCGTCTCGTCGCCGATCTCGCAGCCGTAGAGATTGACGAAGTTGTAAATCTGCACGTCGCGCCCCAAGACAACGTCGTCGGCGATGGCGCAGAACTCTCTCATAAAAGTCCCGAAGTCCCGAAGTCCCGAAGTCCCAAGTCTCAAGTCAGGAGTAGCGTTCAGACTTGGGACTTGGGACTTGGGACTTCGGGACTTAATTATTTCGATTTCGCGGTCTCGGCGTACTCGTCCGCGTCCGAGGCGAGAGTTTGGTCTTCGTCTTCGTTGGCGTAGTAGCTCGAATAGTAGCCGGAGTAGTAGTAGTAATCCGAGGATTCGAGTTTGACGTTGTTGAGGACGATGCCGTAGATGTGCGCGCCCACGTCCAAGAGTTGTTGCTTGGCGCGCCGCACGACGGCGCGCGACGAACGACCGCCGTGGACGACGAGCATCACGCCGTCAACCATCGTCGAGAGAATCGAGGCGTCCGTGAAAGAGATGGCGGGCGGCGAGTCGATGATGATGTGCGTGAAGTTGTCGCTGAGGAGCATGATCAGGCGGCGCATCTCTTCCGAGCCGAGCAGTTCCGCAGAGTTCGGCGGGACGGGGCCGGAAGTGATGATCTTCAGGTTCGGCAGCTTGTCGTATTCCTGAACGATGCCGCCGATGTTGGTGTCGCCTGAGAGATAGTTCGTGACGCCGCGCGTGTTCGGCAGTCCGAAGTGCGCGTGGATGCGCGGGCGGCGCAAGTCGCAGTCGAGGATCAAGACTTCCGCGCCGGTCTGCGCGAGCATGACGGCGGTGTTGACGGCCGTCGTCGTCTTGCCTTCGGACGGCTGGCTCGAAGTGACGAGGACGGTCTTCGGCGGCTGTCCGGCCGAAGAGAGCAAGAGCGACGTGCGCAGGTGGCGATAGGCTTCGGCGACGGGCGAGCGCTTCTCTTCGATGAGCGCGAGCGCGGTGGCCGGAGCTTCGCCCCCCGCGCCCGGCGCAGCCAGTGCACTGCGCGCCGGCAGCGCGAAGCGGCGTTCGGCGCGCGGCGCGGGGATCAAGGCCAGCGTCGGCAGGTGGATGTGACGGTCAACGTCTTCGATGGACTTGAGCGTGTCGTCGAGGTAGTCGAGCAAGAAGGCCAGACCGATGCCGGCGGCCAGAGAGAGCATCAAGGCGATCAGGATGTTGCGCACGCGCGGCGGCCCGACGATTTCGGCGCGGCGCGCGGGCGTCGAGATGGTGATGTTGGTGGGCACGTCCGCCCCGGCCACGTCCAACTCGCGCTGGCGTTGGATGGCGGTGTTGTAGAGCTGTTTGATCGTCTCCAACTCTTGCAGCTTGATGTCGAGTTGACCTTCCGACTTGCTTTGCGCGTTGGCCTGCCCGCGCGCCGCCGTGTTCGATTGGCGGAGCGAGTTTTCGTTCAGCACCGCGCTCTTATAACTGGTTTCAATCGACCGCACCACGTCTTGCGCCTGCTTGTCGAGCATGGCCTGCACTTGCGCCTTCTGCTTGGCGAGCTTCTTCACAGCCGGCCACTCTTCCGTGTACTGCACGAGCAGGGCTTGCCTCTGTTCTTCGAGCGCGCCCAACTTGTCGCGCAATTCCTGAACGGACTTGTTACTCATCACCTCCGGGATGGAGTAAATGTCATTCGCCGCCTTCGCGCTCTGCGCGACGCGGTAAGAGGCTTCGAGTTCCTTGCGTTTTTGCTCAGCCTGCATCATCTGCGTGGTGGACATGCCGAGGATGGCCTTCGTCAAATCCTGACCGTCGGCCGCGCCGAGCGGCAAGCTGTTTCTCTGCTTGAAGGCGATGATCTCTTCCTGCTTCTGCCGGTAGGCGAGTTGCAGATCGACGATGTTCTTGGCGAGTTGCTCGGCGTTCTTGCTGGAGCCGGAGGTTTCGCGCTCGATGTTGTCTTGGATGAAGACGGCGGCGAGCGTGTCCGTAACCTTCATCGCCAGTTCCGGGTTGGTGTGCTCGTAGACGATCTTGACGAGGTTCGTGCGCTCGACCGGGTCGATGGTCAGATTGGCGCGCAGGGCGTCTTCGTAAGCGAGCATTCTGGCCGTCTGTTCGGGCGTCAAATTTTCGGGTTGGGCTTGCGGCGCGGGCGTCGCGTCGTCAACCACTTCGAGGCCGCCGCTTTGCTGCGCGCCCCCAGGGCCTTCCTGCGCGGGCGGCTTCTGCCGCGAGAAGATGCGGCGCACGGCGGTGAACAAACTCGGCCGCGCCTGTCCGATGAAGGTCGGGTTGTTTTGCAGATTGAGCGCGAGGATCACTTTGCGGTGCAGACGCGGATTCTCAAGCAGGGCGAGTTGCGTGCCCCAGTAGCCCGGGTCGTTCTGCCCGTTGATGACGAGTTCTTTCGTCTTCAAGAGGTTCGTCTTCTTCTGCTCGATCTGGATGGTCGATTCGGCGCGATAGACGGTCGGCTGGCGATACATCTGGATCGCGACGAGGGAGGTGACGACGACGATGAGGCTCAAGATGAGCCACTTGCGTTTCATCACGACCGAGAGGTAGTCGCGCAGGTGCGTCGGCTCGGTGAGCGAATAGGTGTTGTTCGGCCGGTCGGGCTGCGTCAGTTCGCGCAGCGGGCGGTCGAGGTTCGTACCGGGTGTCAACGGCAGCAGGCGATTATCTTGAGACATCTTTCTTTCAACCTTAAAACTTCAGAAATACCAAACAGGTCGGGCACGTATACAAGCGACGCATGATAACAGAGACGGCCGGAAGGATGAAGGCGCGCGGGGCGGCCAAAGGGCGATGGGGAAAGGGAAAAGGAGCGGGGGAAAAGGAAAATCCGCGCCGCACGCAACGCGATTTCTCCCCCGTTTTCACCTTTACCCTTTCCCCCTTTCCCCTTCTTTTGCAAACTCCGCGAGTGCTGCCTTCCAATCGGGCAGGGGCGCGAGTCCGATGGCTTCCGAGAGCAGACAGCGCAGGCGCGAATTGCGCGGGCGCGGCGCGGGGCGCGACAAAGAGTCCATCGAGACGCTTTCGATTTCGGCTGCCTCCACCCCGGCCACGCGCACGGCCTCCTCTGCGAAGTCGAGAAAACTCCCGCCCCCGCCGCCGCTCACGACGTGATACGTGCCGGGCAGATCGAGTTCGGCAAGTTCGCGCAGGCGCGCGGCCAAGTGCGGCGCGTAGGTCGGCGTGCCGTAGGCATCGTGGATGGCTTTCAGTTGTTCGCCGCGCCGCACGCGTTCGACGGCCGTGGCGAGAAAGTTTCGCCCGCCTGTGCCGAAAATCCAGCCCGTGCGGACGACGATGGTGCGTGCCGAGGCGCGTTGCGCGCGACGCTCGCCCTGTAGTTTGGCGATGCCGTAGGCGCTCTGCGGTTCGGGGTCGTCGCGCTGCGTGTAGAAGCCTTCCCTGTAGCCGTCGAAAACGTAGTCAGTCGAGATGGTGACGAAGCCCGCGGACACTTGCCGGCTCTCCGCGGCCAAAATCTCGACGGCCTCCGCGTTGACGAGAAGCGCGCGCTCCGGGTTCAACTCGCAGCCGTCAACGTCCGTCCACGCGGCGCAGTTGACGACTTGGTCGGGACGCTCGCGCTCGAACGTCTCGCCGACAGCTTCCGCGTTCGTGATGTCGAGGCTCGCGCGTTCGTGCGCGAACACTTCGTCGCCGCGCTCCCTGCAATGTGCGACGAGCGCGCGCCCGACCATGCCGCCCGCGCCCGTGATCAAAATTTTCACTTCGCGCCGACCTCCGTGCCGTACTGCCGCGCGTAAAAATCGCGGTATGCGCCGTCGCGCACGCGCCCGATCCATTCCGTGTTCTCCGCGTACCAACGGATCGTCCGGGCGAGGCCGCTCTCCCAAGTCTCCGCGGGCTGCCAGCCGAGTTCGCGCTCCACTTTCGACGGGTCGATGGCATAACGACGGTCGTGGCCGGGGCGGTCTTTGACGTAGCGAATGAGCGAGGCGGGTTTGCCGAGCGCGGCGAGGATCGATTCGACCACTTCGAGGTTGCGCCGTGCGTTGCGCGCGCCGATGTTGTAGACGCCGCCCGCCGCGCCGCGTTCGTAAGCGAGCGCGACGGCGCGGCAATGGTCTTCGACGTAAATCCAGTCGCGGACGTTCTGCCCGTCGCCGTAGACGGGCACGGGTTCGTCGTGCAAGGCGTTGGACAACAGGAGCGGGATCAGTTTTTCGGGAAACTGGCGTGGGCCGTAGTTGTTGCCGCAGCGGGTCGTGATGGTGTCGAGTCCGTGCGTGTGATGCGCGGCGCGCACGAGGTGTTCGGCCGCCGCTTTGGACGCCGCGTAAGGACTGTTCGGCGCGAACCCCGACGCTTCCGTAAAGAACGCGTCGTCACGTTCGGGGAGACTGCCCATCACCTCGTCGGTCGAGATTTGCACGAAGCGACGCACACGGCGCGCGCGCGCGGCGTCGAGCAGAACTTGCGTGCCCGTGATGTTGGTGCGCAGGAAATCGTCCGCGCTCTCGATGCTGCGGTCAACGTGCGACTCGGCGGCGAAGTTGAAGATGGCCTCCGTCCCTTCGGCGAGCGCGGCGAGGACGGCTTGGCGGTCGGCGATGTCGCCGCGCACGAAGCGATGACGCTCGTCGTCGAGTCCGGCGAGGTTGTCCGGATTGCCCGCGTAGGTGAGCGCGTCGAAGTTGATGATTTCGGCATCCGGCCAGCGCGCGAGCGCCAGTCGGACGAAGGCCGAGCCGATGAAGCCCGCGCCGCCCGTGACGAAAAGTTTGTGCATGAAATGTTCGCGGGGAAGAGTTGATGTGCTGGCGCGTTGGCGAGCGCCCCTGTGACCCTCTCGGATTCGGAGGCGTGCGCGCGTCCGTTCATTTGCGGACTCAGGGCGCGCCCGCCGGAAATTTTGTCGAGCCAATTTTGTCGAGCCGCACGCGCCGGAATATCTGTTCGAAAAGCGACTGAAAGTTTAAGCGTCGGAGTATAGGGGCGCGCTCGAAAAGGTGTCAAGAATAGGTGCTTTGCGGCGTCTGCAAAGCGCCTTCGCATGACGCGCTCGCTCGCGTTCGAGCGGGCTTTCGAACTATTGACAGCCTCCACAAATTAGTATAAAAGCTACGGGCTTCATGCATGAGGTCAACGCGTATCCCGTGCTTTGATAATTCCCGAATTGTAACGCTGCCGTCCTCGCGAGCGGCACACACGCGCAAAACCCCGCGACGAAAACCGTCTTGAACCGACTTACCGACAAACCACACTGAACAGCATCAACCCACGCTGAAGGAGAGTTCCCATGAATAAAGGCCGCTTGACCCTCAATATTCTCACGACGATCACTTTCATTTTTGCCCTCGCCGCCATGGCCAATGCACAGGCGACCCGCACTTGGGTGTCGGGCGTTGGCGACGACGTTAACCCGTGCAGCCGCACCGCTCCCTGCAAAACTTACGCGGGCGCGATCTCGAAGACCGCCAAAGACGGTGAGATCAGCACACTCGATCCCGGCGGCTTCGGCACGATCACGATCACAAAGTCCATCACCATCAACGGCGGCGGCGCGGGACAGGGCTACGGCTCGATTCTCTCGGCGCTCGCGCCGCAGGGCGTGCTCGTCAACATCACCGACGTGAACGACATCCGCAAGACCGTGCGCCTCAACTGGCTCGACATCAACGGCGCCAGCAGCGGCACGGACGGCGTCCGCATGATCGCGGGTTCTCTCCTGTTCATCGAAAACACGAACATTGACGGCGTGACCGGCGAGGGCGTGGAAGTTAATACGGCCGGCACGGGCGTCTCCGAACTCTACATGAGAAACGTCTCCATCAGGAATTGCGTGGGCAACGGCGTCCTCATGCAGAACACCAGCAGCGGCATCGTCAGCGGCGTGCTCGAAAATGTTTCGATCAATACGAGCGGCGACGGTTTCGAGGCCGGCGCGCGTGCGAATGTTTCTCTGCGCAACTGCGTCATTTCGAGCAGTGACGGCCCGGGCGCGGCGGGAATCCGCGTCAGCGGCGCGACCTCCATCGTCAACGTCGACACCTGCAACATCTCGTTCAACACGAGCGGCGTGCGAGTTGATAATGGCACGGCGCGCGTCTCCGACAGCGTCTTCACCAACAACGTCACGCAACTGCATCAGGTCGGCGGAACGCTCAAAACGTATGGCAACAACCGCCTCGACGGATTCCCCAACATCGGGACGATTACCCCCGTCTCGCAGGGCTAACACCGTTCCAACCCGGCTGCCCAACTCCGACCGTCTCTCGATTAAAGAGACGGTCGGAGTTTTTTTATTCTCCGCCCGCCTCGACCCTCCCGGTATCTGACAGAACTTGCGCACAGGAGGTCGTCTCTGACTCTCCTACGCGAAGAGCCGACCTGCTAGCTTGACGCTCGAAAGAGCACACAGCTACATTGGTTTTTAAATGCCGGGCCGGATGTTCACAAGGAGAAGTTTCGCTTAAGCAGAGGAAATGGCAGAGTTGTATTCGGGACAACGAGAGAGTTCTTATCGCACCGAGCGCGAGTTCGGGTTGCTGGTCGGCGGCGTCCTCATCGCGCTCGGCGGCTGGTGGATGTATCGCGGGCGCTACCCGGTGCTCTCGGTCGTTTTGGCAAGCACGGGAGCGTTGCTCGTGCTGCTCGGCGCGCGCTATCCGAAGTCGCTCGTCGTGCCGAATCGTTTGTGGATGGGCTTGGCCGAGGCGTTAGGGTTCTTGATGACGCGCGTGATTTTGGCCGTCGTCTTCTTTCTCATCGTCACGCCGGTCGGACTGGCGCGGCGCTTGATGGGCGGCGACCCGCTCGGACGACGCGCCGGGCGCACGGAGTCTTACTGGAAGCCTTACACGGAGCGACGGCTCGATCCGAAGCACTACGAAAAGATGTACTAGCGAAAGCTCGCGGAAGGAAGTTTGAGAGGTTCGATGTCGAAAGCGCAAGTTCTGCTCCAACTGTGGGAGTTGATGAAGTACAACAAAAAGTATTGGCTGCTGCCGATCATCGTCGTGCTCGTCCTGGTGGGCTTGGCGCTCGTGTTCGCGCAATCGTCCGCGCTCGCCCCGTTCCTCTATCCGCTGTTCTGAACGAGGCGGCGAGCAAGTCCACGGACAAGTTAAGGTGAATCGGAAGTGACGAGCATACTGGGACTCTCGGCCTTTTATCACGACTCGGCGGCGTGTCTCGTCGTCGATGGCGAACTCGTCGCGGCGGCGCAGGAAGAACGCTTCACGCGGCGCAAGCACGACCACCGTTTCCCCACGCACTCCGTCCGCTATTGTCTCGCCGAAGCCGGCCTGACCGCGGACGCGCTCGACTACGTCGCCTTCTACGACAAACCGCTCCTGAAATTCGAGCGCCTACTCGAAACCTATCTCGACTATGCCCCGATGGGTTTTTCTTCCTTCCTCAAAGCGATGCCCGCGTGGATGAAAGAGAAACTCTGGATGTCGGATTTGATCACGAGCGAGATGGCGCGCGTCGAAGGCTTCACGGACAAAAAGGACGTGAAGCGCCGCGCGAAAGAGTTCGCGTGGAAACTGCTCTTCGGCGATCATCACGAGAGTCACGCGGCGAGCGCTTTCTATCCTTCGCCGTTTGAAGAGGCCGCGATCTTGACTTTGGACGGCGTGGGCGAATGGGCGACGAGTTCCATCGGATTGGGGCGCGGGCGCGAACTCACCTTGCTCAAAGAGTTGCGCTTTCCCGACAGTCTCGGTCTGCTCTACAGCGCGTTCACTTACTACACGGGCTTCCGCGTCAACAGCGGCGAATACAAAGTGATGGGGCTTGCGCCCTACGGCGAGCCGAAGTACGTCGATCTGATCAAAGAGCGACTCGTCGAGATACGCGACGACGGCAGCCTGCGCATGAACCACGAATACTTCGGCTATTCGCACGGTCTGAAAATGACGAGCCGGGCGTTTGCCAAGTTGTTCGGCGACGAGCCGCGCGCGCCCGAAGCCCGCCTCACGCAGCGCGAGATGGACTTGGCGCGCAGCATCCAGGTCATCACCGAAGAGGTGATGTTGAAGATGGCCGCTTTCGCCCAGCGCGAGACGGGCGCGCGCAAACTCTGCATGGCCGGAGGCGTCGCTTTGAACTGCGTCGGGAACGGCCGCGTTTTGCGCGAAAGCAAGTTTGAGGACATCTGGATTCAACCGGCGGCGGGCGATGCGGGCGGCGCGGCGGGCGTGGCGTTCGCCGTCTGGCATCGCTATCTCGGACAGGAGCGCACGAGTCCCGAAGCCGTTGGGACTTGGGCGTCGCCGCGCCACGCGAACAACGGGCACTTGACGCCCTACGCCGACGGGATGAAAGGCTCTTATCTGGGGCCGCGCCACACCGCAGCGGAGATCGAAGCGTTTTTGCGCGAGCGCAACTTGCCTTACCGAAAATACCGGCGCGAGGAGTTGCCGCAAGTGGTCGCGGAGCTTTTGGCCGCGGAGAAAGTGATCGGGCTGCATCAGGGTCGGATGGAGTTCGGGCCGCGCGCGCTCGGCGGGCGCAGCATCATCGGCGACGCGCGAAGCCCGCGCATGCAGTCGGTGATGAACTTGAAGATCAAATACCGCGAGAGCTTTCGCCCGTTCGCGCCGAGCGTGACGCGCGAACAGGTCAGCGAGTGGTTCGACCTCGACACGGACAGCCCCTACATGCTGCTCGTGGCCGACGTGCGTTCGCATCGACGGCGCGAGGCGACGGAAGCGGAGCGCGCCCTGTGGGGCATCGAAAAATTGAACACCGTGCGCTCGGAGATTCCGGCCGTGACGCACGTCGATTATTCGGCGCGGATTCAGACCGTGCGGCGCGAGACGAACCCGCTCTACTGGGAGATCATCGAAGCCTTCCGGCAACAGACCGGCTGCCCCGTCGTCGTCAACACGAGTTTCAACGTGCGCGGCGAGCCTATCGTCTGCACGCCCGAAGACAGTTATCGTTGCTTCATGCGCACGGAGATGGACGCGCTCGTACTGGAAACCTGCGTGCTCTTGAAGGAGGAGCAGCCGCCGTTCAAGGAAGCGACGAACTGGCGCGAAAGTTTTCAACTGGATTAAAAAGAGCGGCGCGCGGCTCGACGATAAAGCGAGAGGCGAGGGGCGAGACTCCGTGTAGAGTCTCACCCCTCGCCTCTCATCTGTTGGGCGAGTGTTTCGTGGTTCGCCCTTAGTTGGTGAAGTTCGGGTTCGGCGCGATGGTGATCGGCCCCATCAGGTCGGGATTGTTGAACGAGACGACGACTTTATAGAGCACCACGTTGGCGGCGTTGGCGGTCGAACTGGCGATGCCGGGGCCGAAGTTGTTCGAGATGACCGTGTTGAAGATGCGCGCCCGCACGCCATCCGTCACCGTGATGCCCGCGCCCGGACTCGACGCACCGCTGACGGGGGTGCGGAAGCCGTTGCTCTGCACCTGTGAGTTGGAGACAACGACCTGACCGAAGTCCGTCATCAGGATGCCGTTATCGCGGTTGTTCTCGATGCGGCAGTTGTCAATATTGACGCGCGTGCTGCCTGCGGTCACGATGCCGTTGGCGAAATTGCGGACGACGAGATTACGCAGGGTGACGACCGTGGTCGGAGTGTTGGTGGTGCCGTTGAAGATCGTGATGCCGCTGCCGGCCTGGCGCGCGGTGTTGCCGCCTGCCGGGTCGCCCTGGAGGACGGCGTCAATGTTCGCCTCGACGCCCGGCGCGGCTTCGATGGTGACGTTGCCGGGAGTGGGCGAGCCTTGGTCGGGGAAATCCGGGATGGTCATGCCGATGAGCAACTGTTCGGCGAAGCGTCCCGATTTCACAATCGTAATACGGGCGTTGTTGTTCCCGCCGGTACCGGCGGCGGCTCCGGTGCCGGGGCCGAGAGCGGCTTTGAGTGTGCCGAAGATGCGGTCTGCGCCGTCGGTGTCTTCGGCCGTGCCGATGCGTCCGTCGCCGTCATAGTCGCCGCACGTGCCTTTTTCAACGATGGTCGTGCCGGGCGCGGGGCTGTCGCAGTTGCCTTCGACCAACACCGGGTGGTTGGCCGACACGTTCACGCTGCTCCAACTGGCCGTGCCCACCAAGAGCGCCACGAACATCAGGGCGCTGACACCGATTCTGAGGATGTTGTGGTTAAAAGCTACAGGAGATTTTTTCATGGTTGACCTCTTTCCTTCAAACGATTCAGAGCAAGAGACGAACGCTGGATGCGCGGCTCACATTCGGGCATCCGCGTAAATTCACAGGTACTCAAGGCAAAATTGCGATGCTCACTCAGAACTACTTAACGCGAGTTATTTCAACGAACGAAGCGCCCTCTAATGTTGGAGTTTGTCAGGCGTCTAAAGCGCAGGTCGCATGGCAAGAACACGGAAATCCGAGAATAGAACTTCAGCAGGTTATGCCCCTAGATTCACTTGATATAAAAAGTTGGGTGAATCTAACACAATCGATCACGTCAGTTCAAAGGAAATTTTCGCGTGGCATGCTGCGTTAACGCCGGAGCGCGCCCCGGCGATATTGCAGCCGTCGAGTTCTCTCTCGAATAAACGACGGCGCGAAAGCGAACCTCAACGCGCCCGTCACGCTCTAAACAAGACGGCCGCACTTTTGGCATCTCAAGAGCGCGAGCGTTAGAGTGACGAGTCGGAAAAAAATGTGTTGAGTTGGAAAAAGTTTGACGAGTTGGAAAGAGAGTGATGAATTGAAAAAGTGTAATGGAAAATTTTCGCTCCCCGGCGCACCCGACGGGAGAAAATTCATGCGAGCCTTTATTTCGGCGATTTTAAGCTGTGTCATCTGGTGCGCCGCGTCGCCCGCCTCTTTCGCTGCGGCACAGGAGCAGGGGCGTTCGCGCAGAACCGCGCCCGTCTCGAACGGCAGCGCCGGTAATTCAACCGCCCCGGCGCTGCCGACCTGTCGGGTCGCGGGGCTTTCGATGCCGGGCGCGGACGTGGGCGCGAAGATCAACGCCTGCGACGCGCGGCTCGGCGCTGACGGTCTTAAAGGTGAGATTCACGTCGAAGGGGGCGGCACGATCTCGACTTACGTGAACCTCTCGCGCGGCCGCACGCTCTGGTTTCACACGGGAACTTACACGCTGCATCAAGCCTACACGGGCGACCCGTCGCGAGACATTCAGACCGAGTTGGGGATGATCCGCTATCGCGACGACGTGACGATCAAGGGCGACGGGTGGGAGACGCAGATCGTCGAGCCGCCCATCACGAACCGCCCGACCGTGTTCGCGCCCTACGTCTCTGCGGTGCTCACACAGGGCGGTTACTTTCACGGCGTCACGCGCAACGTCACGATTCGCGACTTGCAGATCAGAGGTCAACAGAAGCTCGCTTCAAACGGCACGTATTCCACCATCGAGATCGGCAACACGCACAACATGCTCGTCGAGAACGTCTTTTTGAATCAGACGACGGGCAACGGCATCACGGCGGGCGGATCGTCCGGCGTCTCGTCCGTGAACGGCTGCGGCGGCGGCAAAGCCGAGCGAGAATGCGCGCGCGGCGTCGTGATTCGCGGCAATCGACTGTCGCAAGTGCAAAATCAGGGCTTGAACGTCGTCAACGGGAGAGACGTGTCGATCCTGAACAACGTCATCAAAGATCACAATCGTTTGGCCGGGTCGAACGGCGCCGGCATCGACATCGAAACGAACACGGTGACCGATACGGCGAAGTTCATCCGGATCGAAAGCAACCTGCTCGACTTTACGAATTCGCCGCAGCCTTTCGCCGGAAACGGCATCAACGTGCAATCGTCCGGGCAAGCGGATTACGGCCCCGTGGAAGTGCGAAACAATACTCTCGTCGGAAATGTGCTGACGCCGTCGGCGGTCGGTCATATGGTCTACGGCATCTTCGTCGCGGCCGGAACGAAAGGCGTGACGGTGGCGGCGAATAAGATTCAGCGCACGGCCAATTCCGGCATCATCGCTTACGGCACGGGACATGTTATTCAAGACAACGAGTTGGTGAGCGTCGGCGGCAGCGGCAACATCGCCATCAGCCTGATGGGCGCGAACAATTCCGTCGTTCGCGGCAACCGGGTGAAGATCGACCCGTCGGCGCGCGTCGCGAGCGACCTCATCGCGGAAATTCCCGAGACCGGCGCGAACCACAATGTGCTGGAGGGAAACATCGCCGACACGCCGCCCAAAGTCGCGGGCGCGGCCTCCAAGATCGTCTCGCACAAGTCTTGGGCGCTCTCGACGCTCAGACCGTGAACGTTTGTGATAGTCTGAAAAGAACTGAGAAAGTGAGTCTGAATGTTGCACGGAGAAACAGAACCGGCGTGATTTTCCAAGAGGTCAAACTGGCGGGCGCTTATGTGATCGAGCAGGAGTTGTTCGAGGATCGACGCGGCTTCTTCGCGCGCAGTTGGTCGGAGCGCGAATTCGCGGCGCGCGGGTTGGATGCGCGCCTGTCGGAGTGCAACATCTCTTTCAATCACCGGAGGGGCACGCTGCGCGGGATGCATTTCCAAAACGCGCCGCACGCACAGGCCAAACTCGTCCGCTGCACGATGGGCGCGATCTACGACGTGATCATCGACCTGCGCTCGGCCTCCGAGACTTTCAAACAATGGATCGGAGTCGAGTTGACGGCGACGAATCGACGCATGCTCTATGTGCCCGCGGGCTTCGCACACGGTTTTCAGACGCTCACGGACGACACCGAAGTTTTCTATCAGATGTCGGATGTCTTCGCGCCGGAATGCGCGGGCGGCGTCCGGTGGGACGACCCCGCGTTCCGGATCGAGTGGCCTGATAACGGAGGCGAAGAGCGCATTATCATCGCCCGTGATCGGGAGTATCCGGATTTCACTTTCTGAATCTCACTGAATTTCAACGCGCGACTCCTGCTGCCGAAAACACGTCGGACGCGTCTTCGACGAGCACTCCTAACGACGCCCCTTTAAGTTGTCCTCCCATCGAACTGCGAGTCCCCGGCAAATTGAGTTTTACCGTCATAACCGGGAGAGTTGTCGCGGCGCGGCCGGAGCGCGGGACGCATTCAACCCCTGCTTGACGATGTTCTCCCATTTGGCTAAACTGCCGGGTCATTAAGTTAACTCCCTCCCTGCGCGCATTCCGCTAATGAATTTGTTGGCTTGCTGCGTCTCTAGTGGCGACGCGAGTTGCTTCATTTTTATGACGGGAGACTCTGCGAGGCGGGCGATAGAAGAGAAATACGCCTTACACCAACCTGCTGGAATTCCTATGACCGCCGCGATTAGCCCCGAGACAACAAATTCGCCGCCCGCCGCGCGCTTACCGGAGAAACCTTTGGTTGTCGTGACGGCGCGCAAATCGTGGGGCGCGATTAATCTCAGAGACTTGTGGAGCTATCGCGAGCTGCTTTACTTCCTCGTCTGGCGCGACGTGAAAGTGCGTTACAAGCAGACCTTGCTCGGCGCGGCCTGGGCGCTCCTGCAACCGCTGTTGTTGATGCTCATCTTCACTTTCTTTTTCTCTCGTCTCGCGCGCATCAGCTCCGGCGGAGTGCCCTACCCGCTCTTCGTCTACGCGGGGCTGTTGCCCTGGACTTTTCTCGCCAACGCCGTCGCCAACGGCGGCAACAGTCTGGTCGGCAGCACGAACCTGATCACGAAGGTCTACTTTCCGCGTATGTTCATCCCGGCGGCGGCCGTCGGGGCGGGGCTCGTCGACCTCGCCATCGCCTTCGGCCTGCTCGTCATCTTGATGTTCTACTACGGCGTCGCGCTCCACTTGAGTCTCGTGCTGTTGCCGGTGCTGGTGCTCTTGACGACGCTGCTCGCGCTCGCAGTCGGGATGTTGATGTCGGCCTTGAACGTCAAGTATCGCGACATTCGTTACGCGCTGCCCTTTATGATTCAAGTCTGGATGTTCGCCTCGCCGGTCATTTATCCGATCCCGGGCAACTGGCGCTGGCTGCTGGCGCTGAATCCGATGACGGGCATCATCGAAAACTTTCGCGCCTCTCTCTTCGGGCAGGAGTTCGACTGGACGGCGCTCGGCCTGTCCGCCGCCATCACCTTAATTCTGCTGGCCTATTCCGCCTTCACCTTCACCCGGATGGAAAAAAGTTTCGCCGACGTGATTTAACCAACAGATGAAACCGATGATCAAGGTTGAGGGTTTGGGCAAGCGCTATCGCATCGGCGCGCAGCGGTCGCCTTACGGGAGTTTGCGCGAGACGCTGGCGGGCGCGGTGCGCGCGCCGCTCAAGCTCTGGCGGCGCGGTAGTGCAGGCGGCGCGGCACACACGTTCTGGGCGGTCAAGGATGTGAGTTTTGAAGTTCAACCGGGCGAGGTCGTCGGCATCATCGGGCGCAACGGCGCGGGCAAGTCCACGCTGCTTAAATTGCTCTCGCGGATCACGGAGCCGACGACGGGGCGCATCGAACTCTACGGGCGCGTCGGGAGTCTGCTGGAAGTCGGGACGGGCTTTCATCCGGAGTTGAGCGGGCGCGAAAACATTTACCTGAACGGCGCCATCCTCGGCATGGCGCGGACAGAGATCGCGCGCAAGTTCGACGAGATCGTGGCCTTCGCCGAGGTTGAAAGTTTCGTCGATACGCCCGTCAAGCATTATTCGAGCGGCATGTATTTGCGGCTCGCCTTCGCCGTCGCCGCGCATCTCGAACCGGAAATTTTGATCGTTGACGAAGTGCTCGCCGTCGGCGACATGCGCTTCCAGCGCAAGTGCCTCGACAAGATGCAGGACGTGGGCAGGCAGGGGCGCACCATCATCTTCGTGTCGCACAACATGCCCGCCATCACGCGCCTGTGCCCGCGCACGATCCTACTCGACGGCGGCACGGTGCTGCGCGACGGCCCTTCGCATCAAGTGGTGAGCGCTTACCTCAGTACGGGACTCGGCACGACGGCCGCGCGCACTTGGCCTGACGCTGCGAACGCTCCCGGCAACGATGTGGCGTGCCTGCGCGCCGCCCGCGTCCGCGACGCCGCGGGCGCGGTGACGGACGCGGTGGATATTCGACAGCCCGTGCGAATCGAGGTCGAGTATGAAGTGTTGACGCCCGGTTACGTGCTCGTGCCCAATCTACACTTTTACAATGAAGAAGGAGTGTATGCCTTCGTGATCGCCGACCTCGAACCGGCCTGGCGCAATCGCCCGCGCCCCGCCGGTCGTTATCTGAGCACCGCGCACATCCCCGGCAATCTGCTCTCCGAAGGCACGCTCTTCGTCGGCGTCGCGCTCAGCACATTCAACCCGGAGATCGTCCATTTTTACGAACGCGACGCCATCGCCTTTCAGGTCATCGACAGCATGGACGGCGACTCGGCGCGCGGCGATTATGCCGGGCCGATGCCGGGAGTCGTCCGGCCGCTGGTGGATTGGCGCACGCAACTGCTCGATACCGACCGGCCGACGGCCGTGTTGCAGGAGGCGCTGCCATGAAGGTCGTCATACTGGCCGGGGGCTTGGGCACGCGCCTGTCCGAAGAGACCGAGGTTAAGCCGAAACCGATGGTCGAGATCGGCGGGCATCCGATCCTCTGGCACATCATGAAGCACTACGCCCACTACGGCTTCAAAGAGTTTTACGTCGCGCTCGGCTATCGCGGCGAAGTGATCAAACGCTTCTTCATGGACTATTACAGTCTCAACGGCAGCTTGACCATCGATCTTATGAGCGGCACGGTCGATGCCCACGAGCGCGAATGTGAAGACTGGATCGTGCACTTGAAGAACACCGGTCAGGAGACCTACACGGGCGGGCGCGTGCGTCGTCTCGCGCCCTTCCTTCAAGACGGCACTTTCATGGTTACTTACGGCGACGGCGTGGCGGACATCGACTTGGGCGCGCTGCTCAAGTTTCATCGACACCACGGGCGCGTGGCGACGGTGACGGCCGTGCGGCCGCCCGCGCGCTTCGGCGGCCTCGTCTTCGACGGCGACATGGTGGTCGATTTCACGGAGAAGCCGCAGATCGGCGAGGGCTGGATCAACGGCGGCTTTCTCGTCTTGGAGCCGGAGATTTTCAACTATCTCGAAGACGACTTCAGCAGCCTCGAAGCCGACGCCCTCGAACGGCTCGCCGCCGACAAGCAACTGGCCGCTTACCGGCACGAAGGTTTCTGGCAATGCATGGACACGCTGCGCGATAAGCGCCTGTTGGAAAGTCTCTGGCAGGAGCGCCGCGCGCCCTGGAAAGTTTGGGAATGAACGAACCTCAAAACAAATTCTGGTTAGACCGCCCGACGCTCGTGACGGGCGCGACCGGACTCATCGGCGGCTGGCTCGTGCGCCGCTTGCTCGCGGCCGGGGCGGAGGTGGTCTGCCTCGTGCGCGATTGGATTCCGCAGAGCGAGTTGGTGCGCGCGGGTCTCATCGAGCGGGTCAAGGTCGTGCGCGGCGATGTGCGCGATCAAGCGCAACTCGAACGCGTGCTCGGCGAATATGAAGTAGACACGATCATCCACCTCGCCGCGCAGACGATTGTGGGCATCGCCAATCGCAATCCCGTCTCGACTTTCGAGACGAACATCGCGGGCACGTGGTCTGTGCTCGAAGCCGGTCGCCGCTCGCCTGCGGTCAAACAGATCGTCATCGCGTCGTCCGACAAAGCCTACGGCGAGCACGAGCAGTTGCCCTACAGCGAGGACGCGCCCTTGCAGGGTCGTCATCCGTATGACGTGAGCAAGTCGTGCGCCGATCTGATCGCCCAATCGTATGCGACGACCTACAAAACGCCGGTCGCCATCACGCGCTGCGGCAACTTTTACGGCGGCGGCGACCTCAATTGGAATCGCATCGTGCCCGGCACGATTCGCTCCGTCCTGCGCGGCCAGCGTCCCGTCATTCGCTCGAACGGCCAATTCGTGCGCGACTACTTTTACGCCGAAGACGGCGCGGCGGTGAACATGGTGCTGGCCGAGGCGCTGGCGCACAATCCGGACTTGCGCGGCGAGGCGTTCAACTTTTCCAATGAGATTCAGGTGACAGTCTCGGAACTGGTCGAGCGCCTCCTCGCGTTGATGAATTCCAACCTCCAACCGGACGTGCGCAACGAAGCCGCGAACGAAATCCAACATCAATACCTGAGCGCGGAGAAGGCCCGGCGACTGCTTAACTGGCAACCGCTCTATACTCTGGACGAGGGATTGCACCGCACCATCGATTGGTACAAAGCCTTCTTGGGAAGTTCCGCATGAGCAAGCAAAAGTTGCCGGAGTGTCGCTCTTGCGGCGCGGCCACACTCGTCTCCATTCTCGATCTCGGTCGCACGCCGCTCGCCAACGCCTTGCTCACCGAGGCGCAACTCGCGGAACGGGAAGAAGTCTATCCGCTCGAACTCGTCTTCTGCCCGGCCTGCACGCTCGTGCAGATCACGGAGACCGTGCCGCCCGAAAAGTTGTTCCGCGAATACTTCTATCTGTCGTCCTTCTCGGACACGATGCTGCGCCACGCCGAGTCGGCCGTCCATGAACTGACCCGCGCGCGCGCGCTCAACTCCGAGAGCTTGGTCGTCGAGGTGGCGAGCAACGACGGCTACCTGCTGCAATACTACAAACGGGCGGGCATCCCCGTCCTCGGCATCGAGCCTGCGACGAACATCGCGCGCGTGGCCGAGCAGGAGCGCGGGATTCCGACCGTCTGCGATTTCTTCGGCGCTGATCTGGCCGCGCGCCTCGCCGGTGAAGGGCGACGCGCGGACGTGATTCACGGCAACAACGTGCTCGCGCACGTGGCCGACCTCAACGGGTTCGTCAGCGGACTTCAGTTGTTGTTGAAAGACGAAGGGGTCGCCGTCATCGAAGCGCCGTATGTGAAGGAGATGATCGACCGCGCGGAGTTCGACACGATCTATCACGAGCACCTTTGTTATTTTTCGCTGACCGCGCTCGACCATCTCTTTCGTCGTCATGGCCTCGTCATACGGGATGTCGCGCGCCTGCCGATCCACGGCGGGACGCTGCGCATCTATGCGATGAAGGACGACGGGCGAGACGGCGGCGGCGACCACCACGGCCGCTCATCGGCCGTCACGCGTCTGCTCGAAGAAGAGGCCGCCTGGGGCGTCGGCCGGGAGGACTTTTATCGCGGCTTCGGCGCGCAGGTCGAACAACTGCGCGGCGAACTCGTCGCGCTGTTGCGTGACCTGAAAGCTCAGGGCAAACGCATCGCCATCTATGGCGCGTCCGCCAAAGGCAGCACGCTCTTGAACTATTTCGGTCTCGGTCGAGAGACGTTCGACTTCGTCGTGGATCGCAGCACCGTCAAGCAGGGACACTACACGCCGGGCACGCATCTGCCCATCTTCGCGCCGGAGCATCTGCTCGCGGAGATGCCGGATTACGTCCTGCTGTTGACGTGGAATTTCGCCGACGAGATTCTGGCGCAGCAGGCCGAGTATCGACGGCGCGGAGGACGTTTTATTGTTCCGATTCCGCGCGTGCGCGTCGTCGAACCGGAAGCGGCGCGCGCCGCGCAAGAAACGACGGACGCTTGAGTTTCGTTCAAGGAGTCCGTAGCGTAGATCAACCGCCCCGCGCATGATCTAGTTTATGAACGATTCAAACATGACCTTTCCCGTCGAGAACTCGAAGAGATGACAACAGCCGTGCGCGCGAGCAAATCAGCGGAAGGGAAAGCGAGCACGCGGATCATGTATGTTGAAGCCGATAGTTTTTTGGGGAGCGAGCGGGCACGCTAAAGTGCTGCATGAATTTATCGCGCGGGCGGGCTATCAACTCGTCGCCGTGTTCGATAACAACCCCGCCGCTTCCGCGCCCATCCCCGGCACTCCGTTATATTATGGAGTTGAAGGGTTCACGCGTTGGCACGCGGAGCACGCGGGCGCTCGCCCCGCGTGTCTGGTTGCCATCGGGGGCAGCCGGGGGCGCACCCGGCTGGACATACAACAATTTCTTGAAGCGCACGAAATCGAACCCATCGTCGCCATCCACCCGACAGCCTTTGTCGCGGCCAATGCGCGTATCGCTAAGGGCAGCCAGATACTGGCTCAGGCCGCCGTCTGCGCGGAGGCCGCGGTGGGCGAAGGTTGTATCGTCAACACGGCTTCGAGCGTCGATCACGAAACGGTTTTAGGAGACGGCGTGCACATCGCGCCCGGTGCAACTCTGGCCGGATGCGTCTCCGTGGGCGCTTATACTCTCGTCGGCCCCGGAGCAATCGTGCTGCCGCGCATCCGGATCGGCGCGGATTGCATCGTGGGCGCGGGCGCAGTGGTGACGAAAGATGTGCCGGACGGCAAAGTGGTTTATGGAAATCCCGCGACGATAAGGCGCGACAACATTTCAAGCTGATATGAACAATAATCCGAAAGACCCGCAACTCATTTCACGCATGGCCGGGGACGAAGACATCTCCGATTTGTCCAACCAATTATTCAACAAGAGTTGTGAATACAAATACTCTTACAACTTCTCTTGGCTCGGCCGCCCGATCATTCAGTATCCGCAAGACATCATCGCGATGCAGGAGATCATCTGGGAGGTCAAGCCGGACTTGATTATCGAGACGGGCATCGCCCACGGCGGCTCTCTCATCTTTCACGCTTCGATGCTTGAGTTGATCGGCGGAGACGGGCAGGTGCTCGGCATCGACATCGACATCCGCGAGCACAACCGCGTGGAAATCGAGCGGCATCGGATGTTCAAACGCATCGAGATGATTCAAGGCTCGTCCATCGACGCCGGGATCGTCTCGGAGGTCGCGCGCCGTGCCGCGGGCAAAGAGCGCGTCTTGGTGGTGCTCGACTCGAACCACACGCACGAGCACGTGCTCAGAGAGTTGGAACTCTACTCGCCCTTCGTCACCAGAGACAGCTATCTGGTCGTCTTCGACACGGTGATTGAAGATATGCGTGAAGACTTTTTCCAAGATCGCCCGTGGGGCAAAGGCAATAATCCGAAGACGGCGGTGTGGGAGTTTTTGCGGCGCACGGATCGCTTCGTCATCGACGAAGAGTATAACGCGAAGCTCCTCATCACGGTCGCGCCGGACGGTTATCTTCGTTGTGTGAAGGATTAAATTATGGAACGCATCCTCATCTCCGGCCCCTCGATCACGCAGAAGGAGATCGACTACGTGACGGACGCCGTGACCAACGCGTGGTACGACAAAGCCAACCTCTATCACGAGCGATTTGAAAAGGCTTTCGCCGATTACCTCGGCGTGCGCCATGCCGTCTCGCTGCCCTCCTGCACCTCGGCCATTCACCTGTCGCTGCTGGCGCTCGGCGTCACGTCCGGCGACGAAGTGATCGTGCCCGATGCGACGTGGATCGCTTCGGCCGCGCCCATCAATTACGTCGGCGCGACGCCCGTTTTCGCCGACATCGACCGGCGGACGTGGTGTCTCTCCGGCGAGACCATCGCCGCTTGTATCACGCCGCGCACGAAGGCCGTCATCGTCGTCGATCTCTACGGCAACATGCCGGAGATGGACGGGGTGTTGAAGGTCGCGCGCGAACACGGGCTGGCCGTCATCGAAGACGCGGCGGAAGCGGCGGGCGCTGAATACGCGGGCGGCCGCGCGGGAAGTTTCGGCGACGCGGGCGTGTTCAGTTTTCACGGCTCGAAGACCTTGACCACGGGCGAGGGCGGAATGCTCGTGACGAACGACGAAGCTCTCTTTCGCCGAGCGCTCGTCTTGCGCGACCACGGGCGAAAGCCGGGCGACAAGCTGTTCTGGAATACGGAAGTGGCCTACAAGTACAAGATGAGCAGCATGCAGGCCGCGCTGGGGCTGGCGCAGTTGGAGCGCATCGAGGAGTTGGTCGAGCGCAAGCGCGAAATCTTCGCGTGGTACAGGGAGGAGCTGGAGGGCATCGAAGAGATTACTTTGAATCAAGAGTTGCCCGGCGCGCGGAACGTCTACTGGATGGTGACGGTCGTGCTGGATCGCAACTACGGGATCGAGAAGGATGCCTTGCAACAACAATTGAGCGACGAGGGCATCGACTGCCGGCCGTTCTTTCATCCGCTCAGTTCGCTCCCGGCCTACGCGTCTCTGCCGCAGGCGCACGAGGCCGCCGCGCGCAACCGCACCAGTTATGAAATCTGTCCCTACGGGATCAATTTACCTTCCGGTTTGAATTTGACCCGCGAGCACGTCCGTTACGTTTGCTCCAAGCTCAAGCAGATTCTCAGACAATGAGCATGCGCGCCGTTCGACGCGCCGTTCGAGTTGTCGCCTGCCGACGGGGAAGGCTGACGGTGAAAGCTAACTCGCGCGGCGCGGCAAAAGCTAAGATTGACGATACGAAGATGACGCTTGAGCAAAGGTTGATAGTCGTAATTCCGACGCGTAATCGTGCGCAGTTGACCATGAACGCGATCCGCTCCGTGCTGGCGCAGGAGGAATCGGCGGCGCTCGTGTTGGTCTCTGATAATTCCACCGACCCGGCACAGCTCGAAACGCTCGCACGTTTCTGCCACGAGCTCGATGATGCCCGCGTGCGTTACGCGAGACCGCCGCGCTCGCTCAACATGCCGGAGCATTGGGATTGGGCGATGGAGCAAGCTCTCCAAAGCGACGCCACACACTTCACCATTCTCACCGACCGCATGGTGTTCAAGGCGGGGCAATTAAAAACGGTCGGCCAGATCGCCGCGCGTTATCCGGAGCGGATAATTTGCTACCTGCACGACCGGGTGGTTGACTTGAGCGCGCCCTACCGCGTGGAGCATCACGCTTGGACGGGCAAGTTATACGAAGTTGCGGCCACGCGCCTGCTGACTTTATCGGCCGAGTCGGTCATGTACGACGGCTGCACGCCGCGCATGCTCAACTGTCTCGTCCCGCGCGGCATCTTCGATGCCATCAAAGAGCGTTTCGGAACTATCTTCTCCTCGATCTCGCCCGATTGGAATTTTTGTTACCGCGCGCTTGAAGTCGTGGATTCCATTCTCTTTTTCAATAAAGCGGTGCTCGTCCATTACGCTCTCTATGAAAGCAACGGGCAGAGCGGACACACGGGCATCAAAAATAGGGCTAACGAGGATTTCCTCAAAACTTTGCGCAAACCCCTCAATTCCGATGCCCCGTTTCCCGAAATCATGACCGTCTGGAACGCCATCATCAGTGAATATTGCTGCACCAGACAGGAGACGCGAAGCGCTAAATTCCCCGAACTGAATATGGAGAAGTATCTCCAAGCCTTGGCCGTCGGCATCGCACGCATCGAAGACCCGGAACTCAGGCGCGAGATGGAGCGGAAACTTTCGGCGCGCGGCGGGAATCCGGCCGACGCCTCGGCCGAGACTCGCGCTCGCAAGCTGCTCTCGCCTCGCAGGGCGTTCAATAAATTGAAGGGCGCGATGGGCTGGACGAGCGAGCCCGTTTTTGAGACGCCCGACCAAGCTCTCGCTCATGCCGTCAATAATTTTCCGCCGCGCTCCGCACGCTTGCCCTTCGATGAGGCGATACATCAAGGGAGAGAACTACCGCTCGACGGCGTCCACCAAGCATGAAGCGCGAGACTCCGAACGGCGGGCGCGAGCGGCGGGCGACGATTAAGCAATTCGGTTGGCGCTGGAATTGACCCGGATGAAGATCGCAGTTTGGCATAACTTACCGAGCGGGGGCGGCAAGCGCGCACTCTATTATCACGTGCGTGGGTTGCTCGCGCGCGGGCACACGCTTGAGTCCTGGTGTCCGTCGACGGCGGATCAAAGCTACTTGCCGCTCGGCGAATTGATCCCCGAACACATCTTGACGCTCGACTGGCAGCCACGCGCGCAAAAAAAACTCGCCGCGAAACTATCGACCCTGCGCCTCGACCCGCTGGCACGCGTCGAAGCCCTCGACCGGCATTGCCGCCGCTGCGCCGAGGAGATCAATCAGGGCGACTTCGATCTACTCTTCGCCAACAGTTCGTTGTACCAGGCGGCGAGTTCCATCGGGCGCTACGTCCAGTTGCCGAAAGTTATTTACTTGCAGGAGCCGACCCGCGAATACTTCGAGGCCATGCCCGAACCGCTCTGGAACGCTCTGCCCCCGACGGAGTCTTACTTGTCTCCGGCCTACTTTCGCGATTACTTGAAAGACCTGATCAAGACGCAAACGTGGCGCGCGATGTTGCGCGAAGAGGTGCGAAACGCGAAGGCTTTCGACGCCGTGCTGGTCAATTCGTTCTACAGCCGCGAGAGCATCATGCGCGCCTACGGCGTGGATGCAAGGGTCTGTTATTTGGGCGTGGACACGGAAAAGTTCGTCGACCTCGAGCTTCCGCGCGAGAACTATGCGGTGGGCTTAGGCGCTTTCGTCAAACTCAAGAACGTGGAGTTCGCGCTGCGCTCGCTGGCCGAGATAAACGAGCCGCGCCCGCGTCTCGTCTGGATCGGAAACGCCGCCAACACCTCGTACCTTGAGGAGATGAAACAACTGGCCGCCGAACTCAAAGTCGACTTTGAGCCGCGCGTCAGAATCGACGACGACGAATTGGTGCAACTGCTGAATCGCGCCCGTCTCATGATCCACTGCTCGCGTCTGGAACCTTTCGGGTTTGCTCCGCTCGAAGCCAACGCTTGCGGCACGCCCGTCGTCGCGGTCGCCGAGGGAGGCATGAGAGAAACCATCGTCGACGGCGTCAACGGGCTGCTGGTAGACAACGACACGCGCGCCATGGCGGCAGCCATCACGCGCCTCTCGAACGATCCTGAATACGCGCGCCGTCTGGGGCGGGCGGGGCGTCGGCAAGTCGTCGAGAAATGGTCGGTCGAAGCCTCCGTTGAACGTTTGGAAGAGAGGCTCGCCGAGGCTCTCGGCGGTCGGAGCGCGGCGGAGCATCGGGCACAGGCTGAGCGCGCCGGGCGAGTTTGAGACGCCGGGAACATCAGCCGTTCGATTGGCCTCAGTTCTGGCTGAGGCCTCTTTTTGCCTCTCCGTTTCGCCATGCGAAACTCGGATGCGCGTTGACTACTGCGCCGGATGCGCCTTTGATTCTCCATCCAAAGAACTTTATGCTCTACCAATATCAATAAACATTCGGAGAAACACCATTGACGAAGACAGCATTAATCACCGGCATCACCGGGCAGGACGGCAGCTACTTGGCCGAGCATCTCTTATCTTTGGGCTACGAAGTCCACGGACTTGTCCGTCGCGTCGCCCTCGAAGACCCGC
>DASVUD010000038.1:0-220659 GCA_036387235.1 Pyrinomonadaceae bacterium
CACGCCGCACGGCGGGACGTTCGGCTATCCGGTGGTTGAGGGGCGTTGGAAGTGGGAAGGCGTCGAGGCGGAAGCGTGGGAGCAGAAGCCCGCGGAGTTGAAACAACTCGTGGCGAATTGGCCGGTGGCAGCAGCGAACGAGGACGGAAAGCGTAGCGCACAGTTTCATGCGCTGCACTTGTACCGCGTCCGCACGACCGGCACGCTCGCGGGCGTCGATGGAACGGTCTCCTGTTCGACCTGTCATAAGGCGTACGGCCTGACGCTCGACCGCGAGACGCCGCGCACGACCTGCGCCGCCTGTCACAACGGCAGACAGGACGCGCCGACGGGGCGCGCGCTGCTCGCCTCGGACAAACCCAACTGCACCTCCTGCCACGTCCAACACGTCAAGACCACGCGCCACTGGAATCCGTCGCTGCTGGCGGCCTCGCGCGCGGACGGCAAATAGTTTTCGCTTCTCAAACATCCGAAACTTTTTTCCGAGACCATGAAAAAGTCGCAACTGTTAATCATCCTCGCGCTGATGGCGCTGCTGCTGGCAATCAACCTGTTTTCGCGCGACGATGTCGCGGGCAAGGAATATTTCGGCGGGCTGCCGTGGTACGGATGGGCGGGCGTGAGTCTGGCGCTCGTCGTCGTCGGCATCGGCTTCGCCTTGCGCGATGCCGCGCGCGCGCGTCGCCTGATCGAAGAACCGCCCGCGCAAACCGGCGGCGACGATCAGGCCAGTGCCCAACTCACGCCGGACTTGCTCGAAAGGTACGACCCGGACGGCGCGCTCTACCCGCACCCGGTCATCGTCACCGAACGCTGCATCGGCTGTCACGCCTGCGTCGATGCCTGCCCGCACGACGTGCTCGCCATCGTCGGCGGCGTCGCCAAGTCGATTGCGGGCGCGCAGTGCATGGAAGACACTTCGTGTCAGGTCGAGTGCCCGGTCAACCCGAAAGCCTGCATCGTCGTCAACACGACGAAGAAGATTCCGCCGCGCAAAGTGCCCGCGCGCGACGCGTCGTTTATGACGAACGTGCCCGGCTGCTACATCATCGGCGACGTATCCGGCACGCCGCTCATCAAGAACGCCGCCAACGAAGGCGCGGACTGCATCAAGCACATCACGGAGCAACTGCACGGCGCGCCCGCCGAGCCGAAGGCCGACTACGACGTGGCGATCATCGGTGCGGGGCCGGCCGGGCTGTCCGCCGCCATCCTCGCCAAACAGGCGGGCTTGCGCTACGTCACCATCGAGCAGGACAAAGTGCTCGCTACCATCGACGCTTACCCGGCCAACAAGTACGTCTTCTTCAAACCCGAAACGATGGAATCGCGCGGCGGCATCGCCGTTGACGGCGCTGGCCTTCAACGCGAAGTGATTCTCGATTCGTGGCGCGGCACGATGACGCAGAACGGCGTGGTGGTCAACGAAAACGAGAGTTGCAAGTCGGTGAAGAAGGCCGAGGACGGCGGCGACTATTTCACGGTCTCGACCGAAGCGGGCGTGGCGAAGGATAAGAAGACTTACACGACGCGACGCGTCGTGCTCGCGCTCGGCAATCGCGGCACGCCGATGAAGCTGCGCCTGCCCGGCGAGGAGATGAAGGTGACGCGCGACGGCGTGACCGAGGACAAAGTCAAATACAAACTGACCGATCCGGAAGTGTACAAGCGCCGACGCGTCATCATCGTCGGCGCGGGCAACTCGGCCATCGAAGCAGCCGTCGATTTAGTCGCGCGCCGCGACGGCACGAAGATCACTTTTCGTCCCGACGAAGAGATCAACGAAGTTACGCTCGTCATTCGCAGCGACCTGAAAAACGACCTCAAGTTCGGCAACAAGCTACAGGTCTACGACTGCATCGACGAGGGCAAAATCAAAGTCTACTTCGGCACGTCGATCAAAGAGATACGCGACGACGAAGTGGTCTTGATGAACGCGCGCACGCAGGAAGTGAAGGCGACCATCAAGAACGATTACATCTTCGCCATGATCGGCGGCGACCGCCCGACGAAGTTCCTCGAAGCCATCGGCATCAAGATCGGCTAAGAGCACGGACGCCATCGCCGGCCGGGCGCGTTAAAGTCCGTCGCCTTAAGTTGACGCTAACAGCTCGCGTAAAAGTTCAAACTGCTCGCGCCAAACTTTTAAGGCCGCTCAGCTACAAGGTGCTGAGCGGCCTTAAATTTTTAGCGAAGTTGAAAGAGCGGCGCGCGGGCGGCCGCGGAGACTTACGGCTCGTTGCCGTTTTCGGGAACGGGGCGACCCATCCCTTGATAGATGCTGACGATCTCGTCCATCTTCGCGCGCGCTTCCGCGTTGTCGGGTTGATAGCGCAGGGCGCGTCGATAATCTCCGAGCGCGTACCTGTAGAGCATGGGCTGGCCTGCGTCTCGATAGACGTTGCCGCGTTCGAGATACGCGGCGGCCGCCGCGTTTTTGTCGGCCTGCGTTGCGCCGCTCGCTTTGGCCTTCGCTTCGGCCTTTTCGATCTTGGCGTCGAGCGCGGCCGTGTCGATGCCGGTCGGCTTGGCGGAACTACCGCTCGCCCCGCCGCCCGCAGGCGGTACGACGCCGGGCGCGCTGCCGCTTGCTCCGACCGGACTGCCGCCGTGCGCGGAAGAGACGGGCGGAAGCCCAGATGTTTGCGCCGGGCGCGAAGCGTTGGCGGACGACGCGCTGCCGTTGCCGTTTGCAGCAGCGCCGCTCGTGTTGTTGTTCGTAGAAGATTGCGAGCCGCAACTGGTAAAGACCAGTGCGGCTCCGCAGGCGAGAGTTATGACTAGAGTTCGCATCCCGTGTTCAATCGTCAGACTACGCTTGGCTTAACGCTTGCGCTTATTTCCCGTTATGGCATTGCACGCAGGTGACGGGGGCTTTCGTCGCCGGGTCGCGCTTCTTGACCGCGTCGTGGCAGGTGTTGCAGTTGCGGTGATAAGCCTCTTCGTTCGTCATCGTGATCGGATCGGATTCATCCGGGTAGGTGACTTCCGGATTGGCCGGCCAGCCCGTCGGTTTCACGTCCGTTTGCGCGTGGCACTCGCGGCAGGTCTTGACGGGTTTGGCATCGGCTTTTTCCAGAGAGGGCGTCGTCAACACTTCATCGCGCTCGGAAGTTTTCAACACGCCCTTGAGCGCCGACTTCGGCTGATCCGTGTGATGACATTCGGCGCACCCGATGATGGATTTTCCGTCTTGGCTGTAGGGCTTCGTCGAATGCGTTTCGTGCGTGAAGTGAACGGACTTGCTGCCCTGCCCCGACGCTTTGGCGTCTTTGCCGAGGGTCACTTCTTTGGGTTGAACCTTGCTGCTGAAGGCGGCGAGGGAGGGGGCGTTGCCGGACAAAGTGACGGCGGCAAAACTCAAGGTGGCTGCGAGAACTAAAAGTAATTTCATGGCTGGTCGTCCTTCAAAGTGGGGTCTGCCGCACGAAGTAGCGGCAACCTTTTCAGAGACTCAGGGGAGCTGAAAATAGCGATTTGGTAGAGCGCCGGAGCGAACTTTCGAGACGCGCTCGGAAAGCCCGACAGCCGGGACAATATAAGACCGCCGGAGCGCAGTTGTCAATTTTCTTTCCCGAAAATTTAACGCGGGCGAGTCGCCTCAGATGCCCATGCGAAAAGTTTGGGCTTTGTGGCAGCGCCGGCAGTCGTTGAAATCCGAGTCGCCGAAGGCGCGCCGTCCGTTGTGACAGGTCATGCAACTCTGCGCGCGCGTCGCGTTGAAGTGTTGCGCGACCGCGGGCACTGTGACTTGCCGCGACTGCGCCAGACCGGCGCGCAGATTGTGGCAATCATTGCAGCCGAGGCGCTGGCGCGCGCCGTGCGTGGCGTGGCTGAAACTGGCGCGGAAGGCGCGCGCGTTCGTCGAAGTGCGGAAGAAGCCGCCTGAGAGCGAATGGCAGACGCCGCACGAGGCGATGTCGCGGCCGTTTGACTGAGAGCCGGGCGTGTGACAAGTGTAGCACTGGCCGTGCGCGTTGAAGCCTGCGGGGATGGTCATGGCGGCCGCGCGGCGAGCGGCGGGCGTGTGACAAGCGGCGCAGCCGCTCGCCGGACGCGCCGCGCCCGTGTTGTGCTGCGCGTGGTCGAACTTCGCGTTGAAGCTGCGAATCGAGGGAAAGCCTTTGACGGGCGGGTTCTGCGAATTCAAGTCCGTGTGACAGATGGCGCACATCGGGATGTTGTTTGTCACGAACTGCGGGAGGTGACAATTGGTGCAGGATTTGTGGCCGGGCAGAGTGGGACGCGTCGAATTGTTCGACTCGCGGCGGTGACAGTCGGCGCAGCCGAGCGAAGCGTGGCGCGGGCTGTTGTGCAGAAACTTCGAGAAGTCTATGTCGCCCATCTGCTGCTGTTGCGGCTGCGCTGCGGCGGGCGCGGGCGTCGCTGCTCCGGCGGCGCGGCCGTTGAAGACCGAGAACGCGGACACCCCGGCGAGCGAGGCGAGCAAGAGTGCGAGCGCGAGCACGCGGCGTTTGATGCGCGCTCGACTCCGGCGCGGCGCGGCGAACGGAGAGCGCGTCCCTCTGCCTTCGTCCGTCACAAGTTGTTCTTCGTCGGCGCGGCGCACGTTAATTTAACTGCCCCCCTTCGGTTTTTCGGCACAGCGCGCCGGGATCAAATTTTCGATGCCGGTCAGCGTGCGAGGCTTCTTCCCGGCTTTTTCCAAAGCCTCATTTTCCTTCTTCGCCGATTCGAGCACGGCCGTGTAGTGGCTGCACGGCACTTCCGGGTTCAGGCTGATGGGCGCTGCGTGGCAATAGGCGCAGTCGAATTTCGGGTCTTTGCTCCGCTCCAACAACTCGCCGAAGACCGAGCGTTTCCGGTCTGTTCCCGACGCAATCGAGGTGTGACACGCCGAGGTCGAACACGAAGGCATGAGTTGCACCCGGTTCGGTTTCTGGCGCATCGCTTCGAGCGTCGAAGCCTTGCGCGTGGCCGTGTGGCAGGACAGGCAGGTGATCGAGACCTGCTTCTTCTCTTCGTTCAACTTCGTCCGGTGCGGATCGAGTTTGGCGTCCGTGGTGTTCAGGGCGTGGACAAAATTCGGCGAGACGCGCAGCGACAACAGAGTTTCGTGCGTCGGCGCAAGACCGCGCCGCTGCAACATCGCCGGGGTCACCTTCGTCACTTCCGCGCTCGTTGCCGGCGGGTTGGTTTGCACGGCGGGCGACGTGTTGATCGCGGTCTTCAAGGCCGTCGTCTGGAAGATGGTTTTGGCGGCGTTGTTGTTGTGGCAGCCTTTGCACTCGGTGGCGAGCGGCGGTTGCTCACGATTCTCCACGCCTTTCTGCCAGTGGCAGCCGAAGCAACTGGAATGCGTCGTCGGCGTAGTCATAAAAGTGGCCTGCCGCACGAAGTCTTTGGGCGCATCCTTCGGCAGCGGGTCGAGCGTCTCCTTGTGGCAGTAATTACAGGTGGCCTGAAGATTGCCCTGACTCTCCAGGTTCTTCTTGAACTGGGAGAGCATCGTCGTCTTGATATGATTCGCGTGCGGGAAGATGTCCGAGAACTGCGACGTTTGATTCTTCTTCGGGAAACTGAAACGCGCCTCGTTGCGCGGCCCCGTCACGGTGTGGCAGTTCGAGCAGATGACGGGACGCGCCCCGCGGAAGAATTGCTGTCGATGACAGTTGACGCACGAAGGATGATCCGGATAGTCGACCACGTCCGGCTTCTGGAACGAAGGAATCTGGTGGCAGGAGTTACAGTCCTCGAAGTGACCTTTGGTCGCGTGTGAATATTTCGAGTAGTCCACGCGCGGCGCGCGCGCCGTTCCGGCGACGGCGGGCGGGCGGCGCTGTGTCCGTCGCCTTTGCCCCGTGCGCGCGCCCGACGTTTGCGCCGTCGTGGCGGCGGACGTCTCTTCCGCGCCCGTCTCTTTGGAGGCGACGCGCGTGTAGGCGGAGATCATCGCCGTGATGGAGACGACAATAACCAGCGTGATGAAACGTAGATCGATGATGTGACGAAACAGACCCGCGCGTCGCAACCCGTTAGTCCTTTCGCTGTCGGCTCTTCTTAAAACTGACGCACGACCAATTGAGAAATCCGCTGGAGCTTATTCTTGACATTAGCAAACGCGTCGCCCGCTAAAAGTTTTTGGAGCACAAAAGCAGAAGGCTTTCGTTGTAACACAGTTGGCACGGACTGACAACGATATTTTATTGGGAGGCGACAAAGTGCGCGCGGCCGCCGGTGAACATCTTGAACGAATCCGGCACCGGCGCGGGCGGGCGGCCTAGCTTTTGCCGCCGCCCGGCGGAGTTTTATCCGCGACGGCCCCGCCCGTTTCGAGGCCGGCGCGCAGTTGCGAGAGCGCGGGATTCTTGGGATTGAGGCTTTCGAGTTTGGCGAGCGTGGCGCGCGCCTCCGCCTTGTCGCCCTTGCGCGTCAAAGCGACGACCATGTTCTGCAAGGTCGGTTCGTGGCGCGGGTCGAGAGCAAGCGAGCGGCGAAACTCGGCCAGCGCGCGTTCCGTATCGGGCGGCGTGCGCAAGAGGAAGGTCAAACCCAGATCGGTGCGGATGTTGATGTCGTCGGGCTTTTTGGCGAGCGCGGCCGTGTACCACTTCTCGGCCGCTTGATAGTTGCCCGTGTCGTAGTTGACGTTGCCGAGCGCGACGACGGGTTCGAGTTCGTCGGGCTTCAAGGTGTTGGCGCGCAGCAAAAATTCGAGCACGTCTTCGACGCGGTCGGTCTGGAAAGAGGCGCGCGCCGCCTGCATCTGCGCCTCGTAGTCCGAAGGATTTTCGCGCGCCGCCTTGACGGCCGCCTGCGCCGCCGTCTCCAGGCGCTGCTGGTCGGCCACGCCGTTCGACGGCAGCGCCCCTTGCGTCGCGCGCCCGTCGCCCACGAGCGTCGCCGAACGCAGATTCGCCCAACTCGCAAATCCGAACCCGAAGAACAGGCCGAAGCCGATGCCGACGAGCGAAAACAGAATATTCTCTCGATTCATAAGAAGACAGTGACGAGTGACGAGTGACGAGTGACGAGTTTAAAGACAAGTCATTTGTTTTAACTTGTCACTCGTCACTCGTCACTTGTCACTTATGCATATGAATGCAAGCCCGGCAGCAGGTAGCTGACGCCGAGATAGGTGAAGATGACGAGCAGGAAGGCGACGACGGCGAAGTAGGCCGAGCGTTTGCCGGTCATGCCGCGTGCGATGCGCGCGTGCAAAAAGCCGCCGTAGGTGAGCCACGCGACGAACGCGCCCGTCTCCTTCGAGTCCCAGCCCCAGTAACGCCCCCAAGACTCGTTCGCCCAGATCGCGCCCGTCACGAGCAGCATGGCGAGTCCGGCGAAGGCCACGCTCGCCGTCTTGTACATCAAGCTGTCCAACTTCTCGGCCGACGGCAGAGCCTTGCGCAGCACGTCCGTGCGGAAACTGAAGAAGACGACGAAGAGCGTGGCGGCAAAGGCCGTGATCAGCGCCGAGAGTTCCACCGGGTTCGCGTTCAAGCTGAGGACGAGCGACGAGCCGCGTTCCGTGACGAACTCCTGCGCGGCGGCGATGAAGCGCGACGGGTCAATCGTGCGCACCTGTTCGGCCGTCATGCCCTGCTGCTCGGCGAGCCACGCGCCGAACTGCGGGTATTGCTTCGGATTGATCTTGCTGACCACGTTCGTCATCGACTTGACCTGCGAGACGAGCGCGACGATGGCGCACGCCTGCGTCACCAGAGACAGTTTCAGCAGCCAGTGTCCCCAAGAGCGCGCCCGCTCGTCGTTCTGATACAGGTACTTCAGGAACAGCCCGATGACGCCGAGCAGCAGTACGCCGGAGACGACGATGAGCGCGCCGACGTATGGGATGTCGGCACGCAGGGGCAGAGCCATGCGCGAGCCTTGAATGAAGGTCGAGGACGTGTAGATGCCCGTCGTGAAGACCGAGAAGCGGCTGACGGTGGCGAAGACGCCGAGTCCGAAGATGGCCGCCCAGATTGCCATCGATTCGGGCTTCGTGCCGACTTTCAACAAATAGATGACGGCGGCGGCGAAACAGACGAGCGCGACGCCGTAAGAGAGAGACGCGATGCCGACGTGGATCGGACGCCAGTAGGAATCGAGCACCGGCGGCAGATTGATGAAGTCGTTGCCGATGAAGCGCGCGAGGACGAGAATCAACGCGGCGAGCGGCAGAGAGACCGCGCCGATGAAGCGAAAGCTCTTGCGCCCCGAAATCACCATCGTCGTCAGCCCCGCGCCGAAGGCGAAGGCCAGCGACAAGTCGTAGAGGTTGGCGAACGGAATGTAGCGGAACGCCCATTCCATGTCGGCCGCCGTCTTGCCTTGCGCCTCGAAGATTTTCAACTCGCGGTCGTAAGCTCCCACCCAGCGCACGCACCAACTCGCCAAGTTGAAGAAGACGCCGAGGCCCCCCGTCCACAAACCGATCTTCTGCGCCATGCTGGAAGGCGCGTAGAGGTTCGTCAGGTGGAAGGTGGCGGCCGTCAGGTAACAGGCGAGCGCGATCATCATCAGCGCGCCGTCCTCGATGAAGTTGTTGCCGCCCATGCGGATGCGGAGCAGCGTCAGGAGAATCGCGCCGACGATGGGGATGAGAGCGGGTAGATATGATTTCAGAGACCAACCGCTGCTATTGTCGTCCGGCTGCGGCGCGCGGGCGTCGGCAGGCTCGTTTAGGATTTCGTTATTGCTTAAAACTTCACTCATGTTTGTTACACCTCATGGGGTTGGCCGGTGATGGCCTGAACGAGACGTTTGAACCTGTCTTCGAGCGCGACGACGTTGCGGTTGGTATTGCCGCCGAGGACGACTTGGAAAGTTTTCGCGTCCTCCTTCGTCTCCTCCACAATCGCCCAGACGCGCTGGTGCGAGAAGAAGAAGACGGAGGCGAGCGTGACGAAAAGCAAGGCGCTGCCGACGTAGAAAATGGTCGTGCCGGGGTCGCGCTGAACTGAGAGCATGTGCGCTTCGGGGACTTTCTCGAAATCCGCGAGGCGGAATTTGTAACCGGCGACGGCGCGGCCGATGGGCGCGCCCGACGGCAATTCCTGCGCGAAGGCGAAGGCGCGCGTGCGCTCGCCCGAAGGGCTGGTCACGTTCAAGATCGCCGCCGGGTTGTTGTACTCGCCCGACTGCGTTCCCACTTGGCTGCCCTGTATCTGGAAATCGGGCTGGAAGTCGACGAAGTCGATCTTCGTGCCGTCGGCGAGTTGCGCCGCACCGTCGCGCGCGATGGTCACCTCTTGCGCTTGGCCGCCCGCTTCCGGCGTCAGGCGGACAGTGATGTTTCGGGCTTGGCCGAGGTTCATGAAGCTGGCTTGGAAGAAACGATAACCGCCGAAGACGGCGCAACCGAGTTTGCTGCTGTCGGCCGGACAATAATCGTAGGGACGATTCATGTGGACGAGCGCTTCGTGCTCGCCCGTCGCATCTTTGATCTTGATGCGCGTCAGCCAGTCGATGGTGTTGTCGGCCGTGATCGGGCCTTCTTTTCTGATCAACTTTTGCTGGATGTCCGTGCAGGACACTTCAAAGGGCAGCGCGGCCGTCGCTTTGTCGAGACGAAACGTGCTCGTGTCCTCGATCTTGAAGACGGTCTCGGACATCTCTTTGGCCGTGTCGCCGGGCTTCAACCACATCGAGCCGGTGCGCCCGAACTTCGCCGTCATGAAACCGCCGAAGAAGATCGTCAAGAGCGCGACGTGGACGGCATACGCGCCAAGACGATTCCAAGTCCCGCGCTGCGCGAGCAGGAAGGTGCGCCCGCCCTTTTCGTTGACGATGGTTTTGAAGCCGGTCTTGCGCGCCGCCTCCTTGATGCGTTCAACCACTTCGGCGCGCGTCTCCCCGCGCATCTCCAAAGTGTTCGTCACGGACTGCTTGCGCAGCCACCCGGCGACCACGTCGAGTTTCGGGCGCACGACGTAATGCCAAGCGCCGGGAAAACGCTCGATGGAGGCGAGCACGATGTTGAGAGAGAGAATCAGGAGCAGCGCGTTGAAATACCACGCGTGGTAAATGTCGAAAAAGCCGAGCACGCCGCCCAAGAGTTTTTGCGAAGGCGTCAGCCCGGCGAAATACTTGTCGAAGCCGTCCACGCTCGTCTGCATGATGAGCATCCCGATCATGCTGGCGGCGGCGAGCAAGATGAGCAGCGTGACGCCGAAACGGACACTGCTCAAAAGATTCAGCAGCCGCGTGATGAACGAGGGGGCGGGGCGCGCGGCGGGGGCAACGCGACTGACACCTATCTCGTTTTTGGTTTCTTCTATGGCAGCCATTTGTTTATGAAGTTAGCAACTGTAATTGTAGGGAAACTTCGTTGACATCCGGAGCGCAACTTTTGAGTCGGGTCGCGCTATCGCTCACGTGTGGAGGTCATCATAGCCGATCACTGTCGCATCATCAACCAAAGCCATTCACGTTTTCCCTCCGCTTTCAAATCCGCGCAACTCAAGGGCAACTCAAAGGTCGCGCGCCGCGTTTTCGGCGTCGCAAGCGCATCGTGTATGATGCGACCGGCGGGCGGCGAGGATCGCTGAAAGAGCTATTGCGCTGTTCACCTCAAGTCTCCGGTAAGCGACGCGCATCGCCGCCGTCATCGATAACCCGCGATCAGTTTCCTGAAAGGCTATTAAAGTTTCCATCTTCGTTATGAGCAAAAACATTCTCCTGTGCATCGTCGGGCTGGCGCTCGGCTTTGGCCTCGGCTTCTTCCTCGCCAACAAGGTCACGACCGGCACGCCTTCTCCTGCGGCCACCTCGGCCACGGCGACCACGCCCGGAGCAGCGGCCGACGGCGCGGCCAACGATTCCGCGCCGCCCCTCGATCCGACGCAGACGGGCGCGCCGCTTCCGCCCGGCCACCCCGACATCAACAGCGCGGCCGCGGCCGCCAACTCCAACCCGAACGGCGTCGCCGCCACGAACGCCGACGCGCAGGCCGCAATGGAGCAGGCCGACAGCAAGCCCAAAGATTTCGACCTGCAAATGAACGCGGCCACGGTCTTCTACAAACTGAAAGCCTACGACAAAGCCGCGCTCTATTTGCAACGCGCCATCGACCTCAAGCCGCGCGACTTTGACGCCCTCTCCGCCATGGGCAACACGAAGTACGACGCGGGCGACTTCCCGGCGGCCGCCGCTTTTTACGAACGCGCGCTCGCCGTCCAACCGCAGAACACGGAAGTGCAGACAGACCTCGGCAACACCTATTTCCAACGCCAGCCGCCCGACTTTCGCCGCGCCATCGAAGAATATCGCAAGACCTTGAAAATCGACCCGCGCCACGAGAAGGCGCTGCAAAACATGGCCGCCGCCGCCCTCCAACTCGGCGACCGGGCGACCGCGAGCGAAGCCATCGACCAGCTCGCCACGGTCAACCCCAACAACCAATATCTCGAAGGTCTGCGCTCGAACCTCAGCTCGCAGCCCTAAGCGTCGAACTGAGGAGACTGCTGTTTCGTGTTATTTCGCGGTTCGATTCTCATGTTTTCCGAGACGCTCCGGCTGCTCAAAAAGAATCAAGCACAACAGAAAACGCCCGCGCGTTTGTGACGCGCGGGCGTTTCGTTTCGTGGTCGGTCGCTTCCCTTTTTATAGATTCGGGCGGCGCGTTATAGATTCGGGCTGCGCGGGAATTTGACGAACGGCAGGCGCGTGCCGCGAATGATGAGTTGGTCGGCGCGTATCTGCGCGGGCGAGGTGTAGCCGCGACTGCCTGCGGAGGCGATGATGTCGTCTTGATCGATGCCGTCGCCGCTGATGCCGACCGCGCCGACGAGTTCGCCGTTCTTGTAGAGCGGAACCGCGCCCGCGAAGATTTGCAGACCGTTCGGCACGTTCGGGATCGAAGTGCAGGGCAAGTTCGGTACTCCGGCCAGCGTCAATTCAATATTGCGCTTGACGAGATCGAGTTGGAGGCCGACGTTGAAAATGCTCCACTGTCCGATGCCCGTGCTGAATGGGCCGGGCGGTTCGCCGTTGATGCCGTCCGGGAAGAACGGGCGATGCAGGAAGCCGACCGCGCGGTCGCTGAAGGCCACCGTGCCGTTGAGCATCACGCCATCGGCGGCGGCGCGATCCACATACGTGCCCATGCCCGCGCCGCGCAGGAGCGCCCCGGCGTTCGAGCGCGAGAACAGAGTGGCCGTGCGCGCCTTTTGCGCCGACACGTCGAAGCCGAAGACCGGCGCGTCGAAGGTGCGGAAGATGCCGAGCACGCGGCCTTCCGTATCGACGACCGTGATCGAGACGCGCGCCGGGCTGCCGAGCGGCTGGCGAATGGCGGCGCGCGTGCCGTCGGCTTGGATGGCTGCTTGCGTCAGAATCGTCGTCACGTCTGAGGCCGTCAAAGCGTTGGGCGAGCCGGAGACGCTGCCGGTGAACGGGAAGAAGCGCAGGTCAACCGCGCCTTCGACGGGGCCGAGTTTGAACGGGACGAAGGCCGAGGGCTGCGCGCCGCGAATCGGGAAATCGGGATCGACCGCGCCGGGCAAACTCGCGAACGGAATAGTCGCCGGTCGTGGCGCGTCGTTGTCCGTCACGTTGACGTAGGGCAAGCGCACGCCATCGACGAGAATGTTGTCGCCGCGAATGAGCGGCGGCGGTTCGTATCCGCGCCCGGCCGCGACGGCGATCACTTCCTCGAACGGTTTATCGAAATCGGCGGGGATGCGGTCGACCGTGTACGCGCCGTCGCCTTCGATGCCGACCGCCCCGACGTGGACGCCGTTCTTGTAGAGCGGAACCGCGCCGGGGTCTGCCGAGAGGCCGAAGGGCAAGCCCGGCACTTTGATGTCGGAGCACGGGAGTTGCGAGAACTGCACGCCGTAGAGCGGGCCGCCGGGACGGAAATCCACGCCGGGCGGGATGTGTTCTTGAATGATGAAGCCCGCCGTGCGCGGCGTAAAGGCGTTGCCTTGGGTGGAGAAGAAGGCGGCCGTGCCCGCTTTCGTGATCGCGGCGCGCGGCACGGGTTTCAGAGCGGGGACGAGATTCGTGCCTTCGAGTCCGACGGCCACCAAGCCCGTCGCCGGGTCGTTCGGCTCTTGATTGAAACCGGCGTTGCCTTTGAACTGCGTGCGGTCGGGCGCGCCCGTCATCTTGAAGACGCCGAGCGGGTTGCCCTCTTTGTCCACGACAGCCACCGTCACGGGGCGACCGATAGCGACCGCCGCCGAGACGGCCTGCGCGATGACGTTCTGCACGTCGCCCGTCGTCAGATTACCGGCCGTGATCGGGTTCGTGTTCGGCGTCGGCGCGACCGGGGGCGGCGCGGCGGTCGGCACCGCGCCCGCGTCGTCGGGCAAACCGCCGCCGACGTGGCCGATGCCGACCCGCACGCGGTTGCTCGCCACGTTGTTGTAGCGCACGCGTATGAGCACGTCGCCGAGGTCGCCCATCTCGTCGTGCAGGCGCAAGGTGACGGAATGCATCCACTCTTGGCCGGGCACGACGGCGACGTTCTCGACGGCGAGCGGGTAGATGCGTCGCGCGCCGTCTTCGGCGTCGGCCGTGAGCGCGGAGGCTTCCACGCCGCGTTCGAGATTGAGGACGAAGAGTTGGACGCGCGTGCGGCCGTCGGCCGAGAGCTTGTGGCTCGCTTCGCGTTTGAAAGGCTCGCGCAGGCGCGTGACCGATTCGACGGCGACGGCGCGCGTCGAGTTGGCTTCGCTAATCAGGACGGGGCGCGTCGCTTGCGCGCGCGAAACGTCGTGCGTTTGATAGAGGAGCGCGAAGGCGCAGGCGGCGACACAGGTCGCCAAGAGCAGCGTGCGGCGGGGGAACGATATTTGATGTTTAGACATAAGTGCAGGTCACGTATGAATTGCGAACTGGCTATAGCTTCTGCGCGGAAACCGGCGACGCGCTGAGGCGTTCGGGATACTAACCGGAGCGGCTACAATTTATCATTAAACTTTGTTCCGTCAAGTCGAATTTATTTCGCGGCGCGCGGAGGCGCGAAAATTGCGCTCGAAAATCAAACGCGCGGCGCGGGCGAGAAAAATTCCGTTGCCAGTCGGCGGCGACTGTGCTACAAAAACAGCCCATCGCGTTTTTGAATCGAGCTTCAGCGAGCAGTCGCAAAATGCCAGCGGTTGGTTTTCCGACTTTCAAGACTTTCACTTTGCACGACACACACTGAGAGGACGCCCCCGCGGCCTCCACTTTTCATTAACGGCTTCATGTTTTCTACCCCTACACACACACGCGCTCTCGCGAGTCTGCTTCTCTGCGTCTCGCTTCTGTCGATCTTCCCGTCGCACGCCTTCGCCCAACAGCACGGACGAATCAAGGGCATGGTACGTAGCGAGGCGAAGGCTCCGGTCGCCGGCGTGACCGTCATGGCGATCAACCAAGTGACGAGTAATCGCTCGACGACGCGTACCGCCTCCGACGGCAGCTTCTCTTTCAAGCTGCGCGCGGGCGCTTACCGCATCGTCGTCGATGCGCGCGGCGCGGATCGCTTCGGCATGGAGAACATCATCGTCCAGCCCGGACAGGAAACGCCGGCCGAGGTCGTCGTCAAAACGCCCAAAGAGGGCGAGCGGGCGGCGCAGTTCGTTGACCCGACGGCGAACGAGCGCCCGGCCGGTTACGCCGGGGGCGGCAACATCGAATCGCGCCCGGCGACCTTGCCCGACCGCGCCGAGATGCGCGACCGCTGGCGCGCCACCTTTCCCGAATACGACCGCTACGGCGACAAGGGCGCGCGCGGGCGCGACATCCCCTTCAAGCGCGGCAAGTGGTACGACCCCTACAATCAGAACTTGCTGAAAGGCGACTTTCCCATCTTCGGCAACAGCATCTTCATGATCTTGTCGGGCGTGGACACGACGACCATCGAACTCAATCGCACGCCGAAGCCGACCGACGTGAGCAGCGAACGGCCGGGCAGCGCCGAGTTTTTCGGTCGCCCCGAAACGCTCATCGCCAACCACCTGCTCCAGTTCACCTTCGAGATGTTCAGCGGCGACACATCGTTCAAGCCGCGCAACTGGGCCATCAAAATCTCGCCCACCATCAGTCTCCCGAACTACGTCAACGCGCGCGAGCGCGGCGTCATCAACATCGACCCGCGACGCGGCACGAACCGCACCGACACGCACGTCTCGCTGGAAGAAGCCTTCGCCGAAGTGAAGCTCGAAGACGTGAACGCCAACTTCGATTTCGTCTCCGTGCGCGCGGGGATTCAACCGTTCGTCTCCGATTTTCGCGGCTTCATCTACACGGACAACAACCTCGGCGCGCGCCTCTTCGGCGGCTTCGCCAACAATCAATATCAATTCAACGCCGCCTACTTCTCCCAACTGGAGAAGGACACCAACAGCGGCCTCAACCGTTTCGACACGCGCCACCAAAACGTCTACATCGGCAACATCTACCGGCAGGACTTTTTGCGCCGAGGCTACACGGCGCAGGTCAGTTTCCTTTTTAACGACGACCGCCCGTCGCGCAAGTTCGACCGCAACGGTTTCCAAGTGCGCCCCGCCCTCGTCGGCGACGTGCGCCCGCACAGCGTCAAGGTCGGTTACATCGGCTTCAGCGGCGACGGCCACCTCGGCGACGGATTGCTCGGCCGCTTTAACCTCTCGCACTCTTACTATCTCGCCCTCGGGCGCGATTCGCACAACCCCATCGCCGGACGCCCCGTCAACATCCGCAGCCAGATGGCCGCGCTCGAACTCAGTTACGACAAAGATTTCGTCCGCTTCAAAACGTCGGCCTTCTTCGCGCAGGGCGATAAGAATCCGACCGACTCGCAGGGGACGGGTTTCGATTCCATTCTCGACGACCCGAACTTCATCGGCGGCCCGTTCTCTTTCTGGAATCGTTCGGGCATCCGCTTGACGCAGACGGGTGTGTCCTTAGTCGAGCCGAACAGCCTGCTGCCTTCCTTGCGCAGCAGCAAGACGCAGGGGCAGGCCAACTTCGTCAACCCCGGCATCTTCATCTTCAACGCGGGCGCGGACGTGGAAGTGACGCAGCGCATCAAGGCCGTCTTCAACGCCAACTTCCTGCGCTTCCATCACACCGAGCCGCTCAAAACGATTTTGTTCCAGCCCAACATCCGCCACGGCATCGGTCAGGACTACAGCCTCGGCGTCGCCTATCGCCCGCTGCTCATCAACAACATCACGATGACGTTCGGCGCATCCACCTTCGTGCCCGGCCGTGGCTTCCGCGACATTTATACGGACAACACGCGCAACTGCCCGCCCAACGTGGCCGACTACTGCACGCCCGACCGGACGATCATCGATCCGAGCAAGCCTCTGTTCTCGCTATTCGCGCAGTTGAAGTTCATTTTCTAAGCTCCAGAATATTTTTATAGAGACAGTCATCGTCAGACGGAGAGTCTAGAATGCAAGGTGTCGGTAAAGCTGATCGCGTCAAGCTGATCATCTTCCTGTTTTTCGTCGCCGTCCTCGGCGTCTCGCTGCTCGCGGGCGGAGCGCACTCGTCCGCACAACAAAACGGCAGCGCCGCCCAACTGGCGAGCGCCGCCGGTAAATCCACGCCGGACGCCGGGACGAATGCTGCTTCCCCCGCAGCTTCCAATGCTCCGGCGCGCACGCACAATTCGTCGTCGCCCGTCTCGCAACAAGCGGCGGCGGCTCAGCCCGAGGGTTGCGTCACCTGTCACAACAACATCGAGCCGATGCACGTCACGTCGTCCGGCAAACTCGAAGCGGGCAAAGACGGTCAAGGACTTTCCTGCACCTATTGCCACGGCGGCAACCCCGTCGGCAAGACGGCCGAAGAAGCGCACGTGCGCCCGCAGAATCCGGACAACTGGAAAATCGGCGGCAAGCCTTCGAGCGCGAACCCGGAACGCACGAACGCCCTGTTGAATCGTGAGAGTTGGGAATTTGTCCGCTTCATCAACCCGGCCGACTTGCGCGTGGCGGCGAAGACCTGCGCCGAATGTCACGCGCCGGAAGTGGACGCCAACGACAACAGCATGATGCGCCACGGCGGGATGCTGTGGGGCGCGGCGCTCTACAACAACGGCGGCTTCCCCCTGAAAGACACGCGCTTCGGCGAAGCCTACACGGAAGAGACGGGCGCGCCGATGCGCCTCATCCAAGTGCCGCAGCCGACGAAGGAAGAACAACTGCTGAAAGGCTGGCTGCCTTTCATCGACCCGCTGCCGCGCTGGGAGATTTCACAGCCGGGCAACATCCTGCGCGTCTTCGAGCGCGGCGGCAAACGTCGTCTCGAAGTGGGCATCCCCGACCGCGACGAAGACCCCGGCAAGCCCGACAAGGGCTTGAGCGCGCGCGGTCTCGGCACGCTCCAACGCACAGACCCCGTCTATCTCGGCATCCAGAAGACGCGCCTGCTCGACCCGACGCTCAATCATCTCGGCACGAACGATCACCCCGGCGATTATCGTTCGTCCGGCTGCACGGCCTGCCACGTCATCTACGCCAACGACCGCAGCCCGGTCAATTCAGGCTCTTACGCCAAGTTCGGCAACATGGGCGAGACCCAGACGGCCGATACGAGCATCCCGCGCGGCGAACCCGGCCACCCCATCAAGCACCAGTTCACCAACGCCATCCCGACCTCGCAGTGCATGACCTGTCACATGCACCCCGGCACGAACATGGTCGCCACCTACACGGGCTTCATGTGGTGGGACAACGAGACGGACGGCGACAAGATGTACCCGGCCAAACAGGTCACGCCGTCGCAGGACGAGGAGCAGGAGAAGCAACTGCGTAACCCCGAAGGCGCGCACATGCGCGGTCTCTGGTCGATGCGCAAGTGGAAAGACCGCGCCTCGCCGGACGATTTCCTCGTCAAGACGGGTGAACCCGGCGGCGAGTTCGGCAAGCAACTCAAGCAGACGGCGTTCGCCGATTACCACGGCCACGGCTGGATGTATCGCGCCGTCTTCAAACGCGACCGCGCGGGCAACATGCTCGACGGCTACGGCAAACAGGTCAAGACCATCACGCCGAAGAAACTGGCCGATGCCGTGGCCTTCTCCGGCGACGGCGCATACAAATCCGGCCAGCCCGTCCACCTCAAGGACATCCACCTTGAGAAAGGCATGCACTGCGCCGACTGCCACTTCCGCGCCGACAACCACGGCACGGGCATTCTCTACAACGAACCGCGCGCGGCCATCGAAATCAACTGCACCGATTGCCACGGCACGATCCGCGAGCGCGCCAAACTTCTGACCACGGGCCCGGCCGCCGGGCAAGGCATCGAAGGCGGCAAACTCGTGGACAAGGAACGCGGGCGCAACCTGCGCGCGCCCGCCAGCGGCAACAAAGACATCTCGCGCAATCTCTATGCGCGAGACTCGAAGGGCGACAAGATTCCGCTGTTCCAAATCGCCGGCGCGAAAGGTCTCAAGAAGACGCTCAAGGCCGAAGACGGGCGCGAAGTCGAAGTCGAACTCAAGGCGGGCGAGATCGTGCAGAACTCCATCGTCGAGCCGGGCAAGTGGTGGCGCGTCAAGCAGACCATTGACAGCATCGACCCGAAATCGCCCGACTACAACGAACTGTCGCGCTACGCCAAGACCATCCGCAAAGACAACCAGACGTGGGGCGACGTTCCCGAAAAGGACGAGCAACTCGCGCACGCCGACAATTCGATGACGTGTTTCGCCTGCCACTCGTCTTGGATGACGAGTTGCTTCGGCTGTCACCTCTCGATGAAGGCCAACCGCAAGATGCCCAATCGCCACAACGAGGGCGACGAATCGCGCAACTACACGACCTACAATTTTCAGGTCTTGCGCGACGACGTATTCATGCTCGCGCGTGACGGCACAGTGACGGGTCATCGCGTTGCGCCCGCCGCGTCGCGTTCGGCCGTCATCGTCAGTTCGCAGAATCAGAACCGCGAATGGATCTACTCGCAGCAGCAGACCATCTCGGCCGAAGGCTACAGCGGGCAAGCGTTCTCCACGCACGTCCCGCACACGGTGCGCGCCACGGAGACGAAAGGCTGCACCGATTGCCACGTCGCCAAAGATAACAACAACAACGCTTGGATGGCGCAACTCTTGATGCAGGGGACGAACTTCGTCAACTTCATGGGTCGCTACGTCTACGTCGCCGCCGAGCACTCGCTCGAAGTCGTCCCCGTCACCGAACGCGAAGACCCGCAGGCGGTCATCGGCAGCACCCTGCACAAGCTCGCCTACCCGGACAACTACAAGGAGTTCGTGGACAAAGGCCGCAAGTTGGAGACCTTCTACGAGCACCCCGGCAACCCTGAAGTTTTACAGGTGCAGTTGCGCGGCGAATATGCCTACGTCGCGGCGGGCGAAGGCGGTTTGCGCGTCTACGACGTGGCGCAGATCGATCACAAGGGCTTCTCCGAGCGCATCACGACCGCGCCCGTCTCGCGCTTCGGCCAGCGTTTCTGGGTGAAGACGAAATACGCCACGGCCGTCGCCGCGCCCACCACGCTCGGCGTCGATCCGGCGCGCTCGCGCAACCCCATGAATCAAGAGCAGCCCATCCATCTGCTCTACGCCTTCCTCTACGTCGTGGACAAATACGAAGGCTTGATTCTCGTCAACGCGGCGACGCTCCTCGACGGCGACCCGCTCAACAACTATCTCAAGCGCGCCGTGACGTGGAATCCGGGTGGCGTGCTCGACGGCGGCACGAACATCCACATCGCCGGAACGCACGCCTACATCACGACCGAGAAGGCGCTCGTCATCGTTGACATCAACGACCCGATGAACCCGAAACTCGTGAAGCAGATTCCGCTCCACCACCCGCACGCGGTCGCGCTCCAGTTCCGCTACGCCTTCGTCGTCGATGAAGAGGGCTTCAAGGTCATCGACGTGACGAATCCGACCGAGGCGCATCTCATCGAAGAGGCCGAGGTGAAACTCTCGCACGCGCACGACGTTTACGTGGCGCGCACCTACGCCTACGTCGCCAACGGGCAGGAAGGCATCGCCATCATCAACGTCGAGCGGCCGGAAGAACCCAAGCTCGAAATGATGTACAACGCCGACGGCCAACTCAACGACGTGCATCAGGTGAAGATCGCGATGACGAACGCGAGCCTCTACGCCTACGTCGCCGACGGCCACAACGGCCTGCGTATCCTGCAACTGACCGACCCGGAAACCTCTTCGACTTACGCCGGGTTCAGTCCGCGTCCCGCGCCGAGATTGATCTCGACGTTCAAGACCCTCGGCCCGGCCATCGCGCTCTCGAAAGGTTTAGACCGCGACCGCGCCGTGGACGAAAGCGGCAACCAGCTCGCCGTCTTCGGCCGACGCGGCGCGCGTCCCTTCAACATGGAAGAGTTGCGCCGCATGTACCTGATGGACGGCAAACTCTACACCGTCACCGACAACCCGACGACCACGCCCAACGACTTCAAAGGCGGCGCGGCCAAAGTTGACGGCGACAACAAACAGCCGGAAGCGAAATCCGATAAGGCCGACTCCACGGGCGCGGTTTCGTCGAACACGCCGCTTCATCTGCTTCGCCGTCTGATGATCCCGACCAAACTGATCGGCGGCGGCCTCGGCCTCCTGCTCGTCGGCTTCGGTCTGCATCGCCTGCGAAAGTTGAGGCGCAACAGCTAACCGTCAATTGAAGATGCAACGAAAGAGCCGCTCGTGATTTTCAATGAATCACGGGCGGCTCTTTCGTTGAGAAGATTGAGACAGGAAACCACGAAGACACACGAATCCATAAGAAACGAAAAAGCACTAAAGTTTTGTTCGTGTCGTTTCGTGTGGATTCGTGGTTTCTTGATTTTATTTCGCGGCTAACTCGTCCGCCGCATCCAGTCGATACAGCGCCGGAGGTGCGCTTGCATCCCTTCGGCCGTGTCCGTGTGGATGCGGCCGTGGCCGGGCAGCACCCACTCGAAACGTCGTCCCAACAGTTTCTCCATCGAGCGCGTCTGCTCCGCCCACGAATACCATGCGACGCTCGGAAAGGCCGTCAGAGTCTCGCGCGCGGGCGACCAAGCCAGATGATCGCCCGTGAAGAGATACTTGTCTCGATAGAGCAAAAGCATGTGCCCGCGCGTGTGGCCGGGCACGGGCAGTGCGCGCAGTTCCCCGTCGAGCAACACTTCCCCTTCGCCTTCGACGACCTGCTCCACGCCGCGACGCCGCGCCCCGTCCGCTTCGTGCATGATGCGCGTGCAATTGAAACGCGCGGCAAACTTCGCGTGGTCGGCCACGTCGTCCGCGTGCGTGAGAAACATTTGACGGACGCCCCCGAGCGCTTCGATCCGTTTCACGAGTTGCGAGGCGAAGCGCGGCGAATCGACAAGGACGTTCCCGCCCTCGCTCTCAGGCCGCACGACGAGATAACTCCACGCGCCGAAACTCGCCGCCGAAGTGTAGCCGCAAAAATAGACGTTCTCGGAAATCTGCGTTGGATAGGCGGACGAGGCTGCGCGCGTATCGTAGCGCCGGAGCGTGCCGATAGAAGCGGTGGGACAGGCGACGAGAGCCAGCAGCGCACGCATGGTTTCGTCGGCGGTTTCCGGCTGGCGATAGACGACAGACTGCTCGCCTTGATCGCGAAAGGTCGCGGGCGCGATCTGGCGGCACGCGTCGCAGTCGATACACGTCGAATCGACGTAGAAATCCCCCGCCACATTCTCCGGCAAACGTTTTGCAACCGAGGCCATGCGGCTAGTTTCAAGTTTCCGGTCGCAAGTTGCAAGTGCGTAAAGTCTCAAGTTCCAAGTCCCAAGTCACAAAGCCGTATTCGACTTGGGACTTGGGACTTGAGACTTGGGACTTAAATCCGCTTCAACAGGACGAGGATGATGATGATCAGGAGGATGAGGCCGAGCGTGCCGCTCGGAAAGTAGCCCCAGCCGCGACTGTGCGGCCACGCCGGAGCCGCGCCGATCAAAAGGATGATCAAGATCACGATCAGAATGGTAGCCATCAGGATTCTCCTCTCTCGATTTCGCCGTCGGTGTGTTCAGGTTCAGACTGCTTTCATGCGCGCCGTGCTTTTCCGCGCGGCGGCGGCGGCGTCGGCGTGCGTGTGTTGCGCGCGGCGGTAGAGCGTGAGGCCGAACCAGAGGCCGTAGAACAACAACAGGCCGAGCGCGGACGCCGCGAGGGAAAACTCGACCGAATCGGTCGCCTTGCGCGCCACCACGAAGAAACTGCAATTGATGCCGAGCGCGAGCGGGATCATGGCCGCGATGAGGATGCGTCCGGCGAAGCGGTGAAAGTGCTTCGTCTCTTCGCCCTGTTCCACGATGCGATGGTAAGCGGCGGGCGTCATCAGCAAAATCACACTGAGCGCGATGAGAGAGAGGCCGCAGATGTGCACGTATTTTGACGAGGCCGGAAGTTTATCGAAACCTTCCATGAGAATCGCGGCGAACTGAAACCCCAACAGCGCCTGCGCGCCGGGCAGCACCGTGCGCGCCTCGGTCAGCACGTGCATGATCTTGTCTTTGATCTTTTCCTCTTCGTCTCCCGCCTGTGGTTCCTCATCTTCCCGGCGCGACATCTCTTTCTCCTTCATGATCTCAGGTTCTCGCCGGGCGCGACGAAGCAGCTCCAAGCCCCACCAGAAGAAGACGGCGACGGTGGCAGCGGCGAGACCGGCCAACACACCCGCCGCGAGGCCGCTCAACTTCTCCAACACGACGAAAAAATCAATGCCGAGCGTCAGCGCGAAAGGCCACAGCGCGTAGGTCATCACGCGCGACGAGAAACGGTGCAGGTCGTGCGTGTCCTCGCCCGCTTCGACAATGCGATGAAAGGCCGCCGGCGTCATCAGGAGCGCGATGGCGAGGAGCATCAAGCCGAGCCCGCCGAGTTTGAGATATCGCGCGTGGACGGGCAAAGCCTCGTAGCCCTTCTCGAAGACGGCGCGCGTCTGAAAGCCGAGCAAGACCTGCGCCCCGAGCACGAGCATGCGCGCCTCGTCCAAACTCAACTGCACTTTGTCTTTCAGTTTCGCCACACCGGGCAGCCCCCTTGAACACGCTCGCGGATTTGGCTCGCATCATACCGCACGACCCGCCCGCTTGCACATCAACTTTTTCGTGTTGTTTCATATCCTTTCGTGGTGTCGAGATTTTCTCGGCTACGCTTAATTGCGAACAATCGGGGGAGGATCGCGTGATGTCATTTGGTCGAAACGTTTTTCGCTTGCTGGGTCTCTCAATTCTGTTCACGGCCTCGTGCGCGCAGGCCGGACAACAGCCGCGCACGAACCCGCCGAACGCAAACCGCTTCGCCATCCGCGCGGCGCGGATGCTGGACGTAGAACGCGGCGTCTACATCCGGAACGCAGTCGTCCTCGGCGAAGGAGAGAAGATCACGGCGGCCGGCGCGGGGCTGAGCATCCCGCCCGGCATCAGAATAATCGACCTCGGCGATCTCACGCTCATGCCCGGATTGATCGACGCGCACACGCACATCACTTACCACTTCGACGAGACGGGACGCTTCGGCTTGACGGCCGACCCGAACGCGGCCGTGACGCTGCGCTACTCGGAGGACAACGCGCGCGCCACGCTGTTCGCCGGGTTCACCACGATTCGCAATCTAGGGGCGGGCGGGGCGTTGGACGTTCAACTGCGCGACCGGATTCGGGGCGGCCAAGTGCCGGGGCCGAGAATCATCGCTTCGAGCGTCCCGCTCACGCCCGACTATCTAGACGACCTCGCAGACCGCTCACTGCGCGTCGCGCGCATACGCGAATTCGTTCGCGAGCGCATCGGCGAAGGCGCGGACGTGATCAAGATTTTCGAGGGCGTCGACGGGCGCGGCGAGCCACTCTTGAGTAGAGACGAAATTCGCGCGGCCGTCGAAGAAGCGGCGCGGGCGGGATTGAAAGTGGCGGTGCACGCGCACGAGGCCGCGGCGATCAAAGCGGCGATTGAAGGCGGCTCGGCGTCCATCGAACACGGGACGTTTCTCGACGACGAAGCGATCCGCCTGCTGGTCAAACATCACACGGCGCTCGTCCCGACCCTGTATCTGCCGACCCACTATCTCGAACACAAAAGCCAGTTCGCTTTCGGCGCTTCGACGTGGGACTTCTTCGAGCGCCTGCGTTCGCGCAACCTCTCGAACCTCGGCCGCGCGCGGAAGGCGGGCGCGTGGGTCGTGGCCGGATCGGACGCCGTGGCGGGTCTCCACGGCACGAACGCGCGCGAGATCATCTGGCTCGTCAAAGCCGGATTGAGTCCGGCCGAAGCGATTCGCGCGGCGACGCTCGACGCGGCCGCCCTGCTCGGACGGGGCGGCGAGTTGGGAGAGATTAAGGCGGGAAAACTGGCCGACCTCGTCGCCGTCGAGGGCGACCCGTTGCGAGAAATCGGCGCGCTCGAACAGGTAAAGTTCGTCATGCTCGGCGGCCGCGTCGTGAAAGACACGGGCACTCGGAGCAGTGCGCAAGACTAAAGTTAGCGCGGCAAGCGGCGCGCAGAGAAAAGGCGAGGCCGTCCGAAAACGACCTCGCCTTTTTTTCGTCTGTGTGCGCGTCGCCTACTTGCGCGTGCTGACGTAGGAGACACACTGTCCTTGATTCTTGAAGGACGGGTTGTTGAACTTCTTGTAGCCGTCGTTCTTGCACTGGTCGGCGCTCGTCGGCGGCCCGATCTGCGAGTCGCAGGCGGAGCTATCGATGATGCCGTCGCGGTCGAAGTCCGGCGCGCCGGGATTCGAGTCAACGTCGCAGGTGTCGGGGATGCCGTCGCCGTCGTCGTCCGTGTCGACGCAGTTGGCAATCCCGTCGTTATCGCTATCGGGGAAGCCTTCGTCCTTCGTGCCGTCACAATCGTTGTCTTTGCCGTCGCACAGTTCCGGAGCGCCGGGATAGACCGTGTTGTCGTTGTCGTTGCAGTCGGTGCTGTTGCTGACGTAGCCGGCCGGGGCGGCGCAATCCTGAACGCTGTTAGCGGCATCGCCGAAGTTGTCGCCGTCCGCGTCGCGGTAGAAGGTTGTCTTCACACCCTCATCCACAAAACCATCGCAGTCGTTGTCCTTACCGTCGCACAGTTCGGAAGCGCCGGGATGGGTCTGGTTGTCGTTATCATCACAGTCGGTATTGTCGGCAACATATCCGGCTGGGGCGGTGCAACCCTGAACGGAGATTGCCTGATTGCCGTAGCCGTCGCCATCCTGATCTTGATAAAACGTGTTCTGGCCGGGATCGCCTTGGAAGCCGATCACGCCACGGCCGGGCGTGGTCTCAATGTTGGTGTCCGTGCCGGTGCAGAGGACGGGGGTATACGAGAAGTTGGCGGAGCCTATACCGGCAATGTCGGGCTGGCCGCCGGGGTCTGTCGCCGTGCCGCCATAGGCAACGGGAATTTGATCCGCATAGCCCGGCTCACTGGTGTTCGTGTTGGTGATGAACAGGTTGGTCGTGCCGTACCAGTTGCCGACGAAATTCTTGGGACTGCCGAGCGGTTGACGATCCTGGATGTCCGCATACCAGTTGCCGCTGATGTTGTTGTTGGAGAAGGTGGAATTGAGCGCCTGCTGGACTGGAACGTTTGTGCCGAAAGTGGGATCAAGGAAGAGCACTCCCACCGTCCAGTTGTTGGTAATGAAGTTCTCAACCACCGTCGTGTTGTCGGTCTGGTTGCGAAAGACCATCCCGGTGCGGTTGAAGTCGATGATGTTGTTATGGACGAAATTGCCGTTGCTGTTGTTGATGTCGATGGCGGTGCGGTTGCCGGTGAACTTGGAGTTGCGGATTTCGGCGTTGTTCGTCTGACCCTGAACGGCGACCCCGGCGGTGTTGAGAGCGAGGTTCCATGTCGCGGCGGCGTTGCCATCGCGCGTGATGGTGAAGCCGTCGATCACGACGTTGGCCGCAGCGACTTTGATTGTGGCCGAGTCACCACCGATGACGCCACTGACTGTCGAGTTATCAATCCCGGCCCCGAGCAGACTGAGCGGTTTAGAAATGGCCACGTCCTCATGGTAGGTGCCGGCCGCGACGTGGATTGTGCCGCCGGAATTGACTTGCCCAACCGCGGCTTGGATCGTTTTCTTGGCGGTCGCCGGCGTATCGCCGCCGTAAGCGTCACTGCCGGTGGTGCCGTTGACATAGCACACAGAGCCACAGGGAACGAACGTCTCAAAGTTAACGTTCGCGACCGAGCCGTCATTAAGCTCGATCCGAAGACCGTCCAATTGGCCGGTGAAACCTACGGGCGAGGCGCTGGCCGTCTGTGGTGAAAAGTATAGAATTTGACGAGTCGAGTATGGTTGCCCGGATTTAGCGTTCAGAGTTTTGAAGACGGCGAAATCCGGGTCTGCATATGTTCCAAAGTTTGCGCCCGGCGCGCCTTGCGTGGATTCAAAGAAGCGCAGTTTATTGGAAGAGCCGTCGGTCGACCATTGATTCCACGTGTTGACAGGATCAGAGATATTAGCTGCGAAGTAAGGCTCGGTGCCGATCCGCTCGCCGTACCACGGCGGCGTCGAGACATCGCCGGCGTAGGGCTTCGTGTAAATATTCATGAACCAGTCGCGCACGTCCGCAGCGTGGGTCGTTCCCTTCTTCGTCCAGTAGCTGATGTTTGCCACTTCTCCGAAGGTGACAGGACGACCAAAGAGACTTTCGGGAGTGAAGTACATATCGGTCTTCCCGCTCCCGTTCGATGCGATGCTGCTGCCGCCGTATCCCGGAGCCGCGTCGCCCGCAACGCCGACGGTGTTATTTGAATCGAACGGCCCGGCCGGTACCGAACCGGAGGCGGGGGTGACGATAAAGGTATTCAACGTCTGCGCGCTTGAAGTCACGAGTACCGAGGGGAGACTCAGGGCGGCAAGTAAGGCTAAGGCAATGATGGGGGACAAGAGTTTTCTGTAGTTCATTTGCTTCCTTTCACTTTGGGTTGGAATGGGGGGCTACAACTTCTTCCAGCCCCAACTCAGAACTCTTCGAGCGCGCAAATTAGCGCACCGAGAGTTTCACAGACAGAATTTATCGCAGGCACAAATTTGCGAGGGTGATTGGTTATCTGTCGGACGGAAGGAAAAACTGGCGCGGCCTTCGCTGGAGACAGAATCAAGTTGACGGGCCACCTCCCAACGTTTGCGGCTAACATCGGAAGGAGGTGAACTGGCGTCCGTTTGGTAGAGCGCGCGGACTTTAGTTTAAGTTCGACCGCTTGTCAACTTTCTACCAAGAGACGTTTAAAACGCTCCGGATTCCAGACCCTTGAGGTTCGATCTACGGTCAGCAGGCGCGCGTGGTTTCATCAGAAAAACGGTGCAAGTTATTGCGCAAGACGGAGGGTTGAATTACGTCTCGGCGTCGGCCTTGACGTAGCGGCGCGTGAGTTCGCGTTTCAAGACTTTTCCGGTGGGGCCTTTCGGCATCTCGGCGAGGAAGCGGATGGTCTTCGGGCATTTGAAGTCGGCCAAGTGTGCGCGGCAAAACTCCAAGAGTTCTTCGGCCGTCGTCCGCGCGCCTTCTTTCAAGACGACGAAGGCGGCCACCTCTTCGCCGTACAACTCGTCGGGCACGCCGATGGTCGCGGCTGAGGCAATGGCCGGGTGCGTGTAGAGCAGTTCGTCGATTTCGCGCGGGTAGATGTTTTCGCCGCCGCGTATGATCATGTCCGACTTGCGATCCGCGATATAGAAGAAATCGTCCGCGTCTCTGTAGCCGATGTCGCCCGTGTGAAACCAGCCGCCGCGAAAGGCTTCCATAGTGGCCGCTTCGTTTTTGTAGTAGCCCTTGAAAATGCTCTCACCACGCAGAACTATCTCGCCGAGTTCTCCGACCGCCACTTCCCCGTCGTCTTCATCGAACACTTTGATCTCGCAGCCGATTGATTGACCGCAGGAACCGGGGCGGCGTCTCTGGTCGGGCGGGTTGAAGGTAGCGCGCACGGTCGATTCGGACAGGCCGTAGCCTTCGATGACGAGACAGTCGAACGTCTCCTCGAAGCGACGCAAGACTTCGGCGGGCACGGGCGCGGAGCCGCACATGGCGAAACGCAGTTGCTCGCGGCGGAGACCTGCGGGCACGCCTTCCGGATAGGTGGCGAGCAGCATCGAGAGCATCGTCGCCACCGAGCCGAAAGAGGTCACTTCGTAGTCCGAGATGATCTGCCAGAAGCGCGACGCGGAGAAGCGCGGGCTGACGATGCTCGCGCCGCCCGCGTACATGGCTGAAATGGTCGTCACCATCACGGCGTTCATGTGAAAGAGCGGCATCACGGAGAGCAGGCGCTCGGCGGGCGTGAAGTTCAACCAGCGGACGATCTGACGCGCGTTCGCGAGCAGATTGCCGTGCGTCAGGAGACAACCTTTCGGCCTGCCGGTCGTGCCCGAAGTGTAGATGATGATCGCTTCGTCGTCGCGCTTGAGGAGCGCCTCTTCGCGCCAAGAGTCGCCGGAGGTCGCGGGCGCGCCGGCAGTCGCCTTCTCCACGTCGTCAAACTCCAAAGCGGCCGCGAGACTCGACACCTCTGTTCGCAGTTCCGCCACCGTCTCCGCGAACTGCGTGTGATAGAGCAGCAGCTTCGCCTCGGAGTTGCCGACGACGTAGGCGGCCTCTTCCGCTTTGAGCAGGGAGTTGACCGGCCCGGCGAGCGCGCCCAACTTGAAGCAGGCGAAATAGGCGATGACGTATTCGGCGCTGTTCGGCAGCAGCAAACTCACCACGTCGCCGCGCCGCGCGCCGTGCGCGCAGAGCATGTCGCACGTCTGGTTGACGGCCGCGTCGAACTCCGCGTAAGTCCAACTCCGGCCGTCGCGCGCATCGTAGAGGAAAGGCTTGGAGGGAGTTTCGGCGGCGCGAAGTTCGAGCAGTTCGCGCATGTTGGCATAAGAAGTTTTGGTGTCGGTCGTCATTATAATTCAGATTGCATGGGCGTGCGGCTGTGCGGTATAAAGTGCAGGCAAACTGAGGCGCTGCCAACTTCCGTGTCACGAACTCGCAGCCGTTCGCAGATTCAGCCGCGCCACAGCTTAAGCGTTTCGCTTCCATCTCTACAAACGCTCTCGAAGCTCCGGCACTGTTCGCACCATAAGCAAACGTCCGGTCGCAACTCTCGAACACGGACGCGCGACCGACATGCTTCTTTTTTTATGGACACCTACCGCAATTTCATAGACGGCCAGTGGCTTCTTTCCGAAGCGACGGCGACCGCCCCGAACGTCAACCCGGCCAACACGGACGACGTGCTCGGCACGATGCGACTCTCCACGCGCGAAGAAGCGCGCCGCGCCGTCGAAGTCGCACATGCAGCCTTTCGCGATTGGCGTCGGACGCCCGCCCCGGCGCGCGGCCGCATCATCGCGCATTTCGCGCGGCTGCTCGAAGACAACGCGGAAGAACTCGCCGCCATTCTCACGCGCGAAGAAGGAAAGACTCTGGCCGAATCGCGCGGCGAGATCAGACGCGCTACGAACGTCGCCGAGTTTTGCGCGGGCGAAGCGCGTCGCATGAACGGTGAGACCATCCAGTCGGAACTGCCCGCCAACTTCGCCTACACGATCAAGCAGCCGCACGGCGTCGTGGCCTGCGTCACGCCGTGGAATTTTCCCGTGGCGATCCCGGTCTGGAAGATCGCGCCCGCGCTCGTGGCGGGCAACACGGTCGTCTTCAAGCCCGCGACCGTGACGCCCGCCACGGCCGTGCGTCTCGTCGAGTTGTTCACGGAGGCGGGCTTGCCCAAAGGCGTCTTGAATCTCGTCATCGGGTCGGGCGCGGAGGCGGGCGACGAGATCGTGGGTCATCCGGCGGTGCGCGCCGTCTCTTTCACCGGCTCGAACAACGTCGGGTTGAAACTCTACGAGCAGTGCGCGCGGCGCGGCGCGAAAGTGCAGTGCGAGATGGGCGGCAAGAATCCGGTCATCGTACTGGAAGATGCGGACATGAACCTCGCCGTCGAATCTACGGCGCAAGGCGCGTTCGGCTCGACCGGCCAGCGTTGCACGGCGACGAGCCGCGCTATCGTCCACGAGAAAGTTTACGACAACTTCATCGAACGCATCACGGCGCGCGCCGAAGCCCTCAGGCTCGGCGACGGCAGCGACCCGGCCACGGAAGTCGGGCCGCTCGTCGATGGCAAGGCGTTCAAGACCGTGCTCTCTTACATCGACATCGGGCGCGAAGACGGCGCGAGCCTCGTCACGGGCGGCGGGATCGCCGAAGGGCCGGGCTTGCGCAAAGGCTACTTCGTCAAGCCGACCGTCTTCGTCGGCGTCACGCCCGACATGCGCATCGCGCGCGAAGAGATTTTCGGCCCCGTCCTCTCCGTCATGCGCGCCGGAGACTTTGAAGAGGCGATGCAGATCGCCAACGACAGCGAATACGGTCTCTCATCTTCCATCTTCACCAACGACGCCGCGCGCATCTTTCGTTTCGTGGACGAGATCGAAACCGGCATGACGCACATCAACTCGCCGACCACCGGCGGCGAAGCGCACATCCCCTTCGGCGGCATCAAGGCCACGGGGATCGGCGAACGCGAACAGGGTTCGACCGCGCTCGATTTCTACACCGAGTTGAAAGTCGTCTACGTGGATTACACGGGCACGAAGCGCGAGGGCAATTTGTATTAAATGTCTATGCGGCCACGAAGCGGGAAAGCGCGTGCGCGCTCTTGCGGCTTGCTCCTTTTGCTGTTCGCCTGCGCGGGCGTTGTTTTCGGGCAAGGGACGAGCGGCGGGCAAGGACTCTATCGTCTGTCTTGGCCGGGCAAGGACTGGGCACTCGATGTCTCGCTCGCCGGTTTCGATGTCACTATCGAAGACATGTTCACAGACGACAAAGCTAGAGGTTACTGGCTCTTTTCCACCGCGACTGACAAAGACAAACGAAGGGCGCTCGTCTTGAGGATTAGACTCGAACCGGGGGCAGGACAGAAAACCAATACGGAACTCAGAGACTTCAAGCTCAGTAAATTAAAAAAAGACAGCGGCGTGGTGGGCTTGAAAACTTTCGAGTACAAACAAATCCCCGTCGTCAGATATAAATTTGAAGCGCCGACCGGGTTTGGTTTCTCGCCGGAGGCCAATCCGAAGATGCACAATCTGGAGGCGTTTCTGGTTAAAGACGACATCTGGATCACGTTGATGGCCTTCAGCCTCTCCGTAGGGAAGGAAGACGAAGGGTTGTTCTACAAGGTGCTGGATTCCGTTAAGTTCACAGACACTTCAAATCCTTTGACCAGCTTCGACTATTTTTACAAAGGCAGAACATACCTACTTCAAGGACGACAGGCACAGGCCGCCGCGAATTTCAATCTCGCTCTCAGTCTCGAACAGAAGGAGCGCCGACTCGACAACACACGTCGGAGAATCCTCGTCGGACACTTGGTTGACATCTACGCGGCCGCGGGCGCGCGTGCGCGCGTGCGGGAGTTATTGGAATACGGTATCAGCCAAGACCCGACCTTTCCCCTGTTTCATCTGGGGTTAGCGCACCACTACGCATCCGAGGGCGACGTGGCAAAGACCATCGCGGCTTTGGAGAAGGCTTACCAGTACCGTAAGAACGACCGCCGCACGACGTTCTGGATCGACCCGATGAAAGAGCCCGCCTTCGAGCGTTTCCGTAAAGACGAAACGTTCCGCAAGGCCGCGAAGGCGATGAAGCGATAGCAAGTAGGGCACGGGAAGTTAAACTTTAGAAATCCGCAACGGAGAATAAACATGAGCAGCAGCACCGCCGAAACGAAAACCGGGCAGTCCGAGATCGTCCGCAAGCACAAAGAGTTTCTCTTCCCCGCCGTCGCCACCTATTACCAAGAGCCGGTCGCGCTCGTGCGCGGCGAAGGGCAATATGTCTGGGACGACGCGGGGACGCGCTATCTCGACTGCTTCGGCGGCGTGCTCACCGTCAGCGTCGGCCACGCCAACCCGCAGGTCAACGCCGCGATCATCGAACAGGTCAAAACTCTCTCGCACACCTCCACGCTCTACGCCAACCGGCCGCAGGGCGAACTGGCCGAGAAGCTCTATCAGATTACACCGGGGCGACTCAAAAAATCCTTCTTCACCAACAGCGGCACGGAGGCCGACGACACGGCCATCACGGCCGCCAAACTCCACACCGGCCGCCACGAGATCGTCGTCCTGCGTCATAGCTATTCGGGGCGCTCGGCCACGGCGCTCTCGGCCGTCGGCCATTCGACTTGGCGGCCGCTGCCCGCTCAGGTCGCTGGCATCGTCCACGCGCGCGCGCCCTATTGCTATCGCTGCCCGCTCAAGTTGAGCTACCCGGAGTGCGGGCTGGCCTGCGCCGAAGACATCAAGGACGTGATCGAGACGACGACCACCGGACAGATCGCGGCCTTCATGGCCGAACCGATCTTAGGCGTCGGCGGCTTCATCGTCCCGCCCGCCGGATACTTTGAGCGCGCCGCCGAGATCACGCGCGCGGCTGGCGGTCTCTTCATCGCGGACGAAGTGCAGACGGGTTGGGGACGTACGGGCGACAAGTGGTTCGGCATCGAGCATTGGAACGTCGAACCCGACATCATCACTTCGGCGAAGGGGATGGGCAACGGCGTGCCCATCGGCATGACGACGGCGACGCCGGAAGTGGCCGACAGTTTCCCCGGCCTGACCTTCTCCACCTTCGGCGGCAACCCCGTCTCGATGGCCGCCGCACTCGCCGTCATCAAAGTGATCGAAGACGAAAACCTGCGCGCCAACGCCGCCACCGTCGGCTCATACTTTCGCGAAAAACTCGAAGGACTCAAAGAGAAATACCCGGTCATCGGCGACGTGCGCGGGATGGGACTGATGCAGGGACTCGAATTCGTGAAAGACCGCGAGACCAAGGAACCCGACCCGCAATCCGTCCTCCGTGTTTTTGAAGAGACGAAACGGCGCGGCGTCCTCATCGGCAAAGGCGGCCTCTACGCCAATGTCATCCGCACCGGCCTCATGCTCAACTCGACGCGCGACACCGTGGACGAATTGATCGAGGCGCTCGATGCGTCGCTGGCCGTCGCCGACGCGGCGTAAAAATTAATCGAAACGAACCGGGGTTTAATCGACAAGGAGTGGGGGTTTGACATGGGGATGAAAAGGTCGGATGCCATACATGCGTGGGGTCGTATTCTGAGGGGCTACGCTCCTTCTCTCTCAATCGAGATTACGCGCGAGTGCCCTCTGCGCTGTCCCGGCTGTTACGCTTATGAACCCGAACACCTCGGAGCGGTCGGCCCCTTGCGCACGCTCGCCGATGCGAAGGGAGATGAATTGGTGGAGAGCGTCGTCAAACTCGTCAGACAGTATCGCCCGCTGCACCTCTCCATCGTCGGCGGCGAACCGCTCGTGCGCTTTCGCGAGTTGAACCAGCTGCTGCCGATCTTGAGCGACATGAAGATCGGCGTCCAACTCGTTACGAGCGCGGTCAGGCAAATACCGGCCGAGTGGGCGGAGATCGACGAACTCTACTTGGTGGTTTCCGTCGACGGCCTGCAACCCGATCACGACGTGCGGCGCAAGCCCGCCACCTACGAGCGCATCCTGCAAAACATCAAAGGACACCGCGTCACGATTCACTGCACGGTGACGCATCAGATGACCGAACGCCGTGGTTACTTCGCGGAGTTTCTCTCCTTCTGGTCTGCCCGCCCGGAGGTCAAGAAAATCTGGTTCAGCCTCTTCACGCCGCAGGTGGGCGCCGAGGTTGAGGAGTTGCTGTCCACGGAGGAACGCGAACGAGTGCTCGACGAACTGAAGAATTTGCGCGCGCGTTTCCCCAAACTCAATCTGCCCGACCTTGTGCTGGCCGGTTACAGAAACCCGCCGCAGTCGCCCGCCGAGTGCATCTTCGCGCGCACGACCGTCAACATCACGGCCGACCTGAAAAACCGCATCACGCCCTGCCAGTTCGGCGGCACGCCCGACTGCTCGCAATGCGGCTGCATGGCCTCGGCCGGTCTCAAAGCCGTCGGCGACCACAAACTCTTCGGCTTCGTCCCCGTCAAGTCTCTCTACTACGCCTCCGACGCCATCGGCCGCACGACGCGTAAATTCAAGAGGGGCGTTGCGCAATAATCGCTTAAATCGTTCGCTACGTGCGACATCTGTTGTGAAAGGAAACATACGGTCGAGCTGTTAGCTATGAAAACTTTAATTCGTAACGGTCGCATCGTCACTGCGGTTGATGATTACAGGGCGGATGTGTTGATTGAGGATGAAGTCGTATCGGTCATCGGCGCGCGGCTTGAGATGGAAGCTGACGTGGTGATCGATGCGGCGGGGAAATTGGTGATCCCCGGTGGGATTGATCCGCATACGCATATGGAGTTGCCGTTTGGGGGGACGCAGGCGTCGGATGATTTCTTTACGGGGACGCGGGCGGCGGCGTTTGGGGGGACGACGACGATCATCGATTTCGCGGTGCAGTATAAAGGGCAGACGTTGACCGAGGCGCTCGATAACTGGCACGCGAAGGCCGAGGGGAAGACGGCGATTGATTACAGCTTCCATTTGATCACGACCGATCTGGAAGACGAGCGCGTGCCGGAGTTGCATCGCATCATCGACGAGGGCGTGACGAGTTTCAAGATGTTCATGGCCTATCCGGGCGTCTTTCTGGTGGACGATGCGACCATCTTTCGCGCGATGTCGGCGGCGGGCGAGCGCGGCGGGCTGATCTGCATGCACGCGGAGAACGGCGTGGTCATCAACGAGATCATCAAGCGCGCGCTCGCCCAAGGGCGCACCGCGCCGAAGTATCACGCGCTCACGCGACCGACGCGCGCCGAGGCCGAAGGGGTGCATCGCGCGATTGCGATTGCGGAGATGGCCGAAGCGCCCGTCTACATCGTGCATCTCAGTTGCGCGGACGCGCTCGAACAGGTGCGCGCGGCGCGCGACCGTGGGCTTCCCGCTTTCGCCGAGACGTGCCCACAGTATCTCTTCCTGTCGTATGACAACTACGAAGAGCCCGACTTTGAAGGGGCGAAGTACGTGATGACGCCGCCGCTCAGGGAGCGTTGGAATCAGGCGGAGTTGTGGAAGGGTTTGAAGACCGACGACTTGCAAGTGATCTCGACAGACCATTGCCCTTTCTGCATGAAGGAGCAGAAGGAACTCGGCCGCAACGACTTCTCCAAAATCCCGAACGGCGCGCCGGGCGTCGAACATCGCGTGCCGCTCATTTACAACGGCGGCGTGGTGGAACAGAAAATCTCGCTCAACCGTTTCGTCGAACTCACTTCGACGGCCGCCGCGAAGATGTTCGGCCTCTTCCCCCGGAAGGGCACAATTGCCGTCGGGTCAGACGCGGACATCGTTGTCTTCGACCCGGAACGCGAACAGACCATCAGCGCCGCGACGCATCACATGAACGTCGATTACAGCGCCTATGAAGGCAAGCGGATCAAGGGCGTCGTCGAGACGGTGCTGTCGCGCGGCCGTGTCGTCATCGAAGGCGGCGAGTACAAAGGCAAGGCGGGCGACGGGCGTTTCATCAAACGCGGCACCTGTGTGACGATGTAAATGCGCGTGACGATGTGAGACGCGCGTGGCGAGTTGAAACACGTGCGCGCCGTGGAAACACTCCCTTTCTCTCAAGCGGTAGAACTTCTCTTCCTTTCAAGCGGGAAACTGCAAACCACACTCGACCGGGAGAAACGACCTTTCATGGAGCATAAAGTTAAATATACGGCGTTCGCGCTGTGCCTGCTCTTGCTGTCGATATCCGCTTGCTCGAAAAACGAAGCGGGATCGGGCGGCGGTAGCGCCGTGCTGCCCGGCGTCGGCGGAAACAACGGCAGTGGCGGCGCGACGAAGGCCGTTATCTCCGAGAACGACAAGCCCGCCGACGTGCTGACCCGAGCGATGCGCGCCCAACTCGATGCGAAGTCTTATCGCGCGCGGATCGAGACCACTTCGCCCGACGGCACGGCCAACATGCTCGTCGAATATGCCGCGCCCGACAACTATCGCATGACGGGCGAGACGCAACCGGGCGGGAATGCTAAGCCCGTCAAGATGGAGTACGTCATCGCGGGCGGCGCGACTTACGTGAAAGTGCCGAACGGCCAGTGGGTGCGTTCGCCCATCGACGCGGGACAGATGATCAAAGCCTTCCGCGATCCCAAAATGCTCGACGAACTGGCGAAGACGGCCGACGTGAAACTCGTCGGCACAGACAACATCGACGGCGCGCCGATGCTCGTCTACCAGTACACGCAGACCAACCCGCTCGGCATGCAGCTCAAGGCCAACTCGAAAACTTGGGTCGCCGTGGCCGACGGCCTTCCGCGCAAAACGGAGACCGAGGGCGAGATGGGCGGCAAGAAGTCGAAGACGCTCATCAACATGTCCGACTACAACGCCGACATCCGGATCGAAGCGCCGGTGAAATAGAGGAGACTCATGCGCCAACCGTTGCGACCAGTGCGACAAGCTTCGCGCCTCCTGCTCATCTGTCTCTGCCTCTCGCTTCCCTGTCTCGCGCAAGCCGCGCGCGAACCGCCGCTCATCACCGTGACGGGCGAGGCGGAAGTTCGCGTCGTGCCCGATGAAGTGGTGTTCGATCTCACTGTGCAGACGCTCAACCGGGACTTGCGTCTGGCGAAGCGGCAAACGGACGAGCGACTTAAACAGACTCTGGACTTGACGCGCAAGTACAAGGTCGCCCCCGCCGACGTGCAGACCGATTACGTCAATCTCGCACCGCGCTATCGCGGCGGCGACGAGACGCGCACGCTCGTCGGTTACTCGGTCAGAAAAGACCTCGTCTTCACTTTGCGCGACGCCTCTCAGGCCGAAGAATTGCTTTCAGAGTTGTTTGAATCCGGCGTCACGCGTATCAACAGCATCACTTTTCGTTCTTCGCAACTGCGCAAGCACAGAGACGAGGCGCGCGCGCTCGCGATCCGTGCGGCGCGCGAAAAGGCCGTCGCGCTCACCGCCGAGATCGGGCAGAAGATCGGCAAGGCGTTTTCGATTGAAGAAGTAGTGCCGGACGGTAATGCCAACTATCGCCCCGGCGGCACACTACAGAACAACACCGTCGTTGCGGACGGAGACGCTATTTCATCGGCAGACGGCACGCTCGCGCTCGGACAGATCAAGGTGAGCGCGCGCGTCACCGTGCGTTTCATCCTCGAATAGAGATCAGCTTATGGCGATTGCAATCGACAGCGAAGACGAGCGTCTCACGCCCCGCGATTTTGAAGAGTTGCGCGAGGACGTGTCCCGGAGTCCCCTCTGGAATCGAGACCTCGCGCCGACCACCATCCGCGAGCGCACTTGGACGACTTGGAACATCGCCGCGCTCTGGATCGGCATGAGCGTCGTAATTACGACCTACACTCTGGCCGGGGCGTTCATCGAAGCGGGCATGAACTGGTGGCAGGCGATGGTTACGATCCTGCTCGGCAACACCATCGTCCTCATCCCGATGATCCTGAACGCGCACGCGGGCACAAAATACGGTGTCTCTTTTCCGGTGCTCTGCCGCGCGTCGTTCGGCGTGCGCGGCGCGAACGTCCCGGCCGTCCTGCGCGCGTTCGTGGCCTGCGGCTGGTTCGGCATCCAGACATGGATCGGCGGGACGGCGCTCGACGCGCTGTTCGGCGCGATGTGGCCGGGCTGGAACAATTTGTTCGGCGGCGCGAGCGTGCTCGGCGTCGCCCTGCACACTTGGATCGGGTTCTTCATCTTCTGGTTCATCCAGGTGTTCATCATCTTGAAGGGCGTCGAGGGCATCAAGTATCTGGAGACGTGGTCAGCCCCGCTCTTGCTCACGGGCGGCGCGGTGCTGCTTGGGTGGGCGGCTTGGCGCGCGGGGGGCTTGGGGCGCGTGCTCACGGAATCGAGCGCCTTGCAGAAGCAGCACCACAATTTTTGGACGATCTTTCCCGGCTCGCTTACCGCCGCCGTCGGCTACTGGGCGACGCTCAGTCTCAACATCCCGGACTTCACGCGCTACGCCCGCTCGCAACGGTCACAGATGCTCGGACAGGCTCTGGGGCTGCCCTTGACGATGACGGCCTTCGCTTTCATCGGCGTGGCCGTCACCAGCGCGACGCTTCTGATTTACGGCGAAGCGATCCCCGATCCCGTGAAACTGATGCAACGCTTCGATAGCGTCGTCGTCATCCTCTTCGCCACGCTCGTCATCTTCGCGGCGCAGTTGACGACCAACATGGCCGCCAACGTCGTCTCGCCCTCGAACGACTTCTCCAACCTCAACCCGAAACTGATCTCTTACGTGACGGGCGGTTTGATCACGGCGCTCATCGGCGTCTTGATGATGCCCTGGAAGTTGATGTCTTCGATGGGCGCGTACATCTTCACTTGGCTCGTCGGCTATTCCGGCCTGATGGGCGCAATCGCGGGCATCCTCATCTGCGACTACTGGGTCTTGCGCCGCCAGCGCCTCGACCTGCACGACCTGTTTCAACTCGAAGGCCGCTACACTTACGAGTACGGTTTCAACTTGCGCGCGCTCGTCGTGCTCGTCGTGGCCATCGCGCCGGTCGTCCCCGGCTTCCTCCACGCCGCCACCACGCCCGGCGGCCAGATCGGCGAACCCGGCTTCTTCGACACGCTCTACACCTATGCATGGTTCGTCACCTTCGCGCTAGGCTTCGCGCTTTACTATCTGCTCATGCAGGGAAACTTAAGAAAGGATGAGGGATGAGGGATGAGGGATGAATCAGGAAAAGCAAAGTGGTCTTTGTTTCATCCTTCATCCCTTATCCCTCATCCCTAAAAAATTATGTCACGGACAGTCAAATGCGGACTCATTCAGGCGGCGAACGCCGCGCCGACCGACGCACCCATCGAAGAGATCAAGCGCGCCAACATCGAGAAGCACATCGCCTTGATCGAAGACGCCGCGCGCCAGGGCGTGCAAATTCTCTGCATGCAAGAGGTCTTCACCACGCCCTACTTCTGCGCCGAACAGCAGACGCGCTGGTACGAAGCGGTCGAGCGCGTGCCCGACGGCCCCACCGTTCGACTCATGCAGGAGGTCGCGCGCCAGCACGGCATGGTCATCATCGTCCCGATCTACGAGGAAGAGATCGCGGGCGTCTACTACAACACGGCCGCCGTCATCGACGCCGACGGCAAATACCTCGGCAAGTATCGCAAGAACCACATTCCGCACGTCGCGCCGGGCTTCTGGGAGAAGTTCTATTTCAAACCGGGCAACCTCGGCTACCCGGCCTTCGACACGGCTTATGCGCGCATCGGCGTCTACATCTGCTACGACCGCCACTTCCCCGAAGGCGCGCGCATCCTTGGTCTGAACGGCGCCGAGATCGTCTTCAACCCTTCGGCCACCGTCGCCGGTCTTTCCGAATATCTCTGGCGGCTCGAACAACCGGCGCACGCCGTCGCCAACGGCTACTTCATCGGCGCGATCAACCGCGTCGGCCACGAACAGCCGTGGGACATCGGCGAGTTTTACGGCCAGAGCTATTTCTGCGACCCGCGCGGCAAGTTTCTCGCCGAAGCCCCGCGCGACGAAGATGCGCTCATCGTCGCCGACCTCAACTTGGACGTGATCCGCGAAGTCCGCAACACTTGGCAATTCTTCCGCGACCGCCGACCCGACACATACGATAATCTAGTCGCCGATTAACAAGAGTTGCAGGTCGCGAGGTTCGAGTTAACAACGGAAGAACCTCAGACCTGAAACTTGAGTCTTGAAACTCGAAACTATGTCAACGATTCACGAGTCACCCATCAACATCGCGCAGATCGAGCGAAACTTCAGGGAGATCGCGCCGCCTTTGACCGAGGCCGAGGCGATCATGGAATCGCATCGCTGCGTCTATTGCTACGATGCGCCCTGCACGCGCGCGTGCCCGACGCACATCGACGTGCCCGCCTTCATCAAGAAGATCGCGAGCGGTAATCTGACGGGCTCGGCGCGCGTCATCTTCGAGGCCAACCCGATTGGCGCGACGTGCGCGCGCGTGTGTCCGGTCGAAGTGCTCTGCGAGGGCGCGTGCGTGGAGAAGACCCTCATGGCGAAGCCGATTGAGATCGGGCGACTGCAACGCTATGCGACCGACGCGGTCTTAAGTCGCGGGCGCGACGTGCTGCGCGCGGGCGCGCCGAATGGTCTGAGCGTCGGCATCGTCGGCTCAGGCCCGGCCGGTCTCGCGTGCGCCGCATACCTCGCGCGGCTCGGTTATGCCGTCCGCATCTACGAACGCAAACCGCTCGCGGGCGGCATGGATACTTACGGCATGGCCGAGTACAAGATGACGCAGCGCGTCTCGCAGGAAGAGGTAGCGCAGGTGGCGCGCCTCGGCGTCGAGATCAAGACGAACACGGAGATCGGGCGCGACATCTCGCTCGACGAACTCGCAAGCGCGCACGACGCGGTCTTCTTCGGCGTCGGACTCGGCGCGACCTCACGACTCGGCATTCCCGGCGAAGACCTCGAAGGCGTCTACGACGCGCTCGACTACATCGAACGCATCAAGACGCGCGATTGGGCGAGTGTCCCCGCGGGTCGCACCGTCGCCGTCATCGGCGCGGGCAACACGGCGATTGACGCGGTGACGCAGGCCAGACGTCTCGGCGCGGAGCGCGTCCTTTTGCTCTACCGCCGCACCGTGCGCGAGATGCCCGCCTATGAGTATGAATACGAATTGGCGAAACAGGACGCGGTGGAGTTCTGGTGGCAGACCGCGCCCGTGGAGATTCTGGCCGGGACGGGCGGCAAGCGCGTGGCCGCCTTACGCTGCGTCAGAACGGAAGCGGTCGAGACGAACGGCGCTGCGGGGCGGCGCACGTTTCAACCGCTCAAGGGATCGGAGTTTGAGATTCCCGTCGACTTGGTGATCAAGGCGCTCGGCCAGCAGAAGCAGGTCGACTGGCTCTCGCAAACTGCCAAGCTCAAACTGGACGGCGCGGGGCGCGTCGAAGTGAACCCTGAGACGATGCAGACGTCCAACCCGAAATTCTTCGCGGGCGGCGATTGCGTCAACGGCGGGCGCGAAGCTGTCGATGCCGCGCAAGCGGGCAAACTCGCCGCGCAAGGCATACACGAGCATCTGACCGGCGAGCGCGTCCGATTCGCGGGCGCGCACATTCCCCTCCCCGAAGAGACGAGCGAGATCAAGCATTGACGTTTGGCGCTCGGATGAAATTGACCGGAAGACGAATGGCTACCTTGCGAGTTAGTTTCGCAGAAGTTGATTTGCCGGAGTTGTTCTAAGCGCGGGGATAAAGTTTTATGTCGTCACAACCAAACTACAAATACACGCTTGAAGAATACTTCGAGTTGGAACACGCCATCGAGGAGAAGTACGAATTCTGGAACGGCGCAGTGTTCTGCATGAGCGGAGTTAGTCTTGCTCACAGTCAGATCGAAGGCAACATGATGTTGAGCATGCGTACGCAGCTTGACGCACAGGGATGCCGCGTCTTTCCCGCAAAGTTGCGCGTCAAAGTTCCCGCGTATCCGCCGTATCGTTATCCCGACTTGACGGCGTTGTGCGACGCGCCGGAGATCGAACAGGCGGGCGGTCTCGACATGCTGGTCAATCCCGCGTTGATCGTCGAAGTGCTATCAGATTCGATGGAAGGGTTCGACCGTGGCGACAGGTTCACTTACTACAAATCCATTCCCAGTTTCAGCGAATACTTGCTCGTCGCACAGCATCGCCCGCACGTCTCGCAATTCGTCAAGGGAGAAAACGGCGTCTGGACGTTTATGGAGTTCAACGCCCTGACGGAAAGCCTGCGCTGCGCCTCCATCCCTTGCGTGCTCGCTTTGAAAGAAATTTATCGCGACGTGGTTTTCGAGCGCGCGACGCATGAACGAAATCGGCCGGGGCAGCCCGGCATCCCCGTGTAGCTTCGTCAAAGTTCTATAAGGATCAAACTATGGCTGACTTGAAAGTTAATTTCGCCGGGATTGAATCGCCGAACCCTTTCTGGCTGGCGAGTGCGCCGCCGACGAACATGGGGTCGATGGTGGAGCGCGCGTTCGACGCGGGCTGGGGCGGCGCGGTGTGGAAGACTCTGGGCGAGCCGATCAGAAACGTCTGCTCGCGTCTGGCTTCAATCGACGGGGGGCCGCAGCGCATGCTCGGTCTCAACAACATCGAACTGATCACCGACCGGCCGCTCGAAGTGAATCTCAAAGAGATCAGAGAGTGCAAGCGCAAGTATCCGAAGCACGCGCTGATTGTCTCGTTGATGGTCGAGTCGAAGCGCGAGGCGTGGCACGACATTGCACGTCGCGTGGAGGACACGGGCGCGGACGGCGTGGAGTTGAACTTCGGCTGCCCGCACGGCATGTCCGAGCGCGGGATGGGCGCGGCGATGGGACAAGTGCCCGAATACACTTGCATGGTAACGGAGTGGGTGAAGGAGGCGACGCGCTTGCCCGTTATCGTCAAACTCACGCCGAACGTGACGAGCATCACGCCGCCCGCACGCGCGGCCGTGCGCGGACGCGCCGATGCGCTCTCGCTCATCAACACGATCAACTCCGTGATGGGCGTCGATCTCGATACGCTCGTCCCGCATCCGAACGTCAACGGCATGGCCGCGCACGGCGGCTATTGCGGCCCGGCCGTCAAACCCATCGCGCTCAACATGGTGTCGGAACTCGCGCGCGATGCGGAAGTGAGTGTCCCCATCAGCGGCATCGGCGGCATCGGGACGTGGCGCGACGCAGCCGAGTTTCTCCTGCTCGGCGCAACGACCGTGCAGGTCTGCACCGCCGTCATGCACTACGGCTACCGCATCGTCGAAGACATGATCGACGGTCTGTCGAACTACTTGGACGAGAAAGGATTCTTGAGCGTCCGAGACATCATCGGCAGAAGCGTCCCGCGCGTCACGGACTGGGGCAACCTCGATCTCAACTACAAGACGGTGGCGCGCATCGACCATGCGAAGTGCATCCAGTGCAACCTCTGCCACATCGCCTGCGAAGACGGCGCGCACCAGTGCATCCCCTTCACCGAAATCGACGGCCGCCGCTTCCCCGTCGTGGACGAACACGAATGCGTCGGCTGCAACCTCTGCCACCTCGTCTGCCCCGTCCCCGGCTGCATCTCCATGGTACGCCTCGACGACGGCTCACGCCCCCTCACTTGGCGCGAACTCACCACCCGCCAACCTGAGACCATGACGGCGGACTGACGGCACGTTAGCTGAATAAGGTTCTCACCACCGGGCGACTAAGACATGGTTAATAAAAACCTCACCCCGATAGCTTTCATGAGCTACGTGCGCTCCGACGATCAGCATGAGAATGGTCGTCTGACGGAATTTCGTAACCGCCTGAGCGGCGAGGTGCGCATGCAAACCGGGGAAGATTTTCCAATCTTTCAGGATCGCAACGATATTCAATGGGGGCAGAACTGGAAGGAACGTATTGACGATTCGATTGACGCAGTTACATTCCTGATCCCGATCATCACGCCGGGTTTCTTCAAGAGTCCGTCATGCCGCGAAGAGTTGGAGCGCTTTCTCGCACGGGAGAAAGAATTAAAACGCAACGATCTGGTTCTCCCCGTCTACTACGTGGGCACTCCCGTTTTAGACGACGACTCAAAGCGCGCGGAAGACACACTCGCGCAGGAAATATCCAAGCACCAGTTGGCCGATTGGCGCGAACTGCGATTCGAACCCTTCACTTCACCGCAGGTCGGCAGAATACTCGCCCAACTCGCAGTGCAACTCCGCAATTCACTCGAACGCGATCCTTTACCGAAAGAGACACCCGCCCGCAAAAGCAGCAGTAAGAAACGCGCTAAGTCTACAAAGACCAAGACAGCTAGAGTTCTCGAACCGGCCAGCGAACAAACGCCTTCTACAGCGCAAGTAGTCGAATCAGAAGAGAGTGGGGGTGCTGTACAGCGTCCAGCGGTTAAAAACGAGCCGTTGACACTCATTGTCGACCCTTTGCACAGAGGAAATTTTCCTACTATTACAGAGGCGATTGCACAGGCTAAAGCGGGATTCAAAATTCTTGTCCGACCCGGTCTCTATCAAGAGGGACTAGTGATTGATAAACCGCTGGAAATCATTGGAGATGGCGACCCCGGAGATGTAGTGATACAAGCTACAGGAAAAAGTGCAGTGCTTTTTAAAACGACGATGGGACGAATTGCCAATCTCACATTGCGTCAGATGGGCGGCGAGAAACAGTATTGCGTGGATATTGCCCAAGGGCGGCTGGAACTAGAAGGATGTGATATTACCAGTCAGAGTTCGGCCTGTGTTGCTATTCATGGTGGTGCCGACCCACGCTTACGCCGCAACCGCATTCATGATGGGAAACAGAGTGGTGTTTTCATTTACGAAAACGGGCAAGGGACACTGGAAGATAACGACATCTTTGGTAATGCTTTCTCTGGTATAGAGATTAAAAAAGACAGCAATCCCATGCTGCGCCGCAACCGCATTCATGATAGTAAACAGAGCGGTGTTTTCATTTACGAAAACGGACAGGGAACGCTGGAAGATAATGATATCTTTGGTAATGCTCTGTCTGGCGTAGCGATTAGGGAAGGCAGCAATCCTATACTGCGCCGCAACCGCATCTACGATGGAAAGGAGAGTGGTGTTTTAGTTTACGAAAACGGGCAAGGGACGCTGGAAGATAATGATATCTTTGGTAACGCTCTTAGCGGGATAGCGATCACTACGGGCGGTAATCCCGTTCTGCGCCGCAACCGCATCCACGATGGAAAGGAGAGTGGTGTTTTAGTTTACGGAAACGGGCAAGGGACGCTAGAAGATAACGACATCTTTGGTAACGCTCTTAACGGCATAGCGATCACTACGGGCAGTAATCCCGTTCTGCGTCGCAACCGCATCCACGATGAAAAGGAGAGTGGTGTTTTCATTTACAAAAAGGGGCAAGGGACGCTAGAAGATAACGACATCTTTGGCAATGCTGATTCAGGAATGTATATCCAAGAAGATGGAAATCCGACATTACGGAATAATCGAATCAATAAAAACATCAATTATGCCATTTTCATTCGCAATGGTGGTGGGGGCATCTTTGAGGACAACGATCTGCGTGATAATACAATGGGCGCGTGGAAGGTTTCCGCGGACAGTGAGCCAAAGGTCAAACGCGCTCGCAATCAGGAGTAATTACTAACGTTGCCGGTAAGCGTTTATAGCGCGAACTCACGACTCGTCAGCCGGAGACGATGACGGCCGATTAGCGAGCGACTAACGGACGCGCACCGCCCTAACTTGAAATCGGCGAGCACGCGCCTGTCTCGATTCGCATGCACATGCTAAGGACGGCTCTCCTTATTGCGGCGTGGTTGTGCGGCGTGGCGGCCGCGCTGTTGACGGTGTGGATCGTCGTGCCCGCGCCTTCGTTCGCGTTGTTTCAGGTGGCGGTGGGCGCGAGCGAGTGGAGTTTGTGGTTCGGCGCGGTCGGGGTTTTGGGTGCGTGTTTGAGTCTGCTGGCGCGCGGGGCGGGCGCGAGGCGCGTGGGGGCGTGGATTGCGCCGCTGTCGCTCGGCGTGTTGGCCGTCGGGTTGGCTTTGATTCCGCCGTTCGAGGCCTGGCGGGCGGCGCGCGCAAACGATGTCGGGTTGTCGCTCGGTCAATACCTGTTCGGCGCGCGGAGCGGCGCGGCGTCGCGCGTCGAGAGGAGGACGGAGACTTTCGCGGCGGTCGAAGGTCAGACGCTTAAAGTCGACGTTTACCTTCCGGCAACAGAGGCGACGACGGGAGGGCGGCGTCCGGCCATGGTCGTCGTGCACGGCGGCTCTTGGAGCGCGGGCGAGCGGAGCGATTACCCTCTATGGAACGAGTGGCTGGCGCGCGAAGGCTACGCGGTCTTCGACATCGACTATCGACTCGCGCCGCAACCGAATTTGCAGGCGGCGACGGGCGACGTGAAATGCGCCGTCGGTTGGGTCAAGGCGAACGCCGCGCGGTTCGGCGTCGATCCGGCGCGCGTCGCGCTCTATGGGCGTTCGGCCGGTGGACATCTCGCGCTGCTCGTCGCCTACACGTCGAACGAGTCGGCGCTCGCGCCGAGTTGCGCCGCGCCGGATACGACGGTGCGCGCCGTCGTCTCGCTCTACGCGCCGACCGATCTGAAATGGGGCTACGAACATCCGGCCAACCGACTCGTGCTCGACGGCCCCGCGAAGATTCGCGACTTCACCGGCGCGACGCCGACGGATGCGCCCGAACGTATCCGCCTCGCTTCCCCCAACGCACACGTCGATGCACAGTCGCCGCCGACGCTGCTCGTCCATGGCGGGCGCGATCAACTCGTCAGAGATGTGCACATGACGCTGCTCGCCGACAAACTAGCCGAGCACCACGTCCCGCATCGCACTCTCTCCATCCCCTACGCGCAACACGCCTTCGATTACAACTTCCACGGCTGGGGGTCGCAACTCACGCGTCCCGTGCTCCTGAAATTCCTGCGCGAGCACTTGTAACGCTTCGCGTTAAAAACAATGAAGGATGAAGTGAAAGCGGTAAAGGGTGAATGGTGAATGGAAAGAACCCGTTTTCACCATTCACCCTTTACCATTTACCATTCACCAGCTTTTCTTTCATCGTTTCTTCTGTCCGTTGAGTTTCGACATGAGGATGGGAATTTCGGCGAGCAGTTCGCGTGCGAGGAAGCCGAGGGGGGCATAGCGGCGTGCCAGTTCGTCGCCCGCGCGGGCGTGCAGGTGGACGCCCCAGACGGCGGCTTGAAACGGAGTCGCGCCGCGCGCGGCGAGTCCCGCGACGACGCCTGAGAGCGTGTCGCCCGACCCTGATGTCGCCAGTCCGACATTGCCCGCGCGGTTGCAATAGACGTTCGTGCCGGCGGGCGCGGCGATCAAAGTCTCGCGCCCTTTCAAAGCGACCACCGCGTTCAGTTCCGACACGGCGCGCCGCAGCGTCTCCAAAGGCTCGGCCTCCACCGTCTCTTTCTCAATTCCCAGCAGGCTCGCCATCTCGCCCGCGTGCGGCGTCAACACTGCGCGCCCGCCGAGACGCGCCAAACTTCGCGGCGCGCGTTTCAGGAAAGCGAACGCGCCCGCGTCGAGCACGAGCGTAGCGTGCGAGACGCGGGCGACGAGATTTTCCAAGAGGCGCGCGGTGGCCGCCTCGTCGATCATGCCCGGGCCGACGAGCACGGCCTGTGCTCCCGCCAGATGTTCCTCGATCTGCCTGAGACCCGCCGGCGCGATGCCCCCGCCGCGCGTCTCCGGCAGAGCGAAGACGCGCGCTTCCGGCACGGCCATCGAGACGTGCGGCGCGAGGCTGCGGCAAGTGGCGATCTGCATCTTGCCCGCCCCGGCGCGCAAGGCCGCCGTCGCGGCCAAGACCACCGCACCCGCGATCTCGGTCGAGCCGCCGATGACGACGACGCGCCCGCGCGCCTCTTTGTCGTCGTCGTCCTCAGGCTGCGGCAAAGGCCAAGCACCGAGCACCTGACGGGTGATGACTTGCGGTTTGAACTTCGTTTGTTTGCTTCGCGTGCCGGGGATATTTTTCAACCTCGATCATCCTTTACTTCGGCGCGACGGGCACGTCCTTGTCCGTCGTGACGGGCGCGCCTTCGCGTTCGAGCGGCGCGACGAAATTGTATTGACCGAGGATGAGCTTGCCGTTTTTGCCCGCGCCCGGATCGTAGACGTAAGAAGTGACGGAGCAGTTGGCAACGTCGGTCGCGCGGTCGATTTCGAGAATCTGTTCCTCGGTCATGCGTTCCAACAGATAGCGGAAGCAGAGCACGACGACCGAGTGCGCGACGACGAGGACGCGCTCGCGCCTGTACTCGCGCGTGATCGTGTCGATGACGTTGCGTAGGCGCAAAATCACGTCGCACCAACTCTCGCCGCCCGGCGGACGGTGATAAAACTTTCCGATGGCGCGGCGAAACTCCTGTTGCTCCGGATACTTCGCTTCGATGCCGAACTTCGTCAGGCGGTCGAGGATGCCGAACTCTTTCTCGCGCAAGCGTTCGTCGGCGAGGACAGTGAGATCGTCGCGCGCGATCCCGGCCGCGCCGATGGCGATCTCGGCCGTGCGCATGGCGCGTATGTAGGGCGAAGTGAGCACGACCGTGGGGCGCTCGTCCGCGGACATCTTCGCGAACCAATGACCGAGCGCGGCCGCCTGTTTCTCACCGCATTCGGACAGAGGCACGTCCACGTCGCGCCGCACGTTGATCTCGATCTCGTGCAAGCCCGCCGCCTCCGCCTTGTCGCGCGCCACGTTGCCCGCGCTCTCGCCGTGCCGCACGATCCACATCACGTCCGGCCACTTCTGCTTGTCGCTCAACTGTCACCTCCCCGAAGTTTGTCAGGGGAAAGGAAAAGGTGAAAGGGTAAAGGTAAAGATCAATTTCACGTCTACTCTCAATCGCCCTGTCTTTAACCTTGCCCCCTTCCCCTTTTCCCTTTCCCCTGACTCTTTCAATCCACAGTCCGCGCTACTTAAACTCCGCGACGACCGGCGTGTGATCCGAGGGGCGTTCCCAGCCGCGCGGCTCGCGGTCGATCCAGGCGTTCGAGCAACGCTCGGCCAAGTTCTCCGAGACCCAGATGTGGTCAATGCGCACGCCCGTGTTTTGGCGAAACGATCCGGCGCGGTAATCCCACCAAGAGAAATGGCCGCCGCCCTGTTCGTGCCGGCGGAAGGCATCCGTGAAGCCCCACTCTTTGACGTGGTTCAACGCGTCCTTTTCCGGCTCGCTGAACAGGATGCGGCCGCGCCACAGGCGCGGGTCGTGCACGTCGCGGTCTTCGGGCGCGACGTTGAAGTCGCCGCAGAGCAACACCTCGTCGTCCGTCCAGAATTCCTCGTCCAAGTAATCGCGCAGGCGACCGAGCCATTCCAGTTTGAAGCGATACTTGTCCGTCCCGACCGACTGCCCGTTCGGCACGTAGACGTTGACGATGCGGATGCCCTCGACGGTCGCCGCGATCAGGCGCGCGTGTGCACCGTCTTCGTCGCCGGGAAAGCCGCGCTCGACCTCCGTGATCGCAGAGCGCGCCACGATGCCGACGCCGTTATAAGTCCGCTGGCCGTAAACCTCCGCGCGGTAGCCGAGTTCGGCGAAAGCCTCGCGCGGGAAACGCTCGTCCGTGCATTTCAACTCCTGCATGCACAACACGTCCGGCCGCGCCTTCGCCAGCCATTGCAAGACGACCGGCAGACGCGCCGCCACCGAGTTCACATTCCAAGTTGCGATTTTCACGTTGCCTCATATTATACGGCGCGCGCCGAAATTCCCACCGCCCGAACACTCGCTACATAAAACCGGCGAAATGGGGTATATTTTTCTCCCTACGCAGTTCCGCCTTAAAATTTTGGAGACGACGGGACGCCGCAACCCGTGCTTCGAGCCATGCTTCGAACCGACACGGGGGCGCGAGGAGGAGAGTTTGGCAGCCGCCGCTTTTTACGATCTGGAAGGCACACTGGTCAGCACCAATCTCGTGCACACGCTCGGCTTCTACGCGCGCAATCAGCAAGGCTTGCTGCGCTCTCTGCGCAAGAGCGCGACCACCGTCTTGAGCATCCCGCTCTTCGCCGCGACCGACCAGTACAGCCGCAAAGTTTTCAACGACCTCTTCTTCAAACGCTACAAGGGCGAGACCGAAGACCGTCTCCGCTTCTTCGCCGACGAACTGTTCGAGACCGTCTTGAAGCCCGCCGTCTTTCCCGGCGCATTCGAGTTGATCGAGAAGTCGCGCAGTCTCGGCCTGCGTCAAGTGGTCGTCACCGGCGCGCTCGATTTCTCCGTCGAGCCTCTGATGAAATACCTCGGCATCGAGATTTACGTCTCCAACCGTTTGGAGTTCGTCAACGGCATCGCCACCGGGCGACTCCTGCCGCCCGTCCTCGCCGCCGCCACGAAAGCCAGTTGGATCAGAAACTACGCCGAGCAGGAGGGCATCAATCTCAGCGAGTCTTACGCCTACACGGACAGCATGAGCGACCTGCCGATGCTCTCCATCGTCGGCCACCCTGCGGCCGTCAACCCCGACATGCGGCTCAAACAGACGGCGCTACATCACGATTGGCCGATACTGAATTTGAAGTGACAAGTGACGAGTGACGAGTGACAAGTTAAAATGCTTGTCTTCAACTTGTCACTCGTCACTCGTCGCTCATCACTTAAAAACATGGCACTGCAACTCAGAAAAAAACTGCACGAGTCCGTCGTCTACATCGACCGCGACAGCGCGCCGCGCATCGTGGCCTCCGGCATGGACTTTCTGTTGGAAGACTTGCCCGTCGGCACGCGCGTCATCTATCCGAACCAGCCCTTGAAAGGCTTGGTCAACCGCGAGGCCGCGATCCGTTACGCCTTGAATCACCCGCACGATTACGATCCGCTGTTCGCGCAACTGACGCCGGGCATGCGTGTGACCATCGCCGTGGACGACATCTCGATGCCGCTCCCGCCGATGAACACGCCCGACATCCGCCAGACCGCGCTCGAAATTCTCGTCGAGATGCTCAACGGCCACGGCGTCGAAGACATCCACATCATCATCGCCATCTCTTTGCACCGCAAGATGACGCCCGCCGAGATGCGTCGCATGTCCGGGCAGAAAATTTGGGACGACTTTTATCCGGATCGCTATTACAATCACGACGCCGAAGACCCGGCGAACCTCGTCCTCATCGGCGAGACGCGCCACAAAGAGCCTTTGCGCATCAACCGCCGCGCCGCCGAAAGCGACCTCCTGATCTATCTCAACTTCAACTTCGTCCCGATGAACGGCGGCCACAAATCGGTCGGCGTCGGCCTCTGCGACTACGAGTCTCTGCGCGCGCATCACAACCCGAACGTCATTCGCGCGTCGAACAGTTACATGGATCCCGCTGGGTCGGAACTGGGCCGCGTCATCAGCCGCGTCGGGCGTCTCGCGGACGAACACTTGAACGTCTTCCACATCGAGACGACCATCAACAATCACATGTTCGGCGCGGACATGGGATTTTTGACGAAGAACGAAGACGACTTTTCGGCCTTCGACCGCATGAAATACGAGGCGATGCGTTTCACGATGAGCAAGATGCCGCGCCCCGCCAAGCGCGCCATGTACAACTCGCTCAAAGGCAACTACGAGATGATCGCCTGCCACGCCGGGCGGACAGACCCCGTCCACGAACGCATCATCGCCAAGAGCATGGAGCAGTACGTCGTGCCCATCGAAGGCCAGTGCGACATATTGATCTGCCCCGTGCCCGACATGTCGCCCTACAGCGTCAACTCCACTTTGAATCCGCTGCTCGTGCAAGTGATGGCGCTCGGCTATCACTTCAACATGTATCGCGGCAAGCCGCTCTTGAAGAAGGGCGGCACTTTGATCCTGCATCACCCATGCACGGACGAGTTCGACCACAACTTTCATCCGAGCTACATCGAATTCTTCAACCGCCTCTTGCCCGAATCGCGCGATGCCAACGTCTTGCGCGACAAGTACGAGCAGGAGTTTGCGAACAATCCGAGCTACGTCGAGATGTACCGGCGCGGCAACGCCTATCACGGCTCGCATCCGTTCTTCATGTGGTACTGGGGCGAGAACGGCCGCCAGCACGTCGGCCACGTCATCGCCGCCGGAGCCGAGAACGCCCACGTCCCGGCCATGATGGGCTGGGAGCGCGCCGACAATCTAACCGAAGCCATCGCGATGGCGCGCAGCTATCAAGGCCGCTCCGCCGAAATCACCATGCTCCACCAACCCGTGATCGCGATTTGCGATATGGAGTGAGATTGTTTGAAAGTCCGCGACGTGATCAAGCGTTTGGAATAAGACGGCTGGCAGCTGGTGCGTATGAAAGGCAGCCATCGACAGTTTCGTCACCCAACCAAGCCTCGGTTAGTCACCGTCGCAGACAAGCCCGGAGTTGACGTGCCGGTTGGAACGTTAAAGAATATCTGGCGACAAGCCGAGATCGAGGAAAACGTTTGATGCGATACGCGGTCATCATCGAAAAGGGCGAATCAAGTTACGGAGCATACGTGCCGGACTTACCGGGCTGCGTGGCCGTGGGCGAGACGGCGGAAGAGGCCGGGCAATTGATCCGCGAGGCTATTCAGTTCCACATCGAAGGGTTGCGAGAAGAGAGCTTGCCCGTGCCCGAACCGTCGAGTTACTTCGAATACGTCGAAGCGTGAAGCAGAGCATGAAATTATCGCCCACGGAAATTTACAGGGGACGCAAAATCTTCCTCATCGGGAGCACGGGCTTTCTCGGCAAAGTGACGCTCTCGATGCTCCTCTATCGCTTCCCCAACGTCGAGCGCGTCTACTTGACGGTGCGCTCGCGCTCGCTCGCCGAATCCGAGACGCGCTTTTGGAACAACGTCATCACCGCGCCGCCCTTCGACCCCTTGCGCGAACGCTTCGGCGACGCCTTCGAGGATTTCATACGCGACAAGGTGCGCGTCTATAACGGCGACATCGGCGACACCAATCTCGGTCTGACCGAAGAAGAAGCCGCCGCTATTGCCGCCGACATCGACATCGTCATCAACAGCGCGGGCAACGTCACGTTCAACCCGACGCTGGAGAGCGCGCTGCGCACGAACGTGGTCGGCACGCAGAACGTCATCGCCTTCACGAAGCGCATGCGTCGCCCCGCGCTCGTCCACGTCTCGACCTGCTTCGTCGCGGGCAATCGCAGCGGCCCCGTGTGGGAGAGCGATCCGGTCATCGGCTATTTCCCGCGCCGCGAAGAATTGCCGGGCGTGGAGTTTTCGGTCGAACAGGAGATACGCGATTGCGCGAAGTTGGCCGAGCGCGTCAAGGACGAGGCGCGCGATGCGATGCAGGTGGCGCGCTTCCGCGAAGGCGCGCGCAAGCGCCTGATTGAAGAGGGACGCGACGCCGACGACTTAGACGCGATGGGACTTGCCGTAGCGCGCGAGCGCAAAGTGTGGACGCGCACGCGCCTGACCCAACTCGGCATCGAACGCGCCGAATGGTGGGGCTGGCCGAACATCTACACCTACACCAAAAGTCTCGGCGAACAACTCGTCGCCGCCGAGACCGGCATCGTGCGTTCCATCGTCCGGCCGTCAATCGTCGAGTCGGCCAAAGACTATCCCTTCCCCGGTTGGAACGAGGGCTTTACGACGACCGCGCCGCTCATCTTCATCGCGCTCAAAGGGCAGACGCAGATTCCCGTCAACGAGAAGTTGGTTTTGGACATCACGCCCGTCGATCAAGTGGCGGCCGTGATGCTCGGCGTGGCCGCGCAGGCGTGCGTCGAAGAACCGCGCCTCGTCTATCAAGCGGCAACCGGCGACAGCAATCCGAACGACATGCGCCGCATCGTCAACCTGCTCGGACTCTACAAGCGCAAGCACTTCGACGAGAAAGAGACCGGCTTCAAAATCGTCAACCAGATCGCCGCGCACATGGAGACGCGCCCCGTGACCACCTCGCGCTTCGAGCGAACTTCGACGCCGATGATCAACGCGGCGGCCAAGCAAGCCTCGACGCTCTTGGATCGCGTACGGCCGCGTTGGGGCGGCGGGCGCATCTCCGAGTTTGTCGATCACGCCAAGAAGCACGTCGAGCGTCTGGAAGAGTTGACGCACGAGACGAAGGAAGCGTTCGAGATGTTTCGCCCGTTCATGGTCGAGAACGCCTACATCTTCCGCGCCGACAACGTGCGCTCGCTTTTTTCGCGCATCCGCAAAGACGAGCAGAATTTTTTGCCGTGGCATCCCGAACAATTCGACTGGTACGACTACTGGATGAACATCCATTTCCCCGGCCTCAAGAAATGGATCTTCCCGCAACTCGAAGAGGACATGCGCGCCCAACCGAAGCGCGTCTACACTTACCGCGACCTGCTCGAACTCTTCGAGACCTCGTCCAAACGTTACGCCACGCGCGTCGCCATGCGCATCGAACGCGGCGGGCGCAAAGAGCAGTACACTTACCGCGACCTGCACGAACTCGCCACGCGCGCCGCGGGCTTCTTCGCCGGTGAAGGTCTCCGGCCGAACGACCGCGTCGTCCTCGTCAGTCGCAACGCGCCCGAATGGGGCATGACCTACTTCGGCGTGCTCAAGGCCGGCGGGACGTGCGTGCCCGTCGATCCTGAAAGTTCGACTACGGAGATCATCAACTTCATCCGCGCCAGCGAAGCCTACGGCATCGTCGCGAGCGACGAGATGTTGGAGCGGCACGACGGTCTCGTGGAACGGCTGCGCGAGGAAAACTTGGAGACGACGCGTCTGTGGCGTTTCGACGAAATCTTCGCGCTGCCGCCGCAGAAGATCGAAGACCAACGCCTCGCGCTGCTGCCTGCGAAAATCCACCCGCAGACGACCGCCTCGCTCATCTTCACTTCGGGCACGACCGGACAGCCGAAAGGCGTCATGCTCACGCACAAGAATTTCACGAGCATGGTCTCGATGCTCGCCTCCATCTTCGACATGACGACGAAGGACGGCGTGCTCTCCGTCCTCCCCCTTCATCACACGTTCGAGTTCTCCACCGGATTCTTGACGCCGCTCTCGCGCGGCGCGCAGATCACCTATCTCCCCGAACTGACGAGCGAGGAACTGACGCGCGCCATCAAGAACGGGCACGTCACCGGCATGGTCGGCGTCCCCGCCCTCTGGGAACTCTTGCACCGCCGCATCAAGAGCCGTTTCAGCGAGCGCGGCCAGTGGATCGGCGACACCGTCGATTACCTGATCGAAGCCAATAGTTGGATACGCGATCATTCACCGTTCAACCTCGGCCAGATCATCTTTCGCCCGATCCACGCCGGACTCGGCGGCCGCATCCGCTACCTCATCAGCGGCGGCTCGGCTTTGAACGAACGCGTCAAAAAAGATTTCCACGGTCTCGGCTTCACCATACTCGAAGGCTACGGTTTGACGGAAGCCTCGCCCGTCCTCACGGTCACGCGCCCGCAGAACAAATTGATCTCGATGAGCGTCGGCAAGCCTCTGCCCGGCGTCGAGGTGAAGATTTTAGACCCCGACGCTTCCGGCATCGGCGAAGTCGTCGCGCGCGGCGCAAACGTGATGAGCGGTTATTTCAACAACGAAGAGGCCACGCGCGCCGTCCTCGTCAACCGCTGGCTCTACACGGGCGACCTCGGCCGCCTCGACGAAGAGGGCAATCTCTACCTCGTCGGCCGCTCCAAAGAGATCATCGTCGATACGAACGGCAAGAACGTCTACCCGGACGAGATCGAAGAACTCTACGCCCAGTCGCCTTACATCAAAGAACTGAGCGTCGTCGGCCTCGCCGACGGCATCGGCGAAAAGGTGGCGTGCATGGTCGTCGCCGATCACGACTACGACATCGCGCTCTCGCGCGAAGAGGTGCGCCGCAAGGTCGAAGAGCATTTCCGCGACGTGTCTTCCAGCTTGCCCTTCTACAAGCGCGTCAAGACCCTGCACTTCTGGGACGGCGAACTGCCGCGCACGGCGACGCGCAAGGTCAAGCGCCGCGAGGTGGTCGCGGCCATGCAGGTGCTCGAACAGAGCCAGCGCTCGGTCTCGCAAGTCTCCGCGAACGTGCGCGAAGACAGGAGCGCGACGTGGCTGCTCGAAGTGGTCGCCACCGTCTCGAATCGCCCGCGCTCGGAGATCACTTTCGAGACGCGGCTTGCCGACCTCGGCTTCGACAGTTTGATGTACGTCGAACTCGCCTCGGCCATCGAACAGGCGGGCGGCACGCTTCGCTCGCCGGACACCTTGACCGAGGTGCGCGACTTGCGCGAACTCGCGGGCGTCGTCACCCGTCAGGCGACGCAGGCCGAGCGCGAGGAAGCCGAACGGCGACAGTCGCACGACGCGCGGCGCGGCGACGACGAGATTTACGTGCCTTCGCTCGTTCGCACCGTCGGCAACAAAGGACTTGACGCCTTGCAGCGCGTCTTCTACGAGCGCTTCCTGCACATGAAGATCGAAGGCGAGTCGAACATTCCAGTCCACACGAACTTCCTCGTCGCCTCGAACCACGCGTCGCACCTCGACATGGGACTCGTCAAGATGGCGCTCGGCGACCACGGGCGCGACATGGTGGCGCTCGCCGCCGCCGACTATTTCTTCGACAACAAGTTCAAGCGCGCCTACATGGACAACTTCACGAACACCGTCCCGATGGAGCGGAGCGGTTCTTTGCGCAAGTCTCTCCGTCAGGCGCTCTCTTTTCTGGAGCGCGGCTACAACGCGCTTCTCTTCCCGGAAGGCACGCGTTCGGTGACGGGCGAGTTGGCCGACTTCAAACCCGTGCTCGGTTTCCTCGCGCTGACCGCGCGCATCGGCATCCTGCCCGTCTATCTCCACGGCACATACGAGGCTCTGCCGAAGGGGTCGAACATGCTCAAGAGCCGCGACATCGCCGCGCGCATCGGCCGCTTCCTCAGCTTTGAAGAACTCGAAGAGTTGACGCGCGGGATGCCCAAGTCGGAAGCCTATCGACTCATCGCCGCCTACGTCCGCCACCAAGTCGAGAATTTGCGCGACGGCACGCGCCACGACTTCGATGCCAAAGCCCTCCGCAAACGCTGGCGCGCCGAACGACGCGGCACACCCGAAGAAGAAGTCACGGTTTAAAGATGGTGAATGGTAAATGGTCAATGGTGAATGGAGAAAATCCGTTCTTTCCATTCACCATTGACCATTGACCATTTACGTTCTTATTTATGGTTAGCAAGAAAGCGACAACGAAGGCGCGGAAGGCTGCGGTGAAGTCTCCGGCAAAATCCGCGGCGGCGCGAAAAGACGTGAGCACGGCGCTCGTCAAACGGCCGCAGCCTTACGTGTTGGTGACGGGCGGGACGGGCTTTCTCGGTTCGCATCTGGTGCGCCAACTCGTGGAGGCGGGCGAAGGGCGCGTGCGCGTGTTGGCAACGACTGCTCCGGCGTGGCTTGCTGACTTGGGCGTGGAGACGGCTGTGGGGTCTGTGCTGAACCGCGCGGACGTGGAGCGCGCGCTCGAAGGCGTCGGGTCTGTCTATCATCTGGCCGGGCGCGTCGTGCGCGGGCGCGAAGACTCGCACCGGATGTACGAGCTGCACGTCGAAGGAACGCGCACGCTCTGCGAGGCGGCACAGGCTTCGGACGTGAATACCATCGTGCTGGCCTCTTCGAGCGGGACGATTGCCGTGACGGACGACGCGACCGCCGTGGCGAATGAGAGTTGGCCGCCGCCGCTCGACATCATCGCGCGCTGGCCTTACTACGCGAGCAAGTATTATCAGGAGCGCGTTGCGCTCGAACATTTTTCGGGCACGGGGCGCAAGGTCGTGATCGTCAATCCGAGTCTGCTGCTCGGCCCCGGCGACGAGCGCCTGAGTTCGACCAAGGTGGTGCTCGATTTTCTCGCGCGCAAAATTATGGCTGTGCCGGGCGGCGGCTTGAATTTCGTCGATGCGCGCGACGCGGCCGCCGGACTTCGCGCGGCGATGGAGCGCGGACGTCACGGCGAGCGTTACCTGTTGGGAGCGGCCAACTGGACTTTCACCAAATTCTTCGGGCGTCTGGAACGCCTGTCGAAAGTGGCCGCGCCGCGTTTCTCCTTGCCGTCGCGGTTCGCCGTCACGGGCGCACAAGCGCTGCATTCGCTCTACCGTCAATGGAAACTCGCCCCGCCCATCGAACCGGCCGAGATCGAGATGGCCGAGTATTTCTGGTACTTCGACTCCGCGAAGGCCGAACGCGAACTCAACTTCGCCCCGCGCGACCCGGCCGAAACCCTCCAAGACACCATCAACTACGTCCGCGAGAATTTTCTCGGCAAAGGCGCGTTCGTGTGAAACGATGAATAAGAACCGTAAATCGTGAATCGTAAATCGTAAATAGATGAAGACAGGTTTTATCTATTCACGATTTACGATTTACTTCTCTTCCGTTCATCGTTCATCATTCATCATTCATCGTTTTCTTCTCACGGTACGCGCAGGCGCAGGCGGCGCGGAAGTAGCTCGAAGGTGGCGGGCAGTGTTCCCGCAAGCTCGCCGTCAATCTCCAACAACACTTGCTCATCTTCGCCGTCCGCGCTGACGCGTAGGCGGCGCGCGTGCGTGTGCGCGACCTCGCGCATGCCGAGGTGTGTGCCGAGGTAGAGACGGTAGACGTTGGTGAGCATCTTGAGCGTGTCGAGGTCGCCGACGGCCACTACGTCGAACAAAGCGTCGTCGAGTTTGGCTTCCGGCGCGATCTTCATCCCGCCGCCGAAGTAACGCCCGTTGGCGATGCAGAGGTTCGCCACGGCGAGACGAAATTCGGGGCGCTCGTCGAGTTGAAGACGAAGCGTCGGGCGTGCGAACGAGACGGCCGCTTGCAGGGAAGCGAGCGCGTAAGCGCCCCCGCCGCCCGCGACCCGGCGCGAGGCGGACGCGAGCCACCCGCCGGAGTTCTCTTCCACACGCCGGATGACCTCGCCGCCCATGCCGCACGAGGCGACGTTCAAAAAATATCGCGCGGCGCGCGCACCTCCGCGCGTCTGAAACTCGACGCGCCCCACGTCCACGCGGCGGCTTCGCCCCGTACGCAAAGCGGCGGCCGCGTCGCGCGCGCGCGTCGGGATGTCGAGCGTGCGCCGGAAGTCGCCGCCCGTGCCGCTCGGTAAAATTCCCAACTCGGCGTCTGCGCTCGATTCGAGAACGCCGTTCGCCACCTCAGAGATTGTGCCGTCGCCGCCGCACGCGACGATTAAACTTCTCCCCGCCGCAGCCTCGCGCCGGGCGATCAACGCGGCATCGCCCGCGCGCTCGGTGAAGGCGCAAGCGAACGCGCCGAAGTGTGTGCTGAGGTCGCTCGCCAGCCCCGGCCAAGCCCTGCCTGTCGCGCCGCCCGCCGACGCGGGATTGACGATGACGAGAGGAAGATGAAGGGATGAGGGCGGAGGGATGAGGGATGAAGACGCCGCAGTTGAAGATGAAGGCGACGCGATGGAAGATGAAGGCGCGGCGAGTGGGGCATCGTTTGTCGCAGCGTCGCTTGTCTCGTTGTCGTTTGCCGTGCGTCGAACTGTTCGCGTCCTCTTATTCATCCCTCATCCCTCATCCTTCATCCCTCAGTGCTTCCCTCCGCCCTCATCCCTTGGCTTCATCCTTCATCGCAGATACCTTTGTCTGTGCCGTAGAGCGCGCGATCCTGTTCGGCGAGTTCGTTGATCTTGGACATGACGAAGTCGGCGATCTCTTTGTAGGTGCGGATGCCGTCGCGGCGCGAGAGGAACTGTGTGTAGTCGAGCGCGGGGCCGAAGTGGATGCGAATGAGTTCGCCGCCCGTCCAGTTGCCGAGCACCTGACGGAGCAAGTCGTTGTTGAGTCCGGCGACGAAGACGGGGATGACTTGCGGCGCGGCATCTTTGATCAAGCGGCCGACGCCGGGCTTCGGCGGCAAGAACGAATAAGGGTCTGGATTTTTGTTGCGCGTGCCTTCGGGGTGGAAGCCGATCAAGTGCCCGCGCCCGCGTTGGCAGAGATCGACGAGGACGCGCATTGAGTATTTGTCGAAGTCGCGCTTTTCGGGAATGGGGTTGCTGCCCGCCGCGAAGAAGGGCGGGTACATCGACCACCAGCCCATCAAGAGATTGACGAGCATTCCCAGCGGCGACTCGTAGAAGAAACGCCCGCGCACGGGAAAGAACAGGCGCTTCTCCCAACTCGTGCGCCGGAACAGTTCGGCCGACACCGTGTACATGTCGAAGAACGAACGATGATTGGCGACGAGCAGGATGGGGCGTTCGTGCGAGACGGCTTCGACGTGTTCTAGACCGTGCACGCGCATCAGGTTGTAAGTGCAGACGCGGATCCAACCCATGCCAAGCGTGCGCTGGCAAAACGTCCAGAAACGTTTCCAACCGCCCTGATTCATCCGCCGCGTGACGCGAAAAGCGATGCGCTCCATCGGCGCGAGCACGGCGAGTTCTTCCGGCGTCGGCTCAAGGCTTAGTCCCAAGTCCCAAGTCCCAAGTCCCAAGTTCGGCGCGGGCGGCGACCCCGCGATCTGATGGTCGTGCGCGCCGGCCTCCGTGGTTTCGACTTGGGGCTTGGGATCAGGGACTTGGGACTTGGGACTTGGGACTTGGGACATACCCTTCAGTCTATCGAAAAATACTTCGCCTCTTCGTGATGGACGATGATGGCGGAGGTCGATTGTTCGGGTTCGAGTTGAAACTCTTCGGTGAGCGAGACATCGATGCGCTCCGGCCCAAGCAACTCGAACAGCTTCGTCTGGTCTTCGAGATTCGGGCAGGCCGGATAGCCGAAGCTGAAGCGCGAGCCTTGATAGCCTTGATGAAAGAGCTTCGTGATCTCCGGGGCGTCGCGCCCGGCGATGCCCAGTTCTTCGCGGATGCGTTTGTGCCAGAGTTCGGCCAGCGCCTCCGCGCTCTCCACGCTCAGGCCGTGGAAGTAGAGATAGTTCGTGTAGTTGTCCGCCTTGAACAACTCGTGCGCGTACTCGCTCGCGCGCCTGCCCATCGTGACGAGATGAAAGGCGACCGTATCCACGCGCCCCGAATCGACGGACGCGAAATAATCTGCCAGACACAGACGCTTTCCTTCGGGCTGGCGCGGGAAGGTGAAACGCTGCCGCTCGGTGCGTTCGTCGTCTTCGTAGATGACGAGATCGTTCCCGGCGGACTGGCAGGGGAAATAACCGTAGACGACGCGCGGCACGAGCAGGCGCTCGCGCTTCGAGCGCTCTTTCAACTCGTCGTAGACGGGGCGCACCTTTTCGGCGACGAGCGCGCGATACTCTTCATTCGTGCGGCGACCCTGCTTGAACTGCCACTGGCCTTTGAACAGAGCGGTCTCGTTGACGAAAGCGAACACGTCGTCGAGCGGGATGTCCGCGACGACGCGCGAGCCGTAGAAGGGCGGGCGCGGAATCGCTACGTCCGCGCGCACGTCCGAGCGACGCGTGTGCGTCGTATCGCCCGCCACACGTGTCGCGCCGCGCGGGCTCGAGGTTTTTCGGATGCCGAGCTTGGCTTCTTCGCCGATCAAATCTTCCGCGTCTTCCGTCGCCCCGGCGTCGTCGCCGCCCGCTCCGGCCGCCGCTGCCACAGCTTTCGTCACGCCGTCCGCCTGCAACGCGCCGTCCGTCTTCGCGCCCGACTTATCTCCGGTCAACGAGTCCATCGTGTGCAGGCCGTCGAAGGCGTCCTTGGCGTAAAAGAGCGTGCCCTGATAGAGCGACTTGAGATCGTCTTCCACGTAGCGACGCGTCAAGGCCGCGCCACCGAGCACGACCGGAACCTTGATGCCGCGTTCGTTCATCAGTTCCAGATTGTCGCGCATGATGAGCGTGGACTTGACGAGCAGACCGCTCATGCCGATGGCGTCCGCGCCCTCGCGCTCGAAGGCTTCGAGGATGGCTTCAATCGGCTGCTTGATGCCGAGGTTGACGACCGAGTAGCCGTTGTTGGTGAGGATGATGTCCACGAGATTCTTGCCGATGTCGTGCACGTCGCCCTTGACGGTGGCGAGGATCATCTTGCCTTTCGCCGTCGCGCCGCCCTTCTTCTCCATGTACGGTTCGAGAAAACGCACGGCCGCCTTCATCACTTCCGCCGACTGCAAGACGAACGGCAACTGCATCTGGCCGCTGCCGAACAGGTCGCCCACCACTTTCATGCCGTCGAGCAGGATGTTGTTGATGATGTCGAGCGCCGGGTAGCTACGAAGCGCGCGCGTGAGCTGCGTCTCCAAGCCCTGTTTCTCGCCGTCGATGATGTGACGCTTGAGACTTTCTTCGACGGGCAAGGCCGCGTCGTCAACGTGCACTTTCTTCGTCGTCACGCCCTCGAATAATTTGGTGAACTCGCCGAGCGGGTCGTAGGTGCAAATCTCGCCTTCAAACTTGCGCTCGTCGTAGATCAGTTGGCGCGCGACCTCTCGCTCGCGCTCGCCGATGCGATTGAGCGGGACGATCTTGCTGGCGTTGACGATGGCGGCGTCGAGTCCCGCTTCGACCGCTTCGTGCAAGAAGACCGAGTTGAGCACGATGCGCGAGGCCGGGTTCAAACCGAAAGAGATGTTCGAGACGCCGAGGATGGTGAAGCAGCCGGGGAGTTCCTGTTTGATGCGGCGGATGCTCGCGATGGTTTCGGCGGCGTTGCGACGGTCTTCTTCGATGCCGGTCGAGATGGGCAGGGCGAGCGGGTCGAAGAAGATGTCGTGCGCCGGGAAGCCGAGTTCCGCAGTGGCCTGCTCGTAGGCGCGTCGCGCGATCCTCAATTTGCCGTCGGCCGTGCGCGCCATGCCCTCTTCGTCAATCGTGCCGACGACGACGGCCGCGCCGAAGCGTTGCGCCAGATCGATCACTTTCCTGAAGCGCGGTTCGCCGTCCTCGTAGTTCGTCGAATTGAGGATGGACTTGCCGCCCGCGTGTTCGAGTCCCGCCTCCATCTTCTCCCATTCGGTCGAATCGAACATGAGCGGCAGGCGGATGTTCGTCACGAGACGCGAGGCGAGTTCGTGCATGTCGCGCACGCCGTCGCGGCCGACGAAATCCACGTTCACGTCGAGCACGTGTGCGCCCTCGCGCTCCTGTTCGCGCGCGAGCGAGACGAGGCCGTCCCAGTCTTCGGCGTTCAAGAGGTCGCGCATCTTCTTCGACCCCGAGGCGTTGACGCGCTCGCCGACGATCAGAAAAGAGTTCTGCTGCACGTAGGGCTGCTGGCTGTAGATGGAAGAGGCGGCCGGTAAAATTTTCGCCTCGCGCTTGCGCGGCGCGATGCCTTGCATGGCTTCGACGAGTAACTTGAGATGCGCGGGCGTCGTGCCGCAGCAGCCGCCGACAACGTTGACGCCGAAGTCCTTGACGAAGTGCGCGACCTGCGCGGTGAAGGTTTCGGGCGTCTCGTCGTAGTGCATCGCTCCGTCTTTGACCGAAGGCAGACCGGCGTTCGGCAGGACTGAAACGGGCAGGGTCGCGTTCTCGCAAAGATAACGGATGCTCTCGGTCATGTTGCGCGGCCCCGTGCCGCAGTTCATGCCGATCACGTCGAGGGGAAACGGTTCGAGCGCGGTCAAGGCCGCGCTGATCTCAGTGCCGGGCAGCATCGTGCCGAACAGTTCGATGGTCACTTGCGCGATGACGGGCACGCGTCGTTTCACTTGCGCGAAATAGTCGAAGATGGCCGAGAGCGCGGCTTTGGTCTGCAACAAGTCCTGACAGGTTTCGACGATGAGCAGATCGACGCCGCCATCGACGAGGCCGCGCACCTGTTCGTAATAGGCGGCCTTGATGTCGCGAAACTGGATGTGGCCGAGCGTGGGAGATTTCGTCCCCGGCCCCATCGAACCGGCCACCCAGCGCGGGCGTTCTGTGGTCGCAAAGTCTGCGGCGACGCGACGCGCGAGTTCGGCGGCGCGCACGTTCAAGTCGTAGGCCATGTGGCCGATGCCATACTCGTCCAAGACGTAAGGGATCGCGCCGAAGGAGTTGGTCTCGACCACATCGCAGCCGACTTCAAAGAAGCCCGCGTGGACGCGCTCGACCGCCGAGGGGCGACTGATGAGCAGGTATTCGGGGCAGCCTTCAAACTGCGCGCCGCCGTAGTCGTCCACGGTCAGGTTTTGCGTCTGGAGGTTCGTACCCATCGCGCCGTCGAACACGACGATGCGTTCTTTGAGAGTGTGGAGGAAATCGTTCATGTAGTTTTAGTTCGTCTCCATTCAGGCCTCACGGACTTTCAAACACGTTCGAGGCCGCACAAACGGGAAGCCCCGCGCCAAACAACGCGGGGCTTTCGTTCGAACTTTCTCGAAATGCGGGAGGTTATCCCGTGAAAGACTTGGCCGAGCTGTTTAGCTGTTTATTTTACGTGGCCGCAAGTCGCCTTAACTCACCACGTTTGTCCGACGCCGTTTATTGAATCACCGCCCGCCGGGCATGTCAAGAAAGCAGAGGTTAGAGGGATAAAGCAGAGGTTAGAGATCAGAGGTTAGAGGCCAGTCAAAGCAGTTTGTTTTAACTAACCTCTAACCTCTGACCTCTGACCTCTGCTTTATCCCTCTGGCCTCTGACCTCTCGTTTATGATACTTTCAGGGTCGTTTTTGCTTCCAGCTTCAAGTAACACCAACGCTTAACTATGCGCCGAGCCATTTATCCCGGTTCATTCGATCCCGTGACGAACGGCCATCTCGACATCATCGCGCGCGGATGCAAACTCTTCGACGAGATCATCATCGCCGTCGTGGTGAATCCGGAGAAGCGACCGCTGTTTACGCTCGACGAGCGGCGCGAGATGCTCGCGGAAGTGCTCGCGGAGATCAAGAGCGGGTCGTGTCGTTTGTCGGTGGATAATTTTCAAGGGCTGTTGATGCAGTACGCCGTCGAGCGCGAGGCCGACGCGGTGGTGCGCGGCATCCGCGCCTTCTCGGATTATGAATTCGAGTTGCAGATGGCTCTGATGAACCGGCGGCTTGAGCCGCGCATCGAGACTGTCTTTATGATGCCGGCCGAGGCTTACTCTTACGTCAGTTCGCGGCTCGTTAAAGAGGTCTATCAACTCGGCGGCACGATCAAGGGGCTAGTGCCCGCGTCGGTCGAAGCGCGCATGCAGCGAAAGTTCGGCAAGAGTGATTTTGTCGAGAGTTGATTTTTGAGTGTGGATTGTTTGGGAGCGAACCATGCGTCGACATCCGGTGTTATACTGACGGCCGTTCCAAGAACCAACACGGGAGGAGAGCGAGATGCCGAGAGGCGATAAGAGCGCATACACAGACAAGCAGAAGCGGCAGGCCGAACACATCGAAGAGGGCTACGAGGAGCGCGGCGTGCCGGAGGAAGAGGCGGAGCGGCGCGCCTGGGCGACTGTGAATAAGACGTCCGGCGGCGGCAAGAAGAGCGGTTCGGGACGCGGCCGCGCGGAGAATAAAGCCCCCGCGAAGAAAGGCGGCCAAAAGGGCGGCGCGAAAAAGGGCGGTTCAAAGAAGGGCGGGTCGAAGAAAGGCGGCGCAAAGAAGGGCGGCTCGAAGAAGGGATGACAAAAGCGGCACTCGAAAGTTTCACACGCTCCGAGCGCGTCGCGGGGATGCAAGCCTCTTCGACGCTGGCGGCGATGCAGAAGGCACTGGCCTTGCGCGCGACGGGCGCGGACGTGGTTGATCTGGGCGCGGGCGAACCCGACTTCGACACGCCCGACCACATCAAACGCGCCGCCGACGACGCGATGCGCGAAGGCGAGACGAAGTACACGGCCACCGGCGGCACGCGCGCCCTGCAAGAAGCCATCGTCAACTATTACGCGCGCGAGTTCGGCGCACACTACGACCCGTCGGAAGTGATGGCGACGGCGGGCGGCAAGCAAGCGATCTTCAACGCCGTCGTGTCGCTGGTGAACGCGGGCGACGAAGTCTTGATCGCCAAGCCTTACTGGGTGACGTTTCCCGAAATCGTGAAGTTCGCGGGCGGCACGCCCATCTTTATCGAGACGGAAGAGACCGGCTTTCAACTGACGGCCGAACAGGTGCGACGAGCGCTGACGCCGCGCACGAAATTGATCATCATCAACTCACCCGCCAACCCTTCGGGGCGCGTCATCTCGCCCGATGAATTTCGCAGGATCATGGAAGTGCTCGCCGAGCGCGGCGTCTACGTCATGTCGGACGAATGCTACTTGCGTTTCGTCTACGCCCCGGCTGAGGTTTACAGCGCATCGACTCTGCCAAGAGAGTTGCGCGCGCGCCTGTGCATCGCGGGTTCTTTCTCGAAGACTTACGCGATGACGGGTTGGCGCATCGGCTACGCGCTCGCCTCGCCCGCGTGGACGAAGGCGATGCTGCTCGTGCAGGGTCATTCGACCAGCAACCCGAACTCCATCGCGCAGCACGCGGCGGCCGAGGCGTTCAACAGTTCGCAGGATTGTGTGGGCGCGATGCTCAAGGAATACGGCGCGCGGCGCGAATGGTTGTTCGACGCTTTGCGCGACGTGCCGGGCCTCGATTGCGTCGCCCCGGAAGGCGCGTTCTACGCCTTCCCGAACGTGCGCGGCCTGTTGCGCGGGAAAGTGAAAACGTCCGGCGAGTTGGCCGACAAACTACTCGGCGACCAGCAGACCGTCGTCACGGACGGCGCGGGCTTCGGAGCCGACGGCTACATACGCATCTCTTACGCCACCTCGCTCGAACGCCTCAAGGAAGGCGTGCGCCGCATCCGTCTCGTAGCGGAAGAGTGCGTCGCTTAAAAAAACTCGCGCGCTCGAATTTCAAATTCGAGCGCACAAAGATTCGCTTGGCCTTAGACGAAAGCGGCGACTCACCGTTACAGTGAGTCGCCGCTTTCGTTTTTGCTAAGGGAGTGGCGTTAGTAGATGTTGAAGTTGTATTCGATGGTGACGTATTGCGAGACGGGGCGACCGTCCTTCTCGGCGGGTCTGAAAGAGATGCGCCGCGCCGCTTCGATGGCCTTCTCCGTCAATCCGTCGGGGAGGCGCGAGATGGGCGAGATACCTGAGATCGAGCCGTTCGCTCCGAGGACGAGACGCAGGCGCACTGTGCCCGTCACCTGATTCTTGCGCGCTTCTTCCGTGTAGAGCGGTTCGGGCTTCGAGATGATCTGCGCGCGGCGCGTCACTTCCTTCGCGGCAAACGTGCGATTGTAGTTTTCGCCGCCACCGCCGCCGCCACCGGGGCCGCCACCGCCGTCGTGACGGTCGCCGCCGCCCGTGTTACCGCCACGGCCGGGGCCGACGCCGCCGCCATCGCCCGAACCGACGCCGCCGCCCGTGCCCGTGCCGATGCCGTTACCGGAACCGGGGCCCGAACTCGTCTCGGTCGATTTCGATTTCGGATCGCCATAAGCGATCTGCCGGTTGTCCGGCGGAAAGAGCGTCGGGTCTGCGACGATGCTGGCCGGGACGGGCAGACTCGGATTCTTGATGGTCGGCGGACGCGGGTCGGGAGCGCGCACCTGCGGGATGTCTAAGGAAGCCGGGGGCAGTTTGCCGAACGAAGCGGGCTTCTCTTCCTGCCGGCCACCGCCGCCGCCGCCGCCCGGTTTATCCTGTTTCGGTTTCGAGCCGCCGCCCTTGCCCTTGGCCGTGCCGGCCGGGCCTTCGTCGGGCTTCTTCTGTTCTTCCGGAATGTCCGTGACGAGTCCCTGTAACTCCAGGTCTTCGCGCACGCGGTCGAGTTCGGCCACGTGCTTGTCCTGCAAGCGAAGCATGAGGGCGACGATCACGCCCGCCGTCAACATCAAGACGAGCGCGGACATCAGGCCAATCGCCACGTTGCGCTGCGACAACACGCGCCAAGAGGCTTTGCCGTAGGCGTTCGCGCCGCGTTTGACGAAGCCGCCCGGATCGCGTTTGAACTCAGGCCAAGTCAACTCGGCGTCGTGCCCGACCTCGCGCACCTCTTTCAACAGGCGACGCGACAAGCCTTCGTCTTCCAAAAATGTCAGGTGATATTCGCCGCGCTCGTATGCCGGAACCAACGCCGTGGAATCGGCATCGGACGAGAAGTTCGCGTCCGCAATCGACGCGGCGGGGATGGTGGCGGTCGTCGCGTCGGTTGCGGCCTGATGGTTGACGGCGTCGGCGGGGACGACGCTGTTGGCCGACGCGGAATTGTCGATGGTGGCGGTGTTATCTTCTGCGGCCTGATTGACGTTCGTCAGATGCGTGCCGTCCACGGGGCAGAATTCGAACTGCACCGGAACTACTTCGCCGCACTTCGGGCAGCTCTTTGTGGTCATACTTCGCGCCTCAACTGGGGAACAGAACTCATGGCAATTTGTCTGGTTACTCGAATTTCGGGGCACACGCCTTCGAGCATCGTGAGATGCCCTACCGGCAGTAAGAGATGCCCTGCGGGCGTTAAGAGTTTACTACCGGAAATAAAAATATCATAGTTTCCGGACGGTTGACCTCATACCGAGCGAATCCTAAAATGCACGGGCATCTCCCGCAACCGTTTTGATGCATCAAACGAGGGTTCGTGCCGGAATTTAACAGCCGCACGCGGCCGCACACGGCTGCCCCCGAAAACCGCCGACGGACGGACTCGCGAACCATTTATGAAACTTCAACTCCTTTCCACTCCAACCCCGCGCCGCTCTCAGACTATCATCGCCGCCCTGCTGCTACTCGTCTCGCTCTGCTTGCCCGCCACGGCAGCGGCGACGCAGCACGCGGGCACGCCCGCGCCGCGCCGCGAACAACTGCTCAACGGGCTGCGCCTTTTGCTCGTCCATCGCGCGGGCGACCCGCAGGTCTTACTCAAACTCAGAATCAACAGCGGGGCGGCCTTCGATCTGGCGGGCAAAGAAGGTTTGATGACCTTGCTCGGCGACGCCCTGTTCCCGGACTTGGACGAGACGCGCCGCTACGTCGAAGAGGAGTTGAACGGTCGACTCGAAGTCAACACTTCATACGACCACATGGAAATTCTCTTGAGCGGCAAGACGAGCGACTTTGAACGCCTCGTCGAACTGGTGCGTAACGCCGTGCTGCAAATGCGTCTCGACGCGGGGGACGTGAACCGCCTGCGCGAAGCGCGTCTCAAGGCCGCGCGCGACGCCGCCGCGCAAGCCCCGCTCTTGGCCGACCGCGCCGCCGCCGCCCGGCTCTATCGCTCTTACCCTTACGGCCGCGCGCTCACGGGCACGCCTGAGAGCCTCGCGCGCATCGACCGCCCGGACATGATGCTGGCGCGCGACCGCTTCATCAATCCGAACAACTCCGTGCTCGTCCTCGTCGGCGGCGTCGAAGGCGCACGCGCCATGCGCGCCTTACGTCAGTTGCTCGGCTCTTGGCGCAAGAGCGACGCTCTCGCGCCCGCGACTTTCCGACAGCCCGAAGCGCCCGACGCGCGCACCTTGATCGTCAACCTGCCCGGCGCGAGCGAAGCCGAAGTGCGTCTGGCCGCGCGCGGCCTCGCCCGCACGGATCGCGAACGCGCCGCCGCGAACATCGCCGCCGCACTCTTGCGCGAGCGTCTGACAAACGCGCTGAAAGAGTTTCAACCGAAGTCCGTTTTCGCGCGCCACGACGCGCATAACTTGTCCGGCATCGTCATGATTGGCACGAGCGTCCCCGCACGCTTCGCCGCACCGGCGCTCGAAGCGACGCGCGTTGCGGTCGCCTCGCTCGCCGCCTCGCCCGTCAGTGTCGCGGAACTTGACACGGCGAGACGCGCCGCGCTCGCCGCGCTCGCCGAACGCAGAAGTCGTCCCGAAGCGACCGCCGACGAATGGCTCGACGCCACCTTTTACAACTCGACGTTCGCGGACGAAGAGCGCGCCTTGAACGCGCTCACGCCGTCGGACGTGCAACGCGTCGCCGCACGTCTCTTCGGCGGCGAGGCGAAATTGGCGAGCGTTGTCGCGGGCGACGCGGCGCAACTGCGCGGCGAGTTGACGCGCCTCGGCGGCGGCGTCGAAGTGGCCGAAGCGAATTTGGCCGCGCCCGCCCCCGACACGAAGACGCAGAAACGCCCGTAGTCAATTCACAAACAAATCGCAAGCTACCCGCAACCAAACGTCCGCGCACAATCATTTAAGGTGTCCACGCCAACAATTCTGAACGAACACGAACGCAGGCAGGAGCACGCGCGTCGAGTCAACTCGATGTTCGCGGGCATCGCGCGCCGCTATGATCTTTTAAATCACCTGCTCTCGGCGAACATCGACCGGCGTTGGCGCAAGCTCGTGGCCGAACGCTTGCGCCCGGCTCTCGCTGGGGGGACGCGCACGCTCGACGTGGCTTGCGGCACGGGCGACCTGTCGCTCGTACTCTCGGAAGCGGGACAGACGCGCGTGACGGGGCTTGATTTCTGTCGCCCGATGCTCGAAGTCGCCGCGCGCAAAGCGGCCGAACGAGAACGCGCAATTCCTTTCGTCGAAGCCGACGCGCTGCGCTTGCCGTTTGCCGCCGAGACGTTCGACGTTGTGACCATCGCCTTCGGCCTGCGCAATCTGGCGAGCGTCGAGGGCGGACTCCGAGAGTTGTTTCGCGTGCTGAGGCCGGGCGGACGCATCGCGATTTTGGAGTTTTCGCAGCCCGTCATGCCGGGCTTTCGCGCTCTTTTTCAATTCTATTTTACGCGCGTCTTGCCGCGCATCGGCGGCCTCGTGAGCGGCTCGCGCGGCGCGTATGAGTATCTGCCGGATTCGGTATCGCGCTTTCCGGATCAGGAGCGGCTGGCCGGGTTGATGCGCGAGACGGGTTTCGGCGAGGTGACGTATCAGAATTTGACGGGCGGCATCGCGGCGCTGCATCTGGGCACACGCCCCGGCCGCACGTCATAGCGAGCTTGGCTTGCGCTACTTTGTGTGAGCGCAAACCGAAAACGTAGTCCGATGGTTTGAGTGTCCATTCCCGTGCGACGGTTGTCGGGGCTGTTCGTGCGACGAAAGACACAACAACCGTCGGGCTACGTTTTTTAGTAAATCGTGAATCGTGAATAGATGAACAACTATCTTCTTCCATTCACGATTTACGATTCACGATTTACTTTCTTCCCTGCTATCATCCACGGCGTTAGTTCAAGCTAAAAATTCTTCCGATACATAAGAGAAGCTCGCTCCGGCCGAAGATGAAGCACAAGCTATTGGATGTCTCGCGGCGCATCTTGATCCTGCTGCTCGTGGTGTGGACGGTGGTGTCGCTCGTCACGCTCTTGATCGAACTCGTCCCCGGCGACCCGGCCACAGCTACGCTCGGCGAAGATGCCACGCCCGCGCAGATCGAGCAGTTTCGGCAGAAACACAATCTCGACCGCCCCGCCTTCTTCTTCTCCTACGCGCGCGACGAACAGGGCGAAAGAAATTTTCGCTGGCACGGCATGAACAATCGCTACATCGATTATTGGAGCGCGATCTTGCGCGGCGACATGGGGCGCTCGTTTCGCACCGACCGCCCCGTCATCGAACTCATCGCGCAGCGTTACCCGGCCACGATCCAACTCGCCGTCGCAGCCCTTCTCGTCGCCGTCAGCATCGCCGTGCCGCTCGGCGTCGTGGCGGGAAGAAATCGCGGCACGTGGTTAGACAATTTGCTGTCGGTCGTGGCGCTGGTCGGCATCAGCATGCCGGGCTTCGTGCTCGGCCCGCTGCTCATCTACGTCTTCGCCATTCAATTCGGCTGGCTCGCTCCTTCCGGGCGCAACTACACGGAAGACATCATCCTGCCCGCCGTCACGCTCGGCGCGGCGCTCTCGGCGCTTCTCACGCGCATGGTGCGCTCGTCCGTCATCGAAGAGATGGGCGAAGATTACGTCCGCACGGCGCGCGCCAAAGGCTTGAGCGAGCGCACCGTGGTCTACAAACACGTCCTGAAAAACGGTCTCATTCCGGTGGTCACGATCCTCGGTCTGCAACTCGGCATCCTGCTCGCCGGAGCCATCGTCACGGAGAAGATTTTCAACTGGCCGGGCTTGGGTCTCCTGCTCATCGACGACGGCATCGGCAAACGCGACTACCGCCTCGTGCAAGGCTGCGTCCTCGTCATCAGCGTGACCTACATCTTCGCCAACACTCTGACCGACGTTATTTATCGCTGGCTCGATCCCAGAATACGTGTCTCGTAAATAGTGAATGGTCAATGGTGAATGGAAAGAATCAGCTTCCACCATTCACCATTGACCATTTACCATTCGCCACTTTATGAATCGTCTCGCAAAATTCGGTTTCGCCGTCGTCGGGTTGTTCGTCCTCGTGGCCTTGTTCGCGCCGCTTCTGGCGACGCATAACGTGGGCGACACCGACTTGCTCAATCGTTACGCCGCGCCTTCGGCCGCACACTGGCTCGGCACGGATGCGACGGGACGCGACATTTTTTCGCGCGTCATCTACGGCGCGCGCATCTCTCTGCGCGTCGGCCTCGTCGTGGTCTTCGTCTCCACCGTCATCGGCACGTTCATCGGCGCTCTGGCCGGTTACTACGGCGGCTGGATCGACCGCATCGTCAACGGCTATCTCTTCAACGTCTTTCTCGCCTTCCCCGGCCTGCTGCTCGCCATCGCGATGGTCGCGTTCCTCGGCGCGGGGCTGAACAAGCTGATCCTCGCGCTCTGCATCATCGGTTGGGTGGGCTATGCGCGCGTGATTCGCGGGCAGGTGCTGAAAGTGCGCGAATATGATTTCGTGCAAGCGGCGCGCGCCCTCGGCGCAAGCGACATGCGAATTCTCTTCGTCCATATTTTGCCGAACGCCATCCAACCGCTCATCGTGCAGGCGAGCCTCGGCATGGCGGGCGCGGTGCTGTCCGAGGCGACGCTTTCATTCTTGGGTCTGGGCGTGCCGCCGCCCGCGCCTTCGTGGGGCGTGATGCTCGAAGAAGCGCGCGACCTCTCGACGCTGCAAGGCGCGCCGCACGCCCTGCTCGTGCCCGGCATCGCCATCGCGCTCTCCGTCCTCGCCTTCAACTTCATCGGCGACGGCCTGCGCGAATATCTCGACCCGCGCCAACGCAGTCGTTAGACGAACCTTTTCAAACGTGGCAGCAACGATTTCTCCAACTGTTTCCGGCGAGGCGACGAACGACGCGGGCGCGACTCCGGCGCAAGCCGTCGCCATCTCGATCCGGCAACTCTCGAAAACTTATCCCGTCCCGCTCGCGCGCCTCAAGAAATTGTTTCGGCGCAAGGCCGCGCATCCGGTCGAAGCCTTGCGCGACGTGACGTTCGACGTGCGCGAAGGTGAAATCTTCGGCCTCATCGGGCGTAACGGCGCGGGCAAAACCACGCTCACCAAGATCATCGCCACGCTCGTGCAGCCGACCGCCGGCGCGGTCGCGGTCGGCGGCTTCGACAGCGTGCGCGACGAAGTAGAGGTGCGCGCCCAGATCGGACTCGCCACGGCCGAGGAACGCAGTTTCTACTGGCGTCTGACCATCGAACAAAACCTGACTTTCTTCGCGCGTCTCTACGGCCTCAAGGACACCGCTGCGCGCACGCGCATACACGAACTGCTCGCGCGTCTCGAACTCGAACCGGTCGCGCGTCGTCGCTTCGGCGAACTCTCGACCGGCAACAAGCAGCGCGTCGCCGTCGCACGCGCGATGCTCAGTTCACCGCCCGTCTTGTTGCTCGACGAACCGACCCGCTCGCTCGACCCTTTGGCCGCCACCAAAACGCGCGCGCTCATCAACTCGCTCGCCAGAGACGCGGACAAACCCGTCACCGTCCTGCTCACTTCGCACAACCTCGCGGAGATCGAAGAACTGTGCGCGCGCGTCGCCGTCATCTCGCGCGGCCAGATACGCGCGCTCGACACGCCCGAACGCCTGCGCTCCATGAACAAAAGCGCCGAACGCGTGCGGCTCGCCGTGCACAGTCTGTCGCCTGAACGTGCCCGCGCGGCGCTGCGGCCAGCGTTGGACGACTTCGAGATGACGGAAGACGACGGCGTGCTCGCCGTGCAATTCACGCGCGCGGTTGAAGACGACGCGCTCGACCGCGTGCTGCGCGCCGTGCTCGCGGCAGGCGGGCGCATCGTCGCTTGCGACGCGGAACGCGCGACGCTGCTCGACGTGTTGGAAAGATACGAGCGCGAACCGGAGGAGGGGGCAAGCGTATGAAACGCGTGAGCAGATTTTTCGGACGGATGCGCGCCTTCATCGTGCGCGATTTCCAGTTGGCTTTGAGTTATCGCATCCAGTTTCTCTTTCGCGCGCTGGAAATCCTCTTCTTCGTCACGACGCTCTTTTTCATCTCCAAAATTTTCACGGGCGGCGCGGTCACGTCCTACACGCAATGGACGAACCCTCTGGCCGCGTGGATCACCGGCCTCGCCGTGCTCAACTACTTCATGACCGGCTTCTCCAGTTTCGCCAACGCCATCCGGCAGGAGCAGGCGCAAGGCACGCTCGAAGGCGTGTTGATGACTCCCGTCAGTATCCCCACCTTCATCGTCTCAAGTTCGGCTTACGACTTCGCGCAGGCCACCGTCTATTCTTCGCTCTACTTACTTTTCGGCTGGCTCTTCTTCGACGTGCGCTTTCAAGGAAACTTCCTGCTCGCCTTTCTCTTCCTCATCATCACGACGCTGGTGCTCGCCTCCATCGGTATCCTCTCCGCGAGTTTCGCGATGGTCTTCAAACGCGGCGACCCGTTCGCCGTCCTCCTGGCCACCACCTCCACGCTGTTCTCCGGCGTCTTCTTCCCCACGCAACTCTTGAACGAATACGGCGGCCGCGTCCTCGGCGGCATCTCGCGCTTTCTCCCGCCCACTTACGGTCTCGACGGCATCCGCCGCGTGCTCATTCAAGGTCAAGGCTTCACGGAAGTGCGCGCGCCGCTCTTCACGCTGCTGCTCTTTCTCATCACGCTGATGCCCTTCTCCTTCTGGGTCTTCGCCCGCGCCGTCCGCCGCGCCAAACGCGAAGGCAGTTTGATTCAGTATTGAATTGGCTTCTTCGCGTTGAAGCAAATTGCCGTCTCTTTGCAATCGGATCGCAACCCGCACAACCGGCCGGCGGGCTATTCTCTCTGCTGACTGAACCAATTTGTTTTCAACTGAGGCGTCAAGTCTGCGGCTTGGCGCTTCTTCACACAGGGGAGTGTGACTGGACAAGGAGGATGACTTATGTTCACCAATGACGTTCAACCACAACTTGCACACGACGATAGTATTTATGATCCGAACCTTAGCCCGACCGATAAGCTGAGCGATGCTCCGCAGACGCCCGCGCCCGGTATCGAAGACCTGCGCGCGAGCGATCTCGGTCGCGAGTTCAACCCGAATACGGAATGATTCACCGTCAGGAGATGTTAAATGAAGAAAGGCGTCGGGTGCTAAAACTCCCGACGCCTTTTTCTCATTTAGAACGACAAACAAAATCCTGAAACCACGCGCTTCACCCGAAATCACACGAACAAGAATTTAGTGTGGTTTCGGGTGAAGCGCGTGGTTCCACTCTTAGTTTTGCCTGTCTGCGTTTGTTCGTAAATAAACCTGTGCGGCCTAGCCCGTGTTGCGTAGTCCGGCCGCAATGCCGTTGATGGTCGCCGCGAGCGCGTACTTCAACTCCTCGCTCTCTTCGCCGCGTCGCAAACGTCTGAGCAGTTCGATCTGAATCAGGCTCAACGGATCGACGTATGGATTGCGCAAGCGGATCGAGCGGGCGAGCACCGGGTTGTGCTCCAACAGTTCTCGCTGGCCTGTGATGAGCAGGATCATTTCGCGCGTGCGCTCGAACTCAGCCTCAAGCATTCGCCACACGCTTTCTCTGAGCGACTCGTCTTCGACCAACAGGCTGTAGCGCCGCGCGATTGAGAGGTCGGCTTTGGCCAGACCGTTTTCGACGTTGTTGATGAGGTCGTGGAAGAGCGGGAACTTGTCCAACATCGTGCGGAGCAATTGTTCGCCGCCCGCGTGCGCGCGACGGAAACGCGTGAGCGCATGACCGACGCCGAACCAAGCGGGCAGCAGGTGGCGGCTCTGCATCCAGCCGAAGACCCACGGGATGGCGCGCAGCGTCGCTACTTCGCGCTCCGCGTCGTCCGTGCCTTCCGTGGCCGCGCGGCGGCTGGGGCGCGAGCCGCTCTTGGCAAGTTCAAATTCACGCACCGGCGTCGCCTGATAAAAGTAACGAAGCGTTTCCGCGTTCTCCATCACCGATGCGCGGTAGAAGGCAAACGCCTCGCCGGACATCTCTTCGAGCGCCTCAGTCCATTCCGCTTCGACCGCGCCCGCATCTGTGCGCGCGAGCACGTCGAGCGCGGCGGCGACCATCAACTCCAGACTGCGTTCGGCCAGCACCGCGTCGGAGTATTTGAAGTTCAGCACCTCGCCCTGCTCCGTTAATTTGATTTGGCCGGAGAAAGCTCCGGGCGGTTGCGCCGTGATGGCGCGCTGCGTCGGGCCGCCGCCGCGCCCGACCGTGCCGCCGCGCCCGTGAAAGAGACGCAGGCGCACATGGCACTCGCGCGCGACGCGGTGCAGAGCCTCGTGCGCTTTATAAATTTCCCAGATGCTCGTGAGCATCCCGCCGTCTTTGTTGGAATCCGAATAGCCGAGCATGATCTCCTGCTCGCGTCCCCACGAATCCAGATACGGTTGATAAGCGGGCGCAGACCACAGACTCCGGCAAACTTCGGGCGCGCGTCTTAAATCTTCAATCGACTCGAAGAGCGGCACGGGCATCACGCCGGGGTCGCCCCCTTCAACCGACGCCTTCGCCCGCACGCCGCAAAGTTCCAATAGCCAGAGAAGCGCGAGCACATCCCGCTCCACGCTTGCGCCGCTGATGACGTGAGAGCGCACCACCCGCGGCGAAATCGTCCGCTTCAGTTCCGCCAGCGCGCGCAAACTTTCCAGCAGCGCCGTCGTCTCCGGCGAGGCGACGGGAATTTCGTCTCCCGTTTCAGCCCCGAGCGCCGACGTTGTTTCGGCTTCACGGTCGAAACGCGCTCCGCCCGCCAGTTCGAGCACGGCTTGACGGTGCACATGGGCGTGCTGTCTGAGGTCGAGCGTGTGCAGGTGAAAGCCGAACGTTTCTATTTGCAGGAGGAGCGGATCGAGCAGACCTTCGGCCAATTCCCCGCCCTCGTGCGCGGCGAGGCTTTCGCGCACCAGACGCAGGTCGGCGGAGAAGGCGGCGGCGCTTTCGTATCCGTCCGCCTGCAACGGAACGACGCGCGTCGAGCGCAGGCGGTGAAGCACGCAGGCGAGAAAGCGCCGATAGATTTCATCCGGCGGCTGGCTTTCAATTTCTTCGCGTGCGCCGCCGAGAGTCGCGCCGTAGGCTTCATAACTCGACTGCAAACGCTCCGACACGCTGACCTGCCGCCGCGAGAGACTGACTTGCTCCTGCACGCGGTCGAGGGCCGCGAGGTAGTAGTCGATGATCGTGCGGCGCGCCATCAGGAGCGCTTCGCGCGTCGTGCCGGCCGTCACGAAAGGGTTGCCGTCGCGGTCGCCTCCGATCCACGAACCGAAAGTGATCACGGCCGGCAGTTGATTGACGTTGATCTCCACGCCGTAAACTTGTGCGAACGCCGTCCGCATCTCGGCGTAAACTTCGGGCAGCGTGTCGATGATGACGGAAGGATAGTAGTCGAGACCCATCTTGATCTCGTCGGTGACGGTGGGTTTTTGGCGACGTATTTCGTCCGTCTGCCAGAGCGCGTTGATCTCGCGTGCGATGGCGCGTTCCGCGTCGGCGGCTTCGGTATCAGAGAGCGGCAGGCGGCCGAGGCGTTCGAGTTGATCGGCGATACGCCTGCGTTTGAAGAGGACGGTGCGCCGCGCCACTTCGGTCGGGTGCGCGGTGAAGACGGGCGTGACCTCGATGCGGCTGAGCGTGTCGAGCGCCGTCCGCCAATCCATTCCGGCCGCGCGCAGGCGTTCGAGCGTGCCGCGAAAAGTGCCGGGCAGCGCGGGCAGCGTGGCCGAGAGCGTGCGCGCCTGTCGCCTTCGTTTGCGATGATTGGTCTCCGCGAGATTGGTCAGTTCAAAATAGATGGCGAAGGCTTTGGTCAGTTGATAAGCCTCCGTGACGGAGATTCGCTTGATGGTTTCGTCAGCCCGCGCCAGCGCATCCGGACTGCCGGAAGCGACGCGTTCCGTGTCGTTTTCATTGCTCGCGCTCGCTTCGCGTTGTTCGCGCGTCAAACCGCGCAGCAGTTCGACGCGGTCGAACATCGCCGCGCCCGCCTGCGCTTTGATGGTCTCGCCGAGCAGTTGGCCGAGCGAGCGCACGTCGCGATGCAAAGGCAGTTCTTTGACGCGCGCGTCGTCCGCCGTCAACTCGGCGAGCCTCGCCGCTTGCTCGTCCGTTGCCCACAAAAACTTGTTCATGCTGTTGCCAAAGTTATGATCGTTCGCCGTGAATTAAACGGAACATCCGGTAGCTTACTATATGACGGCAGCGGCCGTCTGTTAGCGAATACGTTGATGCGTCAGGCGCGACGACGCAAGAATCATTTGTTCAACTTTCGACACGAAGAACGGAGCCGATTGCAAACAACTGACGAAGAACATTCTCGATGAAAGTTTTCTACACGCCGCGTTACTACGCGGACATCGGCGAAGGGCACGTCTTCCCGATTCGCAAATTCGAACTCGTGCGCGACCGCTTGGTCGGCGAAGGAACGCTCGCGGCTTCCGAGATCGTCGAACCGCAGCCCGCGCCCGTCACAGACGTGTTGCTCGTCCACACCGAAGATTACGTGACGCGCCTGCGCGCCGGTGCTCTGACGCCGCGCGAGTTGCGCAGGCTCGGTCTGCCGTGGTCGAAGGCGCTCGTGCGTCGTTCGTTTCTCGCCACGGGCGGGACGATTGCGGCCGCGCGCGCCGCGCTCAGCGAAGGCATCGCCTCGAATCTCGCGGGCGGCACGCACCACGCTTTTCCCGAACGCGGCGAGGGCTTCTGCGTGCTGAACGACGTGGCCGTCGCGATTCGCACGCTCAGGCGCGACCGCTTGATCGAGCGCGCCGCAGTCGTCGATTTGGACGTGCATCAGGGCAACGGCACGGCGACGATTTTCGAGGGGGACGCGAGCGTCTACACTTTCTCGATGCACGGCGCGAAAAACTATCCCATCTTCAAAGCGCGTTCGACGCTCGACGTGGAACTGCCCGACGCGACGGGCGACGAAGCATACTTGCGCACGCTGGCCGAACACCTGCCGCGCGCCTTCGCGCAGCGCCCCGACCTCGTCTTTTATCTCGGCGGCGCAGACCCTTACGCGGGCGACAAACTCGGACGCCTCTCGCTCTCGATAGCGGGTCTCAGTGCGCGCGACGAGTTCGTCCTCGAAGCGTGTCGCGGGCGCGGGTTGCCGGTCGTGACGGTCATGTCGGGCGGTTACGCGGCCGACATCAATGACACGGTCGAGATACACTGCAACACGATTCGCGCCGCCAAGCGTTCGGACGCGGCTCGCAGTTCAATGCGAAATTCAGTTGGGCTATAATCGGCGGGCGATGTTCAGAACGATCTGGAAATTGACGCAGATGATCGCGCTCGGCGTGGTCGCCTTCATCGTCTTCGCGCTGCTCTACGAGTTGGCGACGTTTCCGCGCGTCTCGAAGTTGCGCGACAACAACCCGGAGACGACCGCCCTGATCGAAACGCGCATCCAGGAGGCGCGCGAGCGCGGCGAACAACCCAAACGCGTGCAGCAGTGGGTTCCGCTCGAACGGATTTCCGTCAACCTGTGGCGCGCCGTGCTGGCGGGCGAAGACAGCAACTTCGCCACGCATAACGGCTTCGACTACGAGGCCATCCAGAAGGCTTGGGAGCAGGCGCAGCGCGACGCCGCGAAAGAAGCGAAACAGCAGGGCGAAGACGAGTCGAGTTGGATTCCCGCCATGCCCAGTTTCAAACGCGGCGCTTCGACCATCTCGCAGCAGCTCGCGAAAAATCTCTACCTCTCCACGGAGCGTTCGTTCGTGCGCAAGGCGCGCGAGGCGGCGATCACCTATTTCATGGAGAAGAATCTGTCGAAGCGGCGCATCCTCGAAATCTATCTCAACGTGATCGAGTGGGGCGACGGCATCTACGGCGCGGAGGCCGCCGCGCGCACCTACTTTCGCAAATCGGCCGCCGACCTGACGCCGCAGGAAGCGGCCTTCCTCTCGGCCATCATCCCGAACCCGCGCACCGAATTTAATCCGCAACTCAAACCGAAGCGCGTCGCGCGTCGCCAGCGCATCATCATGCGCGGCATGCCCTACGTGAAATTGCCGTAACCGGAAAACAGAAAAGCGAAGGGGAGAGTGAAGACGGAGGCACTCGTCTTCACTCTCCCCTTCGCTTTTTCGATTCGGCCTAGACCGCGAATTCGCGCGCGAGGTCGAGTTCGACTTTGCGTAGCTCGAAACGGCCGCGGCCGATGTTGCCGTCTTCCGCGAGCGCGAGCAAAACGAAGTACTCGCGGTTGAAGAGACGCATCAGGACGTTCATGTCGTGGAAGCCGACGACGACTTCGTGCACTTGGCCGAGGCCGATGTCCGTGCCCGCGCGCTGTGCGTTGCGCAGGAGCGAAGTGAACTCGGCGGCGGCCACGTCCAGATTGGCGTCGCGTCCTTCGGGCGTCAGAACCTTCTCGACCGCGATGCCATCCGTGCCCATGATGAGCGCGCCGACTGCGCCCTCGGTTCTTTCTACCATGCGTGTGAGTGTGTCTTTAAACATGGGGGTTTACTCCTTAACGGTTACGGACGCTCGCCGCGCGAGGCTGCGGGGCGTGCCGCCGGAGCCGTGTCGGATTGCGGCTGCGCGGTGGTGTTGGTGGGTTGCGCGTTCTGCTCCGAGCCGGGCGCGGGCGTGTTGCTCGGCGGGTTGCCGAGCGGCACGGGCTGCGGGATGGTGGTCGAACGAATGCGGTCGGTCACAGTCCCGGAGGTCGGGCGGCCGTTGAAGTCGGGGCGATAGATGCGCGGCGTGATGAAGAACAGCAGTTCGTTCGTGTTGCGTGTGGTGGCCTTGCGTTTGAAGAGGTTGCCGAGCACGGGGATGCCGGAGATGCCGGGGGTGCGCGTCTGCGTCTCGCCTTCGCTGTCGAGGAGCACGCCGCCGACGACCGTCGTGCCGCCATCGGGCACGAGCACTTCGGTCTGCATGCGCTGCGTGTCGATGCCGGGCGTGCCGAGCGAGTTCGTGAGCGAACGGTTGATACTGTTGTTCTCGGCCGTGACGCGCAGGACGACCGTGCCCGCGTCCGTGATCTGCGGCGTGATGGAGAGACGCAAAGGCACGGAGACGAAGGTGGTGGTGAAGACGGTCGCGCCGCCGAGGTTGTCGTCGGAGCCGCCGCCCGCGCCCGCCGCCTGCGGCGTGACGACGGGAATCTGCGCGCCGCTTTCGATCTGCGCCGGGCGATTGTTCAAAGCCGTGACGCGCGGGTTGGCGACGATCTTCGCCTGACCTTTGCTTTCGGCCGCCGTGATGAGCGCGCCGATTTGCGCCGTGCCGAAGATGCCCGTCGTCAGACCGATGACGGTGCTCGGCGCGGTCGCGCCGAGGTCGCCCGTCGCCGGGGGCGTGTTGCTCAAACCGCCGGGGAGGCCACCGGGGCGGAGTCCGCCGTTGGCCGGTGCGGTTTCAAACGTGCCGCCCTGACCGCGCGTGCCGAAGACGGCCGCTTGCAACTGCACGCCGAGGTCGCGGCTGAAACTGCGGCTGGCAACGACGATGCGGGTCTCGATTTCCACTTGCGGTTCGGGTTGGTCGAGCAGTTCGACGAGTTGACGGATGGCCGCGATGTTTTCGCGCACGTCCGTCACGATGAGCGTGTTGCTGCGGCCGTCAACTTCGACGCTGCCGCGTTTGGACAAGCGACGCGAGATGATCGGCAGGATGCCTTTGTCGCCGCTCTTGCCCGTGGCGTCGCCGCCCGCGCCGCCCGAAAAACTGTCGTTGCTTGCGCCGCCCGAAAAACCGCCGGTCGAACCCGCGGCCTGTGCGAGCGTGCCGACGGCGCGCGCGTAGTTGAGGCGGATGAATTCGGTGACGAGCGGCGCGGCGTTCAAGCGCCCTTCGTCGATGGAGGCTTGCGCTTCGGCCTCTTCGGCCAGCACCTTGAGCGTGGCGACGCGCAGGATGTTGCCCGTAACCTCGATCCCTAAACGGTTCGCGCGCAGGATCGAATTGAGCGCGACGTTCCAGGGCACTTCCGTGACGTTGACCGTGACGGGAACCGCGCCGACCGACGAGTCGATGATGAAGTTAACCCCGTACTGCTCGGTGATGTAGTTGAGGATGTCGCGGATGTCCGCGTTGACGACGTTCAAGTTGATCGGTTCGCCGACGAAACCGTATTGGCCGTATTGCTGGCCTTGCGAGGATTGCTGTCCCGTGCCGCTGGCGGCGCTGATGCCGGGCGTGGGCGTCGGCGTCGGGCGCGCGGTCTGTTGATCCGGGACGGGAGCGGAAGCGTGTGCTTCGCGCGCGGCGGGTTGCTGTTGCTGCGGTTGCGTCGCGGCGGCGGTGTGGTTGGCCGGGCGCAGTTCGAGCACGAGCTGGTTGGCTTCGAGGAACGAGCGGTCGCGCGCCGAGGCGCGCAGGGCGACGCGCAGACGCGCGAAAGGTGCGCCGCCTTTATCGGTCGCGCATTCGACCGTGAGACCGGCGACGAGCGGCGAAGCGGGCGCGTAGGAAGCGGCGAGCCGCGTGGCATCGACGCCGGGCAGTTCGACCATCAGCGTGCGTTCATCGATGCGCCGCACGCCGTAGGCCATCGGCGCGGTCGCGGCAAAGGTGATGCGCGTCGCGTCGCCTTCGACGGAAGTGCGCACGCCCGTCAGCAGGCGCGCGCCCGAAGCGAGAGCGAAAGTTGAGACCGAGCATAAAAGCAAGAGGACGAGCGCGCCTCTTTTGACGACCGCCGTAAGCGGGTGTTGCTGATTGAGCATCTTCTTTTCCTTTGTCAGGAGTGACCGGCCGCTCTACGCCACGCGCTAACGCTCGTGTGAGTCCGCTTGGGTTGCGGACTCTTCAAAAGCGCGCGCCGCACAATGCGAAAGCTGCCGGCGGGTTTGTCTTGCCAAATAGCGCGAGCACAGGCCGGGCGGATCGAAGCAGGCAGGAATCCTTCCGTGGCGTGCGCCGGGTGATGAGTTCGTTACGGTTTGTGCGCGTCTCGGTCGGCTCAGGCTTCCGGCGTCGCGCGCGACAGAACGAACGGGCGGGAAATATCTACTGTTTGTCAGGCGCGTTCGCGCCTTCTTCTTTCGCTTTGGGCGAGGTGGGGGTGGGCGTAGCTGGCGCGGTCGCTGCGGGAGCAGCGGTCGTCAAAGTTTCCTTGACGGCGTTCGTCGCGCCGAGGGCTTTCATCTCGACGCTCATCTCGCGCCGCCCGTCGCTCCAACGCGTCTCTTTGCGGAAGACGAGACGGTCTTCTTCGATGGCGACCAACATCCCGTCGAAGAAAATCTCGCCGGGATAGATGACGTAAGAGAGCTTGATCGGTTTGGCTTCAACCATCGCCGCATAGCCGCGCGGCGTGCGGAAGATGCCGGTCACTTGCGCTTCGCTCAAGAGCAAGGCGGTGGTCGGCTTCGGGGCGGGCAATTGCGCGTTCATGGCGACGGCCTTCTGCGCTTTGTAGGCCGCGATGCGCTGTTCGATGGAAGGCGCGCCGATGGGCTTCGGCATCGGTTTGACGCGTTTGACGGGCGGCTTGTACTTCGTGAACGGGTCGCGCCCGCTGCCGCGATAAGTGGTGTTCGCATCCTGTGCCTGCGCGACGCTCGCGGCGGAGAAGGTCAGGATCGCGCCCGCGGCCAGCGCCGCCCGCAAGGTCTGCTTGATCATCTTGGTGTAGTTCATCGCTTTTGTTCCTGAAAGTGTCCGGCCGCTGGTCGGCGCGCGGCCGCGTGTGTGTCTCTCCGGTTACTACTTGGCGGCCGGTGCTGCTGTCGCAGGCGCGGCGGCGGGCACGGTCGGGTTCTGCGCCGGAGTGGCGGGCTTCGCCGTGTTCTGTAGCTTCTCGTTCGAGGCGTAGTAGGCCGTCAGCAAGAACTGCGCGTCAACCGTCTTGCCCATGTTCTGGTCTTTCATGCGCGAGACTTTGAAGTCGCTGATGGAGACGATGCGTTGGTAAGCGGCGATCTGCGCGAAGAACGCGCCGAGGTTGTTGTAGTTGCTCGACACTTCGACCTCAACCGGCTTGCCCGCGTAGAAGTCCTGCTGCACGTCTTCCTTCGGCGTGAAACGCGTCACGGAGAGACGGCCGCGCGCACGATCCTGCAAGCCTTGCAAGACGGTCGTGAGTTCGCGCTGTTCGGGCAGCAGCGCCTTCAAATCTTCGTAGTCGGCCTGAGCGCGCGCGTAAGCTCCCTTGAAATCGTTGAGCCGCTGCGAAGCGATCTGCGCGCGTGCGTTTTCCTGTTGCAGCTTGCCGACATCCGCTTGGAGTTTTTTCGTCTCTTCGCGCGTGCCGCTGGTGATGAAATACCAGAAGCCGCCGTAGATGAGCAGTGCGACGAGGCCGAATGCCGCGAACTGTAAGTACCAAGGTTTTTGTTGTAGTGCGTCTAATTTCAACATGAGTGTCAGTTCCCTTCGGGCGCGAGGTCGAGAGGCGACGTGCTAGGTTTTGGCGACTTGGGCGGGCGCTGTGGCGGCGGCGGGAGCGGCGGCCGGTTTGGCGTTCGCGGCGGGCGCGGACGTCTGGCTGCCCGGCGCGTTGTATTTGCACTTCAAGGTGAAGGTCACGGTGTCGAGTTTGACGAGCGGCTTCGAAGCATCGTCCGTCGCGGTGGCGGCTGACGGTGTGGCGGTGACGCCGTTCACTTTATCGAGCAACTCGCGTTTCGTCTCGATGCTGACGTTCGAGAAGAGGCCGGAGGAGAATTCCATGCTGCGGCCAAACTGCGTGACGGCCGCTTCGTTCGGCGAGTCGCCTTTCAAGATCAACTCACCGCCCTTCTGCTCGATGCTTTCGAGACGGAAATCAGCCATCTTCGGCAGGCGCTCGTTGATGGCGGACAAGACGGCGACCGGCCCCTGCTGCGAAGAACGCAGTTTCTTGATCGCGTCGATGCGCGTCTGGATTTCCTGCGTCTTCTTTTCCAGTTCGGCCTGCTCTTTCTTGATGGCCTCCATGCGCGCGGCCTGTTCCTGTTGGCGTTTCAATTCGGCGGTCGCTTCGGCGTGCGCGGAATTGGCGCTCGTCCAATCAAACACGATTGCCATGCCGAGCAGCGCGACGACGACGAGCAGCACCATGCGCCCTTGCGTGCGCGGGTTGGCGACGCGCGTCTCGATGGCGGCGACGCTCGTTTTGTCCGTGACCGAATCCAGTAAGTTGACCTTGATCATTTAAGCCTCCACTCCTCTCAAAGCCAGCCCGACGGCGACGGCCAGTTCCGGCATCACTTCGCGCATATATTCGGGGTCGAAGCGACGCGCATCAACTTTGATCTGGCGGAACGGGTTGAACGCTTCGACGGGCACGCTGAAACGGTTCGACAGGAATTCCGCAAGTCCCGGCAGCTTCGAGCCGCCGCCGGAGATCAATATCTTCTGCACCGTGCCCTCGCCGTCGTCCGACGTGGCGCGGTAGAAGTCGAAAGTCTTTTGAATCTCTAGGGCGAGAATGTCCGAGACGGTCTCAAGCACCTGCGCCATGTCGCGCCGCTCGCTCTCGCCGGGGACGTTCGCGCCGCGTTTGACCGACTCGGCCTGCTCGAACGTCAAGCCCAACTCTTTTTGCAACAGCGCCGTGTACTGGTTGCCGCCGACGGAAACGTCGCGCGTAAAGACGCTGCGCGCGCCGTGCAGGATGTTGATGTTCATCGTGGACGCGCCGATGTTCAAAAGCGCCACCGATTGATCCGGCGTCGGCTGATAGTTGACCTCGTAGCAGTTCTGCAAGGCGAAAGCGTCAACGTCGATGATGGCGGGGTGCTTGCCCGCCAGTTGGATCACCTGTTTGACGTTCGCCACGAAATCGCGTTTGCAGGCGGCCATCAGGACGTGCAGCGAATCGTCGCTCGAACCCACGACCTGATAGTCCAAACTCACGTCGGCGATGTCGAACGGGATGTGTTCTTCGGCGTGCCAGTCAATCGACTCTTCGAGTTCGTCTTTGCTCATCGGCGGGACGATGATGTTCTTGACGATGACCGAACTTCCCGACACGCCCGCCGCCACGCGGTCGGTCTTGATCTGGTGCGCCCCGAAAACGTTGGCGATGGTTTGCGAGACGGAGTTAAGCTCCATGATCTGACCATCGACGACGGTGTCCGGCTGCAAGTTTTCTTGGCCGAGATTGACGAGGACGAGGCTGCCCGGCTTGCCCTGTAACTCGACGGCTTTCACCGAACTCGAACCGATGTCGAGACCGACTAGGTTTTTCTTGTTAGAATTTTTTCTTCCAAACATTTTCTATTTTTCCCCGGAAACTTTCCGTGCTCTTCTGCGTTGGTCTCGCCGGAGGCGGGCGCGTATACGGCGCGCTCTGGTACGAACGTCGCGCGTGGAGGAAGTCGAAGGCGTTTGTAGACTGGGAGTCATGTGGCTGGAGCGGCTGTGATGTGGGCGTCCCATTGACATGAAAGGAAAAAGCTCTTAAGCCGCATTGGAATCAGGAGAGAAACGGTGCGAACAAGCGAGGCCGAACGCGAACGGCGCGAAGTCGGAAATTGTCGATTTTCACTAGGAGTGAAGTGGTGGGTGAACTGTTGCGCTCGTGGTTGACACCTTGAGGCGTCCGGCGCACACGGCCTCACCTTCGGCAACCCGGCCAAGTCAAACGCCAGAATTCTCGCGTCTGACTTCCGTGGGCTTTGCGACCTCCGCTCGCGCGAAGTGTGCCTTTATCGGCTGAGTTTCAAAGAAAGCGCCTTGCCAGCCGCACACGTCATCCGTCGGCTTGCGCCTTCGGGATTTGCTTTTAAGAGAGACTGTCGAGCGCCTTATCAATCAGGGCGGGAAGAAGGTTCCCACCGTCAACAAGGAATATAAACCATTGAGTTTGAGAGTGTCAACAATAATTTTGATTGTTTAACTTATAGATTTTACAACTCTTGTTTCACCAAATTGACCTGTTCGCGCCGTTTTCTGGAAAAAGGAGGCCGTGCTTCCAGTTTCGCGAAGAGGCGAGTTTTATTTCGGGTCGGCGGCGAGAAACGGCCTGTTCTTGCTTCGTTCGGTTGACGAAAGGTAGGATGCACGGATGAAGAGTTGGCCGCGCAAAGTCGTCTTGTCGCTCATCGTGCTCGTCGTGCTCGTCGCCGTGTGGGTCTGGTGGAATCGCCCGCAACCCGTGGATATGGCGGCCTACGTGCCCGCCGAATCGTTGATCTACATCGAGGCGGACAGCTTGCCGGAGATCGTCGGCGGCCTGACATCGACGGACGCTTGGCGTGCGCTCGCGCCGCCGGCGGGCTTGAATCCGAACATCGCACGGGTCGGCTGGCTGAGTCGCCTGTCGGCTTGGAGCGGCATTGGGTCGGGCGAAACGGTCGTCTTCTCGCGCACGCAGGCGGCGGTCGTCGTGCTCGGTTTCGACGTGACGGAGCAATCGAGCAACGTGCGCGACATCAAACCGCGCGTCGCGCTCGTCGCCGAAACGCACACGGGCGCGGGGCGCGTGGAAGCGGCCGTCACGAAACTCATCGGCAACTACGCGCGACGCAAGTACGGCGCGCCGGTCACGCGCAAACCGGACGGCGACGCAACGACTTTCATCACTTGGACGACGCCCGACGGCAAAAGAAAGATCATCGCGGCGATTGCGGAGAGCGTAGCAATTGTGGGGAACGACGAAGAGACCGTGCGTGCGTGTCTCGCGGTTCGCAGGGGCGAGCGTGCATCGCTCGCTGAAGACGCGCAACTGGCGGAGATGCGCGCGCGTTTGAGAGCGGGCGACGCGCTCGCCTTCGGCTACGTCTCGCCGGCGGGCGCGCGCAAGCTCTTGGAGACGGCGGCGATGGCCTACTTCGGTCAACTCTCCGCAGACCCGAGTGCACAGAGCGCGGCGGCGATTTTGATTCCACAACTCGCCGGTCGCATTCTCGGCGGCGCGGCTTGGAGTTCCCGCATCGCACAGGGCGCGGTCGTCGACAACTATTACTTCAACCTGCAAAACGAACTCGCCGCGCGTCTGCAAACTTCGCTGGCGACTTCGGGGCAGCGCCACTTCCCCGCCGCAGACCTCTTGCCCTCGGACGCCAATCAGCTCACCATCTACAACTATCGCGAGCCGGAAACGGCTTGGCGCGGTCTGAACGCCGCCATCTCTTCCCAACTCGAAATCACCATCGCGCCCTTCGTCGGACGTTTCATGGACGAGTTTCTCGTCGCATCTCTCAAGCCCTTCGGGATCGACGAGCCGCGTGATTTTCTGCGCGCCGCCGGGCCGGAGATCGCCACGGCGCGTCTCGACAGCGAAGGCACGTCGCTCGTCCTTTTGACCTCGATCCGCGACCGCGAAGCTTTGCAGACGCTTGTGCGCAAGCGACTCGGCGCGGGCGCGAAAAGCCAGCGCGTGGGCGACGCGGAGATGTTGATTGCGACGGACGAAGAACGCGGCGCGGCGAGTTTCGTGGGCGACTATCTCATCATCGGCGGCGCGGAGGAGGTGCGTCGCTGCCTGCAAGAACGCGTCGCCGCGCGGACGCTCGGGGCGCACCACGCGTTTCAGCAAGCCGCACGTCTCGTCCCGGCGCACGACGCGCCGAACGTCGCCACCTACACGAACGACTACGATCCGGCGCGACGCTTCATCTCTTTCATCAGCGGGCAGACGGGTGCGCGCAACGCCGCGCCGAACGCCGTCGCGCTGCAACGCGCGCTCGCCACGCTGCCCTACGCGCTCAGCGAGACGCGCCTCGTCGAAGGCGGCTTTGAAAAAATTACGCGCTCTTCCTTCGGGCAATTCGGCGCGCTCGCCGCGCAACTCGCGGCCGATGCGGAAACGTCCGATTAGGAAAAAGTTCGGGTTTTCAAGTTTCAGGTCTGCAAGCTGCTCGTGCTTGAAGGTTGAACCTTCAAACTCGCGGCCGCGACCACCTGCTTTAACTTGAAACCCGAAACCTGAAACTTGAAACCTATTGCACCGGCGGGTAATCGAAGGGTAGATCGGCGAGCACGGTGCGCATGTTGATCTGGCCGAAGAGGGCTTCGAGATATGTGCCGAAGCGGTGAAGGACGGGCGTCAGTTCGACCGCGCCGCGCGCCGCGCGCACTTCGGCCACGAACCTCTCGAAAGACTCCCAATCTCTGTACATCAGAAACCGCAGACTGCCTTCGCGAAAGGCGTCGAGTCGTTCGACGAGCGGCGCGAGCGGGCGGCGGTCGCGGTCTTTCTCAGCCTGAAGCACGAGTTGCAGCAGCGTCCACAGGTCGCGGCGCAACACGAGCGATTGCTCGCGCCGCGCGTGGAAGAAGCGAAAAAAGAGAGAGCCGTCGAGAGCCGGGTCGAACACCTTGATGAGAGCCACCAGAGACTGTTGAAAACTATCGCGCAACAACCCGTGCGCGTTTTCGACTTTCGTGTAAATGCCGGGCGACTGTCGCAGAGACGCGAGTCCGACGAGTTCGCGCCCGAAGACGCGCGACAATTCCACCCCGACGGCATAACTCGTGCAGTCGAGAGCGTCGAACACTTTCCCGTCAATCTCTTCGGTGCGAAGGGCGCGCTTCTCTATAAACTCGACGAGCGAGCGCGTCTCTTCGTGCACAAGCGCGAAGATGGGCAGCGCCGATTTCAAAGGCGCATCATGGCGCAGCAACGTCTCGACAACGCGCAATTGTTCGAGCAACTGTACGAGCCGCGAAAAGATCACGTCCATGTCGGCGGCGAGCGTCGGGGGCGTGATGCGCCGCGTCAGTTCGTGCAGCTCAGGATAGAGCCGCTCTAACATCCCGCTCCGCGTGCGCCGTTCGAGTTGCTTGACGAACTCTAAACGCGCGAGATCGCCCCGCACGATGCGCTCGATGCAAGTCCACATTTGGAAGTCGACTTTTGCAGACAACGCGCTATCGCAGGTGTCGCACAGTTCGCTGAGCGTGTTGATGAGAAGCGCAAGCGTTGACGGGGCGGCCAGTATCACCGCGGTGTCGCCCGCGTCGGTCGGCGACATGGCGTCGAAGCCGTCCGCTTCTTCCAAGTCGAAGGAGGCGGGCGCGTGTTCCGGGGTGCAGTTCAGGCTCAGCAAAAGGCTGCGCCTGAGGGCTTGCCCGACGACTCTCAGTTCCGGCGAGAAATCGCGCGTGATGATCTCAGCCCTCTCGGCATCGCTCAGGGGATGGTTGCGCAAGTTGAAGACACTGTGCAGTGCTTGTTGCCAGATGTGCAGTTCGAGCAAACTCGAATCGACGCTCGCCGGGACGCGTTCGCGCATGTTTGCTTGGAGCAGGAAATGTTCGTCCGTGCCGTGTGGAGCGGTTCGTGAGGGCGCGTCTATGAGTACGTTCAAAACTTAAATTCCTCGCTGGTTCGTTCGTCATACCAAGGCGCGTCGCGCACACACGCCCGCTTCCATTGTTAGCACGAATCTCCGCGGCTTGGCAAAAAAACTTTTCGCCGTCTATCATCGCGTGCGTTAAATCCGCCCGCGCGCGCCTTTTATTTCAGACGACCCGATGGCTGCCACAACCCACTCCAACGAACTGCTCATCGCCACCAACAACGCGGGGAAGATGCGCGAACTGAGGGCGCTGCTGGAAAACCTTCCCGTTCGCCTCCGCCAACTTTCAGAATTTCCCCACGTTGAGGAAGTAGAAGAAACCGGCCGGACGTTTGCGGAAAACGCGCTGCTCAAGGCGCGCCTCTACAGTCGCGGGACGAATCTCCGGACGCTCGCCGATGATTCCGGCTTGGAAGTTGACGCGCTCGATGGTGCGCCCGGCGTCTTGTCCGCGCGCTACGCCGGACGCGACGCGACGGACGAAGAACGCAACGCGCGTCTCCTCTCGGAACTCGCACGGACGGGCGACTCGCGGCGCACGGCGCGCTTCGTCTGCGTCATCGCTCTGTGCAACCCGGCCACCGGCGCGACGGAAATCTTCAAAGGCACTTGCGAAGGCCGCATCGCCGAAGAGCCGCGCGGCCGACACGGATTCGGCTACGACCCGCTCTTCATCCCCGCAGGCCACACAGAAACTTTCGGCGAACTCCCTGAAGCCGTGAAGCAACAGATCAGCCATCGCGCTCAAGCGCTCGCAGCCGTCCGCGCTTATTTGCACGAGCGCTTTTCTTAAACGCTAGCTTGACCCGCCCACTCGTGCGCTGGCAGAATGCGTTGCATCCGAAATTATTTAGCGATTTTGGGATGTCGATAGATTTGCACGGGGCGTAGCACAGCCTGGTAGTGCGCTCGGTTTGGGACCGAGAGGTCGAGTGTTCGAATCACTCCGCCCCGACTCTTTCTCACTTATGCGCCTGTTTCGTTCAGAGTCCGAACAGTTACATTTAACGCGGATTTGCGCCCATCGAGGATGTTGCTTAGTTCCCATTTTTGCACCAGGGTGCGGCTGTTACGGCCTGTTGACGGATTTTCTACCCACACAACACCCACAAAATTAGTGTGGTGATGATCGCTGATTAACTTGATCCTTGCGCTGCCTTCCCGACCGGCGCTTACCTTCAACCTCATTAACAGGTGTCATCATGCCCGCGTGTTTACGTTGTCATCAAGCTCCAGGCTTTTTAGGCTCTATCAGTTTCAACAAACAGACCGGACGCTGCGGCAAGTGTGAGAAGGAAGTTCGGCAGGCGCTCGTAGAGTTTCGAAAACATTTCTTTGATATCGCATCGGACTCCATCATTACCGATGCCGAGTTCTCAGGATTGCAAAGAGCGGCCGGGCATCTAAATTTGGATGTCAATGAAGCCTTCACCTACATCCGCGGCGACGTGCTCCACTTCATCGAGCGTTCGCTCACCTTTTTCTTCGCAGACCGCGCCATCGACGACGATGAGGAGCAGTACATCAAAACCATCCTCCAGTTATTCCAAGTGCCGGCCGAGCAAGGAGCGCCGATTCTGCATCGGCTCAATTACTTGAAACTGCTCACTAACATCCGCCGCGGCATCCTTCCCACTGTTGATGCTCGGGTGCATCTTGAGTCCGATGAAGTCTGCCACCTCAACATGGGCGCAACTTTTTACAAAGTGAACGCAAAATCGGTCACGCAGGTGCCCGGCCGCCTCATCGCCACGAATAAGAAACTCTACTTCATCTCACCAGCGGGCGGATGGGACATCCAGTGGAAACGGATCATGCAGATCGAACGGGGCGGGGGCGGTCTTTATCTGCAACTCTCTACCAAAAAGGGGAATGGTCATTACGACGTTACTGATCCCATGCTTGCCGAAGCTGTGCTTGAAACTTTGGTCAAAATTGCCAACCGCGGCTTGGTCACGCAGGCGGCCGATACAGCCAGCCGACACATCCCTCAAAATGTCAGATCCGCTGTCTGGCAAAGAGATCAAGGTAAGTGCGTGCAATGTGCGGCTGCCAGTTACCTTGAGTTCGACCACATCATTCCCTTTAGCAAAGGCGGCGCGAGCACGGTCAACAACGTGCAACTACTCTGCCGGAAATGCAATCTCGCGAAAGGTAGTCGTCTTTAAACCTCATGGGATTCTTTCTGACTGTCATCATTCTCTTTGGTTGTATCTCAACCTCTGCTATGGATAAATACCTGCGCGAGCGAGTTGAAGCGCAGAAGTGAGCCTACCTAAACACGCCGCTCTACATCGAACTGCTCCCCTCAATATTTGAAGTACAGTGATGAAAGGACTCGCCATGAGACGTATCTTGATTACCGCTCTTGCGCTCCTGCTGGTCTGCACGGCCTCGTTTATCGCTGGCGTAGCTGCCAGTTCGACCGTGGCGCAGAAAATCACTATCCGCGACGTGATGACGCAAGAAGAGTATGACGCCGCCGGGCTGTGGAAATTAACCGACTCAAACGCGGAGGCGCTCGACGCGTGGCTGAACCGGTATCGCGAACGAATATCGAAGGAGGCGCGGGGCGAGCCCTATGAGGTCGAGGAACCGGCGGAACTAGCGAAACAGACGAAGGCTGAGGTCTGCGCCAATGCCGGCCTGCCCCAAGGGTGGGTCAAGGTCGGTGACCGTTGGAACCCGACGAAGTGCGGCAGCCCGACGAGCATCGTCTACAACGTGGCGGAGATCGAGCGATACACGGATAAAGCGGTCGGGGCGGAGATGACTGTCTGCTCAGATACACCTACACCGAGCGGGTGGGAAGAGGTACGCAAAAGGTGGAACCCGACTACGTGTGGGCATCCGTCGAGCATCATCGAAAACGTTAAGACGATCAAGAAGGTTAAGTAAACCAAAGCGCCCGCGAAACCATCGGCTTCGCGGGCGCTTTGTTCTGACTTTGCGGGAGGGGGGTTAGCTCATTCGACGACGAAGTCGAGTTGCTGCGTGGCGGTGGTCTTCGCGACGCGGTCTTCGACGACGACTTGCAAGGCGTACCTGCCCGGCGGAATGGGTGCGAGCGGGAAACCGAAGTTGTATTCCAAGCGTGCCGGGTCGGCTCCGACGGGCAGCGGCGTGGGCTTCGCTCCGATCAAGACTTTGCCGTTCTGCAAAACATTCAGACCGACCGTCACGTCCGGCTTGCCGCCCGACAGCGCGGGGTTATAGACGAAGAATTGCAGGATCATACTTGAAGTGCGCGCGAACCGGCGCGACACCTCAAGCGACGCGTCTTTGTCGTTCACCGCTTCGGCCAACATCAAACTGCTTAAGAACATTTTCCCCGGCTTGAATTCGGGAACTTCGACCCATTGAAAGACGCTCCCGATGCGTCCGGTGCGCGAGTCGCGCGCGGCCACACGCACTTGATAGAGACCGGGTTGGAGCGTGTTCGGCAGTTTCGCCGTGATCCGAAAAGGCTTCGCGCCGCCCTCGTCCGAAGGCGGATTGATCTTCTGCCCGACGCCCGACACGGACTTGCCTTTGTCGTCCAAGATGACCGCCGCGTAGTCCAAGTCTCCTTTACCTTGTTCGGCCGTATAGCCGGAGAGGTCTGTGAGCGCAGTGATTTTGTAACCGCCCGACGCTTCGTTTGTCAGGACGGCATAGGCGGCCACGTTCATCTGTCGTTTGGGGAAGGGCGAGATGATGGCCGAGCGTATCTCCGCATCCGGCGCTTTCGCGGTCGTCGCGGTTTTGCCGCCCGTGGACTTTTCATCCGAGGGGAGCGGCGGCGGCGGGGCGCTGAAATATCCTTTGCGCGAAAGAACGCGGAGGTCTGGCCGCCCTTTGATCTTAACCTGAATGGTTTGAAACTTGGGCTTCCCGGCTTCGACCATTTGCGGCTTCCATGCGAGCACGTAATAGGAGGCTGTTTCGTCGAGCACTTGTCTGAGACCCGAAGACAGATCATTGCGGTTGAGGATGGCGCGGCCGCCCGTATCCTCCGCCAGCGCGCGCAGCACGTCTTTCACTTCCCTCGCTTCGTCCAGCGCAAGAGAGGTTGCGGTGGTCGAGGAATTTTGACTGCCGGTGCGTCCGGCCATGTCGCTGAAAACATCTTTACTGGCATCGCCGAAATCGGCGGTCAAGCCCTGCGAGTCGAACGTGTAGACGGCGACGCCCGATCTGGCCGCGGCGTCGATGACGCGTTGAAATCTCTCGCCGTTCGACGAATTTCTGGTATCCAAGACAAAGCCGTCCGAGACGAAGAAGACGAGTTTGCGTCCGGGCAGAGAGGCCGAACCGCGCGCGACCGTTTCGAGCGCAGACAAAAGCGCCATGCCGACAGCATTCGCCTGCGCGAGAACCTGCCTCGCCTGTGCTTTGACGAAGGCGTCCGCTTGTTGACGACGCATGCCCATGTTCGACCCGCCGCCGGATTCAAGCCCGGCGCTTGACCCGTCGCCTTTGATCTCGCCCACGCCGCCCGTGCCGCCCAGATTAATGAGCACCGAGCCGGTGGAAGTTGTTCTGGTCGAACTGCCTCCACCGACGCCCCCAGACGGATCGTTCGACGGGTTTCGCTCCAAGCCCATGTCGTCCATCGCCTCTTTGATTTTATAGTCGAGCACGTCGCGCCGCCCGCGGTCGATAGCGACGGCTTCCGAAGCGGTCATCGCGCGCCTTCCGCCCTGCGGCGCGGCCTGCGGTTGAAAGTTGATGCGCGAGGCGGCGAGCTTGAGCACCGCTTTGTTATCCGTCAGTTGTTGGAGGAAGCCGATCTGGTTGGTCGGCGTAAAGAGCATGGCCTGATCGCCGGGAGACATCTGGTCGATGAACTTGTTGAGCATCTCGCGCGTCCGCTGAATGCTGGCCTGTGAGAGATGCAGGTCGTCAATGAAGAAGATGAACGATCTGCCCGTCGGCGCGAGCGCTGAAGTGGCAGCGGCCGTCTCGGCAGCCGCAGCCGTCGCGCCTCTGGTGGCGGCCAGTTTAGCGGCCTCGCGTCCCCCGCCTGCCTCGACGCTCTCGAAGAAGAGGACGGGCTGCGGCTGCCCGTCAACGAACAACTCGAACAGGTCGCGCGAGAGTCCCGTCACGGCGCGCCCCTGTTTGTCGAGCACCATCAAGTCGGTCTGCACGATGTCCGTGTTGATGCGCAGGACTTCGCCGTCGGTGTCGCGTTGTTGGACGTTCTGCCCGCGCGCGGACGGCAGACACGAGGCGAAAATTAAGAGAGAGAGCAACAGGCTGGAAATAGCATTCAGACGGTGACGCATAAAACCTCCTCAACAGCAGGCTGGAAATTTAACGACGGCGGGAAGACGATTTTGCGATTGGAACTCGGAATGTTCCTTCGCATGCGGATGCCACGCGGCCGGGCATCTTCCTCATTTTCTCGGCCTCGAGGAAGAGTCCGCTTGCCCGGAATATAGTTCAGAGTTTCTTAATGGAAGGGTGTTTCGGGACGCCCTCGAAAAGTAAAACTCGCGTGGCATGCAGTGTACTAATAAACTGAAAATTTGCAACAGAAAATCGCGTCCACGCCAGAGCGAAACGCCGCGTCACGGAAACCTTGAAACCGTGGAATTTTGAATTGATTCCGGCAGCTTTTAAGTTTTGCGGAATGTGCGCGGAAGCGATTTCTCCGTCCGCCTCCGGCGGTTTCGCTGCGACCGCCCGGCTCGCCGCCGGGTGAGAGCGAAAATTCTTACTTTTTCTTTTAAAAAAGCCGAAAAGTGGGTTTTTTTGCAGACGCGGGGGGCATCTGTGTGATATATCTGCTAGTGCAAGTTTTATTCATTCTTCCCAATTCCACAGGAGGTAGCCACACTTCGACATGGCGACTAAAGAAGGCAAAAAACGCATGACGCAGTCTGAGATTCTCAACCATTTTGCCGAGAAAACCGGGCTGAAGCGTGTTCAGGTAAAAGAATTTTTCGACGAATTGGCCGATCTGGCGAGCAACGAAGTCAAGAGCAACGGCGAGTTCGCTCTGCCGGGCTTCGGCAAACTGGTGCTCTCGGAACGCAAAGCGCGCGAGGGGCGCAATCCCCAAACGGGCGAGACGATTCAAATTCCCGCCAAAACCACCCTTAAGTTCCGCATCGGCAAAGGGTTGAAAGATACGGTCGTGCCCAAAAAGGGCTAACTAAAGACAGTCATATCCGAGAAGTTAAGGCCGCGACGACCTTCATCTTCACGCTCGACATGCATTAAGAGCGCCGCCTGCGAGTTGAGTGCGCCGGACATCTAGCGCGCGACTCGCAAGCGGTGTTGCATGTCTGTCACTACTCCCGAAATTTTCGCTCTCCCCTTCAATTCCCCTATTTTCCGAGTTTTTATCTCATCCTTCCCTTTCATCTTCCCTTTGAATCAACTTTCACCGACCAATTCTCCCGCACCGTCAAACCAAACATCTTGTTTGAGCCACCGCTCGTGTGTGCTTAAACCGGCGCAGCCTGCGCCTTAAGTTGTTGATTTCAGAGAAGATTCTGCCATCTCGCTAGACTTCGACGGGCGCTCGTCCGTTACTGCCCGATGCGCCGAATTATTTTTCTGGCAATTTCTTTGGTTTTCGATTAAAATCCCCCGTTCCGCAGACACAGCCATTATTCGCCGGGGCGGTCAGGATTAATTCAGGGGATGGTTTGCGCGAATTTTGCGTTAAATGTAACAGAAACGCATCTTAAACGATGGGTCGGGCATCTAAAATATCGCATTCATAAGTTGGAGAAGCCCGCTCGGCTACGAATCCAAACGAGAAGGAGTAGAAGCGAAAGTGACTTTCAATGTGACGTTGCCGCTGGAAGAGCGGCTCAAGGTTATCGACCACATCCAAGCCCGCCGTTATTCCAAGTTGACGGGTGCGGCGCTCGACATCGCCACCGAAGGCATCTTGCGCCACCTCAAGGCGTGCGACCGCATGGATGTTAATCCCGATGTGGCCGCCGTCCGCGAAATCATCGACGATGCGTTGAACGGTCGCCGCGTCTTTGCCGAACCCGTCACCGTCGACGGGCGTTACGCCGCTTAAATTGATACCCCAAGCAATTTAAAGAGTCAGGGACATAAATTGGGACAGACCGCCAACTCGCACGAGTTGGCGGTCTGTCTTTTTGTGGAAGAAAATTGTGGACGGTCAATTCGGCCGAAGTCAGCGTGCGCGCCTTTCAAAACGAATTCGGCGCCGCGAGACGATACTGCATGATCGCCAATTGACTGATGGCGTCCGTGATTTCGCCGTGCATGGTCATGCGTAAGGCTTCGTCGAAGGAGACGCGGCGGATTTGGAGTTGCTCCGTTCCTTCCGGGCGACGCTCGCCTTGGGTCAGTTCGGTGGCGACGTACCAGATGGCTAATTCATCCGAGACGGAATTCGACAGGTGAGCCTCGCCGAGTTTGCGCCAGTTCCGTGCGCGCAGGCCGGTCTCCTCTGCGAGTTCGCGCCGCGCCGCATCGAGCGGGTCTTCGCCTTCGGCGCAACCTCCCTCCGGTATCTCCCAAGAATATCTTTCGAGCGGATAGCGGTATTGTCCCACGAGATAGATGAAGTCGGCTTCGACGGCCAGCACACCGATGGCGATGTTCTTGAAGTGGATGACGCCGTAAATGCCGCGCTCGCCGTCCGGTCGAACGACCGAGTCTTCTCTGACGCTGATCCAATTGTTGTCGTAAATCCGCTTCGTCGAGATAAGCGTCCAAGGATTCTTCGTTTCGTCAGACATGCGTCTTCTCTTTTAGCGAGCCTCGCTCTCGAAATTCGTCCGCGCGCTGCGGAAGTTACTGTGAGGCCACCGTTCCCGTGTCTCTCGGTTCGACGGCGAGCGCGTCTCTTGTCGGAGGTTCGTCTTTTAAAGCGCCGTGCTCGATGAAAGTAGACTCTCCGGCGGTAGCGGCAAGGGGCGCGGTGGGCGGGCGGTCTGCGTGCCGCATTACGTCTAAGAGCGCGAGCGTGATGGCGAGCACGACGGGGCCGAGCACGAGGCCGAGCACGCCGAAAACTTGCAGACCGCCGAGCACGGAAAAGAAGATGAACAACTCGTGCAGTTTGGTTCTTTCGCCGACGAGTTTCGGCCTCAAGAAATTATCCACCGTGCCGATGACGAACGTGCCCCACGCGACCAGCAGCGCAGCCTTCACCCAATGCCCGGTGACGGCCAGAAAGATGGCCGCCGGAATCCAGACGATAAATGCCCCGGCCATCGGGATGAGCGACAAAAACGTCATCACGACGCCCCAGACGAGCGCCGACGGAACTTTGAGCGCGAAGAAGGCTATCGCGCCGAGCGCCCCCTGAATCGCCGCGATCACCAACACGCCGTTGACGCTCGCGCTGATCACGTCGCGAGTGCGCGCGAAAATCTCTTCGCTCTGCGCGCGTTCCAGTGGCAACACGTCCGGCAGGGCGTGCATGATCTTCGCTCCGTCGCGGAAGAGGTAATACATGGTGAAGATGATGAAGAAGATTTGCACGACGACGCCGAGCGCGCCGCCGACGAGTCCGAGCGTGCGCTTGGCGACCGTCCCGGCCACCTGCTGCACGTGCTCCTGAATCGACTGAGGATTGCGCAGTTCCTCGAAGTCGACATAGTTTCCGAACCATCCCAGCAGTCGCCCCATCACAGCAGAGTTGGGGTCGAGAAAAGTGCTCATTTGACTCTGCACGCCTTGCACCGCGCCGGTAAATTCGCGCACGAGGGCGAGCGTAATGAGCGAGAGCGGAATGAGTATGACGAAGATGACGAGCAGGCACGCGATCATCGCGCTCGTGGCCGGACGACCGGTGCGCGCGAGAAGGCGACGGTGAACGGGATGGAAGACAACGACGAGAACGGTTGCCCACGCCAGCACGTTGATGAAAGGCAGGAGCATCAACCAGCACAAATAGAGAGCGGCGGCCGTCGCTACGAGCAGAGCGATCCAGCGCGGTTGTATCCTTCGTTCATTCATATGCGAATCTCGTCCTCTCAGCCTGACTGAGCCGACGCTAACACGATTTGCCGTTGGAATTCTTCACGTACATCTTCCTTTTGAGTTGCGCGGTTGACGACGAAGGCCGGACGCATGCTAACATCCGCTGTCGTTATTGTCCGCAGAGAGCGCCCCCGTAGCTCAGTGGATAGAGCATCTGCCTTCTAAGCAGAGGGTCGCACGTTCGAGCCGTGCCGGGGGCATCGTTACTTGGCGACGATGAATCGCGCGGTTTCCACTTTGCTTCCACTTTGCACCGAGCGACGCTTGCGGGAACTTGTCAGACGGCGGCTGCTTCGTTACTATGACGACATTCAAAAGCGATCCTTTGTGGCGGCTATAGCTCAGTTGGTTAGAGCGCAAGATTGTGGCTCTTGAGGCCGAGGGTTCGAACCCCTCTAGCCGCCCTCAAACTTTCCACCCGTTAAGCTCAAAAGTCATCAACATACGCGCGCCCGTCAATCAGTCGGCCGTTTTCTCGACCGGATAGCCCGCTTCGACGTAACCGGAAGTGCCGCCCGTCACGTTGAAGAGTTCGCGAAAGCCGCGACTTTCGAGCAGGCTTGCGGCCGCGCTCGAACGATAACCGCCCGCGCAGATAACCGCGACGGGGCGCGCCGGGTCGAGCCAATCGAGCGGATTGGATGGCAACTCGGAGAGCGTTGCGAGCCGCGCGCCCGGCGCATGCCCATCTATGTATTCGTTGGGACGCCGCACGTCTAAAAGCTGCAAGTCCGGTTCCGTCTGAATCCTCTGGTGAAGTTCGTCGACAGTGATCTGCCGGACGGTCGACGCCTCGCGCCCCGTTTGCAACCACGCGTCGATGCCGCCCCGCAAAAATCCCTTGACGTTTTCCAGCCCGACGCGCGCGAGCCTGAGACGCGCCTCTTCCGCCTTCGCTTCATCGTCGGCGACAAGGACGAGCGGCGTCTCCGGCGCAATTAAACTGCCCGCCCACGAAGCGAACTGCCCGCCGAGGCCGATGTTCAGAGAGCCTTGAATGTGGCCTGCGCCGTACACGGCCGCCGCGCGCACGTCCAACACGAGCGCGCCCGCAACGATGGCGCTTTCAACTTCGCCGGGCGCGAGCGCCGCCGCGCGCGGCAAGGCTTCGAGCGCGGGCGCGCCGTTGCGATTGATCTCGGCGTCGCGAGAAAAATAGCCCGGCGCGGTCGGCATCCCGCTCGTCATCATGCGGACGAATTCGTCCACAGTCATGTCGGCCAGCGCGTAGTTGAACTTTCGCTGTTGGCCGATGGTCGAAGAAGTCTCGCTGGAGATGTTGCGCCCGCACATCGAACCCGCGCCGTGTGCCGGAAAGACTTCCACGGCATCGTCGAGTTTGAGCAGTTTGTCGTGCAAACTTTCGTAGAGGGCGGCGGCCATCGCTTCGGCCGTGTGGCCGCGCGAGCCGGAGAGATCGGGGCGTCCCACGTCGCCGATAAACAGCGTGTCGCCGGTCAACACCTTTTGCGGGCGCTCTGAAACATCGCGGTCGATCAAGAGCACGCACATGCTTTCAGGCGTGTGGCCGGGCGTCTCCATGAAGCGGAGCGTGACGCGGCCGACGCTCAACTCTTCGCCGTCCGAGACGGCTCGATGCGGGAACGCCGCGCGCGCGTGGCGACTGAAGACGATCTCCGCGCCTGTGCGCGCGGCGAGTTCGCAATGACCGCTGACGAAATCCGCGTGCAGGTGCGTCTCGACGACGTACTTGATCTTCAACCCTTCGGCGTCGGCTGCGGCGATGTATTGCTCCACGTCTCGCTGCGGATCAACCACGGCCGCCTCGCCCTCCGAGCCGATCAGGTAAGAAGCATGCGCGAGACAGCCCAGATAAAACTGTTTGAAGTACACAGACTCCTCCGAGATGTGTCCCTCCGTCATCGAGCGCAACCTGCCGTGCGACGGGGGCAAAATTTTACGAGCGATATTTTTTTCGACGACACTAAGGATGCGGTTCTTTCACGCGCCTGTTCGACACGAACTTTCGCGCGTGCCCACGCGCGTCTTACTTTCGCGTGTAGCCCGAAGGATGATTGATCTCCGCGCCCGCGTCCCCGCTTTCGATCTTGATGCGATGATAGCCCTTGTCCGCGTGCGTCGAGAGATAGGTCAGGGCAAACTGGCGCGAGAGCCTGTCGGTGAGTTGGCGCAGGAAGGGGTCGAAACTGACGGGCGCGCCCGTGCCTTGAAAGAAGGCTTTGCCGCCGGTCTCCTGCGAGAGTCGCGCGAGCGAGCCTTGCGCGTTGCCGACCAGAGCCGTGTTGCCACCCGACCCGGCCGACGGCGCATAGATGCTGTAGACGGCGACGCTGCGACGCTGCGCCTCGCCGATGGCGCGTTCGAGGTCTGGGCTTTGCGTGGGCGAAGAGTTGTCGAGGCCGCGCGAGACATCAAGCCCGTCGGAGATGACGAGCACGGCGCGGCGCGTTCCGAGCGGCACGCCGCCGTAGCGTTTGAGCGATTCGTAAATCTGCGCGTAAGGGTTGTTTGGCCCGACGCTCGCTGCGCCGACGGGCACGCGCAGAGCTTTCGCCGCGCGTTCGAGATCGGTCGTGAACTTTTGTCTCAACTGCATCGAGCCGGCGCGCAGGTAGCCGATTTGGACGAGCGAGCCTTGCGGCAGGCGACGGATAAAGTTGGCGAGGCCGCTGATTTCGAGTGCGACCGAAGACACGAGGTCGTCTTGGATGAGCAGGGTCAGGGCGAGCGGCGCGCGGTCTGCGGCGCTGCGCGTGGACAGTATCTCTTGACGTTCGCCGTCTTCAGTGACAACGAAGTTCACCGTGCGCAGTTCCTCACTTGAAGGGTTCTCGTCGCGCAGCCTGAGCGTCACCGGAATCGTCACGGAACGGACGGCGCGTGCCGCATCGGTACGACGTACGCCGTTGCCGTCGCCCTTCTGCGCGCGGGCGGCAGTTGGATGGGCGGCGCAGGCGAACGCGAACAGCAAGAGCAGCATCAACCCCTTCGGCAGTCCTTTTTTCATCTTCACTCCTGTGTGCCTTGTCGCTTTCCGCTTAGACAAGGCATTATATCGCTTGACCGTCTCGAAGCGAAGAACACATTACATGAGCGACAAACGCCCGAACCGCCGTCTGACCGTCAAAGAGCGCACCACGCTCTTCTTCTTGCAGTGTGCGCCGTGGCTCGCCTTCCTACTCATCGCGCTACCCGCGCCGCTCTATTTCCTGTACCGTTATTTCAACGCGCCGACGGGCGCGGAAGCGGGCGAGTTCATGCTCGTCGCCATGTCCACGCTCGCGGGCGGCGCGATTCTCGGTTTGCTCGTCGTCGTCTTGCTCTATCTCTATCGACGCAGTTGGGAGAAGAAACTGCGCAATCGTCTGGCGGCCGACGGCGTGACGACAGACGAGTTGTCTTGGTTTGAAGGCGAGTTGACGAAGGCGGAGCGGCGCACGCTGCGCGAGATTGAAGGGCGCAATTTGCTGTTGGCCGACGCCTACCGCGAGACGCTCGCCGCGCGCCTGACGGCGACCCGCGTTGCTGCCAATGCCAGACGCGAAGCGCAAGCGGTCGAACGTCGTTTGCAAAGCACCTCGCGGCTCGAAGCGGCCGGGCGGGCGACGCTCGAACAAGAATTGAGAAGCGACCGCGAACGACTGACGCGGATCGAAACCGAGGCCGCCGCGCGACAGTCGCAAGCCGAAGCGCGCCTGTTGATGATCGAAGCGGCGGCCGGGCGCAACGCCACGGACGAAGAGACGCGCATCGCCCTCCAACGTCTCGAACTGGCCGAAGCGCAAGTGCCCTACTCGCTCGAAGCGGCGCGCCTCGAACGCGAAGCCCGCGAGGAAGTCGAGCGCGAGTTGCGCGCGAACCTTCAACTCGCACACGGCAATACGCGCGAACATCTCATCGGCGAGTCGAGCGAACATCCCAAAGGACAACAAGCCGGCGGCGAAGGTTAAACCAGCACTCCAACACTAACGGCGACGACACGCTCCGCTTCCTTTGCGTCTTTGCGTGAGTTTATTCTTTGGCAAAGAAAAACATCTCACGCAAAGACGCAAAGAAAAGCAGGAGTGGTTTGTGAAAGCAATCAGGTGTCGATTGTCTCCAGACGTTGTTCCAAGTCCGCGAGTTGATAGACGCCTTCGTCGATGCGTACGGCGTAGCCTTCGGCCACGAGCGCGCGATTGCCGAGTCCCGCATCCGGCCTTGAGAGTCCGGTGACTTTCGCCAGTTCACCTCTAAGCGTCATGCCCGCCCCGTCGAGAAAGGCGCGCGCCACTTCACGCAAAGCCACCTCGCGCCGGACGCGCACTTTCAACTCCGCGCCGAAACGCGCCTCAGACAAAGTCCAGATGTACGTGAACCACGGCTCGTACATCACGTCGCACGGAATCACCTTGAGCGTGCGTTGTAATTCGTCGAGCGCACGCGTCAGGCGCACGCGCTCGCCCATCTTCGCCGCCGAGCGCAGATCGCACGAAGCCATCTCCCATTCGCGCCGCAAAACTTTCAACACCGCTTGCGCCTCCGCCGAGAGGCGCGCGCTTTCCTCTCTGCGCCCGACGCCCCACAGCGCGTTGAAGTGCGGCACGAGTCGCGGCGCGACGAACAGCGCACGCGCCTTGGCGAGCTTCGCGTAGTAGACGCGACCGCGCCGCATGATCTCGTCTTTCAACAGCCACGTCTGGCTGCTCTCCGGGTCTTTCTGAACGTTACGCGGCATGTGTGCATCGCGCCTGCCGCAGACGCTCACGTAGAGCGACGCGCCCGGCCGCCGTGCGTCCGTCATGGCCGCGCAAAAGCCCGCGCGCTCGATTAACTTCTCGGCCTCGATGGCCGTCTCCACGCGTCGCTCCGGCTCGCGCTGCCACATCCGGTCGCGGTACGCTTCGATCTCTTCCGGCAACACCTTCAAGACGCTCACGAATTTCTCCCCACACGCGAAAATTGGAAACGCTCGAACCGCCCGGCGCGCACGCGCCTCGCCTTCTCCTCTTCCGCGCCTCGCCTTTCAAACTGACTGACCGAACTCTCTCAAGCTGACCGGAGGCTCCGCTCACTCCTCCCCGCCACATTAAACCGGATACACTAATTCAGGCTTTTTATCCGATTGCGAACATCCGCCCGCCGTGGCACGGTCGTTGCCAACTGTCCGTGCAAGCGGCTTCCCCGGCGAGCAGCCGCAAGCCGTTTTCAGATTCTTACCAAAAAATTTCCTTGTCCATGTCTAACAGATTGAAATTGATCAAACGCTATTCGCTCGTCTTGCGACTCGCGGCCGTGGCGCTGCTCGCAACGCTCTCGGTCTGTCTCTCGACGGCGAGCGAGCAAAGCGTGCGCGCGGCACAGGGCGAGAAGGATAAGATCGCCGCCGACTTGCGCGACCGTGTCGGCAAGGCCAGAAACGGCGAGTACGTGAAGGTCATACTCCAACCGAACGGCGCATGGAGTCAGTCGCTCGATGCGGAAATCACGTATCACAACGGCAACACGTTGCGCAAGTTCAACAACTTTCAGGCGCGTGCCCTGGCCGTCCCCGCGCCCGCTGTCCAAACGCTCGCCGCGCGCTCCGATGTCGCATACATCTCGCTCGACCGCGAAGTGAAACGACTCGGCCACCTGACCTTGACCACGGGCGCGGACGCCGCGCGCGCGTCAGGCGGGACGACCGCTTACGACGGCTCGAACGTCGGCATCGTCGTCGTCGATTCCGGCATCGACCCCGAACACGTCAGCTTCACCGACAGCCTCAGAAAATCGCGCGTCGTCTATCAACAAGACTTCACGGGCGAGAATCGCACCGACGACCCTTACGGCCACGGCACGCACGTCGCCTCGCTCGCCGCCGGCAACGGCGACGTGTCGCACGAGGCCTATCGCGGCATCGCTTCCAACGCGAAGATCATCAATTTGCGCGTGCTCGATTCTCAGGGGCGCGGCACGACCTCGAATCTGCTGAACGCGCTCGACTGGGTTTTGACCAACCGCGCCAACACCGCTTTCGGGATCAAAGTCGTCAACATGAGTCTCGGCACGGCGGCCGTGGATTCTTACAAGTACGACCCGCTCTGCGTGGCGGCGCGTCGTCTGGTTGACGCCGGCATCGTCGTCGTAGCGGCGGCGGGCAACGAAGGCAAAGACGGCGAGGGGCGCAAGATTTACGGTCAGATTCACTCGCCCGGCAACGAGCCTTCCGTCATCACGGTCGGCGCGGTCAACACCTTCGGTACGGATGCGCGTGCCGACGACGGTATGGCCTCTTACAGTTCGCGCGGCCCCACGCGTAGTTTCTGGACGGACGCCGCAGGCACGCGCCACTACGACAATCTCCTGAAGCCCGATCTGGCCGCGCCCGGCAACAAATTGATCGCCGCGCAATCGGCGGGCAACTATCTCGTCGCCAACAACCCGGCGCTCGATGCCGACGTCAGCAGCAACTCGACGAAGGAAGAGATGTATCTCTCCGGCACGTCGATGGCCGCACCCGTCGTGTCGGGCGCGGCGGCCATGTTGCTGCAAGCCAATCCTTCTCTCACGCCCAACCTCACCAAAGCGATCTTGATGTACACCGCGCAGCCGCTCGCGGGCTTCGACCATTTCGAGCAGGGCGCGGGCGCGATCAACATCGAAGGCGCGATGCGTCTCGCGCGCGCGATGCGCACGGACGTTTCGACGGCCGGGCTTCCGCTCGGCGCGCCGCTGCTCTGCAACACCTGCACGCTTCCTACGGCGCAGACGACGATTGCCGGGCACACCTTCCTGTGGTCGCAAGGCATCATCCTCGACCACACCTACGCCACCGGCGCGGCGCTCGTCACCAATTACCAGAAGATTTACGACCTCGGCGTGCTCGTCGGCGACGGCACAATTGAGTCGAACGGCGTGCTCGTCGCAGACGGCGTACTCGTCGCGGACGGCGTGCTCGTCGCCGACAGCATCCTCACGAGTTCGGGCGCGACCATCGATCAAGGCACGTTTTTGTTCAGTTCGGGCGTCCTCGTCGCCGATGGAGTGTTGGTGGCCGACGGCGTCCTCGTGGGCGACGGCGTGTTGGTCGGTGACGGCGTGCTGGTCGCGGACGGCGTACTGGTCGCCGATCTCGCGGCACAGTCGAACGCGGCGTTGATTAACGGCGACAACACGCGCTCAATGGCGGTGGTGAAAGACACCTCGCCCACCGGCCTGACGGTCACCCCGGCCTCGCGCACGCAGCTCAATCTCGCGTGGGTCGATAACATGACGAGCGAGACGGGCTTCAAGATCGAGCGCTCCACGAACGGCACGTCCTTCAGCGAGATTGCGACAGTCGGCGCAAACGTCAGGACATATTCCAATACGAAGTTGACGGCGAACACAACCTATTACTATCGCGTCCGCGCTTACCAGAACACGGTCTACACTTCTTACTCGAACACGGTCGTCGTCAGAACTCCCAAGTAAGCTCTCCCCGGCGCGCGTCGCTCGCGGGCGGCGCGCGCGCTCTCCCCAAAACGCGCGAGACGACACACTCTCCCTTACGTCGTCAAATCTCTAACCGTCGCGCCCGTCGCCCGCGAGCGCGCCCCGCTTCAAACATCGCCGCCATGATGCAACTATCCGGCAAACAAGGTTTCATTCGCCCGTACATGACGTTGATGGTGACGCTCGGCCTGTGCGTCGTGCTGCTCGCGCTGCGCGATCTGCCCTACGCGAGTCTCGACTTGAGATTCCTGCTGCTCGCGGCGATGACGCTCACCATCGGCTCGCGCGTGAGCATCCAGATACCGCGCGTCTGCGGCCACATCTCCGTCTCCGATACGTTCATCTTACTCACCATCCTTCTCTTCGGAGGCGACGCCGGAATTTTGCTCGCCACGCTCGACGGGCTCCTGACCTCGCTCCGCATCACGAAGAAGACTTCGACCCGCCTGTTCAACGGCGCGACGATGGCCTTCTCCACCTTCGTCACGGTCGAAACCTTGCGCTATCTCTTCGGCGACATCAAGACGCTCACGGCCGCGCCCTATTCGCCTCTCTTCTTCCTCGCCACGTGCGTGATGGCGCTCGTGCAATACGTCGTCAACTCCGGTACGGTCGCCATCGGCGGCGCGTTCAAGTTCAACGAGCCGCTCTGGGAATCTTGGCGCAAGAAATACCTCTGGACTTCGCTGACCTACATCGCGGGCGCAACCGCCGCCGCCATCCTCGCCAAGCTCATCGGCGTGACGGGCTTCTACGCCATCCTCGGCGCGCTGCCCTTTATCGGCGTCGTCTATTTCACTTATCTCACCTACCTCAAAAACATCGAAGCCTCGGCCGCACAGGCCGAACAGGCCGAACGCCACGTCGAAGAACTCTCGCACTACATCGCCGAGCAGGAACGGCTGCGCCAGCAGTTTTCACAACTCGAAAAACTCTCGGCGCTCGGCGAACTCGCTTCCGGCGTCGCGCATGATTTCAACAACACGCTTGCCGGCATACTCGGCCGCGCGCAGTTGATGCTTCGCACGGACGATCCGGAAAAGCTCAGGCGCGGTCTCCAAATCATCATCCAGACGGCCGAAGACGGCGCGAAGACCGTCAAACGCATACAGGATTTCGCGCGCCAGCGACGCGATCACGATTTCGCGCCCGTCGCCGTCGATCAACTTTTGTCGGATGTGAGCGAGATGACGCGCCCGCGTTGGAGAGACCACGCCGCGGCCGACAACGTCTACATCCGTCTCGATCTGCGGATCGACTCGAAGTCGCTCGTGCTCGGCGACGAATCGGAGTTGCGCGAAGTGTTGGTCAACATGGTCTTCAACGCCGTGGACGCGATGCCCGCCGGCGGCACGCTCACGCTCGCCACGCGCGAGACGAGCGAACACGTCCTCGTCAGCGTGTCCGACACGGGTTGCGGCATGTCGCCGGAAGTGCGCTCGCGCATCTTCGACCCGTTCTTCACGACGAAGGGCAAGGCCGGAAACGGTCTGGGGCTGGCCTTGAGTTACGGCATCATTCTCAGACACGCGGGCGAGATCGAAGTGGAGACCGCGCCCGGACGCGGCGCGGCCTTCCACATCAAGCTGCCCATCGCTAAAGGCGTGGCGAAAGCGGCGGAGCGCGCGAGCGATGCGCCCTGTGAAGCTCCCAACCTTTCGCTCGTAGCCGGACGAAGGCGCGCGCGGATTCTCGTCGTGGACGACGAGATTCAGGTGCTCGATCTGCTCTGCGAGATAGTTCAGAGCGAGGGCTGCGAGGCTGTCAGGGCGTTGAACGGAACGGACGCGCTGGCGTTGTTTGAGGCAGAGAACTTCGATGCCGTCTTCACGGACATCGGCATGCCGGGGATGAGCGGTTGGGAACTCGCACGCGCCATCCGCGAGCGCGACGCGCAACTTCCGCTTGCGGTGATTACGGGCTGGGGCGATGCCGTCGGCTCGGACGAGCAGCGCGCGGCGCAGATCAACTGGGTCGTGACGAAACCGTTTTCCGTGCCGCGCATCTCCGAGATCATTCAAGAGATCGCGGAGCGCAGGGACGACTCAAGCGACGACTCGCACCGGGAACAATTAACGACCGTCGCCGCTTAACGTGCGCCCGCGCTCGTCCATTCAAGTCGCGCCATCCTGCTTGAGTTGATCGACGTGGTACTCGATGGCACGCGCGACGCTGCGCTCGACATCTTCGAGCCTGAACGGCTTCAATAAATAGTCGAACGCGCCGAGCGCGATCAGACCTTTGGCGTGTTCCTGATCCTGTATGCCGGAGATGATGATGACGGGAGTTTGCGGCTGGTTCTGCCGGACGTGGCCGAGCAGTTCGATGCCGCTCAAACCGGGCATCGAAATGTCCGTCAGCACCACGTCGTAAACGTCCGTCGCCAACCAATCCAGCGCACGTTCGGCCGTCTCGGCGACGTGACATAGATGGTCTTCGGAAAGCAGGTCGTAGAGGGTGTCTCGGATTGCGGCGTCGTCGTCGACGACAAGGATGGCAGCCATAACGTGAGTGAGAATAACACGTTTCCAGAGAGTTATCACTTCACATAAAAAACGAGTGATGTTCTAGTTCGGGCGATCATATAAGCGGCTCATCATAGGCAAGGGAGCAATAGGCAAACTACCCGCAACCGGGTAATGGCGCGGCGCGGAAATTCTCCTTAGGAGATTTCCACGCCGCGTGGTGTTTTATCGAGAAGACTGTCGAGCAGCTTATGCAACTGAGCCGAGTCTTCGTAATAACAGACCCAATCATTCCCGTTTACTTTGTCATCCCTGCCTTCCAACTCTTGGGGAATCTTCTCAGGCAGCACGACGAGCGGCGTATGCCCGTCATATTTTGCATGTGAGCGCAAGCGTTGCCCGATGCTTAAAGCCTCTTCGACCGATTTACCGATAAGATCAATCAACACCAGATCGGCATGGATGGGACTCTGGCCGCTCATCCATTCAAAGGCGTCTTTCAAGTCGGCGGCGACCAGCAGGCGGTAGCCACGTCGGCGAAGATTATGTGTTAAATGAGTGCGGGTGTCGCCGTCTTCTTCAACAAGAAAAATGGTGGCGGGGCTGTTTGGGTTGGTTTCTTCGAACAACGAAAATCTCCTTATGGCAAGTCGCGTGTAACACACAGCAGACGGCACAAGGAGAAGGTCATTAAGCTCTTCCCGATGACGAATGATGAATTCTAAAAGAACAGACAAATCACCCTATCACGCGGGGGAGGGGGGTTCTGTACGGTAGTCTGAGGACGTGACCTTTATCTTCGACTTCGGCTGACTGACGTAGGAAATTTAGATCAATCGGCGCACAGGAAGCTGCAAAGGTGAGCCGACTAAATCATCGTCCAAACCATGCCACTACAAAAAACGGGAGGAGCGTTATCGCACGTCGCCGTATGAAGACGACGTGCGATAACGCTCCTCCCGTTCGTGTTGTCCGCGAATGAGCGAGCGCCGCCGTGTTTAGCGGGGGCTGCTCGCGCGAATCGTCACTTCCGTGCCGCTGCGCAGGTCGAGGTCGTCGCTGCCCTGCACGTAGACGGAGCCGGCGCCGCCGCCCGCGCCAAGCACCGCGCCGATGGCCGCGCCCTTACCGCCGCCCGCAATCGCGCCGATGATCGCGCCGACCGCCGTGCCGATGGCCGTGCGCTGCACGGTCGTGTCGGTGCGGCTGCTATCCTGCACTGTGCCTTCCGTGTCCACGCGGACGCTCTCGCCGTTCACGGTGCGCACGTTCTCCACGAGGCCGGAGAAGTTATAAGTGCGACCATCGCGCATGCGAATGCGGTCGAAGTTGAAGGTCAACTGCGAACGACCCGTGACGCGTCCCGAACGACCGACCTGCGAGACGTGTCCCTCGATGGTCGCGCCCGAATACTGCGAAGGCTCGCGCACGGTCATCGTGAAGCGGTCGCCCTCGCGCGTGTTGCGCGTGTTCAAGTCGGTGTTCAGAGTGGCGATCAAGGTCGTGCCGTTCGTGATGACGTAATCGTCCGTGCTACCGCTCACTCCGCCGGTCGTCGGGTAGCCCGCGCCGCCTTGATACACGTCGAAGCGAGCCGTGTCGGCCGTGCGGTCATAGACGCTGCGCACGACGACCGGAGTGCTGACGTTCGGCAAGGTGATGCGGCGCGTCACCTGCAAGCGACGGCCGTTGTTGATCGGGTCGAACGTGACGGCGAAATCGTTGTTGAGATCACCCACGCTGCTGAAGGTCAACTGGTCGCCGTTAAAGGCCGCGCGGGCGCGAATGGTGTTGCCGTTTGCGCCGCGCTCGGTGCGCTCCGAACCGTCGGCGATGAAGTTGATCTGCGGAGCGCGCGTCGAAGCGATGGTCACGTTGTCGCCGCGCCGTTCAATGGCGATCTCCGCCGGTGATTCCAGACGCGCCACGAGCATGTCGTAGGCACGACGACGGTCGCGATAGGGCAGGCTGTTGGTCGCCAGTTGCGCTTCGCGGCGCGGGTCTTCGCTCAAGGATGCGTTGAGGCGATACGTGCCGGTCAGTCCGGTGTCGTAGTTGTAGTTGTTGTTCGTCGGCGGATAGGGCGTGTAGGGCGAGTCGCTCGTGCGATTCCACGCCACGTTGTACATGCCCGCCAGTTGGTCGAGGTCGGTTCTCAAGGTCGCCCAATCGGATTGCGCGCGCGGCGTCACACGGTTGCCGCGATTCGTCATGAAACGGTCGAGCCGCGAGGCGCGCGCCAGCAGTGCTTCCACGTCGGCGGTCGCCAACTGCTGCTGGTCGTAACGCTCGCGCACGTGATCGACGATGTGGTTGAAATCATCGAGCACGTTCGAGATGTTTTCTTCGCGGCGCGTGCCGTCGAGCCGGCTCTGGTCGAGCGACTGGCTGAGGCTCAAGCGGAAACGCTCCGCGTTGGTTTCGAGTCTGGTGAGGAGTTGTCGTGTCTGGTATGTGTTGTTGCGATAGGCCGGGCGGCGGCGCGAAGTCGTCTGAGCCTGCGCGCCGAGGCCGAAGCTCAACATCGCCAACACCATGAACGCTGAAACAATTTGTCTTGCCCTATTCATTTATTCTTCCCTCCATACTTGCTGTTTCCATTGGTCGTAAACTTTCCAACTAGTGCCCGCCAAGCCGCAAAAAGTTTGAGGATGCGGCGCGCGAGTTCTGCATTGTGGGGGGAGTGATGTTTGGAAATTGAGGAGAGATACGCGCTTTCGTCCCGTGAGCGGAGACGAACCCTGTCGTCCTCTCACCCGTTCAATTTTCGAGAGCGCAAAACCGCATGCAGCCGCGAACGTTTCAACCCTGCCGCTCGCCTGCGCGGCGAGCACGCCCGTCGAGTGTGATTCGACACGGCTCGCAGAAGGTTGCCGCCTAATTTCGACCGGCAAGAAAAAAATCCGCGCTGCTTGATGACGCCTGTCTATGTACAAAGATCGTGCACAGTGCATGCTTTTCCGTATCATGCAAATTCACCGAATCGCACGCGGAAAAGGCTTTTTCACTAATAACCGAGAGACATCCTCCCGCCCGTCATGGATACTTGCAAATAGCGTGCAAGCGGGGCGCGGCGGCATCTTTTTCGCGCGCGTGCTATGCTCGCCCGCAGTTCATTCCAAGGAGTTTGCAGATGACTTCCGAAGCCCCCAAAGCAACTATTCATTACGCGGGCGACGAACTATTTGTCGCCATCACGCCGAGCGGACACGCGCAGACGCTCGACACGCGCCACGAACGCTCGGTCGCCGCCACGCCGATGGAACTGCTGCTCCTCGCGCTCGGCAGTTGCACGGCCGTCGATGTGATCTCGATCTTGAAGAAACGGCGCGAGCAGGTGACGGACTATCGCGTGGAGGTGCGCGGCGAGCGCCGCGCGGAGCACCCGCGCAAGTACACGCGCTTCGACGTGCGACACATCGTCACGGGGCGCGGCGTGTCCGAGAAGTCCGTGGCGCAGGCCATCGAACTGTCCGAGACGAAGTATTGCAGCGTCGCCGCCACGCTCAGTCCGGGCGCGGAGATCGTTTCGAGTTTCGAGATACTTGAAGACGGCCGAGAGGCGAGCACTCCATGACGTGACGGCGCGTGTCGCTGTCGAGTTTTAAGATGCGCGGGTTGGCTGTTAAAATGGCCGCGAAGCACCCATCCACCTTTGAAGGAGAATTGAACTTATGGCCGACGACAACAAAAAGAAATGCGCCAACGCCAGTTGCACTTGCGACGCGGACGAGGGCGAGAAATATTGCAGCGCCTACTGTCAGGGCAAAGCGGGCACGACCACCATCGACTGCGATTGCGGTTGCCCGTCCTGCGGCAGCAACATCTAAACTCTCTCCCCGGCCGGCTGAAGCCACGCTCCGCTTTCATCTCGAAGTCTATAGCTTCGGCCGGTCGCCTTTCTTGCTCTCCCCGCCATTGGCGGCGCACGCGCGCCCGCCCGACGCGCATCGAACTCGCGCGCCGCTTCCCGCCTCCCATGGCAGCAGGCGATCAATCGAGCGCGATAAAATTTTGTTTCCCCGGTGCGAGTCTGAACTTCGTTTCCTGAGCATCGCCTTTGCGAAGTCTATGTTTGTTTCCTTGCCTCAATACATTTTCGCCGGTCTCTTGACGCTCGCCTGCGCCCCGGCCTGTACGCACGTCGCGGTGCAACCCGCATCGGTCTCCAACGTCGCGGTGCAACCGGCGGCAGTTTCAAACGTCGCGGGCTTCTTCGATTATGCGGACGCAGCCGACCGGGCGGCGGCCGAAGGGCAGGGCGACGCGGCGCTGACCAATGCGCGCCGGCTCGACCGCGAAGGGCGCACGCCCGACGGCCAACTCCCGCAACTCGCCCCGGCCGAACACATGCGCCGCGCCGCCGCCTATCACGCCAACCGCGCCTTTGCGGAAGCGCGCGAACACTGGCAGACGCTCATCGCGCGTTACCCGACCGATACGAACGTGCCCGCCGCTCTCTTCGGCATGGGTCGCTCCCTCTATCAAGAGCGCCGCTACGCCGAGGCGCTTCCCTTTTTCGAAAGACTGGGGCGCGACTTCGCCGGTTACAAAGACGGCCGCGACGGTTATTACTATGTCGCCGCGACGCTCTTGCGTCTCGACCGCACGGCCGAAGCCGCGACGCGTTACGGCGAATACGTCGCGCGCTTCCCGCAAGGCGAGCGCATCGAGAACGCTTATCTGAACGCGATTGACAGTTGGCGCGAGGCCGGGCGAAACGAAGAGGCGCTGCGCTGGATCGCGCGCACGCGCGAACGTTTCAGCGGCACGCCGACTGACGCCAACGCACTCTTCGCGCGCCTGCGTCTCGAAGTGTCCACGCGCGACTGGCCGGCGGCTCTGCGCACGGCCGACGAACTACAACGTAGCGCGCGCTTCACGCCCGCCGTCCAGACCACCGCGAACGAAATCGACTACCTGCGCGGCTTCGCGCTCGAACAGTCGAAGCAGACGACGCAGGCCGCCTCTGCTTATCAAGCCATCCCCGACCGCGTCGCTTCTTACTACGGCTGGCGCGCCACGGCGCGTCTGCGAGAACTCGGCGACGCCTCGCGCCGCGCCGCCGACGCGCGCGAACTCTCCGTGCGTCGCGAGGCGGACGCCGCCGCCACGCTCTATCCCGCGCCGTACCGCGAGGTGCTTTTGCGTGCGGCGGCGAAACAGAACGTTGATCCGCGATTCGTGCTGGCCGTGATGCGCCGCGAGAGCAGCTTTAAGACGCAGGCGCGCTCTCCGGCCGCCGCGCGCGGGCTGTTGCAACTGACGCCGGAGATCGCCGCGAAGTACGGGGCTGGGGCGGGATTCAGTAATGTGAGTGAGGATGATCTCTACCGGCCGGAGGTGAACATTGGGATCGGCGTGGCTTATCTGGCCGATCTCTTCCGCATGTTTCCGAATTTACCGGAGGCCGTCGCCGCTTCGTACAACGGCGGCGAAGACAACGTCGTGCGTTGGGTGCGTCGCGCCGGGCATGCCGACGCGGGAGTCTTCTCTGCCGAAGTGGGCTTCGCGGAATCGAAGGAGTACGTCTTCAAAGTGATGTCGAACTATCGCGCTTACCAACAACTCTACACGCCCGATCTCAAACGGCGTCGATAAACACGCAGACGATAAACTGACGGCGCGTTACGCTTCATTTAACGGGCTTGGTTTCGACGGGCACAAACTCTGTTCCATCCGCTTCCCCGGTGACTGCGACTTTCCCCGCAATCCATTCGCCGCGCGGTTCGAGCACGGCTTGTCCTGTCGTTTCGAGCGCGATGTCTCCCATCCTCACCGAAGTGTCCGGCGGTAGTGTCTCTTCCTGCGGCTCGGAGACGGGCAGGGGCACCGGAGAGATCAGATCGAAGCTCGCCTCAGTCGCGGCCTCCAGAGAGTTTTGCACTCGCTCAAGCCCCACGAGCACCGCCATCCCGGCGAAGAAACTCAAGACCGAAGAGACGGCGGCGCGCGAAAACCCGGACACGCGCCGCTTGAGCGCACGCAAGCCGACGGGACAGTTGGCCGTCAGGATCGAGCCGTCCTTGCGATGATAATAGCGCACGCACAGACGCCCCTCCGTGTTCAGAATCAAGGCCTCCGCGTCCTTCCTCGTCATGTTCGACAAGTTGTAGACGTTCATGCTGCACTCGTCGCAAAAGCGCACGCGTTCGTTCCCCCGCATGCGTTCCCAATCGGCGCTGCACGGCGCGGCCACGCGCACGTGCGAGAGCGGGTCGGTGAATTGAGCCATCTTTAAAAGACCTCCGCCGGATTTCTGTTCAGACTCGGACGGACGAGCAAAGCTAAAACTCCGTCACGAGTTATCGCTTAACCCTCCGCGCCCTCTGCGTCATCTCTCTCTCTGCGCCTCTGCGTGAACCTCAGTCAATCAATCATTCAACTCAGAGACTACGCGGCTCGCCCGAAGCACGCGAGCATTCACATCGAGACACGCCCGTTTAGACGCCGCACTTCCCTGTTCTGTTCCCGCGTGCGGACGAAAGACGTGCGTGCCCCCTACGGCTCGGGGGAAAATTGCCCGTCCTCGAATCCGCGCGCACGCTCGCGCCGCCGCAAAGGATCGGGACGCGGCGCACGCTCGCGCGGCAGCACGCCGAGCCGCACGAGCGCATCGCGAAACTCGTAACGCAGCGTCACCTCCGACACCGGGTTCGACTCCAAATCCATCTGCACGCTCCACACGTCGTTCGTCACCGAGCGGCCGATGCCTGTCGCCGCGTATTCGTCGTCAACGTCGGGCGCGGGGGTCGGGCGTCCGGCGGAGTTTCCGCTCTCGGCGCGCGCGGCGGGCGGCGACGCATCGCTTCCCTGCCTGCGCTTCACTTCGCTGCTCGCTCCGTCGCGCGGGTCGGCTTCGAGCGGGCGCGGTGGCTGGTAGATCTGCGAACGCGTCGGCCGCTCGCGGAAGAAGACGGCCGTGATGACGCCCATCTCCGACGGTCGCCCGATGCGATTCGCGTATGAATCGCGCTCGTTGGTGAAATAGAAACGGCGCGCGCGCGTGGAACTCATCTGCCAACCGCTGACCGTGATCGAACCGTAAGGCGGAATCACCCACTTGCTTGCTTCGCGCGCGGTGGTGCGGCGCGCGTCAATCGTGTTGAGTCCGTCAACCGAGAGCGCGACGGCCACGCGCACCGGCAAAGGATTGCTCAACCTGACGGCGTACTCTTCGCCCGCGAACGCTTCGACGTAGACTCTGCCGCGCGCCGGATATTTTTCGAGCGCCCCGCCCGACGCCAACACTTCGACGCCGAACCTGACATGTTCCGGCGTCTGTTCGATGACGCGCTCCGCGCGTCGCCCTTGCCCCGCGCCGCCGCCTTGCGCCGTCGCCATCACGGCCAAAATCGTCACCACCCCGACACACGCCAAAATCGTCAAACCTTTACGCATAACTGTTCACCTCTCCCCAGCGGATTCTCTCCCCGTCGTTTGAACGCCGCGCCGGATTATTTCTTGCAGCCTTGCGGCCGACTTTGTGATACAAGATTTCCCGCCTCAAAGGAGCGACCTGAACACATGATCAATTTCGACGCCGAAGTCTGCCAAAATCTCGACGCCGCGCTCGGCCGCGAATGGCTGGAAACCAATAATCTCGGCGGCTTCGCCTCCGCCTCCATCACCGGCGCGAACACGCGTCGCTATCACGGCCTGCTCACGGCGGCGCTCCGCCCGCCCACGGGGCGCGTCGTGCTGCTCTCGAAACTGGAGGAGACGCTCGTCCTCGACGGCGCGCGCTTCGACCTCTCGACCAACATGTACGAACCTACGGTCGTCCACCCGCAGGGCTTTCGCTCGCAGGTGAATTTCCGTCTCGACCCCTTCCCCGTCTTCACCTACGAAGCGGGCGGTGCACGCGTGGAAAAGACGGTCTTCATGCCGCATGGCGAGAGCGCGACCGTGGTGCGCTACCGCGTCCACGCGCCGGGCGCGAGCGAGGCGTTCCTTGAGGTGCGGCCGCTCGTCGCCTTCCGCGATTACCATTCTTTGCAGCGCGAAGCCCTCGACATTTTTCTCAAACCCGAACTGCGCCCGAACCTCGTCAGCCTGCTCAAACAGGACGACCGCACGCAACTGTTTCTCGCGCACGAAGCGGCTCACGTCTCGGTCGAAGGCTACTGGTACAGGCGCTTTGAATACCCGCAGGAACAGGCGCGCGGTTTCGATTTCCACGAAGACCTCTTCAACCCGTGCCTCCTCGTCTGGCGCATCGCGGGCGACGCGACCTCCTGCGACCTCATCGCTTCGACCGAAGAACGCCGCGTCTCGGACGCCGTAACTCTCGAAGCGCGCGAACGCGAACGACGCCGCGCGCTCGTCACACACGCGGGCAACACTGTGAACGGCGACAATGCGAGCAACAACACGGCGCAGGGCAAGGCTTCGAGCAAAGACAAGGCGAGCGTTGAACGCGGCGATGTGGAAAGTGGTGAAGTTGAAAGCCGTGAGGTAAAAAGAGCGCGCGGCGAAGATGAGGCATACCTGCGCACGCTCGTCGCGGCGGCCGATCAGTTTCTCGTCAAACGCGGCGACGATCTCAGTTCCGTGATCGCCGGTTATCACTGGTTCACCGACTGGGGGCGCGACACGATGATCTCGCTCACCGGCCTCGCCTTCGCGCGCAACCAAACGGAGACGGCGCGCGAAATCCTGCTGGCCTTCGCCGCGCACATGCGCGAGGGCGTCATCCCCAACCGCTTCCCAGACGCGGGCGACGAACCCGAATACAACAACGTGGACGGCACGCTTTGGTTCGTCAACGCCGTCGGCGAACTCGCGCGCCGCACCGGCGACATCGAGTTCGTGCGTGAGCATCTCTACCCGCGCCTCACGGAGTTCATCGAGTGGCACGAGCGCGGCACGATCTATTCGATCCGCGTAGACCAAGACGGGCTGCTCAGCGCCGGACAGGAAGACGTGCAGTTGACTTGGATGGACGCCAAGATCGGCGACTACGTCGTCACGCCGCGCGCGGGCAAGCCCGTCGAGATACAGGCGCTCTGGTACAACGCTCTGCGCACCATCGAAGAGATCGCCGCGCGCACCGGAGACGACTGGATGCGCAACCATTGCCGCGCGCAGGCTGAACTGGCACGCGCCAGTTTCCACGGATGTTTTTGGAACGAAGCGGACGGCTGCCTCCACGATTGCATCAACCCGGACGGCACGCAGGATGCCTCGATTCGTCCCAACCAAATCTTCGCCCTCAGCCTACCTCATCCGATTATGACGGGCGCGCGTTCCGCATCGGTCGTCGAAGTCGTCCGGCGCGAACTCGTCACGCCTTACGGCTTGCGCTCGCTCTCGCCGCGCCATCCGGATTACCGCCCGCGTTACGAAGGCGACTCTTATGCGCGCGACACGGCTTATCATCAAGGCACTGTCTGGGCGTGGCTCATCGGCCCGTTCGTCACCGCCTATCTGCGCGCGCACGGCCGCAACGCGGACACGCTCCGGCAAGCGCGCGGCTTCCTCAGCGGCTTCCGCGAACATCTGACGCAGGCGGGCGTCGGTCAAGTCTCCGAAATCTTCGACGGCGACGCCCCGCACACGCCGCGCGGCTGCATCGCGCAAGCGTGGAGCGTCGCCGAACTGTTGCGCTGCGAGTTGGAAGAATTGAAGGAGACTGAAAGCTAAAGTTATTGAGGGAGACTGAAAGCTAAAGTTTCGCATCGAGCCTGAGGAACGTTTGCATGCCTACGTCAACACCGCCGCCTTACTTCCCGCAGAATCCACTGCTGCCGCCCGACGAGAATCGCGCGCGCAAGTTCAAATTGGCCGTCGCCGGTTGTCTTCTCCTGCTCGTGCTGCTCGTCGCGGGCGTCATCGCCGTGGCCGTCTACCTGCTGCGCGCGTGACGCCAGCGCGAGACAAAACCGCGTTGTTAGAAAAATCGTATCAACCCTGCACAGCCGAAATTTTTGGAAGCAAAGGGTCGCCCGCGTCGTCTGATAGACGAACAACTCTCGTCGTCTGATCGACGAACGACTCTGAACGGGAAACGAGGTTGAGATGAACAAAGCACCGCGAGACGAAACCCGCCGGAATTTTCTCAAACACGCCTCTCTCTTCGCCGTCGCGCTGCCCGTCGGCGCGTTGCTCGGCTGCGCCCGCCCCGCCCACACGCAACTCGCACGAACCGCCGCGCCGACGCCCGGTGATGCGACCCGGCGCGTCGGCGGCCATTGCGACGGGTGCGAGGGCATCTACGAAGGTATGCCGTCACAGTTGAATTGGGAGACTCGGATCGCCGCCGCGTCGGAGCCGGGCGAGCCTCTGGAAGCGAGCGGCCATATCTACCGCCGCGACGGGCTGACGCCCGCGCCCGGCGTGATTCTCTACGTCTATCACACGGACGCGCGGGGTCTGTATTCGCCCGCGCCGGGCGCGACGGGACTCACGCGCCGCCACGGACACCTGCGCGGCTGGATGAAAACGAACGAGCGCGGCGAATACAAATTCAACACGATCAAGCCCGCGTCTTATCCGAACAGCAATATCCCCATGCACATCCACCCGATCATCAAAGAGCCGGACAAGAACGAATATTTCATCGACTCTTGGGAGTTTGACGAAGACCCGTTCCTCACCCCGGACATACGCGCGCGGCGCACCAACATCTGCGGCTCAGGCATCGTCCGTCTCACCAAAAGCACGGGCGGCGTCTGGCTCGCCAAAAGAGACATCATCCTCGGTCTCAACGTAGAGAACTACGATTGAGCGTCGCCGCATCTCGCGACGTGAGTTGAACGATTTGAGGCAGTCACTTGGAAGCAGTTAAGCGATGTACAAGTGCGATGACGGCGAGCAAGGTGGAGACGGTGGCCGAGAGCAGGCAGTATTGACAGAAGGCGTGCAGGACGAAGGCTTGCAGGTAGACGAGCCACAGGGACGCGGCGAACATCAGCGCGGCGAGCGCGGCGAAAAAAGTTCCGGCGCGTGGTGAACCGAAGGCGGCGAGCGTGGCGAGACTGAAGGCCGTGAAATAAGCGAGCGCGCCGAAGAATGCGAGCGGGTAGCCGCCGACGGTGGCGTAAGAACTGGCGAGCACTTCCGAGCAGCCGCTCGTCACGGAGCAGCGCACGCTTCTTCCCGAAATGTGTTCGACCGTCAGATAGATCGCATCCGCCAACCCGACGAGCGCCACCACGGCGGCCAGCGCATAAAGACGCGAGATGCGCTGCGGCGTCTGCGGCGACTCCGTATTCGCTCGCGACGATTCTTTATCGGCGCGCGTCGTGGGCTCGCCCGCCACGCGCGCTCCGCTGCCCTTCTTCTTCGCGCTCACTTATTTCTTCGCCGCCAATTCCTGTTCGATGGTCGCGCGCAGTTTGTCGTAATCCTTCACCACTTCAAAAGGCACTTCGCGCCCGTTGAGAAAGACGGTGGGCGTGCTGCTGACGCCGCGCGCCGTGCCGTGCTGCTCGTCGTTCATCACGCGCGTGTTGACGGGCGCGCTGTCGATGTCGCGTGAGAATTTGTCGAGGTCGAGGCCGAGCGTGCGCGCGTACTTGAGAAAGACGGGGCGCGCGATGGCCGTGTCTTTCCACTCGTTCTGATTCTCGAACAGCAGGTCGTGCATCTGCCAGAACTTGCCTTGCAAGGCGGCGGCCTCGGCGGCGCGCGCGGCCTCCAGGGCGTGCTGGTGTATCGTCGGCAGCGGGTAGTTGCGAAACACGACGCGCACCTGCGTCTCATACTCGCCTTCGATGCGCTTCAAAATCGGGTGCAGGAAACCGCACGGCGGACACTGAAAATCGCCGTACTCTTCGAGCAGGATGGGCGCGTCGGCGCGACCGCGCGCGTGTGCGTTTTGCACGCTCGGAGGCACGGCCGGGCGCGGTTGCTGCGGCGGCGGTGTCGCCGTCGCCGTCTGGCCGGCGGGCGGCGTGTTCGTCGTCACGGTGGGCGGCAGTTGCGAGATGCCCGTCTGCGTGGTCGAATTCTCAGACGAGCGCATCATCAGCGCGCCGCCCCCGAGCGCCGCCACCAGCGCGACGGCGATGATAATGATGGGAAGTTTGCGTCTCATAGACGCAGAGGATAACTGCTACAGAGCGATCCGCGCAATTCGCTGCGAGACATTTTCCAGCCCCGTGAAGCCGGGCAACAGTTGCAACCGCGCGTTGACGTTTTGGTCGAAAAACTCCACGCCGTCCTTGCCTCGAAACAGCGTCGCGATCACGTAATCGGTCTCGGCTTGCGGCTTTGTCCCCTGCCCGACGGGCGACCAGAATTTTCCGATGATGAAGCGCGCGAGCGCGCGCGAGTAGCCGGAACGCTCAAGTTTGAGACGGGCGATGCTCCAATAGAAATGCGTGTGCACGGACTCTTCGCGCGCGACGGCGCGCAAGAGTTGTTCGAGCACGGGATGCCCTGCCAAGTCCCAGAGTCGGCGGTAGCCTTGCAGCGTCGTCATCTCGTTGATCGCGCCCCAGACCATGTGCGCGCCGGAGAAATACTTGCCGAAGCAGTTGGTGATGAGCGGGTAGAGGCGATTCTCGAAGGTGTAACGGAAGGGGATGGCCGCGCGCGCCTCGGCCTGCCAGTGCTCGCTCGTCGGATAGCCCGCTTCGTTCAAAAAGCGATTGAGCAGCGCGGCGTGCTCGTTCTCCTCCACGCTCCAACGCTCCATAAACTTATTGATGACCGGATTCTTGCCCGTCGGCGTGCGCAGCAGTTCTTCGTAGTAAATCTCCGTAAAACTCTCCACGTCGCGCATGTAGACGATGACATCTTTGAAGGCGGGCGAAAGCGGATGCTCGCGCACCTCTTTCCAATTCACGGAATCGTAAAACTCTTTGGTCAGTGCGCGGGGCTGCGCTTCGTACCAATCCAGCACGTCTTGTTCTGTCTCAAACACGAAGGGTCTCCTTGAAGTCTCGCCAGAGTCTTTGTATAAGTGTCCTGTCCTGTAATTTACGTACAACTTCTTCCCCCCGGATTCCCCTTGTTCCTTAGACTTCCGCCCGGTCTTACGACCGACAGGCGTCTGAAGTTTACTTCTTGAAGAGGCGGGCGAACCGGCGCGTTTAAGGAGCGTCAAACAGAGCGCGCATGGCACAACAACATACCAGCATCACGACCATCGACGACGGCAACCGCGCAGGCTCGCTCTATGACCGCATCGCGCGCCTCTACGACCTGACTTTCAAGTTCAACGGCTACGGGCGCTCGCTCGAACGCTATTTCCGCGAGCATCCCGTGCCCGTCGCGGACGGCGCGCAAATTCTTGACGCCGGGTGCGGCACCGGACTCTTGACGCTCGCACTGCTACGCACGCTCACGCGTCCCGCTCACATCACGGCCATCGACCTGTCGGCCTCGTCGCTCAAAAAAGCGCGGCAGGCCGTCGCGGAGGAGTTGCGCGGGCGACCACAACACCGGGTCAGATTCCTCCAAGCGAACCTGCTCTCGCTGCCCTTCGCCGACGCGACCTTCGACTTCATCGCCACCAGCGGCGCACTCGAATACGTGCCTTTGCGCGACGGCCTCGGTGAACTCGCGCGCGTGCTCAAACCGGGCGGCCACCTCTTTCACCTGCCCGTGCGCCCATCGCCCGCCAGTACCTTCCTCGAAATCTTGTTCCGCTTCAAGACCCACCCGCCCGCGGAAGTCGACGCCGACACCGAACGCTATCTCCGCATCGTCTCACGCTATCGTTTCCCCCCCACCGACATCATCGGCTGGACGAAGCTCGCCATCGTGGCTCAAAAGCAGTGACGAGTGACAAGTGACAAGTGACAAGTTAAGAAGTCAGACAAACTCTGAAGTTCGTTGATAACAACCGCCGCACCCATCTCGGTCTATGGGAACAACCATCAAGGCGTTCATCTCTACAGATAACTTTTGATGCTCGATTAGCATTTAACTCATCTCATGCTCGGTTAGCATTTAACTCGTCACTCGTCACTCGTCACTTGTCACTGCTTTATCATTCTTTTGAGAACGACTTCGGCGACCGACGGGATGATGTCGCGTTCGTCGCTGTGGCCTTCGGTGAAGGTGACGAGGACGAACCGCGCGCCGCCGGGCAGTTCGATGTAGGCGGCGTCATGGCGCACCTTGCTCGTCCAGCCCGCTTTCGACCAGAGATGCGCGCCTTCGTAATTTTTCAGTGCGATGCCGGTGAAGCCGCGCCCTTGATCGTCCGGGTCGCTGCTCTTGCCCGTGAAGTCGCGTCTGAGCAGTTCGAGCATCTTCCCGGAGCGCGCCGGGGTGACGCTGCGGCGCGTGGCAATTTCGGCCAAGAGGCGCGCCGTGGCATTGGTCGTCAGCTTGTTGCGATTCTCGCCGTTCGCGCCGCGCCCGAAGTTCTCGCGCCCGTAGGCGTCTTCGCAAAAAGTCTTCTGGTTGACGTTGATGTTCGTGTAGCCGAGCGAGGCGAAATAGCGATTGACGGCGTTGCGCCGCTCCTGCCACTTGCGCATCTCGGCGGGCGGCAGTTCGATGCCGCTCGAAGTGCCCGTCAACACGTCGAGCACGTAGCCGGTCGCGTCGTTCGACGAATCGACGATCATGTCGCGCAGGGCGCGCGTGAGTTCGGCCGTCTCCTTCAAGCGCCCGTCTTCGAGCCAGCGATGCGCCGCCGCCAGATAGAACAGTTTGACGACGCTCGCCGTGTAGATGCGTTCCTCGCCGCGAAAACTTCCTATCGCTGGTCGCTCCGCGTCACGGAGGTCAATCAAGGTGATCGCCAGTTGGTTCTCCGCGAGTTTCTTGTCCGCGAAGCGCCGCAAAACTTCCCGCGCCGCTTCGTCAACAATCGCTTGCAGGGCGGGCGACGGCACGGCCTCGATCTTTTGCGCCCCTTGCGTCGCGGCGTGTGTCTTCGTTTTCTCTTGCGCCGCGACGCGCGAGGCGAAGACGTGCAGGCCAACCGCGGCGAGCGCGACGAGAGCGAAGCAGAGTGATTTTCTCTTCGACATAACGGAGTTGACGTTCAACGCAGGAAGTTGGCGAACAGCGTGATGACGAGCGCGTTCGAGAAGTCTATGAAGAATGCGCCGACGACGGGCACGATCAAAAAGCTGCGCGGCGCTTGGCCGTAGCGTGCGGTCAGAGCCTCCATGTTGGCGACGGCGTTCGGCGTGATGCCGAGACCGAACCCGATGTGCCCGCTCGTCGTCACCGCCGCCTCGTAATCGCGTCCCATCAGGACGAACGTAACGAGGACGGCGTAAAGTATCATAAGAACAACTTGCACGGCGAGTATCAAAAGCATGGGGACGGCCAGACCCGCCAGTTGCCACAGTTTCAAATCCATCAAAGCGATGACCAGAAAGAGCGCGAGCGCCACGCCGCCGAGCGCCTCTATCGCGCGCATGTCGAGCCGAAACCAACCGAAGCGGTCGTCCAAGTAACGTACCACTGCGGCCACGAGCATCGCGCCCACGTAAGCCGGAAGCGTTAAAGCACGACCCGCGATGTAAATTTTCGACAAGGCCAAGCCGAGCAGCGCGCCCACGCCCATCACCGCGAGCAGCATGAGCAAGTTTCGCAGTAGCTCCGCACCCGCGAGAGACGACCCGCCGCCCGCGTCTCTTCCGGTCGCCACGTCTCTCTCTTCGTCCGCATCGTCGAACCTGCCCGTCGCACCGATGGCCCAGAACTCTTCCGTCTCATCTCGTCTGACCTCTTCGCGCGGCGCGGCGAGACGACGGCGACGAATCAGCATTGTAGCGACCGGATTGCCGACGAGGCTTGAGACGAAGATGCCGAACGTGGCCGACGCGATGATGAGCGCGCCCGCGCCCGCCACGCCCAAACGCTCGAACTCCGCCGTGAAAGCCAGCCCCGTCGCCGGGCCGCCCGTCAAGGTCAGCGAACCGCAGATGACGCCGAGCGCGGCGGGCGCGCCGAGCGCGACGGCGACGCCTAAGCCCACGAGGTTTTGCAACACGCCTGCAAACGAGGCGATGAGGAAGAAGAGGATCATTCGCCATCCGCCCGCGCCGAGCAACTTCAAAGTCGCCCCGAAGCCGATGGTAGTAAAGAAAGCGATCTGCAAGGGAGCGCGCAACGAGGTGTCGAGCGCGATGCCGAGCGTGCCGCGCGAGCGCAAGAGCATCACGAGCAGCGCGAACAACAACCCGCCGATGGCCGCCGCCGGAATGCTCGCGCGTTTCAGAAACGCGACGCGGCGTTGCACCGCGCCGCCCGCGAACAGAAACAGCGCGGCGAGCGCGAGTGTCAAGACGAGATCGAGTTTCAGCGTCCGCAGACCTTCGACGAAGGTGAATTCCAAACGCGCGCCCTCCGTCTATGGCTTCGCTTCGTAGACGACCCGGCCGTCCATTATCGTCAAGCGAACTTTCGTCCGCTCGATCTCGGCGGGGTTGATTTGAAAAATGTCCTGCGAGAGCAAGACGAAGTCTGCGAGTTTGCCGGGCGCGAGCGTGCCCTTAGAGTCTTCGGCGAACTCCGCGTAGGCCGACCCCGCGGTGTAGGCGCGCACGGCTTCTTCGACCGTGATCTTCTGTTCGGGTATCCAGCCGTCGGGATTCTTGCCGTCGAGCGTGCGGCGCGTGACGGCCGCGTAGAGGCTCTGGATGGGATCGAGCGGGGCGACGTACCAGTCTGTGCCGAAGGCGAGCACGGCTCCGGCATCGAGCAGAGAGCGAAAGGCGTAAGTGGTGCGCGCGCGTTCGTGGCCGATGCGCTTTTCAGCCCAGCGCCCGTCATCGATGGCGTGATAGGGCTGCATCGAAGCGATGACGCGGCCGCGCGCGAAACGCACGATGTCCGCGGCGCGGAGGTGCTGCGCGTGCTCGATGCGGAAGCGACGGTCGCGCGCGCCGTTCATTTTCGCGACCGCTTCATAGATGGAGAGGATGCGGTCGTTGGCGCTGTCGCCGATGGCGTGAATCATCACTTGCAGCCCGGCGGCGTCGGCCGACGCGACGCGCCGTTGCATCTCGCCTTCGGGAAACATCTCATCCGCAGGGAGGCCGCGCGTCGCGGGCGCGTCGTTGTACGGCTCGAAGAGGAGCGCGGTGGTCGAACCCAAACTGCCGTCGGCGAAACCTTTCAAACCGCCGACGCGCAAGAGGTCTGAACCGAACCCGGCGCGCACGCCCGCCTGCGCCATGCGCTCCCAACGCGGCAGAGGCGAGACGGCATAGACGCGCGTTTTCAACTCACCTCGCGCCGCCAATATCTGGTAGACGCCCACGTCCGCGCCCGCCGACATATCTTGCACGCTCGTCACGCCGAGGCGCGCCGCGTGCTCGGTCGCGGCGCGCGCGGCTTCGAGTTTTTCCTCAAACGACGGCGCGGGAATCTTCGCGTAGACGAAGGCCATCGCGGCGTCTTTCAACACGCCGGTCGGCTCACCCGTCTGTGGGTCGCGCACGATCAAACCGCCGTCCGGGTCTTTCGTCTCCTTCGTCACTCCGGCGAGTTTGAGCGCGACGCTGTTGGCGAGCGCCATGTGGCCGTCGAGCCGGTTGACGAAGACCGGATGATCGGGCGTGACGCGGTCGATCAACTCTTTCGTCGGCAGAGGCGCGCCCGGCCACCGTTCGTGATCCCAATCGCCGCCCATGACCCAGCGGCCTTTCGGCGTCTTCGCGGCGAAGCGGCCGATGCGTTCGGCAAACTCCGAGGGGCTGGCCGCGTCGCGCAGTTGGACGCTGGCGAGATGGCCGCCGCCCTCTATGAAATGGACGTGCGCGTCGTTGAAGCCGGGCAGGACGAGCGCGCCCCGCGCATCGATGACGCGCGTGCGCGCGCCCGCGAGTTTGCGTACTTCGGCGTTCGTGCCGACAGCGGCGATGCGGTTGCCGTAGACGGCGACGGCCTCGGCCACGGGGTGCGCCTTATCCATCGTGCGAACGTTGGCGTTAACGACGACGAGATCGACCATCAGACTTTGCGCGCGTGCGCCGGGAGCGGTCGCCAAAAGGCTTGCGGCGACGACAATCAGCGAGCAGAAATTTTTGAGTTGCATCGGAGTCGAGAGATTCTTGAACGGCATGCGGGCGCGTAGTGTATCATTGCGCGCGGCCTCTCAGGTAGAGAAAATGGTGAATGGTAAATGGTGAATGGTAAATGGTGAATGGTGAAAAGCCGTTCCCTACTATTCACTATTTACGATTCACCGTTCGCCATCTTTCCATTCACCATTTACCATTCACCAGTTATGAATCAAAATCCACTTCGTAAGCAGTTGGCGTTTGCGGGCGCGTTGTTGTTCTTCATCGGGATGGTGACGGGGCTGTGGTCGGCGGCGGCGCTGACGGGCAAGGTCGTCGTCGGGATGCCGCGCATGGCTCTGGCCGCGCACCTCAATGCACTGCTCGGCGGCCTGTGGCTGCTCGCGGTGGCGTGGAGTTTCGAGTTTCTACATTACGGCACGCGCGGTTTGCGCCGCCTCGCCGTCGCGGTCGCCGTCCCCGCTTACGCCAATTGGCTCGTCACGCTCGTCGCCTCCTTCATCGGCGTCAACGGCCTCGACTACAAAGGCGAGATGCGCAACGACGTGATCGCCTTTCTCCTTCAATCACTCGTCGTCCTGCCCACGCTCGTCGCCTCCGGCTTCTGGGCTTTCGGCTTTCGCCCCAAACGCGCTTGAAAACTTTCAACGCGCCCGTTGTGTTGAATCCTGAATCTTCAACCCACGCAATTTGTTTCCAATCGACAAGCTGCGCCGCACTCGGTTAACGCTCCAATCCGTCAAACGCGATGCGGCCGCCGATCAAGGTGAGGCGCACGTTGGCCTGTGCGTCGAGCGCGACGATGTCCGCGCGTTTCCCCTCCGCGATTGTGCCGTGAGTATCTGCGACGCCGAGCAGGCGCGCGGGGTTGGTTGAAGCCATGCGCGCCGCGTCCGGGGGAGCGACGCCGAGTGCGAGCATCTGGCGCACGCCGTCGCGCATGGTGCTGACGGAACCGGCGATGCTGCCCCGCTCGTTCTCCGTGCGCCCGGCCACGACCTTGATCGTCTCGCCCCAGATGCGAAACTCGCCGTCGCCCTGTCCGGTGGGCGAGACGGCGTCGCTGATGAGACAGAGGCGTTCGGGCGTCTTGCAGCGCAGGGCGAGACGGAGCGCGAGCGGGGCGACGTGTTGGCCGTCGGCGATGATGTCGCAGGTCACGTCGTCGCGCACGAGTCCCCAACCGACGGGGCCGGGCGTGCGTTGATGAAGCGGCGACATGGCGTTGAAGAAATGCGTCATGTGGCGCGCGCCCGCTTCAAAGGCGCGGTCGAGCGTGTCGGTGGAGGCGCGCGTGTGGCCGATGGAAACGATCCAGCCGCGCGCTTGAAGTTCGCGGACGAGTTCGACGCCGCCTTCGATTTCGGGCGCGACCGTGATCATGCGAAGCGCGTGCGGCGCGCGTGCGACGGGCAGCGTGTCGAGGTCTGCGGGCTGACGGAACGTGCGAAAGTAGGGCGGGCGGAGCGCGCCGCACTGTGCGCTGTTGATGAAAGGGCCTTCGTAGTGGAGACCGAGGGCGCGTGCGACGGGTGCGCGCGCCGGTTCGTCCTGCACGGTTATCAAGTCCTCAATCGCAGCGACGGCGCGCGCGTAATCTTCGTGTGGCGCGGGCACGAGCGTGGGCAGCCAAGCGGTGACGCCCGCGCGCGCAAGGAAGGCCGCGACGCGCGAGAGGTCTTCGGCGGCCGACGCTTCCATCGTATCGACGCCGGCCGCGCCGTGAATGTGCACGTCGATGAAGCCGGGGTAGAGCGTCAATCCATGGAGATCGATGACGGCCGGATCGCCCGCATCCTTCGCTACGGATTTACTAACGAAGCCCTCGATGCGCGTGCCGCTGACGAGGAGGTCGAGGTCGTCCCTGACTGCGTCGGGGAAGACGATCCGCCCATTCGTCAGGCAGAGCCTGCTGCTTTCATTCGACATACTCGAACAGGTTCCTCTTCATTCGGATGATGCAACAAGAGAGCCGCCGGACGAACAAGTCCAGCGGCTCTCTCGTCGGAATTAAAGTCGGTTTCTCCGGTTTAGAAGTAGAACTTCACGCCGAGTTGGATCGTGCGCGGGTCGCGCACGGCCGTCACCTGTCCAAAGGTCGCCAGCGTCACGTTCGTACCGATGGTGCGGAAGTTCGTATGGTTGAAAATGTTGAAGGCTTCGCCGCGCAGTTGCAGGCGCATGTTTTCGTTGAAGCGAATGTTCTTCGTCATCGTGAAATCCACGCGCGAAGTGCTCGGCCCTTCGACCACACCGCGCCCGGCCGATCCGGGAGTGTTGCGGAGGTTGGTTGCCGTCGAAGCAGGATTCGCCTCGAAGCAAGCGGTGTTGAAATACTGCTGTTGCGTGTGGGGCGCGTTTTCGTTCGGGTCGCAGAGCAGGTTCGGCCGCCCGCCCGCGATGGCCGCCGGGATGAAACCGAGTCCACCCGGATCGTAGCTGGAAGTTGTCACCGTAAACGGCAGCCCCGTGTTGTAGGAGATGATGCCGGAAGCCTGCCAGCCGCCCAACAATTTACCCGTGAAGCCCTGTTGATTCCTGAAGAACGGCAATTCATAAATGTAATTCAGGGAGAAAACGTGGCGACGGTCGAGAGCAGCCCGGCTGTACTCGCTCCTGATATCGTAGGAATTTTGCGGCGCGTTCGAACGGTCGTTCTGCGAATCCGTCAGATTTTTCGACCACGTATAAGCGAGATTCACCTGCGACTCGCGCGCGAAACGATGCTGTGCCGAGACCTGCATGCTGTGGTAATTCGAGTTGAAGCGCGGCGACAACATGGTGATGGAGCGATAGCCTCTAAAGGGGCGAATCTGATCGACGATATTCGTCGCCGCCGTGGAGAAGAAGCCCGTGCCGGCAACCAGACAGGGGACGAGCGTCGTGCCCGGAGTCTGGAAGGTGTTCGCGCCCGACGCACACTGGGAATTGACGGCCTGTCCCGGCTGGAGTTCGTTAATTTCAACCACGCCGATCAGGTGCGTTCCTTTAGAGCCGTAGTAGCCGATGGAGGCGACGGTGTTGCGCGTCAACTGATGTTGCACGTCGAGCGACCAATGCTGTGTGTAAGGCGTGTGCCAGTCCGGATCCATCCCGCGAATAGATGCGGCCGCCGCCGAAGGTGGCGCGGTCGCGGCCGCGCCCGGATTATCCAGACGCGTATTGGTGATCGTGAAATTCTCCTGATACGGCGGATTCTGCCCGATCATCTGCAAGAGCCAGCCCGACAAAATCTGTTCGTGGTAGATGCCGTAGCCGGTGCGGATGGAAGTTTTACCTTCGCGGAAAGGATCCCACGCGAGCCCGAAACGAGGCGCAAAGTTGTTCTTCGGCGTTTCGACGACTTGATTGCCGAAAGGCGAAACCGTCGGCGTGCAGTTGGTTGCGGTCTGGTAATTCCGTGCATTGACGTACAGGCCGTTACAGAAATTGCCCGTTCCGGCGACGCGATTGCCCGCGCCCGTGACCTGCGGCGCATTGGCCGCGCTGTAGAGTCTAGGGTCGAAATTCGAGAGCCGCCCGTTATTGTCCGTCGGCTGGCTGAAGAGCGAATAACGAACGCCGTAATACAAGGTCAGGTTCGGTCGGAAACGCCATTCGTCTTGCGCGTAGGCTTCGTAGTTGTGCTGGCGCAGGTCGCCCGTGTAATCGAACTTACCTTGCACGAAGGTCTGGACGTTGCCGACGAGGAAGTTAGCCCAGCGCTGTAAGTTTTGATTGGTCGTATTGGACGTCACTCCCGTCGGGAGGGTAGTGGAGAAGGCGGTGAAAATTCCCTGATTAGCCCCGTTGGCATCGAGGACGAGAGCATTCTCGTTCTTGCGATACTTGGAATAGTTGCCGCCGAACTTCATCGTATGGCCGCCATTGATGAGGCTCAGGCTCGCGCCCGCGATATGCTTGTTCGAGAAGTTATCGTAGGGGCCGAAACCCTGAATATTGCTGAAGCCGTTGCCCGCCACCGAGGTGATGCGGTCGCGCGTGTTGGTGAAAGGCAGCGTGACGGGGTTGGTGGAGTTACGCAGCGAGATCAGACCGATATTCTCGCTGAGAATTGCGCCGTAAGAGTAAGCGTAACGGCCTTCGAGGATGGCGCGCGAGCTGAGCGCGTAAGTGGTTTGAAACGTGTGCGTGCGCCCCGGAGAATTCGTTTGCGTGGTAGAAACTCCGGGCAAGCCCGACCCGCTGGAGAAGAGCGCGTTGGAATCGAGCGTCGGGATTTTATCGTTTTCGTAGCGATAAAAGGCCGACAGAGTGTCGGTGAAACTATGATCGATCTTGATGATCTCCTGACGGAAATCGGCCTTGTTGACGGCCGCCGAGATGAGACTGAAAGTGCCCGGCGTGGGCAGCGGCAGTTTGTTGTAGATCTGATTGATGTAGGCCGCGGCGGCCGGGTTCAGGAGATTGGCGGGCAGACGCGTGCCTGCGGGCAGGATGTTTGCGCCCGTGCAGGTTGCGCCCGCCACGTCGTTGCGATTGATGCAGACGGGGATCGGGAAAATACCTTGCCTCAGATTCGCGTCGGGAACGGTCGAGGTCAAAGTCGGGTAGCGCAGGTCACGACGCTGCTCTTCGGAGAAGAAGAAAAACGTCCGCGCCAGTTTTGACACGACGCCGCCTTGCGCGCCCTCGCCGAAGTTGAAGAAGTAGATCGGGCCGCCGACCGTAAAACCGTAATTGTTATAGCGGAACGGGCGGCGTTTGGCTTTGCCCTCCGGAGTGCGCCCGACCGGGGCGGTCTGGTTGCTGAGAAAATCGTTGGCGTTGAGCCGTTCATTACGCACAAACTCGAAGAGCGAGCCGTGGAACTGTTCCCCGCCCGAACGCGTCACGACGTTAACCTGCCCGCCGCCGCTGCTGCCGGATTCGGCCGGATACAAACTTCTCAAGACTCTGAATTCCCCGATTGAATCGACACTGGGGAAAGCCTGAATCGTGATGTTCGAGCCGCGGTCGGTGATGTCCGCGCCGTCAACCGTAAAAGTGTTCTGACTGCTGCGCGAGCCGTTGACCGAGATGTTGACCGTATTGGCCTGCCCTTCGGGGTTGACGTTGCCGACGTAAACCTGATCGGAGAGGTCGCTGCTGACTCCCGGCGCGAGCGTCACGAGTTGGACGAAGTTGCGATTGTTGATGGAGAGTTCGCGCACCTGATCGCCGTTGATGACGGTTGAGGCCGAGGCCGTCGTCAGTTCAACCGCCACCGGGTCGGCTTCGACCGTCACGGTTTCGGCGATGTTCCCCGCCTCCAGATTGAGGTCAACGGAACGACGCTGGCCGACATCGACTTTGATACCTGTTTGAATGGACTTCTTAAAATTCGGGGCTTCGACGGTCACCGAATAGACTCCGACGAGCAGCGACGGCGCGGAGTATTCTCCGCTTTCGCCCGTCGTGACGGTGCGCACGACGATATTTTTACTTTCGTCGGTAATGGTCACGGTCGCGCCCGCGACGGCCGCGCCGGTGGTGTCCGTGACGATGCCGTTGATCGCTCCGGTTACATCCTGCGCATGCGCAAGGCTCAGTCCCACGCCAAGCATGAGCGATAGAACGAGCATGCGACATGCGATCTTTAAATGGTGTCTCATTGGTTGATTCCTTTTCGGGTTGATTCCTTTTCGTCTGTCAGAGAATTTCCGTTTTGCGGCGCTTCCCGCCTCCGCGCTCAAGCCTGCAAACCGTGGTTTCCGGAATTCACGTATAAGGACGTACTGCTTTCGAAGATGCCTGTGGCTGAAACTCACGGCCGAAGTAATTTCTCATCTTGAGCACGCCCGCTCAAATTCGTTAAGTCGGGTTTGCGACTCTCCGGGACGAAACCGAAGGCGGCTTCGTCCCGGAGAGTCGGCGCGCGCAGGCTAAATTGCGGCGGCGGTAAATCGAGCGGTCAAGCGCGAGCGGCTCAATTTACTAGAAGTTGAACTTCACGGCCAACTGCACGCGGCGCGCCGTGTTGACGACCGAGCCGCGAATGCGCCCGAAGGTGCTGTTCGTTACGATGGCCGTCGGGAAATCGAAGGCCGGCGTGTTGGTCGCGTTCTGCATCTCGGCGCGCAGTTCGAGGTTCGTCGACTCGGTGAAGTAAATCTTCTTGCCGAGCATCAGATCGAGATTGAACAATTTCGGGCCGGTGAAATAGTTGCGTCCCGTGTTGCCGAACTCGCCCGGCGCAGGCGTGGAGAACAGCGCGCGCTGCTCCTGCGTGAAGAAGAAGTTCGTGCCCGACTCCTGCACGACCGAACCGAGGTCGGGGCTGCACCCGTTGCAGTTGGCGGGCGTTTGCAAGACGTTGCTGATCGTGTTCGCGCCCGAATAGACGGTGAACGGGCGGCCGGATTGATAGATGAACGAGCTGGCGAGTTGGAAGCCGCCGATGATGCGGTCGATGACGGGGTTCGCGTTTTGCAAGAACTGACGCCCTTTGCCGAGCGGTATGTCGTAGACGAGATAGCCTTGCAGGGCGTGGCGGCGGTCGAAGTCGGAGCGCGCGTAGTTGAGACGGCGATTCTGGACGTTGTAAGGCGTGTTCGAGGCCGTCTGAGTCGTGCCGCGCCCGGCGACGGTCAAGGCCGGGTCGAACGAACGCGTGTCCATCGACTTCGAGAGCGTGTAGGCCACCTGATAGCTCAGGCCGCGGCTGTAGCGACGCGCGAGTTGCAGTTCGAGCCCGTTGTAGAACGAATAGTCGTTGCTGTCGATGACGTTGACCGCCCCGGAGAACTGCGGATAGGGACGGAAGAAGAACGGGCTGAACCCGCTGCGCACGATGGTCGGCACGCCCGAGATGGTGCGGCGCGCGAGCGTGTCGGCCGTGTTCGCCACCGAGCCGAGCGGGATGTCGGTGGAGAACAGAGAGGCGAAGAACTGCGAGCCGGTGAGCGCGCCGCGCGACGTATCGGCCGAGAGCAAATTGTTGATGAGCGGGCTGGCGTTGGCCGGAATCGAGGTCGGGCAGCGCGTCGCATTGAAGGTCGGGAAGCAGTCGGGGCTCGTGAGGAAAGCAGAGCGCACGGCGTTGAAGCCTTCGAGGAATCCGTTGCGGAAGATGTCCACCTGATTCACATCGTATGCGCCGTAGAGGCCGATGCCTTTGCGCCCGATGTAGTTGACTTCAACCACCGAACCCCAGCCGATCTCGCGCTGCAAACTCGCGCCCCACTGATACGTCTTCGGCGAGCGCAGGCTCGGATCGATGACCGTGGTGCTGTTGCCGGAGAAGGGCGCGGGCTGGCGAAGCGCTTCGGGCGTAACGCCGGCGGGCGGCGCGACCGCCGGGATGCCGAAGCGCAGGCGACCCTGCTCGTTGGCGAGCGAACCGGCCGTCGAGTTCAAGGCGGCGAAGGTGGCGCCGGGCGCGGTGTTGTAGATGAACGAAGAGAAGACGAACGTGTTCATGCGGTCGTAGGCGAGACGGAAGTTCGTGCGCACGGAGGTCTTGCCGTCGCCGAACGGATCCCACGCGAGGCCGACGGTGGGCGCGAAGTTGTTCCAATCGCTGTCGAAGAGTTTGCCCTCAACCCAACGCACCGTGTTCGACGGGGCTTCGCCGATGCGAAGCGCGCGGTCGGGGCGCAGGATGGGCAGTTCGCCCGCCGAGCTCGGAGAGATTTTGATCTCGTAGCGCAGTCCGAGATCGAACGTCAGGTTCGGACGAATCTTCCAGGTGTCCTGCGCGTAGAAATCGTATTCGGGATAACGCGCGTCGAAGGGGAAACGCGACCCGGCCGCGCCGAACGCGGTGTCGCTCGAGGCCACGAAGCCCTGGCCGACGTTGCCGATGCGACCGAGCAGAACGTTATAGAGACTCTGCAAGCGCGGGCGGTCGTTGGCGGCGTTGATGCCGGCCGGGGAGGTCAGGTTCGCGGGCGGCGGGTTGGTGGTGCGACTGAAATCGACCTGCGGGTTGATGTAGAAACCGGCCGCCTGCCCGCGGTCGTCGAGGTGCTGCTGGTAGCGCAAATTCGTGCCGAACTTGAACGTGTGCGCGTTGCGCAGCCAACTGACGTTGTCCACGAATTGATAGGTGCGGATGCTGCGCGCGTTGTTGATGATGGGCGTGTTGTCGAGCGGGTTGGTGAGGTCGAGACAGCCGGACGTGCCCGCGAACGGGCAGTCGAAGCGCAAAGGCGAATTCATGTCCGCGTTCTCGTCGGCGTTGTTGAAGCTGAAGGTGAAACGGTTGAAACCGACCACGACTTCGTTCGTCAGGCGCGGGCTGACCGTCCAGCGATAGTTGACGGCGAGGTTCTTCGGGTTGCGCAGAGTGTCGATGTTACGCGGCGAATCGGGGAAGGCTTGCGGGCCGCCCGCGCCGCCGATGATGCCGCCGTTGGTGTTGCCGTTCCCGGCGTCGCCGAGCGTGTTCTGCTCGCCCTGCGCGTAGCGCACGTACATGGCGTGGCGCTCGTTGAAGTTGTGATCGACTTTAAAGACCAGATCGTACTGGCGTTCGTTCTGCGGCGCGAGGAAGGTGAACCCTGCGAAGTTCAGGCCGTCGCCGCCCGCCGCGTAGTTGTTCGGCAATGGAGTCAGGCCGATCAATGCCTGCACCTGCGGATCGAGGCCGAAGTTGAACGGGTCATTGGCGACGACGCTGTAGGTGGCGATGCACGCGGTCGTAACGGTCGCCGAGCAATTTGGAAAGAGCGGATTGCCGGCTGCGTCCACGCTCGCGCCCGCGACGCCCGCCGGATTGTTCCGCCCACCGGCCACGTAACGGAAGATGCCCTGTCTGGCTGCTTGCGTCAACACGGTGCGCGTGCGCGCGATGCTCTGCGAGGTGCGCAGGAGTTGCAGGTTGGTGAAGAAGAAAGTCTTGTTGCGAATGATGGGGCCGCCGACCGAGCCGCCGAAAATGTGTTGGACGAACTGGCCGCGCGGCGTGCCGTTCAAATTGTTGTTGTACTCGTTGGCGATGAAGCGCGGCGTTTGATAGAACTCGAAGAGGTTGCCGTGAAAGTCGTTCGTCCCCGAACGCGTGACGAGCGTGACCTGCGCGCCGCTGCTGCGGCCGAGTTCGGCCGTGAAGTTGCCGGTGACGACCTGAAACTCGGTCAGAGAGTCCGGGTTTGGACGGAGCGGCGTGAAGTTCGAGCCGCCCGCGCTCGATTCGTTGATGTCGATGCCGTCGAGCGTGAAGTTGAAGGCGCGGTCGCGCGAGCCGTGGACATGGACGCCGCCGCCCGTGTTCGCGCCGCTGACGACGCCGGGCTGGAGGTTGATCAAGGCGAGCGGGTTGCGCCCGCGCACGCCGACGATGGGCAGAGACTCAAGCGTCCGTTGCTCGACCGTGTTGCCGAAGTTGCCGGAACTGCTCGTCTGCACGAGTTCAGCCGAGCCGACCACCTGCACCACGTCCGTGATGCCGCCCACTTCGAGCGCCACATCGACCGTGGCCGGTTGGTTGATGTTGACCGGGTTGCTCGTGGAGACGAATTTCTTGAAGCCCGATTTCTCCACGCTCACCGTGTAAGTTCCGACCTGCACGGAGTCGAAAGTGTATGTGCCGGTCGAGGTGGTTTGCGTGGTCAGAGAGACCTGCGTTCCCTCGTTGATCAAAGTCACGGTGGCGTCGGGGACGACCGCGCCGGAGGGGTCAACGACCGTCCCCGTCACGCGCGAGGCCGTGCCCTGCGCCAGCACCGCGGCGCCGCCGACCCCGCTCGTCAACAGGACGAGGCACAACAAAAATCTTGGGAGACTCTTAATTTTCATGTACTCGGCTCCTTGTAGCATCCGGACAGTGTGGTTGGACTTTCCGTGTCTCTGAAGTTCGCGTAGACAGCCGTTGGGACGACGCGCCCGCACGGCATTTTCGGCGCGGGACGAAAAGCGTAACCCATCGCGCGGCGGGACTGACGGCACAATCGGTGCGGTTGCGGACTTGCCTGTCAGCAAACACCTCACCGAACGATTCAACTGAAAACACGATTGAAGGACGGAAACTGCTGAACCCTGTAAGACGACTGGGCGTCATTGTAATTGAACTGCAAGTGAACTAAAAGCTAAAAAAACTTATTATGCAAATAAGCGGCAATGATAATGTGCCGTTATCACTCGCGCGCCCCGCCCTCACGTTTTCAGAGACCGCCGGACGGCCTCGCGCACGCGCACGCCGCAGCCGCTCGACCGAGCGCCCGACTTCGGGTTGACTGCTTCTCGATTTTCAAATTGCGGCGACGGCGGCCTTGTGCGGTGAGTCGAATCCGGGTTTCAAGGAAAAGTTAAATTTGCAAATCCTGTTCCAACTCTTGTCGCCCATATCCGAATAACTTTTCTCACAACTTTCTTTCAAACATTAAGCGCGGCTACGAAAAATTGGAGAGAGGTCTCTAGTTTTTCGGAGACGGCGAAGGGGCAGGCGTTGTCGCCGCCGCAGCAGGCTTCGGCTTCTCCACGAAGAGCGTGTTGAGCACGTGCGCCAGACGGTATCCGGCCAGCGCGATGCGTTCGCCGGAAATCCTCTGCGCTTCGGCGGTGTAGGCGGCCGACGGCGTTTCGCCCTCGCGCGTTTTCGGATAGACGAACTCGCGCGCAATCGTGTTGCTCTCTTCGATCCAGCGCAACGGTTCGAGTTCGCGCGCGGCCGTCGACTTATCGACCGGGTTGGCTTTCATGATCTCTTCGGCCAGCGCCAGCAGGCGCGCGCGCGACGCCGTATCGAGCGGGCGGCGCGGACTCTCGAAGCCGAAGCGGCCACCGGCCGCGTCCCAGAAGGCGTGTAGATTTCTGATGCGCGCTTCGGGCGGCATCTGGATGGCGAAACCGTTGCCGCCCGCGTCGCCGTCCGGGTTCTTCACGGTGTAGCGCGTGGTGGTGTGGAGCGGTTGATGCACGTCGCCGACGAGATGGTAGAGGAAGCCGAGCGTTTCGGCGTCGGTCTTATCGCGCCCAGTGCCGCGCCGGAGCGTGTTGATGCACCAGTTGATGCGGTCGAGCACGTTCGTCGGCTCCGGCCCGACCTCGGTGCGCGTGGGAACGCCGTCGAAGAGCGGGCGGTAGTTGATGTAGTGCCAGTTCTCATATTCGTCGTTCAGAGAGTCGCCCTTGAAGTCGTCCATCCAGACGGCGATGGTGACGGGGTCGTAAATCTTCTCGCACGCGGGCGTGTAATAGGTGGCGCACAGGTGTATGAGCGGGCGGCGGCCTTCGGGCGCGGTGAGCAATTTATCGACGCGCGCCTTGGCCGCGGGCGACAAATTGAGATACGCGATCTGCGCGACGAGCATGTGCCCCGTATCGTGCCACGCGACAGCGCGCGACGGCGCGGCGACGACGAGCAGCAACGCGGCCAACAGAGACACAGGCCGCAGCGCGCGGCGAACTTGACGCATCGAAGTTTTCAACCCTTCCCCTCCTGTTACCTTCAACCCTTACCCTTCCTCTTAACGATAGATCAAAGCGCGCGCGCGTGCGCGGCGAAACTCTTCGAGGCGCGGTTGCCAAGAGAGCGCGATCTGTTCGGGCGACTCGCCGCGTTTCAAACGTTCGAGCGTGTCGGCGTTGGCCAGAAGCCGCCCGTATTTTTCGATCTGCCACGCGTCCGGATGCAGTCGATAGAGAGCGGCCGCGATCTCGATCCCGACATAGACCGGACGCAACTGCGAGCGATCCGTGACGACCAGATTGATGCCGCCGCACTCTTCGCCCTGAAAGACCGAGGCGTGCGGCGTGAATCTGACGGGGACGAAACGCACGCCCGCGATGCGCCGCTCATTCAGATAACTCGCCAGACGCGCGCCGTCGATCCAGGGCGCGCCCACCATCTCGAACGGCGTGTCCGTGCCGCGCCCGACCGACACGTTCGTCGTCTCTAACAAACCGACGCCGGGATAGAGAGTCGCCTGCGTGAGACTGCGCATGTTGGGCGAAGGGTTGATCCAAGTTTGCCCCGTGCCGTCGAACCACATCGCGCGCCGCCAGCGTTCCATCTCGACGACGCGCAGGTCGCAATTCATCTTGCGCTCGGCGTTGAAGAAGCGCGCGAGTTCGCCGATGGACATGCCGTGGCGGACGGGGATCGTGTGATAGACGACGAAGGAGAGTTTGTCCGCGTCCGCGACGGGGCCTTCCGTCTCGTTTCCGCGAATCGGGTTCGGGCGGTCGAGCACGAAGACGGGGATGCCCGCACGCGCGGCCTCTTCCATGACGTTGCCGAGCGTGGAGATGTAGGTGTAGAAGCGCGCGCCCACGTCTTGAATGTCGAAGACGATGGCGTCGAGTTCGCGCAACTGTTCGGGCTTCGGCCGCCGCGTCTCGCCGTAGAGCGAATAGATGGGCAGCCCCGTCTTCTCGTCTTTCTGGTCGGAAATTTTATCGTCCGACTGGCCGCGGATGCCGTGCTCCGGCGCGAAGAGGGCGACGAGTTTGACGTTTGCGGCCTCGCGCAACACGTCTATCGTCTGACGCCCGCGGCGGTCGCGCCCCGTATGATTCGTGACGAGGCCGACGCGCATTCCCGCGAGTTGGCGAAAGCCGTCGCGTTCGAGCACGTCGATGCCGTTGAGCACGTCGGCGTCGAGCGGCAGGATCGGAGCGGCCGTCGCCGTCGCCGCGTTGTGCGTCGCCTGCAAGTGCGCCAGACTCACGAGCGTCTCCGAGGCGAAACGCGCCGACTCGTCTTGCGCTTGCTCCGTCGTCACGTCGACGAGCGAAGAGGCGACGATGGAGGCGATGCGCCCGCGCAACTCGCCCACGTCGCCCTTGCCGTCCGGGTGCACGCGGTTGCTCAAGAAGACGACGAACGCGCCGCTCGCCGGGTCGAGCCAGAGAGACGTGCCGGTGAAACCCGTATGGCCGAACGAGCCGAGCGGAAAGAGGTCGCCGCGATTCGAGGAGAAACTACTGACCACGTCCCAACCGAGCGCGCGCGCGGAGCCGTCTTCGGCCACGGCGCGCGGGCGCGTCATCGTCGCCACGCCGAGCGGACTCAAAATTCGCACGCCGCCCACGGAGCCGCCGTTCAAGATCATCTGGCAATAGATGGCGAGGTCGTCGGCGGTGGTGAAGAGTCCGGCGTGTCCGGCGACGCCGCTCATGCGAAAGGCCGTCGGGTCGTGCACTTCGCCGCGCAGCCATTGGTCGCCGTTCGCGCCGAGGGCTTCGGGTTTGCCGCCGAGATAGGCGGCCTGCGCGCGTCGCTGCTCGGTCGGCGCGATGCGCGGCCGCAGGGCGGCGGGCGGATTAAAAGTCGTATCGCGCATCCTGAGCGGCTCGAAGATGTTCTTGCGCGCGAACACGTCGAGCGGTTCGCCCGACACGCGTTTGACCACTTCGCCGAGCGCGATGTAGCCGATGTCGCTGTAGAGGAAACGCTTGCCGGGCGCGACGTTGCGCAGTCGCTCGATGACGAGACGCTTCATCGCCTCGTCGTAGCCCGTCCACTGTTCGCGCAAGTCGAAGTCGGGCGCGTAACCGGCGCGGTGCGTCAACAGTTCTTCAATCGTGACTTGCTCGCGCCCGCTCTCTTTCATCTCCGGCAAGTGGCGCGCGAGCGGATCGCTCAAGCGCACCTGTCCGCGCTCGACGAGGATCATGATGCTCGTCGCCGTCGCCACCACTTTCGTCAGACTCGCGGCGTCGAAGATCGTGTCGTTCGTCATCGTCTCGCGCGCGGGTTCGACGGCGCGCGCGCCGTAAGCCTTGCGCCACACGACGCGCCCGCGTCGCCCGACGAGCACTACCGCGCCCGGCGTCTCCTTGCGCGCGATTGCTTCTTCGACGGCCGCGTCGATGCGCGCCAGACGTTCGGCCGACATGCCGACGCTCGCGGGTGCGCCCGCGGGCAAGTTCTCCGCGAACGCGTGCGAGACGAAGACGACCATGAGCAGACCGGCGACGAGGCGACGGCCGGACGATAAGCGAGACATGAAATGTTTCTGTTTGAGCGAAGATTGAAGGGACATCGAGTTGGATAATTTTTCGCGGGCGCAAGAAGTGCGCGCCGGACTGACGATATGATGTGCTTGATTCATTGACAGCTTAGTGCTCGCGCCCCCTTCTCACCTGCCTCCGGCGGCGCGCGCCTGCGCCTTCAACTGAATCCCCGTGCCGCGCGCGTAGAGTGTGGGCAAGCTGATCGGGAGTTTGCCGCCGATGTCGATTTCGCCGAGCACGGCGCGCGCGGCGGCGCGCTGCAAACTCGGCATGTCGCCGTAGCCGACCATGTAAGTTTTGAGTTCGGAAAAACTTTGCAACAAGTACGGATTGCCGAAACTGATGCCGACGACGGGTGCGGCCTTTTGGCGTTCGATCAACTTCTTGAGCGCGCGCATGCCCGGTTCGGGCAGCGCCCCGCTGTTCGACTGCCCGCTGCGCACGCGCCCGTACATAGCAACGATAATTAACTTGGCCGCCTTCGCGCGGTCAAGCGCGGAATCGACTTCTCTTTCCGACGAACGGTCGTCGAGCACCGCCGCATCGACTTTGCGCGAGCCGCCGAGCGCCGCCGCGAAAGGCTGCATGATCCACTGCCGGTCGTCGCCGTTGGTGATGCCGAGCACGTAGATGCGATCATTCGCCGCCAGATTGTTCGCGGGCAAAAGCGCCGCCTCATCGCGCACGAGCGTGACGGCGTGTTCGGCGATCTCGTCAGAGAGTTTTTCGGCCGCCGTGGTTGAAACCAACTGGTCGATGTATTCAATCGGCGCGATGCGCTGCCGTGTCAAGCCGAGGTCGTACTTGGCCGCGAGCAGCCGCCGCGCCGACTCCTCGATCCGCTTCTCCGTCAGACGGCCTGACGCGACCGCCGCGCGCAAACCGCGCGCGGCCTCATCGACACTCGCCGGTTTCAAAACCATGTCCGCCCCGGCCTCGACGGCGCGCACGGCCGCCTCGCCCGGCGTGAAGTAGATGGTTAGGCCGCTCATGTCCATCGCGTCGGTCACAATGAGACCGTCGAAGCCGAGGTCGCGCCTGAGCGTGTCCGTCACGACCGCGCGCGAGAGCGTCGCCGGAAGCGTCGCGCCTTCGACGATCACTTCGCTGTCGGCGTAATGCGGCTTTCGTTTCTCGACGCCTTCGAGCGGCGTGATGCGCGTCGGGTCGAGTTGCGGCAGGCCGATGTGCGCGATCATGACCGAGCCGACGCCCGCCGCAATCGCCGCGCGAAACGGCACGAGTTCAATCGCATCGAGCCGCGCGCGCCCGACGTTGACGACCGGCAGGCCGCGATGCGAGTCCACGGCCGTGTCGCCGTGACCGGGAAAATGTTTCGCCGTGGCGATGACGCCGCCCGCCTGCGCGCCCTCGGTGAAGGCCGCGGCCATGCGCGCCACGTCCTGCGGGTCTTCGCCGTAAGAGCGCACGTTGATGACCGGATTCGCGGCGTTGTTGTTGACATCGACGACGGGCGCGAAAATCTGCTGGATGCCGAGCGCACGCGCCTCGCGCGCCGTCACCTCGCCCATCCGCCGCGCGTACTCCGGATTGCCCGTCGCGCCGACGGCCATGTTCCACGGAAAGTTGATCGTGTCGATGAAGCGCATCCCCGCGCCCGCTTCGAGGTCGGCCGAGACGAGCAGCGGCCGTCGCGCAAAGCCCTGCATCCGGTTGACGAGATGAACCGAATCATAGACCCCGCCGCGAAACAGGATGATGCCGCCGATGTGGTTCTGCTCTACTTGACGGCGCAACTCGTTGAACGCTTTGCTCTCCTGACTCATGAACGTCGCGTTGACGCCGACCGCGAGCAACTGCCCCACTTTCTCTTCGAGCGTCATGCGCCGCAACTCGCCGTCAGCCCAGCGCAGCGCCTCGCGCGACGCGCGACGCCGGTAAGGTTTGAAGACGGGAAGCCGCCCGGCCGCGCCGCCTTTGTCGTCCGCCCACGCGCGCGCCGGGACGAACGTGGACGAAAAGATCGTCGCGAGCACGAGCGTGCAAGCCACGCCGGCGCGCATGAATCCACTGAGGCGAAAATTATTCATCTCGATACTTCGTTATCCATTAAGAGCACTTTCAAAACCATGAAACCACGCGCACCACACGAAATCACACGAAGAAGAGTTTAGTGCTTTTTCATTTCGTGTGGTGCGCGTGGTTTCATGGTTTTCTTGTTCTAGAAGTTCTCGGCCACGCCGCCGGGCGCGAGTTCGTCGCTTTGCGCGGCCGTGGCCGGGGCGAAGGCGAAACTGACGGCGTAGGCCACGACGAAAGTGATGAGGCTGCCGCACAGCACGTACCACGTCCACGCCAGACGCGTCCATTTCCAGACCGAGAACATGACGACGCAGCTCGTCAGCATCCCGATCAGAGCGGGCGGCTCGCTCACGCGCCTGAGGAACGTGCCGACGAGGAAGATGCCGAGCACCGGCCCGTTGATCAGTCCCGCGACGGAGAGCGCCGAGTCGAGCGCCGAGCGATTGCGCCGCATAAACACGAGCGCCACGCAGATCTGCACGATGCCCCACACGAGCGTCAGCACGTGCGACACGCGCAGGTAATGTTTGTCGTCTCGTCGCGGCACGAAAGGCTTGTAGAGATCGTTGACGGCCGTGGCCGCAATCGCGTTCAGCGACGAAGAGAGCGCCGCCGCGAAGATCGCCGCGACGACCAAGCCGGATAAGCCCGACGGCAGGTGCTTCGTGATGAAATCGGGAAACACGCGGTCGCTGCCGACCACGCGAAACGCGCCCTCGATGGGCAGCGTGGCCGCCCCGGCAGTCAGAGTGCCGTAGGCCGGATCGCTCTGCGGCTGGTAGAAGGCAAACAAGAGCACGCCGATGAAGAGAAAGCCGATGAACTGCGCGAGCACCACGCCGCCGCTCGACAAAAGCGCGGCGGCCGCGCGTCGCGGGCGGTCGGTGCAGAGGTAACGCTGCACGAGATATTGATCCGTGCCGTGCGTGCTCATCGTGAGGAAGCAGCCGCCGATGAGTCCCGCCCAGAAGGTGTAAGTTTTCGTCAGGGTCAGAGAGAAGTCGAACACGTCGAACTTGTCGAACTGGCCGCCGAGCGCGAGCGCCCCGGCGAAGCCCCCGTCGATTCTCGAAGCCAGAACTATGGCGGCGGCGAGCGCGCCCGCGATGTAGATGCCGAGTTGCACCACCTCGACCCAGATGACCGCCTCCATTCCGCCGAAGTAGGTGAAGACGATCATCACGAGGCCGAGCAGGATGATCGAATAGATGGTGATCGTCTCGGCGTCGGCCTGCGGTTGAAACGCCGTGTAGACGGCGGCGAGCACGAAGGCCGTTAACAGCAGGCGCACGCCGTCGGCGATGTTTCGCATGACGACGAAAAGCGTCGCGGCGAGCATCTTGATCTTGAGGCCGAAGCGACGTTCGAGCAGTTGATAGACGGTCAGAAGTTCGCCGCGAAAGTAGGACGGGATGAAGAGGAGCGAGATGACGATGCGCCCCAGCATGTAGCCGAGGACGAGTTGGAGAAACTGAAAATTGCCGCCGCGCGCAAACGCTACGCCCGGCACGGAGATGAACGTGATGGTCGAAGTCTCCGTCGCCACGATGGACGCCGCAATCGCCCACCAGGGCACGGTGCGGTCGCCGAGGAAGTAATCGCGCGTCGTCTCCTGCTTGCCGGAAAACCACACGCCGAACGCGGTGATGCCGACGAGGTAGCCGAAGATGATAAAGAGGTCGAGCGCTCTCATAGTCTCTTGACGGCAAAGTTGCTTTGCCTTAGTCGCACGCCGTTTAGCGCGCGCTCGCCCCTTTCAAATAGTCGCGCGCTTCGGCGCGCGAGTCGGCGCGCGAGTCGGCGCGTTCCTGCGTGCGCAGGTAATCGCTGTAGGCGCGTGCGGCGAGTTTGGCGTCCACGGTCTTGGCGGCGCGGGCGAGGCCGAGCAGGGAGCGCGGGCGATTGGGTTGACGCAGGAGCGCGGTCTTGAACTGCGCCGCCGCATCCGACGAGCGACCGGCCGCGAGCAGCACTTCGCCGTAGAGTTCGTGCGAAGGCTTGAGAATTTCGGGCGGCCCCGAAGGCGGGCGGAGCGATTCTTCGAGCGCGGTGGCGCGGCGCAAGAGTTCGATGGCCTCGTCGAACTTGCCCGCGCGCGCGCGCGACAAACCGGCCACTTCCAGTTCCATGATCTCGACGCTGGCGCGGCTGAAATAGCTGCTGATCTTCTCCGCATCATCGCTCAGCGCGTGGAGGCGCGCGACCTGCTTCTCCGCCTCGGCGAAGTTCTTCGCAGCGGCGGCGGCCAAGCCGCGCAAGTATGCGCCGTACAAGTCTCTGATGGTCGGACGCGGCAACTGCGACGATGAAAGCGCCTGCGAAGGCGACTGCGACGCGAGCGAGGCGGGAGTTGTCGCAGCAGCGGCGGCGGCGACCGCTGTGTTCGTCTGTTTGGCGGCGACGTGGCAAGAGTCGGCTCCCGCTTCCGTCGGCGCGGGGTGCGCGGCCGTCTTGGCACTGGTGTCGGGAAAGTGTTTGTCGATCAAATCCCAACGCTCGGTTTCGGCGATGAAGGCGGCGGCCATGTAAGGGTAGCCGCGGATGGGCGCGCCGAAGTCGGCGATAGACTTCTGCATGATGGCGAGTTGCGCTTCGGCCTCGCGCGTGCGCCCTTGTTGCAAGTAGACGTATTCGAGCCAGCTCAGGCTGTGATAATCGCGCCGGTCGAAGGAGTAGTTTTTGCGCTTGACCCACGCATCGGAAGTTGACCAAGACGATTCGTTCGAGGCGGCGGCCTCAGGCCACATGCCGAGTTGGATGAAGATGTGCGAGGGCATGTGGCGCGCGTGATGCGCGTCGGGCGCGATCTCGGCGTAGCGACGCGCGGCGGGCAAGGCGATGATGGCGTGTTCCGGGTCGTCGAAGGCGTGGATGATGTAGTGCGCCGCGCCGGGATGTGACGGGTTCCGGGCGTACACGTCGAGCGCGATAGCTCCGGCCTGCGCCTGTAAGCGATAGCCTTTATCGACGGGGCGCACCGCGCCGAGCAGCGAGAGCGCGTAGAAAGAGGCGGCCTCCAAGTCCGCCGGGTAGTCTTTGTAAATCTTCTCCATCGCGGCCATGTAGGAGAGATTGCGCGCGTACTTGTCGCCTTCGCCGTAGAGCGCGCGGACGGCGTTCAAGTATGCGGTTTCGCGTGCGGTCAACTTCGCGTCGGCCGGAATTTTCGCGAGCGCGCGGCGCGCGGCGTCGGCGTCCTGTTCGTTCCAGAGCGGGTGGTTGTAGGTCATGGCCTCGCCCCAGTAGCCGAGCGCGAAGGCGGGTTCGAGTTTCGTCGCGGCCTGAAACTCCTCCAGCGCCTCTTCGTACCAGAACGAGTGCAGCGCCGCGACGCCGCGCAGGAAATGTTCTTGCGCGGCGGGCGACGCGGAGGTGGGGAAATCGATCTTGCCGAGCGAACCATTCGTGCGCGACTGCGCCGTGGCAGACTCAATCTGAGCGACGCACGCGAGACACACTGAGACGCACAGAGACATCAACACCTTGTTGGCATTACGACGAAGCGACATGACTCTCTCTCTCGACTTTCCGTTTGCAGAGGAATTTCCCGCTTGTCTTCAGCTTCTTACGCCCGGCGGGCGCGCCAGTCAATCTCTGTTTTACTCGATCAATTCGCCGAGCGCGCGTATGCGCGGGCAACGGCTGTCCGGATAGAGTTCGAGCGGGTCGAGCAGGATGGCGCGTAAATTCACGGCGAGCGCGGCCTGCGCGTCGTGCGCATACGAGTCGCCGATGAAGACGGCCTCGTGCGGCGCGAGGCCGAGCCGCGCGAGCGTCAACTCGAAGATGGCCGCGTCGGGCTTACGCACGCCTACGACGTGCGAGTCGATCAAGAACTCGAAGTGGTTTTTCAGTCCGACGAGTTCCAACAGTTCTTCGAGGCGGCCGTCTTCCGTGTTCGAGATGACGGCGAGACGCAAGCCCGCGCGCTTCAACGCGCCGAGCACGCGTTCGGCTTCCCGGTCGGGCGCGCACCACAGGTGACGCTCGGCGTGCGTCGCATCGATGCGGTCGCTCAGAGACGCGCACGTCGCCTCGTCTATGTCGAGCGCGCGGTAGACCCGTCGAAAAACCCAGTTGCGCTGTCGCGTGTCTTCCGGCGCAGGCTCGCCGCGCCCCATCGCCGCGTCCACGGCGCACATCATCTCTTTGAACTTGCGCCCCAGCAATGCCGCGTCGAACTCGCGCCCCGCGCCCTCCGACGCCAAACGCGCCAGCCGTTCCCAATCAGGATGCAACAGCGTTCCGCCCACGTCGAACAGCACCGCGCGCACGCCCGCCAGCGCCGGATGCAAACGCACTTCCTCCGGCGTCCGCGCTTCCCTCACCTGCGTCTCAATGTTGCCGGGTTCGACGTTCTCGTTCGCAGCCATGTGCATCTATCTCTCAACCTTCACTTCACAACTATCAACCATCCTACCTTTGCGCCTCCAGCGCCTTTGCGTGAGATTCATACTTACCAAAGAAGACAACTCACGCAAAGGCGCAAAGACAAGCGAAGGTTTCTGAAAGCTATGCTGACATCTCAAGTTGAGTTGATTCTACGACAAATGCGCGCCGTCGCGTAGAAGCCGTTCGACGGCGGCGCTGACGACGCCGCGCTCCGTGGCGAGCGCGCTCTCGGCCTCGGCGCGCGTGCGCCCGGTGCGCTGCATCACGAGCGCCGTCGGCAAGTGTTCGCCCGCTGCGGCAAGGGCGACGCGCGCCGCCGCTTCGTCCAGCCCCGTCTCCGCTTGAAAGATGCGAAGGACGCGCGCGCGCAGCTTTTCGTTTCGCGCCGAGACGTTCGTCATGCGATTGCCCGTCACGTAACCGAGCCGGATCATCGTCGCCGTCGAGATCATGTTGAGCACCAACTTCTGCGCCGTGCCCGCCTTGAGTCTGGTCGAACCCGCGATCACTTCCGCCCCCACCACCGGCACAATCGACACCTCGCACGCACGCGCGAGAGGCGACTCCGGCACGCACGTCAAGCCCACCGTGAACGCGCCGAGCGAGCGCGCGTGCTCGACCGCGCCGACGGTGTAAGGCGTGCGCCCCGAAGCGGCGATGCCGACGACCGCGTCCCGGCCCGTTACGCCGCGCTCATCCAAGTCGCGCCCGCCCGCTTCGCGTTCGTCCTCCGAAGCCTCCACCGCGCGATAGCAAGCCTCGTAGCCGCCCGCGATGATCCCTTGCACGAGTTCCGGCGAGACGCCGAACGTCGGCGGGCACTCGGCCGCGTCGAGCACGCCGAGCCGACCCGAAGTGCCCGTGCCCACGTAGAACAATCTCCCGCCGCCGCCGAGACGCTCGACGATACCGTCAACCGCCCGCGCCACCTCTCCGCGCACGCGCCCCACCGCCCCGGCCACCAGCGCGTCTTCCTCATTCATCAGACGCACGATCTCCGCCGCACTGAGCGCATCAATGCCAGCCGCGCGCGGATTCTCTTGTTCGGTGATGGGCAGATCGTTCATAAGTTTCAAGTCCCAAGTCTCAAGTCCCAAGTTCCAAAGCCGTATTCGACTTGGGACTTCGGGACTTGGGACTTCGGGACTTATCCAGCGAGCGCGAGCCGTCGAATCTTTTCGCGCGCCATCGCGGCGGCGGCGTCGGCGGGCGAGAGTTGGGGCGGCGCGAGAAAGGCTTTCGGGGCGAGACGCTTGATGCCCGCGCGCAAAGGAGCGAGGACGAGCTCGCCCGCACTGAAGACGCCGCCGACGTAGGCCACTTGAAACTCGTCGCGCTCCATACGCAACTTGCGGATCACCGTCGCGGCCGTCGAAGCCAACTCGCGCCCCGCGTCGGCGATGATCGACGCGGCGACCGGATCGCGCCCTACGGCCGCTTCGATGACGTGGCGCGCAAAGCCCGCGATGCGCTCGTTCGTCATGCTCGGCGCGTAGATGGCGAGCGAGAGGTCTTCGGGCGAGGCCACGTTGAAATAAAGGCGCGCGGCATCGTCTAACTCGGTCGTCTCGCCGCGCCCGTCCGTCGCCTGCGCCACGGCCTGTAGCGCGCGTCGCGCGATCCAAAAACCGCTGCCCTCGTCGCCCGCGAGCGGCCCCCAACCGCCCGCGCAGACGTGCCTGCGCCGCCCGTTCTTCCCGCAGCAGATCGAACCCGTGCCCGCGATCAAAACCAGACCGGGCTTGCCGTTCGTCGCGCCGTAAAGCGCGATGTCCGCGTCCGTCACCACGGCGAGCGCGCCGATGCCGAGCATGCGCCTGAGCGCGTCGGCCATGACATCCTTCAAATCCGCGCGGCGCACGCCCGCCAAGCCCACTTGCGCCGATGCGATGTCCGTGCGACGCACGTCCGCCCCGGCGCACGCGCGGTCGACCGCTTCGCGCACGGCCGCCGCCGCGGTGCTCACGCCGACGCGCAGAGGGTTGGAAGGCCCGGCCAGCCCCGTGCCGAGCGTCTGCCCTTCCTCGTCCGTGATGATCGCTTGTGTCTTCGTGCCGCCGCCGTCCACGCCGAGCACGAGCTGCGGCGTGTGCAGGTCTCTGCGGTGTGTACGGGGAAGATTTGTGGGTGCGCTTTTGGCCTTCATCATCTGGCGGCGGCCGTGAACCGACTTTGGCGCGGCCGCCCGTTTCCGCTTGTCTGATGCGGGCGATTGTAAAAAGAGTTGACATATAATGGAAACTAAAAGATTTTATCTTCTTGATAATCAACTCTGATAGAGAGGTTTCCCCGGTTGGAGATACGACACTATGGAGATAAGACACTTGCGCGCTCTGGCGACCATCGCCGAGACCAATTCGTTCACGGCCGCCGCCGCGCGCATTCACATCACGCAGGCCGCCATCAGCATGCAGATTCGCCAACTCGAACTCGAAACCGATACGCTGCTCTTCGTGCGCACGCCGCGCCGCTGCGTGCTGACGCACGCCGGGGAACGCCTGCTCGAACGCGCTCGCCGCATCCTGCGCGAACACGACGCGGCGCTCGCGGAACTAGCCGAACTCTCCGGCACGTCGCACGGCCGCTTGCGCCTCGGTAGCGCGTCGGCCATGTTCAATTCCGATCAACTGCCTCTGATTTTGCAAGACCTGCGTGCCGAGTGCGAGCACGTCGAGGTGACGGTTACGTCGGGCACGAGCGAGTCTCTGGTCAAACAGATTATCGCGGGCGAGTTGGACATCGCCTTCATCTCTCTGCCGGTCGAGGCGCGCGGCGTGCAGACCGAGTTGCTGGTGAAAGACGAGTTGATCGCGATTGCGAACCCGGAACACCCGCTGGCGCACAAGCGCGTCATCAGCGCCTTTGAATTGGCGTCGGAGAAACTCATCCTCGGCGAGCGCGGCGGCAACACGCGCCGGTTGATCGACAACTTCTTCGCGGAGGCGGGCTTGCATCCGGTCGTCGCGATGGAGTTGAGCCGTCTGACTTCGATCAAGCGGATGGTGGAGTCGGGGATGGGCGTCGGGATCGTGCCGGTGCGTTCTGCTCTGGAAGAGATCGCGGAGGGGCGTCTGGTGCGCTGGTGGATCGAGGGCGCGCAGATCAATTCGGAACTCGGCTTCGCCTATCTGACGGGCGGTTATCAATCGCCCGTCATGCAAATTTTCATCAATCTCTGTCGCGCGAATCTCGTGTCCGAGACGAGAGAGTTGCAACGGCCGCGCCCGAAGAAGTCGCGCCCGAAGCGCACTGCGCGCAAAATTAAAGCGAAGCCGAAACAGAAGAGACGTTGAAGTGCGCGGCGGCGGCATCGCGCTACGCTCTAGGGCTTAAGTCTCGCCGAGCAAAGTGCGGATGGCGGGGACGAGGCGGGAAGTGTCTTCGGGCTTGCGCAGGCATCCTTGCGCGCCCGCGCGTCTGGCCTCTTCGTGGTCGAGCAAGGGCGCGTAGGCGGTGAAGAACAGGATCGGCGTGTGTTGGTTGAACTCACGTATCCGGCGGCAGAGGGCGAGGCCGTCCATGTCCGTCAGTCCGATGTCAAGCAGGATCAGCGCGTAAGGATTTTCGTGCGCGAGCCGCAAGCCCTCTTCCGCCGTCTGCACGGCCGTCACTTCAAAGCCCTCCTGCTGCAAACTCCACTCCACCAGAAAACGCGTGTCCTGCGTGTCCTCCACGTACAAAATTGCCGGTTGCATATATGTTTTTTACTCCGTGAAAAAAAGTGGCGAGATAAGGCCGTGAATCGTGAATCGTCAATCGTGAATAGAGAAAACCGGATTGAATCTATTTACGATTGACGATTCACGATTCACTTTTTAAGTATCTCTGCATGAGTTCAGGCCAGCGGCCTTGAGCTTTGAGGAGCAGTTCGCAGACTTCGCGGATCGCGCCGAAGCCGCCGGGGAGAGTGGTGGTGTAATGCGCGGCGGCGCGCGTGTCGTCAGTGGCATCGGCGACGGCGACGGCGAAACCGCAGCGTAGCATCAGAGGGATGTCCGTCACGTCGTCGCCGACGAAAGCCGTGTCGGCCGCGTCCACTCCGGCTTCGTTTAAGACTTCGGCGAAGTCCTTCGTCTTGTCCCAAGTGCCCTGCCGCACGTAGGTGATGCCGAGGTCGCGCGCGCGGCGTTCGACGGCCGCAGAGGTGCGCCCCGAAATGATGCCCGAACGCAAGCCCGCGCGATGCAGCAGGACGAGGCCGTGGCCGTCGCGCGTGTGAAAACTTTTTTGCTCGTCGCCGTCGCCGAGCAGTGTGATGCGGCCGTCCGTGAGCACGCCGTCGCAGTCCATGAGCAATAGTTTGACGCGCGCGGCGCGTTGTTCGACGTTCATCCGGTTGTGTGCGTCCAAAGTCACTATACAGGTCTCGAACTCAGGTCTCGAACTAGCGCACCTCGAAGATGGGAACTTCGACGAGACGGAGCGTATTGCCGCTGCGCGCGAAGACGAGCACGGCCACGCCCGCCTGCTCGCGTCCGCCGAGCGGCTTAGCCGTGATCTGCACGTCGGCGACGATGCGGTCGGAGCCGAGCGGTTCGGTACGCAGCAGTTTCGTCTGCCACTGTTCGGGCTGCGTGCCGACGATGCCTTTGGCGAACGCGGCGAGTTCGCCCGGCATGATGAGCGCTTCGAGTTCGTTCTTACGACCGCTGCGCACCGTCTGATCGAATTGAGTGACGAAGGCGCGCACGCTCTCGTCGATTGAGGGCGCGCCTCCTCCTCCTCCTCCTGCGCCCGCCATAGCGGCCTCGGCGCGCAGACGCGCGGCGCGCGCAGTGAGCGTGGGCGCATAGCCGCCTTCGGCGCGCACCGCTTCGTTGAAATAACGCGCGGCTTCAGTCGCCTGATTGCGGCGCAGAGCGATTTCGCCGAGACCGATGTGAGCCCATGCGAGCGTCGAGGCGAGCGGGAGGCGTTCGTCTAAGGCGGCGCGAAATTCGCGTTCGGCGTCGGGCAGTCTGTTTTGTTCGAGCAGCGCGCGTGCGAGCAGGATGCGCGCCTCTTGCATGAGCGGGGCGCGCGCCAGCATCTCGCGCGAGATGGCTTCCGACTGCGCGTGCTGACCTGCGGCGAGCAGCCGCGTGGCGTCTTCGAGCGAATCTTCGAGCGGGGCGGCACGCGGCGCGGTGTCGTTCGCGTAGTCGAGTTGCGGATAGAGCTTGTCCGGATCAACTTCGACGCGGATGATGCGCGCGGTCGTCTTGAAACGCACGTCGGCGAAATCGCGCGGCGGGATGACGGCTTGCGCCGTGACGCGCTCGCCAGCGTCCGTGAGGGCGACGGCCGAAACGTTCGTTTCAATCGCTCCCGTATTTCTGAGCGCCGACACCCATTCGCCCGCGCGCTGTTGCGGCAGGCCGATCAAGAGGTCGATTTCGGTCGGCTGGTCTAACCCGGCGTCGAGCGCAGTCTTCAACGCCGCGCCGCCAGACGCATTGAAGGCGGCGCGCAAGGTGGCGAGCGTCAGTTCGCCTTCGCGATTTTTTTGGAGCTGTTCGCGCAGCAAGGTGACGAAGGCTTCGCGGCCGAGCGAGCGGTCGGCGAGTCGCCAGACCATCGCGCCTTTGTTGGCGACGGAGAGATAGTAGGTCGGTTCGAGCGGCGTGGTGACGGAGAGCGGGGCGTCGCGCCGTGCGACGGCCGTGTAGGCGATGCGCTGGCGGAGGCGCTCGCCATCGGCCGCCTCGCGCCCGAACTCCTTCTCCAGAAAGAGCGTCGCCAGATAACGCGCCAAGCCTTCGCGCACGACGCCCAAGCCTTCGCCGCGCACGGGCGTCGCGCCGCCGAACCACAGACGCGCGAAGGCTTCGCCGACGAGTTGCGCCGTCAAAGCATCGACCTTGGCGCGACGAAAGACGGCCGCGTCGAGCAGAATCGCGCCGCCCACGTCGAAGCCCGCGCCGCGCGTGACCGAGACGAGACGGATCGGAGTTTCGGGCAGCGAGCCGAACAAGCTCGTATAAAAACTGCGCGCTGAGGCGGCGAGCGCGATTAAGCTCTCGGCGCGTTTGCGCTCGTCCACGGTCGCGCCGCGCGGAAGGTAGGCGCTGATGCCGCGCGCATCGTTCGCGCCTTCGACCGTGTCCCACTTGCCCGTCAGAAAAAACGGCTGCGAGGAAAGTTTCTGCTCGTAGATCGCGCCCGCAGCAACTCCGGACGAGAGGACGGTGTCGCCGCCGGGCGCGTTGACCACGAGGCGCACGGGCGCTGTGTCCGCGCCGCGCGCGGCGTATTGCGAGTTGGGCGAAGGATACCAACCGGAGAGCGGAAGAAACTGCGCGCCTTCGGGCGAGATGGCCGCCAACCCCGTGTTCGCGGCGACGGGCAGACGATAATCGAGCGCGGCGTTAATAGACGAGCCGGGCGGAACGGCCGAAGGCAAAGTCAGGGACACTTGCTGCAACCCGGTGCGCGCTTCGGCGCGCGCGAAGTATTGCGCCGGGGCGTCAGAGACGGTGGCCGCTTTGATCTCGGCGGCCGAGTTGATGCGCAGCGTTAGACTGCGCCCCGCGCCCGTGCCCACGTTTCGTGCCGACAGCACGGCGCGACCGACGAGCGAGCGGTCGGTTGCGTTCGGCGCGGGCAGCGTCGCCGTCACGTCGAAGCGCGTGACCTGCCACACGGGGCGCGCTTCGTCTTGCGCGCGCGCCTCGGTCGAAGCCAAGAGCAACGCGGAGGCACAGGCCAGAGACAGAGTGAAAGCGTATGCGAGTTTCGACAAACGAAGATTGTTCATACCTTCTGCGAGCGTTCAATTTTTCGTGGCGGCGGCGACTGTGTGCGGTCGTGCAAGTTCGTGCAGGTCGCGGAGCACGCGCAGGAGCGGTTCGAGACGCGCGAGCGGCAGCGCGTTCGGCCCGTCGGACAGAGCGCGCGCCGGTTCTTCGTGCACTTCCATGAAGACCGCGTCCACGCCGCAGGCGACGCCCGCGCGCGCGAGCGGTTCGATGTATTCGGACTGCCCGCCCGTTGCATGACCGAGCCCGCCCGGCAGTTGCAAAGAGTGCGTCACGTCGAAGACGACGGGCGCGCCGAAACTGCGCATGATGGGAAACGAACGCATGTCCACGACGAGGTTCCCGTAACCAAACGAGACGCCGCGCTCGGTCAAGAGCAGGCGCTCGCAGCCTTCGGCGCGCGCCTTGCGCACGATGTTGCGCGCGTCGGCGGGCGCGAGAAACTGTCCCTTCTTCACGTTCACGACGCGTCCCGTGCGTGCGGCGGCCGCGATCAAATCCGTCTGTCTAGAGAGGAACGCCGGAATCTGCAACACGTCCGCGACTTCCGCCACCGGCTCGACTTGCGAGACATCGTGCACGTCCGTCAAGACCGGCACGCCCACCTCTTCCTTCACGCGACGCAAGACTTCCAAGCCCTCTCGCATCCCGCGCCCGCGAAAGCTCTCGTGCGACGAGCGGTTCGCCTTGTCGTAAGACGCCTTGAAGACGTAATCGAGTCCGACCGCGCGGGCGATGCGCGCACACTCGCGCGCCAACATCAAAGCGTGCTCCGGCGACTCCACCACGCACGGCCCGGCGATGACGGTCAGACGCCCATCGCCAAACGTCGCGTCGCCCACACGGAAAGATTTTACGGCTACAGTTTCAGTTGACATAGATGATGACAGTGAGCGGTGAGCAGTGAGCAAAAATTAAGAAGACAGTTTTAACTGCTCACTGCCCGCTGCTCACCGCTCGCTCCTAAAACGGATTCAAAACTTTCTTCAACTTCTTGAAGGCCGCGCCGACCTTCGAGCCCTTCTTCTCTTTGCTCCGGTTGGCCGCCGGATTAGCGCGTCGCGTCCTCTGCGTTTGCGCGCGTCTCGTCGCGCGTTCGTCGGGCGCGGGCGCGGGCGTCGCTTCCGGCGTGGGCGTCGCGGACGGAGCGGCGAGCGTCGCGTTCTCGACCGGAACGTTCGCCGCGTCGCCGCTGCTACTGCGCGCGCGCAAAAACAGCTTGAGGCCGATGGCCGTCAACACGAGTAAGGCGAAGACCGCGGCCACGAGCACGGGCGGCCGTTTGAGGCGGTTGACCCACGTGCGCCGGTCTTGCAACAGGACGCTGATGCGCGTGTATGGCGGCGCTGTTCTGAGCGCAGCGTGTGCGGCGGCGCGAGCATCGCCGTTTGTATAAGCGTCCGTGGTTGCGGCGACGGCGATGTCGGCGGTGTGTGGCTTGTGCCTGCCGGTCGAGTCGGCGAGTCGCGTCGTGTCGCTCACGCGACCGTCGCCGCGTGCGCGCCCGCCGTTCGTTTCGCCGAGCACGTATCTACCCGTCGGCTCGGCCGCGCCGTTGCCGTGCGCCGTCTCCACCGCGCCGTCGAAATAATCGTGCGCGCGCAGCAGTCCGGCCTGCTTGGCCGCCGCGAGCAGTTCGCGCCTGAACGCTCCCGCATCCGGCGGGCGATTGAGCGGATTTTTTTCGAGCGCGTGCAGCACGACGCGTTCGACTTCGGGCGGGATGTCCGCGACCAACTCGGTCGGGGGCTGCGGCGGCTTCGAGGAATGTTGGAGGGCGACGGCGAGCGGCGACGCGCCGTTGAAAGGCGTCGCGCCCGTGAGCATCTCGTAGAGGATGATGCCGAGGCTGTACACGTCCGCGGCGGGCGACAGGTGCGCGCCGTCGCATTGTTCGGGCGACATGTAACGCGGCGTGCCGATCATCACGCCGGTCAGCGTCAGCGCGTGCTGCTCCGAGTCGTCGATGGAATCGGCCGCGAGTTTCGCGATGCCGAAGTCCAGCACCTTGACGAGGGGCGGCGCGTTCTTCGGCTGGACGATGAAGATGTTGGCCGGTTTGAGGTCGCGGTGAATGACGCCGCTCTCGTGCGCCGCTTCGACGGCCGCCGCCACCTGCAACATCAGTGCGACGGCGCGCGCGCTCTCCATCGGCGACTCGTAGGCGAGCACCTCACGCAAGTTTCGCCCTTCGAGCAGTTCCATGACGATGTAGACGCAGCCGTCCGAGGTGCGCCCGAAATCCGTCACCGTCACGGCGTTCGTGTGTCGGAGACGACCGGCGGCGCGCGCCTCGCGCCGGAAGCGTTCCTGCGCCGCCTCGTCTTCGACGAAACGTTGATGCAGGACTTTGACGGCGACGGGCCGGTCGATCAACAAGTGCGTCGCCCGATAGACCGTGCCCATTCCGCCTTCGCCGAGCCGGCTGTCCAGACGATACTTCTCATCCAGCACGCGCCCCACGAGCGGGTCTGCGAGAGCGGGCGCGGCCACGGTCGCGTCGGCGCGCAGAATCGCCCCGTCGTGCGGGCACGTCAGCACGTCCGTCTCAAACAGCCGACCGCATGTTGGACAATGAAGCATGATCTACCGGTAAATGGTAAATGGTAAACGGTGAATAGACAAAGCCCCACACGCTTCTTTCCATTCACCGTTGATCATTTACCGCTGACCAGTCTTCCGTTCATCCTTCATCGTTCTTACTTCATCACTTCTTTTCAGTCGTCTCCGGCGACGCCGACGCGGTGCGGGATGGCGGCGGTCGTGCTCAGTTCCGCGTCGCGCGATTCCGAGCCGGTCGTTTCGTTGCGCAGGCGATTGTTGAGCGCGGCGCGGACGAAGGAGGTGAAGAGGGGGTGGGCCGCGAGCGGCTTCGATTTGTATTCGGGATGAAACTGGCAGCCGAGAAACCACGGGTGCGCGTCTCGCGGCAGTTCGACCATCTCGACGAAACGACCGTCGGGCGATTCGCCGCTGAAGACCAAACCGGCGCGCTCCAAAGTCTCGCGAAACTCCGGGTTGAATTCGTAGCGATGACGATGCCGCTCGTCGATCTCGGGCGCGCCGCCGTAGACCTCGCGCGCGAGACTGCCCGACGCCAGACGACAACGCCAAGAGCCGAGCCGCATCGTCCCGCCCAACTCTTCGACGCCGACCAGATCGCGTAGTTTGAAGATGACCGGATAGGGCGTCGCCGGGTCGAACTCGGTCGAGTCGGCGTTGGTCAAACCGCACATCGCGCGCGCGTATTCGATGACGGCCGTCTGCATGCCGAGACAGATACCGAAGAAGGGCGTGCGGCTGCGGCGCGCGTAGGAGATGGCGCGAATCATTCCGGCCACGCCGCGCGCGCCGAAACCGCCGGGCACGAGCACGGCGTCGTAGTCGCGCAGGCGTTCCTCGAAATTTTCCTCCATCAACTTCTCCGACTCGACCCAACGCACGCCCACGCGCACGTTGTTCGCCACGCCGCCGTGCGTCAGAGCCTCGCGCAGAGACTTGTAGGAATCCTCCAGTTCGACGTATTTGCCGACGATGCCGATGGTGACTTCACCCGCGGCCGGTTCGCGGATGGTCGAGACGAGTTCGCGCCAGTGCGCGAGGTCTGTCGAGGCGGCGCGTTGTTGCAGTCCGAGCGAATCGACGATCAACTCGTCCAAGCCCTGTTCGTGAAAAGCGAGCGGCACTTCGTAGATCGTGTCCACGTCTTCGGCCGTGATGACGGCGCGCTCGGTGACGTTGCAAAAGAGCGCGATCTTGCCGCGCAGGTCGCGCGACAAGACGCGGTCGGAGCGGCAGAGCAGAATGTCCGCGGCGATGCCGATCTCGCGCAGTTCGCGCACGGAATGTTGTGTCGGCTTCGTCTTCAGTTCTCCGGCGGCGGCGATGAAGGGGACGAGCGTGAGGTGCACGAAGATCGCGCCGCGTGTGCCGTCTTTCCCCTCTTCGTTGCCCATCTGCCGGATCGCTTCGAGAAACGGCAAACTCTCGATGTCGCCGACCGTGCCGCCGATCTCGACGATGACGACATCGACCGGGTCTGTCTCGGCCACGGTGCGGACGGCCTTTTTGATCTCGTCGGTGATGTGCGGAATGACTTGGATGGTCTTGCCGAGATAATCGCCGCGTCGCTCCTTTTCGATGACGGAGAGATAGATGCGGCCGGTCGTCCAGTTGTTGGCGCGCGTCAGGCGCGCGTGCGTGAAGCGTTCGTAGTGGCCGAGGTCGAGGTCTGTCTCCGCGCCGTCGTCCGTGACGAAGACCTCGCCGTGCTGGAAGGGCGACATCGTGCCGGGATCGACGTTGATGTAAGGGTCGAGTTTCATCAGCGTGACCGACAGGCCGCGCGCTTCGAGCAAGCACCCGATGGACGACGCCGCCAGCCCCTTGCCCAGACTCGAAACCACTCCGCCCGTGACGAAAATATATTTAGGCATCCTCTCTCCTCAGGTGTCCGACAAATTTCGCTGCTCCGTGGCCGCGCCGGCTTCCCCGTCGTCGCCCTCGCCCGGCAGTCTCTTCTTGTTGTAATAACCGTGCTTCAAGTCCTGCTGTATCTCGACGGCCTTGGCCGCCTTCGGGTGCAGCCACTGCTGCAAAGCGAACATGGCCGCGCGCGTGTGCGCGCCTTCACGCGCTCGGCGCTGAAACTCTTCTTCCGAAATCCGTTCGGGCGGCGTGCCCAGACGCGCCGCCGCCAACAGGCCGCCCAAGATAATCAACACGATGATCGCAAGCCCGATCCAATCGCTCATAAAGCACCGCGACGCGCGCGAACACGACTCCCAACATTCGGATCAGACGAAGCCGACTCAGGAAGCTCCGTTTCCACCCTTAATGTTTCGTTCGACCAATGCCGCCAAACGATCCAGCCGTTCATCGGTCTGAGCGTTTTTCTCAATCAAACGATCCAATCGCTCGTCAGTCTGCGCGTTCTTCTCAATCAAACGATCTAGCCGCTCGTCGGTCTGAGCGTTCTTCTCAATCAAGCGATCCAATCGTTCGTCCGTCCTCTTGCCCCGCTCATCCGTCTGCTTGAGGCGTTCCTCCATTCGAGCAATGGATTTGCGGAGCGACGCGTTAATTTCCGCCTGTGCGTCCAACGTGCGCGTCACGATCTGCATGAAGTCCGTCTGCGTCTCGGCGTAAATCTGTATCTGCCTGCTCATCTCGGCGATCTGCTGGTTGGTCTGCTCAAGCCGCACTTCAAAGACGGACATCCGCTCTTCAAATGCGGACTGCCGCTCTTCAAAAGCAACTTGCCGTTCTTCAAAAGCCGCCTGTCGCGCTTCAAACGCGGCTTGGCTCTTGACCAAGAATTCGAGGGCACGTTCGATCTCTTCGATGGTCATGTTGTGAGGCCACCTTTCTCTTCCTTAGCAATGTAGTCAACGTGAGGTTATCTCTCCGACAAATTCTCCGAGGCGAACCGGGCGCGCACGCGTTCGAGGTCTTCGGCGGTGTCCACGCCGATTGATCGATCTTCCGTTTCCACCACGCGGATTTTCGCGCCGTGTTCGAGCATGCGCAGTTGTTCGAGCGATTCGGCGCGTTCGAGCGCGGACTGAGGCCAACGCGCGTATTCTAACAAAAAGGCGCGACGGTACACATAAAGCCCCGCGTGCTTGCGAAAGGCGGCGAGCAAAGCGGGTTCGACTTCGAGCGCGGCGGCCAGCGAGCCGTACTGGCGCGCCTCTTCGCGCGGGTAAGGAATCGGCGAGCGCGAAAAATAGAGCGCGTGCCCGCGTTCGTCCGAGACGACTTTCACCACGTCCGCGCTCAGCACGTCGCGCGCGCTTTGCATGGGTTCGCAGGTCGTCGCGCACATCGCTTCCGCGTCCGCATGCAAGGCCGCGACGGCCTGTTCAATGGCGCGCGGCGAGATGAGCGGTTCGTCGCCCTGCACGTTGACGACGAGGTCGAGGCGGGAATCGAGCGCGGCCACAGCTTCGGCGAGGCGGTCGCTGCCGCTCTGGTGATCGGCGCGCGTCAGCATGGCTTCGTAACCGGCCAGGCGCACGGCGTCGCGGATGCGCTCGTCGTCCGTCGCCACCAGCACGCGCGAGACGTTCCGTGCGGCGAGCGCGCGTTCGCAGACGCGCACGATCATCGGTCGGCCGCAAATGTCTTGCAGAGGTTTGCCGGGAAGTCGGGTCGAGTTGAAGCGCGCTGGGATGACGGCGATGGCTGAATCAGGAGCTGGCGAGTCCGTGTGGTTCACGGGACTGCAAGATAGCCTGTCGCGCCCGCGAGTGTCAATGAAAAGACGGGGAAGGGGGAAGGGGTAAAGGGAAAAGGTGAAGACGGGAGCGAGGCGGAGGATACGACTGAGGACGAGACGGAAGTTTTTGCTTTCCCTTCCTCTTTCCCCCTTCCCCCTTTCCCTCGTCTTTGAACGGTTTGACACCACACATCCGGCGGGCTACGATGCGCAAAGTTTTTCAGCTATGATTTCGGAGCGAAAAAGGCGTTCGCGCGGATTCGCGTGTCGAGTCTTCAGACCGCATCGCTCGTTCGCCCGTTCACCATTCGGCCTTAACTTGAGTTATGGGATTTCAAACTACGGCTATACACGCGGGGCAAGAGCCTGACGCCACGACGGGCGCGGTCGCCGTCCCGATCTATCAAACTTCGACCTACGCGCAGGAAGGACTCGGCAAGCACAAAGGCTTCGAGTACGCGCGCACGCAAAATCCGACGCGCCTCGCCCTCGAACAAAACATCGCCGCGCTCGAAGGCGCGCGCTTCGGCTACGCCTTCGCCTCCGGCATGGCCGCCATCGATGCGACGCTGCGCCTCGTCAAAGCAGGCGATCACGTCATCGTCTCGGACAACACCTACGGCGGAACCTACCGTCTCTTCTCGCGCGTCCTCGCGAACTACGGCATCGAGTTCACCTACGTCGATACGTCCGACGCGTCGAATGTCGAAGCGGCCATCCGCGACAACACGCGCATGGTCTTCGTCGAGACGCCCACGAATCCCGTGATGATGGTGACGGACTTGCAAGCTGTCTCGGACATGGCGCACGCGCGCGGCGTGCGGGTCGTGTGCGACAACACTTTCCTGTCGCCTTACCTGCAACGCCCGATGGAGTTCGGCGTGGACATCGTTCTCCACTCGACGACGAAATATCTGAACGGCCATTCCGACAGCGTCGGCGGCGTCGTCCTCTTGAACGACGAGCAGGATGCCGAGTGGATCAAGTTCATCCAGAACAGCGCGGGCGCGATCCTCTCGCCCTTCGATTCGTGGCTCATCCTGCGCGGCACGAAGACGCTCGCCCTGCGCATGGAGCAGCACGACCGAAACGGCCGCGCCGTCGCCGCCTTTCTCGAAGAGCATCCGAAGGTGCAGAAGATTTATTATCCGGGTTCGCTCTCGCATCGCCAGCACGATCTGGCGAAGCGGCAGCAGCGCGGCTTCGGCGGCATGGTCGCTTTCGACGTGGGTTCGCTCGCCTCGGCGCGCACCGTGCTCGAAGGCGTCCGCCTCAGCACGCTCGCCGAAAGCCTCGGCGCGGTGGAAACTTTGATCTCGCACCCGGCGACGATGACGCACGCCTCCGTGCTTCCCGAAACGCGCGCGCGGCTCGGCATCACCGACGGGCTGGTGCGCATCTCCGTCGGCCTCGAAGACGTGGACGACATCATCGCCGATCTCGATCAGGCACTCGGAAAAATACAGTGACGAGTGACAAGTGACGAGTGACAAGTTAAAATCCGTCGCTCTTGCTCGTCACTCGTCACCTGTCACTTGTCACTTAAAGTATGTTCGTCGAGCTATACGCACAAACCGATGTCGGCCGCGTCCGGCAAGGCAACGAGGATAATTTCCTCGTGCTCGATCTCGCTTCCGGGGAAAGTTGGAGCGGCTCGGACGAAGCGCGCGAGCCGCCCGAAAAGATTCGCCGCTTTGAAGTGGGGAGCGAAGGGCTGGTGCTCATCGTCTCGGACGGCATGGGCGGCGCGCTCGCGGGCGACGTGGCGAGCCGGATGGCCGTCGAGAGCGTGCGCGAGATGCTCACCGAAGAGGATTCCGAGCACAAGACCGACCCGCAAGGCGCGCGCGTCGCGCTCGTCGATTGCCTGTGCAATGCCACCGGCTACGCCAACTACGCCATCCACCGCAAGAGCCTCGAAGACCCGCGTTGCAGCGGCATGGGCGCGACCTTAACGGCCGCCGCCATTTCCGGCAACTCGATGGACTTCGTGCAAGTCGGCGACAGCCGCGCCTACGTCATTCGCGGCGACGAGATCAAACTCGCCACCAAAGATCAATCGCTCGTCCAGCAACTCGTCGATGTCGGCCAGATCACCGAGGAAGACGCCGAGACGCACATGTTTCGCAACGTCATCCTCCAGGCGCTCGGCGCGCAGAGCGACCTCACGCCGGTCGTCTCGCGCGTCCGGCTGCAACGCGGCGACATCATGCTGCTCTGTAGCGACGGACTCTCCGGCAAGATGCGCGCCGAAGAGATGCTCCAAATCGTCGTCTCGAACGACGGCGACCTCGCCGCGGCCTGCGACGCGCTCGTCAACGAAGCCAACCGGCGCGGCGGCGAAGACAACATCACGGTCGTCCTCGCGCGCTTCGACGGCGCAGACCTCGCCGCCCCCGCGCCCGAACCGATCACCGTGGAACTCGCCGCCCTCGAAGACGACAAAACCCTCCCCGGCATGGACGACGACACCTCGCCCCTTCCTTAGCAACAGGGAAAAGGGGAAGGGATAAAGGGGAAAGGTTAAAGAAGCGGTTAGCTCTCAGCTATTAGCTGTCAGCTTGAAGACAAGAAGCGGGACGCGAAGCACCTGATGGCTTGCGTCCCGCTTCTTGTCTTTCCCTTTAACCTTTCCCCTTTACTCTTTCCTTTCAGTCCGTCTGGCCGCCGCCGATCTGTTTCGCGTCGTGGCCGGAAGGGAGGATGAAGACGGAGAGCGGGCCGAAGGCGGCGCGGGTCACGCGTTCGATCTCGGCGTCGCGTTGCGCTTCGCCCCAGAGGATTTCGGTCAGGACGGACACATCGCCCTCCAAAGTCAGGTTGACTCCGAAGAACTCCACGAGCGGATAGGAGACGGCCACGCTGCGGCTCAAACTGTCCAACTCGATGCGCGCCTGTTCGTATCCGCGCTCAAGGGCTTTCAAAATGATCGTGCCCGTCTGCTGCGCCGCGCCTTGAACGGTGGTAAGGAAATTGCTGCCCGCTCCGGCATCCTCGGCCGCTCCGGTCGCGCTCGCCGCCGCCGCTTGGCTGTCCACCTTCGATTTTGCTTCGTTGTTTCCCGCCTGCACCGCCGTCTGCTGCGCCGACTTCTCGTTCTTCAAACTTCCCAATCCGAACCATCCCAACACGGCGGAGATGAGCGCGCCCGCCAGATTACCCAATCCCGACTGCGGGTTGTTCTTCGACCAAGCGAGGACGAACAACACGATGAAGATGGCGACGGCGATCCCGACGGCCAGCAACAAGTAACGTTTGAACGAGCCGAACAGCGTCTCCAAACCGCCGACGGCGATCTCCTTGGCCGTGTCGAGCGCGCCTTTCACTTCGTCGGCCACTTCCTTCATGGCCTGCTCGGCGCGCCGCAAGTTTCCGTAAAAATCCGTGCGCAGGCTGTTCTGTATCTGCGTCGTCACGTCGCGCATGATCACGTGCGTGACGCTCTCCATGTTGTAGGCGCGAAGCGTCTGCTGTCCCGTCAGCAAGGTCTGCCAGATGTTGGCTTGCTCGGCCAGCGCCAGACGCAGTTTGTCGTTCCACGGCGCTTGATGCTCCGAGCTTTGGTCGCGCAGTTTCTCCCGGTTGTCGGGAATCCACTCGACGGTGCGCTGCCAGTAGTCGATGCTGTTTTTGACGGCCTGTATGGATTGACTCGGCAGGTCGGGATTAGGCGCGACGAGCACGGCGTCGGCCGAGACGCGTTTGACATCCGGGTGCTCCAAATAATAGGCGTCGTCGAGTTCGGAACTGAGCGCGCTGATCTGGTGCTGCAAGCGATTGACGTTTTGCACCTTGAAGACCTCTTCCCACGCTTTGATGAATTCCGCTTCAACGGCCCCGTTGCGTTCCAGAGATTCGGTGACCGCCGCGATGCCCCAAGAGAACGAACTCATCGAGTGGCCTGATTCGTAAGCGACCAATTCCAGATCGTCGTTTTGAAACTTGCCCCCGGCATAAAAGTTCTCGCGCAAGTATCCATCCCAAGCATCCAGAAATTTCACGACGCGCTCGGTCAGCACGGCCTTCGCTCTTTCCAGAGCGGTTTCCTGCGGCGGCGAACTAATCTCCTCCGTCGCATTGGGGTCGCCGCCGCCCGCCTCCGGATGCTGCGCGGCCTTGAGGATGTCCGCCACCAGACGCTCCCGGTAGCCTCTGATCTTCTCCGGGACGAGACTCTCCTCGTCTTTGACGTAGAGCAGCGTGAGACAGTTGATCGCGCGCCGCGTCACGTCGTAGAGCTTGAAAGCGGAGAGACTCTCGACACCTCCGACGATGCCGATGTCCGCGTAGTCAGGCGTCGGCGGATAGAGATAGGGCAAGACGCTCTGATCGGGCGGTTCGTAGAGAGTTTGCGCGGTGGTGCTCGTCTCGAACGCTTTGGCTTGCAGGGCGGCGATGCGGTTGAAGCTGGCGCGCCACACGCTGGCGAGTCGCAGGCCGGAAGCGGGATGGTTTTTGAGCAAGGAGATTTGCACTCTGTTTTTCAGTTCGATGATCCCCGCGCCGAGCAGAAAAGCGTCGCGCAAGGCGTCGCGTCTTTCTGCCGCGCGCCGGGCGGCGTCGGCGGCCGGGTCTGCCGGGTTTGGGGCGGGAGCAGCGTTGTCCGTGGCAGTCGCATCCTGCGCCGCGGACGTAGAGTCAACCTGAGAGTCGGACATCTGTGGGACACTCCTTTTAGGGGTGGATTGTTGGCGTCAAATGCGGGGACTGCTTCGTCGCATGTTACGGTGCGCGCGATAAAACTAAAGCAAGCGAACCACTAAATAACACGAAACCACACGAACGGCACGAAGGATTTCGTTCGTGTCATTTCGTGTGGTGCGCGTGGTTTCGTGATTTTCTGAAACGCGCTAACTCTCTTCCCTTCCTTCCGGCAACGCGCTCGGCGGTCGCCAGCCGGGCGATTCCGGCACGCGTCGGACGTAGATCGAAGCGCCGCGCACGCTCTCGACCATCACGCGCGAGCCCGCTTCCAGCGGCTCTTCGCCTTCGGCCGGATAGGCCGTCCACGTCGAGCCGTAGACTTTCACCGCGCCTTCGAGCAGCGCGCCCTGACTGCCGCTGACGACCATTCCCACCTGACCGGGCAGCGACTCCGCGCCCGACTTGTAGCCGCCTTCGAGATCGCCGCGCACAAGATACTTCGTGAAGATCGTGCGCGAGGCGGCCGTCAGCGCAATCGAGACGACGAAGAAGATGAGGAATTGAAACGGGTAGCCCGCGCCGACGAGCGCGGCCAGCGCCGCCGCAATCGCGCCCGCCCCGAACCAGAGCAGCACGAAGCCGGGCGTAAAGATTTCGGCGACGATCAAAATCACGCCGAGGATCACCCACAGTAGCCAAGCGAAGTCGCTCATCCGATCTGCCTCTGTGCGAAGTTGTTCAACGCGTCTGCCCCGGTTCGGTTTTCCGTCGCGGGACGGCGTCCAAAAGTTCCGTCGTGTTCTCCGTCACGCTGCTGTTGCCGCCGCGCCGCGCGTCCACGAACAAGCCCGCGTCCGCCGGGTTCAACGCCCGCGCTCCGGAGTTTGTCTCACCCTCAAGTGCCGCGCTCTTTCCTTTGTCGGCTCCTTTGCCGTCTCCTTTGTCGTCGTGGGCGCGCTTCAAGCGTTGCCGGTTTTTCAGATTGACGATGAGACTGACGATCTGATGCGTGGCGATGACGACGCAGAAGGTGGCGACCAAGTAGATGTGCGATGACGGATGCTCCGCGCCCGCCTGCGTCGCGTAGAGAATGGCGGCGGAAGCGACGGCGAGCAGCGCGTCGAGCGCGTTGAAGACGAGGATCATCTTCATGCGCTGTTCGGGCGTGCGCGCGCGGCGAAAGACCGGATGCCAGTGTCCTTGCGCGGCGGCGGGGTCGGCCAGCCATTCGCCGCAGCGCGTGCAGTAAGCGTCCGGTCTCTGCTCCGCCGCGCCGCAGGTGGGACAAAACATCGCGCACCTCCCTTCCCACTCTCTCTCTCAAACTCTTTCGTCGTCTCTCTGCCGAGACGAAGCGGTTCAGCCCTTCAACATATTCTTCAGGACGAACCAGACGTTGGCGGGGCGTTCCGCCAGTCGCCGCATGAAGTAAGGATACCAGTGTTTGCCGTATGGAACGTAGACGCGCATGTTGTAGCCGTCGGCTGCGAGTTGCACTTGCAGGTCGCGCCTGACGCCGTAGAGCATCTGAAACTCGAAAGCCTCTTTCGGAATGCCCTCGCGCGCGGAGTGATTGATGGTCGCCTCGATCATGGCCGGGTCGTGCGTGGCGATGCCGTGATAGACGCCGCTCGAAAGGAGCGTGCGCATCACGCGGATGTAATTTTCGTCCACGTCTTTTTTGTCGGGGAAGGCCACTTCGGGCGGCTCGTTGTACGCGCCCTTGCAGATGCGTATGCGCGCCGGAATCTTCAAGAGGTCTGCGACGTCCTGTTCGGTGCGGCGCAGGTAAGATTGCAGGACGATGCCCACGGTGTTCAAGTCGAACTCCGAGCGCAGGCGTTTGAAGATGTCGATGGTTATTTGCGTAACGCTCGACTGTTCCATGTCGACGCGGACGAAGTTGCCGCGCCGCGCCGCTTCGGCCACCACTTCGCGCGCGTTTTTGTAGGCCAACTCCGGGTCGATCTCAAGGCCGAACTGCGTCAACTTGATCGAGACGTTCGAGCGGATGCCCGTCTCGTCAATCGCCGCGAGCACGCGCTGGTACTCGCGCACTTCCTCTTCCGTCTCGGCGCGGCTCGCGACCGATTCGTTCAAGTGATCGAAAGAGGCGCCGGCTCCGCGCGCGTTGATCTCGCGGATGGCGGCGACGGCTTCCCCGATGTCCTCGCCCGCCACAAAGCGCGTCGTCATCCGTTTGAACGGGCGAAAGCGCGTCGCGAAGTCTTTCAACCCTTCCTGACGCGCCAGATACAACAGTGCGTTTCTAGTTACCATTTTTTCTGAGTGACGAGTGACGAGTGACAAGTGACAAGTTAAAGCCGTGAATCGTGAATCGTAAATCGTGAATAGAGAAAACTTGTCTTCTACTATTTACGATTTACGATTTACTCGTCTTCAACTTGTCACCTGTCACCTGTCACTTGTCACTTGCTTCTCCTATGTTATGCTTGGCGGCGTTGACGCCACACTGCTCTCAAACAACCTCGCCCACAACTTTCAAGTTTGCGTGTTGCGAAGGACGTTCATTGCCCCGTGCGTTGGAAACTGCTCATCATCACTTCGCTCGTCGCCGCGCTCTTGAGCGCCGCCGCGATGTACGTCTTCACATTCTTGCTGGCAGCCTATCTAACCGCCTTTGACGGAATCTTCCCGCTCTATCCCGGTCTCCTTATCATCTCTCTTGGCATCACCACGCTCGCCTGCATCTTCGTTTATCGTCACACGGCGCGGAGGCGCAAATTGCAGGCTGTGTTGACCGCCCTCATCTCCCTCGTCCTGACTATCGTGGCCGTCTACGTGATTGCCCGAATAGTCTTCATGCGTGCCGTAGAGGTAGGCACGCGCCCTGTCGCCACGATGCGAGACGCGCCATAAGTCAAGCCGCGCCTCCGCTCGCCGTTAAACTGTTCAGCCCGATCTCTGTTTGCACGGGGCGCAGGGCGTCGATGCAGAAGCGGATGTGTTCGTCGAGCGAGACGCCGAGTTCCTCGACGCCTTGATGGATGTCTTCGCGGTTGACCGTGCGCGCAAACGCCTTGTCCTTCAGTTTCTTCTTGACCGAGGAGACTTCCAGATCATCCAGACTCCGCGCCGGGCGCACGAGGGCGCAGGCGACGAGAAAACCGCAGAGTTCGTCCGTGGCGAAAAGCGCGCGCGCGAGCACCGTGTCGCGCGGAACATTCGTGTAGGTAGCGTGTCCCATGATGGCGCGGATGAAGTGGTCGGGGTAGCCGCGCCCGCAGAGAATCGTGGCGCCTTTGAAAGGGTGTCCGCCCGCTTCCGGGTCTGGAAACATCTCGTAATCGAAATCGTGGAGCAGGCCGACCAAACCCCATTCTTCGGGGTCTGCTTCGTCGCCGCCGTAGCGCGCGGCGGCCGCTCGCATGGCCGCTTCGACGGCGAGCGCGTGGCGGCGCAGGCTGTCGCCTTTCGTGTATTCGCAGAGAAGTTCCCAAGCGTCCGCGCGGTCAGGCATCTTCCGTCACCTTACGACAAGAAATTAACTGGCACTGGGAGGTTGGCACGGGCGGAAGTTTCTCACGTCTTGGCGTTTTGTGACAACAGCGCACTTTCAGTTTGTCCGGCGGGTTGTCGACCGCAGTGTCGGCCGCAGTGTCGGCCGGAGCGTCGGCCGGAGCGTCCGCTTGCGGCCGTTTTCCCTCTTCCCGTACAATGCGGCGGAGAAGGTTCGAACGAATTTCCTTGTCAGCGCCTCTGATGAATTATCTCCTGCTCACAGCTTTAGCCGCTTACGTCAACGCCGCCGTCCACGCGATTCTGGCGTTCGCCTACAAGCGTCGCTCGGTCGAGCGCGTCGCGCTCACCTCGCTCGGCATCGGCTTCGCGCTGCACACAGCCGCTTTCCTCAGAGACTGGATACAGGACGGCCACTATCCACTGTTCGGTCTGCGCGAGACCTTATCGTTTCTGGCCTGGACGCTCGTCGTCGCCTACGGGCTGGCGCACTTTCGTTATCAGGTCAAGGCGCTCGCCGCTTTCTTGATGCCGCTCGTCGCCTTTCTCGTGACGGCGGCGATGCTCGTGCGCACTTCGACGGACGGACGCGCCGCCACGGTCGCCGAGGGCACGGCCGGGTGGGTCTTTCCCATCCACACGACGCTTTTGATCTTCGCCTACGCCGCTTTCTTCATCGTCTTCGCCGCGAGCGCGATGTATCTCTGGCAGGAACGCGAATTGAAACTCAAGACCTTCTCCGCGCTCTTTCATCGTCTGCCGTCTCTGACCACCGTGGACGACATCGGTTCGACGGCCGCCGGCATCGGTTTCACTTTGCTCTCGCTCGGCATCGTCACCGGCGCGATTCTCTCTTCGCAACAGACCGGGCGCATCTGGCACAACGACCCCAAAGAGGTCTTCGCGCTCATCACCTGGTTGCTCTACCTGACGATGATTCACTATCGCATCCAATGGCGCGGGCGCAAATCCGCGCTCGTCGGCGTCGCCGGTTTCGGCCTCGTCCTCTTCACCTTTCTCGGCACGCGCCTCATGGGCGGCTATCACGTGTTCGGATAGCTATTAGCTATTAGCTATTAGCTTTCAGCTTTAATGCTTTTGCTAACGGCTCACAGCTAACGGCTCACAGCTAACCATGTCCATTATTCTCGTCGGACTCAATCATAAGACTGCGCCGGTGGAGGTGCGCGAGCGTCTGGCCTTTACGGACGAGGCGTGCGCCGAGACTTTGCAGACTTTGGTGGACGGCGAGTTGATCAGCGAGGGCTTGATCGTCTCGACCTGCAACCGCGTGGAGGTCTTGGCGACGACGAGCGGCACAAACGGCGACGAGGGCACGCGGCGCATCAGTTCCTTCCTCAGCGAGTCGCGCCGCGTGCCGAGCCAATTCTTCGGCGAACATCTCTACACGCACTCGGACGAAGCGGCCGTGCGCCACCTGTTCCGCGTCGCCTCCTCGCTCGATTCGATGGTGGTGGGCGAGCCGCAGGTGTTGGGTCAGGTGCGCCGCGCCTATTCAAACGCGTGCGCGGCGGGCACGGCCGGGCGCGTCCTGCATCGCCTCGTGCATCACGCGCTGCGCGTCGCCAAACGCGTGCGCTCGGAGACCGGCATCGCCGCTTCGGCCGTCTCGATCAGTTTCACGGCGGTCGAGTTGGGGCGCAAAATTTTCGGCTCGCTCAAGGGCACGACCGTGCTCGTCATCGGCGCGGGCGAGATGGCCGAACTCGCCGCGCAACATCTGGCGAACGCGGGCGCGTCGCGCGTCCTCGTCACCAATCGCACCTACGAAAACGCGCTCCAACTCGCCGAGAAGATCAAAGGCACGGCGCTCGACTTCTCAGAACTCCCGGCGCAACTGGCTGAGGCCGACATCGTCATCTGTTCGACGGCCGCGGGCGAATACGTCGTGACGCAGGAGATGGCGCGCGAGGCTCTCGCACGGCGACAACAGCGTCCCGCCTTCTTCATAGACATCAGCGTGCCGCGCAACGTCGATCCCAGTGTCGGCGAACTCGACAACTTGTTCGTCTTCGACGTGGACGATCTGGAAGCGGTCGTCGCCTCGAACATACGCGAGCGCGAACGCGAAGCCGAACGCGCCGAGCTCATCGTCGAATCCGAAGTGATGCAGTTTCAACAAGCCTTGCGCTCGCTCGACCTCGGCCCCACGGTCGCCGCGCTCCGGCAGAAGCTCGAAGAGATCGCGCAAAGCGAACTCAAACGCCAGCGCAGCCGGCTCGGCAATTTGACGCCCGAACAAGAGCGCGCCGTCGAAGCCCTCTTGATGTCCACCGTCAACAAAATTTCGCATCCCATCATCGACCGCCTGCGCCGCTCGCACGACACCGGCGAGGAAGAAACCCTCAAGGCGTGGCGCAACACCTTTGGACTGGAAGAATGAGAGGCGGAAGATATAGAGGTCAGAGGTGAGAGATCGGTTAAAACAAAAACTGTCTGCTCTCATCTCTCACCTCTGACCTCTCACCTCTGTGCTTATGAGAGATTATTTCGTCATCGGCTCGCGCGGCTCGAAGCTGGCGTTATGGCAATCGCAGTGGGTCAAGGCGCGGCTCGAAGCGTTGCGTCCCGGAGTGGAGATTCGCATCGAGGTGATCAAGACTTCGGGCGACGTGATGTTGAACGTGCCGCTCGCGGCCATCGGCGGCAAGGGCGTCTTCACGAAGGAACTGGAAGAGGCGCTGCTCGCCGACGAGATCGATCTGGCCGTCCACTCGCTCAAGGATTTGCCGACGACGCTGCCCGATAGTCTCGCCATCACCGCCATCACCGAACGCGAAGACGCGCGCGACGCGCTCGTCTTGCGCGAGGGCGTCGCGGCGGCAGAGGGCGGCCACGCGCTTGCGGGGTTGCCGCCGAGCGCCGTCGTCGGCACTTCTAGTCTGCGCAGGCAGGCGCAGTTGAAACATTTGCGCCCCGACGTTGAGATCAAAGATTTGCGCGGGAACGTTGATACGCGCCTGCGGAAACTGGACGAGGGCGGCTACGATGCGATCATCCTCGCCTCGGCCGGTTTGCGCCGTCTCGGCTTCGAGCGACGCATCACGGCCGCCATCAATCACGCGGAGATGCTGTCGGCCGTCGGGCAAGGCGCGCTCGGCATCGAGACGCGCGCCGGAGATGCGCGCACCGCCGCGCTCGTCGCGCTGCTCGAACACGCCCCGACGCGCGCCGCCTGCACGGCCGAACGCGCGCTGCTCTTTGCGCTCGGCGGCGGCTGCCAAGTGCCCATCGCCGCGCACGCCTCTGTGGAAGGCGACACGCTCCGGCTCGACGCGCTCGTCGCCGCGCTCGACGGCGGCAGAGTCATCCGCGAACACTTGGAAGATACTCCGGCACATGCCGCGCGCGCGGGCGAGACGCTGGCCGCGCGCCTGCGCGAACAGGGCGCGCAAGAGTTGCTCGAAGGTCTGGTTGCTTGAACGTCGCGCGTTCACGTTTTCACTCTCACCATGCCGCCCGAATCGTCTCAAACTCAAGCGTCGCCCCTCGGCGGTCGCACCATCGTCATCACGCGCGCGCTGGCGCAGGCGGCCGAGTTCGCCGCCGAACTCGAAAGCTACGGCGCGCGCGTCGTCGCCTGTCCCACCATCGAGATCGTCGCGCCGGAAAGTTTCGCGCCGCTCGACGAAGCCATCGAACACCTCTACGGCTACGACTGGCTAGTCTTCACCAGCACGAACGGCGTCGACTTCTTCATGCGCCGCCTCGCAGCACAGGGACACGACGCAAGCGCCTTGGACGAACTACACGTCTGCGCCATCGGTTCGGCCACGGCCGAACGCTTGCGCGAGGCGCGCGTCCACGTCGATGTCGTGCCGGGCGAGTTCAAGGCCGAGGGCGTCTTCGAGGCGCTCTCGGATTATCTCGGCGGGCGCGAACAACTCGCGCGTCTGAACTTCCTCATCCCGCGCGCGGCGGTCGCACGCGATTACCTGCCCCATGCGCTCGAAGAGGCCGGAGCGCGCGCCGACGTGGTCGCGGCCTATCGCACCGTTCCGCCGCAGACGACCGACCGCGCCCGCGTCGAAGCCCTGCTCGTCGGCGGCGCAGTCGATTGCATCACCTTCACGAGTTCCTCGACCGTGACGAACTTCGCGCAACTCTTCGACACGCGCGATCTCGGCGAACTACTCAAAGACATACGCGTCGCTTGCATCGGCGACATCACCGCACGCACCGCCGCCGCCTACAATCTCCACACCGACATTCAACCCGCCGAATTCACCACCGCCGCCCTCGCCCGCGCCATCGCAGACCATTTTGGAAGGAGTAAATCGTGAATCGTAAATCGTACATAGAAGCAGACAGTTCTTCTCTATTTACGATTTACGATTCACGATTTACCAGTCTTCCCTTCATCGTTTCCCTTCCTCCTCCCCTCTGCTAAACTGCGATCATGGCGAAGGGACGTGTGTTGGTCATCGATGACGAGCCGCTGGTAGTGGAAACTTTGCGCGAAGTGTTGGCGGCGGATGGGTTTGAAGCGGCGGCCGAGTCGGACGCGACGCGCGCGCTCGAACGCGTCGCACAGTTTCGCCCTTCGGTCGTCATCTCCGACGTGAAGATGCCCGGTCTGTCGGGCTTCGAGTTGCTGCGCGAGTTGCGCGCGCAGCATCCGGAGATCGCCGTCATCCTGTTGACCGGCCAAGGCTCCGTCGAGACGGCTCTGCGCGCGATCCAGGAAGAGGGCGCGTACCACTTTTTCGAGAAGCCGATTGACAACGCCAAGCTCTGCGCCGTCGTCGAACGCGCCGTCGAGCAAAATCGTGCGCAGCGCGACAGTCTCGCCCTCCAACACGAACTGACGGGGCGCGGCGCGTTTGGTAAGTTGATCGGCAACGCCGTGCCGATGCAGCGCGTCTACACGCTCATCGAACAGGTCGCACCCTCTTCGGCCTCCGTCCTCATCACGGGCGAATCAGGGACGGGCAAGGAACTCGTCGCGCGCACCATCCATGATCTCAGCCCGCGCCGCACGGGCGAGTTCATCGCCATCAACTGCTCCGCCATCCCCGAAACCTTGATGGAGTCGGAACTGTTCGGCCACGAGAAGGGCGCGTTCACCGGCGCGGCCTCGCGTCGTCAAGGCTGCTTCGAACTCGCGCATCGCGGCACGCTGCTCCTCGACGAAATCGCGGAGATGCCCGCGCTCCTGCAAGCCAAACTGCTCCGCGTGCTCGAAGAGCGCACCGTCCGCCGGCTCGGCGGTTCGCAGGAGATACCGATTGACGTGCGCGTCTTGGCGGCGACCAACCGCGAGCCGCACGAGGCCGTCCGCACGGGCGCGTTTCGCGAAGACCTGCTTTATCGCCTCAACGTCATCACCATCGAACTCCCGCCTCTGCGCCGCCGCAAAGAAGACTTGCCGCTGCTCGCCCAACACCTCGTCACGCAACTCTCCGAACGCCACGAACGTCCCGCGCGCCACCTCAGCACGGCCGCGCTCGACGTGCTGCGCTCGCACCACTGGCCGGGCAACGTGCGCGAACTCCGCAACGTCATCGAACGCGCCGTCATCATCTGCTCCGGCGAATCAATCGAGCGCCACCACATCGCGCCCTACCCGCTCGACCAACGCGCCCGCGCCCGCGTCGAAGACACGATCACGCTCCCCGTCGGCACGCCCATCGAAGAGATGGAACGCCAGATGATCATGCGCACACTGCAAAAGACCGACAACAACAAAACCCGCGCCGCCGAACTACTCCAGATCAGCCTCAAGACCCTCCACAACAAATTACGCCTCTACCGCGACCGCGGCCAACTGGGCGAGACAGACCACGCGCGCTCCACGAACACGACGCGCAAAGCACAGGATTGAATATGTTGATGCGTAAGATACTCGACCGCTTCCGTTCGACGGTACAGCCCAAACTTACGATGGAAGATGAAGTCTTGGGCACTTTTACGTGGAACGAAGATTATCACTGGTGGCTCGGCACAATGACGCTGGCAGACGGAAAGACCTTCACGCTCACTATCGACGGTGTCAAAACGGACGAGTCGATGCCGGAAGGGATTCGGAACACGGTTAAATTCCTGTCCGCGAACGAGCCGCTGATTCGCAACAAAATTGCGATTTCAATGAGCGAGCTTTATAACGGGCAATGGAGCGGCGGCGACGACCCTATTACTCCTGAAGAGATGGCACAAAAGATTTCGCTCGTCAACGTTTCTATCTACGACGAAGACGGCGGAGAGCTTCACTACAAGGCCGACGACGACACTTTTACGGATCACACGATTTGTGCTCCCTTTGATCAGAACGGCGAAGTTGGCGAACCGGATTTAGCGGGATGAGATCGTCGTCGAAGAAGCGCCGGACAATGGCAGCCGCAACCGACAAATCATTCGACGGACAATCAATCAATTGAATGATTCAGACACGGAGGAGCGGAAGAGATGAGACATGGCAGCGTAGCAATTTATCGACTCGCCTTATGGTTGTTGATCTTCGTCGCATCGACACAGGCGGCGCGGGCGCAGTCGATTTATGAGATGCCGGAGGGCGTTGAGTCGCGTTGGGCGAGCGGGGAGAATCCGACGGGGGCGAAGGGGCGCGGCGGGCAGGCGAACGGCGGGAGGAAGGGTTCGCCGACCGTCCCCATCAAGGCGGGCGAGAGTCGTGTGCTGGCCGAGGCCGTGGGTACGAGCGGGACGGTGCGGCGCATCTGGATGACGTTTCCGGATCGCAGCCCGCGGATGCTGCGGAGTCTCCGCATCGATATGTACTGGGACGGCGCGCAGACCCCGGCCGTGAGCGCGCCGCTCGGCGACTTCTTCGGCATCGGCCTCGGACAGACGACCGTATTTCAGTCGGCGCTGTTCTCGAACCCGGAAGGCCGTAGTTTCAACTGCGTCGTGCCGATGCCGTTCAAGACCGGCATGCGGATCGTGTTGACGAACGAGAGCGACGCTAACCTTGACGAACTGTTCTACGACGTTGACTACACGCTCGGCGACCGCCACGGCGCGAACATGCTCTACTTCCACGCACACTACCGCCGCGAAAACCCCACGCGCTTGCAGCAGGATTACGAGTTGCTGCCGCAGGTCGTCGGGCGTGGCCGCTACCTCGGCACGAACATCGGCGTCATCGTCAACCAAAAAGAATACTTCAACACTTGGTGGGGCGAGGGCGAAGTCAAAATCTACTTGGACGGCGACCGCGAGTTTCCCACACTGAGCGGCACGGGCGCGGAGGACTACATCGGCACGGCCTGGGGACAGGGACAGTTCGCGCATCTCTATCAGGGCAGCCCCATCGCCGACGAGAAGAATTTGCGCTGGTGCTTCTATCGCTATCACATCCCCGACCCCATCTACTTCCACAGAGACATCCGCGTCACCATCCAACAGATCGGCTATCTCGCCCCGCACAGCCGCGAACCAATCGTGAAATCGGGGCGGCGTCTCTACCGCGCCGGCCCCGGCCGCGTCGAGATGGACTTAACGAAGGACGGCAAGTTCGAGCGCGACGACGACTATTCGAGCTGCACCTACTTCTACCTCGCCGCGCCCGAAAACAAACTGCCCCCGCTCGACCCGGTCGGCAAACGAACCGCAGGCTTGTGATCCGGCTACACTCGCCCGACGAACAGGCGGATCATTCGACGAACGCGCGTATCAAATCAATGGCGCACGCGGCGACCTTTTGGGATGGGGAAGAAACCGGCGAAGCGATGGACGATTGGACGTTCGCCGATGCGCCGACGCGCGACTTGACGCATTGCTATCACGATTATCCGGCTCGCATGATTCCTCAAGTGGCGGGCAAACTCTTGGATACTTTCGCACCCGGCGCGCGTCTTATTCGATCCTTATTGCGGCAGCGGGACTTCGCTCGTTGAAGGCATGGTGCGAGGCGTGAACGTCCACGGCACTGATTTGAATCCGCTCGCGCGTCTAATTTCAAGCGCAAAGACGGCGTCGCCCGACGCGGCGCAAGTGAAAAGCCGCATCGCGGAGTTGGGCGCATTCCTCCGCACGCGGAGGTCTCCGGTGGAAGTGCCCGCGCGAATTTCCGGCATCAGCCGTCTGGATTTTTGGTTCAAGCCGCAGGTGGTCGAAAAGTTGAGTCTGCTGAAAAGTTTTATCGACGAACTGGCGGACGAGCCAGTGCGTCTCTTTTTCCAAGTCGCCTTCAGCGAAACGGTGCGTGAAGGTTCAAATACGCGCAACGAGGAGTTCAAGCTCTATCGTTACGAGGCGGAAAGGCTCGACAAATTCGACCCGGACATTTACGCGCTCATCAACGCCAAACTGGAACGCAACCTGGTCGGGTTAACGCAGTTCGTCGCACGCCTCCGCCATCTGGAACAGATGCCGCAGGCGAAGCTCTATGCTTTCGACACCGCCGCGAACGTTCCGGCCACGGAGATTGCTCCGGCAGGCACCGACATCATCGTGACTTCGCCGCCCTACGGCGATTCGCACACGACCGTGGCCTACGGACAATACTCGCGTCTCTCCGCCGCTTGGCTCGACTTACCTTTTCCCGAACAGGTTGACCGGAAACTCATGGGCGGAAGCGTGCGTAAAGAGACGACCACGTTCCGTTGTCCCGACCTCGACCAAGCTATCGCCGCGATCAAACTGATAGACGAGAAACGTGCGCGCGAAGTGGCCTCTTTCTACACAGACTTGCAAGGCTCCATCGCGAACGTGTCGAATTTGCTCAAGCCGGGCGGGCACGCCTGTTACGTGGTCGGCAATCGCAAAGTCAAAGGCGTGGTGCTGCCGACCGACGTGGCGATCCGCGATTTCTTCGAGGCCCGCGGCTTCACACACCTCGACACCTTCCATCGACGCATTCCCAACAAGCGGATGCCTCTCCGCAACAGCCCCACGAACGCCGCCGGGAAAGTCGAGAACACGATGACGACGGAGAGCATCGTGGTCATGCGTCGCGACGGGTAACCGATCACACTCGCGCCTCCGTGCACGCGTCCGCGCGCCGCCAAACCATCGCTCACTTCACGAACGCGCGGATTAAATTCGTGATGCGCGCGAGGTGGTGGTCGTCGTGTTCGGCGATGAAGTAGACGAAGTCCAGGACGCGCATGGGCAATTGGAGGCGCGGGTGGAGGGCGGTGCGGGCGATGAAGTCAGGATCGTAGCTGTCGAGACGACGCAGGAACTCGGCGCGTTCCGTGCGAAAGGCGGCGAGCAGGTGTTTGATGGCGGCGGCGTTGTGGTTGGCTTCGTGCGTCTTGCGGTTGCCGAGGTCGGCGGGGCGCAAGTGTTCGAGCGCGGCTTCGTAATCGTCGAGGCGGCCAAGGTCGAGCGTGCCGAGGTCGAGCAAGTGACCGGCCTGTTCCTGTATCGACCAAGCATCGCCGTCGCGGCGCACGAGCACTTCGCGCGGCAGTTCGAGGAGACGGTCTTCGAGACGCGCGGGAGTGCCGCGGACGCGCTCCAAGACGTTCGGATACATCGAGAGCGGCAAGTCGAGCGTGAACTTGCGTTCAAACCAGACGGTGCGCGGCATCATGTCTCTTAGCTCCTTTCCGGCGAGGGAGAATCAACCACAAAGGCGCGAAGCCACAAAGTTAAATCATAAGGTTTTCTTCGTGTCTTTGTGTCTTCGTGGTTAATATTTTCTATTTCTCCGCGCGCCCGCCGATCTGTTTGAGCAGCTCGCGGACGGCCGTGTCGAGTTGCGAATCGCGGCCGGTGTAGGTCTCGCCGATGGGGCGCGAGACGGGCACGTCCACGGGGCGCGAATTCAGTTCCATGTTCGTGCCGTCGGCCGCCTGCACCTTCATGCGCGGGAGGCGGACGCTCGAACCGTCGATCAACGTCTGATTCCAAGTGTAGATGATCCACCCGGCGGTCGGCTCGCCCACCACTTTGCCGAGTTTGAGCGTGCGATAGCCTTCGGTGAAATCCTCGGCGTCGGAGAGCGAGTGCTGGTTGGTGACGAGGATGGTCGGCGCATCGAGCGCGCGCTGGCCGAGCACCGTGCGCGCGGGCGCGGACGTTTGACCGCGCGGCGTCATCGTCAGATAACCGCGCCGCGCGAGCACGTCGATGGCGTAGACGTTGACGAAGCCGCCGTTGTTGTTGCGCACGTCCACGACGACGCCTTCGCGCGAATGATTCTCGGCGTCGAGATCGACGTAGAGTTGCGCGAGCGACGGCGAACTCATGTCGAACATGTGCACGTAGCCGAGACGCCCGCCGCTCACGCGCGAGACGTAAGCGCGATTGTCTTCGACCCACTGGCGATACAGCAGCGCCTTCTCCGTCGCCGCGCTCGCGGGACGCACGGCCAGTTCGCGCCGCCCCGCGCCGTCCGCGCCCGATGCAACCGTGAGACTCACTCGCCGGTTGATCTTGTAATTCAACAACTCGTCCAGATTCGTGCGCGCATCAATCGCTTTGCCATCGACGGCCAAGAGGTAATCGCCCGCTTTGATCTCGCGCGCGAGCGCGGCCGGACTGAGCGGGACGACTTCCGTGACGCGGAGTCTGCCCATCGTTTCGTATTCGTGGCGGTCGAAGCGCAGGCCGAGCCGTCCGGTCGCGGCGGTCTGACCCGTAAAGGGCGCGCTCACGCCTGAGTGCGAGGCGTTCAACTCGCCGACCATGAGTTGCAACAGGCGGCGCATCTCGTCGGGCGTGCGCGCGCCCGCGATGCGCGGCTCGTAGGCCGCGCGCATGGCATCCCAGTTGACGCCGTGAAAATTCGGGTCGTAGAAATGTTCGTACAGGTACGACCAGACCTGCCGGAACACTTCCATCTTCTCGCGCGCGAAATCCACGTCCATCTCCGCCGTGACGGCGAGCGGGCGCGTCTTGCCTTCGAGCGTGACGACGTTGATGCGCCCCTGCTCGATGTAGAAAATCTCTTTGCTGTCGGGCGAAAACTGCGCGAGCCCTTTGAAGCCCGGCGTCGAAGTCAACTGCTTCGGCACGGCCGGTTCGCGCGCGAGTTCGTCGAGCGAATAAGCGTAGAGGTTCTGCTGCCCGGCCGCGCTCGCGACGAAGACGACCCACTTGCCGTCCGGGCTGATCGTTTGATAGTTCACATCGAGGCCGACGGGCAGCAGGCTCAAACGGCGGCGGATGCCTTCAAACGTGATCTCGACTTTTTTATCCGCCGCTTTCTTCTTGTCGCTCGCCGCATCGGCCGCGTTTGGAGAAGGGGTGGCCGTGGGCGTCGGCGCGGCCGTCGGCGTAGGTGCGGTGGCGGGCGTCGGCGTGGGCGTGGCTTCGCGTTGCGGCGTGGTCAGATTGCGCGGCGTCTCTTCGCGGAAGAGGTCGCGGAATTGGTCTTCGCGGAAACGCGGCGTGCGCGGGACGAGATCGACGCGCGCCACTTGAAAGCTCTCCGTGCGCTGCCCCGTGTCGAACAGCATGAACGTGCCGTCCGGACTCCAAGAGACGGTGTTGCTGAAGACGTTCGCCAAGAAACTGACGGGCTGCGGGACGGGCAGCACCGCGCCCGCGTTGCCGTCCACGCGCACGACCTGCACGTTGCGGAACAACTTCGCGGCGACGGGCATGAAAGCGATCCAACGGCTGTCGGGCGACCACACGAACGAACGGTCGGGACTCAAAGGCGGCCGCTCGAAACTGCCCAGCGCCGCCACGCTCTCCGCTTTCGTCTCGACGTTGAAGAGGCGCAGTTCCCTGCCCCCGCGCTCGAACGCGAGCAGTTTGCCGTCGGGCGAAAAGCGCGGCGAGGCGTCTGCTTGCGCGGCTTGCGTGAGTTGCGTCTCCGTGTTCGTCACGAAGTCATATGTGAAGAGATGCGGCGTGCCTTCGCGGTCGGAGACGTAGACGAGGCGGCGGCTGTCGGGCGACCAAGCGACTTGCGATTCGTCGGCCGGGCTGACGGTGATGCGCGCCGCGTCGCCGCCGTCCGCGCTTGATGCGGCAAAGACTTCGCCGCGCACGACGAAGGCGACTTTCTTGCCGTCGGGCGCGAGCGCGAATTCGTCTATGCGATCCGTCAGGCGCAGATGTTCGACGACGGGTTCGGCCGGTGCGCCGCGTCGCGTGATGGGAACTTCCGTCGCTTGATTGTTCGACGTGTCGAGTTTCCAGATGCGGAAGTTGCGCTCGAAGACGATGGTGCGGCCGTCCGTCGAAATGCTCGGCCAGAGGACGCGCCCGTCCGTAAACTTCGTGATCTGTTGCGCCGCCTCCGCGCGTCCCGGCACGAGGCCGCGTTGCCAGATGTTCTGCGCGCCGCTGCGGTCTGAGACGTAATAGAGACTGCGCCCGCCGGCTCCCCACATCGGCCACATCTCTTTCGCGCCGCGCGTTGTGATCTGCTCGTAGGCAGGCGCGACGGGCGCGGGCGCGTTCGAGGCGGTGCTCGTCGCGTTATTCGTCGCGGCGTCGTTGACGTTGTGCAGCAGCCAGATTTCCGACTCGTCGATGTGGCTGCGACCTTTGCGCCACCATTGGCCGGAGGCGATGCCGCGCGCCGTGAAGGCGACGACGCTCGAATCGGGCGAGGGCGCGGAGAAGAATTCGTTGGTGTAGCGGTCGGCGCTCACCTGCATCGGCGTGCCGCCTTCGGGGCTGACGCGGAAGATGTCGTTCATCCCTGCGATGTCGCGGCTCGTCGAAGAGAAGTAGAGCCAGCGGCCGTCGCGCGACCAAGCATCGAGTTGATCGTTCGAGTCGTCGAAAGTGACGCGGCGCAGTTCGCCCGTGTCGAGTGTGAGGACGTAGATGTCGCCGCCGCCCGTGCGGTTTGAAGTGAAGGCGAGGCGGCGTCCGTCGGGCGCGTAGACGGGGCGCGATTCGGTGGCGGCGTGCGAGACGAGCAGGCGCGCTTCGCCGCCCGCGAGCGCGACTGTCCAGATGTCGCCGCCGGAGACGAAAGCGATCTCGGAACGGTCGGGCGCGAGCGTCGGCTCGGTGAAATACGGGACGGGTTGCGGCGCGGGAGGCGCGGCCGAAGAGGTGCGCGGCGGGGCAGTCTTCGTCGTCGCTTTGTCTGCTTCCTGCGCGCGCGTCGTCGCGGGCGACAAGTTGAGCACGGCGACGACGAGCGAGAGCGCGCACAGTTTTCTGAACGATGTCATTCTGGCGTTCCTCCGGCAATGAAACTAAACATGCAATGCGACTGAAAATGATTTGCGGCAATTTCAACGTGCGGACAGGCGCGTCTGTGAAACTGAATTGAAGGCTTGCGGGTGTCAATATAACAGAATCGGGACGCGCGGCGGGAACTTGCGACGCAGCCGCGTTCTAAGTCTTGACTTCCTCCGTGCCCCTCCGTGTCCTCTGTGGTGAATGACGGTTAATCAAACATTCAACCACAGAGGACACGGAGGGGCACGGAGGACAAATCAATTTAGAACTCTGCGGCCGTGCTAATATCTCCGGCGATGCGACGAACGCTTCTCATCTTCGTGGACGGTCTCGGCATCGGCACGCGCGGCGAGCACAATCCACTCGCACGCCTCGGAGACACGGCCGCGCCCCTCGCCGTCTTCGCCGACGAAGACGCGACGCTCCCGCACGACGGGCTGCTCGCGCGCACCGATGCCTGTCTCGGCGTACAGGGACGACCGCAGAGCGCTTCGGGGCAGACGACGATCCTGACGGGCATCAACGCCCCCGCCCTGCTCGGCTATCACAAACAGGGCTTCCCCAACGAAGCCATGCGCGAGATCATCCGCGAGCATTCCATCTTCCTCCAACTCAAGCGCGCTCGCATCGAACCCAACACTTTCGCCAACGCTTACACGCCGCGTTTCTTCGAGACGCGTCCCCGCTGGGTGTCGGCCACGACGGTCGCCGTCGAAGCCGCAGGGCTTCCCTTCCGTCGTCTCGAAGATTTGCAACAGGGCGCGGCGGTCTATCAGGATTTCACGAACGCGCTCGTCATCGAAGCGGGCTACGACGTGCCCGCGCGCACGCCCATGGAAGCGGCCGACGCTTTGGCCGCGCTCGTCTCGGCGCATCGCTTCACGCTCTACGAGTACTTCATCACAGACCGCGTCGGCCACGCGCAGGACATGGACGCGGCGCTTCGCGTCATCGCCAACCTCGCACGCTTCGTCCGCGCCGTGCTCGAACGCGTGGACTTGTCCGATACGACCGTCATCCTGACGAGCGACCACGGCAACGTCGAAGACTTGAGCCTGCGCAACCACACGCGCAACCTCGTGCCGACGCTCGCGTGGGGCGCGTGCCGCGCGACCGTGCAACGCCGCGTCCGCACGCTCGCAGACATCACGCCCGCCATCATCGAAACCTTGACCGCCAAAGAGGCCACCCACGCATGAGCGAAACCGGACGAGAGTTCCCCGCCAGCCCCGCACCTCAAACACAAACACGACCCACACGCGGCGACAAAAACGACCGGCGCGAAATCTTCGGCTGGATGATGTACGACTGGGCGAACTCGGCCTTTTCCACGACGGTCGCGGGCGTCATGCTCGGCCAGTACGTGACGCGTCTGGCGCAGGTCGCGCTCGGCGACAACGGCACGCTCTTTAGTTTCGGCGCGCTCGGTTCGGTCACGGCGAAATCGTTCTTTCCCTTCTGCATCTCGGTCTCCGTCTTCCTGCAAGTTTTCCTTTTGCCCATCCTCGGCGCGATTGCCGATTATTCAAACTTGAAGAAGCGCCTGCTCGCGCTCTTCTGTTACCTCGGCGTGGCCGCCACTTGCCTGATGTTCGCCGTGACGGGCAACTTGTACGTCGCGGGCGGCGTGCTTTTCATCGTCGCCAACCTGAGCTTCGGCGCGGCGCTCGTCTTCTACAACGCGTTCCTGCCCGAGATGACGACCGAGGATGAGCGCGACAAAGTTTCGAGCCGTGGCTTCGCGCTCGGCTACGCGGGCGGCGGCCTCTTGCTCGCCTTGAACTTGCTGCTCGTGCAGGCCGCGCCCACGCTCGGCATCTCGACCGGCATGGCCGTGCGCCTCTCCCTGCTCTCGGCCGGACTCTGGTGGGGCGGCTTCGCTTTGATCACGTTCGCGCGTCTGAAATCGCGCGCCGCCGTGCGTTCGCTGCCCGCCGGTAAAACATATCTCACCATCGGCTTCAGCGAACTCGGCTCGACCTTTCGCCAACTGCTGCGACTGAAACAGACGCTCCGCTATCTCGTCGGTTACCTGTTCTTCAACGACGGCATCCAGACGGTGATCAGCATGGCCGGAGTTTTTCTCGCGCAGGAGTTGTTCGTCTCGCGCGGCCTTGAGACGAGCGAGTCGTTTCTGATCGGGATTTTTCTGCTTGTGCAGTTTCTCGCCGTGGGCGGCGCGCTGTTGTTCGAGCGCATCGCGGGCGCGGTCGGCACGAAGCGCGCGATCATGTTGTCACTCGTCATCTGGGCGGGGATCGTGATTTACGGTTACGGATTTTTACAGACGACGGGGCAGGCTTGGGCGATGGCGTCGATGATCGCCATCGTGCTCGGCGGCTCGCAGGCGCTCTCGCGCTCGCTCTATTCGCGCATGATCCCGGCGGGGCGCGAAGCGTCCTTCTTCGGTCTCTACGAAATCTCCGAGCGCGGCACGTCTTGGATGGGGCCGCTCGTCTTCGGCGCGGTCGTCGGCGCAACCAACTCTTACCGGCAAGCCATCCTCTCGCTCATCGTCTTCTTCGTCGTCGGCCTCATCATCCTCGCCCTCACCGACACCGACAAAGCCATCCACGAAGCGGGCAACGCTTTACCGGAAGAAGCGAAGAGTCGTCAAGCGTGAATCGTCAATCGTGAATAGATAAAACCGGATTTCTTTCTATTTACGATTGACGATTCACGCTTTACGACTCTTTTAACTGTTCGCGGTGCGGCGGGTGCTCGATTGTCCGGCGGAACGTTCCATGCAGGCGTGTGAGCAGAAGTTGGAAGAGGTGGCGCGAAGGGTGAGGGCGCGCGAGGCGGGCAACCACGTGCCGCAGGAGTCGCAGCGGACGAGGCGTTCGTCACCGCCGGTCTTCGTCGGACGAGTTGACTGCACGCCGGGCATCGCTTGGCCTTCGCTCATGCTGCGCGCTTGGCGAAGGACGCCGAGCATGCGCCGCGCAAGGTTGATGTACGGGCGCAGGCGCAAGTAGAGGACGAGGAGGAACGCGCCGAGGATGGCGGCGACGAGCAGGTATTTCAACGATTCTCCTTCGCGGCGTTGCGCGCCTGCGCCAGTTGGGCGCGCAGGTTCGAGAGCGCAGCGTTCGCCGAGTTGACCTGTGCCAACTCTTCGATGCGCTTCTGCGCTTCATCAATTGCGCCCGTCGCAATCAAGGCCGACGCCAAACTCTGCAAAGCCATCTCGTGGCGCGGCTCGGCGGCGAGCGACTTGCGATATTCTTTGATGGCGCGCTCGGGGTCGGAAGGCTGCCCGAAAAAATAGGTCATGCCGAGCAGCGTGTGGACGTTCGTGTCCTCGGGCTTCGCGGCGAGCGCCTGGTTGTAATAGACGCGCGCCTCTTCATACTTCGACGCGTCGGACGCCTGCCCCCACGCGAACAGAGAGTTGCCGACGAGCACGGTCGTTTCATAATTCTTGGGGTCGGCCTCGTGCGCGCGTTTCAACAGGCGGACGGCTTCGGGAAGGAGCGCGGGCTTGCCCGTGCCGAGCGCGTACATATAGACGCCCTGCCCGACCTTGCGTTGATATTCGGCGTCCTGCTGGTTGGCGTCGGCGCGCGCGACGAGTTCGCGCATCTCTTCGTCGGTCGGCATCGTGGCGGCCGACTTGTCGTTTGCCGCCGCAGGAGTGTTCGGCGTTGTGCCCGCCTGTTGCCCGGTGCTCGCGCGCGCGCGCGCCACTTCGCCGCGCAACGATTCCAGCTCTTTGCGATCAAAGTAGCTGGCGAAGAGAAATCCGATAACGCATCCGGCGACGAGTCCGGCGACGGCGTAGAGAATCTTGTGCTTGTTCACTTTGGCGAAGCGTGTTTCGAAACAAAGGAAAATCCGAAGCGGTTGAGCGCTGTGGCGCGAGTTTATCAGAACGCGCGTGGAAAGGCGACGCGATGAACTGAGTTTGCTCCGGTTACGATTGCGCCCTCGAAACTCGCGCCGGACGCGAAACACCCGCCAAGTCGCGCCTGCTGCGAAGGCACGACCTGGCGGGGTGTTCGTGAAGTAAGAGGGTTGTCGGCTTAGGCTTTGGAGGGGCTTTTGAACAGCTTATAGACCGAAGAAACTCCGACGACGAGCCAGAAGAGCATGACGCGCGGGCGCGATGGGCTTGAGCCGCTGACGGCGACGAACAGCATGAAGGCGGAGAAGAGGGACGCGAGGCAGAAGAAAACTTTACTCATCAATTCAAATCCTTTCGAGGTTAGGGTAGGTGGTAAGAAATTTACCGGGGTAGGTTGGCGAGCGGTGAGTTTGCTTTTACGGGGCGGTCGTGTGAACGACCCATTCGAGAATAGCCTAACGCGCCGAGACCTGTCTACACTTAATCATTGCGAGGCGTGCGCGTAGCGTATCGAACGGCGGCGACACGCTATCAAGTCGCTGTCCGCGACGGAGAGATGGAGCACGGAAGCGGAAGTTGAAGCGAGACGGAGGTGTGGGGATCAGTCGCCGTTGTTCGGCGTGTTGCCCCCGTCGCCTGCGGCGGTGCCTTTGTAGGGCACGTCGTCGCGGCGGCGACGTTCGGGCGGGTCTGTGTCGCGGCGGCGGGGCTGCGAGGTCGTGGGGTTGCGACGGTCAATCGCGCCGGGCGGGAGCGTGCGCCCGTGCACGGCTTCTGTGAGAATACGCGTGATCTCCTGCGAGAGCGTGCGATGCTCGGCGGCGGCGCGGCGGCGCAAAGTTTCTTTCAGATCGTTTGGGACATACGCTCCAATGAAAACTCCCTTGCGGTTGACCATGCTCTTTTAACGCTCCTGATTTCGGGATCGGGTTCGAGTAAAACTTGTCTGAGAGATTGTGCTTGCGCGTGAGTCGAAGCACACGAGACCGTGCAGTTTGGAGAACAGGTCTGTAAGCCGAATTCTGTACTCCCGTCCCTTACGGCGCGCGGGAGCGGCGACCATTCATCTAGCCCAACCGTCGCCGGTTGGATCGAGCGACCTACCCGGAGGTCGTAGCGCGCACAGCCTTCTCGAAAGAAGTCCGGCGCGGCTTCGGGCGGGCAGCCCTGTGTGACGCCTCCCTATTTGGTCTTGCACTGCGAGGAGTTTGCCTGGCCGCGCCTGTTACCAGACGCGCCGGTGCGCTCTTACATTAAGCCCGGAGGCCGCACCATTTCACCCATCACCCGCGACACGCCCCCTTGCGGAGGCGCGCCCCGTCGGCTGGTCTCTTTTCTGTTGCACTTGTCGTCGCGCCCGTGACCGCGCGGCGACTGAAAGCCGCCCTGTGCCACGCGCGCGCCCAGCCGTTAACTGGCTCGCTGCCCTGTAGTGTTCGGACTTTCCTCCCCCGGCCAGGCTCTCATCAAAGAGCCTGCCGGCGGCGACCGCCCGACCTGTTCTCCTGCACGGCGCGTAAAGTATAGCAAAGCATCGTTGAACACGTACAGCACGAAGACGAGCGACCGGCAAGCGGAATCTTTAGAGACCGGAACTACGACTGAATACATGGAGGTATGCAATAAGCATTGCTTGATTTGAACAGAAGATTTATCGTTACGCGGTGAAGGTGCGAGACATCATCAGGCGGTTTAAAGCCGTGAAGAAATATCTTATCGTCGTCGAACAAACGGAGACGGGCTATTCCGCTTATTCGCCCGACGTGCCCGGCTGCGGCTCGACGGGTAAAACCAGAGAGGAAGTCGAGCGTAACATTCAGGAAGCGATTGAATTTCATCTGGAAGGGCTACGACTGGAAGGCTACGATGTGCCCAAGCCGAGTAGTTATTCGTCCTATGTAGAAGTTGGCGCTTAGTCGGCGTATGATGTGTGGCAGCAAACACGTCTGAATCAAAGCTGTCCGGTTCGCGTCGTGTGTCAGAATTGAGAGTTGACAACGCGTGAGCGTCTTTTGTCGGTCGGAGTGTCGTGAAGGAGGTACTTGATGATGAAGACTCTGTGCTTGGTAGTTCTGGTGTTCTTAGCGTCGGCGGTTGGGGTGCGGGCGCAAAGTCAGACGGCAACGCCGGAGGCCGGTGGCCTCGCGGTCGAAAAGATCAGTTGGAGTCGTCAGGTTTACAATCCGATGCTCGAACAAGACGATCCGTTCAAGCACAACCGGGAGCAATGGGAGGACGCGCAGATACAGGAGCGCGTCGACCGGGAAAACGCGGCCAGAGCCAAAAGCGGGAAGACGGCGATATTCTATCGCGGCCGCCCCGTCCGGATCGAGACCGAAGCGCGCGGCGCGTTTACGACCTACACCTACAAGGCGAAAGTGACGAATCACGACGCGCGGACGATTACCGCCATCGAGTGGGACTACGTCTTTTACGATCAGGCGACGGAAAAAGAGCTCGCGCGTCATCCGCTCAAAAACCGCGTCAAGCTCCAGCCCGGAAAGACCGTCGAGTTGTCTCGTCGCACCGCGAGCCCCCCGACCAACGTGGTTGATGTGAACAAGACGGACAAGAAACTCAAAGAGCAATACACCGAACGCGTCGAGATTCAACGCATCGAATACGCCGACGGCACAAGCTGGCAACGACCGGAGAAGTGAAATTGGTGAATGGTAAGAAGCTGGTGAAGGGTAAATGGTGAATGGATAAAACCTGCCTTTCATCCATTCACCATTTACCCTTTACTTGTCTTCCCTTCCCCTGTTAGCCGAAAAATTTGTAGCCGACGCGGAGGCTGTGCAGGGCTTCGGGCGGGAAGGTTGAGACGAGCGCCCACGTCAGAAAGGCGTGGGAGAGCGCGAGGGCGTAGAGATTGGGCGCGCGTTGATAGACCGCCGCCCAGATGAGTCCGCCGAGGAAGGTTGCGCCCGTCAACCAAGGGTTCGGCAGGTGCAGGAGCGCAAAGACGGCGGCGACGAGCAGGATGCTCTTTGCGCCGCGCCCGAAGACGACTTGGGCGCGTCGATTGATGAACGATTGCAGCGCGTATTGCTGCAAGAGTCCCCACACCAAGCCCCACACGGGGAAACCCGAAATCGCCCACCCCGCGCGCTGCTTGCCCACTCTGAAACTTCCCCCGAACCACAACCAACCGACGAGCACGAGCACGAGCGTGCCCGCCAACATCGGCAGCAACAACAAGCGCGCGGCGCGCAGGAAATTGTCCGTGCGCCAGCCGAGTTCGCGGAGCGTTTCGCCGCGCAGACGGTGCGAGTAGAGCATCAAGGCGAAGGCGCACGCGACGGGCACGAGGATCAACGTTTTGCGATTGCCGAGCGCGAGCACAGCCCATTCGGCGACCAAGATGGAAGAGGCAATCGAAACGATCTCCCAGGCGGCCAACGCGCGCGACCCCGGCGTGACGGGCGGCGCGGCGGGCGACGCTACATCGCCGGCAGTTTCGCGTTCGACATCTTCGCGCGGTGCGTTCAAGTCGGCGCGTGCTTCGGCGCGCGCGCGTGTGCCGCTTGCCGCGCCTTCGTCCACGGGTTCGTCCAACACTTCAGCGCCGCTCAAGGCCGTCCCTCGCTTTCCCACCAACGCTCAGGCACGGACGCGTTCGCCTCGTCCGCCGCGACGCTGAAACGTTTCGCATCGCCGAACTCTTGCAGCGCGCGCCGCTTGCGGTCGGGCGTCTCGTGCATGGCGTAGACGCGCGCTTCGTAGGTGCGGCCGGGCGGAAGGCGCGGGAGGTTGAAGATGAAGCCGTGATAGGCGTCGGCGCTGCGTCCGGCCGCGAACACGTCCGGGCGTGGCGCGTCGGCGGGGCGTCGGCTCACGAAATGGCCGTCGATGTAGAGATGCACTTCGACGCGCGCGTGGGGCGCGGCTTCGTCTGTGACCCAACCGGCGAGCGTGCGCCCGTCGGCCTCGTCAACCGAACCGCGAAAATACGGATTGAAACTCGTGTAGGAGAAATAGACCGCGAGCGCCACGACGAACAACACTTCGACGAGCGACTTGGCGATGAGCGCGTGCGATAAGCGTGAGAGCTTGGCGGGCGGCTCGTGACTCGAAAGCGAAGCGGAGCCGGACGTTGAAGAGAAAGCGAGCGTCTGGCGCGAAAGCCGCGAGGTCTCGTGCGAGAGGGATGCGGCGGCGGTCTGTCCGGTCGTCAAATGCGAACTGCCGGTCGTGAACGGTGAATAGCTTCTCAAAGGATTCTTCGCTCTATTCACGATTCACGACCGGCAGTTCAACTTCGACTAATTCCCGGCCTCAACGCTTTCCGGGAGCGACGCACTGGGATGTGTTACTGGTTCTGGTACGTGTTGCCGTTCGTGTCTTGATAAACCCACGTGTGGTTGGTGGTCAACGTCCGGTCGGCCGCGAGGTCGGGGCGCAGCCGGACGGTGATCAAGAGCACGGACGTGTCGTTGGGCGCGAGTTCGGGGATGCGCCAAGTGAGCCGACGCGAATCGCCGGGCGCATCCTGCGCGCTCAAGGTCGGGTTTGACGAGACGAACTGTAAGGCGTCCGGGAAAACCTCCGAGACGACGATGTTCTTCGCCAGTCCGCCGCCTTCGTTGATGAGCACGAGGCGATAGAAGATCACGTCGCCGGGCGCGGTCGTGTCCGTCACCTGCTCCGTGCGCACGCGGACGCGCGGCGCGGCCACGGTCAAGACGGTGCTGGCCTCGCTGGCGGCGCGGTTCGTCCCGGCGGCCGTCGCCACGACGTTATAGGCGTACTGCTGGCGGTCGGCCGTCGAACGCGGAATCTCCACACGCATGAGCAGCGGGTATTGCCCGCCGCGCGGATCGATCTGCGAGGTCTGCGTGATGCTCGGCTCGCTCTCTTGATGCTGGCCGTCGCCGTTCGTGTCGGCGTAGAGCACGCCCCCGGGCGCGCCCGGCGCGGTGATGCGCAGGTTGTAGCTTTCCGAGTAGTTGCCGGGATTGCGCACGACGAACGGGATGAAGATCACGTCGCCGGGCGTGACGGTCAGGCCGGGCGAGACGGGGTCGATGCGCGCGCGCGGCACGCGGCCGATGGCGATGCTCGGCCCGTCGTAGTTGGAAGCGGTCGGCAAACTGGCCGTGCGCAACATGCCGCGACCGATGGGGCCGCTGGCCGACAAAGCGTTCGGCAGGGCACGCAGCGTAACGGTGATTTCGCGCGTGGCGCGCGAGTCGAGATCGCCGAGACTCCAGATGGCCGTGCGCGAAGGATTGTCGTAGTAGAGCGGCAGGGGCGTGGCGCTGACGAGTTCGAAGTCGGTGCTGAACACGAAGTCCGTGCGCGAACTGCGCGCGGGTGCGCTGCCGGTGTTGCGAATCGAGATGGTCTGCGTGAAAGTCTCGCCGGGTTGAACCGTGTCGCGCGTCACGCCGGACGAACCCGCGAGCGCGGCGGCGACGACGGTGATGGCGGCGTTCGAGACGCGCTGAATTTGATAATCGGATTGCGAAGCCGCGCTCACGATAAAGGCGCGTTGCTGTCCGTCGCCCGCCGTTTCGGGGATGCGTAGGTTGAGCAGCACGTCGAGGTTCTGCCCGCGCGCAAGCTGCGGCGTGACGAGGATGGGGAGTCCGGTGTCCTGCCCGCCCGAAGCGAGGCTGAAGGTCGGTTGAAACTCGGCGGGCAAGTCAGTGCCGAGACGGAACTGGTCTTCCTTGTTGCCGGTGTTGGTGACGGTGAGCGGGAGTTGCACGACTTGGCCGGGCGAGGCCGCGAGCGTGGCGGTGCGCAAGGCGAGATTGAGATTCGGCACTTGCTTGACCGTCAGAACGAAACCTTCCTGACTGCCGGGCGCGGTGTTGACGATGGGCGGCGCGTTCGTCACGCTCTCGTTCGGCTCGGCGCGCGCGATTTGCACGGGCGTCGGAGTGGGCGTGATGCGCGCGACTTGCGGGCGCGGCGTGTGCGCGGGCACGGGCGTCGGTCGCGGCGTCGCGGCCGGAGTCGGCGTCACGACGGGCGGTGTGTTGATCGCTACTTGCGTGTCGGTTCCGTTGTTCCGCACGGGAGTGGTCGTGCGTCGCGAGGGGAGACGGCCGCCGCTTCGACGATTGCGACGCGCGGGAGCGTTCGCATTGGTCTGGGTGTCGGGCGAGGGATTCTCGATGACGAGCGTGGGCGTCGTGGTGTTGCGCGCCACTTGCGGCGTCGGCGTGGGAGTCGGCAGCGGAGTCGGGCGCGTGCGCGGCGGCGTCGATCTGGCGATGAGGCGCGGCGTGGGCGTCGGCGTCGGCTGCGCAGTGGTACGCGCCGTGTTCGTGCGGGTCGCGGGCGGCGTCACTTGCGCGCGCTCGGTCGCGGCGGGCGTCTGCGTCGGCTGCGGGGCGGCGTTGCCGCGCGAGGCCAGTTCCGTGCGCGCCGCTTGCAGTTCGCCTTCGTAGATTTCGATGAACGGCGTGTCGCGTATATTGCGCAGACGCGTGACGACGCTTTCGGCATCCGACAGGCGACCCTGCGCGATGTAGGTGCGGCCGAGCCAGAGCAACGTCAGATCGGTGATGATGCTGTTCGGATAGGTCTTGAGAAAATCGCGAAAGACCGTGGCGGCTTGCTCGAAGCGGCCTTGGTTATAAAAATTCTGCCCACGCGTGAACATGGCTTGCTCGACATCGGGGGGCGTGTCGTCCTGTTGCACGACGCCTGCGGCGACGGTGGCCGTGGGGGCGGCATAAGCCGAGACGGACGTGAAAGGCGCGCAGAGAAGCGCAAGGGCGAGCGCAAGCGCGCTGAGTTTATGCTGCATCATGGAAACCTGTAATCCTCCGGCAACGAAGGTGCGAGAAGTTGTTCGACTGTTCCAATTGTAATTGTAAAGCCCGCCCGGCGAAACAAAAGTGCGGGCGGGTTGCGTGAGCCTGTTTGAATATCATTTTCCGGCGCGCGCCAATATACAACCTTCAAACGCACCGGACAAGAAGCGACAACTTTGACGGCACGGACGCGGGGCGCAAACACCGACCGATCTCTTTAACGACGCCGACCGACTTCCACGCGGTCGCCCGCCTGCAAGCGCGGGTCTGGCACTTGCCCGGACTCGATGTCGTTCAACAAGTATTCGGTCGCCACCAGACGCCCATCCGCGCCCTGACGCGACACGGCCACGCGCACCTTGTTCCCTGCGTCGCGCGCCACGCCGCCCGAAGCGAGGATGGCCTGCGTCAAGGTCATGCCGGGATGAAAATCTTTCTGCCCCGGCGCGTTGATCTGCCCGCCGATGTAGAAAAACTCCTGCGGGCGCGCCGTGATGTTGATGATGTCGCCGTGCGAGACGAGTTCGTTGAGCGCGGCCGAATCCGACAGGTCGATTGTTTTGCTCCGACCCGTCGAGCGCGAGATGATCACGGCGCGACCCGCTTCGGCGCGCGGATTCGCTTCCGACAAGACGACGTAGAGCGGCACGGCTTCACGACGCAGAATTTTCGCGCCCGGTTGATCGACCAACCCACTGACGGTCGCCGTGTGGCTCGCATACTCGCGCACGACGATGTGAAACTGCGCGCGGTCGTAGACGCCGCGACGTTTCAGTTCGGCCGTGAGACGCGCGCCCACTTCGTCGGTCGTCATCCCGGCGGCGTTGAAAGGCTCGCCCGCGAGCGGGTAGTCGAGCATGCCGGTGGACAGGATCGTGTAGAGCGTCGAATCTTTCGACATGCCGCCGACGAGGCGGATGTCCAAGATGTCTCCGACGCCGACCCGGTAGAGCGCCGTCGGAGAGACGGGCGCGGGAGTCGTCGCCGGCGACGCAGCGGCAGACGCACCCGGCGACGCGGCGTTTGAGTTATTAGCAGCAGGCGCGGAGTTGGCGCTGCCCGTGGGCGCGGCGCTCGTGGTTGTGGCGGCGCTTCCGGTCTTCGCGTCGGAATTTTTGACCGGTGCGGGCGGCTCGTACTTCGGCGGCGCGGGGACGGCGCGCGACGAAGGACTGCCGAAGACCGGGAGCACGGCGTCGCTCGACTTGGGCGCGGCGTCGCTCGTCGCGTTGTTCGCGTTCGCGGGAGTGTTGATGTTGGCGCTGGCTGCGGCGGCGGTCGCGGAGGTCAGGACGGTCGGAGTTTTTTGCGCTTCGGCAGGATCGGCTTGCGCGGCATCGCCTTTGGGTTCGCTTTTGGCAGCAGACTTCGCGGGCGTCTCCTTGCGGGCGTCGCTTTTGGCAGCGGCCGCGTCCTTTTTGGCGTCGGCCTTCGGCGCGCTCGAACTGGCGGGGGGCGCGTCGTCTTCGGCCGGGCCGAGGCGCGATTGGGCTTTGGCCGTCGCGGCCGACGAGGCGCAAATTGCCAGCCCAAACATAAACGCAAACAGAACTTTACTCATAAATGCACTCTACTTCCCAGAGGCTTCGTCCGGCGAACTGGCGGCCGGGGCAGTGGCCGCTTGAATTGTCGCCGCGTCTGAATCCTCATTCGCCGGGGCGCGTCCAATTTGAAGTCTCCGGCGCGAATCCTTCGTCACTGGAGATTAAACGACGAAAACGACTCTTTTCGCAAAGTTCAAATTGTCAATTTTTCCTGTCGCCGGCAAAGTTCGCCGGAGGACTCAAGGATAAATCGTGCGCGTTTGGTCGAACCGCGTTTGGTTGAAGTTGGCGGGCGGCTGGCGCAAGAGGCGCGTGAGAGCAATTGGCCGAAAAGACCGGCGGCGCGGCCGCACACCGCGCGCCGCCGAGGCTTGCGCGGACGCGATATGGATTTTACTCTCCGCTTTTCGGGGCTGGCAAGTTTTCCGGCGGAAACAGGTGCGGCCAACGCCTGCCCAGTTCGACGCGCACGATTTCTTCGGCGTCGTCGGCCGTCGCCGCGCCGAGGCACAAGTTTGCGATCCCCGACGCGTTTCCGGCGTCCACCTGCGCGAGCGTCCGCCGCACGCGCGGCATCGAAGAGGCCGCCATGCTGAGAGCGCGCGCGCCCAAACCCACGAGCACGACGGCGTAGGCGGGCGTGGCGGCCATCTCGCCGCAGACGATGGCCGGAATCCCCGCGCCGTTCGCCGCGTCGATGGTGCGCTTGATGCTTTGCAGGACGGCCGGATGAAGCGTGCGAAACCAACCGGCCACCTCGTCATTTCCGCGATCCACGGCGAGCAGGTATTGCACCAGATCGTTCGTGCCGAGACTGAAGAAATCCACTTCGCGCGCGAGTTGATCCGCGACCAGCACGGCGGCCGGAACTTCGATCATCGCGCCGACTTTGAGTTCGCCCGCCGCTTTCCCTTCCGCTTCGAGCCGCGCGCGTTCCTCCGCGACGATGCGGCGCGCGCGTCGCACTTCCGAGACGTCCGAGATCATCGGCAGCACCAGGTCGAGGCTTCCGGTCGCGGCCGCGCGCAAGAGGGCGCGCACCTGCGTGCGCAAGAGGCTCTCGTGTTGGAACGAGTAGCGAATAGCGCGCAGGCCGAGCGCGGGATTGCGCTCCGTCTCATACTCGCCCGTCGTCTGTTTGTCGCCGCCGAGATCGAAGAGCCGCACCTTCGCGCCGTCCGCGCCGCCGAGCGCGGCGACTTCAGTGTAGGCCGTGCATTGTTCCTCTTCGGTCGGCGCGCCGTTGCGCTGCGAGAAGAGAAACTCGGAACGAAACAGTCCGATGCCGCGCGCGCCGTAGCGACGCACGCCTTCGTATTCGGGCGGCAACTCGACGTTCGCGCGCAAGATGATCTCGACGCCGTCCGTCGTCAACAGCGGCGCGTGCGGGTCGTCTCCGGCGGCCGAGACGGCGTGCGGGCGCGTGCGTCGCTTCGTGAAATGCTCAAGGGTCGCGCCAGTCGGGTGCAGCACCACTTCGCCGCTCCCGGCGTCGATCACGATCTCGTCGCCCGTGCGCGCGTGGCGATAGAGTTCGCGTAGGCCGACGATGGCCGGGATGCCGAGGCCCCGCGCGATGATGGCCGTGTGCGAAGTCCAGCCGCCCGCGTCGGACGCGATGGCGCGCACGTGCGAGAAGTCGAGTTCGGCGGCCGAAGAGGGCAACAACGCCTCGGCCACGACGATGGCGTCTTCCGTCAGGCGACGCGGCTGGACTTCGCCGCTCAAGGCGACGAGCAGGCGGCGCGTCACATCTTCGATGTCGGAACTGCGTTCGCGCAAATAGTCGTCTTTGATCTCGGCGTAGACGGCGAGCAGTTTGTCGGATGCGACCTTGACCGCCCACTCGGCGTTGGCGCGTTCCTCTTGAATGTACTGCTCGACCTCCGCGAGCCACTTTTGGTCTTCGAGCATGAGCAGTTGCGCGTCGAAGATGTAGGCGTGCTCGCCGCCGAGCGCCATCTCGGCGCGGCGTTTGATGGCGAGCAACTGGCGGCGCGACAAACGCACGGCCGCTTGAAAACGACGCACCTCGCGCTTGATGTCGGCGGGCGCGAGCGCGGCGCGATAGATGTTGCCGCGCCCGCCCGTGTGGAGGCGCAGGACGCGCCCCGACGCCACGCCCTCCGAAACGGCTACGCCGCGCCAGCGCATCTCGCGCTTACCCGTCCTCGCACGCTTGCTGCTCATGCTTCCTGTTCTTCTCCGAATCCATTCTCGATCAAGGCACAGATTGCGCCGAGCGCCTCGCGCTCGTCCGCGCCTTCAACCGTCAGACGCAAATGCGTGCCGCGCGAGGCCGCCAAGAGCAGCACGCTCAAAATAGACTTGGCATCGGCCACCGCGCCGCCGTCCGTGCGTTCCAGCCGCACATGGCTGTGATAGGCGCTCGCCGTGCGCACGAGCTTCGCCGCCGCGCGCGCGTGCAGCCCCAGACGGTTGACGATCATCACTTGCTTATCCAGCACCCGTTCACTTTCCGACTTCGACCCGGCACGACCCTGTGAACCACTAAGACACAAAGACACGAAGTTAAATCCTTAAAGTTCTCTTGTGTCTTCGTGTCTTGGTGTTTATTTCTTCTTCGGCGCGGCGAGCAGTTCGCCCGCGAGATGGATGGCCTGCTGCCCTTGATCGCGGACGCGCCCGGCGACGACGGCGAGCGGTTCGGCTTCCGCTTGGCTCGCCAGTTTGATCACCATCGGCAGGTTCACGCCCGTCACCACTTCGACCTCGCCCTCGACGAAGAACATCGAAGAGATGTTGGTCGGCGTCCCGCCGAACATGTCCGTCAGGAGCAAGACGCCGCCGCCTTCGGAGACGCGCGCGATGGCGCGCTCGATCTCCGTGCGCGCTGTGTCTACGTCGTCGTGCCAGCCGATGGAGATAGCGGCGATGTGCGCGACGGGGCCGATGATCATTTCGGCGGCGGCGAGCAGTTCGGTCGCCAACTGACCGTGCGTCACGATCACTCCGGCCACGCGCCCCGGCGTTTCGACTTGTCCGGCTTCATCCATTTGAGAGAAGTCTCCGCGAGATTTTCTGCAAGCGCGGTTGGGAAGTTCCGCCTCACACGTCGTTGGCGATGTTGCCCATCAGGTAGCCGCCGACGGCCGCGTTGACGCCGACGATGCGCGCGATCAATTTCAGTTCGTTCTGGTCGAGCCAGATGCCGCCGCACACGTCGCACTTATCGATGAGCACGAGATCGTAGATGATCAGTTTCTTCATCTCGCGCCCGTCAATCGGACAGACGCGCACTGTTTCGCGCGAAGGGTTGAGGTTCTCTTTGCAACCCATGCAGATCAAAAACTCATGTTCGATGGAAACGTCTTCGAGACGATAATCACGACGGCAGCGGATGCAGTCGTCGTTGTCGCTCATAGCTGTGTTGTTGCTCATGGCTGCGTTGTCGCTCATGGCTGTTTCTCCAGAATTGCTTGACGAAGAACGGACGTGAATCTAACCCGGCGCGGCGCCACCACTACGACGCGCGCCCTTCCCTTTCGTTGCGGCGCGACGCTTGACCGCCCGGCGCGTGCGCGCCTTCGCCACGTCGCGATGGACGGCCGTGGCCTCGAAGCCGTCGCGCCGGAGACGCCGCGCGAGCGCGTTGGCAACCATCACCGAGCGATGACGGCCGCCCGTGCAGCCGATGCCGACCGTGACGTAAGACTTGCCCTCGCGACGATAGAGCGGCAGCAGGTAGTCGAGCAAACCGCCGAAGCGTTCGAGCGTCTCCGACGTTTCGGGTTGCTTCCTCAGGAACGCGGCCACGAGACGGTGGTTGCCCGAATAGGCGCGCAAGGCTTCGACGAAATAAGGGTTCGGCAGATGGCGCACGTCGAACAGCAGATCAAGATCACGCGGGCTGCCGTACTTGTGGCCGAAACTGACGACCTGCACGCGCATCGGCGTTCCGGCGCGGTCGGGGCTGAAACGCTCGATGAGGTAGCGGCGCAGAGTGTGGACGTTATGCTCGGAAGTGTCAATGATGAGATCGGCGTGGCCGCGTATGTGCGCGAGCGCGTCGCGTTCGGCGCGAATGGAGGCGAGCAGGCCGTCGCCCGTGTCGGCCGGGTGCGGCCGCCGGGTTTCGCTGAAACGGCGTTGCAGCACTTCGTCCGACGCCTCGAAAAAGAGCACGTAGACGGAGAGACCGCTCGCGCGCCTGAGTTTCTTCAACTGAGTTTCAAACTCGCTCAGGAAATGGCCTTCGCGGATGTTGATGACGAGGGCGGCGCGTTTGATGCGTGCGTCGCCGCCGTCGTCGTCCTCATCTTCTTCCGGCTGCACGAGGCGCGCGAAGGTGGGCAAGAGCGTCAAGGGGAGATTGTCCACGCAGAAATAGCCGAGGTCTTCAAACGCGTTCGTCGCCGACGACATGCCCGACCCGCTGAGTCCCGTAATGACGACGATGTCGGGCGCGTCGTTCGACGAAGAATTAGCTGCTCTTTTTTTCCGGGTCATCGATGGTCGCTTCCGCCTGCCCCCTTGAAACATTCGCCGTTGCGTTCGCCGTCACACTCGCCGCTGCGCTTGTCTCCACAGCAGCAGCGGAGGCGTCCTCGGCGTCGCCGTCTCGTCTCAACGAAACTTCCGCCGCGCCGTCGTCTGCTCCGTCGTTCTCGTTGCGGAGCAGGCGCGCGTGGCGCGCGACGAACGCCTCGGCCGCATTGTAACCGCGCAGCCGCAACAAGTGAACGCGTAGCGCCGTCTCGACGAGCGTCGAGAGATTGCGCCCCGGACTGACGGGCAGCAGAACGTGCGGCACGCTGACGCCTAAAATTTCCACCGCTCGCTCGTCGATGCCCAGCCGCTCAACTTCGCGCGCGTCCTTCCAACGTTCGAGGCGGATGGACAAGCCCACCGGCTTCGGGCCGCTGACGGCGGCCACGCCGTAGAGGTCGCGCACGTTGATGATGCCGAGGCCGCGTATCTCCATGTGCTCGCGCAAAAGTTCCGGCGCGCTGCCCAACAGATAATCCGCGCCGAGACGCCTGACTTCGACCAGATCGTCCGCGACGAGACGATGCCCGCGCACGATCAGATCGAGCGCGCACTCCGACTTACCGATCCCCGACTCGCCTTCGATCAAGACGCCGAGACCGTAAGCGTCGAGCAGGACGCCGTGGCGCAACTCGCGCGGCGCGAGCGTCTCGCGCAAGTAATCGGTGACGACGCCGATGGCGACCGAACTGACGACCGTGGTTTGTAGGAGCGGCAGCCCCGCGCGCTCGGCCGCTTCGACAAACTCCGTGGGCGGCGTCTGCTCTTTCGTCACCAGCACGCAACTGATCGTTTCCAGCGAGAGATTGCCGATGGCCTCGCGCCTACGTTCGGGCGACAGTTGACCGAGAAACAGGACTTCGCTCTGGCCGATGATCTGCACGCGCCCGGCGTGCACGTAATGCGGAAAGCCTGAGAGCGCGAGGCCGAGTTTCTGGATGCGCTCGGAAGTGATGCGACGCGAGGCCAGCCCCCCAGCGCCCGCCAGCACGCGCAATTCGAGGCGCGCGGGCGCGGCGGCAACGAAGTCGCCGACCGTGATCGAGGGCTGCTGCTGTGCGCTCCCGTCGTTCATTCGAGGTTCAAAGTGCGGGCGCGTCAAACCCTTCGATAAGACGCGCCCGCGCCGGATTATTTAACGTTTACTTACCGGACGTTTACTTGCCGGACGTTTACTTGCCGGACGTTTACTTGCCGGGCGCGGCGGCCGGGGCGGTCGCGCCTTCGGGACTGGCCGCGCGCGTGATGACGTTCAATTCGATCTCGACCACGTCGCCGAGATAGGCCGGGTTGTCCGGACGGCTGAAGTTGATGCCGTAGTCCTTGCGATTGACGCTGGTGCGCGCCGTCGCGCCGAGCGTGGTCTTGCCCGTCTTCTCGTCCTTGAGGACGCCGTTAATGGTGAAGGGCAGCGCGATCTCTTTGGAGACGCCGTGCATGGTGAACGTGCCGTGCGCGATGAAGTCTTTGCCGCGCTTCTCGATGCGTGTGCTCCGGAAAGTGATTTCGGGGAATTTTTCCACGTCGAAGAAATCGGCGGTGCGCAGATGGTTGTCGCGGCGTTCGATGCCGGTGTCGATGCTCGCGGCTTTGATGACGGCGTTGACCGTGGACTTCGTTACGTCCTTGTCGTCGTAGACGATCTCGACCGTGAAGTCGCTGAACTTTCCGCGCACCTGCGAGAGACCGCCGAGGATGGGGATGGAGAAACCGACGTTGGAGTGCGCCGCGTCGGCTGCGTATTTCGTCACCGCGCTCTCGACCGGAATGACGGCGAGCAAGAGCGCGAGGAGGGCTACGGGCAAATGTTTTCTGATCATTATGTTCCTTCCCAAAGATGTGTCGTGCCTGAGATGTATCGAGATTCGGTTTCGCAATCACGCTTGAGGGGCGCGGCGATTATAAATCCACCCGTCAGGATGGATAAACACCTCGCCGCGCCCCTCTCGTCTTGCGGTTCGTAGTGCGGTTAACTGTTTACGGCTGGATGAGGCCGAAGTTTCCGTCCTTGCGCTTGTAGAGCACGCTCAAGCGGTCTGTGTCCGCGTCGCGGAACAGGATGAACTGGTTGGCATCCTCGCCGAGACGAATGACGGCCTCTTCGGGCGTCATCGGTTTGACGGCGTAGCGGCGCGCGCTGATGATGCGCCCGGCCGTGGGCGCGGCCGCTTCGACGCTGCCGTTGTCGGGCGCAAGCTGCGAGAGGGGTTGTGCGCTCTGCTTGCGGTCGATGATCTTCTTCTTGAGTTTGACGGCCTGTTTCTCGATCTTCTGGATGGCGCGCGAGAGCGCCTGATACATATCGGCGTTCACGTCGCGCGCCGTCAAAGTGTGCTCGCGCCAGTGCAGCAGCACCTCGCCCATGTGGCGATTCTTCTCCACTTCGATGATGATGTGCGCGCTCGCCGTCGTGTCGTCGAAAATCTGATCGAGCTTGCTGAAATGCTCCTCGACGTGTCGCCGCAAAGCCGGCGTCACCTCGACATGCCGCCCCGTGTACTCGAATTTCATGTCACAGACTCCTCCCTGGATGAAAGTGACGAGTGACAAGTGACAAGTGACAAGAGAAAGCCGCCAATCGTCAATCGGAGATCGTGAACAGAGAACACTGCGCTCGTCTATTCACGATTTACGATTGACTTGCTTCTCTTGTCACTTGTCACTCGTCACTTGTCACTGTTGTTAAACCGGTGCTTTGCGTTCGCGTGAACCGGGAATCTGCATCTGGTCGCGATACTTCGCCACCGTGCGGCGCGACAACTTGATGCCGTCCTTCGCCAAAATCTTCACCACTTGATCGTCCGTGATGGGATTGTGCGAGTCCTCTTCCTCGATCAGCTTCTTGATCTTCAATTTGATGATCCGCGTCGAAACTTCCTCGCCGTCCTCGTTCGTCATGCCCTCGGTGAAGAAGCGGCGCAGTTCGATGACGCCCTGCGGCGTGTGCGCCCACTTGCGATTGACGACGCGCGAGATAGTCGACAAGTGCATCCCCGTCTGCTCGGCCACGTCCTTGAGCATCATCGGCTTGATGAACTGCACGCCCTTGTCCAAAAATTCGCGCTGGCGATGGACGATACATTCGACGACGCGATAAATGGTCTGCCGCCGGTGCTCGATGTTGCGCAGGAGATCGACGGCCGAACGCATCTTGTCTTTGATGAAGTCGCGCGTCTCTTTGGAAGTGTCGGGCTGGCCGAGCATCTGCTGGTAGCTGCTGGAGAGGCGCAGGCGCGGGCTGCCGTCGTCCGCGAAATAAATCTCGTATTCGTCGTCAACCTTCTCGATAAAAACTTCCGGCACGATCAAGACCGGCTCTTCCGAAGAATACTGCCGGCCGGGATGCGGGTTGAGCGCGCGGACGAAGTTCAGTTCTTCCAGCAGCATCTCGACGGAGACGCCGATCTGTTTCGAGAGATTGTGCAGCTTGTGCGGCTGCAAGTCCGCGAGCGGATGTTCGCGGATGAGTTGGGCGGCGAGGCGGTCGCTTGCGCCCACGGCTTCGATCTGGACGAGCAGGCACTCGCGCACATCGCGCGCGCCGCAGCCGACGGGGTCGAGCCGGAGCACGATCTGGCGGGCTTCTTCCACGGCCTCTTCCGTCCAGTTGCCGAACTCGGCCAGCTCGGCGTTCGTCGCGTTCAGGCGTCCGTCGGGGTCGAGATTGCCGATGATGGCTTCGGCGATGGGCAGGACGTGTTCATCGACGTGGCTCATGCTGAGTTGCCACATCAAATGCTCGGAGAGCGATTCGGGGCGCGTCAAAAACTGCTCGAAGGTCGGCCCGTCTTCCTTGTACTCGTATTCCTGCGTCTTGTAGCCGGGGTCTAGATATTCCTGAAACTCGCGACCGAAATCGATCTCCTCGAAAGCGTCCGCGTCGCGCTCGACCGTCTCGCCCGCTTCGCCCTCAAACTCTTCGCCCGTCGCCGCCACGGCTTCGCCCGCCACTTCGCCTGCGCCGAGCAGAGTTTCCACGGCGGCCGTGTCGCCCGCGCCGTTCGAGTTGCCGTTCAGTTCGGCGTCGATGGGTTCGCGCGCGGCCATGTCTTCGCGCGCGGCGGTGTCGTTGACGAGGTCGCTTGCGCCGCCCGCCAGTTGGTCGATGATGTGCTCTTCGATCTCGCGCTTCTCTTCCTGCGCGACCACCTCTTCGAGCACCGGATTTTCGAGCAACTGCTGCTGGATCAGTTCACCCAGTTCGATGGAAGTCATCTGCAACATTTCGATCCGCTGGCGCAGTTGCGGCGTCAGCACGAGTCGTTGCGACAGACTGGTTGTGAGCTTAACGGACATACCTATACGGTTGAAAACTGACTCAAACTTTCGCCGGGTTGTTGCACTTGAAACGCTCTTGATAAGCGTGACGGGGAGATTATAACCTAAACGCGCCCATCCGTGCAGCGACTTCACAAACGGAATTTTTCGCCGAGGTAGAGACGCCGCACTTCCGCGTCTTCCGTCAGAGCGAGCGGCGCGCCCGAACGAAAGATGCGCCCTTCGGCCATGATGTAGGCGCGGTCGGTCACGCCCAAAGTCTCGCGCACGTTGTGGTCGGTAATCAGGATGCCGATGCCGCGCCCGCGCAGGTACAGGATCATCTTCTGAATCTCGTCCACGGCCTTCGGGTCGATGCCGGCGAACGGCTCGTCGAGGAGAATGAACTGCGGTTCGGTCGCCAGAGCGCGCGCGATCTCCGTGCGCCGGCGCTCGCCGCCCGACAGAGCCTCGCCGCGCGTGTTGCGGACGTGCGCGATGCCGAACTCTTCCAGCAACTCTTCCAACCGCTTGAAACGTTCGCGCCGTCTGAGTCCCATCGTCTCAAGGATGGCGAGGACGTTTTCGGCCACGGTCATTTTGCGAAAGACCGACGGCTCTTGCGGCAAATAGCCGACGCCGAGACGCGCGCGCAAATACATCGGAAGTTTCGTGATGTCGCGGTCGCCGAGCCGGATGTGCCCGCCGTCGGGACGTTCGAGGCCGATGATCATGTAGAAGGTGGTCGTCTTCCCTGCGCCGTTCGCGCCGAGCAGGCCGACGACCTCGCCCGGCTCGACGTGCAGAGCCACGCCGTCCACCACGCGCCGCTTCCCGTAAGATTTCACGAGACCGCTCGCCGTCAAAGCCTGCGCCGAAGGAGCGGCCTCGGCACGCGCGCTCGTCGCCGCCGCGCGCGCCCCCGCGTCGCCGCGCGTCTCCTTCTCCGCAATCTCAACTATCTCTTCCGTCTGCATCGTGTGGCGAATGGTAAATGGTAAATGGCGAATGGAGCAAATCAACACCGTGAATCGTGAATCGTAAATCGTGAATAGAGAAAAACGGATTTCTACTATTCACGATTTACGATTCACGATTGACGGCTTTTCTACTGTCTTCTGATCTTATGCGTGGAGCGGACGCGGCCGGTGGAGTTTGAGCCGCCGGGGTCGTCTGAGACGACGCGGTTTTCGCGCAGGTAGACGGTCAGGCGGCGGCTCTCGCTCGTGCCCTGCTGCGCATCTTCGACGCGTGCGGGTTCGCCCCTCAACATCACAGTCTCGTCCGTGGCGCTGTACTGCGCCCAGTTGCCCGTGCCGCGCTTGCCCGGCTGCGTGATGACGACGCTGCGCTCGGCCACCATCCGTTCGACCTCGCCCGCACCCTTCATCAAATACACGTCGGCCACCTCGGCCGTGATGCGCTCCGTGCCCTGCTTGATGTCCACGTTGCCGTCGTAGCGCAAGAGCCTGTCCGTGTCCGAGTAGAACATGCGCTCGGAGGTGACGAAGACGGGCACGACCGTGCGCGCGCCCGTCGTCTCCTTGCGGCGCGCTTGATAGAGCGCGCTCTGCACGTGGCCGTCGGCCTCCATGCGCCGGTTGTCGCGCCTGAGTGTGATCTTGTCGGCGCTGACGAAGTTGTCGTCCTGCCAAGCGCGCGCCGCGCCCGTGTAGATGCCGACGCCCTCCTCGTGTCGAAACTCGACCGCATTGGAAGTGAGAAAGACCGGACTCTTGACTTTCGCGAAAGGCGTCGCGCCGTTCGTCTGTTCTTGACTGTAATAAGTCGTCTGCGCTTTGCCTCGCGCGTAGGAGATTTTGCGGCGCGTGTCCGAATCGATCTCCGTCGCCTTGAGGCGCGCGCGCGAATCCCACACGACGGGCGCGCCGCCGCGCAGGCGCACCCATTCGTCCGCGGTCGTGTAGGTGACTGTGTCGGCCTGCCCGTTGCGGTCTGCGTCGTTGAAGGTTGCGTCGCCCGCGGCTTCGAGCCGTTCCACGTCCTGCGTGTCGCGCGTGAAAGAGGCGTTCATCTTCTGCGACATGATCGTGCGGACGGAGCGCGGCGTGCCCTGCTGCACGGGCACGAGGACGGCTTTTGCGCCGCCCGTCGCGTCGAACTGGCGCGCGAGATTTCCGGCTTCGTAGAAAGTGCAATCGAAGCGACCGGCGTTCAGAGTCTTGCGGTCGGCGGCCGCCGTTTGTTGGACGGGTTCGACGACGAGTTCGGCGTCGCCGACGGCTTCGGCGCGTTCGAGGTCTTTGCCGTTCACGCGCCAGAAGAGTTTGACGGAGTTGGCGGTCAACTTTTTGTTCGCCGCCTGCGGATCGTTTGCGCGCGAGCGCGGCGCGGAGAGCGTGACGACGGAGCGTCCCCCGGCGCGCATCTCTTTGAGCAGACTCTGCTCGCCCGCCGCCGCGAAGAAGACTTGCACGAATGAGGGCGCTTCGAGTTGCATCTCCGAGTCGGCGTCGAGCGAGCGGGCGCGCACGTTCTCGGTCGCCAGCGCCTCTTGCAGTTGTTGGTTGGCGTCGAAGTTGAAGTTCATGTTGACGGCGGAAACTTCGGCCGCGCGCCCCGCGTCCATCGTGCGCAGGTAAGCATTGCCGCGCGCTTCGATGCGCTCAAGGCGACGCTCGGCGTTGAGGAAACCGCTCAAGGTTTCGCCGCTCATCACGTCCCGTTCTTGCTCGGCCGTCGCGCCGCCGCTGAACGCGAGATGCATCTGCGACTGGTTGAAATCGGCGCGCGGCGCGCGCACTTTGACGGGACGATTGCGCCGCGCCGCTTCGGGCGTCTGCGGCTTCCCTTGCGCGTCGGGCTTGACGTTGATCTCGACGTTGCCGCGCAACTGTAGATTCTTGTTCTTCGCGTCAACCTTGGCCGAGTCCGAACGCCCCTCGACGTTATCGCGCGCAAAGGTGACGGCGACGGGCACGTCCGCGCTCTCGCTCCGCACGTCGTAGGTGATCGTCTCGGCACGGGCGACGAGACGGTCGCGCGTCTCGATCTGCACGTTGCCGTTGAAGACGGCGCTCTCCGTCTCGACGAAATAGAGTGCCTGCCGGGCGTCGATCTTGTCGGGCAGTTCGTGCCCGGCGGCGTAATATTCGATGTGCGCGTTTTCGAGTTCGTGATGGCCGTCCGAGTAAGACGTGGCGACCGAGGCGCGCACGAACATCGTCAGACGACTGCCTTCCGTCACGCGCCGCTCGTAATTCTCGATGCGCTGCTCGACGGTAGTGGAAAGCTCGGCCTTGCCCGGAATCAGTCGAAACGGTTTATTGTTCCGCCCACGGTAATAGGCCACGCCCACGTAAATCAAACTGCCCGCGAGCGCAAGCGAAGACAGCACGCGCAAAATCAACGGCGCGCGCGCCCTCAACCCGATCAACGTCGGCGTTCTTCTTCGTCTAACTTCCTGCATCAGGTGTTCGTAAATCGTGAATCGTAAATCGTAAATAGAGAAAAAATGTTTTCATCTATTCACGATTTACGATTCACGATTTACCAGCTTTCATCTCTTCCACGATCAACTGCAAACGTTTTTCGCCGCGCCAAAGGTTGGTTTCGACGGCGTAAGCCAGTTCGATGCGGTCGCCCGCGCGCGGCGTTGCAGCGGAAGTTTCCGCGCCGCCCCACCAGAGAACTTCGAGCGGGCGCGCATCGACCCCGGCGGCCACTTCAAATTTCAGGTGGCGTTCCTTGAGCACGCGCGCCTCTTTTGTCACGCGCACGTCGCGCGACAAAAAGACGGGGCGCGGCCAGCCTGCGCCGAACGGTTCGAGTCGTTCGAGTTCGTCCGCGAGCGCAGGCGTGAGCGCCGTCGTCGGCAACTCGGCGTCGACTTTAACGACGGGCGCGCACTCGGAGGTGAACTCGGACGTGAACTCCGTCTTGAGCTTCGATGCGACGTTTAGAAATTGTCGCGCGTGTTCGTCGAGACGGCGACGCAGTTCTGGGATGTGCTCGCGGCGGATGGTCAGACCGGCGGCCTGCGCGTGGCCGCCAAAGGTCTCGAACAGATCGGCGCAAGCGGTCAACCCGTCGAGCAGGTGATAGCCTTCGACGCTGCGCGCCGAGCCGTGTCCGAGGTCGCCTTCGAGCGAGATGACGACGCAAGGCCGCCCCAGTTTCTCGGCGATGCGCGAGGCGGCCAGACCGATCACGCCCCGATGCCAACCGTCGCCCGCGATGACGGCGACCGCGCCGCAATCGCCGCTCTGTTCATACTCGGCCACGGCGCGCGCCGTGATCGTGCGCTGCATGACCTGTCGTTCGCGATTGCGCGCGTCGAGGTGTGCGGCCAGACGACGCGCCTCTCCTTCGTCGTTCGTCTCGAACAATTCGACGACGGCGCGCGCGGCGTCCATCCTTCCGGCCGCGTTGATGCGCGGCCCCAGACGAAAGCCCAGATCGCTGCAACGCATGTCGCGCCCGTCGCCGCAGCCCGCCACTTCCATCAAAGCGCGCAAGCCCGGATTCGTCGCGTTCACGATGTCGCGCAGACCGAGCGCGACGATGGCGCGATTCTCGCCGACGAGCGGCGCAACGTCGGCGACCGTCCCGATGGCGACGACTTTGAGAAATCCTTTGACCAGACTCTCCCGCCCGCGCTCGCGCAAGACGGCGTGCGCGAGTTTGAAGGCGACGCCGACGCCCGCGAGATGTTTGTCCGGGTAGCGGCAACCGCGCTGGTTGGGATTGAGGACGGCGTAGGCGGGCGGCGCTCCCTCTTCCGCGTCGGGCAGGTGATGATCCGTCACGATCACGTCGAGGCCGTTGGCGCGCGCCCACTCCAAAGGCTCGTGCGCGCGGATGCCGCAATCGACGCTGATGACGAGCGTGCAGCCTTCCGTCTTAGCGCGTTCGAGCACGTCTTGGCGGATGCCGTAGCCTTCGGTGAAGCGATGCGGGACGTGAAAACGCGTCTCGGCTCCGAGCAGTTGCAGCACGCGGCGCAAGACGACCGTGCCGGTCGTGCCGTCAACGTCGTAGTCGCCGTAGATCAAAATTTGCTCGCCCGCGTCCACGGCGCGGAGCACGCGCGCGGCGGCGTCCGACATGCCGAGCATCAAGGAAGGGTCGTGCAGTTGATCGAGCGACGGGTGCAAAAGTTTGCGCGCCGCTTCCTCGTTCGAGAGGCCGCGCGCGAGGAGCAGCCCCGCGACCACGTGCGAGACGCCGAGGCGTGCGGCGAGCGTGGCGGCGTCGCGTGCGTCGTAGCCGCGCACGCTCCACTGCGGCTGAGGGCGAACACTTTGCATCTCTACTCGGCAAACCAACCGTTCGGGTCGAGGAGTTTGACGCCGATGCGTTGGCGGCCGTCCTCCTCGTCGCGCCAGATGCCGTTGACTTCGGCGTCGAGCGGATGTCCGAAGGGCGGCGTGAGGCGCAAGGTCGCGCCCAACTCGACGGAGGCTTCGGCGATTAAAGTCGCGCCGCCGCGCGAGACGCGGACGGCCTCGCCGCTCTCTTTGAAAGGCGCGCCCGCAGTGGTGCGTCCTTCGAGTTCGACTGGGAAGTTGACGGGAACGCGCGGGCTGCGCGGACGTTGCGAAGGCGAGTTTTCTCTCTCGGTGTTAGTTTCGTCGTTCATCGAATCGCTCAAACCCCTCTCTGAAACGGATTCAGAAAACAGCACGGCAACTGTGCGGCAACAGGGGCACACGGGAGTTTAACCGAAACACGGGATTACGGCGAGCGCAACGAACGACGGCAGTGGTCTGCGTAGTCATTCTCGGCTGACATTTTTTCTTGACACGTCCGGAGATCAAGCGTATATGGATGAAACCTCGCGCTCCGTTGGCGAGTCACCCACCGATTCCATCAATCTCAGGTCACACCATCAATGGGAGCTTCGTCATGCACAGGCTCGGCAATTTTAAGCTCTACTCAAGCCCAACATTTCGGAGGCGTCTGTTATGCGTCTGAGATTAATTGTCGGGATCGGATTACTGACACTATTGGGGGCGACCGCATTCATCTCAACCTCGCTGAGAGCGCAGGGCAACCCGGAAACTCAAACAAGGAATAATTTGCAGATTCCAGTCAACGCGCGGCAGCTGCCCGTCGAACGAGAGTTCGTCCCGGTCGAGTTAAGATGTCAACCTGCTCAACTCACGAAACGCGATACAATTGAAAAGATACCTTGCCTGGTGCGAAACAACACGAACAAGTACATCACCGCGATGACGATCAATAGTTCGGTCGTGATTGAAGCGGACGGGCACGCGTCTGGCAACTCGGAATTTTTTTCGCTCGTTCCACTAGCGCACCCTGACTTTCGAGATGAACGTAAGAGCTATCTGATAGCTCCGGGCGAAGAGATTCACGTCCCTTTCCTGCCGACGAGTTACGAAACCGCTGTCATCAAAGAAGTCATAGCGCAACTCGATTACGTCGAGTTCGCAGACAAAACCGCGCTCGGCCCGAACCGCGCCGGCGCGCGTATCATCGCCGACATCCGCGACGGCGCGGCGAAATATAAGGAATGGTTGACGGAGAAATATAACGGAAGCGGCAAATCGGCGAGCGCCATCAGTTCATTACTCGATAAAGGTCTGCCCCTCCCCACAGAGATCGAAAACCTGAACAGCCACCAGCAAGAAGGAGCGATCATCTACCGGAACTACGCGCGCAAAACTTTCGAGACGAAAGGCGCGGAAGCCCTCATCAAACAGCTCGAACGAAAATACACTTCCATCAACTGAGAAGAGGTTCAACAGATGATGCGCAGAATCTTCCTCACCGTCTTCTGCATCCTGTGTTGTTACGACAACAGCAACTCTCAACTGCTGTCCTGCCGCCATGTCGGAAGCTGTATGACCGACCGTTATAATTCTTTTTGTGATGTGTATCTGGATTACATCACTTGCAACGACAGTCTGTTGGGGAGAAGAGTCACGTGCACCAACAGCAGTAGTAATTGTACGGCCAACTGTTCCTGCCGGTGCTCACTGGCGAATGCAACGACCGGATACCGGGGCGTCGTTTCCTGGACTGACACCTGCATCGACACCGAGGTGGTCAGAACCTACGAGTGCAATAACTGTGGCAACCCAGAACCCACGCCGACGCCGAGCGGGAGTTGTACGACGATGGGCTACGGTGGCAGTTGCCCGCCGGGTACATACCCGACGGGCGGCGGCATGTGCTGTGGCAGCGGCACAACCTGTAACACCGAATGCTTTGAGTCTAATTCTGACTGTCCGTGCTACGGCAGCGGTTGGCTCGGACGCAATTACGACAAATTTCCGAACAAGGGGTTTCCGCAGGCTGCCCTGTTCGTCAAAGCTGTTTACTCCACAAAACCGCTCCCTCAATGCTATTGCACTAGCTCTCCCATTCTGATCGACCTCGGCGGCGACGGTTTTCAATTGACCGACTCGCAACACGGCGTCCCCTTCGGCTTCAACGGCGACGGACAGATCAAAGGACAACTCTCTTGGACGGCCGCAAACACGGACGACGCGTGGCTCGCGCTCGACCGTAACGGCAATGGATTGATTGACAGTGGGCGTGAACTGTTCGGCAACGCCACCGCTCAGCCCACACCCGAAGAAGGAGAGGAGCGACACGGCTTCCGCGCGCTCGCCGTGTTTGACCGCACGGAGCAGGGCGGCAATGGAGATGGGTTGATTGACGGGCGCGATGCGGTTTATGCGTCGCTTCGTTTGTGGCAGGACGCGAACCACAACGGCGTCTCGGAAGCAGGAGAGTTGCATCCACTCGCGGCGCTGGACGTGGCGGCCATCGAACTAAATTACAGAGAGTCGAAGCGCACGGACGAGCACGGCAATGCGTTCAGGTATCGGGCGAAGGTGAGAGATGCGAAAGGCGCGCGCGTGGGTCGCTGGGCGTGGGACGTGTTTCTGGTCACAGCCCCTTGAAGTTAAACCTGATTTCACACGTCTAAAGCGCGACGCCCGCAAACATTTATCTGCGGGCGTCGCGCTCTGTTATGGATTCAGAAAACAGCACGGCAACTGTGCGGCAACGGGGGCACACGGGAGTTTAACCGAAAGATGGGATTACGGCGAGCGCGCCTTGCCGCCGTGAGCTTTGCGGTGGTCATTCCGCTTGACCGGAAATTTATTGACAGCGATGTGCGTCGGGCGTATAAGGCGTGTTGTCTCCTGTTCTGGCCGAGCGAAGCCATTTCGCTCCTATCAATCTCGTAGCTTGCGAGCCGCTCTCAAAGAGTCCTCAAGCCTATGCCTACCTCACCCTTTAAAAACACTCCCCTGATCGCAACTCTCTGTCTTGTTTGTTTAACTTGTCTCGGAGCGGTGATGTGGGCTTCATCCGCGCGCATCTCGCCCGTAGCTAGCGAACAATCTCAGGGATTAACGCCATACATCACGAATAAGACCAATGCCCTGCGGGTTATCAGCGTAAAAACAGTCGGCGAGGGCATACGCACTGATGTTGAAATAAAGCTGTTGAATCAGTCCACTAAAAATATCACTGCTTACGTACTTTCAATGGGCAGCGTAAGCATCACCACCCAGATTGGCTTTGATGGCGAGCCGTTCGCCCCGGGGCAAATAAGGGTGGAAAAAATCCCTCTTGGTAATGTGGTCGGGGCAGCCCAAAATAACCCGGAGCGTGCGGGGGAAATAGTTTTATCGGCAGTTTTCTCAACTGATGGAACCGGCGAGGGAGAATCCGACTGGATAGCTAAAATTAAAAATCGATATATGGGCATGAAAGACGAAGTCAAAGTCGTCATTCCCCTGTTACGTAATGCCCTAAATTCCACGGAAGCGGATTCCGAGCGGGCGCTACTCGTACTTGAGAATCAAGTTGCCCAACTTCCAACCGAGGAAGAAAACGATAAACGCTCACACGACTATAGAAGCGGCCGCTCCTTCGCGAAAGAAAGTTTACAATCAAATCTCAAAGACCTTAGAGGTAGGAAGAAAGCTGATCCAGCTACCAGTTATCGCGGAGGTCTCGGCGAACTCTTGGCGCACTACGAACGATTCGTCGCAATACTTTAACTATTCTCTCAGCAACCTCAAGCCATTCCCTTCTTCCCTCATGCTGAAAGGAAATAAAAATGAGACTTCTCCTTGTAGGCGCTCTGTGTCTTTGTGCGTCGATGACTTTAGCCTTAGTTGTTTACGGAGCTTGCATGCCGCAGAGAGCATACGTCTCAATATATGATTCGGGTTGTGATGTTTTGAATTTACAAATCGAGAAGCATGAGCACAATGATATAACCTACCCGGATGGTCATCGAGATCAGATTGATACCGTTGGTTACGGCGGCTGTAGTAGTCAGGGGTATCAGTGCTACCCTGAGTTTAAAACTCCGAAGTCATGGGATGGTCATTGGGAGCAGGATATTGTAGATAAGAGAGTTATTGGCGGAAGCGTCTGTACATATATCAATAATGAAGCTCGACATTATGAATCAAACCATAATTGCCAGATTGCTTCTGACGGCACTATCTGCAATACGGAGTGCTTCGAGCCGAATGCCGGCTGCCCCTGCTACGGCATCATCTACGGGCGGAACAACAACACACCTCTAAACACTAAGCCCGTCTTTGTCAAAGCGTCCTATTCCACAAAGCCGCTGCCTCGGTGTTATTGCAGCAGTTCGCCCATTCTCATAGACCTGCACGGTGACGGCTTCCAGTTGACCGACACGACGCGCGGCGTTCGCTTCGACTTCAACGCCGACGGAACGATCAACGGTCGTCTGTCGTGGACAGCCGCAGGCGCAGACGACGCTTGGCTCGCACTCGACCGCAACGGCAATGGTCGCATCGACAGCGGACAGGAGTTGTTCGGCAACGCCACCGCCCAGCCTGCGCCGCAAGAAGGCGAGGAACGGCACGGCTTCCGCGCGCTCGCCGTGTTCGATCAGGCCGAGCAGGGCGGCAATGAGGACGGCGTGATTGACAATCGCGATGCCGTCTACGCGCGCTTGCGTTTGTGGCAGGACGCGAACCACAACGGCGTCTCGGAAGCCATAGAGTTGCATCCACTCACGGCGCCGGATGTGGCGGCCATCGAACTCGATTACAGAGAGTCGAAGCGCACGGATGAATACGGCAATGCGTTCAGGTATCGGGCGAAGGTGAGAGATGCGAAGGGCGCGCGCGTGGGGCGTTGGGCGTGGGACGTGTTCCTCGTCACAGCCCCTTGAAGTCAAACTTAACTCCACACCACAAAGCGCGACGCCCGCAGATAAGTGTTTGCGGGCGTCGCGCTCTGTTATGGATTCAGAAAACAGCACGGCAACTGTGTGGCAACAGGGGCACACGGGAGTTTAACCGAAACGCACGCGAACGGCGAGCGCGCACCTCAGCTCTCCCCTCGCGGCAATTTTTTCTTGTCACGCCATTTGTCTATCTGTATATTCGGCTCTGTCCTGTTCTGAAAGTCTATGTGGCACGCCCCCGCCGGCGTCGTCAATCCATCATCCAACCAAGCCTTTAAGATCACATCGACGAAAGTTGAGCTTCGCCGGAGGCACGGAGAATCACAATGAGAAAGCGTGAGTTTGTGGGGCGGAAGTTGTCCGTCGGTTACCTCCTCTTCGGCGCGGCTTGCGCATTGTCAATTGGCGTATGGTGGTCGAGTTCCGACCGTTTCACCGAAGTTCAGGCAATTCAGGTGAAGCGCAATATCATCATCAACAATAAGACTCAAACCCTGCATATCACCAAAGCTGAACTGGAGGGGCGGAATCTTCGCTTAGGGGTGAAAAACGGATCGCGTAAAAACCTAGACTGGTTTCGCGTCTCGTTCGGAAACAACGAGAGCATCGAAGCTGACTTTGCTTTTGCCGACCCGCCCATCCTCGCGCCCGGCGAAATTTACGAAGACATCTATCCAATCGAATCCAGTTCTGCTGATGTAAACATCACGGTCGTCTCAGTCTTGTTTGAAGACCGGACGGCCGACGGCGACGTGGCGTTCGCCAAAGCGATGAAGGATAAGCGCACGGGGCAGAAGACGCAGTTAAAACGTCTGCTCCCTCTGCTCCAAAAAGTCGCCAACCTGCCCCACATCAACACTGCCGCCGCGCTCGATGATTTGGAGGTCGAGGTCTCCGCGACTTCAGACGAGAATGATCCGGCGATACCGGAGGCGCGGCGGCTCGGTCTGCGCAACGCCCGCGAAAGACTACTCAACGAAGTCAAAAAAATCAGACAACTACGCGACCGAGACAACAGCAGAGACGTGCGGCCAGACTTGCTCCTCGTCAAAGAGCGTTACGAAAAAATCCTCCTCAAACTCGAAGACGACGCCTTCTAACCGCTCAACTTTCGTGCTTCTGGAAGCACACAGAAAAATCACACGCCCGTAAGCTGAAGAAAGAAATATGAGACATACGATTGCGTTCTTAGTGATCCTGATCTGCTTCGGCGAGACGGCCGCCCAAAACTGCCAAGTGTCTATGTCCGATACCCACACGACGAGAGACACGATCACACAGGAGTGTCGTTTGAACTCGGCCGGCAACGCATACGTCATCGTGAAGGAGGTGACGTGGGAGATCATCTGGACGGGAGTTCAATCACCGTTCAATATTGACTCTCTGGATATAACGGGCGGCGGCGAATGTAGCAGCAACAGTTTTTTTGCGATCCGATGCTTTCCCGTCTTCTTTTCTCCTTACACCAAAGACAGCGGCCGGGTCTTTGCTCAGGACAAAGCCAACCAGTACATCTCGAACAACGAGTGCAAGCAGCGACCAACCATCACACACGAGAAATCGAATTCACGATGCGGGGGCGACGGGAGCTGTGTGTCGTCCTATTGGGACGGCAGTTGCCCGGTCGGTACTTATCAGACCGGCGGCGGTATGTGCTGTGCCGATGGTACGACCTGCAATACTGAATGCTTCGAGCCGAATGAAGGTTGCCCCTGCTACGGCATCTTCACAGGACGTAATAACAGGCCCCAAGTTAAGCCGCCCGCCTTCGTCAAAGCCGGTTACTCACCCAAGCCCTTGCCGCAGTGTTATTGCACAAGTTCCCCGATTCTCATCGACCTCGACGGCGACGGCTACCAAATGACCGACTCGCAACACGGCGTGCGCTTTGACTTCAACGGCGATGGTCTACTCAAAGGACAACTCTCTTGGACAACCGCAGACACGGATGATGCGTGGCTCGCGCTCGACCGCAACAGCAACGGTCGCATCGACAATGGAGCGGAGTTGTTCGGCAACGCCACCGCACAGCCTGCGCCCGAAGAAGGCGAGGAACGACACGGCTTTCGCGCGCTCGCAGAATTCGATCAGGCCGAGCAGGGCGGCAATGAGGACGGCGTGATTGACAATCGCGATGCCGTCTATGCACGCTTGCGTTTGTGGCAGGACACGAACCACAACGGCGTCTCGGAGGCCACGGAGTTGCATCCACTCGCGGCGCTGGATGTGGCGGTCATCGAACTGGATTATAGAGAGTCGAAGCGCACGGATGAATACGGCAATGCGTTCCGGTATCGGGCGAAGGTGAGAGATGCGAAGGGTGCGCGCGTGGGTCGCTGGGCGTGGGACGTGTTTCTCGTCACAGCCCCTTGAAGTCAAACTTAACTCCACACGTCTAAAGCGCGACGCCCGCAAACAAATCTGCGGGCGTCGCGCTTTGTGGTTAAAGAGTTACTTTGCCGGAGCGAAGCGAGGCGAGCGCGGCGTGATGAGTCGAGCGATCAAATCGTGGGTTGAAGGAAGCCGACCGCGAGCAGCAACAGGATGAGCGCGCCGACGACGAGACGGTAGCCGATGAAGATGCCGGTCGAGTGCGTGCGCAGGAAGCGCAGGAGAAACCAGATCGAGGCGTAGCCGACGACGCCCGACACGAGGGTCGCGACGACGAGCGGCACGGCGCTCCCGGCGGGAAGTTTCTCGACCGCCTCGCGCAGTTCGAGCAGACCGCTCGCGGCGATGGCCGGGATCGAGAGCAGAAACGAAAAGCGCGCCGCCGTCTCGCGCGTCTCGCCCGCGAACAGCCCGCCCATGATGGTCGAACCCGAACGACTCGCGCCCGGGATCAGAGCCAACACCTGCGCGCCGCCCACGAAGAGCGCATCGCGCACGCCCAAATCTTTCATCTCGCGCCGCCGCCGTCCCACGCGCTCGGCCACCGCCAGCAGGAGCGCGACCAAGATCATCATTGTCGCGATCACCCAGAGGTTTTTCGTGAAACTTCCCTCGATCTGTTTTTTGAACAGCAGCCCGACGACTGCGACGGGCAGCGAGCCGATGACGACGAGCCAGCCGAGCCGCGCGTCGTCCGACAGACTCGCCCGTCGCTCTCTCACTTCACCGTCCGCTGCGCGCGTCTCGCGCGGAGCGCGACGGCCGAGACGGACGAGCGCCAGATGGTCGCGCAGGAAAGCGACGGTGATCGACCAGATGTCGGGCGCGAAATAGATGAGCACGGCGAAGAGCGTGCCGAGTTGGATGACGGCGATGGTGGCCGTCGTCTGTTCGGCGCGCAGCGTCGCCTCGACGCCTTCGTAGAGGCCGAGCGTGCGCGCGGCGAAGATCAGGTGTGCGGTCGAACTGATGGGAATGAACTCGGTCAACCCTTGCACGATGCCGATGATGATGGCTTGAAGAATGTTCATGTCTGGTTATTCGCGGTGTCTGGTTATTCGCGGAGCGTGGCGCGGGCGAGCATGCGGTCGTAGAGCGCAGCGGGCAGCCAGCGGCCGAAGCGCGCGAAGGCGGCGAGCTGCCACGGGAAAGCGTAGGTGCGCCGCCGGGCTTCGACGGCGCGGATCATCAGACGCGCGGCGCGCCCCGCGTCCTGTAGAAAGGGCATCTTTTGGTTGCGCCCGCGCGTCATCGGCGTGTCGATGAAGCCGGGATGAATGATGGTGACGTAGATGTTCGCGGGTCGCAACTCGACGCGCAAACTCTCGAAGAAAGTTGAGAGCGCGGCCTTGCTCGCGCAGTATGCGCCCGAACCGGGAAAGCCGCGATAGGCGGCCAGACTTGAGATGCCGACGATCTGCCCCGCCTTCCGTTCAAGCATCGAGGGCAAGACGGCCGCCACCGTGTTCAACGCGCCGAGCACGTTGACGGAGAGCACGTCCGTCACGACCTCTATGTCGAACGACCGCGCGAGCGTGAGTTCGCCCTTGCCCGCGTTGGCGACGAGCACATCAATTTGTCCGAAGCGTTCGATAACTTTCGACACGGCGGCGCGCACCGCCTCGGCGTCGCGCACATCGACGGCGACGGAGAGCGCGCGCCCGCCCGCCGCTTCGACTTTCGCGGCCACCTCGCCGAGCAGTTCCGCGCGCCGCGCGAGCAGGCCGACCGCTGCGCCGCGCCTGCCCCATTCCACGGCCAGAGCCTCGCCGATGCCGCTCGACGCGCCCGTGATCAAAACTGTCTTGCCCGTCCAGTTCACTTGCGTTCGATAACCCTCAGCAAAGTTCCGCGACGTGCTCGCCGAGCGCCTTGAGCGCGCGCGGAAGGTCGTCTTGTTTGATGAGCAGGTGGTCGCGCGAAAAGGACGCGAGCGCACCGACGGGAATTCGGGCGGCGGCGAGGATGTCGGTGACGCGCGCGAGAAAGCCCGTCACGTTCCAGCCGAGTTCGATGTCGAGCGTCACGAGCCGCCAGCCCGACTCGACGCGCGCTTCGCGCAGGGCGTGGCGCATCACGAGCCAGTCCTCTTCCTCCAGGAGCAGCGTCACCTCGTGCGTGTCGCGCAAGAGCATGAAGGGCACTGTCGGACGCGGGCTGAGTTCGGGCTGTTCGAGCAGCCGCGCCCAATCCTCGTGGCGCAGGCCGACGAGCACGAACGTGGCGGGCGCAACCACCACCTTCGCGCGGCGCAACAACTCCGCGGCCGTTTCCTTTTGTTCACCTTCAATCATCAACTATGCCTGATTAGTTATCACACATTTGTCTTCCTTTGCGAGCTTTGCGCCTTTGCGTGAGTTTAATTTCTCGCAAAGGCGCAAAGACGCACAGAAAGACAAATGTGGAAGCGGTTAAGACTTTAAACTTGCACGACGATGGGGACGATGACCGGGCGGCCGCCCGTCTGCTTCTGGATGTAGCGTTTGAGTTCGACGCGCACGCGCTCTTTGAGGAGCGTCAGGTCTCGGCGCTCCGTGGCCGGCGCTTTCTCGACCGCCTCGGCCGCGATGCGCTGCAAGTTCTTGACGAAGCCGTTCGAGCCGTCCGCACCGACGACGCCGCGCGCCATGATCTCCGGCGTGGTTTCCAGTTCGCCCGTCTCTTCGTTCAAGGTCAGGATCGGCGTGAGCACGCCGTCGTAGGCCATCTGCTTGCGCTCGCGCACCGTGTCGCGGCCGATCTCCTCGAAGCCCGAATCGTCGATGAAGGTGCGCCCCACATCGCGCTTTTCGCGCAAGACGGCGCGCTCCGCCGACAGTTCCAGCACGTCGCCGTTCTCGATCATGACCACGTTTTCGTCCGCGTAGCCGAGATGGTTTTTGACGAACTCCTTGTGGCGATAGAGCATCCGGTACTCGCCGTGAATCGGCACGACGAACTTCGGCCGGACGGCCTCGGTCATGATCCGAATGTCTTCCTGCGAGGCGTGGCCGCTGACGTGGATGAGCCGTCGCTTCTCGTCGATGATGTTGCCGCCGCGTTTGTAGATGTCGCCGATGAGACGCGAGATGGCGCGCTCGTTGCCGGGGATGATGCGCGCCGAGAGCACCACCGTGTCGCCCTCTTCGATGCTCAAGCCCTTGTAAGACTGCGAGGCCAGTTGCGCCAGCACGGCGCGCGGTTCGCCTTGCGAACCCGTGATGAGATAGACGATCTCGTCGTCGGGCATCTTGCGCGCCTCGTTCAGAGAGACCATCTCGTTCTCGTGCACGTCCAAGTAGCCGAGACGTTCGGCGATCTCCACGTTCTTCAACATCGAGCGGCCGAGCACGCAGACCTTGCGGTCGAACTGCTGCGCCACGTCGAAGACGATCTGCAAGCGATGAATCGAGGAAGCGAAGGCGGCGACGATGATGCGCCCCTCGGCTTCGGCGAAAATCTCCTCGAAGGCGGGGATGACGGCGCGCTCGGATGGCGTGCGTCCGGGCACGGTGGCGTTCGTGGAATCTGACAAAAGCGCGAGCACGCCCTCTTGCCCGTAGCGGCGCAGCGTCCTCAAGTCAATCGGCTCGCCGATGACGGGCGTCTCGTCAACCTTGTAATCGCCCGTGTGGATGATCGTGCCGATGGGCGTCGTGATGGCGAGCGAGAAGCAGTCGATGAGCGAGTGTGAGGCGCGTATGAATTCGACCGTGAAGACGCCGATTTCGACCGTCTGTCGCGGCTCGACGCGATGAATCAGCACGTCGCCGAGCAGGTCGTGTTCTTCGAGTTTGCTCTCGGCCAAACCGACGGTGAAGTGCGAGGCGTAGACCGGAACGTTGAATTTTTTGAGGATGTAGGGCAGCGCGCCGAGGTGGTCTTCGTGCCCGTGCGTGAGGACGATGGCCGTGATGTGCTCGCGGTATTCATCCAGAAAATCGAAATCCGGCACGCACACGTCCACGCCGTAGGCGCTCTCTTCGGGGAAACCCATCCCCGCATCGACGATGATCATCTCGTCGCCGTAGCGTACCGCCATACAGTTCATCCCGAACTCGCCGATGCCGCCGAGCGGGATCAGTTCTATCACATTGTTCACTACTGTTTCTTACTCTCTTCCCAAGACAAGTTTGTCAGGTTGTGTTTGACCGGACAGTATAGCATAAGGCCGAGGCATAATCCTTGACAGGCCACGGGACGAGGAGTAGTCTCCCCGTGTCCACCCACTCAACCGTTGCCAGCGCCTCCTTCGACGCCTCCTTGCACACGCACCGGCGACTTCGGAAAACGTAACAACCGCCATGCCCTACAGTCTTCATCCGTGGCAGCCTTCGTCCTCTTTCACCCCTCGCCTACAATTTTGTCCGCCGCGCCGTTTTCCACACGTTTCATCTCCTCAACCCACCATGCGGAGAATCTCACATGCCCACACGCACGCGCCCCGCTCCTCTGCCTCGCGCGGCAACCCGCTTGAGAATCTTTCTCTCACTTGTGTTGCTGTCGCCCTTAATCGTCCCCCTTACTCACACGTCGCCCGTCGTTAATGCCGAGACGAAGTTTGGCGAACCACTGGCGAGCAAGGCTTTCAACTTCACCAGACCGGCGAGCGCCAATTTTGATAAACCCGTAGAGACGAGCGCCCCGCACCTGCTGGCGGCCGCCTACTACAGCCTGAAAGATAACTTGCGCGCGGTGCTGATGCTCAACAACAAGAGTCCCCACCGGCTCGAAGCGCAACCGACGATCTTCAATTCGAGCGGCGCGCGTCTGGACGTTCCGCCGTTATCCATCAACGGCACTTCGTTTCGTGAGATTGACCTGCGAGAGTTGACGGGCGCAAGCGAAGAGTTTGCGGAAGGCAGCATACAGATTTTCTATCACGGCCACGACCTCGCGCTCGGCGCGCAAATTTATCTGACGGACGAGGCGCGCAGTCTCGTCTTCGAGGAAAAACTCGCGGAACTGGCCGAGCAGTTTTCCTCCGCGCGGCTGGAAGGCGTCTGGTGGCTGCCGTCGCCACGCGCCGAGACGCGTCTCGTCTTGTCGAACACGACCGGCGCGCCGCTCTTTGTGACGGCGAAAGTGGAAGGCAGCGCGCCGCCGCAAAGCGCTCCGGCCGTGTTGACGCTCGCTCCGCACGAGACGCGCGTGCTCGACGTTTTACGCGACCTCGCCGGACACGGCAGCGGCAGATTGGCGGAAGCGGGCGGGGTCTCTCTCGAACATTCCGGCGCGGGCGGCGCGCTCTTGGCGCGCCTGTTGATTCAGGAGGCGGATAGGGGATATTCCGCTTGGGCGCGCTTTGTCGATCCGGCGAAAGCGAAATCCACGAAGTATCAGGGCGCGGGCTTGCGTCTGGGCACGTCCGGGGGCGAGCGGCTGATGCCCGTCGTCGTCGCGCGCAACACGGGTGCGACGGAGATTGAGATCAGCGGAAGCATCCCTTACACGCTCGTGGACGGCCGCGCGGGCGCGCTCGCAGTTCCCGCGCTGCGCCTCGCGCCGGGCGAGGCCGGAACGTTTGACCTGAACGGCGCGTTGGCGCGCGAGCGCATCGAAGGGAGGGTGGCGACGGCCGGTTTGGAGTTTGAACATACGGGCGAGCCGGGCGACGTCCAGATGTCCGCGCAAAGCGTCAGCCACGGCCACGATCAAGTTTTTCAAGTGCCGCTTTGGGACATCGCGGCGCAGCGCAGCAGCACGGGCGGCTATCCTTGGAAAGCGGAGGGCGACGCTTCGACCATCGTCTACATCAAGAACGTGACCGGCCGGACGCAGGAATACACATGGCAGTTGCGCCACGCGGGCGGCACGTATTCGCTCGGCCTGCGCTCAATCGCGGCGCACCAGACCGACGCCATCGACATACGCGACCTGCGCGACCGTCAAGTAGGGGACACACAGGGGCGCACCATCCCGCCCGACGCCACGAGCGGCCAAGTCCACTGGTCTTTGCAGGGCGGCGAAAATCTCACGCTCATCGGCCGCGCCGAGCAAGTGGACACCGTGCGCGGCCTGGCCACCAGCTATGCGTGCCAGAACTGCTGCCCCGATAGTTTCCTCTACGGCTTCACCGCGCACGACACCTTCACCGGCCTTCCCGGCGACGAGTTCCTATGCGAAGCCATGCAGCAGAACCAAGACTGCTACGGCACGGTGCTTGAACCCTTCCACGTTTCGGCCAACTGGACGACGAGCAACACAACAGTTCTGAGCATC
>DASVUD010000039.1:0-163771 GCA_036387235.1 Pyrinomonadaceae bacterium
CCCCCCCCACGCCCTTAACTATTTTGTGCGCCCGGCGGCGCGCGGCGGCCTGACGACTCTACTGACGCCCCGGCGCGCCCATCTTGATCTCTTCCTTGACTTCACGCACGTCGCCGGCGACGCGTTTGATCTCTCTATCCACGTCCTGCACCTCGTCGCGCACGGCCTCGACCTCGCCCGTCACGTCCTCGACCGCGCGTTCGACCTCGCCCGTGATGTCCTTTTTCACCTCTTCCTTGATCTCTTGCGCCACCTCTTTGGCGTCCTCTCTAATCGCCTCTTCCATCACGGCCAAGACCTCTTTCGGTTTGGGCGAAACTTTGAGCGCCGCGATCTCCGGGTCGGTCTTGTAGTCGAAGCGTTCGTAGACGGCGTCGAGTTGCTGCGCGATATGTTCGAGCAGTTCGAGCGTCTTGGCGGCCTTCTGTTCGGCCAGCATGTTGACTTGCAGATCGAGTTCGGCGCGCTTCTCGCTCATGGCCGACATGCGATTTTGCGAGATGAGCACGAAGGTCGAAAGAAAGATCGCTTCGAGCGAGACGATCATCGTGAGCAGTCCGAAAGGGAACGGGTCGAACTCGCTGACGTAAGGCAAGTGGATCAGTTGAATGTTGAGCAGAATCCACAAGCCGAACCAAAAAATGTGAATGAAGACGAACGCGGTCGAACCGGAAAAACGCGTGATGGAATCCGAGATGCGTTCCTGCGGCTTGCGCGTGGCGACATCTTTGCGCTGCATCTCGGAAATGGCTTCGATGTTCTTGCGTATGATCTCATTTTGCGAAACTGCGCGAGTGCTCATCTGCTGTTTGGTGTCCTCCGTGGAAATTTTTGCGAGGAGAACCCTATGGGACTAAACGCGCCTCGACGCGCTTCCTCGTTCCCTTTAAACAAACCTCGTGCCAGCAACGAGTCTTACTTATTTCAAGGAAAATCCACGCCAAGAGACTGTCGGCGAGCGCATTGCGTATTCGTTTGATGCACGCGCATGCCGTGCGACGCTGCTTCGCGCCATGGCGGTTTGCCGTCTGAATTTGAGCGTGGCGTGATATCGACGGTGAGCTTTAACAGGGGGCAGGAGAAAATGCTTGTCTCGGCCGGAGCGTAACTGCTATAAATTAAGTGTCCGCCGGGACGAGTTCCTCGGGAGAATTTATCTGCCAACACGTCGCGCCCGGCTCGCATCTAAAAAAAACAAACCCCCCTCATAATTAAATCAGCCCCTAGGGAGTTTTCATGGCTCGAATCGTTACTTCTCTCGCTTTGTCCGCCCTTTTGTTGTGGGCGGCTGCACCGGCACAGGGCTATATCTACAAATACAACTCAAGCGGTCGGCAATTGAAATGGGCGAACACCACTATCACGGTCGCTTTTTCATCGACGCTCACTTCCGCCAACGTCACCGGCGGTGACGCGGTTGGGGCGGCGCGTCGTGCCCTTGCGCGCTGGTCTGCCGCCACCAACATACGTTTCGTGGAAACCTCTTCGGCTGCGACCACGACCGTGCGCGACAACATCAACCTGATAACTTTCACGCCGGTTAACGATTCGCGTCCCGGCACGACGCGCATCACTTCCGATTCGGCCTCGGGTGCGATCCTCGAAGCAGACATTGCGATCAACTCCAACATCCCGTTTTCCACAAACGGCGCGGCCAACACTTACGATCTCGAATCCACGATTGTCCACGAAGTCGGACACCTGCTCGGCCTCGACCACTCGGGCGTCGTCGGCGCGACCATGCAACCGCGTCAGGGTTTGAACTTCTTCGAGCCGGCCTTCACCATGCGCACGCTTTCGGACGACGACTTGGCGGGCATACGCTCCCTCTACGGGCAGCGCACCCCGGCCGGCGTCGGCGCGCTCACGGGAACCGTGAATGCTGTCGGCGCGCACGTCTGGGTGGAGAACTTGTACACGGGGCGCGTCGAAGGCAGCAGCATCACAGACAACAGCGGCAACTACCGGATCGATCAACTGCCGCCGACCGATTACCGTGTCAGGGTGGAATATCTGGACGAGCCTGTCTTGGCGTCGGAGATTTCGACCTCGCCAAACTACTCGAACATCGCCAGCCAGCCGCCTTTCAGGGCAGCGGAAAGTCAGGTGAACATTCCCTCCGCCGGAACTACGGCCGCGTTGAATCTCGCGGTGGCCGTCACGCCGCCTTCAATCAACCCGCGCATTCTTGGCGTCAGCGCATTGCAGGGCGCGCCCGTCCAGCTCGCAGCCGGGCGCGTCTATCGTCTTGCCGTCGGCGGCAGCAACCTTGCCAACTTCCCCCTGACGACGACAGCCATCAGCGTGACCTCGCCTTTCATGTCGATTGACCCGGCGAGTTTCGCGCGCGAAGACCCCGCACTCTATTTCCCGAATCCCGAACCGAACTACGGCATCATTCGTTTCAATCTCATCGTCGCCGACAACGCGAAGTTCGGCGACTACACGTTGCGCCTGCGCACGGACGCGGGCGAGTTGGCCTATCTCTCCGGCGCGCTCGCGCTCGACCCGAACACGGACTTCGTGGAACTGAATCCGCTTGAGAACAACGGCTTCTTCGTGCGCCAGCAGTATCGAGACTTCCTCTTCCGCGAGCCTGAACCCGAAGGCTTCAACGCGTGGCTCAGCGTGCTCAATCGTTGCGATGCCGCGCCTACGCCCGACTGCGACCGCGTCACGGTCTCGCGCAGTTTCTTCGAGTCGCAGGAATTTCGCATCAAAGGCTTCTTCATTTATCGCTTCTACGCCGTAGCCTTCGGACGCCTGCCGAAGTATGCCGAGATCATCCCCGACTTGCAGTTCGTCACGGGACAGACCGAGCAGGAAGTGATCGCCAAACGCGACGCCTACACCAATGCCTTCGTCCAACGCGCGGCTTTCCGCAGCATCTACGACGGGCTCTCGAACGCCGACTACGTCGATACGTTGCTGCGCACGGCGGGCGTCTCCATCTCGAATCGCGATCAACTCGTCAACGATTTGAACAGCGGGGCGCAGACACGAGCGCAGGTGTTGCGCGCGATTGTCGAGAGTCAGGCGGTTCAGAGCAAGGAGTTCAACCCGGCTTACGTCGCCATGCAGTATTTCGGTTATCTCAAACGCGACCCCGAACCGGAAGGCTACAACGCTTGGCTCACCTACCTCAACACGCACGCCAACGACTTTCGCACGATGGTCAACGGCTTCGTCAACTCGCCGGAATATCGCACGCGCTTCGGCCAGCGTTAAAAGATCGGCGCGAGCCGCAACGGCAAAAGCGGAGCAGGGAAGCCTTCAAACTTCCCGCTCCGCTTTTCTCTTTCCCCTTCTCTCGCGCCCGCACAGCTTGCACTTGCCGTATCCAGTTCGCACGTATTCTCTTTCAGCAAAAAAAAGGATGGAGACGAGCGAGGTTCGTCTCCATCCGCTTAGCTGATGTTCGCGCGGTTGCGTCGTATTCGGGCGAGCACCGGCTGGTGAGGTGAGGTGAGGTACTTAGTCGGTCATCAAGCTAGTCGCTAATCATAATGCCATCCGAGACCATGATGCCGTCGCTGATCATAATGCCGTCCGAGATCATGATCCCGTCCGAGACCATGATGCCGTCAGAGATCATGATGCCGTCGGCCATCAGGATACCGTCCGAGATCATGATGCCGTCCGAAATCATGATCCCGTCGCTCACCATGATGCCGTCGGAAACCATGATCCCATCCGAGATCATGATGCCGTCGCTGATCATGATACCGTCGGAAATCATAATGCCGTCAGAGACCATGATGCCGTCGGAAACCATAATGCCGTCGGAGATCATGATACCGTCCGAGACCATGATGCCGTCGGCCATGAGGATGCCGTCCGAGATCATGATGCCGTCCGAAATCATGATGCCGTCGAGCATCAAGGGATGTTCCGTGAAGGTCACGCCGTCCATGTAGAGCACGCGGTTGTTGGACGCGACGCTCTCGCCGCCGATGTTGACCGCGCCGCTCACGTCGCTCAGCGTGTTGTTCGGGTTGAAAATCTTGTTGCCCGCGACGAGTTTGTCCGCGTTGGGGACGATGGCGCGCGCCATCTTGACCGCGCCCACGGCGTTGACGAGTCCCGCGCCTTGCTTGAAGAGGCGCTCGAATTTCGTTCCGTTCTCAAGCGCGGGAAGCGCCTGTGCGCTGCGCATCAAAGCGGCTTTGACGAGCGTGGGGCTGAGGGATTTGTTCGCTTCCAGCATCAAGGCGACCGTGCCGGAGACGATGGGCGCTGAGAAGGACGTGCCGGAGAATTTGAAGTAGTTGTTGGCCGAGCTTTGCACGCGATCCTGATGTTCGCGGACGAGCGTGGAGTTCGGGTCAATCGCCGCGACGATGTGGCGGCCGGGCGCGACGACATCGGGTTTGGCGGAGCGGTCAAACTGCGTCGGGCCTTTGGAAGACCAGTCGGCCACGGTGTCGTCGGAGCGCAAGGTCGTGCCATGCGAGTCGGTCGCGCCGACCGTGATGACGTAGGGGCTGTTGCCGGGGCTCTTGATGCTGCCGTAGAGAAGACGCGTCGGGCCTTGACCATTGACCGATTCGGCGCGGCCGGTGTTGCCCGCGCTGGTGACGACGACGATGCCTGCGCGCACGGCGTCGGCCACGGCGCGGCACATCGGGTCTTGGCGGAAGGATTCACGAACGGGAGCGCCGATGCTCATGTTGAGCACGCGGATGTTGTAGCGTTCGCGGTTGAGGATCGCCCAGTTGACGGCGCGCAGGATGTCGCTCGTCTTGCCGACGCCGTTCGAGTCGAGCACGCGCAAATCGACGAGGTTGGCGTCGGGCGCGATGCCGGCGTAGTTCGCGCCGGAGGGACTGCCCGCGCCGCTACCGGCGGCGACGCTCGCCACGCCCGTGCCGTGGCCGTTGTCGTCGCCCGTGCCGCTGCCCGTGAAGTTCACGGCCGTGAGGATGCGCGACTTGTTTTTGTTCTTACCGAAGTCGGCGTGAGTCGTGCTGATGCCGCTATCCATGATGGCGATGGTGACGCCCTTGCCGGTGAGTTTCGGCGTCTGCGCCAGCCCGGCGGCCACTTCCGTCGCGCCCACCGTGTCGCGCGTCAAACTCATCTGCGATTTGAACGTGCGGTCGGAAGAGATATAAGCCACGTCTTCGCGCGCGGCGAGACTGCCGAGCGAATTCAACGGCACTTCCGCGACGAACGTGTCGAGCGTTTCGTAGCTCTGGCTGATCTGGCCTTGAGCGGCGGCGATGGCCGCCAGTTGCTCGGCCGTGGGACGACCTTTGGTTTGCACGACGACGCGAACCTTCTGCCCGCCGCCGTTGCTGACGCCGCCGCCGGAAGGGTCGCTCTGGGGGGCGGTTCCGTCGGGGTTGCTGGTCGAAGGCGTGATGTCACCTCCGGTTTTGCCGGTCTCAAACAGTTCGGGGGCAATTTTGGAGGTTGAGACGAGTTGCGAATTGGCCGCGTGGGCTTTGCCCGAAGCGACGGTTAAGGGGAGCAGCGACACCGAGACGAGGGCGATGGCGCTGAGGCAAGCTGTGATACGACGCAACATAAGAAATTTTCCCTTCTTTATTGTCCGCGCTGTGTTTGTCTAAGGTGGGGACGAGGGACACAGTCTGGACAACCCTTCAATTTTCAAGATTTAGACCGCTGACAGGTCTAATGCCATGTGCGTGAGGAACACCGGCATCAGGCCAAAGAGTGAAGGCCGCGTTACTCCCCGGCCCTTTCCCTGTCAACGATCTGCACTCCCTTATTACAAGACTTATGCCACTTCACACACCCACCCCGAAACACGCCTAACTAAAGAAATAATAAAACTTAACCCTCCCCAATCCCTTCCCCAAAATCCACACCCAAAACCCACCAAAATGGATACGCCGTATCCACCTCTCTCCCCACACACCACACCGCCCCCACATTCCAAAGCAAATGCAAGGAAACTGGCTAAATCAATGAAAGTGTTTAGCGGGTATACAGTGTTTACCTTGTATCCAAAAAAAAGGGCTTTGCACAAAAATTGCCGAATAAGGGTTAATTTTTGTGCAGGCGAGGATTCTGCACAAAAATTCGATTTACCGCCCCTCGTAAAAGTCGGCTTCGATTCCTAGTTCGTAGATGGATTGAATGACGCAGCAGAGGTTGTGACAGAGCACCTTGCACAGCACTTCGTTGATCTGCGCCGTTCGCGTCTTGCGGCGAAGCCGCTCGCGGACGCTTTTGTTGGAAAGGCGGAGGAAGTGGGGAAGATGGTGGAGACGGTCAAACGATTGCTCGCTTGACCGTCCGTTGTTTGTGTCGCTGCTGCCGGGATGTGAGTTGCGGCTTATTCGTAGCGGAGGGCGTCGATGGGGTCGATCTTGGTGGCGCGGAGGGCGGGGATGAGGCTGGCGAGGAGGGCGACGCTGATGAGGATGAGCGAGATGGAGATGAAGGTGAGGGGGTCTGTGGCGCTGACTCCGTAGAGCAGGCTCGACATGACGCGCGTGAGCAGGAAGGCCGCGCCGAGTCCGATGGCGATGCCGATGAGGACGAGTTTCAGGCCGTGGCCGACCGCGAGCCTGAGCACGTCGCCGCGACGCGCGCCGAGCGCCATGCGAATGCCGAACTCGCGCGTGCGTTGCGCGACCGAATAGGACATCACGCCGTAGATGCCGACGGCCGCGAGGACGAGCGCCAGCGCGGCGAATAGGCCGAGCAGCATCATGCTGAAACGTTGGCGCGCGACCGACTCGGAGACGATCTCTTCCATCGTCCTAATCTTGGAGACCGGCTGGTCTTTGTCCACTTCCCACACGGTCTTGCGCACGGCCGGGGCGAGGCTGAGCGGTTCGAGGTCTGTGCTGACGACGAGGTCGTTCGGCGCGAAGAAACCAGCCTGCACGTAGGAGAGATACATCTGCGGTTTCGGGTCGGCGACGAGTTCGAATTGCCGCACGTCTCGCGCGACGCCGACCACCGTGATCCAGTCGTTCGGGTCTGTCGAGCTGAGCGAGCCGGGAGTGATGCGCTTGCCCGTCGGGTCTTGGTTAGGCCAGAAACGGCGCGCCATCGTTTCGTTGATGACGGCCACGGCCGGAGAATCCACCTTGTCCTCGTTCGTGAAGCCGCGCCCCTGCAATAAGGTGATGCCCATCGTCTGAAAGTAGTCGGGGCTGACGACACGTGTGGCGATGGCGGGTCGTTTGCCCTGTCCGGGCGCGGGGTCTGGACGCCCCTCGAAGCTCATCGTGATCGAGTTGCCTTGCTGGTACAAGGGCAGGTTCGTGGTGACGGCCGCCGATTTCACGCCGGGCACGTTTTCGAGGCGCGCGAGCAGTTCGTTGTAGAAGGCGGTGCGGCGCGCGTGATCCGGATATTTGAAAGTAGGCAGCACGACTTGCATGGTCAACAAATTGTCCGGGCGGAAGCCCGGATCGACTTGGCGCAGGCGCAGGAAACTGTTGATCAAAAGTCCCGCGCCGATCAAAAGGATGAGCGAGACGGCGACTTCCATCACGACCAGCAGCGCGCGTATGCGATTGCCCTGGCTGCCCGCGGCCGAGTCGCGCCCGCCCTCTTTCAAAGTCTCGTTGAGATTGAGACGCGAGGCTTGCGTGGCCGGAGCGAAACCGAAGACGAGTCCGGTCAACAGCGAGACGAGCAAGGTGAACAAAAACACGCGCGCGTCAATCGCAATGGCTTCGACCTGTGAAATGTTCTCCGGGATGAAAGCCTTCAACACGCTCACGCCCCACACTGACAGCAGCAAGCCGAGACCGCCGCCGACGACCGAGAGCAGCACGCTCTCAGTCAAAAACTGCCGGACGAGCCGCAAGCGACTCGCGCCGAGCGCGACGCGTATGGAAATCTCTTTTTGCCGCACGGCCGCGCGCGCCAGCAGCAGGTTGGCGACGTTCGCGCACGCGATCAAGAGTACGAAGCCGACCGCGCCGAGCAGCACGAGAAGCGCCGGTTTGATGTCGCCCACCACCTGTTCGTGCAGCGGCGTGATGACCGCGCCGAGGTCTGAGTTTTGCTGCGGGTATTGTTGTTGGAGTCTGACGGCGATGGTCGACATCTTGGCCTGCGCCTGTTCGAGCGAGACGCCGGGTTTCAGTCGCGCCAAAACTTCGAGATAGTGCCTGCCGCGATTGGCGGCCTCCTGCGGCGTGAAGCCGATGGGAACCCACAACTCGTCTTCGCGCGTGGGAAACTGGAAGTGCGACGGCATCACGCCGACGATGGTGTAGCTCTCGCCGTTGAGACTGATTTGCCGTCCGACGGCTTTCGCGTCCGCGCCGAAGCGACGTTGCCAGAGGCCGTGGCTCAAGACGACCACGCGACTGCGTCCCGGTTGATCTTCTTCCGGCAAGAGGGCGCGCCCCGCTTGCGGCTGGACGCCGAGCAGCGCGAAGAGGCTGGAGGAGACGCGCCGCCCCTTGAGCCTTTCCGGCTCGCTCGTGCCCGTCAGGTTGAAGTCCTCGTCGGCAAACGCGGCCATGCCTTCGAAGACCGTGTTTTGATCGCGCCAGTCGATGTAGTTGGCGACGGCGGGCGTGTCGCGCGGATAGCCGCCTTTGGTGTCGTCTTCCCACACCATCACGAGCCGTTCCGGGTCTTGATAGGGAAGCGGTCGCAGCAAGACTGTGTTGACGACCGAGAAGATCGCGCTGTTCGCGCCGATCCCCAGAGCGAGCGCGATGATGGCGACGACGGTGAACGCGGGCGTCTTCCACATCATCCGCACGGCATAACGCAAATCCTGCCGGATGTCTCCCATGATATTCGTTCTCCCTTGCGCGCCCGGCACGACGGTCTCCGGCGGCGCGCGGCGCTCGACGCGTCCGAGTTCTTCGGTCAACAGCTCGCTCTCGGCCAACTCGGCGACGCAAGCGCGGCGTGCTTCCTCTGCGCTCGCGCCGCCCGCAACCGCCTGCTCGTAGCGGTCTTCGAGGTGCTGCGCCAACTCCTCGACGATCTCCGCCTCGCGCGTCGGCGCGAGTTGCAGCTTCGACAGACGCTTTCTGATTTCGTCTTTCCAATCAGGCATGTTCGCTTCCTAAACTTCAGATGGGTTCGATTCCGATGATGCGGTTCATCGCTTCGACGAACTCGCGCCAACTGACGAGTTGCGCCGCGAGCACCCGCTTGCCCGCGGGCGTGAGCCGGTAATAGCGACGGCGGCGCTGACCCGCTTTCTCCACCCAGCGGCCTTGAATCCAGCCGCGCCGCTCCAAGCGATAGAGCAGCGGGTAGAGCGAGGCGACGTTGAAACGCAGCACGCCGCGCGAACGCTGTTCGATCAAATTGCCGATGTCGTAGCCGTGCCGCGGCTGGTCTTCCACGAGGGAGAGAATCAACAACTCGGCACTGCCTTTTTTCAACTCGCGGTCGAGGATGTGTGCTCCGATATATGACATAGCCATATATTATGTAGAAGCATAACGCTGCGTCAACGCAAAAGTTGCAGACGAATCTTCGGAAGTGAATTTACGAATTTATGAAGCGCCCCGCCGCGAGCACGCTGGCGGCGAACTGTTGTTCGACTAACAAAACTTTGAAACCACGAATCCACACGAAACGACACGAACAAGAGGGGCAGTGCTTTATCGTTTAGTGTTGTTTCGTGTGGCGCGCGTGGTTCCGCTCTTGGTTATGTGAGCTGCTCTAGGCGAGAGTTAGCGAGAGTTTAGGCGCTGGCGGCGCTCAGGGAATAGCGTTGGAGTTTGAGATAGAGCCCGCGACGCGTGAGGCCGAGTTCGCGCGCGGCGCGTGAGATGTTGCCTTTGTGGCGGCGCAGGGCGTCGGCGATCATGCGGCGTTCGAGTTCGGCCATCGCGTCGGCGAGCGTGGTGTGCGCGCCCGTGAGCGTGATGGAGTTTCCGCCGCCGAAGGGACTCGGCTCGGTCGGGATCGAGATGGGCGGGGCAATGCGTTTGAGTTCGGGCGAGAGGTGTTCGGGCGTGATCAAAGTGCCATCTTCGGCGCGTGCGACGATGCGCTGAATTTCGTTGCACAACTGCCGGACGTTGCCCGGCCAGTCGCAGACCATCAAGAGGTCTATGGTCTGCGGCGTGATGCGGATGTCGCTGCGGTTAAACTTCGCCGAGTAGTGGTTGATGTAGTAGTTGACGATGGTGGGAATCTCCGAGCGCCTTTCGCAGAGCGGCGGGACGCGCAGGCGAATGACGTTCAGACGATAGTACAAATCCTCTCGAAAGCGACCCTCCGCGACCATCCTTTCGAGGTCGCTGTTGGTGGCGGCGATGATGCGCACGTCCACCTTCGCCGGCCGCTGCTCGCCGAGCGGTTGTATCTCTCCCTCCTGCAAAAAGCGCAACAGCTTCGGCTGCACGTCGAGCGGAAGATCACCGATTTCATCCAAGAACAGAGTGCCGCCCGCCGCCGAGCGAATCACGCCCGGCGAATCGGAGACCGCGCCCGTAAATGCGCCGCGTCGATAGCCGAAGAGATATGCATCCGACAACTCTTTGGGCACGGCCGTGCAGTTGAAAGGCACGAACACTTTCGCGCGGCGTGAAGAGAGCGCGTGGATAGCGCGTGCGACGAGTTCCTTGCCCGTGCCGGATTCTCCGGTAACAAGGACGGTCACGTCGGAGGAACGGATTTTGTGGACTTCTTCGACCAACCTCGTCATCGCCGGTGAAGAATGGATGAAGCCGGGCATGAGTCCCGCGCCCGTGTAGGTGCTCTGTTCCTGCACGCCGCGACCGGAACTGACGCGCGCGCGCAGGGCGCAGACGTTCATGCCGAGTTCGACGACGCGGAGCAGGGAATCAATCGCCAGACCGCCGGAGAGCGTGGCCGCCGCGCGCGGTTCGATGTAGAGCAGGGCGGGCGTGGCGTTCGTCGGCCGGAGCATGATGATGGTCGAGTCGTGTTCGAGCGCGAGCCGCTCGCGCTCGGCGTCGTTCTTCGCCATGCAGAGCGTCTCGGCCAGTTCAGCGTTCGCGTCGCTCGCGCCGCCGTGTGCGACGACCACTTTGATCGTGCCCTCTTCGTCGAGTTCGGTGATGAGCACGCGGCGCGCCTTCGTCTCTTGGTCGAGCACGGCGGCCAGTTCGCGCAACAGCAGTTCGCGCGAGGCGACGGCTTCGGCCAGACGCAGGGTGAGCAGTTGCGCGAAGGCCGAGTTCTCGTGTCGCTGTCCGGTCGTGTTGACTTCGACTTTGGCGAGCGCGCTCTCTGTGCGCGCGATGTCGAGTTGTGCGCCGAGTTCGCGGAAGTTGTGCAAGGCGCGCGAGAAGTGTTCGGCGGCGCGTTCGGGCTGGACGCTGACGTAGGCGCAGCCGAGGCCGTAGAGCGCGAGCGCGGTGCGATAGCGGTCGCCGAGGATCGAGAAGATGGAGACGCTGCGGCCGAAGTGGTGGATGGCGAGCGTGGCGTCGGATTGAGCGAGGGCGAGCAGGCCGTGGACGCGTTGCGCCTCGCCCGCGACGGCCATGTCGGCGGCCGAGTCGCTCGTCTGCTCCGTCACTTTATGCAGTTCGGCGGCGCACTCGCGCGGGTCGTCGCAGCGCAGGTAGACCTCCGCCAGCAAGAGGCGCGAATCGCAGACGGCCTGACGGTCGCCGATGCGTTCGGCGAGCGAGAGCGCCTGCGTGCTTTCGTCGAGCGCGCGCGCCGCTTCTTCCATCGACAGGTGACAGCGCGCCAGCGTGCGTAGAGCCTGACAGGCGTACCACTTGTTGCCGTGTTCCTGCGCGAGACGGACGGCGCGCTGCAAGTGTTCCTGCGCTTTCAAGAGATTCCCGCGCAACATCTGCAACTCGCCGAGCGAGTCGAGCACCATCGGCACGACTTCGATCTTGGCGGTCTCGTCTTCGAACTCGGAGGCGAGGACGAAGGCGCGTTCCAGAGCCGACTCGGCGCGCGCCCAGTCGCCGACGAGCATGAGGTTGATGCCGAGGTTGTTGTAGCCGCGCACGGCGCTGGTTTTATGTTCCGTGCGCTCGTAATAATCAATCGCCTTTTCGAGATAGCGGATGCCGTCGTGCGGGCGTTTGAGAAACCAGCACGCGCCCGCCATGTTGGCGTAAATCTTGCCGAGCATGTAAGGCGCCGGCCGGTCGCCGACGATCTTCAAAGCCTGCTCGTAGTATTCGAGCGACTGCTCGTAAGCGCCTTCGAAAATACATTCGAGGGCGAGGCCGCGATAGGCTTCGGCCATCCCGCGCCAATCGCCCGTGTTGCGAAAATGGCTGAGGGCGAGTTGCGAGTTGTCGCGCGCGATGGGGTATTCGTTGATGTGACGGTAGACGCGCGAGAGCGCGATGTAGATCGCGCCGAGTTGCGCTGAGGAAGCGGTTTCGGTCGCTTCGCGCAGCGTCGCGTTCAAGAGCGCGATGGCCTTCGGGTGATCGCCCGTGTAGTTGTAGGCCAGTCCGAGTTGGACGCGTAGGTAGACGGAGATTTCCGGGTCGAGCGCCGTGCGCGCCTGCATCTCTTCGTAGAGCTGCACGGCCGCGAGCGAATCGCTGTAGCGCCCCTGAGATTCCAGCGCGACGGAGAGCATGCAGCGCGCCTGCGCGATCAGTTCCTCGTCGTCGCGTGTGGCTTTGATGATCTGCGAGAGACGGTTTTCGGCTTCGGCGGCCTGCCCGCGGTCGATCAGTTCGCGCATCGACTCGATTTCGGCGGCGAGCGCGGCGTGGGCGGCGTGGACGCGTTCGTGCACCCGTCGGCGCGCGTCCGACAGGTTGACGATGCCGGCTGCTTTCGCATGCTTCGACGAAGTGACGCCACCGTTGGGGAGGAAAGTATTCATGAGTTCAGGCGCAACTGGCGCGAGGAAACGGGTCGGCCACTCAAAATTTTGCTGTCGGTTAAAACGGGGTCGGGTGGATAGGAATCTGCTTCAGCCTTCGAGCGACACTCCTCGAAAACAGTCCTAAAGGCTTGTTCGTTCCAGAATTTAGCAAACATACGCGGAAGTGACAAGCCGAAATAAAGAAACGATCAGGGGCGGCGAAAAATTCTTTCCACCGCTTGAGCCGTCTCCGCTTCCATTTACGCGTTAGTGAGTAAGGGTCGTTCCGCGACGCGTGGGATTTTGCCGTGTGACTATAGACGGACTCCCGATCCGGTTGACCGCCAATCTTATCGACAGGCTCTAAAGCTCAAAGAAATGTACGTCTCGACTTCATATCAACTCGTTCGCCCTGTTGGCGTTGTTCTCGGTCGTCGTCTCGCGCACGCGCTCGTGCTGTTCGGCATGGCGCTCGCGCTCTGCCAGAGCGCGGCCGCTCAGTCCATTCTGACCGTGACGAACACGAACGACACGGGCGCGGGCAGTCTCCGGCAGGCCATCCTCGACTCGAACGCACTTGCCGGAACACAAACCATCGCCTTCAACATACCGGGCGGCGGCGTGCATTCCATCGTCCCGGCCAGCGTTCTCCCGGCCTTCAACGATCCCGTCATCATCGACGGCTACACGCAGCCGGGCGCTTCCGCGAACACGCTCGCCGAAGGGTCGAACGCCGTGTTGCTCATCGAACTCGTCGGCCCCGGCGGCGGTGGCTCAGGGCTTCAGTTGCGCGGCGGAAACTCCGTGGTGCGCGGCCTCGTCATCAACCGCTTCAACAACGCGGCGGCGATCAATATCAACAACGGCGACAACAACCGCGTCGAAGGCTGCTTTCTCGGCACGGACGCGAGCGGCACGTCCAACTTCGCGGATCAGAGTCGGGAAGGCATCAGCATCAATGGCAGCACGGGCAACCAGATCGGCGGCACGACCCCGGCGGCGCGCAACGTCATCAGCGGCCATCGTCTGAACGGCATCAACATCTTCGGCACGGGCGCGGGCAACACCATCGTCGAGGGCAACTTGATCGGCCTCGACAAAACTGGGACGGTCGCGCTCGGCAACGGCCAAGTCGGCATCAGCATCAGCGGCTTCACGAACAACCGCATCGGCGGCAATTCCGCGGCCGCGCGCAACGTCATTTCGGCCAACAGCGCCGGGTTGCAAATCTTCACCGGCTCGAACGTCATACAGGGCAACTACATCGGCACGGACGTGACGGGCACGCTCGACCTCGGCAACAGCGGCGGCGGCATCTTCATGCAAGGCGCGGCCAATAACCTCGTCGGCGGCATCACGAGCGCGCCGGGTCTGCCGCCGGGCAACCTGATCTCCGGCAACAACGGTTCGGGCATCGACGTGAACGGCAACAACGCGCCCGGCCACATCTTTCAAGGCAATCTGATCGGTACGAACGCGGCGGGCACGGCCGCCATCCCGAACACGGCCGACGGCATCACCCTGCGCAACACGGGCGGCGGAAACCTCGTCGGCGACCAGAGCGTCCTCGGCCGCAACGTCATCTCCGGAAACGGGCAGTACGGCCTCACGCTCAATAACGACTCGAACCGCGTCCAGAACAACTACATCGGCGCGGGCGCGGACGGCACGACCGCTCTCGGCAACAGTCGGAGCGGCGTCCTCATCAATTCGCGCAACGGTAATGCGCTGACCGGAAACTTGATCGCCTTCAACACGCAGGACGGTATCGCCGTCAACTTCTTCGTGACGGGGACGAATAATCCCTTTCGCGCCAACTCGATCTTCTCGAACGGAAACGAGGGCATCGACCTCGGCAACAACGGCCTCACCGCGAACGACGCCGGAGATGCGGACACGGGCGCGAACAACCTGCAAAATTTTCCCGTCCTCACATCCGTCACTGCGAACGGCGGCACGACGGCCGTGCTGGGTTCTCTGAACAGCACGCCGAACACGGCCTTCGAGGTCGAGTTCTACGCCAATCAGACTTGCGATTCGTCAGGCCACGGCGAAGGGCAGAGTTATCTCGGTTTCACTCCCTTGACGACGGACGCGAGCGGCAACGCCGCGATCAACATCCAACTGTTTGGCGCGCTCCAGCCCGGCCTCTTTTTGACCGCGACGGCGACCGACGCGGCCGGTAACACGTCCGAGTTTTCCGCCTGCCGTCAGGCCACGGCCGGAGGCGGCGGCGCGCTCTCCATCAGCGGCAAGGTCACAAACGGCGCAAGCGGCGTCTCCGGTGTCCAGATCGCTCTCACAGGCACGCAGTCGGCCGTCGTCGTCACCGATGCGAACGGCGATTACGCGTTCACGAATCTCGCGCCCGGCGACTACAGCGTGACGGCGCAAAGTCCTTACTTCGCCTTCACACAGCGGCGCGTGGACTTGCCCGGCCTGACGACGAGCCAAGCGGCGAACTTCACGGTCGCGCCCGGCGGAAATCCCACGCTCGCGCCCGCGCCCACGGACGACTTCGACTCTTCGCAACGCGACGCGGCCAAGTGGAATCTCGGCACGCTCACCCAGCCGCCCGGTTCATATGATCCGCTCGTCACCGTCGTGCAAGAGGGCGGCCGTCTCGTCATCACGCCGCGCAGCAACGTCGCGGGCAGGCACTACAACGGCTACGTCTCCGTCAACTCGTTCGACTTCACGGGCGGCCAACTCGGCGTCGAAGTGGTGCGCGCCGCCAACGCACCGGCCGAAACCATCTTCGCCATCGGCAGCGATGCCGACAACTTCTATCGCTTCATGGTGACGACGGCCGGAGATGCGGCGCTCCGCGAACAGGTGAAGGCGGGCGCGGCGTGGGCTTGGGGGCTCGATGCCGCGTCGCCCGTGCTCGTCTTTCAAGTGAAGGTTGACGGCGTGGTGAGCCAGCAAGTGATCCCATACGATCCCGTCCAGCATCGCTACTGGCGTTTCCGCCACGAGCCGCAGACCAACAGCATCGTCTTCGAGACGAGCCCGAACGGCACGACCTACACGGAGCGTTATCGCGTCGCTTTGCAGAAGGGCGTCGCGTCGCTCGCCTGCGAGATGTCTGCCGGCACGTCCACGGCCGTCGGCAATCCCGGTCAGGCCGTCTTCGACAACCTCTCGCTCGTGTCGAGCATGGCTCAATTCGCCGCCGCCAACTTCACCGTGAACGAGGGCGACGGTCGCGCCACTATCACCGTCACGCGTTCCGGCAACGTCGCCAACGCCGCCGTCACGCTCGTCTATCAGACCATCGACAACCCGGCGGCCGTGCGCTGCGACGACCTGACGACGCTGCCCGGCGAAGCCTTCGCGCGCTGCGACTACGCCACCTCGATTGACGCGCTCTCGTTCGCCGCCGGGGAATCGTCCAAGAGCTTCACCGTGCCCATCGTCGACGACTCTTTCGCCGAAGGCACGGAGACGTTTCGTCTCAAACTGACGGTGGCGGGCGGCGCATCGCTCGGCGCGCCCGCGCTCATCACCGTCACCATCAACGACAACGACGCGGCGCAGGGCGGCACGAACCCGATCAACCAGACGCCCTTCTTCGTCCGTCAACAATATCTCGACTTCTTGTCCAGAGAGCCCGAGCCGGACGAGCCTTGGAGCGGCGTGCTCAACCGTTGCCCGAACGTCAACACGGGGCCGGAAGCTGTCACCGACTGCGACCGCATCGCCGTCTCGGCGGCCTTCTTCGGCTCGCAGGAATTTCGCTTGAAGGGCTTCTACGTCTTCACCTTCTATCAAGTGGCCTTCGACGGCCAGTTGCCCGAATACACGCAGATCGTGCAGGACATGCGCAACGTGACGGGCACAACCCCGGCCGAGACGTTCCAAAAGCGCGCCTCCTTCGCCACGGAGTTCGCGGCGCGCACAGCCTTCAAGTCCGCCTACGATGCGAAGTCGAACGCGGATTACGTGGCCTCGCTCCTCGCGCGCTATCAACTCACCGTGATCACGACGCGCGACCCGCAAAACCCGGAAGGCGCGCAGCGCGTCGTGCTCGCGAGAGACGAGTTGACGAGTCGGCTTAATGCGAACACGCTGACGCGCGCACAGGTCTTGCGCGCCGTGGTGGAGGCCGATGAGGTGCAAGCGGCCGAGTTCACACGCGCCTTCGTCGGCATGCAATACTACGGCTACTTGCGACGCACGCCGGACGAGGGCGGCTATCAGGGCTGGCTCAAATATCTGAAAGAGAACCCGAACGACTCGCGCACGATGGTGCACGGCTTCCTCAATTCGGTCGAGTACAAACTCAGATTCGGCCGTCCGTAAGAGCAAGGACGAAACTATCAAACCGCGAGCGCACGGAATAAGACGAACAAGAGTTTCGTGTTATTCCGTGCGCTCGCGGTTCGAGTCTATCTTTTCTCAGGCGCTCTCAATACACGTCGAACGTCCCGGCTGCAATTTTTTGTCCGTCCACGAACAGTTCCACGCGATAGGTTTCCGTCGGCCATTTTCCGGGGTCTGGATAACCCCATCCCTTCGTGATCCGCGCCGAAGTCCAGCCCGCCGGGATCACCGCCTCGACCTTGCTCTTGATGTCTACGCTGCCGTCGGCGCGGTACATCACCGCGTCGATGACGAGCGGCACGTCGCGGCCTTGAGCGGGCAAACTGAGATTGAGTTCCCAGTTGACGTAGCTAACTTCCGCCTTGGGGAAACGCGCGCGATAGACTCGCTCGTCGTTGGGCGTCGGCAGGTAGAAGCGCAGCGCCGTCACCAGCGCGTTCAGCTTCGGGATGTCGGGAAGACGCGTGGCCTCAAGCCGGTTGTTGGGCGCATTACTATTCGCCACGCTGTTCGCCACGCCCGCGTCGAGATTGAGGTCGGGCTTCGCCGCGCCGCCGAGCGCGCCCAGACGGCGACGCGCGATCCCCGCGTATAATCCGTTCGGATACTTCGCCAGATAATCTTTGAAGTCCTCCGCGTCGGCGCTGTTCTGAATCGAACTCCAAAAGGCCAACTCCTGTTGCGCCGGATCGACCTTCGAGACGGACGGCGTGTTGACCGTCACCTCCAACGTCTTGTCGCCTCGCTTCACGCGCACGAAGATGAAGTCGCCGCTCTCGTGCCCGGAGTTTCTCAGAGGGTTATATTCCGGCGTCTGGTTGGCGCGGCCTGCGACCGCCTCTTCGACGTGAGAGCGGAACAACTCGGCCGCCGTAAATTCTCCCTTCTCCATCTGCTTCAACCCGCGCAAGAGCGCCCCGGCGAAGACGGAATGACCGCCGCCCCCGCCGTCGGCCACCGGCTCGTCGCCGCCCGAAGCCATCAGCGTGCGCGAGCGTCCCGCTGCCATGCGCCGCAAAAACTGTTCGCGCTCCGAGGGGCGCGGCAACACTTCGCCAAGGCCGCGCGTGAGCGTGCCCGAATAGCAACTGTCCGAGATGACGAGCACGTGCTTGGCCGGAATGACTTTGAGCGCCGTGGTGATCTCGTCGGCGATGATCCAGTTGGAGTTGTCGTCGAGCGTCGCGTCCACGGGCAGCCAGTAAGCCTTATCCGCATCCTTGTCGTTAACGCCGTGCCCGGCGTAATAGACGAGCAGGTTCGCGTCCACTCCGAGCTCGCGCCGGTACGAATAGAAGGCCGACATGATCTGTTGGCGCGTGGCGTTCAGCAGCAGTTTCGTCTCGAAACCGTAAGACTCTTTTAAGAGCGCCGCCACTTCGCGCGCGTCGGCCTCGGCGGTCTTCAATTTCTGCAAAGAGACGTAAGCGTTGTTGCCGATGACGAGCGCATAATAGTGCCCCGCCGCCGGTGCGCCGCCGCTGCCAATGCCGACGCCGCGCGGCTGTGCCTCCTGCGCGCCAACCGGCGGCACGATCAGTTGAACGGCGATGATGAACAGGAGCGAGCAGGCGAGTGATCTTTTCATAGAAGCTCAGCAGGGTTCGGCGAAGGGATTTTGCGAAAGCGAAGAGTCGCGACAGGGATTCCGCGCCGGGACTCTCAAGTTGACGGCGGGGAAAGATAATCAGCGGACGCCGGGAATGTCAACGCGTATATTGACCGGCCGCGCGCTTTTGGATAGACTCCGGCGCTCTCGTTCGGGTCAACGCCTGAACCGGAGCGCCGGTTTTGCAATGTGAACTACATCTCCTCGCGGAAAGGATCACCCGACATGAAGAAACTCGCCGCCCTCCTCTTCGTCCTCGTCCTGTTCGTGACGGGGGCCCTCGCGCAAACCCCGACGCCCGAACGCATCCGCTTTCAACGCGGGCGCACCACGGCGGTCGTCAACGGGCGCACGGACAAAAACGGTCGCCACTATCTGCTGCGCGCAAACGCCGGGCAGCACATGATCGTCCATCTCAGTTCGGTGAAGAAGGACATGCATTTTCAAGTCGTGCCCGCGCGCGAGGGCGGCGAAGCGATTGAGAGTTCCGTCCAAGCGCGCGACTGGGAGGGCGACCTGCCGGAGTCCGGCGACTACTACGTGAGCGTCTTCGCGGATAAAGGCGCGGGCGACTTCACGCTCGAAGTCACCATTCGCGGCGCGGCCAAGCCACAGGCGCAGACCGCGCCGGCGACGACGGCCTGCGCGCCCTTCAACGCCACTTACGAAACCGACTACGGCGAGTTGAAATTGAAGCGCAACGGAAACAGCGTGCGCGGAGTTTATAGTTGGGAAGGACAAGACAACAGCACCGTCGAGGGCGTAGTGCAGGGTAATGTGCTCGCGGGCAGGTGGGTGCAGCCCGACGGCAAAGGAAGATTTCGCTTCACGCTCGGCAGAGACGGGCGCAGCTTCACGGGCACCTTCACCACCGACGGCGCACCCGACGCGAACGGCCAATGGAACGGCACGTGCGCCGGGGGCAACTGAACCCTAGCTCAATTCAGCGCGACTAATAAAATCTTGAAACCACGCGACGCTCACGCGCACGACACGAAGAAGTTTTTAGCGTCGTGCGTGTGTGGCGCGTGGTTTCTTGTTTTTGTGAGTGCTCCGAACCGCCGAACTTTCAAACGCCTGCGCCGTCGTCTTTAAGAAACCATTCGATTGCTTCGCGCGCGATGTCGGCGGGGACGGTGTGCGGGCCGTCGAACTCTCTGTAGACGACTTTGTAACCGGCGCTCCGCACCTGCGGGACGATCTTGCGGCTGCAAGCGTCTATCGGAAGCACACGGTCGCGCGTGCCGTGCGAGATAAAGAGCGCGGGCGCGCCGTGTCTGCTCGCCGGAATCATGAAGCCCGGCGAGAAGGCCAGCACGTGCGTGAAGAGATCGCCGTTCGTCGCTCCGAGCGAGAGCGCGTAAGAAGCTCCGTCCGAGAAGCCGCCGATGGCGAGACGCCGGGGGTCGATGTTGTAGCGCGTGAAGGTCTGTTCGAGCGCGCGTTCGATGAAGGCCACGTCGTGCCCGTAGACGCCTCGGATCGCGTCCCAAGTCGCCTCGCGCGAATCGGGGACGAGCAGGATCAGTCCGGTCTTGTCCGCGAAAGTGTGCAGCAGCGGCAGGCTATTGCGCGCGTTGCCGCCCGCGCCGTGGAGCATCAACAGCAAAGGCGCGCGGCCGTCGGCGCGATAGCTGGCGGGCACGTAGAGAAAACCGTCGCGCCCGCTTTCGAGTTTGAGCGGTTGCAGCCCCGTCTCCCCCTGTGTCTTCACCTCGCGCGGCCGCGCCGCCAGTCGCCCCTTCGCCGCTCCCTCAGCCCAACGCGCCAAAACTTTGCTTCTCATCAACGAATCCTCACCCGTCAACCGCCCGAGACCGAGAGCCGCGCCCAGACTCGCGCCGACCGCGCCCGCGCCGAGACCGAGCAGCCCGCGCCTCGTCATTCTCAAACGGCCATTGTTTGTTTCCCGCTCGCTCATCTCGCTTCAATGCGCGTGCGCTGCCGCGCCGCCGTCATCCATCTGCCGCTCGACCGACCACATCTCGCGCGTCGTGCTCTCGTAAGGATAGAGGTGCACCATCCAGCCGAACAACCGCGGGTAGAAGCGCCCACCCTCCCTGCGACACTCCGCTTCGTTCGAGATCGAACCTTCCAGACCGAACCGCGTCCCGTTGCCGAAAAGATTCTGTAACGGATCGCCTTCGGGCAGACAGACGTTGACGTGCTGATGCCACGCCGCGACGCTCAAGGGGATGCGCGCGTCGAGTTCGTCCTCCGTCAACCCGGCCGCCGCCGTGTACATCACGCCGATCAGACGGTAATCGTTCGCCGTCCGCTCGTACAGCAGCGAAGTCGGATGTTCCGGGTTGAAGCGGCGTTCGGCCTCCGCGTAATAGCCCGCGTGGTTGAAGTGATACATCTTCTGCGGCACGTGGGGCAGCAATATTTGATAACCGTCACCGAGCGCCGCACGATAATCCTTATACTTCTCCACGGCCGCACGCGCGCGCTGTGCCAGTTCGTCCGCGTGCTTTTCGTCGCCGGGCTGCACCGCACGCGCCGTCGTCATACGCATGTGCCCGCCCATAGCGGCGTGCGCGTGCGACTGTCCCGGACTCGATTCGGCCGCGCCCGCCGCCTGCTGCCTTCCATCTTGACTTCCATCCAGACTTCTATCCAGACTCGCCGCACCGCGACGACTCTTCGTCAAGACGACGCCGAGCGAAGCGGCGACCATCAGCAGGGCGAGCAAAAAAGTTACTCTTCGTCTCATCTTCGACTTCTTTCAGACCGCACAAAAAAAGCGTTGGATAAAACCACATCCAGCGCCGATCCGTTTTTCATTGGAGGAAAAACCAACGCCTTTTTTGATGCCCCGCCGGTGTGGCCTGTTGTCTCTCGCGGCCGGGTTGTGCAAAACACTGGCATCGTCCGGCCAACCGTCGTATTATCGCTCCGGTTCAACTTATCCAGCCGGTAAGGGTCGCAATTTCTGCTCTCTGTTCTTCTATTAAGTGATTTCACCATGAAACGAATTTTCAACGCCCCCGTTGCGCTCTCTCTCGTTATATTTCTCGCCGGGGCACACGTCGCCCCGCTGCGCGCGCAAGAACGTCTGGCCGCCGCTGTCTCGCGCGTTGACGGCAAGGACAACAACAACAACGCGCCTGCCGTGCGTCTCGCCGCGAACGCGCCCGCCGAGCGCCCGCGCAAAAACTTAACTCCCGTCCGCGTCGCCGACACCGGCGCGGGTTCGCGCGTCACGCTCGCCGCCGACGCTTCGCTCGACGATTATTCGGCCTACGCGGAAGGCACTCGTTTCTGCGTCGTCATCCCGAAGGCCGATGCGCCCGCCGCCGCGCAGGGCGAGTTCAGCGGGCGCGGCTTCAAAGGCGCGCGGCTCGAACGTCGCGGGGGCGACGTGCTGCTCTCCTTCGAGTTGCGCGCGGACACCGTGCCGCGCATCAGTCAAAAGTTTAACCGCCTCGAAATCAATTTCACGTCCGCGCAGGATGCGACGCAGCAGCAGCAGTCGCCGTCGGCCGTGGGCGCGCAAAACGATCAGCAGGCGCAACTCCAACAACTGCTCCGTCGCGTCGAGGAATTGGAGGGACAGGTCAGGGAACTGAAAGCTAACACCGCGCTCGCCGCCGCGACGCAACCCGCTGCCCCGCAAGCGCCGACGTCTGATGCGGACGCGGCCGACGCCGCCGCGCAACAGGCGGCGGAAGAGGAACGCGCGCGTGCCGTCATCGGCACGGACGAACACGAGGGGCACGCCGCGGGGCCGCGCCTCCAAATTCAGGGCTTCGCCGACGTGAACCTGCGCGCCACGAACGGGCGCGGCGCGACGAACGCTTTCAGTCTCGGCCAACTCGACCTGTTCATCACTTCGCAACTGTCCGAGAAGTTCAGCGTCGTCAGCGAACTGATCATGGAGGCGAAGCGCGACAACTCTTTCGAGTTCGAGATTCATCGCCTCTTGCTGCGCTACGCGATGAACGACTATCTGAATTTGAGCGCCGGGCGCTACCACACCGGCATCGGCTACTACAACACGGCCTTTCACCATGGCTCTTATTTCGCCACGGCCGCCAATCGCCCGTTCCTCTTCGCCTTTGAAAGTCAGGGCGGCGTGCTGCCCTTGCACAACGTCGGCGTCTCGGCCACGGGGCGCATCCCTTCCGGCTCGCTCGGCCTGCGCTATCTGGCCGAAGTCGGCAACGGCCGCAGCGCGCGCTCGCCCATAGACCGTGCCGTGCAAACCTCTTTCGACGAGAACAACGGCAAGGCGTTCAACCTCGGGCTGACGGCGCGCCCCGATTGGCTGCCCGGCTTGCAGACCGGCTTCTCTTTCTACCGCGACCGCCTGACGCCGACGAATGCGCCGAACGTCGATCAACGCATCATGGCCGGTCACGTCATCTATCAAAGTCCGAACTACGAATGGCTGAACGAGGCCGTCTTCATCCGCCACAAGCCTGCAGGCGCGGGGGGCGTCGCCTCTTACACGCCCGGTTTCTACACGCAGTTCGCGCGTCGCTTCGGCAAGATGCAGCCTTACGTCCGTTATCAATATGTGAACGCCTCGGCGCGCGATTTTCTCTTGCGCGACATCGGCAGGCGTCAGGGGCCGTCCGTCGGCTTGCGCTACGACCTGACGAACTACGCGGCTTTCAAAGGGCAGTATGATCGCACCGAGCGGCGCGGCCTGAGTGCGCTCGACGAACTCATCCTGCAACTCGCGTTTACTTTTTAAGGGGAAGGGAACATGAGGGTGAGAGTCTTTGGCTTGGCCGTTTTGTTGGCGTCGCTTCTTGCGTCGAGTCCGGTCGTCCGGTGGTCTAAAGCATCCTGCGGCGGACGCGCCGACGCGTCTACGGTCAACGCGTCGTCCGTGAACGCGTGGCAAAGCCGCGACGTGGCGATCATCGTCAATCCGAAAAATTCGACGCGCGACATCTCCTTCGACGCCTTGCGTAAATACTTCAAGGCCGAGCGCGGGCAATGGCCGAACGGCACGAAGGTCGTCGTCGCCATGCGCCAGCCCGCCGGGCAGTCCGAACGCAGCGCCATCCTGCGCTCGATCTACGGGTGGGACGAAAACTATTACCAGAAATATTTCCGGCAAGGTCACTTCAACGAATCCATCCAGCAAGCGCCCAAGGAATTGAACTCGACCTATGCCATGACGCAGTACGTGCATTACACGCCGGGCGCAATCGGCTACGTGCGCGCCGATCAGGTGGACACCTCGAAGGTCAACGTGCTTAGCGTGGACGGCCGACGCCCCGGCGAATCCGGCTATCGCATCAAGTAAACTGAAAGGGCGCTGACGAGTGAGAACGCCTGAACGCGTCCGCCGAAGGTCGAGCGAATGAACCCAGTCCTGCACCGGTACAGATACTCGCTCATGTTTCTGTTGATCGGCCTCGCCGTCTGCGCCGTCGGCTGGTACGTTGTGCGCGACATCCTGCGCGCCAATCGTCAAGTCGAACAGATGTATCGCGGCACGGCGCAGGGCATCGACCTGCTCGGCGACCTGCAATACGAGACGCAGGAAGTGCGCCGCATCATGCTCTACGCCTTCACGACCGACGATCCCAATTTGCAAATCGAATACGCCGATCAATCTCACGCCGCCGAGCAGCGCATCACCAATTTGATCTCGCAGGAGCGGCAACAGGCGAAGTCGGATCATCTGTTCCAAGTGGTCGATAAGTTCGACCGCGACTGGACGGCCTATCTCAAAACTCGCGACGAAGTGATCGGCATGATCCTGCAAGGCAGCATCAAGGACGCCGTGCAGATCGATCAGACGACGAGCGTGCCCGCTTTCAATCAGGTGCGCGGCGACCTCCAACAACTCAAAGAGCTGTACAAGAACGAAGCCGAGAGCCAGCTCGCCGAAGTCAATCATTCCTTCAACCGCACGCTCTACAAACTCGTCACCATTCTCTTCGTCACGCTGCTCCTCGCGGTCGTCGCCATCCGCGTCATCCAGCGCGGCCGGATGCTGCGCGCCTTGAAGCGCGCCAACGATGAACTCTCGAACGCGCTCCATCAATTGCAGGAGACGCAGGCCGAATTGCAACTGGCGAAAGAAGACGCCGAAGCCGCCAACCAAGCCAAGAGCACTTTCCTCGCCAACATGTCGCACGAACTGCGCACGCCCTTGAACGCCATCATCGGCTACAGCGAAATGCTGCAAGAGGAAGCCTCGGACGCCGGACAGGACGAGTTCGTCCCCGACCTCGAAAAAATTCAGACGGCCGGACGCCACCTGCTCGCGCTCATCAACGACATCCTCGATCTCTCCAAGATCGAAGCCGGTAAGACCGAACTCTATCTCGAAACTTTCGACCTCTCCACGCTCGTCTCCGAACTCGAATCGACCATCAAGCCGCTCGCCGCCAAGAACGGGAACACGCTCGTCGTCGAAGCCGCGGGCGGCCTCGGCCGGATGCACGCGGACTTAACGAAGGTGCGCCAGTCGCTCTTGAATCTGATGTCGAACGCCTGCAAGTTTACGAAGGCGGGCACGGTCGCGCTCGAAGTGACGCGACGCGAGGCGGACGGGCGCGAGTGGATCAATTTCAGCGTCCGCGATTCGGGCATCGGCATCACGAAAGAGCAGATGAACAAACTCTTCCAGCCCTTCTCGCAGGCCGATGCTTCGACCACGCGCGAGTTCGGCGGGACGGGACTCGGCCTCGTCATCACGAAAAAATTCTGCGAGATGATGGGCGGCACGATGGGCGTCCAGAGCGTGCGCGGCGAAGGCTCGACCTTCGTCATCACTCTGCCCGCCGAAGTGGGACGCGCGCCGCGCCCGTTCGCGCCGCTGCCTGCTGACGGCGACGGCCAGTCGGTTGCTTCATCGGCGGACGCGGGCACGGTGCTCGTCGTGGACGACGACCCGGCCGCGCGCGACCTCTTGCGCCGCTCGCTCGCGAAGGCGGGCTTCCGCGTCGAATGCGCCACGGACGGTGAAGAGGCTCTCCAACTCGCGCGGGCGCTGCGCCCCGAAGCCATCACGCTCGACGTGATGATGCCCGGCATCGACGGCTGGGCGACGCTCGCCGCCTTGAAGGCCGACCCCGAACTCTCAGGCATCCCCGTCATCATGCTCACCATCGTCGATGACAAGAACAAAGGCTACGCGCTCGGCGCATCCGACTACATGACGAAGCCTTTCGACCGCGAACAACTCGCCGCCACGCTCGCGCGTTATCGCCGCACGACGCAAGGCCAAGCGCCCGCGCTCGTGGTCGAAGACGACGAGGCCACGCGTGGCCTTCTGGTGCGCGCGCTCGAACAGGAAGGCTGGCGCGTGCGCGCGGCCGGTGATGGTCGCGCGGCGCTTCAAGAGGTCGAGGCCGAGCGGCCGCAGTTGATCCTGCTCGATCTGATGATGCCGACGATGGACGGCTTCGAGTTCGTGCAGGAGTTGCACAAATTGCCCGACGGCAATTCCATTCCGGTCGTCGTCATCACCGCCAAAGACATCACGCTCGAAGACCGCCTGCGCTTGAACGGCTACGTCGAGAAGATCGTGGAGAAGGGCGCTTACAGCCGCGACGAACTGCTCGGCACTGTCAAACAGATGGTCGAGGTGAGCGTGCGCGGGCGCAGCCGGCGGCAGGACGCGGCCAAACTTTCGTCTTAAACATTCCAACTTAAAATCCAGAGGGTTGAAGTCTCAAATGACAGGCACGATGAAGAAGATACTTTTGGTTGAAGACAACGAGATGAACCGCGACATGCTCTCGCGTCGGCTGGCGCGCAAAGGCTACGAGGTGAGCATCGCCGTCGACGGACAGCAAGGCGTGGAGATGGCGGCGACCATTGCGCCCGACCTGATCTTGATGGACATGAGCCTGCCCGTGCTCGACGGTTGGGAAGCCACGCGCCAACTCAAAGCCGCCGACGCGACCCGCCACATCCCCGTCATCGCGCTCACGGCGCACGCCATGTCCGGCGACCGCGAACGCGCGCTCGAAGCCGGGTGCGACGATTACGACACGAAGCCGATTGAACTGGCGCGCCTGCTCGAAAAGATCGAAGCGATGCTGAACCGGACTGTCACCCCATGAATCCAGACACGCCCGCCCGCACGAACGGCGTCGGCAACGGCGGCGACGCCCGTAGCGGCGATACACATCATGCCGCCGACGATGCGCGCACGCGCACGGCGCTCCTCGCGCACATTCGCCACGAACTCTCTTCGCCCATCAACGCCATCATCGGCTACAGCGAGATGTTGATCGAAGGCGCTGGGGGCGATGGCGGCGCGGCCGCGTTTCGTCCCGACCTCGAAAAAATCCACACGGCCGGACAACAACTACGCACACGCGTCGGCGAACTCTTGCACCCCGCGCGCACCGACACGCCCGACCTCGATCTCGACTCCTTCGGCGCGCACGTCCGCCACGAACTGCGCACGCCGATCAACGCCGTCATCGGTTACAGCGAAATGCTGATCGAAGACGCTGCGGACGCGCCGGAGCACGCGGAGTTCGTCGCCGACCTGCACAAGACGCAAGCAGCCGCGCGCCAACTGCTCGAACTCATCGAAGACATCGTCCGCTTCTCCGACCTCGAAGCCAACAGCGCGAACTTGTGCCCCGCGAGCGCCGATGTCTCTTCGATGATCGCCAATCTCGTCAGCACCATCCACGCCCTCGACGACGCGCACACGCGCGGGCACGAGCGCGGCGGCCGCGTGCTCGTGGTGGACGACAGCGAAACCAACCGCGACATCCTCGCGCGCCGTCTCGCGCGCGAAGGCTACGAAGTGGAATGCGCCTCGGACGGCACGGAGGCGCTTTCGTTCGTCGGCGCGCGCAAATTCGACCTCGTCCTGCTCGACATCATGATGCCCGGCTTGAACGGCTATCAGGTTTTGGAACGGCTCAAGTCGTCGGCCGAACTGCGCGACATTCCGGTCATCATGATCTCGGCGCTCGACGAAATCGACAGCATCGTGCGCTGCATCGAAATGGGCGCGGAGGATTATCTGCCGAAGCCTTTCAATCCGGTGATCCTGCGCGCGCGCGTCGAAGCCTCGATGGAGAAGAAGCGTCTGAGGGACAGGGAGCAAGCGTATCTCGCGCAGTTGCGCATCGAGCGCGAGAAATCCGAGCGCCTGCTTTTGAACATCCTGCCCTCGGCCATCGCCGAACGCTTGAAGGAAGAACAGGGCATCATCGCCGAGAGTTTCACGGAAGCGACCATCCTGTTCGCGGACGTGGTCGGCTTCACGCAGATGTCGGCGCGCATCACGCCGGTCGAACTCGTCTACCTGCTCAACGAAATCTTCTCCGCGTTCGACGAACTCGCCACGCGGCACGGCTTGGAAAAGATCAAGACCATCGGCGATGCCTACATGGTGGCGTCCGGGCTCCCGGAACGCCGCCCCGACCACGCCGAGGCGATGGCCGAACTGGCGCTCGACATGCAGGACGCGCTCGCCGCGTTCAACCGCGCGCGCGCCGCTTCGCTCGACATCCGCACCGGCATCAACACGGGGCCGGTCGTCGCCGGGATCATCGGCACGTCGAAGTTCATCTACGACCTGTGGGGCGACGCCGTCAACACCGCGAGCCGCATGGAATCACACAGCACGCCCGGACGCATCCAGGTGACCGAGGCCACCTACGAACGCCTCCGCGACCGCTATCGACTTGAGCCGCGCGGCACGGTCAACGTCAAAGGCAAAGGCGAGATGCCGACCTACTTCCTGCTCGGCCGCAAGTAAACACGCCAAACATAACTTAAGAGCGAGACCACGCGAGCCACACGACACGACGCGAACAAAATCTTCGTGTCGTGTCGTGTGGCTCGCGTGGTTTCTCAAACGCTTTAACTGCTGCTTGCCGCGTCGAAACTTACGGGCACTTGTTGATGATGGCGATGTTCAGGAGCCAGGAGTTTTGCGTGCCGAGCACCACTTCGGGCAGCACGTTGTTCCAGCCCGTCTCCATCGTGGCGATCTGGTGGCCGATGCTGACGAAGACGCGCGCGCCGTCGGGCGAGACGGCCGCCGCTTGCGGCCCGACGCCGATGCGCTCCGTGTCCGTGATCGTGCCGTCGTTCACGTCAATCGTGAACAGGCTCGCGTTGCCCTCGCCGGGGACGTAGAGGTGGCGGCCATTGGCGGAGAGCGCGCTCTGCTGCATCGGGAACGTGTGATAGGGCAGCAGCCACTCGGCCAAGACCGTGTTCTGGGTCGGGTTCGTGCTGTCGATGACGCTGATGCTGCCGTTGTAGGCGTCGGGCGTGGGGCCGCCGAACTCGTTCGTCACGTAGACGCGTTTGCCGTCGGGCGCGACGACGAAGGCCGAAGGCGAATGTCCCACGTTGAACATCTGCACGACTTGATAGTTGGCCGACGCGGCATCGATGACCGCGACCTGCCCCGTGCCCCACAGCGCGACGTAGACGACCGAGCCGTCGGCCGAGAAGGCGACGTTGTCGGGGCGGCTGCCGTCCTTAAACTGAATCTTGCCGATCACGTGCGGCGTGGTGTTGCTGCCCACGTCGAGGACGCTCACGCTTGAGCTGTCGAAATTGGCGACGTAGAGACGCGTGCCGTCGGGCGAGATGGCGACGCCAATCGGCCCCGTGCCATCGACCCCGGACACGTAATACGGCACGTTGCTGTCCGTGTTGATGACCGAGATGGAGTTGCTGCCGTAGTTGGCGACGTAGAGATATTCGCCGTCGGGGCTGGCGACGATGCCGAACGGTTGCTGGCCGACCGTGATCGAACTGAGCGGTTGATTGGTCTTGCAGTCCATCTGGCGCACGCTCGCCGCGCGATAGTCCGTCACGTACAAGCGACATTGCGGCGCGGCGTAGGTGGCGGCTGCGGTCGCCGTGAAGCAGAGGACGAAGAGTGAGAAGATGCGGCAGAGCCGCGAGAGAATGTTGGGGGACATGGGTTTCAGTTTCCTTTCATGGATAAATGGTTGATGACGCCCGCCCGGCGGCCGCACAGAGAGCGTGTCGCACACGCGGCGGCGGGAAATTGTTTCGGGGAAGCGTAAAAATCTCTCCGCCGATGGATGACGCGGGATGAGCGCGGCGCGTGCGCGTCCGAGTCTTTGAACTTCTTCGGGGCTAACCATATAATTGCGCCGCCTTTCCTGCCGTGTGTTCGCGGACGGGATCGGCGCTGCGATTAATGGCCGACGGCCGACCCCGTCCGGCCGCCCGCGTGGCGGCTCGTTGCTCGCACAGTAAGGCGTGAACTCGACGGCAAAACTGGCAACCCTTCAGAAAATTTTTTTCGCCACGTAAATTTTTTCGCCGCATGAACTTGTTTCGCCCGTGGAAGCGCCAGTGCCGTCTCCCGTTCGCGCGCCACTCTGAAATTGAAGGCAGCGCAATCTTTCTCAAAGCCTCGCCCCACTTCGTCTGAATGACGGACTCAACGGACATCACCGAACTACTGCTCGCCTGGAGCGAGGGCGACGAGGCTTCGCTCGAACGCCTCATCCCGCTCGTCAAGGCCGAACTGCATCGGCTCGCGCATCACTACATGCGGGGCGAGCGCGACGGGCACATCCTGCAAACCACGGCGCTCGTCAACGAGGCTTACCTGCGTCTGGTTGACGCGAGCCGCGTGCGCTGGCAGAACCGCGCGCACTTCTTCGCCGTCACGGCGCAACTGATGCGGCGCGTGCTCGTGGACTTCGCGCGCACGCGCGACTATCAGAAGCGCGGCGGCGGCGCGTCTCACGTGCCTTTGATGGAAGCCTTCGATCTGCCGCACCGGCAAGACGCCAGCATCGTCGCGCTCGATGAAGCGTTGTCGGCGCTGGCAGTTGTGGATGCGCGTAAGGCGCGCGTCGTGGAGTTGCGTTTCTTCGGCGGCTTGAGCGTGGAGGAGACGGCCGAAGTGCTCTCCGTCTCGCCCGACACGGTCATGCGCGATTGGAAAATGGCGAAGGTGTGGCTGCTCCGCGAACTGGACGCCGGAGGCGGCGATGAAGGTTGAAGGGATGAAAGCTGAGAGGCCGGAAGCCGGGAAGTGGCGGGAAGTGGAGCGGCTCTATCACGAGGCGTCGGAACTCGACGCGGGCGAGCGCGCCCGGTTTCTCGCGCGCGCGTGCGCGGGCGACGAGCTGTTGCGCCGCGAAGTCGAATCGCTTCTGGCCTACGAAGTGCGCGCCGACAAGTTCATCGAAACTTCCGCCCTGCGCGCCACGGCGCGCGCGCTGCAAACGGAGCGGCGCGAGTTGAAGGCCGGACAGATGATCGGGACGTATCGCGTGCTCGCGCCGCTCGGTCACGGCGGCATGGGCGTCGTCTACAAGGCGCACGACACGAAACTCGGCCGCATCGTCGCGCTCAAACTTCTGCCCGTCGCCTCCGCGCTCTACGGCGACGAGCAAAGCCTCCTGCTGCGCGAAGCGCGCGCCGCCTCCGTTCTCACGCACCCGCACATCGCCACCATCTACGAAGTCAACGAGCACGACGGCATCAACTTCATCGCCTTGGAATACGTCGAAGGCGCGAGTCTGGCTTCGCTTCCGGCCGGGATACCTTTGAAGCCGACGCGCGCCATACGCATCGGCATGCAACTGGCCGACGCGCTCGACGAAGCACATCGCAAGGGCGTCGTCCACCGCGACATCAAACCCGCGAACATCATGCTCGACGCGCGCGGGCAAGTGAAGATTCTGGATTTCGGCATCGCGAAATTGACCGAGAGAAAACCGGGCGAGACCGGACAGTTGCCGAATTTCTCCAGCCCGACCACGCCGCAAGGCTCCGCGCCGTACGTCAGCCCCGAACAAGCGCGCGGTCTGCCCCTCGATCATCGGACGGACATTTTCAGCCTCGGCGTTGTCCTCTACGAACTCGCCACCGGCCGCCGCGCCTTTCGCGGCGACACGCCCGAAGAGACCATCCGCGCCGTCGTCACTCAACCGCACCGCGCGCCGCGCGCGCTCAATCCGGACATCCCGCCGCGTCTCGAAGCGATCATCAACAAGTGTCTGGAGAAAGACCGCGAGCGTCGTTACAAGGACGCCAAAGAGTTGACGCGGGAACTGGCGGAACTCTTGCCGTTGATGGACGTGGGCGCGGCGCTGCTGTCGAAGATGTCGGGCACGTGGGCGATTGTGAAAGCTCCGGCCGCGCAGGGCGCGACGACGGGCAGAGGGTCGCGGCGCAGGAAACTCGCGGCCGTCTGTGCCCTCGCCGTTTTGCTCGTCTGCTTCGCCTTGGTCGCCGTCTATCTCAAGAGTTCGCGCGGGGCGGCGAGCCGTGAGGCGACGGCGCTGAGCGCCGGCAGTAAAATCAATTCGCTCGCCGTGCTTCCGTTCCAGACCCTTTCGCCCGACGCGAAAGACGAATTTCTCGGACTCGGTTTGACCGACACGCTGATTAATCGCCTGAGCAACGTCCGCGATCTCAACGTGAGATCGACGGAGGCCGTGCGTCGCTACGCGGGCAAGGGGATGAGTCCTATGGACGCCGGGCGCGAGTTACAGGTCGAGGCCGTGCTCGAAGGCAACGTGCGTAAAGCGGGCGACCGCATACGCCTCACGGCGCGCCTGCTCGACGTGCGCAGCGGCGCGACCGTGTGGGCGGGCGAGTTCGACGAGCAGTTCACGGACATCTTCGCCGTCGAAGATCGCCTCTCGCGCAATTTGACGGAGGCTCTGACATTGCGCCTGTCGAACGATGAGCGCGCGCAAGTTGAAAAGCATTACACGCAGGACGCCGAAGCCTACGCGCTCTATCTCAACGGCCGCTTTTCCCTCAACCGTTTCACGGAGGACGGGACGAAGATGGCGCGCGAGTATTTCCGCAAGGCCATCGAGCGCGACCCGAACTATTCGCAGGCTTACGCGGGGCTGGCCGAGTCGTTCGCCTTCGGCGAGATCGGCCTGTCGCCGGAGCAGGCGTTTCCGCAGGCGCGAGAGGCGGCCACGCACGCGCTCGCGCTCGACAGTTCGCTCGGCGAAGCGCGCGCGGTGCTGGCGCAGGTTGAGTTTCTGGACGCGTGGGATTGGACGGGCGCGGAGCGCGAGTTCAAACTGGCGCTTCGACTGACGCCGAACCAGCCGGAAATACATCACATGTACGCGCATTACCTGACGGCGATGGGACGCATCGACGATGCCTTACAGGAAAGCCGGCGTTTCCTCGAACTCGATCCGATTTCGCCCACGCCCGTGCAGCATCTCGGCTGGCATTACCTCTACGCGCACGAGTTCGACAAGGCCATCGAACAATACAAGCGCGTGCTCGCCTTAGACCCCAACTACACGGAAGCGCATCGCCAACTCGCGGACGCCTACTGGCAAAAAGGCTTGCACGACGAGGCCGTCGCTGAGATGGAAAAGCAGTTGACGTTGCAGGGCAGAAGCCGCGAACAGGTGGTGGCGCTGCGCGAAGCCTACAAGCTCTCAGGCTGGCACGGCTACTGGCGGAAGCGTCTGGAGATCAACTTCGAGCGAGCCAAAGCTACTTACGTCGCCCCTTCGACTTTCGCCGAATGTTATGCGCGCTCCGGCGACCCGGCACGCGCGCTCGAATGGCTGGAGCAGGCTTACGACCGACGCGACCATCAACTCGTCTACCTCAACATGACCTACGACTACGCGGAACTGCGCCCCGACCCGCGCTTCCAAAATCTACTCGGCCGCCTGAATTTAAAATGAGTTCTCCACCGGACGAGCAGAGGGTGTTGCGGACGACGGCCGGAGAGTTTCCGCTCAACGAGTATCGCCTCGGTCTGGCCGGAAGAAAATGGTCGATTCTGCACGTCGGCTCGGTGCTGACGCGCGCGGACGAAAATCACTTTCTCGGCGAGTTGAAGGGGCGCTTGCCCTACGGCGTGGCGCTCTGGCCCGCCGCCATCGCGCTGGCGCACGAACTGGCCGCGCGCGCGGATGATCTGCGCGGCCGTCGCGTGTTGGAACTCGGCGCGGGCACTGGACTGCCCGGCATCGTCGCCGCCACGTTCGGCGCGCGCGTGGTGCAGACAGACCGCGATGAACTGTCGATGTCGGCCTGCCGCCGCAACGTCGCGCGAAACCGGGTCGAATCAATCGAGCACCGCCTGGCGGATTGGACGAACTGGAAGGACACGGAGCGTTAGGCTTTGCACAAAAATGACCACCTGCACAAAAATTAGGGAGTCTGCACAAAAATTCAATCGGGCAAAACAAGAGCGGCGCAAAGGCAAGCAAAGCCAATGAAGGACATATATTATGTTGACGCCAATTATCAACATTGTTACACTTTGTTGGTGGCCGGATTTTTATCCATGCAACCACATTCTTTCGTTGACATCAAATGTATGTGGGCTGATAATGGCCGCACACTTTAGCAGGAATGCCGCCAGCATGTAATTTTAGGTGGCAAAAGAAGGAGGTGCATATATGGCGACGCCAATGGCTCAACCCTCTCCCGAAAAGAAGGATGCGGAGAAGCGTGAGACAGCTAGCACTCGTCTCTTCAAGCAAGACGAGGTGCAGCATGACGCGATGAGGATCGTTGCGCGCCGTCTGAGGGCACACGCTTCAACATGGAAAGAACTTTCCAGCCGCTAACGCTGAGTACCATCGTAGAAATGAACCGCCAGACGATTCAATCGTCTGGCGGTTCTTTTTTCGAGGCCGACGACAACCTTGAATTTCCGGGGGCACTTGAGTATGTGCTAGGCGCAATCGAAGGGCCTATTTTTGGGCACGATCTCTACCCAACTGTAATTGAAAAAGCCGCCACCATAGGTTGGACTATCATGGCTCGGCATGTTTTCCGCGATGGAAATAAGCGGACGGGCACACTTGCTTGTGCCACTTTCTTAGAGTTGAACGGCTACGATATGTATATCGCGCCCGATCCAACTTTAGATACCGAACTGATAGCTATGACGGAAGGCGTTGCGGATCATCAAAGTATTAATCTTGCTGGATGGACTAGGTGGATTGAACAAAGGACATCTATTATCAGCAACACCCCACTTGAAAAAATATCCGCTTCAACAACTCGCACCATAGAGCAGCGTCCATTGGCCGTGTTGGGAATCGCCTTCACAGGAGGGCTGTTAATAGGCTGGATTGTCTCGCGCCGCATTTTATAATGCATTAACAACTTTCGGCTCGCCTTACTCATGTATGCGATTGCAAGCGCGTTCGTGAGGAAAGGTTGCGAATCTCTGACGCGGCGGGCGAGCCGAAACCTTTTCAGAGAAGGCTACAGAGAGGCCACAATGTCAGACGACCAATCAAACCCGCCTGAGCTAGAGCCACGCCTTGATCCGGCAGACGAGCCAATAGACGAACACCATCAACTAATACTCCGACTTATCAGCCCAGACTTGCTTAAATTCAAGTTGCCGTGGGCTAATAGATATAACCTTCCTGTAGCTGTTGATTGTGAGATCGATGCGTTGGGATTGCTGCGCTTCATACGCATAGCTCTGATTGAGATCACGCGGCAAAAATTCGGTCTTGAGGGTTGGAATTATGAGGTTTGGGGGAAATATGACGATCCTGTATCAGCTAAACTCCGCGATGAACTTATAACGGACGAGGATTTTTTAAAAGCTGAGAGTGATGCCTTCTATTTCTGTATACGGCACTACCCAACAATTGCGACCTACGGCTTTGGGCTTATCGTAACAGCGGCGCAACTCCACGTAACTAGCTCAGCCTTGTTTGAGGATAACCCTGACGAAAGGGAGGCGTTTTTGAGGGGCGCGTTGCGAACGATGTTTAAGGACTTACAGAATGAGATCAAAGAAATTCTAGGCACTAGGCGGCGAGGTGGAAGTGAGGCAAAGCTAACAGGTGAAATACGAACGTCTTTACATGAGTATTACGACGATATTCATTTAATGACTAGACCCATTAAGAAGGATTACAACAACACATTTAAGCGGTTTGAAGAAAGCCGTCGTCATACTGGCTATAAATTTGAGGAGTGGAGGCAGTTCTGGATTAACCACGCCAAAGCGTTTTATCCCGACCTTGATGAAGATTTTCTTGCCTCCTTCGCAGAGACCGATCACCCTTCCGCTTCGGAGTTAGCCTACAGGTGGCTATCTCATAGAGGATGCGGGAAAAGGTCGTATGTGGAGACTCTTGTTAAGAAGTCGCGCAAAGCCGCTGGAAAAACGAGGCCGCGAAAAGGGACAATGAAAAAAGCAGTATGAATATCCCTATTTTAATCTGTGACGTTGAAAATGTCTGAATGACCCTCCCAATATTCGCCCCACTAAATCGGACGCTCAAAATTATTTTTTGAGTATATCTAGCCCTATCGCTTACGCCGCATTACCTTATAAAAGCAGAAAGCCCGACGTTACGAGCGTCGGGCGATCTGTTTCTTTACGAGTGTGGCGACTTGGCTGAGTGGCTTAAAGCACCGGACTGAGAATCCGGCGAAGACAGTGTTAACGGCACTAGCTTCCATCCGTTCAAATCGGATAGTCGCCGCTATCCAATTTGGAGAATGATGCCTTGCGGCGTCACCCTCTACGTCTGTTTATACCACAGACAAAGGGTGCTGTCTATGTCAAATTGAATTAGCTAAACCCTTGATTTTAATGATATTTATGTTGATTTCACGAATGAAATAATGTACCATGCGTGCAAGTTCTTTCAAGTCCAAAAGCAAAAAGCCAATCGGTTGCGCTAACAACCAACTGGCTTTATTCAACCACCGCGTGTTGTCGCACGATGTGGCCGATGCAGCGTCATTGTGCCTCAACTCGCATGGAGAAAGCAAGAGGCACACGATGGAAGTACAGCGTAAGACCTACACTCAAGTATGGCCTGCCTACAACAAAGCACAGACCAACGAAAAGAGCCGCTTCTTAGAACTTCTCTATCATCTCTGCTTCGACATCGAAGACCTACAACGTAAGCCCGGCCCTGGTCGCGTCCGATTCCCGCTCAAAGATATGATCTTTTGTTCGGTCTTCAAGATTTACTCTACTGTCTCTGGCCGACGCTTCATCTCTGACCTACGCGATGCTCAACTGCGCGGCTTCATCTCCAAGACTCCGCACTTCAACTCCATCTTCAACTACCTCGAACTGGAAGAAATGACCGACGTACTCAAGGCGTTGATCGTCAAGTCGAGCCTTCCCCTTCGCGGCGTTGAATGGGACTTTGCCGTTGATAGCTCTGGCTTCGCTACGGGGCGCACGCAACGTTGGGTTGATGCCAAGTGGGGCGCACCACGCTTACAGCATGGCGAGCCGCATCGGGCGCGGGCGTCTGAATGGCTCAAGTGTCATCTGATGTGCGGCGTGACAACGAACATCGTCACCAGTGTTGAAGTGACGGGCAGCAACGTGGGAGACAGCCCGCAGTATGCGCCGCTTGTCGAACAGACCGCTAAGAACTTCGTGATGAATGAAGTGTCGGCCGACAAAGCCTATTCCTCTGAAAAGAACCTCTCGCTAACACTCGTCAAGGGCGCACAGCCCTACATCGCTTTCCGCTCCAACGCGACCGCCTCTAACCAGCGCAGCACCTCGGTCTGGAAGCGCATGTTCCATCTGTACCAGTACAACCAAGATGAATACATGCGCCACTACCACAAGCGCAGCAACGTGGAAACGACTTTCAGCATGATCAAGGGCAAGTTCGGGGAACGTCTTCGCAGTAAAACGCGGACGGCTCAGGTCAACGAAGTGCTGTGCAAGGTGCTCGCGCATAACCTCTGTTGCGTGATCCAATCCATCTACGAACTCGGAATCGAAGCCGACTTTTACGACGGGCGGTAAATCGAATTTTTGTGCAGAATCCTCACCTGCACAAAAATTAACCCCTTTTCGGCAATTTTTGTGCAAAGCCGGAGCGTTACGACCTGATCATCGGCTCGGACATTCTCTACGGCGAGGAATTGCACACGCACCTGCGCCGCATCTTCGAGACAAACCTCGCTCACGGCGGGCGCGTGTTGCTCTCCGACCCGTTTCGCGCCGTCGGCCTCCCGCTCTTGGAAGCGTTGGAAGCCGACGGCTGGTCGGTCACACTCAACAAATGGAGCGTCGGCGCAGAAACCACACCGCGCCCCATCGCCGTCTACGAGTTGATCGCGCCCGCCAAGAGTTAAGCCGCGCCGCCGAATCACTCGCACCACGGCTCACCGTTAGAGAGAACGTTCTAATTCTCAATATTTTTTTAAGGTTTCGCCCGACCCTGAAATATTTTGGTGGCTTTCCTCATATTATTTATGAGACCGTTTCTATTAGCCACATTGAGGAGGTGCAGTGAGTATGGCAGGCCGTAAAGTGAAAGCGTGGGAAGCTGTCTGGGATGTTGCCCGTCATGTAGGAGCTGTACGTATGATACTTGAAGACGGCGCAACTGAGACCCAAGAAGATTTGAATGGTGACGAATTTACGGCCATTCTTGGAATCTTGCGGACGGGGAACGTCGTTTTTTCTGATGACTACCGTTTGTGGATTAAGTCTTAGAGAGGCAGCTTAATTAATCGCAGCCGAGGCACAAGTCTGGTTGAAGGATAGCGACGCCGCATCTAACCACTGCATGCACCCGGCCGCGCATGGCGCGACGTTCGTCCGCACGAGGCGAGCCGGCAATATTGTTGCCCGAACGAATCGAGGCTGCATGAGCGTGGTGTCATGCAGCCTCGATTCATGTGCATCTGTCTCGCGGCTTGCGGCCGGAGTGTGTCGGCGTTTATTTCTCAAGTGTGAAGTTGGCGGGGACGAATTCGACGGCGACGAGGTCGCCGCCCTTGTCGCGCGGCTTGTAAGTGACGACGACTTGGCTTTCGGGTTTGCGCACGCCGCAACTGATCTCGCCGCCCGCTTCCTGTTTCGTGAAGGCCATCATGTGGAGGCCGCTCATGTCGCCGCCGAAGAGTTTGAGCACTTGTGTGCCGACGCGGACGTGGAAGGTCGCCCCCTTGGCATCACACTCGATGCGCGTGAGCACGCCGCGCGCCCGCAGTTCGCCCGGCTGCGGTTTGCGCATCACTTCGCGTATGGCGCGCATCATCGCCTGCTCCGCCGTCATGCCCATGCTCTCGCGCTCTTCGGTTAGATCGTCCTCGCGGCGCACGACCTGCTCGCCCGGCTTCAAGACAGGCGGCTCGCCGCCGGAGTCCGACGGAGCGCCGGCGGCGGCCGACTCGCGCGCCGCTTTGAACTTGGCCTGCTGTTCCTGAAAGCTGTTGATGGCTCGCAGAATCGACTCGGCGTTCGCTTTGACTTGCGGGTCGGGCGAGTTCTGCGCCAGCGGTTCGACGATCTTGCGCGCCCCGTCGAAGTCCTGTTGGCGCATGAGGAGTTGCGCCAGATCGACGCGGAATCTCTCTTCGCCGGGCGCGAGTTGGAGCGCGCGCTTCAACAGTTCGATGCTCTCGTCGATCTGTTCGCCCGTCACCATGTTGATGAAGGCGAGCAGGCTGTACGACCCGGCGAAATCGGGTTTCAAGGTGATGGCTCGCTTGAGCGCCGCGCGCATCTCGTTGGCCGTCGCAGTCTCATACGTCCTGACAAAGCCCATCTCGCTCATGCCTTCGCGCGACAGCACGTAGGCGTAATAGTAGTGCGCCAGATGGTTGCGCGCGTCGGCCGAGACGGCGCGGCGCAGGTGTTCTTTGGCTTCGTCCAGACGCCTCTGCCGCATCCGCAGCATGCCGAGCGAAGCCTGCGTCATGGCGTTCGCGGCGTCGAGCGCGACGGCTTTTTGCAACTGCGTCTCGGAGAGTTCGAGTTGTCGCGTGTGGAGCGCGAGGTCGCCGAGATAGGCCAGTCCTTCCGCTTCACCGAGCACGGCGCTCTCGACCGCCACTTCCGTATCGAGTTTCGGCTCGAAGGGAAAATTGACGTAAGGATAAGTGTTGCGGCCGATGTAATCGCGCAACTCCTTTTCGATGGCTTCGATGTCCGCGCCGAAAGCGGTCTGGAAACTCTGCTGCTGGCTCATGCCGCTGCTGACGAGTCCGAGGTAGCGATTGAGTTGCGGCTGACGCTTCGCCTGCTGGCCGAACATGAGGTAGTGGACGAGCGCCCACGATTGCGCGTAGAAGACGCCGCGCTTGCTCTGCTCGTTGTAGTAAGGCGAAGAGTGATCGACGGCGAAGAGCGTGCGCAAGGGCAATAGTTTCTGTTCGCGCAGGTAGAGGATGTGATCGGAGATGGGCTTGCCGATGTCGGCGGCCTTGCCGTCCTTCGCCACTTCGAGGTTGCTGTAGAACTCGGCCAGACCTTCGTTGACCCACGCGGGCGCGTTCGGCGAGATGTTGTTTTTAACGAGCAGGTGGACGTATTCGTGGAAGATGACGGCGTAAGGATTGTCGGCCGCGCTGCGCGACTGGGCTGTCAGCGTGATGTAGTTCACGTCCTCGCCCGCCTGAAAGTAGCCCGAGTTGCGTCCCGGATTGAAAGGCTTGTAAGCGCCCTCGTCCTTGAACACGATGACGGTGGTCGGCACGGAATCTTGCAGCCGCGCCCGCTTGTTGATGCGCGAGAAGGCGAGGCGAAATTGTTCGAGGCGCGTCGCCACTTGCCGGATGTCTTTCTCCGAGGCGTTGCCGACGAGGTGAAAGTTTTGCGAGCGCACGCTCGTCCAAGTGTCTTTGGCGGCGACGGCGGCGGGCGCGGCGAAAAGTATGAGCGTCGCGACGGCAAGTAAGAAGGAGCGTTTCATCTTCCGAGTCTCCGACATTGAAATTCGAGTTTCCGGTCAAGCCAGTGTCCGGGCTGGAATGTTAAGTGAAGAAAAGCGCGCTGACCACGAAGGCTGAGGGCGCACGGGGGGAGAGTCAAGCGGGAAATCTTACAGGCCGCCCACGCGGTCTGTCAAAATGCGGAAGAATTTCTCGCAAAGGCGCAAAGAGTTAGAACAGAAGGCGCAAAGGAATTGAACGGCTATTCAAGTTAGCTGGTTTTCTTTGCGCCTTACGTTTTTCTTCTTCGCGCCTTTAGCGTGAACGTTTTCGTTCAGAACAGGAAGCGCACGCCGAAGCGGACGGTGCGCGGCGGTTGGAAACTGTTCGGGCGGCCGTAGCTCGCGTCGAGCCGGTTGCCGGAGCGCCGGAGGTCTGCCTCGACGAGCGTGCCGAGCGCGCCGCGCCGGAAGAAATTTCGCGCCCGCTCAAGCGAGTTCGTTCCCGCCAGCAGCACCTCGTAATCCACGCGCGCGTTGACCAACTCCGACAAACCGAGCACGTTGTTTTCGTTGAAGGCGTTCAGCACGTCCAAGTCGAAGACGACCGTGAAGCGTTCGCCATTGCCGAAGCGATACTTGTGCCTGAGCGCCAGATCGGTCTCGGTCAGGCGCGCGGTGCGTCCCAAGTCGCCGCGTCCGTGCAAAATTCCCGCGGCGACGCCCGCTAAGAGATAACGCGTGGTCGCGGGCGTGCCGCTCTGCGCCGTGGTGTACGCGCCGAACTCCGTCGTGTGGCGGCGCGCGAAGCTCCACAGTTTGTCCCAATCGAGTTTGTAGCTGCCGTGGAACTTGAAGACGTGCGGGCGATCCGCGGGCAAGCGACCGTCGTTCAACTTGCCGCCGGCCGTGTAAGCGTTGAAGGGCAGACTAAAGGCGCTGAGCAGATTCGGGTCGAAGCGCACGTCGTCCGCCGCACTTGTTGTCGCCGCCGCCCCGGCGTAGTTGCCGTGGAGACGGCTGAAGGTGTAGTTCGCGCCAAGGTAGTAATTGCGCGTGAAGCGTCGTTCGAGCCGGAGTTCGAGCGCGTCGTAAGTGCGTCTGGCCTTCGGCGTCGGCGGCAGGCCGAGCTGCTCGAAGAGGGAACGGGAAGCGCCGTAGCCCGGATTGCCGATGATGTGTTTGAGACTGCCCTCCGTATTGTAGAAGCCTATGGCTTCGACGGCGCGGTCGATTCGTTTGTGCGTGTAGCGACCGCTGAGGATGTAGCCCGCGCCGAGATCGCGCTCGATGCCGAGCGTCAACTCGCTTTGACGAAAAGCCTCTAGGTCGGGGTCGATGCCGCCCGCGACGGCGAGGGGCGCTTTGGCGTCGCCGCCCGCCGCCGCGCGGAAATCTCGACGGCAACGAGAGAGGCCGCTGCGGCCGGGAATGCCGCCGGAGTTGCCGCCGAAAGGACAGTTGCCGCCCGGCGCATCGCCGCCGTCGCCGAGAATGGCGGGCAGCGTGTAGTTCGTGTAGAGCGGCAGATTTTCCTGTAGCTCGAAATAGTCTGTGCGGTAGAACTCGCCGCCGAACAAGGCGCGCGGCAACTCATAATTCAAGCGGTCGAAGAAGCGTCCGTAGAAGCCGAAAATTTTCGTCGCGCCGTCGCCGTTCAAGTCGAAGGCCGCGCCGAGACGCGGGGCGATCTTGTCCGTGAAATTGAACGTGATGCCCGGCGCTCGGCCGTCTAAAGCGGCCACGTCTTCGCGCTCGATGCGCGCGCCGAGATTGAGCGTCAGACGCGTGGAGGGCTGCCACTTATCCTGCGCGTAAAAGGTGTGAAGCCGGCTCGCCGCGCGACCCTCTCTGGCGTAGCGTTGCAAGAGGCCGGAGCCGAGCGCGCCGGGCGTCGGCGTCAAATTAGCGTCGCCCGCCAGTTCGTCAATCGGCACGCCGTAGAACAACTGCACGACGCCCGCGTCGCCGTAGCCGGAGCTGACGTCGTTGCCGATGCGGTTGTAGCCGTAGCCGAATTTGAACTCGTGACGACCGTACGGCCGGTTCTTCAAGTAGGTCACGTCCGCATCGAGCGTGCGGCGTGCGGAGGCGTCGCGTTCGACGGCGTGGTTGCTCGGAAAATTCTGAAAGCCGGAAGCGCAACCCGCACGCGCGTCGCCGACGGCGCAGATGAAACGCTCGGTGCGCGGCACGCCGTCGGAAAACGCGCCCTCTTCCGGCCGCACGCGCTCGTTCAGAAAACTCCGACCGGCGCGAAGGCTAATGATGGATGTGGCCGACGGAGTCCAAGTGAGATTGCCCGTCGCGTTGTCGGCATCGACGCGCCCGCCCTGCCGTGCGAGCAGTTCGCTTCCCGCGAGCACGCCGGTCGCGCCGCCGAAGTCGGCCGCCGGAGTTGCGCCGACCTGCTGGATGGCGGGCGGCAACAGCCCATCGTAGACGATTGGATTCCAAGTGAACGTGCCGGAGACGCGCAGCGAATTCGTCAGCGTCGCATCGACGCGCGAGAAGGCGTAGTGCGCGGTCGAATCGGCGCGATAGGTCTCGGCGGCCAGCCCGGCGGTGCGCCCGCGCGGGTCGCTTGCGAGGTAGTTAATCGTGCGCGTGTGGTGGAACAACTGCGGCGTGTAGCTGAGGAAGAACCAGGCACGGTCGCGCACGAGCGCGCCGCTGAAATTGCCGGTCGGGAAAAGCGCGTAGCCTTTGTCGCGCGCCGGATGTAGATATTCGGCCTGCTGGAAAAGATCGGGCGCGGGCGCGTTGAACAGGCGCAGGGCCGGGCGCGCGCCGGCCTGCCAGCGCGCGGGGCGGAGTTGGAAACCGAACTCGCCGTGAAACTCGTTCGTGCCGTTTCGCGTGACGACGTTGACGATGCCGCCCGTCGCGCCGCCGTACTCCGCCTCGAAGCCGGAGCTTTTAACCTGTATCTCCTGAATGAACTGAAACGGGAAATTGTTGTTTGCGCTGAGCGCGCCGGTGCGGAAGTTGGTCACTTCCTGACCGTCGATGATGTACGTGTTCTCCGTACGCGATGCGCCGTCAATTTGAAAACCGCCGCTCGCCGGTTCGTCCCGCACGGACGGGGCGACGCGTAAGAGGCTGGTGAAGTTCGTACCGCGCGGCAGCATCTCGGCCACCTGCGCGGTGACGTTGGTTTGAACCTTATTGTCCGTCGGGTCGATTGAAGCCGCGTCGGACGTAACGGTCACGGTTTCGCTGACGCCGCCGATGCCGACACCGACGCCTGTACCGCTCCCGACGCCGACACCATTACCGCCACCGACGTAACCGCCACTGCCGCCAGCGCCACCGCCGACTCTCACTGCGTCATCTTCACCGCCGGGCACATCGACGCGGCGCGGCTCGCCGTCGCCCGTGATCGTCGCATCTTCGATGGCGACGAAGGAGGTGAACTGGGTCATCAGCCTGTACGACAGACCGAGTTGCGTGATGGACGCTTGCAGGTCGTCGCGCATCTTTCCCTGTTGCGCGCCGCCCATGTCTTCGGCCATCAGGTCGTCGATCTTTCGCCGCGCCCAGAGCTTCGAGAGTACGTCGTGTTGCGGTTCGTCGTCCGGCAGCGTCACCGGAATCTCGCGTGCAAAGGGGCGTCCGGCCATCCTTCCGCGCAAGATGAGCTTGCCCTGCGCGCCGCGCGCGTAACGCCCCGACAAGACGACGGGCTTCGCGCTGAACAGGTCTGGCAACTGTTTCGGGTACACGTCCGCGACGGGCAAATTCGTCCAGTCGATCTCCAAGTCGGTCAACAGTGGATCGCGGACGCGTTCGTGAAAACGGCGTGCGGCGGCCGAGCCGTCGCCGTGTTCGGTCACGTATTCGACCTCGCCCCGCCCATGCTCGGCCATCTTGTCGAGCAGGAAGCGGTTGGGCGAATCGCCGAAGCCCATCGCGAAGACGCGCGCCTGCGGATGTTTACGCACCTCCGCGATGATCTCCATGTCGTCGCCGACTTGGCCGTCGGTCATAAAACAGGCGATGCGAATGTGGCCTTGCGCGTCCGCGGGCGAGAGCGCGGCGCGGATGGCTTTCATCATCTCCGTGCCGCCGTCGCTCTTGCGGCTCGCCAGAAACTTCTTCGCCTTAGCCAAATTTTCCGGCGTCGCCGGGACGGGTTGGGGAAAGAGAATTTTCGTGTCGCCGGAAAAAGTGATCAAGTTGAAAGTGTCTTGCGGGTAGAGACCGTCGAGCGCAAGCTGCATCGTCTCTTTGGCCTTGTCGAGCGGGAAGCCCATCATCGAGCCTGACGTGTCGAGCACGAAGACGAGTTCCTTCGGCATCACGTCTTTAGCCGCGACGCGATCCGGCGGCTGCAAGATAAAGGTGAAGAAACCTTCGCGCCCCTGAGCGTGCGTGAGCAGCGCATCTTCTATCTGTCGCCCGGCCACGTCGTAGCGCAGCACGAAATCCTTGTTCGGGATCGTCGTCCCGGTTTTCAGACGCACGACGGCGCGCGTTGCGTCCGGCCGCGCCACTTCGAGTTCGTGCGTCTCCGAGTTGAGACCGTCGAGCGGCACGCCCGCGTCGAGCGCGACTTCGATGGAGATGTCGTGCCCCGCGCGCCGTCCTTCCGCGAGCGCCGCGGGCGTCGCGTCTTGCCCGATGCCGGACGCGCCCGGCGTTGCAAGGGGCGCGCTCTCGGATTTGATGGGCGCGCTCTTAGTCGCAACGGGTGCGTCCGCAACGGGTGCGTCCGCCGTTTCGGGAACGCCCCCGTCATCGTCGCCCGCCTCGCCGTCCTCCTGCGCCGCGCGCTCCGCTTTCTCGCTCTCGCTCGCCTCGTTTCGCGTCGCGCTTTCCGTCCCGCTCGCGCCGTTCGAGGGGGCAGGCGTGTAACGCTCACCGACTTTCATCGGGAACGACCACTCGTATGTTCCCGACTCATACTTCAAGGTCTCGACGTAGCTGATGACGATCTTGATTCGCGCGCCCGGCAAAATGTTGGCGACCGATTGTGTGAAGATGTTCGGGCGTTCCTGATTGAGCAAACTCGCGACCTGCCCGCGCGCGCGTGCTTCCGTGTAAGCCTTCCGCGCCTCTTCGCGCCGCATGATCTGGCCGCGTATGGTGCGCTCGCCGACGATCATCGTCATGTCATCGACGGCGGCCGATTCGGTTAGCGGAAAGGTGTAGACGGCCTCGATCTTATCGGCGAAGGGATTCTCGAATTCCTGCGTCACGGTCACGCGCGTGAGAAAGCCCGTGATCTCGGCCTTCACGTCCGTGTGCTTGAGCGGGCAGAGACCCGCGCGCCGGCCTTTCGCGTCGATGGCCGTCAGCGTGCCTTGAGTCAACTCCCCGGACGCGCCGTTCGCGGCTTGTTGCGTCGTCGCAGACGACGAGGCGCTGGTCTTTAATCCGGCGAAACTCAGAGTTGAGAGAATTGCCACGAGAGAGAGAAAAGCGATCCGGCGAATGGCTCTGCGACGCATAAGTGTTCCTCCGTTGAACACACTTCGACTTCGCGCGGGGAGAGTTTTTCCGGCCGCGACACAAATCGAGCGTAGTTGTCCTATAGTTCAGACCGGCGGAAACGTCGGCCTGCTGCTGTTAGAGAAGTTCTCTCAGCGGAGACTAATGAGAGAACGCGATTCGTAGTGCCTCTATTGATGCCGCCTTCTCGCGGAGCGATAGCCTGAGGTTGAAATAATTTTTCGGATGGAGAAAATTTTTTTGTGGACGAAGCTCGAAGCAACTTGGGAGCGAGCGGGAAAATTCACGCGCGCGTCATTCGACTGAAGCCGTGCCTGCTGTCGCCTCGCGCTTCATCGCGCGCCGCTTTTTTTGTGGCGATGCCTTTGGGGTTTAAGTTAAAGTAACGCACTGAGCAATTCCGATTTTGCAGCAGGTTGCCGCTAAAAGGCGCGTCGAGACAGCGACGAAGGTTGCGTCAAGTTTTGTCCATAAGGTTGACGCAAGCCGAGCGTGTCTTCCGCGTGCGACGGGCGACGCGCTTTGACTGCCGGGAGCGTTTCGAGTTTGCACGCGCGCGCCGGTCTGGGAGTTTCTGATGGCTACTGTGACAGCCCCGCCGAAACGAAAGTTAGGGCCTTTCAAAAGTTGGTTGTTCAAAGGCGTCGAAGAGGTAGAAGGGCCGCACGAGCGGGAAGGGCAGCATCACACGCACCCGTGGTGGAAGGTGATGTGCCTGACGGGCGTGGATTATTTCTCCACGCTCGGTTATCAACCGGGCATCGCTTTCCTCGCCGCCGGTGCGCTCTCTCCCATCGCCACGCTCGTCCTTGTGCTCCTGACGCTCTTCGGCGCGTTGCCGATGTATAACCGCGTCGCGGCGGAGAGTCCGCACGGCGACGGTTCGATCTCGATGCTGGAAAATCTGCTCTCGCGTTGGAAGGGCAAGCTGTTCGTCCTCTGCCTGCTCGGATTCGCGGCCACGAGTTTCATCATCACCATCACTTTGTCGGCCGCCGACGCTGCCGTCCACATCATCGACAATCCCTTCACGCCGCACTTTTTCCATTCGCACCAGATCGCCGTCACGCTCTTTTTGATCGCCGCGCTCGGCGCGGTCTTCCTCAAAGGTTTCAAAGAGGCCATCGGCATCGCCGTCGTGATCGTCGCCCTCTATATCCTGCTCAACGTGGTCGTGCTCGGCGTCGGGTTTTATCAACTGGCGACGCAGCCGCAATTAATCGTCAACTGGAAAAACGCGCTGCTCGGTGGCTACAGTAATCCGCTAGCGATGGTGGCCGCCGCGCTCGTTGTCTTTCCGAAACTCGCGCTCGGACTCTCAGGGTTCGAGACGGGCGTGGTCGTGATGCCGCTCGTCGAGGGCGCAGCGGGCGACGACAAGCAGAAACCGGCCGGGCGCATCAACAACACGCGGAAACTGTTGAAGGTCGCCGCGCTGATCATGAGCGTGCTGCTGATGGCGAGCAGCATCGTGACGACGACGCTGATTCCCGCCGAAGCGTTCAAACCTGAGACGGACACCCAACCGGCGGGCGAGGCGAGCGGTCGCGCGCTCGCTTATCTGGCGCACACCTACCTCGGCGACATCTTCGGCACGGCCTACGACGTAAGCACGATCATGATCCTGTGGTTCGCAGGGTCGTCGGCGCTCGCGGGACTCTTGAACATCGTGCCGCGCTATCTGCCGCGCTACGGCATGGCTCCGAATTGGGCGAAGGCGACGCGCCCGCTCGTCTTCGTCTTCACCATCATCTGCTTCGTCGTGACGCTGCTGTTCAAGGCGAACGTCGAAGCGCAGGGCGGCGCATACGCGACGGGCGTGCTGGCCTTGATGAGTTCGGCGGCGATTGCCGTGGCGCTCTCGGTGTGGCGCGAGGGAAGTTCTTGGCGCTGGGCGTTTCTGTTGATCGCGCTCGTCTTCGTCTACACCACGGTCGTCAACATCCTTGAGCAGCCCGAAGGACTCAAGATCGCTTCGGCCTTCATCGGCTTCATCATCCTCGTCTCGCTCGTCTCGCGCGTCTCGCGCACGACCGAACTCCGCGTCGAGCGCGTGGAACTGGACGACGCGGCGCGCGCCTTCATCGAAGAGGCCGACCGGCGCGGCGAAATACGCATCGTGACGAACCGCTGCGACCGCGGCGACGTGGGCGAGTACGAATTCAAAGAGCGCGAGAAGCGTGCCGACAACCACATTCCGACGCGCGACCCCGTGCTCTTTTTCGAGGTCAAGCCGGGCGACGCTTCGGAGTTTGCGGGCGTGCTCAAAGTGAAGGGCGTGGACGTTGACGGCTATCACGTGCTGCGCGCCGAAAGCCCGGCCGTGCCGAACGCCATCGCCGCTTTCCTCCTGCACCTGCGCGACACAACGGGCAAAGTGCCACACGTCTATTTCGGTTGGAGCGAGGGAAATCCTTTGGCCTATCTCTTCAAGTACGTGGCCTTCGGCGAGGGCGACACCGCGCCCGTCACACACGAAGTCTTGAGGCAAGCGGAAGATGACCCGGAGAAGCGTCCGGTCGTCCACGTCGGCGGGTAAGAAGTTCGGTTAGGAAAACTGGGTAGTGATTCGGTTTGACGTGTTGGACAAAGATGCGCGGGGAAGAATTTCACGCAAAGGCGCAAAGCAGAAGGCGCAAAGGATTGACCGGCTACTCAATTGAGCGGTTTTCTTTGCGCCTTACGTCTTTCTCCTTCGCGCCTTTGCGAGAAACGTCTTTATCTCAAACTGAACCGCTGCCGAAAACTGGGTGGCGGTTGCTTTGCGGCGCGCGCAGGCGTAACATCCGCCCCGTTGAAAATTTGTCGCCGAAGTCGCAAGCGCGAACGAGTCGTCTTCGACCATCACGTTGCGACACGGGGGAACCAACGTCTGGCCGGAGGTGACGGCGAGACACGGGGCGCATCGCGGCGCGCGTGCTTACGGCAACGCGCGCCGGTGAGGGATACTCCCACATCCTAGCCCGTCAGCTAACCTCGTAGGCTTTCAGGGAAGGGCAAACTGCTCATGCGGACGCGAATTTCAAAGGCGCAGAGCTTCGTGCTCTGCGCCTTTTAGCGTCTGGCGAGCGCGCACAAAACTTTGAAGGAGTTTCGATGTCCACTCAAACTGTCGTCCCCGAACGTCCGCAAAAGAGTTTTAAGGACTGGTTACTCAAAGGCCGCGTCGAGGAGATGGAAGGGCCGCACGAGCGGGAAGGGCAGCATCACACGCACCCGTGGTGGAAGGTGATGTGCCTGACGGGCGTGGATTATTTCTCCACGCTCGGTTATCAACCGGGCATCGCTTTCCTCGCCGCCGGTGCTCTGTCTCCCATCGCCACGCTCATCCTCGTCTTGTTGACACTCTTCGGCGCGCTGCCGATCTACGGGCGGGTAGCGGTGGAGAGTCCGCACGGCGAAGGCTCGATCTCGATGTTGGAGAATTTGCTGGCGCGTTGGAAGGGCAAGCTGTTCGTGCTCGCGTTGCTTGGATTCGTCGCCACGGATTTCATCATCACGATCACTTTGTCGGCCGCCGACGCCACGGCGCACATACTCGAAAACCCTTACGCGGAAAGATACAACACGCTCGACCATCCGATCTTCTTCACGCTCCTGCTCGTCGCCGTGCTCGGCGCGGTCTTTCTCAAAGGCTTCAAGGAGGCCATCGGCATCGCCGTCGTCCTCGTCGTCTCTTACTTGTTGCTGAACACGGTCGTCATCGGCCGCGGCCTCTATGAAGTGGCGACGCACCCGGAATACCTGCCGCGCTGGCGCGACGCGCTCTACACGGCGCACCCGAATCCTTTTGCAATGCTTCTCGCCGCCCTCTTCGTCTTCCCGAAACTCGCGCTCGGACTCTCAGGCTTTGAGACGGGCGTGGCCGTGATGCCGCTCGTCCAAGGCGACCGCGACGACACGGAAAAAAATCCCCGTGGGCGCATCCGCGACACGCGCAAACTCTTGAGGACGGCCGCGCTCATCATGAGCGTCATGCTGATCACGAGCAGTTTCGTGACGACGCTCGTGATCCCGGCGGCGGCCTTTCAGCCGGAGACACTGACGACGCCGCGCGGCGAGGCCAACGGCCGCGCGCTCGCTTATCTGGCGCACCACTTTTTCGGCGACGCCTTCGGCACGGTCTACGACATCAGCACGATCTTGATCCTGTGGTTCGCGGGCGCGTCGGCGATGGCCGGACTGTTGAACATCGTGCCGCGCTATCTGCCGCGCTACGGCATGGCTCCCGATTGGGCACGCGCCACGCGGCCGCTCGTCCTCGTCTTCACGGCCATGGCCTTCACCGTCACGATCATCTTCAAGGCGGACGTTGACGCGCAGGGCGGCGCGTACGCGACGGGAGTGCTCGTCTTAATGACCTCGGCGGCCATCGCCGTGATGCTCTCGGCGCGACGCCGGCAGGAGAAGAGATGGGCCATCGCCTTTCTCGTCATCGCGGTCGTCTTCGGTTACACGACCATCGTCAACGTCTACGAGCGGCCGGAAGGCATCAAGATCGCTTCGATCTTCATCTTCGGCATCGTGCTCGCTTCGCTCGTCTCGCGCGTGTGGCGCACGACCGAACTGCGCGTCGTCGAGTTGGTCTTGGACGACAAGGCACGCGCCTTCATCGAGGAAGCGGGCAGACGCGGCGACGTGCGGATCGTCGCCAACCGGCGCGACCGCGGCGACGTGAACGAGTACATGATCAAAGAGCGCGAGAAGCGCGCGGGCAACCACATTCCGACGCGCGATGCGGTGCTCTTTTTCGAGGTCAAACCGGGCGACGCTTCGGAATTTACTGAGCGCCTCAAAGTGCGCGGCGTGGAACTGGACGGCTACCGCGTGCTGCGCACGAAAAGCCCGGCCGTGCCGAACGCCATCGCCGCTTTCCTCCTGCACGTCCGCGACGTGACGGGCAAAGTGCCGCACATCTATTTCGGTTGGAGCGAGGGAAATCCTTTGGCCTATCTCTTCAAGTACGTGGCCTTCGGCGAGGGCGACACCGCGCCCGTCACACACGAAGTCTTAAGGCAAGCGGAGAAAGACCCGAAGCGTCGCCCCGTCGTCCACGTCGGCGGGTGAGCGGGAAGTTCGTCCGGACTCGTTTGACGCACGACCCGGACGCAATGCGGACATACTTCTGCGGGCACACATCAGGCGTGGCCGCTCTGTGCTCGACGCGGCGGGGACGTGTGCCGTGCGGTCGGTCTGTCGGGAGTGAGTTTTTCCGCGGAACCGGCGGGGACGTGTTAGCCGTCCGGCGTCTCCGCGCCGCGGCTTGCGAGGAAGCAAGAGCGGCAGAAGACGGGGCGACCCTGTGAGGGATAAAAGGGAACAGTTGTTTGTTGACCGCACTGGGCGCAGTTGACTGAGACCTCTATGCGTTGACGCACGCCCGACGCCTGCGCGGCGGCGATGGCGGCCAGCCGCTCGTTCTTGGCTTGCTTGCAGGGCTTGCAGCGTTTCGGTTCGTTCTTCAAACCCTTGTCGTGAAAGAAGACCTGCTCGCCGCCCGTCCAGATGAAGTCTTCGTTGCAGTCAACGCAACGGATGTTGCGGTCTTGATATTCGGTCTCGGTGTGCGCCCACTCTCCGTTCGCTTGGCCGGTTGCTTGAGCTTGTGACATGACAATAACCCCCCACGTATGTGTTCCCCGGAGTCGAACGTTCGGTGAGAGAAGTCGCTCGAAGGAAGATTGGAAAATTTTCGGTCGAGAGTCCGTAAGTCGCGGACTCTCGCCTAACCTATGCGTTTTTGGGATGGCGCGTCGCTCGTTCTTAAACTGACCGAAGCCGCCCGTCGTCCATCCGATTGACATGCAAATTATAACTATCACGAAACTGTGTCAAGGTTTTACGCGCACGCCCAAAGATCACGACCGTTTGTCTTGACACCCCTTTCGCGGCGTGACAGCATCCGCTCCGGTTCAAGTGTCGATTTTATTTCCCGTGTCAGTAGCATCCCGTTTATGAAGATTCTCGTCGTCGGTTCGGGCGGGCGCGAGCACGCGCTCTGCCAAGCCCTTCTCAGAACCTCCGCACGCCCCGTTGAACTCTACTGTGCGCCCGGCAGCGACGCCATCGGCGACTCGGCGCGCCTCGTCCCCATCCCGGCCACGGACGTTTCCGCGCTCGCCTCGTTTGCCGAAACGGAGCAGATCGCGCTCACGATTGTCGGCGGCGAAGCGCCGCTCGCCGCCGGGCTCGCCGACGAGTTCGAGCGGCGCGGCCTCGCCGTCGCAGGCCCGCGTGCCGAAGCCGCGCGACTCGAATCGAGCAAAGCCTTCGCCAAAGAGTTCATGGCGCGCCACCGGATACCGACGGCGCGTTTCCGCGTCGCCGCGAGCGCAGAGGAGGCGCGAGAGATTCTGACGGGCGGCGAGTTTGGCGAAGCCTCCGCGCCCGTCGTCGTGAAAGCCGATGGGCTGGCGGCGGGCAAAGGCGTGGTGGTGGCCGCGACGCGCGCGGAGGCTCTGGAGGCGGTCGCCAATTTGATGGAGGGCGGGAGCGTCGGCAAAGATGCGGCGCGCCGCGTCGTCATCGAAGAAGCGCTCGAAGGCCGCGAGGCATCGCTTCTGTTTTGGACGGACGGGGCGGATTACGCGTTGATGCCGCCCGCGCGCGACCACAAACGGATCGGCGAAGGCGACACGGGGCCGAACACCGGCGGCATGGGCGCGATCACTTCGCCCGAAGTGCTCGACGCCGAGACGCTGGAAGCGGCCGTCCGCGAGGTGGTCGAACCCACGCTCGCAGGTCTTCGCGCGGACGGTCTGGAGTTTCGCGGCGTCATCTTCGTCGGCTTGATGTTGACGAAGGAGGGCGTCCGCGTCCTTGAATACAACGTGCGTTTCGGCGACCCGGAAGCGCAGGCCATCCTCGTGCGTCTGGAAAGCGACCTCTGTGAAATCTTTGAAGCGGTCGCGCACGGGCGTCTGGCGGGCGCGCGCGTGCGTTGGTCTGAGGACGCGTCGGCCTGCGTCGTGCTCGCCGCGCGCGGCTACCCGGAGCGACCGGAAACGGGCGCGCGCATCGAAGGCTTGGACACGTTTGATTCAACTTCCCCCGTCCAAATTTTTCACGCCGGAACGCGTCGCGCCGTGGACGGCTCTTGGCACACGGCGGGCGGGCGCGTCCTCGGCCTCACGGCGCGCGCCCCGACGCTCGACCGCGCGCTCGCGCGCTGCTACGAAGCCGCCGCACGCATCCGCTGGGACGGCATGCAATATCGCCGCGACATCGGCAAGTTTAGTGAGCGGTAAGCAGTGAGCAGTTAAAACAGTTAAGCGACGCGTGGTCGGAAGCATCACCCGAACCGCAACCACGAAGTAAAGGTCAGTAATAGTCGCGCGATGGCGGCTGTGGACTGCTTACCGCTTACGGCTCACGGCTCACTACTCACTTTTCTGGGCGCTCTAGTCTGCCAAGCGCGACTCCTGTTATACTCGGCGCGAAGGGTGCGAGCGCCGCCGAAAATGAACCGTGTGCAGGGCGCTGACGTACTATCTTGGGGCGCGCGCGAAATCGCGTGCGCGTGCGGGGTTTCGGCAGCATCGTGACGGTCGAAGGCGATGCGCCGGGCGGGTTTGTCGGAGGAGCGGAAGCAATGTCATCGTGGAGCAGGTTCAAGCGTTCTTTACGCGCGTTGTTCGGCGGTCTGATCGAGAAGACGGAAGACCCCGAGATGATTCTTAATCAAACCATCCGCGAGATGAATGATCGCGTGCCCGAACTGAACAATTCGGTTGCGCAGGTGATGGCGACCGAGCGCCTGCTGGCGAAAAGTAAAGAGCGGCTCGAAGGCCAAGTGCTCGAACTCGACAACAAGATCAAAGCCTCCATCAAGATGGGGCGCGACGACATCGCCACGGCCTACATCGGCCAATTGCAACAAGCCCAACTCGACCTGACGAAAACCTCTCAGCAACTTCAGCACGCCGAGATGGCATCCAAGCAGGCGCTCAAGGCGCGCGACAATTACATGATTCAGATGAAGCAGCGCACGGCCGAGGCGATGCAACTCATCAACCAGTCGAAGCAGGCCAAACTGCAAGAGCAACTGGCGCAGACGATGGAGACGTTCCAACTCGGCGACGACGCGCAGACCTTCAACGAGATGCGCGAGAAGATCGACCGCCGCTCGGCCACGGCCGAAGCCAAGATGCAACTCGGCGCGGCCTCCGTCGATTCGCAGATGCAGGAGATCGAGCGCGAGGCGATGGACATGCAGTTGCAGGACAAGTTGCTCGCATACAAACAGAGCATGGGGCTGCTGCCGAGTTCGACCAACAAGCAACAGGGCGCGCTGCCTGCGGCGAGCGAGGATCAAGGGCGCGCTTCGTAGGTCGCCGGGTGTCGGAAGCTGTAGCGAGCAATTTTCTTTCGGCGTCGCATGACATCGAAGCGTGCGGAAGGCAGGCGTTAAAATTCAACGGCAATCATACGTTATGGCGGACATCAAAAAGGTAGACCTCCAATATTTGAAAGAGGCGGTCAAAGAACCCGTCAACTTTTGGGGCATGGCGGGCTTCGCCGTGGCCGCGGCCTACACCGGCTCGATCATCCCGCTCGGCGCGGCGCTCGTCGCCGAAGGCTTGTATCTGGCGACCGTCCCGGCCAACGCGCTCTACCGACGCCTCGTCGATACACGCACCAAGAAACAGCTCTACGCACAGCGTCAACGCCAGCGCGAGAAATTGATCGACACTTTCGACCCGCGCGAACGCGAAGCCGTGAACTATTTGAAGTGGTTGAAGAAGCAAATTTTCGACAACTACATGAAGTTCACCGGCGCGAAGGAAGTGCCCAACAACATCCGCAGCCTCGAACAGCGCTGGGAAGATTTCGTCGATCTCTTGGACGTTTATCGCCGGCGTAAAAATCACCTGCGCTCGATCAACCGGCAGGCCGTGCAGAATCAACTGACGCAGGCCGAACGCGCCGTCGAGAACGCGCCCGACGACCGCGCCCGGCGCATCCAGCAGGCCAACGTCGAAATTTTGAAACGCCGCCTCGCGGCCTTCGGCGACCTGGAACGCTCCGTGAAGTTGGTCGAAGGCCAGTTGCAATCAATCGAAAACTTCTTCGGTCTCGTCAACGATCAAGTCGTCACGCTGCCGACGCCCGAACGCGTCTCCGCGCTCGACTTCGAGCAACTCAGCGACTCCATCGCCATGACCAAGCAGATGCTCGAAGAAACCTCCGACGTGCTCGGCACGCTCGACGACCACAACCGTCAGGCAGGCAACTACGACATGCTGGTCTCGAAACAGTAAGCGGTAAGCAGTAGAAAGAAAAAGCGAAAGGCAGTCGCGGGAACTTATCCTTGACTGCCTTTCGCTTTTTCTCTCAACCTTTCAGTCGTTCTGACAACTGCTTGCTGCTTACCTGTTCGCGGCCAGAATGGTTTCCAGCGCGGCTTCGTCCAGCCGGTAAGTCTCGTTGCAGAAGTGACAGGTCATCGCCGCGCCTTTGTCTTCGCGCAAGATCGTCTCAAGCTCCGCGCGGTCAATCGAGGAGATCAAAGAGACCGCGCGTTCGTGCGAACAGGTGCAGGCGAAACTGACGGCCTTCTCCTCCGACACCTCGAAGGGCAGATCGCCGAGCGCGGCGCGCAGCAAGTCCACGGGGCGTGCGCCCTCGCGTATGAGCGTCGTGGTGTGCGGCCCGCGCCTGATGGAATCCTCGACCGCCGCGATGATCTTCGCGTCCGCTCCCGGCATCATCTGAATCATCAGACCGCCCGCCGCCTCCACATACGCCTCGCCCGTCTCTCTGGCACGCATGAAGACGCCGAGCGCCACGGCCGAAGGAATCTGTTCAGACTTGGTTAGATAGTAAGCGAAGTCCTCACCGAGTTCGCCCGATACGATGGGAACGGAGCCGCGATACGGCTCCGTGTACAAGCCGATCTCGAACCCCGACTCGTGCGTCACGTAAAACATGCCGTTGCCGACGACGGAACTCACGTCGAACTTGCCCTTGCCGTTCAACTCAGGATTCGCCGCGGGGTTGCGCGCGTAGCCGCGCACCTGCCCGCGCCCGTTCGCCTCGGCCGTGATGCCGCCGACTGGGCCGTCGCAGACGATCTGCACCGTCAGTCGATCCAACTCTTTCAATCCCGCGCCGAGCAGGAGCGTGCCCGTCAGCGTGCGGCCGAGCGCGGCGGCCACGGTCGGCGAAGTCTGGTGGCGCGAAACCGCTTCGGCCACGAGGTTCGTCGTCACCGCCGCCATGCAGCGCACGTCGCCGTCGGCGGCCGTCGCGCGGATGAGAGAATCAGTCTTCTGTTCTTCGCTCAATGTTCCTTCCCCTCATTCGTTTTTTAACCCGTCGGCTCGCCGCCTGAGGTTTGTCTATATCTTGTGCCCGGCAAAATTTTTCAACGTATCGAAAAATTTTTCGCGCGCCTTGCACACGGCCGCGCCGTCGGCCGAAAAGGGCGCGAAAAAGAACTGTTTTGATGCTTTCGGGCGGGGTTGGGTTGGGTTAAGGTAAACTCTTAAAGTCCCCACGATATTCCGCTGAAAAGAAAAGTTGATACAATATGTTGGGGCTAGGTATTGACAGCCCCCTATCAGCTATGTATACTCCGCTCCGCTTGACGACGAGACCGTCGAAGGCCGTCCGGAGTGCTTCTCCCGAAGCATGGTCGGCACGGAAATCTATCGCTTAACGTTCAAGCCAACCGCAGTTTCCGACAACACATTTCGTCTACGGCGCGCCTGCGTTTCGTGCTAGCCCGCGCCGGATTTGAAAAGCACGGACGAGGACTCGCGCGCCCAAAAAATGCCGCGCGGGAAAGGCGAATTTGAAGATGAGCACAGTGATCGAGCCGAACGCCCCCCAAGGCAATCCGATTCCCTCGACAACCCGCAACGCCGCGAAGCCGATGCCGGAACTCGGCCTCAACGCGCGCAAGGTGATCAGCAAGCGTTATTCGCTCAAGGATGCGAAAGGGAATCCGATTGAAGAGTGGCCGGACGTGGTGCGCCGCGTCGTCGGCCACGTGAGCCTTGCGGAGCCGGACGCCGAACGCCGAGATGAATTCTACAGCCGCATGTCCGAGATCATGCTGCGGCGCGAGTTCGTCCCGAACACGCCCTGTCTCGTCAACGCCGGAAAGCCCAACGGCCAGCTCGCCGCCTGCTTCGTCCTCGATGTGCCCGATTCCATCGCCGGTATTATGAAGACGGCCACCGACGCCGCCATCATTCACCAGACGGGCGGCGGCACGGGTTTCACCTTCGAGAAGCTGCGACCCGTCGGCGCGATGGTGCGCTCGACGCACGGCGTCGCCTCCGGCCCCGTGTCGTTCATGAACATCTTCAACACGACGACCGACACTGTGAAACAGGGCGGCGTGCGTCGCGGCGCGAACATGGGCATCATGCGCGTCGATCATCCAGACCTCCTACGCTTCATTCACGCCAAGAACGATCAGACCAGTCTGACCAACTTCAATATCTCCGTCACCGTGACGGACAAGTTCTTCGAGGCGGTGGAGCGCAAAGAGTGGTTTCAACTCACCTTCGACGGCGAGCCGTGGACTGAGCCGGTCTTCGATCCGGTGGCGAACGGCGACTACGCCGTCTATCGTCGCGCGGACGGTTCGACCGTCACCTTCCGCGACAAGGCCGCGTTCGCGTCGGCCGATCTCGCCGGCACGACGCGCGAAGAGCCGCCGCGCCCCGGCATGGTCTACGCGCCCGATATCTGGAATCGCATCGTCGCCTCGGCGCATCGTTACGCCGAGCCGGGCGTCATCTTCATCGACGAAGTGAATCGCCACAATCACATGATCAAGTCGATGGGGCCGATCTACGCGACGAACCCGTGCGCCGAGCAAGCGTTGCACTTCAACAACTCTTGCAACCTCGGCTCGGTTGATGTGGCGAAGTTCTACAACCCGGTCGAGCGCGTCGATTGGGAAGCGCTCGGCGAGACGATCCGTTGGAGCATGCGCTTTCTCGATAACGTCATCGACGTGTGTTCCTGGCCTCTGCCGGAGATCGACGACGTGGTGAAGCGCACGCGTCCCGTGGGCTTAGGCGTGATGGGCTTCGCAGACCTCTGCCTTCAACTCGAAATCTCTTATGGCTCGGCCGAGTCGATTGATTTCATGGACGAGTTGATGAGCTTCGTCAGGCGCGAGGCGTGGCTCGAATCGTGCCGTCTCGGCGCGGAGCGCGGCGTGTTCGCCGAGTACGAGCCGAACAAAGAGGCTTACGACAAATTCCTGCGCGACGAGATCGGCATCCCGGCCGATATGCTCACGCCGCGCAACTACGAGACGACGACGATTGCGCCGACGGGCACGATCTCGCTCGTCGCCGAAACCTCTTCCGGCATCGAGCCGAACTTCTCTTGGGCATACGTCCGGCAGGACACGCTCGGCAAACGCACCTACGTCCACACGCTCGCCGCGCGCGCCCTCGGCATCGACGTTGACCAGACCGATCAGGCTTCAATCGACTACGCTTCCGAGTACGTCGTCGCGCACGAGCGTGAGTTGCCCGACTATTTCATCTCGGCCATGTCCATCAGCGCCGAGCAGCACATACACGTGCTGGCGGCCGCGCAGCGTCACGTCGATAACGGCGTCTCGAAGACCTGCAACGGCGCGGCCGACGACACCGTGGAATCGGTTGATCGTCTCTATCGTCTGGGGCGCGAACTCGGCTGCAAGGCCGTCAGCTATTACCGCGACGGCTCGCGCGATTCGCAGGTGCTCTCCAGCATGAAGGGCGCGGCGGAGACGAAGGGCGAGGTGGCCTGCGACCCGGCCATCGTGACGGCGGCCGCGGTGGCCGAGCCCGCGACGGATGAAGTGAACGCTGGCGAGACGGTCAACGCCGCCGCTGCGCTTGTGTCGGCGGAGACGCCGCGCGCGGCGAGCGGTTCTAACGCCGCGACGGCCGCTGCTGTTGCTTCGTCGGCGCAGCCGATCCAGATCGAACGCCCGCGCGAGTTGCAAGGCGCAACGTGGCGCATCCCGTTCGACGGCCAGAATCTTTACGTCACGGTCAATCACGACGGGCACATGATCCTCGAAGTCTTCGCCACCGGGCCGATTTCGGGCGGCGTCGGTCTGCTCGCCTCGAAGATGCTGCGCGGCGGTTTTGAAGCGCGCGAAGTGGCGCGCAGTCTCAACAAGGTGATCGGCACACACTCCGTCTGGTTCAACGAGCGCCTGCTGACGAGTCCCGAACAGGCCGTCGCCGAGTGTCTCCTGTTGACGAGCCGACGCCTGCAAAATCAACCGGACTCGGCGCGCGCGCTGGCCTACGCGCAGACGGCCGCCGCGCCGAGCATGGAAGCCGCGCCCGCCGCACAGGCGTCGAAGGGGGCGAACAACAACTACTCGCTGATCAGCGAATGTCCCGAATGTCGCGGCCAACTCGAACATGCATCGGGCTGCGACTTCTGCCGCGATTGCGGCTACTCGAAGTGCAAATAACGACTCGCGCGGCGAGTGCGCCGTTTGCGTGTTGCCCGTGCGACGCCAGAGTAAAACTCAAATCAACTTCTAAGCCTCGGCTTTCTTCGCGGAAATTCGAGGCTTAGTCTTTTGCGCCCGTTGCGCCTTTTTGTGATTGCGCGTTGGGTTATACTGTCGGGCAAATCTTCGGTTTATGACGGACGAGTGGAGTGAGGCGCGGACGGGCACGCATCAAGACCACGTGGTTGCACACGTCGTCGGCGCGACGGTGCTCGGCTGGTTCGCGGCCGACGACGCGCTGCACTTCGCGCTCGACATAGGTTTCATCTGGACGGTCTTCGCCGATGCCGAGATGGGACTCGTGCCGGAGTCGCTGGCGCTCAGGGAATTGAACCTCGACTCTGAAGCACGCGCGCGGCTCGCGGAAGACTTGCGGCGTCTGCACGACGGAGACGCGAACGCCGACGACGATGCGGCCTACGCGCGCATCACGCCCGCCCCCGTGGGCTGTCTGATCGAAGAGGTGCGCTTGCTGTCGAAGGGAGAGCTGTGCAGGCTTGAGATTCGGGGCGAAGCGGCCGCGCTCTTCGTCGAAGCATCTTCTGTGACGGGCGAGATGAGCGCCGGGCAGTTTCAAGTGTGAAGACGGGGACGAGAGCGGCAAGGATATGTGTGAGCCAAAATCAGGGAGGAGCGATGAGATGGTTTCGATGCAAACGGGCGACGGTCGGGTTGACGAGCGACGGACGTTTCAGGATGTGCGGCGCGCGCGTCTGAGTTTCGACGCCGGGGCGGAAGAAAATCCGGAGACCGGAGGCGACGGCGGCGGCGCGGACGCTTCGCTCGAAGAAGCGGCCGAACACGAGCGGGAATATCTGCGCGGTCGCCTGCGCGGCGACTTGGGGCGCGAGCCGACCGAGGAAGAACTGGACGAATGGCTGCGCGAACACACGGAAGGACATTGATGGAAGGGATAAGGGCGGAGGGATGAGGGATGAATTAAGAGAAGCATTCAACCGCTTGAGTGCTTCCTTTCATCCCTCATCCCTCCGCCCTTATCCCTTTTCTACGGTGTTTCGACCATCAGTTTGTTATCGACGCCGCGGACGCCGCGGATGGCCGAGGCGAGACGTTCGGCGCGATCCTTGAGCGCTTGCGATTTGACCGAACCGATGAGCGTCGCTTTGCCGCCGACGACCGTGACGGTGATGCCGACGAGGTCTGGGTCGTCCGTGTAGCTCTTGTTGATTCTGGATTCGAGCGTGGCATCGTCCGCGCCTGTGTTGGCCGGGGGCGCGGCGGCGGTGGCGGGCGGCGCGGCCGTCGTGGGCGCGGGCTGGTCGATGATGACCGGCGCGGTCTGCGCGGGTTGCTGCACGATGATGGGCGGCGGTTGCTGCATGGGTTGCTGTTGCACGACGAGCGGCGTCGGCGCGGTCGGCAAAGGCGTGGGCGGCGCGGTGGCGATGTTGACGTTGGTGTTCGTCGCGTCCGTGCCGCTGTTCATCCAGAAGAAAAAGATGAGCGCCGTGGCCGCGATGGCGACGAGCGCGACGATGGCGACCGTGGCCGTGGAGAAACCGCCCCGGTCTTGATCGTAGCCGCGCGTGGTGCGCGTGTAAACTTCCTCGCGCCGCGCGGTCGGCGTCTCCACCACCACGCGGCTGCGGCGTTGCTGCTCTTCGTCGTGTGCCATAAAAGTTATTCTCCTGATCAATAATTCAAGCGGAATTCAAGAGCGCGCGAGGTTTTGTATTAGCGCATATGTATCTCTGGCGAGGTCGTGTGCCGAAATCTACAGACGTGAAAAGAGAGTGGCCGATTTTTTTCCATCGGCCACTCTCTCGCACGTGAATTTGGTTAGTAACGACGGCGACGTTGACTGCGACGATAGAGCGCGCTGCCCGCCGCGCCCGCCACCGCGCCGCCGATGGCGGCCTTCTTGCCGCCGACCGCGCCGCCCACACCCGCGCCGAGCGCCGTACCGCTGGCGACCGTCCCGATGGTGCGCGTGCGACCTTTGAAGTTGCGCCGCGCGGCCTTGCGGTTGAAGGCGTAGAGTCCTGCGCCGCCCGCGCCGATGGCGGCGCCCTTCTTGCCGCCGATGAGTCCGCCCGCGACCGCGCCGCCGCCGACGATGGCCGCCGTGCGTGCCTTGCGGCCAAAGCGCGAACGCCGCCGGCGTTCCTGTGCAGAGGCATCGGCCGGGATAAGCATCGTCGCCACGAGGACGAGGCACGCCAGAATTGCAAGTAATCTTTTCATGTCGAAAGTCTCCTGATAACTGATTCCGTAAATTCATCTCAGGGAGAGACACCACTCACAGTCTCCGATCTGGTGCAAATCTTATTCCGCGCGGCGACGCCGGGCAAGACGCAAAAAACCGTGAACTTCCCGCCCCTTCGCACCTCCACACGCCCCGTGCGCCGGGAGAGTTTCACTACAGCCCCGCATCGTAGCCGTACAGATTTCGTGGTGAACGGTAAGTGGTAAATGGTGAATGGTAGAAGACAGTTTTGATCCATTCACCATTTACCATTTACCATTCACCAGCCTTCGTTTGACCTCGCCCGCCCCGTCTCGCATAATCCGAGTCCATGAAGACGGCTATCATTCATCATCCCGTCTACGAGCAGCACGACACGGGCGACAACCATCCGGAAAGTCCCGCGCGTTATCTGGCCGTGATGGAGGCTCTGCGCGGCGACGCGGAGTTGTGGAGCGAATTGTTGGAACTGGAAGCGCCGCTCGCCGCGCGCGGCGACGTGCAGGCCGCGCACACGCCGCAGCACTTCAAACGCGTGGAGCGCGCCGTCAGCGAAGGGCGCGGCTACCTCGACGCCGACACCATCGTCTCGATGCGTTCGCTCGACGCGGCCTTGCGCGCGGCGGGCGGGGCGTGTCGCGCCGTCGATGCCGTCATGTCGGGCGAGGCGCGTAACGCCTTTTTGCCCGCCCGCCCGCCCGGCCATCACGCGACGAGCGAGCACGCGATGGGCTTTTGTCTCTTCAACACGGTCGCCGTCGCCGCGCGCTACGCGCAGTCGCGCTACGCCGAGGTCGAGCGCGTCGCCGTCGTCGATTGGGACGTGCATCACGGCAACGGCACGCAAGGGATTTTTTACGACGACCCGAAAGTCTTCTTCTTCTCGACGCATCAATATCCGTGGTATCCGGGCACGGGCACGCGCGGCGAGACGGGACAGGGACGCGGGCGCGGCTACACCTTGAACGTGCCTCTGAAAGCGGCCACGCCCGCGCGCGAACACCGTCGCGTCTTCGACGCCGCGCTCGAAGAGATCGCGTCGGCGTTCAAACCCGATCTGATACTCATCTCCGCCGGCTTCGACGCGCACGCGGGCGACCCGCTCGGCCAGTTGTCGCTCGAAGACGAAGACTTCATGCAAATGACGCGCACGGTGAAACAATGGGCTGACTCCGCGTGCTCCGGGCGCATCATCTCCTGCCTCGAAGGCGGCTACAACTTGCAGACGCTCGGCGCGACCGCACGCGCACACGTCCGCACGCTCATGGAAGACTAGTCAATGGTGAATGGTCAACGGTGAATGGATCAGAACCGTCTTCATCCATTCACCATTCACCATTGACCATTCCCCAGTCTTCCCTTCATCGTTCATCGTTTAGCCTTGAAACACCTGTGGCTGTAGGGACGTACAAGGGGAGAAATCGAGAAGGCGCGAATCGAAGCACTGGATGGAAAGTTTGAGACGAACAATCGAGAGCTTGCGCGTGTGGCTGCGGCGCGTGATGCCGCAGGCGGCCGTCGCGTCGGCGGCGTTGTTCGTGGTGTGGCTGCTCGTCCACAACAGTCGCTTCTATCGCGAAGGCATCGCCGGGCGTCTGTTCCCGTTCGCACTCGTCATCGTCTATTTCACGGCTGCGTATTACGCCTTCACGGGCTTGCGCTGGTTGCGTCGGCGCGTGATGTGGCGCGTGCGCCGTCGTCTGGTCATCACTTATCTGTTCGTGGGCTTGACGCCCATCGTGCTGCTCATCACGCTCGCGGCGATGGTCGATTTCGTGGGCTTGAGTCAGGTGATGACGCGCATCGTGCGCGTGCAACTCACAGACAAAGAGACGCAGGCGCACGCCAACGCGCGCACGCTCGCCGAAGCTTTCCTCCAGCGCCTGCCGCCGAACGGCGAGGGCAATCGCGCGGCGCAGCAGGCTTGGCTCGACGAACGCGTGGCCTTGCTCCAACCGTCTCTGCCGGGCGCGCGCGTGGCCGTGTGGAGTTCGACCGCGGGCAGGCCGGACGAAACCAGACCGGCGCAGTTGACGAGCGAACCGCGCGACGAGCGCGTGCGCGGCGTGGGCGATGACCGCACGCCCCTCGGCGCGCCCTTGCCCGCGTGGCTCAGAGAGCGCGAAGAGTGGCGCGGTTTCGCCTTCGTGCCGCCGCCCGCTGCGACCGAGGCAGCGTTCGGCACGCCCTCGATGCGCGCGTTCGTGCGCGCGCGCAGCGAAGGCCGCGAGGTGTCTCTGCTCTTCGTCGTGCCCGTCAGTCGCGTGCTCGTCGAGCAATTGCGCCTGAACACAGACTTGCAGGTGCATCCCTTCTTTCTCGGCGCAGACCTCACGCCCATCCGCTTCAATCAAGATTGGTGGGGCACGTCCGTCTCCATCGGCCCGCCGGGCGCGCGGCAGGTGAACCGCGAGGCCGACCGGCAGATGGAGATCGCGCAAGGCGCGCGCCGCGTCGTGATCGACTTCCGGCGCGACCAGTTAGGCGACGAGGTCAACACGAGTTCGATGATCGTGCTGCCGGCGACGAATTGGCCGGACGGCACTGTCTCGCAACGAGGCGCTTTCCTCTGCAAATTTTCCGCCCTCGAAATCACGAATCAACTCTTTCAAGAGAACGACCTCGGAAAATTCTTTCAAGGGACGTTCGTGCTCGTCGCGGTCGTCTTTCTCATCCTCGAACTGCTCGCGCTGTTGTCGGCCGCGTGGCTGACGCGCGCCGTCACGGGCACGGTTCATAAACTCTACCGCGCGACCGAATTCATCAAGCGCGGCGACTTCTCGCACCGCGTCCGCGTGCGCTCGCGCGACCAACTCGGCGAACTGGCCGAAGCCTTCAACGAGATGTCGGCCAACATCGAATTGCTGTTGCGCGAGCGCGTCCGGCACGAACGTCTGGAGCGCGAGGTGGAGATCGCGGCCGAGGTGCAGGCGCAACTGTTCCCGCGCCAAGTGCCGCGCCTGTTGGGCGCAGAGATCGTGGGCGAGTGTCGCGCGGCGCGCGGCGTGGCGGGCGATTATTACGACTACGTGGAGATCGCGCCGGGCCTCATCGCTTTCGCGCTCGGCGACGTGGCGGGCAAAGGCATCTCGGCGGCGCTCGTCATGTCGAATCTGCAAGCCTCCCTGCGCGCGCAGGCGACGATTCTCTCCGAGCGCATGCGCGTGGCCTCACGTGCCTCCAACACTACTACTGCGGCCGCGACGCTCGCGGGCGCGCAAGGCGGCGGCGCGAGCTCAAGCGTCGGCGTCGAGAAGCCGTGCGGCGTAACGGGCGTGGACATCTCTTGCGCCGTCGAGCAGATGGCCTTAAGCATCAACGAGCAACTGTGCCACAGCACCGACTCGAACCGCTTCGCCACGCTTTTCGTCGCGCTCTACGACGACGATTCGCGCCAGCTTCGCTATACCAACGCCGGGCACAACGACGCTCTGCTCATCCGCGCCGACGGCTCCATCGAACATCTCACCGAGGGCGGCACGGTGCTCGGCGCGTTTGAATGGGCGCGCTACACCGAAGCGAGCACCGTCCTAGAGCGCGGCGACGTGCTCGTCATCTATTCCGACGGCATCAGCGAAGCCGACAACCCGCGCGGAGCCGAATACACCGAACACCGTCTCGCGCATCTCGTCCGCCTCAACCGCGACAAGACGGCCGACGAGCTGCGCCAACTAATTTTCGCCGAAGTCGAAAACTGGACGGGCGGCCAAGAACGCGACGACGATCAAACGGTCGTCATCATCAAGAGCTATTAAGAGCCGTGAATCGTAAATCGTAAATCGTGAATAGATTCAAAAGCAGTAAATCGTGAATCGTAAATCGGAATAGAAAAAGCAAAGCAGTCCAAGCAGGTTTTATCTATTCACGATTTACGATTCACGATTTGCGATTCACGAAGTAATGATGGTGGCGCGTGCGCCGAGGAGTTCGGTGAGGTCTTTGGTGTAGACGGTTTCGACTTTGCGGACGCGGCGAATGGTTTCGACGAGTTCTTCCGTGGTGGTGTAGCCGCCTTCCGTGTGCGCGACGGCCCACGATTTGATGTGCGCGGCGGCCGAGAGCAGTTCTTCGACGAGGCTCAGGTATTGTTGTTTGGTCTCGACGTGCCCGCCGAATCGGCCCGCGCGCCCCGCCTCGAATTCATCCCAAAAATCCGCGCCGCCGCGCACCCATTCCTCGCGCCAAGCGGGAAGGGAGCGGCGCGCGCCTCCGCCGTTCGCGCCGCTCCCTCGTGCGGGCGCGGGCAGGCGCAGGAAGAGCAGGTCGGCGCGCGCTTCGGCGACGAACTGGCGCGCGTCTTTGTTGGCGCTCGTGTTGGACTGGCCGTTGTCGAAGGGCGGCGCTTGCGTCTCGTGCAGGCGGCGCAAGACGCGCGAAAGCGGTTGGCGCAGTTCGCGCGTCTCGTCGTCGAAAGAGAGCGCGTAGTCGCCCACCTGCATGCCGAGGTTGAGCGCGAGCGATTGTTTGATCTCGCCCGCGAGTCGCTCCGCATTCTGGCGCAAGTTATCGAACCACCACGCGTCGGTCTCGCCGAACCAGCGCGCGAGCGCGGGGTTTTGCAACTTGTAGCGCGGCACGTAAACGTCTTCGAGCAGGATGTCGAGATCGTTCGCCGTCAGGCGCTCGCCGTTGTTCTCCACGCGCGCGATTGACTTTATCCAACTCCAACGCGACGGGTCGTTGGCGGAGACGCGCACGCCCCAACGCTTGACGTGCGTTTCCAAATCAGGCTCACCCGCGAACGGATTGACGAGCGAGCGAAAGCGCAGGCGGCGAAGCACGCTCAACTCGAAAGCGAGCCAACCGCGCGGCGTAGGGTCGAGATAATCAGGCATGTCGATTCGTTCAGTCGGCTTTCGTCAAACTGTCGGAGCTTCGATTGTTATTGAGAATGTCGGAGTCGTTCGTGTCGTCGAAGGTTTGAACGGCATCGGAGCGCCCGGCCTCAGTTGCAGTCGCGCCCGGCGCGCTCTGTGCGTCGAGTCCGACGTAAGGGTTCGTGCCGCGTTCGGGGACGTGGCCGCCCACGTTCCATTCGTCAGCGTTGTTGCTCGCAGGAAGCGGAGGCTCGCCGCTCGTCGTTTCGGCTTCCGGCGTCATCGAGACGGGGGCGGATGCGTCTTCCGTCTGCGCCGCAGCGTAGGAGCGAAGCGCGGGAAGGTTTTTCAAAGTGAGAAAGGCGCGGACGACCTGCGGGTCGAACTCAAGGCCGGCCCATTCGGTGAGGTGACGGCGCGCGTCCGTCTCGGTGAGCGCGGCGCGATAAGGGCGTGCGTCCGTGAGCGAGGCGTAGGCATCGGCGACGCGGAGGATGCGCGCGGCGAGCGGGATTCTTTCGCGCGCGAGAGCGTCCGGGTAGCCCGCGCCGTTCCACCATTCCTGATGCCAGCGCACGAGCAGTTGCGCGCCTCTGTCCGCGCCCGCACGCGCCGCCTCTTGTTCGCCGATGACGGGATGACGCGCCAAATCAAGCCGCTCGTCGAACGTGAGCGGCGCGGCGCGGCGGATGTAATCGCGCTTCATCGCCATCTCGCCCAAGTCGTGCGCGAGCGCGGCCAGACGCAGCGACGCGCGATCCGCGCGACCCAAGCCGAACAACTTCGCCAATTCGCTGCTCAAGGCGGCGATGCGCTCGGCGTGCGGGTGCGCGTAAGCCTCGAACTCGTCGGCGGCCGCCGCCAGACGCGTGAACGCCTCTCGCGCCACTCCGCCGTCTTCGTCCGTGGAAAACATCTTCGTTTGCATGGAAGCCATAGGTGGTGAATGGTAAATGGTAAATGGTGAATAGTAAAAGCGCGGAAGGCCGTCGTCCGTTCACCGCTTACCATTCACCGCTTACCATTCACCATTTACCATTTACCATTCACCAAGAGTTACTTGTCACTTTTTTTCATTCTTCTCAGTTGGTCGAGTTGGCGGCGGGCGGCGTCGTGCTTGGGGTCGAGGGCGAGGGCGCGTTCGAGTTCGCGTTCGGCGCGCAGTGTGTGGCCGAGCGCGCGCATCAGTTCGGCGAGCATGACACGGTAGCCCGGGTCGTTGCCGTCGAGTTTGATGGCGGTCTGCAAGGCGGCCTCGGCCTGATGGCGCGTGCGCACGTCGCGCGCGAGCGCGCTGCCGTAGAAAGCGTGATAGCGCGATTGCTGCGGGGCGAGCCGCGCGGCCTCGCCGAGCAGCGTGACGGCCGCGGCGAGGTTGCCCTCTCTGAGCGCGGCGACGCCCTGCATGAACTTTTCCGCGGCGCGTTGCTCGCGCGTGAGATGTGTGTCCGCGTCGGCGGCCGGCTTGGCGCGCGCCGGTGTTTGAGACGACGCGGGCACGCCGATTTGCACGCCGAGCTTGAGATCGTAGGCCGCACGCGAGCGCGCGTCGCCGAGCGTCTCGTAGGCTTGCGTGATCTTCATAAAGGCGGCTTCGATCTGCGTGCGGAGCGAGGCGTCCGCGTCGCGTTGGAAACGATCCGGGTGGAAGCGTTTGGCGAGCGCGTAGTAAGCGCGTTTGACCTCGGCGGGCGCGGCCGTGCGTTCGAGATGGAGAATCTGATAGTGGTCTCTGTCTCGAACGAGCGCGAACAGCGTGTCGATTTCGGCGCGCGGGTCGGGCGTCGCGTCAACCTTCGCCGCCATCGCGTCCGGCGCTTCGTCCTGCTGCTGCGTGGAGGCTACCGTCGATGCTGCTTCGGGTTTGGTCTTGGCCGGCGCATCCGCCGCGCCGCCGCGTGCCGACGCCGCTGTTGCCGCGCCGAGCGAGACAGGCCAACGGGCACGCGCAACGAGACCGCCGAGCGCGAGCGCGTAGACGCACTGGCGCGCCTGCTCTTCGGCGAGGCCACTGACCGCGAGCAGTTCGCCGAGCGCGAGCGGCGCTTCGACGCGCGACAAGACGAAACCTTCCATCGGTTGCAGTTGAATCTCGGCGGGCATCGCCGGGGCGGCGACGGGCGAGATGATCTCCGACTCGTCGGCCAGACGCGCGGCGACGTACTCGGCCGGGAGTTGGCGCGCGGCTTCGAGCAACAGTTGCCTCACGTCGAGCTTGCAGCGCACGTCTTCGACGAGGCGCGCGCGCGGGTCGAAGTTCCATTCGCCGTCCGTCCACAACAGCAGCGGGCGCAGCACGTCGGCCGCCTGCCGCGCGTAAAGTTTCGCGAGCGTGTCTTTGTCGATTGCGCCCGCCGCGACGAGCGCCGCGCCCGCTTCGGCGTCCGACATCAACTCCGTCACGTGCGCGGAGAGTTTGTCTTCCGCCACCACACCCCACCGGTGCAGGCCGACGGCGAGCCGATGCACGCGCAGATTGGAGCGCGCAAAGACGAGCTCGCCCGCCTCCGCATAGACGACCGCCCGCACGCGTTCGCGCGCGAGCCGCAGAGCGCCCGATAATTTGGCCGCGTTGATTTCCCTGATGAGTTCGGCGAGCGGACGCTCGCGCAAATGACCGTTCATCGCGCAGATAACAGCGGAACATCCTCCGCGCTCAATCATAGCATAGTGGTGAATGGTGGATTCAAAAGCCGTGAATCGTAAATCGTGAATCGTAAATAGAGGAAGACGGTTTTTTCTATTCACGATTGACGATTCACGATTGACGATTCACGATTGACTGTCTTCTTCCATTTACCTCCTTCGTTGACACTCGTGCGAGCGACGCACTATAGTGCGGGCAACTGTTACTTCCGACAATTTGAGCCGGTTTGGCTGTCCCTTGAAGGCGGGACGTTTTGCTTTGCGCCGCATGAACGCACGGGTCAAAGAGAGTTTGGAAACATCCTCGGTCGACGAGTCGGCGGCCGTGTCGGACGAACTGACCGCGCTCGGCGCGGAGGTCGTGGACATCTTTTACACGCAGGTCTTCGCGCCCGGCGAGTATGCGACGGAGGCGACCGTCTGCGCGGCCTTCTCCGCGATTCTGCTGCGCCATTGGAATCTCTGCTGTCTCATCACCTATCTGCGCGGCGACGACGGCCGACTGCACGAGAGCGCCATGAACGCGCACCCGCACATGGACGAAGCGATTGGCCGCCGCGTCGGGCAACGTTTGGCGAGCATGGTGGAGGAGAGCGGGCGCGAGCAGCGCGTGTGGCTCGACGAAGAGGCGACGGACGACACTGCCGCCGCCGCCGCCACAACCGCCGACGCGGCCACGGACGAAGCCCGCGCGCTGTTCGCGCAGACGAACATCAAGGGCGGCATCGCGCTGCCGATCAGCGCGCGCGGCTCTCTGCTCGGCGCCATCGTCGCCGTCTCTTCGCACCCGGAGCGCCTGCGCGCGGCCGAGCGCGGCTTGCGTTTCATCGCCGCGCCCATCGTCATCGCGCTCGGCAACGCGCGTCGCGCCGCCGCGTTGAAAGAGCAGCGCGAAGAGATCGAACGGCTCGTCGAAGAGTTGCGCGAGCGCAGCATGGCGCTCGAAGAGGCCAACCAAGAGTTGCAGCGCGTGGCGCGTTATCGCTCGCTCTTTCTGGCGCGCATGTCGCACGAACTGCGCACGCCTCTGACGGCCATCCTCGGCTTTTCGGAAATCCTGCTCGAACACGAAAATCTGACGCAGGCGCAACGCCGCTACTGCGAAAAAATTCAGGCTTCGGGGTTGAAGCTGCAATCGAGCGTCAAGCAACTCGTCGATCTCTCGCGTCTCGAAGCGGGGCAGACGGAACTTTTCCTGCACGAGTTCTCCGTCCGCGAGATGCTGCGCGAGACGTGCGGCGCGGTGGCGCGGCTGGCCGAAAATAAGAGCGTCAAACTCGACTGCACGACCGCGCCCGAATGCGGCACGATTGTCTCGGACGAAGGCAAACTCCGGCAAGTGCTCTACAACTTTTTCGCGCACGCCATCGGGCGCAGCCCCGAAGGCGCGACTGTCCAAATCCGCGCCTACAAGCGCACGTCGGACGAACTGTGCGTCGAGATCGAGGACGAAGGCGAACCGCGCGCCGACGCCGCCGCGCACATCTTCGACGCCGTCGAGGTGGACGCGCCGAACGAGCGCGGCACGAACATGAACGAACTCGGCCTCGTCATCGCGCAACGCCTCGTCGCCGTCCTCGACGGCCACATCGCGCTCGACACAGCCGCGCCGCGCGGTCTCACCGTCCGCCTCGAACTTCCGGCCTATCCGACGAAGGAATGAGCAAGTTTCGAGTGACAAGTTACAAGTGACAAGTTAAAGCAAGTTGCAGGTTGCGGGCATCGATCTTTAGCGTTGAAGTTAAAGCACGAGCAACTTCGAGACTTGCCGCTTGAAACTTGTCCCTCGAAACTTATCTTATGCTTTACGATTTCGAGTTGGCGGGGCGGCGCGTGCGCCTGTGGCAGCGTGTGGGCGAGAGCTACGAGCACGTCTTGATGAAGGCGCTCGGATACGCGATGTACGTCGGAGAGTTTCCGGCCTTGGAGATCGAGCGGCGCGTGGGCTTGCGTTACAAGCCCGATCTGGTGGCGCGCTCCGTGGAGACGGAGTTTGCGCAGCCGTTCGCTTTCTGGGGCGAGTGCGGGCAGACAAGCATGCGGAAGGCGGCCTGGTTGTTGAAACACGCGGGCGTGGCGCGCTTAGTCCTTTTCAAAATGATCGGCAACCGCGACGCGCTGGTCGAAGAACTGCGCGCGGCGGTGGACGAACGCTATCGCGCGCCGGGGCGTCTGGTCGTCGTCAACTTCGTGCCCGACATCGCCTTGCTCACGCGCGAGCGGCGCATCGCGCGCGTCCGAGCGGAGTGGTACACGAGAATTGTGGTTTGAATTATTATCATCCGAGTTCTAAATGACGAGGACACAACCGCGAGAGGTTCGAGTTTCGATGGCACGTGAGACGGAGACAGTTGAGCGCGGAAGCGGCGACGCAGACAACGTGCTGATCCGCGAATGCGAGACGGTTGAAGAGTTCGACGCGTGCGTGCGCTTGCAGCGCGAAGTTTTCAAGATGCCCGATCTGGAACTGTCGCCGCGCCGCCACTTGATCGTGTCGCGTCTGGCGGGCGGCTGGATACTCGGCGCGCGTCGCGCCTCGGACGGCGAACTGGTCGGCTTCGTGCATCACCTCGTCGCCGTGCGCGGCGCGGAGGAAGTGATCGGCTACTCGCACATGATGGCCGTCGCGGCCGCTTATCAAAACCGGGGCTTGGGGGCGCGGCTCAAGTGGGCGCAGCGCGAGCGCGCGCTTGCGGAGGGGCGTCGCTTCATCCGCTGGACTTTCGAGCCGATGCAGGCGCGCAACGCGCATTTCAATCTCAATCGTCTCGGCGTGAGCGTGCGCTCCTACGGCGTCAATTTCTACGGTTGGGACGCGGGCACGGAAGCCACCACGGCCGACGGCGAACAATTCAATCTCGACAGCGACCGCTTGATCGCCGAATGGGAACTCGCCTCGCCGCGCGTCGAAGCCTGCGCCCGTGGCGAGCGCGACGCGCGAAACGCAACGCCCGCCGTCGCCACCGTGGAGATACCGGCCGAGTGGAACGCGCTCCGGCGCGCGGACGGCCGCGCCGCGCAAAGCGAACTCCTGCGCGTGCGCACGGAGTTTCAGACGCACTTCGCCGCCGGACTCGTCTGCGCCGGATTCGAGCGCGACCCGGAGCGCCCGCGTTACCTGTTTTATCGTGACGAATAATTGAGCGGCTTGCGCTCGGAAGAGCGTACCGGAGCGGCCGTCTCTTGAAAGGATGCGTGATGACTTCAGCGGAAGTGCGCGTGAGCGGTGTGTCCGACCGCAAGGAAGCGATTCGTGAGAAGTTGGCTTGGTCGGTCATCGAGCAGGGCGACATCATTATCCGTTCGCCGCTCGATCCGTCCGAGCCTCTGAACGAGCATCTCGTGTGGCTCTGGACGAGCCTCCAACACCAGCGCAGGTTTTTGAAGAGCATCCAGGAGTGTGGCGGCAAACTCGTCTGCCGCTGCAAAGTTCCGAAAGGGAAAGTCAGGCTATTGCCGAACGCCGCCCAGATGATCCACTTGCTTGAGATGGAACTCGTGCTCGAAGTCAAGTGAAGTTATTCTGTTTCAACTCGTCACTGTTCTCGATATGCCGTTTACACGCTTCGACCGCTACGTTGAACGCCATGCCGCCGCTTACGTCGAGCGGTTGCAGGCGCTCTGCCGCATGCCTTCGGTGGCGGCGCGCGTGACGGGCATGCGCGCCATAGCCGAGACGGTTGAACAGTCGATGCAGCGCGCGGGCGCGGGCACGCGCACCTTCAAGATGGGCAGCGGCTACCCGGTCATCTACGGCGAGTTCGGCGCGGGTTCGCCTTGCTACGTCGTCTACAGCCATTACGACGTGCAGCCCGTCGGGCAGTTGACGGCTTGGACTTCGGGGCCGTTCGCGGCCGAAGTGCGCGACGGTCGCTTGTACGCGCGCGGCGCGGCCAACAGCAAGGGCGACCTCGTCGCGCGGCTCGCGGCCGTCGAGGCTTATCAGAAGACTTTCGGCAAGCTGCCTTTGTGCCTGCGTTTCATCGTGGAGGGCGAAGCCGGATTGGGAAGTCCGAGCCTCTATCGCTTCGCGGCCGAGCACCCGGAGATGGTGCGCGCCGATGGCTGCCTCTGGGACGACGGCTACAAAGACACGAAAGAACGCTTTCTCGTCAGCCTCGGCTTCAAAGGCATCACGTTTCTCGAACTGCGCGCTTACGGCGCGCGCGCCGATCTACATTCCAAGTGGGGCGGCATCGTGCCGAACGCCGCTTGGAAATTGGTGCAAGCACTCTCCACCATCGTCTCGCCGAACGGCGTCATCACGATTGACGGTTTTTCGTCGCACCTCGCGCCCATCGCCGAAGAGGACGCGAAGTCTCTGAAGCAACTCGAAATCGACGAGGCGGGGTTGAAGCGCGAGTTCAAGATTAAAGAGTGGGTGCGCGGCATGACGGGGCGCGCGCTGACCAAAGAATTGATCTTCGGGCCGACCTGCACGATCTGCGGCATCCAGACCGGCCACACCGAGGCGGGCGCGAAGACGGTGCTCCCCGGCATGGCCGTCGCCCGTCTCGACTTCCGCCTCGTGCCCGATCTCTCGCCCGCGCTCGTCGTCTCTTTGCTGCGCGCGCACCTCGACACGCGCGGCTTCCACGACATCTCGATCAACGAACTGGGCAGCGCCCCTTTCGTCAAATCTTCCATCCGTTCGCCCGTGGCGCGAGCGGCCATCGACTGCGCGACGGAAGTTTACGACGGGCGCACGCTCGTCTATCCGCTCGACCCGGCGAGCGGCCCCATCGGTGCGATCTGCGGCGCGCGCGTGCCGCCGACGCCGCTCGTCTCCTTCGGCGTCAGCCACGCCGGTTCAAATCAGCACGCGCCCGACGAAAACATACGCGTCGAAGATTTCATCCAGGGCATCAAATACTTCGGCCGTCTCATCCATCGTCTCGCGCAGGTCGAGAAAGAAGACCACGGCGAGGGTTCTGCTACGGAAGCGTTCGTCCAGTTAAAATAGAGAGGTCTGTAAGAAGTCTCTTAAACCACGCATATGGCGAAAACGTCCACCCGCGGCGCGGGCACACCGGCACAGGAAATAGAAACTTTGCGCGCCGAGTTGCGCCGTCACGAAGAGCTTTATTACGTCTACGACAACCCGGAAATTTCCGACGCCGATTACGACGCGCTGATGCGTCGCTTGCAGGAACTCGAAGAGGCGCACCCCGACTTGGCGACGCCCGACAGCCCCACCCGGCGCGTCGGCGGACGCCCGGCCGAAGGCTTCGAGGAATACGTGCATCGACGCCCGATGCTCTCGCTCGACAACAGCTACAACATCGAAGACCTGCGCGCCTTCGACGAGCGCGTCAAGCGTCTGGCCGACGGTCGGCGTCTGGAATACGTCGCCGAGTTGAAGATCGACGGACTCTCCATCTCGCTGCACTACGAAGGCGGCCTGCTCGTGCGCGGCGTGACGCGCGGCGACGGACGGCGCGGCGAAGACGTGACGCAGAACGTCCGCACGATTCGCAGCATCCCGCTGCGCTTGAAAGACGATGGCGGCGCGGTTGATCTAGAGGTGCGCGGCGAAGCGTATCTCTCGCGCAAGACTTTCGAGCGCATCAACGCCGAACGCGAGCAAGCGGAAGAACCGCGCTTCGCCAACCCGCGCAACGCCGCCGCCGGAACCATTCGCCAACTCGATCCCAAAATCGTCGCCGCGCGCCGTCTCGACCTCTTCGCCTATGACGTGATCGGCGGCGAACGCAAAGCCTTCCCGACCCACTGGGAAGGTCTGGAGTGGTTGGAGCGCGCGGGCTTTCAAGTCAGTCATAAACGACTCTGCCCTTCGATTGAAGAGGTCATCGAGTTTTGCAACGAGATGGAGGCGCGGCGCGACGAGCTGGAATACGAGATCGACGGCGTGGTCGTCAAAGTCAACTCTGCGGCGTTACAGGAAGAGTTCGGCGCGACGGCCAAGTCGCCGCGTTGGGCTATCGCCTACAAGTACCCGGCGCGGCAGGCGACGACGCAAGTTTTGGACATCATCGTGCAGGTGGGCAGAACGGGCGCGCTCACGCCTGTCGCCGTGCTCGAACCCGTGCTCGTCGCGGGCAGCACGGTGGCGCGCGCCACGCTCCACAACGAAGACGAGATCAAACGGCTCGGCCTGCTCCGGGGCGACTGGGTGCTCATCGAAAAGAGCGGCGACGTGATCCCGAAAGTGATCCGCGTGGTCGAATCCAGACGGACGGGCGCGGAGAAGCGTTTTCGTCTGCCGAAACAGTGCCCGGTGTGCGGCGGCGTGGTGTCGCGTCCCGAAGGCGAAGTCGTCTCGCGCTGCGTGGCGGCCGATTGCCCGGCGCAACTCAAGGCTCGCCTGCTCCACTACGCTTCGCGCCGCGCGATGCGCATCGAGGGCTTGGGCGACGCGCTCGCCGATCAATTCGTGCAGAAGCGGATGGTCAGCGACGTGGCGGGGCTCTACGCGTTGACGGAAGGTGAAGTGGCCGCGCTCGAACGCATGGCCGAGAAGTCGGCCGCGAACTTGTTGGCGCAGATCGAGGCGAGCAAGACGCGCGACTTGCCGCAACTCGTCTTCGGCCTCGGCATACGCCACGTCGGCGAACGCACGGCCGCCATCCTCGCGCGCCAGTTTCGCACGCTCGACGCGCTCTCGCGCGCCACGGTCGAAGGACTCGACGCCGTGCCGGAGATCGGTCTGACCGTGGCCGAGAGCGTCCACGATTGGTTTGCGGACGAAGGCAACCGCGCGCTCTGCGAGCGCCTGCGCGCGGCGGGCGTGCGCACGGAGTTGGAGGCGAGGCCGGACGGCGGCGGCGCGGGCGGGGAAGCGTTCGCCGGGCTCCTGTTCGTCCTGACCGGCAAACTCGAAACCATGACGCGCGACGAAGCGGCCGCGCTCATCGAAGCGCGCGGCGGGCGCGTCACGTCTTCCGTCAGCAAGAAGACTTCTTACGTCGTGGCGGGCGAAGAGGCCGGGTCGAAACTGGACAAGGCGCAGTCGCTCGGCGTGCGCGTGCTCGGCGAAGCGGAGTTTAGAGAGTTGCTGGCCGCGGGCGTTTAGTTTTGTTCCTCCGTGTTCCTCCGTGTCTTCTGTGGTGAATGTTCTGATGTATTCACCACAGAAGACACGGAGGAAAGATTGGGTCACTATCAAGTTGGAGATGAGAATTGGAGATTGAATGAGCAGAGCGAATCAGGATCATAAACTCGAACTGGCCTATACGATTTTTTGCGACGACGTGCGTCTGGAGGTGGGCAACAAGTTGTCTCTGATCGGCGTCTTTCAGAACATGCTGGTGCAGCAGTTGCCCCTCTCGCTGATCAAGTTCGCCGTCGTCAACCATTGGCGCGGCGAAGGTCAGTATCTCTCCGAAGTTCGTATCCTGTCGCCCGACCGGCGACAAGCGGTGGTCGTCTCCGAACCCGCGCCCTTCGAGATCACGCAGGGCGGCCACACCGATAACGTCAGCTTCTTCGTCAACATCACGTTCCCCACGGCCGGTGAATATTGGGTGCAGACGCTCATCAACTCCACGCTCTTCGACGAGCAGCCGCTCCTCGTCATGGACGCGCGCTCCGTCGCGCGACCGCCCGACACCGCCTCGGAAGCCATCAACTAGCAGAAGAGGTCAGAGGCTAGAGGTGAGAGGTCAGTAAAAGCGAACTGCTTTCTTACTGACCTCTCACCTCTAACCTCTGACCTCTTCTTTGAGTGCGGATGAGAGGGATCGAACCTCCACGATGTCACCATCACAGGCTTCTGAGACCTGCGCGTCTGCCAATTCCGCCACATCCGCTTGAACGTGCCGGAGAATCATACGGAGCGGGGCGCGAAGGTGTCAAGCAGCGACTCCGGCGCGCGTTTCGGCGCTCGACTTTCATTCGTTCGTGCACTCATCAGGGTCTTCGTCGAAGCGCGCGCAAGGGGATGTGTTGCCGCCGGACGAGCGCGCTTGCTATAGTTTCGACCGAAGCGGCGCGACAAATGAAAACGGCATGACGGAAACGTTACGGACAGAAATCGATGCGCTCGGCGCGCGTCTGGACGAGATACGCGGGCGGATCGCACAAGCGGCACGCCGCGCGGGTCGCGCGCCCGAAGACGTGACTTTGATCGCCGTCAGCAAGACGCACGCGGCCGAGCGTGTGCGCGAGGCGTTGGCGGCGGGCGTCTCGGACTTCGGCGAGAACCGCGTGCAGGAAGCGGAAGACAAGATCGAAGCGGTTGGCGGCGCGGGCGATGCGCGTGCGCCGCGCTGGCATCTGATCGGGCATCTGCAATCGAACAAAGCGCGCCGCGCCGTCAAACTCTTCGACGTGATTCACACCATCGATTCCGTAGACCTCATCGCACGTGTGGAACGCATGTGCGTGGAAGAAGGGCGCGCGGAATTGCCGGTGCTGTTGCAGGTAGACCTCGCGGGCGAAGAGACGAAGGAGGGCGCGCCGCCCGAACGTGTGCCGGAACTCGTGGCGAAGGCCGCCGCATGCACGCACGTCCGCCTCGCTGGGTTGATGACGCTCCCGCCTTTTCACGAAGACCCGGAGCGCGTGCGCCCATACTTCCGACGCCTGCGCGAATTGCGCGACCGCCTGCACGCGGAGGGCGCGTTCAGCGTCGGGCGCGGCGAACTTTCGATGGGCATGAGCCACGACTTCGAGGTGGCGATTGCGGAGGGCGCGACGCTGGTGCGCGTCGGCACGGCGATTTTCGGCGCGCGCGGGAAACGATAAATGGGGAGGCGCACGCGCCCCCGTCCGGTCGGTGATAAAAGTCAAACTGATATGCCACCACTCACACCATTTTTTCAGATCGTACTCTATTTCGTCACGGTCGCCGTCGTCGGCCTGATCGTCGCGGCCATCGTGTTGATGCTGCTCCGGCTGGCTTTGAACTACGCGGACTTGAACCCGTTCAGTCGCCCCGTGCTGCTCGTGCGCAACCTGACCGACCCGTTCGTCAACCCGGTGCGCCGCGCGCTGCTCGGTTTCGGCTTCGCGCCGAACCTGGCTCCGCTCGTCACCATCTTGATCGTGATTCTCGTCGGTTGGCTGGCGCTGCGTCTGACGGGCGACGTGATCGACACCGTCAACGGCGTCGTGGTCTTCGCCGCGCTTGGCCGTCCCGTCCAACTCGTCGGGGCGTTGCTCTACGGCTTTCTCGGCGTCTACGCGATGTTGATTTTGATCCGCATCATCTTCTCTTGGGGCATGATGGGTTTGCACAATCCGGTAATGCGTTTTCTCGTGGGGGCGACCGAGCCTCTGCTCGGCCCTTTGCGGCGCATCATCCCGCCGCTCGGCTTTTTCGACATCTCGCCGCTCGTGGCCTTTCTGCTCATCTGGCTGTTTCAGGCGGCCATCGCCGGGACGCTCCTACAATTCGGGCGCACCACGCTCGGCTAAACCGCACGATGCTGCATTTGACGGAGACGGACGGCGCGCTCACTTTCCACGTGCGCGTCGTCGCGCGCGCTTCGCGCAGCGAAGTAGCGGGCACACACGGAGGCGCTTTGCGCGTGCGCGTGGCTGCCCCGCCAGTCGAAGGCGCGGCCAACGAAGAACTCGCGCGCACGCTCGCACGCGCCCTCGGCGTGCCTGCGCGCGCCGTCGAGATCAAGAGCGGCCACGCCTCGAAAACGAAACTCGTCCGCGTCCACGGTGCCACGCCCGAACAGTTGTTGAGTTTAGTCGGCGACGACTGAGATTCGCGTTCGGCGCATCACAAGTCGGGAAAATAAGAAGTGAAATTCGCTCGTGTTAACGCTGATCACTAACCTCTGATCACTAACCTCCGACCTCTCTGCTTCATCGGTTGCGGCGCGGAAAAAGTGCGTGATATAGTCGCGCGTCTCACTTCTCGAATCAAACACGCGTACAAGGAACTCTGTAAAAATGTCTGGACATTCCAAGTGGCATACTATCAAACACAAGAAGGGCGCGCTCGATGCCAAGCGCGGCAAACTGTTCACCAAACTGATTAAAGAATTGACCGTCGCGGCGCGCACGGGCGGCGGCGACCCCGAATCCAACGCGCGCCTGCGCAAAGCCGTCTCCGATGCCAAAGCGGGCAACATGCCGAACGACACCATCGCGCGCGCCATCCGTCGCGGCACGGGCGAAGAAGAGGGCGTCAACTACGAAGAGATCACTTACGAGGGCGTCGGCCCCGGCGGCGTCGCCGTCATCCTCGAAGCGATGACGGACAATCGCAATCGCACCGTCGCGGAGATACGTCACGCCTTCTCGAAATACGGCGGCAACCTCGGCGTCTCCGGTTCGCAATCTTGGAACTTCGAGAAGAAGGGCTACATCGTCGTGGAGAAAGCGGCCAAGAGCGAGGACGAGTTGTTCGAGATCGTGACCGAGGCGGGCGCGGAAGACTTGCGCGACGACGAAGACAACTTCGAGATCATCACCGCGCCGGAAAATTTCGAGGCCGTGCACGAGGCCGTCAAGCAGGCGGGCATCGAGCCGCAGGTGGCCGAGGTCGAGATGGTTCCGAAGTCCTACGTCAAACTCGAAGGCGCGGACGCGCGCCAGATGCTCAAGTTGATGGAAGTGCTCGAAGACCACGACGATGTGCAAAAAGTCTCCGCCAACTTCGACATCGACGAAGCGGAAATGGCGAACGCTTAGACATAACCAACAAAAACCTGAAACCACGAACACACACTAAAGAACACGAACCTCTTCTTCGTGTTCTTTAGTGTGTGTTCGTGGTTTAACTCTTAATGTTTTGCCGTCGGCTCTAGATTTTGATCGGCTTCCGGTTGTCGAGGTCTTTGAGCGTTTTGCAGAAATACTCGTCCTTCAAATATTTCTGCTCGTAGCAGCGCACGTCGTAGTGCACCCATGTCGGCGCGATGTCGGGCGGCTCCAGAGCCTTGCGGTTATTTGCGCCCCAACCGACCTGCGCGTGCGCCGTCTCGACGGCGATGGCGCGCGCCCGGTTGCAGTTCTTCAAGTCGTCCTGTTTGTCCTCGCCCGCGTTCAGCTCCATGTCCAGATCGACGGCCTTGCCGTGATGGTTGGTGCTGCTGCGGTTGGTCTGCTGGTTTCTCACGCTGCAACGATAGCTGGAATTGACCTGAAACTTGCGATCCGGGATATAGAACATGAGCGCGCGCGCCGCCCAGAGAATCATGCGATGGACGCCGGGATATTCGTAGCGATAGTACATCTCGGTTTTCGGCTTGCCCGTCATGTAGCGGCCTTTGAAGAGACCCTGACCGAAGCCGCTGCACTTTCCGCAGGGACATTTCAGGTCGTTGAAGTTGATGGGGAAGTCGTCCGCGAATTTGTCGATGGCGAGAAACGTCTCGCGGTCGACGAGTCCGGTCGGCGTCTGCATCTTCATGTAGTCGGCTTGAAAACGGACGACTTGCATCTCAGTGCCGGGGCCGAAATCTCCGTCGGGGACAGTGCCGCGAAAGCCCGCGAGCCGGAGTTGCAGTTCGGCCACGTCCGGCCCTTTCAAAGTTTTCTGTAACATGCGTTCACCGTATTCCATAATGGGTAGTCTCCTGTGAAGGGTTACAACCGCGAGAGCGAAGCGGTCGGGGCAAGAGTCGGGACGCCACGAAGAACGGACGGGCAGCGTCGGTTAGGGCGAAGACATCACGCGAGGCGACCGGCGGGCGGCGACTTTGCTTGAGAGAGCGCGCGACTGTAAGCGCGCTTTCTTACTTTGTCAATAAATAGCTGAAACAGGTAGTAGTTCAGTTTGAAATAAAGAGCGTTCGCGCCGGAGGCGCAAAGAGCTAAAGCGTAAGGCGCAAAGGATTGACTGGCTACTCAAGTGAGTGGTTTTCTTTGCGTCTTTGGTTTTCCTTCTTCGCGCCTCCAGCGTGAAATTCTTCCGCACACATCTTTGTCCAACCCGTCAAACTAACCACTATCGAAATAACCCTCGCTTGACCGCCGCCACGATCCGCGGCGATCATGTCTGATATGAAGAGACCCTTGAAGGCATCGCTGATCATCATTGTCGCGCTGGCGTTGCTTGCCTCGCTCGTCTGGATCGTCCGGCGACCGGGCGACCCTAACGCCGCGAGCGCGCCGAACACGTCCGGGGGCATGTCGTTCGAGGTGCGCGTCGAAAAGCCGCGCAGCGACCGCTTCCTCTTCGGCATACTCCCGGCCAAGCTCGAAGCGAAGCTGGTGGGGGGCGGCGAGCTGCGCTTCGACCACGCGAGCCGTGGCGCGCAGGTCGGCAGCGCCGGACAAGACCACCTCGAACTCCGCGCCGAAGGTTGGCAACTTCTCATCGAGACGGACGGCCAGGGGCGCGTCGCTCCGGGGACGCAGCTCGTGTTCCCCATCGAGATCGCGGAGAAAAAGTATACGCTGCGCTGCCGACCGGCGGATGCGCCCGTGGGCTATCTGCAAGCCGAGGCGCGCGCGGGCTCGGACGTGCTCGACGGCCGCTTCCACGTCGAACTCGCCAACTGCGTGAATGCCGAGACCGGGAAGATTCTCGATACGGAAGCCGGGGCTAATCCGGGCGACGCGTGGCCTTCAGAACCACTCACTCTCAGCGGGAGCTTCGCCAATTTGCCGCACGCCCGTCGCTAGTCTTCAAAGGAGAGCGCCTTTTTGCCCCCGGCCTCACACGCCGCTAACGCACCGCGTCGAGCGGCAAGTTCGGGCAGGGAGTCTAAAAGTAATTGGCTGATTGCATTGACTGATGGCAAGGCCGTGCAATCAATCCGGAGCAAACTTTATTGGATTGAGACAGACGTTTTTGTCTGAAATCAACTCTTCATCTGAGGTATAAAGAGGCGTGCGCGTGCTTGGCATTGATCCGGGAAGCGAGACGACGGGCTGGGGCGTGGTCGAGGGCGAGGCGCGCCGTTACGCCCTCGTCGATTTCGGGACGGTGAAGGCCAACCCGCGCGAGCGTTTCGCGGCGCGCCTGTTGAAGATCAGCGACGGCGTGGAGGAACTTTTAAGGCGCTTCCAGCCGGACGTGTGCGCCGTCGAAGAGATGTTCTTCGCGGCGAACGTGAAGACGGCTCTGAAACTCGGACAGGTGCGCGGCGTGATCTTGGTGGCGGCCGAACGCGCGCGAGTCGAGATCGCGGAATATGCGCCGCGTCTCGTCAAGCAGACGGTCGTCGGTTATGGCGCGGCCGAGAAACAACAGGTGCAGGAGATGGTGCGCGTGCTGCTCACGCTCAAAGCGATACCGCAGCCTCACGACGCCAGCGACGCGCTCGCGCTCGCCATCTGCCACTTCCACCACGCCGGACTCGCCGCGCGCACCAAACAAAGCGCCGCACGCACTAAACTCGATGCACTGTTAGCCGCAAACCCGCGCCGCCGCGCGCCACGCTAGCACTTCACACGCGCGCGATACGAGCGGCCGGTTTGCACGTTTCCTCAAAACCTCAACACAGCGAAAGGAGACCTTTTCCTCATGTCTCGACGCTTACTCTTGTCGCCGCGTTCGCTTTCGTCGCAACGTGTGCCTTCATGTCAACACTTGCTCTTGTCGCCACGCCGGCCGACTCTTCGACACTCAACGAATCTCAAACGAGTTTCCTCTTCACAACTCGCGGAGTCGTTCGTCCGACACGTCAACTCATCGATTCAACTCGCGGAGTCGTTCTTCCAAGTCGCCGGCTCTTTGATCAAGTTATGCGCCACGCGCACGCCGGTTAAGATTTTGTTAACGGCCACGTGCGCTTGTCTGCTTTTGTCGCACGCGGGCGCGCGGGCGCAGCAGCGAAAGCGACGCCCGCCCGCCGCAGCGCTCGGCGGGCAGCACGCCGTCGTGGTTGACGAGCGTTTGGCCGCGCTCAGAGACGCGCCGAGTTTGACGGCGAATCTCTTGCAACGTCTGGGGCGCGGGCGCGCGGTGGCCTTGACGGGCACGCGTCGAGGCGCGCACGGGTTGAACTTTTATCGTGTGGCGTTGACGCGGCGCACGAGCGGTTGGTTGCAAGCGGAATCGGTCGCGTCGCCCGTCCGCGCGGGCGACGACGAGCGCCTGCTGCGCCTGATACGCGGCTCGGCGGAGTTCGACCGCATCGCGCGTGCGCGCATCTTTCTCGACAACTTTCCGCGCTCGCCTCTGCGACCCGCCGTGCTCCTGTTGTTCGGCGACGAGGCCGAACAAGCGGCCGCGAAATTGTCGCGCGATGCCGCGCGCCGTCTCGACGAGCGCGAGATGGCGGCGGGCGGCGCGCCCGTCGAAAGCTACTTCCTCAATTTCAACGAACTCGACCGCTACAACAAGCAGGGCGTCACGTTCATCTTCGAGCGCGCCGCGAAGCGTTTTCGCTACGACGGCGAGAGTTGGCGCGAGCTGGTGCGCCGCTATCCGCGCAGCCACGAAGCCGCAGAGGCGCGACAAAGGCTCGACTCAATTCCCGCGCGCGAATAACCGACAGACATAAAAATTAAGAGCGACCAACAAAACGTTGAAGCCACGAAGACACACGAAACAACACGAAGCAAAGGTTCGTGTGTCTTCGTGTGACTTCGTGGTTCCTCGGTTTTAGTTTTCTTAAGTGCTCTAGGGTCGTCGCCTGCGCGCTCGCACTTTGTGGAACTTTTCGGGCGGGCGGGGCGAATTAGGTGTGTCGTGGCAAAATGAACGGCGTGTGAAGATGAGAGCTTCTCCTGAGCACAGCGACGAGGAATTGTTGAAGCGGACGACCGCGGGCGATGCGGACGCCTTCGCCGCGCTCTATCGTCGCCGACAGGCGGGCATCTATCGTTTCGCTTTGCAGATGTGCGGTTCGGAAGGCATCGCCGAAGACGTGACGCAGGAAGTTTTTATGACGCTCGTGCGCGAATCGCAGTTGTTCGACCCGTCGCGCGGCACGCTCTCGTCGTACCTCTACGGCGTGGCGCGCAATCAGGTGTTGCGGCGTCTGGAGAAGGAGAGGCATTTCGTGGCGCTCGCGGACGAGACGACGGAAGACGGCGGCGTGGCGGCACATCCGGTCTCGCCCGCAGACCCTCTGGCCGAACTGACTCGCAGCGAGTTGATCGAGACGGTGAGGGGCGCGGTTCTGGCTCTGCCCGCGCATTATCGAGAGGTGGTCGTCTTGTGCGAGTTGCACGAGATGAGTTACGCGGAAGCGGCCGACGCGCTCGGCTGCGCCGTCGGCACGGTGCGCTCGCGCCTGCATCGCGCACGCACGCTGCTCGGCGCACGATTGCGCGAGGCGCACGCGCGCGACGCGAAGGCGGCGACGAACGACTTTGATCCACTCAGGTGTTTCGCATGAACTGTCAGCAATTCACATCAATCATCGTCGAAGCGGCGCGCGCGCCGGTGATGGACGCCGCCGCACGCGAGGAGGCGCTCCGCCACGCCGAAACTTGCGAGGCGTGCGGGGCGCGCCTGCGCGAAGAGCAGCGTCTGACGGGCGCGCTGCGCACGGTTGCGGCTAGCATGAAAGACCTCGGCGCGCCCGCGCGTCTCGAAGCGCAACTGCTCTCGGCCTTCCGCCAGAATCTCGCCGCTGCGCAAAGCCCGACGCACGACGATGCCGCGCACGCGCCGGACGCACAGGTCGAAGCGGGCGCGCACGCAACCGCCACGCGCGCGCGCCTCGTGCGGCCGACGCCGCTCGCGCTGCCCGTTGAGACAAAGGCCGCGCACGTTTCGTCGCAGCAACGAATTCGGCTTGCGCGTGTCCTGACGACGGCCATCGCGGCGTCGCTCGCCCTCGTCGCCCTCGTCGCGCTCTACAAGCAGTTCACGCGAACCACGCCGGACACGGTGACGATTGCCGCGAGCAACGGCGCGCACACGACTGCGAACCATGAGACGAACAATGCGCCGAACGTTGAGACGAACAGTGCATCGAACGTCGAGACGGCCGCCGGCAACGCATCTGAGCGCGAGACAATGCCCACGCGCGTTTCGCAGGCGGATCGCACGCTCGCTCAAAGTCAATCCGTCGCTATTTCGCCCGCCACCGCTTCGCCCGCGCACACTTCGACGGGACGCGTCGAACGCGAACGAAGGCAAGCGGCGCAGTTAGTTGCAGCCGCGGGAGGGCGCGCGCCCGCAAGATTCGTGCGCCCGGCCGCGCCGAGAATGATCGCGTCGCGACAGGTGATCGACGGCGGGAGCGCCGTCTTCGCGGAGGGCGACGACGTGCGCGCGAACAATCAGGCGAGCGGCGCGTCGAAGCCCGGCGAAGCGGAGAGCGTGACGGAGTTTATTCCGCTCGTCGCCGGTGCGCCCGAAGCGCAGCCGCTCGAAAGCGGACAAGTGGTGCGCGTGAAGTTGCCGCGCGCGGCGCTCGCCTCGCTCGGCCTACCCTTGAACGCCGAACGCAGCAACGAGACGGTCAAGGCCGACGTGCTGCTCGGCAACGACGGACTCGCACGCGCCATTCGCTTCGTGCGTTGACGCGTGAGCCCGGAAAAAGGTTGCGCACGGAAGTTGACGGCCGCACGCGCCGGAAAAGTTGGCGCGCAGCTCTACAGACTCCGCCGCAGCGTTCAGAAGTTTCAGTTGAGCCAGGTTCTGAGAAAGGATGAGATTAAGAGATGAAGAGACGTTTACGGACGACCGCCGCACTGTGCGCGCTCGCTCTATTGTTGAACGGCACGGGCGCGCTGTTTGCGCAGACGCAGCAGAGGACGCAGCAAGCACCGCCGCCTCCGCCGCCCGAAACGAATGTGTTGATCGAGCGTCTGGACGAGATGCCGCGCATCCAAATGATGCCCGGCCACGGCGAGATGTTCGAGATGCAGATCGCGCCGGGCGCGCCGGGCGAATCCTTCGGCTTCAGTTTCGTGTCGTCGGAGATGCACTTCGACAGCAAGGTCGTCAAAGGCGCTCCCTACTCGGCCGAAGCCGTCACCGAATCCGTCCAAGCGCTCGCCGACGGCAACCGCATCACGCACACCTCGAAGGCCAGCATCTACCGCGACGGCGAAGGGCGCACGCGCCGCGATCAAACTCTCAACCACATCGGGCCGTGGGCGACTTCGGAAGAACCGGCGCAAACCATCTTCATCAACGACCCGGTGGCGGGCGCGCATTACGTTCTCAACCCGCGCACGCGCACGGCGCAGAAGATGTCGAACACGCTGACGTTCAAACGCACGTTCAGCGAAAGCGAGCAGGGAACGAATGAGTCGCCGCGCACGCAAGTCTTCACGCGCAGCGGAAACGGCGCGAGCGCGGTCGTCTTAACGCAGGAAGGCGCGCCGAAGACGACGACGAGCGCGGGCGGCGGCAATTTGTCGGGCAAGGCGATCAAGCGAGTTCCGCCGACTTACCCGCCGATAGCGAAGGCGGCGGGGGCGCAGGGGCCTGTCTCGGTGCAGATCGTCATCGGCGAGACGGGCGCGGTCGAATCGGCCAAGGCGACGGCCGGTCATCCGCTCTTGCAGCAAGCCGCCGTTGACGCCGCGCGGCAGTGGCAATTCAGCCCGACGAAGTTGGGCGGCAGTCCCGTTAAAGTTTCGGGCACGATCTCCTTCGTCTTCACGCTGCCGAAGGAAGAAGAAGCGGGCGAGGCGGGCACGGGCGGCACGACCACCTTCACGCGCACGCTCGCGCCGGGACACTCTCCTGTGGGCGAACGCGTGAAGCCGTTGAAAGAATCGCTCGGCAAACAGTTGATCGAAGGCGTCGAAGCCGAAGGCACGCGCACGACTTTGACGTTCCCCGCCGGGATGATCGGAAACGAACGCGCGATCAGCATCGTCTCCGAACGTTGGTATGCGCCCGAACTGCAAACGGTCGTGCTCAGCAAACACAGCGACCCGCGCTTTGGCGAAACCACTTTCCGCCTGACCAACATCAACCGCGCTGAACCGGCGCGCACGCTCTTTGAAGTGCCCTCCGACTACACCGTCAGGGAAGACCGGCAGCCGGTCAACATCATGCGCATGCGCCAGCCGGAGCAGAAGTAGAAACCAAACTCCGCTTAACACTGAAGGGGCGACGCGCTCAGAGCGCGTCGCCCCTTCTTGTGTTTCGCCGTCGTGTAACTCACTGCATGGACACTTTGCCGTAGATTTCCCGCAAGGGCAGAGAGCACGGAAGCGAATCGAGCGGCACTACGTCTTCGACCGCGCGATAATCCGAGAGCAGCCAACGGCCGTCGGGCTGCTTGGCATAATGTTCGACGTGAAAGTTGTCTTGCGAGATGAGCATGTAGTCGGTCAAAGATTCGATGGTGCGATAGAAGGCGAACTTTTGCCTGCGGTCGTAAGAGGCGGTCGATTTCGATAGGACTTCGACGATCACATCCGGATTGAGCAGCGTGTCCAAATAACCGTCTTCAAATTTCGGCTCGCCGCACACCACCGTCACGTCCGCATACGTGTAGATGTTCGCGCTTTCAATCCTGATCCGCATATCGCCCGTGTAGACTTCGCAGGGTCGATTCCTTAACTGCGCGTGCAGTATCACGGCGACGTTAAGTGAGATCAAATTGTGCTTCCGACTCGCGCCGACCATCGCGAAGATTTCGCCGTCGAAATATTCGTTCTTGTACTCGGCCTCACGTTCGAGCGCCAGATATTCTTCGGGGGCGACGTAAGTTTTCGCTTGGCGAGACATAAAGCACCTCTCAACATTCAAAGGCCGGACGGTCGCAGTATATCACTCGATAAAGTCTCAAGTCCCGAGTCCCTAAGTCTCAAGTCTCAAATCAGGAGAGGCTTTCAGACTTGGGACTTCGGGACTTGGGACTTCGGGACTTGGGACTTGAGGCTGTGGTGCTGATTCAGTGCGGCGTGGAGCGTTTCGATGGCGAGGGCGGCGGCGTGTGTTTTGCGCGCGGGCAGACCGTCGAGAAATTTGATGAGTTGTTGGCGCGTGATGCGGGCGGCCTCGTCCGTGGTGACGCCTTCGAGCATCTGCGTGAGGGCGGAGCCGCAGGCGAGCGTGGGCGGGCAACCGTAGGCGAGAAAGCGCGCGGCCGTGATGCGGCCGTCGCGTATCCGCAAGGTCAGGCGCAGGCGGTCGCCGCAGACGGGATTTGTCAAATCGGCCGCGGCGTCCGCGTCCGCGAGTTCGCCGCCGTTGCGCGGATGCGCGAGATGGTCTCTGAAAACTTCGGAGTAGGACATCGGCGGTCTCAAGTCTCAAGTCTCAAGTTCCAAGTCTCAAGTCAGGAAAGACTCGGGACTTGGGACTTGGAACTTGAGACCTTCGCGTAGAGCGGCGAGAGGCGGCGCAGGTTTTCGACGGCGCGGGGGAGCACTTCGAGGACGTATGCGATGTCTTCGCGCGTGGTGTCTTTGCCGAGGCTGAAGCGGATCGAGCCGCGCGCGAGTTCTTCGTCGCGGCCGATGGCGCGGATGACGGGGGAGGGTTCGAGCGAGCCGGAGGAACAGGCCGACCCGGTCGAGACGGCCACGCCCTGCATGTCCAGATTGATGAGCAACCCTTCGCCTTCGATGTAGCGAAAAGAGATGTTCGACAGGTGCGGCAGACGTCTTTCGCGGTCGCCGTTGAAGACGATGTCCGAGACTTTCCCTTCGATGCCCGCTTCAAACTCGTCGCGCAAGCGTCTCAAGTGTTCGATGCGTCCTTGCAACTCTTCACGCGCGAGCGCGGCCGCATGGCCGAAGGCGACGATGAGTGGGATCGATTCCGTGCCCGCGCGCCGTTCGCGTTCCTGATGGCCGCCGATTGATTGCGGCGCGAGCCGGACGCTGCGACGCACGTAGAGCGCGCCCGCGCCCTTCGGCGCGTTGAGTTTGTGCGCCGAGAGCGAGAGCAAGTCGCAGCCGAGCGCGTCTACGTCAATCGTCATGCGGCCGGCCGCCTGCACGGCGTCCGTGTGCAGCCACAGATACTTGCGCCCGCGCCCGCGCTCCTCGCGCACGAGCGCACCGATCTCCGCGACGGGTTGGATTGTGCCGATCTCGTTGTTGGCGAGCATGACCGTGACGAGCACCGTGTCGGGGCGGAGCGCGGCGCGCACGTCTGCGGGGCGCACGATGCCGTTTTCGTAGACGGGCAGGCGCGTCACTTCCCAACCGCGCCGCTCCAAAGCGTCGCAGACGCCGCGCACGGCCGAGTGCTCGATCTGCGAAGTGATGAGGTGGCGGCCGTGTTCCGCGTTCGCTTCGGCGATGCCGCGGATGGCGAGGTTGTTGGCCTCCGTGCCGCCGGAGAGAAAGACCAACTCGTTCGGCCGCGCGTTGATCAGTGCGGCGACTTCGCGGCGGGCGCGGTCGAGCGCCACGCGCGCCTCCTGCCCGTAGAAATGGACGCTCGAAGCGTTGCCGAACTTCTCCATCAAATAAGGCAGCATCGCCTCGACCACGCGCGGGTCAACCGGCGTCGTCGCACTGTTGTCTAAATAAACTCTGCGCATAAAAAGCGATTCGTCGTTCGTCGGTTGTTCCGTGTCAACTGACAAGGCGGACAACTGCCGGTCGGCCGCCGAACATCACAAGCGACTGACAGCTTTGTGCGCCGGGGCGTTTTCTCTCCCACAGCCCGCAGGGCGCATGTTCTTGGAGCGGCACGTTTCGCAGTCTAGCGGCGCGAGTGTGCGCGGTCAAGCGACCTCAAAAGTCGGTTCACGACGGCGAATCGAAGTGTTAGCATACGCCGTCGGGAGAGAACCGTTCAGACGCTCGATGCGCGAGCAGCCACGCGCGCCGAAGATTCGACGAGCCGCTGTAGCCCTTTGGCCGGAAACATTTCTTCAAGGAGAGAACTTATGCAGACCCGCACACGATTTTTGCTTGCCCCCCTGTCGCTCGCGCTCGTCGTCGCCCTCCTCCCCGCCATGCACGTCTCACGCGCCGCTTCAACGACGACCGACACGGACGCCAACGCGGCCGCGCAGCAGCAGGCCGGGGCGCTCGAACGCGGCTATCGCACGGGCTATTCCGACGGCTATCAGGCGGGCTATCGCGATTCAATCGAACGCGCCGCGCGCGACTATCGCAACAAGGAAGAATACACGCGCGCCGACCGCGCCTACATCGCCGCCTACGGCTCGCTCGAAGTTTACCGCGACGGCTACCAGCAAGGTTTCGAGACGGGTTATGAAGCGGGCTTCGACCGTCGCGGCTTCGACTCGGCCGTCCCCGCCGGACTCGCCCGGCGCGGCGCGGCGACCGGCGGCCGGATAGCTGTCGGACAGTCGAACGACACGGCGGGCGGCGTCTCCGATTCCAACTCGAACGGGCGCGCGAGCGATTCCGCGAGCGGCGGCGCGCCGAGACAGATCGGCTCGCTCGACATTCCTTCCGACACGACCATGCGCGTCGAACTGTTGACCAATCTCTCGACCGATGCGACGCAGCGCGGCGACCGCTTCGAGGCGCGCGTTATCGAACCGGCCGAGTACGCGGGCGCGCAAGTGACGGGGCGCGTCAAGAACGTCAGGCGCGCGGGCAAGGTGCGCGGCACGGCCGAACTCCAACTCGACTTCGAGCAGATCAGCCTGCCCGACGGGCGCTTCACGAACTTCAACGCGCAAGTGGTCGAAGTGGTCGGCCGCTCGACCGGGAACGTCGGCGACGTTGACGAAGAGGGCGGCGTGCGCGGCAAGAGTACGACGAAGGACGACGTGACGAAGGTGGGCGCGGGCGCTGGAATAGGCGCGATCATCGGCGCGATTGCGGGCGGCGGCAAAGGCGCGGCCATCGGCGCGGTCATCGGCGGCAGCATCGGTGCGGGCGGGGCGATCACCTCGCGCGGCAAAGACATACGCCTCGAACGCGGCCAAGAGTTGATGATCCGCACCTCGACCGACACGCGAATTCAATAAGGGGAAAGGGAAAAGGGGAAAGGGGAAAGGGGAAGGGAAAAGAAATACCGGGGCGCTGCAACGCGCGTTTTTCTTCTCCCTTCTTTCCTTTGTCTTTCTTTCCCTTTCCCCCTTACCCTTTAACCTTTCCCCATTTCTTCTTCCTTCTCTCCCATGTCGATCATCACACTTCTCACGGACTTCGGCGCGGCCGACTATTTCGTCGGCGCGTTGAAGGGCGTGATTTTGTCGGTCAACGCGCGCGCGCGGATCGTTGACCTCACGCACGAGATTCCCGCTCACGACATACGGGCGGGCGCGTTCACGCTGCTCGCCGCCTACGACAGTTTTCCGGCGGGGACGATTCACGTGGGCGTGGTTGACCCCGGCGTCGGCTCGGCGCGTCGTCCTCTGCTCATCGCAACCGGGAGATATTTCTTCGTGGGCCCCGACAACGGCCTCTTCAGCTACGTCCGCGAACGCGAACGAAACATTAGCGTCTTTCATTTGACGAACGAGAAATTTTTCCGCGCGCACGTGAGCGCGACCTTCCACGGCCGCGACATCTTCGCGCCCGTGGCCGCCGCGCTTTCCCACGGCGTGTCGCCCGAAACGTTCGGCCGGTTGATTGAAGACGACACACGGCTCGCCCCGCTCGCACCCGCGCGCGCGGACGACGGCGGTGCGGCGGCGTGGTCTGCCTCAGTCATACACATCGACCGCTTCGGCAATCTCGTGACGAACATCACGCGGCGAGAGTTGGCCTTTGAAGAATTCGCGCGCGGCGTGCGTCTGGAAATCAACGGGCGCGTCATCACTTCGTTTCGCCGTTTCTATGCGGAGGAGACGGAAGCAAGCGAAGAGGCCGAGAGCGGGCTGTTCGCCATCTGGGGCAGCGCGGGCTTCCTTGAGATCGCCGCCGACCGCGCCTCGGCCGCACAGATACTTCGCGTCGAACGCGGCCAAGCGGTGCGCGTCGTCCCGCTCGAATCGTAAGCGAAAAACCCGCCGCCGCACGAGGCCGCAACGACCGCGCTTTGCAGTCTCTATTCACGATTTACGATTCACGATTCACAGCTTTTTACGATTCACGATTGACTGTTTTCTTCCATTCACCATTCACCATTTACCATTTACCAACTCCGCCCACTCGTCGCTTGTCACTTGTCAGTCCATTTGTTATCTTCAAGTCAAATTCAACAACTTCAAGGGACACCCAACATGGAAAACGCGAAGGAAGCTGCAACCGCCCCGGCGACGGAGACACGCAAGGATGCGGGCGCGCCTGCTGCCGCCGCAGCGGCGGGCGGCGCGGGCTTGCGCGGCGTCGTGGCCGCCAGTTCATCCATCGGCGACGTGAACGGCGAGCAGGGCATACTCATCTATCAGGGCTACAACATTCACGACTTGGCCGCGCACTCGACTTTTGAAGAGACCGTCTATCTGCTCTGGCACGGCCGCCTGCCGCGCCGCGCCGAACTCGACGCCTTCAAAGCAGACATCGGCGCGCACTACGAACTGCCGCCGCAAGTTCTCGAATTCATACGCGCCTTCCCGCGCGACGCCGGAGCGATGGACATGTTGCGCACGGCCGTCTCCGCGCTCGACTTCTACGATAAAGAGTGCTGCGACATCTCGCGCGAGGGCGCACTGCGCACGGCGACGCGCCTGACGGCGCAGTTTCCCGTCATCGTCGCCGCCATCGAACGCATCCGCAACGGCCTCGAACCGATCCCGGCCAAACCCGAACTCGACATCGCCACCAACTTTCTCTACATGCTCAAAGGCGAGATGCCCGACGAGCGCGAGGCGCGCATCTTCGACATCTGCCTCATCCTCCACGCCGACCACGAACTGAACGCTTCGACCTTCACGGCGCGCGTCGTGGCGGGCACGCTCGCGGACATCTACGGCGCGGTGACGGCGGCCATTGCGGCGCTGTCCGGCCCCTTGCACGGCGGCGCGAACACCAACGTGATGAAGATGCTCTTGGAGATCGGTGAAGTGGACAAGGCCGAAGAGTTCGTCCAGAGCGCGCTGGCGAAGAAGCAGAAGATCATGGGCATCGGCCACGCCGTCTACAAGACGGAAGACCCGCGCGCCACGCACCTGCGCCGCTTCTCCAAGGAGGTGGGCGAGGCCAAAGGCAACACCAAGTGGTACGAGATTTCGCGCAAGATCGAAGAGTACATCCATCGCGAAAAGGGCATGTACCCGAACGTCGATTTCTACTCGGCTTCGACCTACTACATGATGGACATCCCGCTCGATCTCTACACGCCCATCTTCGCCGTCTCGCGCATCTCCGGCTGGACGGCGCACGTCCTCGAACAATATGCCAACAACAAACTGATCCGCCCCCGCGCCGAATACATCGGCCCGCGCGATCTGCAATACGTCCCCATCGACCAGCGGTAGTCGAACTGACAGTTCAAAAAAAAGGAAAGGCGCGGGATCACTCCCGCGCCTTTCCGCTTTTGTGCTTCTTCCTTGCGCGTTGCCGCTCCGGCTCAATAGTTTGTGATGATGAGTTCGGAGATATGACCGCGTTTGGCGCTATTGGAATTTATGGCACGCGCTGCCTGAACACGTGTGATGCGGAAGTCTTTGTAGAGCTGGTCGAAAAAATCGTCGTCCGGATTTTCGTTTTTCGGGTCGGAGTTGGAGAGCATTAGTTTTGCGCCACGGCGGCTCAGCTCTCTCAGCAGGGCGGCCAAGCGCGCTTGATCTTCGTCGTCGAACACGGCTTTGTAATATGTGTTGAAGTTGGCGGTTTTGCTGAGCGGGCGGTAAGGCGGGTCGAAATAGATGAAGGTGTTTTTGTCGGCCGCTTCTTTACAGATGGCGAAATCGCCGCTCAGGATTTTGACGTTTTGCAGAAGGCGGGAAGCGGTTCTTAGGTTGTCTTCGTCGAAGATGCCCGGTTGCTTGTATCTTCCGAACGGGACGTTGAAATCGAGTTTTGAGTTTGTCCTGTACAGGCCGTTGAAACAGGTGTGATTCAGAAAAATAAACTGCGCCGTGCGCCGCACCCAGCTCGACTGAAAATGCGGGAAGTCCATCTTCTTTCGACTCGCGTTGAACAACGCTCTCTGCTCGTAGAAAAAACGACTCCGCTCCGTTTCGTCAAGCGAAAGAAAGTTATGTGTCAGCCGGGACAGATGCCGGATCAAACCTCGAACATCTTCGCGCACGGTGCGGTAAGCGATGAGAAGTTCCACGTTGATGTCGGAGATAATGATCTCTTCCAACTCGCATGACTGCGCGAGGAAGAAGAAGACCGCGCCGCCGCCGACAAACGGCTCGATGTAGCGTCTGATATTTCCCTGCTTGAGTTGGCGCGGCAATAACTGTTGGATGTCGGGCAAAAGCTGACTCTTCCCGCCCGCCCACTTCAAAAAAGGTTTCGCTCTGCTCTCCAAACGTCGCATATCAATTATCGTGAATCGTCAATCGTCAATCGTGAATAGAGGGAAACCGTGAATAGTAAATGGTGAATAGAAGCAGACAGTCTTTCTCTATTCACGCTTTACGATTCACCGTTTACTTCTTCCTTCGAGATTTCGCCGTCGGTGAATTTCTTCAATTCCGGGTCGGCGCGAAGCCAGCGGGTTTTCCAGATGAAGATGGTGGAGATGATGAGGGCGAGGGTGCAGGCCGCGCCGCCTTCGATGCCGTATGCGCCGCCGGTGAGCCAGGCGGGGCCGTGGTCGGTGGCGCGAAAGAGCGGCGCGTGCGTCAGGCTCGTGATGCCGCTGACGGGCAGGCCGAGCAGCGCGCCCATCGCCCAGTTCCAAGCCCAGTGCAGGCCGAGCGGCAGCCACAGGCTGCGCGTGCGAAGATACGCGACGGCGAGCCACAGGCCAGCGAGCGTCGTGTTCAAGAAGGTGAAACCCCAGGCGACGTTCGGATTGCCCATGTGCACGTAGGCGAAGAGGACGGCGGAAGGCACGACCGCCGCCGCGAAGGGCAAAGCGCGCATCATCGTCTGCAACGGGTAACCGCGAAACAACATCTCTTCGGCGGCGGCCGCGATGACGAAGATGACGGCCGAGCCGAAGAACGTCTTCAAGAACGCGATGCTTGAGACTGTCGGCGCGACGCCGAAGCGAAAGCCGCCGAACGCCGTCGCCACGAGCGCGGCGAGCATGAGCGAGACGATGCCGAGGAGCGTCCCCATCAACAGATCGCGCAGCCATCCGTGATGGCGCGTCCAGCCGAGCGCGCGCACGGGCAAGTCTTCAAACAGACGCCCGCAAGCCCAGCCGACGAGGAGCGCGGTCGCAAAGAGGACGAAGGATTGCAAGAGATAGCCGAGCGTTCCGGCGAGCCGCGCGTTCGGGTTCGAGACGTTGAAGAGATAGAAGAACAGGCCGATGATGGCGAAGCAGGCGGCGAGAGCCGTGTAGTAGGCGGCGCAAAAGATGATGAGTCGCCAACCGCTGCGCAGACGCCCGTGGCGGTTGAGAAAAATAGCGAGTGGGTTCATCCGGTTAAGTTAGCGTGCAAAGCGGCCTTTTCGGGCGGAGTGGAGAAGTCGCCGCCGATTGTAACCGAAAGTGCGCGCGTGGAGTGAGACGCCCTGCGCGCGACACGTGCGTAAGAGTTATAAAAACATGAAACCACTAAGCCCCACGAACTCGCACGAAGAAGAAAAAGCACGAACCTCATTCTTCGTGTGAGTTCGTGGTTTCATCTGTTTCTGAAACGCTCCAACTGCCGCATCGCAAGTGGCGCGTGCTAAACTCTGTCTCTCTTTTTCGTGAAGGGCAATGAGCGACGAACTGAACGAACCCGAATTGGAAGAGACGGGCGAGCGGAAACCGAAGCGACGCAGCGCGCCGTGGTTGCTCGGCGGCCTCGTGTTGTCTCTGCTGTTCGTGCTGATCGCTTTGCAGGTCTTCGGGCTGTGGGAAGTTTTCACGCCCGACACGGCCGCCGATACTTTGCTGCTCTACGCGCTCTCGTCGCTCAACTTCGTCGCCTTCATCGTCTTCACCTTCATCTTCGTGCGCAACCTCGTCAAACTCCGGCGCGAGCGGCGCGCGCGCGAACTCGGCTCGAAGATCAAGACGCGGCTCGTCGTCTATTTCATCACCGTCAGTCTCTTGCCGATCACGGGGATGGCCGTCTTCTCTTACATCTTCTTTAACCGCTCGCTCGAAAAGTGGTTCAGCAGTCTGCCCGAAGGCGTCGTCCAACAGGCGCGCGAAGTGCAGACGAACGAGGGGCGGCGCGCGGCCGAGAGTTTCAAATCCACGGTCGCCGTCACGCAGAGACTGTTGGAAGAACCAACGGCGACGCCGAAGCCTGCCATCTCGTCGATAGACAATCTCACGCCCAAACTGGAAGAACTGGCCGAGCGCGGCAACTTCTCCGTGCTCGCGTACGACAATATCGTGAACCCGCGACTGGTGACACGCGGCATCGAGCCGGGCGATGCGAGCGCGCTTCTGGAGGGCGTCCGAACTGCGGCGTCGCGTGGCGAGCCACAGACCGAGGTCACAATCGGCGGCAGAGTTTTTGACGTGATTGAAGTGCCCGTCGGCGGCCAGGATTCTCTGTTTGCCGCGCGCGAGCGGCGCACAGACCCGCAACTCGCCGAACTCGTCCGCAGCAGCCAGACGTTCGAGAACTTCAAACTGCGACAGCGCAAGGTGCGCTTGCTCGGTCTCTCCACGCTCGGCCTGCTCACGTTGATGCTCTTGTTCGCGGCGACGTGGAGCGCCATTCATCTCGCGCGCGGCATCGGCGCGCCCATCCGCGCGCTCGCCGAAGCGGCCGACGAAGTGGCGCGCGGCAATCTCGCCTATCGCGTCGCGACCATCGCCGACGACGAACTCGCCATCCTCGCCGCCTCTTTCAATCAGATGACCGCGCAACTGGAAGAAAATCGGCGGCGCATCGAAGCGGGCGCGTCGGAACTGCGCGACAAGAATCTCGCGCTCGACGAGCGGCGCAACTACATCGAGACCGTGCTCGAATCGCTCTCCACCGGCGTTATCTCGCTCGACGAAGAGAATCGCGTGACGACTATCAACGCCGCCGCCGTCTCGATGCTTCGGCTCGGCGGGACGCCCGCTGCCGGCGCGCCGTTCAGAGAGATGTTGAGCGTGGAAGATCATCTCGTCTTGGAGCGCGTGCTCGTGCGCGCGCGCCGGACGGGACGCGCGGCGTGGCAGATGGAACTGGCGCGCGGCTCGTCTTCGGACGGAGGCGTCCTGCCCGTCGCGCTCACCGCGACGGCGCTCGGCAACTTCGCCGAGGGCGGTGCGGGCGCGCGTTCATCGCGCGGCGTCGTGCTCGTCATCGAAGACTTGACGGAACTGCTGGCCGCGCAGCGCGCCGCCGCCTGGAGCGAAGTGGCGCGCCGCATGGCGCACGAGATCAAAAATCCTCTGACGCCCATCCAACTCTCAGCCGAGCGCATCGCGCGCAACTTCCGACGCCTGCACGGAACGCACGAGCCGAACGGCGACGCGATGAATGCACGCGACAGCGCGTCCAACTCGAACGGCGACGCGGCGGGCGCAGACGGCGTTCGCGTCGTCGGAGGCGAAGGGGAAGTTGCGCGCGGCGAGCAGGCGCGCGTGGCGCAGGTGGTCGAGGAATGCACGACGACCATCACGCGCGAGGTGGCCGGGTTGAAGGCGATGGTTGACGAGTTTTCGCGTTTCGCGCGTCTGCCGCACGCGCGGCTCGAAGCGGCGGATTTGAACGAGGTGGTGCGTCAGGCCGTTGCGCTCTACGAAGACCGTCTGAACGACGTGCGGCTCGACGTGCATCTGGCACGCACGCTGCCGCCCGGCCTGCTCGACGCCGAACAGATGCGCCGTGTCACCGTCAACTTGATCGACAACGCGCTCGAAGCGATGAGCGACAACGAAGAGGGCGAACGACGCATCACCGTCGCCACCGGCCACGACCCGGCGCGCGGCATGCTGCTCTTGGAGATCGCCGACACCGGCCACGGCATCGCCCGCCACGACTTCTCGCGCCTCTTCCAACCCTACTTCTCCACGCGCGGGCGCGGCACAGGTCTCGGCCTCGCCATCGTCCAGCGCATCGTGGGCGAGCACGGCGGGCGCATCCGCGCCGAATCCAATCGCCCGCGCGGCGCGAAGTTTCTCGTCGAAATTCCCGTCACGGACGAAACACAACAGAGGTCAGAGGCGAGAGGTCAGAGGTTAGAAGAAGAACAACTGACCTCTAACCTCTGACCTCTGGCCTCTGCTTTCCTATGTCTGATTCGATTCTCATTGTTGACGACGAGCGCGGCATCCGCGAGACGCTGCGCGGCGTGCTCGAAGACGAAGGCTTCACGGTGGACGCGGTGGCGTCGGGCGAAGAGTGTCTGGGCGCGTGCGAGCGGCGCGCATACGGCTGCGTGCTCTTGGACGTGTGGCTGCCCGGCATCGACGGCTTGGAGACCTTGGCGCGCCTCTCCGCGTCGGGCGCGGACTGCGCCGTCGTGATGATCTCAGGCCACGGCAACATCGAGACGGCCGTGCGCGCGACCAAACTCGGCGCGTTCGACTTCATCGAAAAGCCTCTCTCCATCGAGCGCACGATTCTGACCGTCCGCAACGCCCTGCGCCAGCGCGCGCTCGAACGCCAGAACGCCACGCTCGCCGCCGAAATCAACGAAGAGAATGCGATGGTCGGCGCGTCCGTGGCGATGCGCGCCTTGCGCAAGCAGATCGCGGCCGTTGCGCCGACGGACGGGCGCGTCCTCATCTACGGCGAATCAGGCACGGGCAAAGAGTTGGTCGCGCGCGCGATTCACGCGCAGTCGCGCCGTTCCGGGGCGGCGCTCGTCGAGTTGAACTGCGCGGCCATCCCCGAAGAGTTGATCGAATCGGAACTGCTCGGCCACGTCAAAGGCGCGTTCACGGGCGCGACCGCCGCCAAGCGCGGCAAGTTTGAACTGGCCGACGGCGCGACGCTCTTTCTCGACGAAGTGGGCGACATGAGCGCGCGCACGCAGGCGAAAGTTTTGCGCGTGCTTGAAGAACAACGCTTCGCGCCCGTCGGCAGCAGCACCGAGATACGCGTGGACGTGCGCGTCCTGGCGGCCACCAACAAGCGTCTGGAAGACGAGATCGAGCGCGGCCAATTTCGCCCAGACCTCTTCTATCGTCTCAACGTCATTCCATTTGAAGTGCCGCCTTTGCGCGACCGTTTGGAAGACGTGCCTTTGCTCGTCGAACATTTCAACCAGAAGTTTTCCAACGCTTATGGCAATCCGCCGAAGCGTTTCGAACTCGACGCGCTCGACGTCCTGCAAAGCTACGCTTGGCCGGGCAACGTCCGCGAACTGAGAAACACGGTGGAGCGCGTCGTCATCATGAACCGCAAGACGCGCATCAACGCCGCAGACCTGCCGCCGCTCGGCAGCGGCGACGCCGTCGCGCCGCCCGCCGCCACCTATCGCTTCAACTCCTTCAAAGAGGCGAGCGAAGCGCACCAGCGCGAATTCATCCGCCGCAAACTCACCGAAGCCGATCACAACGTGACGCGCGCCGCCGAACTGATGGGCCTGGATCGCAGCCACCTCTACCGCCGCATGCGCGCCCTCGGCATACGCGCCCGCGGCGAGCGCGAGAACGGCAGTTAGCATCTAATCTGCTCGCGTCCGCCGGGGCGTCGAGTTTGCCTTTTAAGGCGACGACGGTTACATTCATCTGTCGCTTTGTAGGAAGCGATCATTTGTCCGCGCGAACTGGACGGCGCGGTTTTTATTGCGGCATTGGCTGCCCTGTACTCAAAGGTTTTTCGATGGATTATACGACCAAAGAACTTCTCAAACGCTACGCCAAACTCGCGCTCGGCCAGCCGTTCGCGCCCGTGCTCTTGAACATTCTCGTCACGTCCGTCTGCGACATGCGCTGCACACACTGTTTCTTCACGGACGAACTCGACGACCGCCCGCGCAAGAAACTCCAGATGAAGACGCACGAAATTCAGCGCGTCTCGGAGACTTTGGGCGGAAACCTCGGCGTGCTCATCCTCGCCGGCGGCGAGCCGTTCACGCGCAAAGACTTGCCGGAGATCGTCCGCGCCTTCTACGAAAACAACAAGCTCGAATCGGTCTATCTCATGTCGAACGGGCAGATTCAAAAGCGCATCATCCCGGACGTGACGCGCATTCTCGAAGAGTGCCCGAATTTGAACGTCGCCGTCGCCCTCGGCATCGACGGCCTCAAGGAACAGCACGAGAAGATTCGCCAGAAGCCCGGCTCTTGGGACATCGCCATCGACACCGCGCGCCAGTTGCAAGCGATCAAGCGCGAGTACCCGCGTCTCGACATCCAGACGTGCACCTGTTTTATGAACACGAATCAGGACACGATCTTCGAGTGGTACGATTTTCTCAAATACGATCTGCGTCCCGATAAGGTCAACTTCAACTACATCCGTCCGCCTTCAGCCGACCCGAAGGAACTCGACATCGACCACGCGCGCTACGCCGAACTCGCGCACATGATCGATTCGGATTCGCGCCACTCCGCCATCAAGAACAACTACGGCGGCGACGCCGGTTTCTTCAAAGCCGCCATCGACATCTACATGCACGGCCTGATTGCGAAGGCGCAAGAGGAACAGCGCGCGCAGATGACCTGCTACGCGGGCACGGCCGGAGGCGTCATCTACGACGAGGGCACGGTCTCTTCCTGCGAGAACCTCGAAGCGGTCGGAAACTTGCGCGACTACGACTGGAACTTCCAGAAGCTCTGGCTCTCGCCCGCCATGCAGGAGCGTCGCCAGAAGGCCAAGTCGGGCTGCTTCTGCACGCACGAGTCGAACAGCTACTATCCCAGTCTGCCGTTCAACCCGAAGCACCTCATCCAGATCAAGAAACTCGAACGCGAGATGAAGAAGTCGCGCAAGCAGCTAGAGCGCGAAGAGGCCAAAGCGGAAGGGTTGACCGTCAAAGCCTAAAAGCAGAGGTCAGAGGCTAGAGGTCAGTTTAAAAACAAAAACTGCTTCTTACTAACCTCTGACCTCTAATCTCTGACCTCTAAAATTATGTTTCGAGCCAGAGTTCCGAAAATCCTGATCATCTCGTCGGACACCGGCGGCGGGCATCGCTCGGCGGCCGTGGCGATTGCGGCGGGCTTGCAGAAGTTTTTTGCGGGCAACTCCTACGCCGTGCGCATCGTGCGTGCCATCGAGGAGTCGCACTCGATCTCGGCGCGGCTCGTGAACTTGTACAACTGGCTGCTGCGTCACCGTCAGCACTGGATGAAATATCTCTACTGGGCGGTCAATCGCTTTCGCCCGGAGACGCGCGAATTTTTCTACCGGCGCAGCGTCGGTTACGTCAACGAGTTGTTCGAGCGTTGGTGTCCGCACGTCGTCGTCAGCGTCCATCCGCTGACGCAACACGCCATCGGCCGCGTCCTGCGCGAGTTGAAACTCGCCGATAAGATTCCGCTCGTCACCGTCGTGACAGACCCTTGCTACGGCTTCTGGAAGGGCTGGGCTTGCGACGACGTGCGCCTCTACTTGGTGGCGAGCGAAGAGGCGCGCCGGCAGTTGATCGACTACGGCGTTGCGCCCGAACGGATCAAGATTTCCGGCATGCCCGTCCATCCGAAATTCAACCTGCCGGACGAGCGCGCCGCACAGGCCGCGCGCCGCGCGCTCGGACTCGACCCGCAGAAGTTCACCGTCTTCGTCAACGCGGGTTGGGTCGGCGGCGGCAACATCCCCGAAATTTTCCGCGAACTCGTGCGCGGCGATCTCGACGTGCAGGCGATCTTTCTGGCGGGCAACAATCAGGAGTTGCGCGCCGAGGCCGAGACGATTGCGGCGGGCGCGAAGTTTCCCGTCAAGGTCATCGGCTATTCGGAACACGTCGAGCAGTTGATGCAGGCCGCCAACGTGATGATCTCGAAACTGGGCGGCTTGACCACCTTCGAAGCTCTGGCTTGCCGCGTGCCGATCATCGCCGACGCGACGACCGCGCCGATGCCGCAGGAAGCAGGCGCGGGCGCGTTGCTGTCGAAACGCGGCGCGGGCGTGCTGCTCGAACGCGCGGGCGACATCGTGCCCGCCGTCCGGCGCATGGTCGAAGACTCGCGCTACTACACGACGATGCGCGCGGCCACGGTTGGCCTCGCCATCCCGCACGCGACGCGCCGCATCGTCGAAGAGATCACCGCGCTCATCCCCGCGCCCGTGCTCGCGGAGGAAGAACACGCGACGGCGGCCGATGCGCGCATCGCGTAATAGTCGTCGTCCGCGTGACGGCGGTTGACGCGCCCGCACGGTTCGGGCTTTAATTCAGTATTCCATACATCTCGCCCGCTCCGAGTCGAAGGAAGCGGGCTTTTTTGGAGAGCGGCCAATTTGAGTCTGTTGCTGGAAGGGAAACGGGCGTTTATTTCGGGCGGCACGCGCGGCATCGGTGCGGCGATGTGTGAAATCTTCGCGCGCGAAGGCGCTGATGTGGCTTTCAATTATCACTCGCGCGAAGACCTCGCCGAAACCGTGTCGCAAAAGATCAGGACGCACGGCCGACGCGCTCACGGCTTCAAAGTCTCCGTCACGGATCGCGTCGGGATGAAACGTCTGACGCGCCAACTCGTGGACGAGTGGGGCGGCATCGACATTCTCGTCAACAACGCGGCCATCAATCGCGGCGACAATTTTGCGACCACCACCGACCGCGCCTGGGATGAGGTGATCGGCACGAACGTCGGCAGCCTCTTCGCCGTCACGAAACCGATCTACAAGCAGATGATTCGCCAGCGCAAGGGCGCGATTCTCAACATCACCTCCATCGGCGCGATCCGTTCGCTGCCCACCTCAGTCCACTACGCCACGTCGAAGGCCGCCATGATCGGTTTCACCAAGTGCCTGTCGCGCGAGGCCGCCAACTTCAACGTCTCTGTCAACGCCATCGCCGCCGGAATCTTCGACACCGAACTCGCACACACGCTCCCGCCGCATCTTTTGGCGATGCACAAGGGGTGGTCGCCTCGCGGCGAACTGGGGCGGCCGGAAGAGCTGGGAGAGTTCGCGGCCTTCATGGTCAGCGACCGCAACAGTTTTATGAACGGCGAAGTCGTTATCGTCGATGGCGGTTCGGTGACGTAAAACTCTTTTCGCCTTCCAGCCACGAGAAAATTCCTCAAGCCGTCGAAAGTCGCCGTCTCTTTTTGCAACTGAAAATGGATTTCAATGTTAAGTTTAACTATTTCAATAGTTATCTTGACAGATGGAGACGTGCGCGGTAACATCCGCTCGAATTCGTCAACTCAAAACAAGTTGTTCGCGGGAGGCTTGAACCTGATGGCAGACGCTAATTTGATCGACGCCCTGAATCGCGCGCTCAGTCTCGAACTCGGCGCGGTCATCCAGTACATGCAGCACAGCTTTCTCGTGACGGGCATCGAGCGAGAGGTCTATCGCAAATATTTTCGCTCGCAGGGCGAAGAGTCGCAGGAGCACGCCATCACGCTCGGCGACAAGATCGTGGCGCTCGGCGGCGTGCCGACGGTCGAACCGGCGATGATTCGACAGTCGACCGATCTCTTGGAGATGTTGCGGCAGGATTTGGAGATGGAGCGAGAGGCGCTGGCCGCCTACATGACCGCGTGGCAGACTTGCGGCGACGACGAACTGCCGACGCGCTTCCAACTCGAAGAGCGCATCTACAACGAAAAACTGCACGTCGAAGAACTCGAAAAACTGACCTCCGAGCGCAAGGCCAGCGTGACGACGGAACGCATCACGCTCAAACAGGTTGGTTGAACAGGGCCGGGAACGAAGCGGAAAATGAGCAAGGCAGCGGGCGGATGGAGAATCTGCCCGCTGCCTTTCTGTTGGCGGTCAACTTTTTTCGCTTCGTGCAATTTCAGGCGATGGTCGGAAGTTGTATGACATTCGCGGGCGCTTGGTATTGCCCGTCGTCGGCGCGCTGCCGGTTCAGGCGTTGGCGCGCGACGCTGATGGCGTGATGCAGGTCGTCGAGTTGTTCGCCGTCGAGGCGGATGGTCTTTTGCGTGCACCAGCCGAGACCTTCAGTCCACGTCGATTGGCGCAACAGGACGCCCGCACCGTCTTCGAGAATGATTTCGACTTGTTGGTCTTCGCGGCTGGACGGGAGGACGTGCACGGCCGCGCGGTTCGAGGATTTCACTGGCTTCACTCCTGAGAGAATTTCAAACAAGACTTGAATCTTGGATTTCATTAGCCGGGGGCGGCGAAATTGAAATCCAATTTCAAAACTATTATGTAGACATCTCTCGCTTGCTGTCAAGGCAAATGTTTTGAGGGTAGTGTCACTAAATTCAAATTTAGAGAATAGGGTGGTGGTGTCAGGGTGTGCTCTCCGTGCTCGGCGTCTGCGGTGTGCTCTGCGTTGAATGCTTAATTGACTCAGGTTCACGCAAGGGAGGCGCGGAGAGAGTTGGCGCAGAGGACGCGGAGGCTTCATATCCGGACACCGCTGTTTTGAGGGAGAGATTTAACTTTCGCCGGAGGGTTTTTCGTTTTCGTTTTCGAGTGTGGCGAGGCGCGTTTCGAGTTGACGAACGGTTCGCTGCATGTCGCCGAGGCGGCGGAAGGCGGCCGTCGAGCGCAGCCAGTCGCGGTTATCGAAGGCGGGGATGCCGGAGAGCATTTTGCCGGGGGGCACGTCGTGGCTGGTCGCGCTCTTGGCCGTGAGCACGCAATCGTCGCCGATGGTGAGGTGGCCTGCGACGCCCGCTTGCCCCGCGAGGATGACGCGGTTGCCGATGTGCGAACTGCCGGCGAGGCCGACCTGCGCGCACAGTAAAGTGTCTTCGCCGACGGTGCAGGAGTGGCCGATCTGCACAAGGTTGTCGATCTTCGCGCCGCGCGCGATGCGTGTCTCGCCGACGGAGGCGCAGTCGATGGTTGTGCCCGCGCCGATCTCCACGTCGTCGGCGATGACGACGCGCCCGGTCTGTGGAATCTTGAGCCAGCGGCGCTCCTCGTCCTTCGCGTAGCCGAAGCCGTCCGAACCGACGACGACGTTGTTGTGGATGATGACGCGCGCCCCCACTTGCGTCCTCTCGCGCAAGGCGACGCCGGAGTGGAGCGTGGAGTCTTCGCCGATGCGCACGTCGTCGTAGATCGTCACGTTCGGATAGATGCGCACGCCGGCGGCGATCTCGACGTTGCGACCGACGACCACGCATGCCCCGATCCGGACACGCTCGGCGACGCGCGCCGTCGGATCGATGACCGCCGACGGGTGTATGAACGGAGCGAACTCGGGTTCGGGATGAAAGAGACGCAGGGCGCGCGTGTAGGCGAGATAAGGATCGCGCGTGCGCAGGACGGCAAGACCGGCGCGTCCCGCTTCGACGCCTGCGGCGAGATAGACGGCCGAAGCGCGCGTGGTCTGGACGCGCGGCGTGTAACGCGGGTTGGCGAGAAAGGCGACGTGCCCCGCTTCGGCTTCGTCCAAGCCGGCCGCGCCCGTGATCTCTATGTCTACAGCGCCGTCGCCCTCGACGGTCGCGTTGGTCAGTCGTGCTAGTTCTGAAAGTCTCATCGACAAACATGCGCCCGGCGCTCGAAGGTTCAACTACGGATACACCCGCGCGCGCGACGCATCTCCTCACTTTAAATTCACAAAATCAAGTTCGACGTTGCTACATTAGATTCACCGGATCGATCTCGACGTTGACGCTGTTCAAATCGCAGCCGGGCGACGCGCCCGCCTCCGCAAGCGCGAGGTCTAAGAGCGAGCGCATGCGCGTGCGGTTGCGCGACTTGAGCAGGAGTTGGAAGCGATGTTCGCCGCGCAGGCGCGCGAGCGGCGCGGGCGCGGGGCCGAGGATGCGACAGGCGCGTTCCGAGTTGGCGCGGTCAAGCGCGCGACGGATTTCGGCGGCCGTCGATTGCACGCGCGTCAGGTCTTCGCCGTGGACGAGGAGCGAGGCGAGCGAGACGAAAGGCGGATAGCTCAGGGTCTCGCGGTAGCGTATCTCTTCTTCGTAGAAGGCGTCGTAATCCTGCGCGCAGGCGTGGCGCAAGGCGTAGTGTTCGGGATGAAAAGTTTGGATCAGCACGCGCCCGGCGAGCGTGCCGCGCCCGGCGCGACCGGCGACCTGCGTGATCAACTGAAAGGTGCGTTCGCTGGCGCGAAAGTCGGGCATCGCGAGACCGGCGTCAACCGAGACGACGCCGACGAGCGTGACGTTCGGAAAGTCGTGCCCTTTGGCGATCATCTGCGTGCCGACGAGCATGTCGAGTTCGCCCGCGCCGAAACGCAGGATGGCCTGTTCGTAAGTGTGGCGGCGCGCCGTGGTGTCGCGGTCGAGGCGCGCGATGCGCAGAGTGGGGAAGCGCCCTTTGATGATCTCTTCGATCTGCTCCGTGCCCTCGCCGATGAAATAGATGTACTTGCCTTTGCAGGCAGGGCACGCGGTCGGCGGCCGCTGCCGGTGGTCGCAGTAGTGACAGATCAGACTGCGCTCGCGCTGGTGATAGGTGAGCGTCACGTCGCACTGCGGGCACTGCATGCGCTCGCCGCACGAACGACAGAGGACGAACGACGAATAGCCGCGCCGGTTCAGCAGGACGATTGATTGCTCGCCGCGCGCGTGCGTCTCTTCGATGGCGTCGAAGAGTTGCGGCGAGAGCGCCTGTTGTTTGCCCGACTGCTGGAAGACTTCGCGCATGTCCACGATTTCGGCCGAGGCCATCGCGCGATTGGCGATGCGGTTGGGCAGGCGCAGGTAGCGATACTTGCCCGCGCGCGCGTTGTGAAAAGATTCGAGCGAGGGCGTGGCCGATCCCAACACGACGACGGCGCGCTCCTTCAAGGCACGCATCACGGCCGTGTCGCGCCCGTTGTAATAGGGCGACTCCTGCTGTCGATAAGAGGCTTCGTGTTCCTCGTCCACGATGATGATGCCGAGGTCTGAGACGGGCGCGAAAATGGCCGAGCGCGTGCCGATGACGACGCGCGCTTCGCCGCGCCTGATGCGACTCCATTCGTCGTAGCGTTCGCCCGTCGTGAGCGACGAGTGGAAGATGGCGACCGCGTCTCCGAAGTGCGCGCGCAGGCGACGCGAGAAGACGGGCGTGAGCGCGATTTCGGGGACGAGCATCATGGCCGACCGGTTGAGTTTGAGCGCGGTGCGCATGGCGCGGATGTAGATTTCCGTCTTGCCGCTGCCCGTCACGCCGTGCAACAGGAAGGCGGCGTAGGCGCGCTCGGCGCGAAGCGCCTGTTCGATTTCGTCGAAGGCCGCGCGCTGCTCGGCGGTCAGTGTGAATTCCGTATTCTCCGGCAGGCGCGCGTGCGCCAGCGGGTCGCGGCGCACTTCGCGGACGAACACTTCGACGACGCTCCTGCGCTCAAGCGTCTGAATGGACGAAACGCTCGTGTTCGCCGCGTCGAGCAACTCGGCGAAGAGCATCTCGCCGCCCGTTGCGATGAGCGCATCGACGATGCGTTGCTGCGCGGCCGTAAGCGTGCGCGCGCCTTCGCCCGCGTGCGCTTCGGGCGGCAAGAGACGCACGGCCTTGCGTCGCTTGGCGCGCGCCTGCGCGGTACGCGCGCGGTGCGTGATCTTGATCCAGCCTTGTTGTTCGAGTTGGCGCGCAAGCGTCCCGGCGCGCGTCTGGCCGAAGTGCGTGGCGAGATTCCGAAGGGTCGTCTCCGGCTCGGCGGCGATGAGTTGCAGGGCGAGCGCTTTGTTCGTCGCGGCGCGACGCGGGGGCAGGCGCGCGAGTTCGTCGCGGCCTTCCGGGGTGGCGGTCAGGATTTGTTCGACGGTCGAATTGAGACCGGCGGGCAGCGCCGCTTTGAGCACTTCGCCCCACGGCGCGGCGTAGTAGTCGGCGAGCCAGCGCGTCAGTTCCAACACGTCCGGCGAGATAAGCGGCTCGGCGTCGAGGAGCGCTTCCGCCTCTTTGATGTCCGCTTCTTCCAACTCGACGCTCGCGTCCAATTCCTGATGCAGCGCGACGACGTAAGCCGTCAACAGCTTGCGCCCGAACGGCACGAGCAGACGCGCGCCGACCTGAGCCTCTTCGCCGAGCGCGAGCGGCAGGCGATAGGTGAAGGTCTGCGACAGGCGCAGCGGCACGGCCACCTCGGCATATTTCGGCGGCGCGTCCGCGGTGACTTGGCGTGCGCCGCGGGCGGCTTTGGCGTCGGGCGGGCGGAGGATGGAGGTCGAACTTTGCACGGCGAGTTAAATTAACTTGAAGCGCGCAAAAGGTGAAGCGGGAAGAGCGGAATAATTTAGAGTGCCGCGCCGCGCGCCGCCATGGAGAACCCGCACGGGAAGATAAAAATTTGACTACTCTAATGTGACTCTCATATACTCCGGGCAAATGCCGCCTCGAGACCGGCGTAAGTTCAGTTGCCAATCTCCCCTAATCGAACTCCTCGTCACACGCCTCTCTCGTAGGCGACAACCCTATCAACGGTTCGAAACCCCCGCCCACCGGCGAGAAAAGAGTTGTCCTATGAGGTTTTGCGAAAGATGCCAAGTGCGATGTGAGTCGCAGGTGAAGTTTTGCCGAATCTGTGGAGATCAGACCACGATCATCCCTTCGGACTCGGCAGAAGCCGCCCCGTCTATCAAAACGTGTCGGACGGGCCAACCGATTCTCACAATACACGAGAATTCGAGACGATGTTTCCTCCGCAAACTCCCCCGCAGCAAGTTGTGCCTTCTCCGAACGCGGTTGCGAGCGCAACGACAACGACCGGCAACCGCTCACCGTACGGGTGGCCGACAAAGTTGCTCGCCGTCCTCTTCGTAGTGCAACTGGCCTTCAATGTGTTTCAAGGGATGCAGATGCGGAAACTTACGCAACTCGTGGGGGATGTCGGGGAGTTAACACGCAGAAAGATATCGCTTGAAGAGGAGCTTGCCGAAGGCAATAAACAGCTCGACGAGTTGGGTAAACAGGTTGCCGAGAGAGAGGACGAAAAGGCAAAGCTCGACAAAGAGGTTGCCGATACAGAGCAACAGCTAACCAACCTACAGCAAGAAGCTGCGGACACGGAGGAGGTCGTTGCGAGCCTGAAGCAGAATGCTGCGAGCGCAACGAAAGACTTGGCGAAGGCTAAAAATAACAAGTCACAACTCGACACCGAGATTGCACAGAAGCAACTTAAGCTCGCTGAACTGACGGAACAAATCGCTTCGGCAGGGAACAAACTCAACTCAATCCGCGCCAAAACCAGAGAAGCGGAAGCTCGTCTCCGAACAATCAACGGAAGCCTTCAGCTCGCAAAGGGCAGAGCCAAACAGTCAAGGGCCGCCAGCGCTCAATTAGCTTCTAAGAAGGGTGAAGTGCGTAAAATACAGCGCGAACTGAATGGTCTCCGGCAGGAGTACGCGCTCACGAAAGCGTTAGTCAACAAACTCCGGAGCGAACTGGCCGGGATGAGAAATGTCGGTGACGGCGGGAGTCGTCGGAAATCACGTAGGGCATAGCGGCTCGCCACGCGCCGGACGCGCGCCGACATATCGTTGCGAAGCTCACCCGGCGCTTTTGTTTCGACGCGATGTCGCGGCCGTCACTCCTTGCAACTCACGGGCGCGACGGCTCGCTGAAAATGATAACCGCTCGGCAAGTTGCGGCAGCGCGGTTTGGCAGGTCAACAGGTGCGATGCTTTGCTTGGTCACGCGCCGGCATCAGGCGCTGGTGAGCAGGGCGCGCACCTTTTTCATGTCTTCCCAGACCTCGCGTTTCTTCGTCGGGTCGCGCAAGAGGTAGGCGGGGTTGAAGGTGGGCATGAGTTTCGCGCCTTGATAGTCGTGGAATTCGCCCCGCAGTTGCGAGATCGGTTTCTTGGTGCGGAGCAGCGCGCGCGTCGGGGTGTTGCCGAAACTGACGACGACTTCGGGGCGGACGGCGGCCAGTTCGCGGTGCAGGTAGGGCGTGAAGAAGGAGAGCACTTCGGGCGTGATCTCGTCGCCTGAGGAGATCATCTTGACCGTGTTCGTCAGGTAGCAATCCTCGCGTCGTAGATTGATCGAGGCAAGGATGCGCGTGAGCATGTCGCCCGCAGGCCCCATGAAGGGGCGGCCGCTCGCGATGTCGGGCGCGCCGGGCGATTCGCCGACGACGGCCACGCGCGCCCCCTTGCGGCCTTCGCCGAAGATAAAGATGCGCTCTTTGTATTGCGGCAGTTGCATGGCGCGCGCGAGGAGTTCGGCGTTGATCTCTGCGGGCGTCTCATCGGAGGCGGGCGGCGCGTCGTCGAAAAGTGTCGGCTCCGGCATGGTGAAAGTTTAAGTCCTCAATCTCGACCGCGCACGACGAACGCTTGCGCGTCCTATTTACCGGCCTTCGACTTGTGCAGATACTCGCGCACCTTCTTCATGTCTTCCCACGTCTCGCGTTTCTTGGAAGGGTCGCGCAGCAGATAAGCCGGATGAAACGTGGGCATCACCTTGATGCCTTTGTAGTCCATGAAACTGCCGCGCAGTTTCGTGATGCCTTCTTTCGTTTCGAGCAGATTCTTCATCGCCGTGTTGCCGAGGACGACGATCACTTCGGGACGCAGCAAAGCGATTTCGCGCAGGAGAAACGGCTTGCAGGTGGCGGCTTCGGCGGCCGTCGGCGTGCGGTTGTTCGCGGGACGGCAACGATTGACGTTGCCGATAAAAACGTCTTCGCGTTTCATGCCGATGGCTTCGATGATCTTGTTGAGCAACTGCCCGGCGCGCCCGACGAAAGGACGACCCGACGCGTCTTCGTCCGCGCCCGGCGCTTCACCGACGAACATCAGGCGCGCTTTCGGATTGCCTTCACTGTGGACGATCTTCGACCGCCCTTCGCAGCAGAGCGGGCAGCGCATGCATTCGCCGATGTCTTGGCGGATGTCCTCGTAGGTTTCGCCCTCGCGCGGCAGACTCAGTTCATCCTTCGGCGTGATCTCCCCGAAGAGAGTCTCTTGCGGCGGAGGCGGAACGGGGTCGGGCTTGCGCACGGGTTTTCGTTTCGTCGGCATCTCGGCTTTCTCCGTCCAAGCTGTCTGGTACAAAGCATCCGGGGGCGTCTCTTCGGTCTCACTGCGCGGCGTCGCGGGCGGCATCACCGTCGGCGTCGCCACCGCGCGCGGCTCATCCGTGGTTCGCGCACCTGCCGCCGGCTCTCTCTCGGCGCGCGCTTCGGCCTCCGCGTTGCGTCGCAAGGCGGCGGTGCGCCGTGCGTCGGTCGCTTGCGATGATGCGCCTCCGACTTCAAATTGTCTTGCCGCGGTGTCCGTCTCAATTGTACCCGCAGACTCGAAAAAATCTACACCGAGTTCGCGCAAATACGACAGGTGCTCGCCCGTCTCTTCCGCGAGCGACAACAACTCGGCACGACTCTTTTCATCCGTCATAACAAACTCAGGCGCGAGCCTCGTCCGCCGCGCGTGCCCGCCTCAGTCGCGCGACTTCATCCAAGATGCGATGCGCCGCTTCGAGCTTCGACATGAGCGGCAGTTCGATGGGCGCTTCGCGGTCGCGCGCGATGAGCGTGACGATGTTCGTCTCGCCGTCAAAGCCCGCGCCGTCGCGCGTGATGTCGTTGGCGACGATGGCATCCAGTTTTTTCCTGACCAGTTTTTCGCGCGCGTGCGCAAGGACGTTCTCGCTCTCGGCCGCGAATCCGACGACGAGCAGCCCGTCGTGCCTTGCGGCGGCCACCGAGGCGAGGATGTCCGGCGTCGGTTCGAGCGCGAGCGTCACGCCAGCGCCCGACTTCTTCAACTTCTGCACGGCGCGCGTCGCCGGGCGATAATCCGAGACGGCCGCCGCGCCGACGAAGACGGTCGCGTGCTTAACTTCATCCCCGACGGCCGCGTGCATCTCTCCGGCGCTCGGCGCGCGGCGTAGGCGAACTCCGGCGGGTGCGTCGGCGCTCGTCACCCCGGCCACAACGACCACCTCCGCGCCGCGCGCACGCGCCGCCTCGGCCAGTGCGAAACCCATCCGCCCCGACGAACGGTTCGACAGAAAACGCACCGGATCGATCTCCTCGCGCGTCGCCCCCGCCGTGATCAGAAATCGCTCGCCCGCCAGATTATGTTCGTGCGAAGCACGCGCCTCGCGCGCCTCCAATATCTCAAGGGCGGCGGCGACGATGCGTTCGGGTTCCTTCAGGCGTCCGGGGCCGAACGTGCCGCAGGCCATCTCGCCCGCGTCCGGTTCGATGATGTGCACGCCGTCCGCTCGCAGGCGCGCGAGGTTGCGCACGGTGGCCGGGTGCTGCCACATCGACGTGTTCATGGCCGGGGCGACGACGACGGGCGCGGTTGAAGCGAGATAAGTCGAAGTCAGAAAATCGTCGGCGACGCCGTTGGCGAACTTGGCGATGATGTTGGCGGTGGCGGGAGCGACGAGCAGGAGTTCGACCGTCTGCGAGAAAGTGATGTGCGCGATGGGGTCTGGATTGTCGGGCGCGTAGTCGTCAACGATGACGTGCTCGCCGGAGAGCGCGCGAAACGTGAGCGGCGTGATCATGCGCGTGGCATGTTCGGTCATCGCCACGCGCACTTGGCATCCGGCGCGTTGCAGCCCGCGCAAAATCTCCGCGGCCTTGTAGGCGGCGATGCCGCCCGAGACGCCGAGCGCGACGCGACGCTTGGGGCGGGCTGCGGGCGCGTTGTCTGTCGAACCTTCTGTCGAATGCGGGCTCATAAAGTTGTTTGAAAGGCGCGGCAAAAATGTAGCACCGTGCGCGGCGCGGGCGCAAACCATTCCTTCACACTTCCTTCACGTCTTCGCGCCTTCGTGGTGAAAAACTATGAAAGGGAATTAACCGTAAAGACACGAAGACGCGAGGGACGATTCAATTGAGGAGACCATGAAAACTTGCGCCCTCTAACCTTCAAGCGTTCGAAAGTGGTAAACTGGCCGAGGGGATTGAAACCGACTTCAAGTTAATCGCCGGAGGGTTTTTAAAGTGGCGTCGGGGTGCGTCAGAAGATGAGCCGAAGGGAAACGAAGTGGTGGCGGGGTGCTTTGCTGGCGACGCTGGTGTGCATCGCGTCGGCCGGGTCGGCCGCGCCGGTCGCGGCGCAGCGCAGGGCACAGGCGGCGGAGGACGCGGAGTTCGGGCCGGTCGTCCGCACGTATCTCGGTTACTTGCGCGCCGAGCAGGAAGTGGTTGACGACCGCGTGAGCCGCCACGAAGTCAGCCCCGCTTATTACCGTCGCAACTCGAACCGCATCCGTGCGCTGCGCCAAGCGGCCTTGCGCATCGCGCGCGAGACGCAGAACGATTTTCTTCCCGAACTCTACGCCGTCACGCGCGACGAACTCGGCACGCTCTTCGACCCGCCGCCCGCGCCCACAACTTTCCGCGTCGGCGAAGTGGTCAACAACACGTTCCGCTACTTGGGGCCGGTGCGCGCCGTCGAGCCGTTCTACATCTTCGCGCGCCTTGATGTCTACGAACAGGCCGAACTGTTGAAGAAGCACGAAGGGCAGCCCGCCCCAGTCACCGACGCGTCAGCACGCAACGGCGGCGCGCCACCGCCGGACGACGCGGCGCGCCCCAATCGCCCGGCGGCGACGACGACGCGCCCGCGCCGCGTCCACATCCCTTGAACCCCGGCGCGCCTCGATTTGAAGATGAAGCAGACGGAACTTTTCGGCCGCAAGGAGACGACGGACGCGAGCGAACTCGACCGCGTCGTGCTCTACGCTTTCGCGGACTTTCAACTGCGCGGCAAGACTCTGGCCGAACGTGAACTGCCGCTCGACCGCCTGCGCGGTGCTCTGCGTCGCGCGGCCGACGCCTTCGGCCTCGTCGAGTTGAGCGACGAAGAAGCGGTCGCCGCTATTCAGATTGTCGGCGCGCGCGTCCGCCGCGTCCCGCCCTACGTCGCCAAGCACCCGTTTCGCGTCACGGTTCCCACCGAAGTCGCCGAGCGCGCCAAACAGTTCTATCGAGACCGCGACGCGCAACAGGCGGACGACAGACAGGACAGTTGACCAAACGGCGCACGGAAGTTGACCAACCGGCTCGCCCTCCTTTCATCTTCTTCCTCGCGCTTAATTTCTGTTTCCCGTTTCAAATTTATTTGCTAGGATGCCCGCACGCCTCAAACGAAATTCGCAAACACAAACTTTCACGCGCGGCACGGGTTCGCGCCAGGAGCTTTTTCAGCGAATGAAAATCAACAAGAGCCGTCGCAAGTTTCTGTCCGAGGCCACCGTGGCAAGCGCGGGCGTCGTCGCGCTCGCCGCGTCGTCCGAACGTATAGAGGCCGCGCGCGTCGAGAGTCGTGCGGCGCAACAGCAGCCCGCCACGACGGCGCGGCGGGGCACGCCGCCCATCTCCGTGTCGAGCGGAAACGGGCTGGCCGCCGTCAACAAAGCCGTCGAGGTGATGCGCCGTGGGGGCGACACGCTCGACGCCGTCATCGCGGGCGTCAACATCGTCGAACTCGACCCCAAAGACAACTCGGTCGGCTACGGCGGCTTGCCGAACGAGCGCGGCGACGTGGAACTCGACGCCAGTTGTATGCACGGCCCGACGCGGCGTGCCGGTGCGGTCGCTTCCATCCGCGGCGTGCGCGAGCCTTCCAAAGTGGCGCGCGCCGTGCTCGAACACACAGACCACATTCTCATCGTCGGGCAGGGCGCGCGCGATTTCGCCACCGCGCACGGCTTCGAGGACGTGAATCTGTTGACCGAAGAATCGCGCATCGCTTGGCTGCGCTGGAAAGAGACTCTGTCGCCCGTGGACAAGTGGGGGCCGAGTCCTTATCCGCCCGCGCCCGCTTCGCCCGCCGGGCAGAAGAAACTCGCCGACGCCACGCGCGCGAGCGCAAGTTTTCGTCTGGCCGAAGCCTACGCGGGCGGCGACGAGCGGCGCCGCGAAGAATTGCTGGCATGGGCGGACGAAGTGGCGCGAAAACCCCCGACCGGCACGATCAACTGTCTCGCGCTCGACGCCGCCTCGGACATCAGCGGTGTGACGACGACGAGCGGGTTGGCTTGGAAAATTCCGGGGCGCGTCGGAGATTCGCCGCTCGTCGGCTGCGGCCTCTACGTGGACAACGACACGGGCGCGGCCGGTTCGACGGGGCGGGGCGAGGAAGTGATCTACATCAACGGCGCGCGCTCCGTGGTCGAATACATGCGCCGGGGCGCGTCGCCCGAGCAGGCGTGTCTCGACGCGCTGAAACTGATCGCGGCCCGGTACGGCAACGACCGCGAAAAATTGAAGGATATCGACGTGAATTTCTACGCCCTGAACAAGCGCGGCGAGTTTGCGGGCGCGGCCATCTGGAACGGCTCCGTCAACAGTCGCGGGGAATTTCGTCGCAGGCAGTTCGCCGCGCACGACGGGCGGGAAGGGCGTCTGTTGGAAAGCGCCTACCTGTTCGAACGCCCGCGCTAGCTCGCCGCCCGGCGTGCCGAGCAGATGCCGCGCCGGGGCAATTGGCACAAAAAAGCCAAAAATATGCTGAGATTTTAGGTAAATCTTTGTTGACACCAAACGGGTATTGAGGTAAAAAGGCTTGGTCAAAGCAGCCCACAGAGGCTCGCTGACCTGCTTTCTTAAGGAAATGCTACAGGGCGCAGTTGAATTCGGGGCGGGTTTAGCGAGGAAATCTTAAAATCCGTCTCTATCGGGAAGTCTCTATGCGGACTCGCGGTGCGCTCTCTACAAAACACTGGTTCAGTCTACTTGGGAGGAGAATAATGATTAGCAGAACTTGGAGCCGCATGGCTATTTCGCTCTGCCTCACGGTCGCCATGATGAGTACCTACTCGATGGTTGCCCTCGCAGCTCCGACACAGTCGCCCTCCGGCGAACTCTCGGTTGTCGGCGAAGTTTCCGTGAACGGCACGAACGCCATTTCGGGTGCCACCGTTTTTACAGACAGCACCGTCACCACCGCCAAAGGTTCGAGCGCCGTCGTGAGCCTCGGCAAACTTGGCCGCGTCGAAATTTTGCCTGAGTCCAGCGTTAAACTCAGCTTCAACGAAAACAGCGTCACCGGCACGCTCGACGCCGGTCGCGTTCGTCTCTCGACCTCGGCGGGCACTGCGGCCAGCGTCGTCACCAAAGACGGCTCGGCCGTGGCCGACAACAGCCAACCGGCTGTGTTCACCGTCAACGTCGAATGCGGCAACACGGAAGTCGCCACGCAGTCGGGTCGCGTTGAACTGCGCGCCGGCAACAGCGTCAAGCAGATTGCCGCTGGTAATCAGGACACGGCCGGGACGGCTCAGCCGGGTTCGCGCTGCACGCGTCTGACCCGTAACACCGACTTCGGCGCTCTGAGCGGCGGCGCTCTCGCCGGTTTGTTGTTGGCGGCGGGCGGTGCGATTGCCGCGGCCATCATCGCGGCGACCGAGGACAACGACCTCGGCGTGGGCGGTACGGCTCCGGTCTTCAGCCCGAGCAGAGTGTAATTCGCCGGCAGTTAAGTTGTTAGGCTTTAACGGCTGTGCGATTTTCTCGCGCACGGTAGACGAGAACATTCACTTGCGGGTCACGCGCGGGGTTCACCTCGCGTGACCCGCAAACTTTTGCCTGCAAGACAACTTTTGCGAAAGGCTCTCTTTTAGTAATGCAGATTGCAGTCATCGGGACGGGCTACGTCGGGCTTGTGACGGGCGCGTGCTTCGCCGAGTTTGGCGTCGATGTGGTTTGCTTCGACATCGACGCGCGCAAGATCGAGCGCCTCAAAGAAGGGCACATGCCGATCTACGAACCCGGCCTCGACCAGCTTGTCGCCAAAAACGCGCAGGCCGGGCGTCTGCAATTTACGACCGATTTGAAAGCGGCCGTCGAACCGTCGCTCGTCATCCTCTTGGCCGTCGGCACGCCGCCTCGCGAAGACGGTTCGGCCGATCTCACGCACGTCGAAGCGGCGGCGCGCGCCGTCGCCGAGCACATGAACGATTACAAAGTGATCGTGACGAAGTCCACCGTTCCGGTGGGCACGGGCGAGCACCTGCGGCGCATCATCGGCGAGCAGAAGAAGAACGCCAAGTTCGGGATGGTCTCGAACCCCGAATTTTTGCGCGAGGGCGCGGCCATCGGCGACTTCATGCGCCCGGATCGTGTCGTCATCGGCAGCCGCGACCCCGAAGCCATCGCCATCATTAAAGACCTCTATCGCCCGCTCTATTTGATCGAGACGCCTTTCGTCATCACTTCGATGGAAGGCGCGGAGTTGACGAAGTACGCCTCCAACGCTTTTCTCGCCACGAAAATTTCCTTCATCAACGAGATCGCCAATCTCTGCGACCGCATTGGCTGCGACGTGCACGACGTAGCCCGCGCGCTCGGCATGGACAACCGCATCGGGAAAAAATTCCTGCACCCCGGCCCCGGTTTCGGCGGCTCTTGTTTCCCGAAGGACACGCACGCCCTCCTCTCCATCGCGCGCCAATTCGACTACGACGCGCTCATCGTCGATGCGGTCGTGCGCGTCAACGAACGCCAGCGCGAGTTGATGGTTCCGAAGATCGAACAACTCGTGGGCGACCTGCGGGGGAAGAGCATCGCCGTACTCGGCCTCGCCTTCAAGCCGGGTACGGATGACATGCGCGAAGCGCCTTCGGTGGACATCATTCGGCGTCTCCTGGAGCGCGGCGCGACGGTGCGCGCCTATGATCCGATTGCGATGGACGCCGCGCGCGAATGCTTGCCCGGCATCGAATACGCGGAGGACGAATATGCGGCCGTCGAGGGCGCGGACGCGCTCGTTTTCATGACGGAGTGGAATCAGTTTCGCGCGCTCAACATGGAGCGCGTCCACGAATTGATGCGTGCGCCGAAGATCGCGGATTTGCGCAACATCTACGACCCGGACGCGATGGTCGAACTCGGCTTCCAGTACGTCGGCGTGGGAAGGCAACCGCGGCACACCCCAAACGACAAGTGACGAGACGGCGGCGCGAAAGCGACGTTTCGACATTGCATCATCCGCTACCACTAATATGACACTCTCTGGAATCGTACTTGTGACCGGCGGAGCGGGCTTCGTCGGTTCGCACATCGCGGCCACTCTCGCCGAGCGCGGCGCGCGCGTGCGCGTGATCGACGATCTTTCGACCGGCCAGGTCGAGAATCTGGAAGAGATCGGCGGCGATGTTGATTTCGTGCGCGGAAGTTTGAACGACGAAGCGACTTTGCGCCGCGCGCTCGAAGGCGTCGAACTCGTCTATCACGAAGCGGCGATCCCCAGCGTGCCGCGCTCCGTGGATAATCCGCGCGAGACGCATCGCGCCTGCGCCGAGGCGACCTTTTCGTTATTGTTAGCCGCGCGTGAAAGCGGCGTGCGCCGCGTCGTCTACGCGGCGTCGAGTTCGGCTTACGGCGATCAGCCGACGCTGCCGAAAGTCGAGACGATGCCGCCCGATCCGCTTTCGCCGTACGCCGCCGCCAAACTGATCGGCGAGTATTACTGTCAGGTCTTCACGCGCACCTACAAATTGGAGACCGTAGCCTTGCGCTACTTCAACGTCTTCGGCCCGCGCCAAGACCCCAGTTCCGCCTACTCCGGCGTCATCTCACGCTTCATCGACGCGCTCTCGACCAGCCAGACGCCCATCATCTACGGCGACGGCGAACAGTCGCGCGATTTCACCTACGTCGCCAACGTCGTCGATGCGAACGTGCGCGCGGCCGAGACCGTGCGTGGCGTCGGCCAAGTGATCAACGTCGCCAACGGCGAACGCGTCACGCTCAATGAACTGCTCGACAAGTTGAAGGAGATTTTGGGACGCGCGGACGTGCAGGCCGAATATCGCGAGGCGCGCGTCGGCGATGTCAAACACAGCCTCGCGGACATCACACGCGCGCGCGAATTTTTAGGCTACGAACCGCAGGTCGGCTTGGAAGAAGGCTTACGCCACACGATTGACTGGTGGAAACAGAGTCGCTTCGCACGCCAGTGAAATGCCAGCAGCTTGTACGACTAAAGTTCAAACCCCGCATCTTAGTTTCAAGATGCGGGGTTTGAACTTTAGAATCTGACGAAACCTTAAAACCACGAACCTACACGAAACAGAACCAAACTTCTTCTTCGGGTCGCTTCGTGTGTCTTCGTGGTTTCATGGTTTTAGGGTATCAACCTCCAAACAACTTCCGCAGAGTCTCCGTGTAGGGCGGGCGGGCGACGCCTTTGTCGGTGATGATGGCGGCGATGAGGTCGCACGGCGTCACGTCGAAGGCGAAGTTTTGCACGTTGATGCCTTCGGGGGCGAGGCGGTGTTCGCGCAGGTGCGTCACTTCTCTGGTGTCGCGTTCCTCGATGGGAATCTCGTCGCCCGAAGGGATGTTGAGATCGACCGTGGAGAGCGGCGCGGCGACGTAGAAGGGAATGTTGTGTTGGCGCGCGAGGACGGCGACCATGTATGTTCCGATCTTGTTGGCCGTGTCGCCGTTCGCGGCGATGCGATCCGCGCCGACGACGACGGCGTCAACCTGTCCCTGCTTCATCACGTGCCCGGCCATGTTGTCGGTGATGAGCGTGACGGGGATGTCGTCACGGTCGAGTTCCCAAGCCGTGAGGCGCGAGCCTTGAAGAAAGGGGCGCGTCTCGTCGGCGATGACGGCGATGCGCTTGCCGGCGTCGCGCGCGCCGCGGATGACGCCGAGCGCCGTGCCGTAGTCTCCGGCTGTGGCAAGCGCGCCCGCGTTGCAATGCGTCAGGACGGTCGCACCATCGGGCAGCAGTTCGCCGCCGAAACGTCCGAGCGCGCGATTCGAGGCGATGTCTTCTTCGTAGATGGCTTTGGCCTCGTCGATCAGGCGACTCTTGATCGCTTCCGCGTCATCGGTTTCCGCGGCGGCGCGGCGGAAAGCCTCGCGCATGCGTTCGATTGCCCAGAACAAGTTAACGGCCGTGGGGCGCGTGCGGCTCATCAGGTCGCACATATAGTCGAAGTCGTATTGGAGGTCTGGGGTGGAGGTGGCGACGGCTTGTTTGAGTCCGATGGCGATGCCCATCGCGGCGGCCACGCCGATGGCGGGCGCGCCGCGCACGGCCATGTCCTTGATACTCTCGGCCACCTCTTCGCACGAGCGCAGCACGAGATACTTTTCCTCGGTCGGAAGCAAACGCTGATCGATCATGCGCACGCCTTCCGCCGTCCATTCCACCGTTTTGATCATTAAAGAGTCTGCTCCTCGGCTTGATGTCTGAAAGACGATGATGAGACGCAACCGCAAAACGCGCGCCTCTCCGCCTTCATCTTTGACTTTTGATATGGAGCATCTTAACCGACGTGCGTGGGGGGGGCAAACGTGGCGGCAAAATGAAAGAGAGCGCCGGAGGGACACTTACAGCCGCACACGAAGCGTCCGTGCCTTCGCGTGCGCTGAGCGTCCGTTCGCCGCTCTCTCTTGAGATTCGATAAACTGTCGCTCGCGCTCGTCAGGCGCGATCAGCGGCCGTCCCGTCGTACCCGGCCTTGGTCAAGAATCCGCCGATCAAAAAGATAGCGCCGAGCGCGATGTGGATCAGGTGATCCATCGTCCCCAAGTGCAGGACGGCCACGTCGAACATGCGGTCGGGGCCGGAGCCGAGCAGGAAGCCGACCACGCCGAGCAGCAGGTAGACCAGCCCGAAGACGATGCAGAAGAGGCGCGCGCCGGAGAGCGAACCGGCCAGGCCGAAGTAGAGCGCGACCGCGCCCGAAATGATGTGGACGAGATTGTGCGGAGTGTTCAGGTGCGCGCCGAGCAAGTTGGGCGCGACAAAACCGAGCACGCCGACCAACAAAAAGACGATACCGAGGATCGTCGCAATTCTTTTAGCCATAATCCGAATTCCCCTCCTTTGGGAGAAAAAGGTGGACACCTTGTTTGAGACGACCGCCGCCCCCCTTGTTTTCAGGCGCGAGGTCGCACAGCTTCAAAAACCGTTAAGCCAAACCGAATAGGCAGATTGTATACTAAATTCAACTGACGAAAACCAGAAATTTCTTCCTTGTCGCTAAACCGGACGCCGTTTCGTCGCGCCTCCGGGCGGATGCTATACTCCGTCATTCATACACGAAAACCGCGAAGTTTGGTTCGAGAGGTTAAAGAAGAAGTTGACGGATTTAAGAGGGCCTGTGCGCGTCAACCCGGAAGAAGCTTGGCGTCTGGTGGAAGGGGGGCGCGCGCCGGTCTTTCTCGATACGCGCAACGCGCGCCACTACGCGCAGAGCGACGTGCGGATTCCGGGGTCGCTCTACATCTGGCGCGGTGAATTGGAAGCGCGCATCGCAGAAGTGCCGCGCGGCCGCCCCATCGTCACCTATTGCGCCTGACATTATGAAAATTCCAGCACCCGTGCGGCGCTGATCCTTGAAGAATACGATTTCACGGAACTCTACATCCTCGTCGGCGGCATCGACGCTTGGCGCGAACGTGGACTTCCACTGGAAAGGAAAGAGAGCGAATAGCTGTTAGCCGTTAGCTTTTAGCGGTCAGCCAAACGATTGAACGTTCTCGATAAGCCGGAGACTTTCGTAGGCATTTAAAAGCTAACAGCTAATAGCTAACAGCTAACAGCTAATCATGAAAGAAGGTTGGGAGGCCGTCATCGGTCTCGAAATACACGCGCAACTGAGTACGGAGTCGAAGATTTTTTGCGGCTGCTCGACGCGTTTCGGCGACGAGCCGAACGCCAACACGTGCCCCGTCTGTTTGGGTCTGCCGGGCGCGCTGCCCGTCTTGAATCGTCGCGCGGTCGAACTCGGCGCGCGCGCCGCGCTCGCACTCGGCCTGCGCATCAACGAGCAGTCGATCTTCGCGCGCAAGAATTATTTCTATCCCGACTTGCCGAAGGGCTATCAAATCTCGCAGTTCGACCGCCCGTTCTCCGAGCACGGCGAACTCGAAATCGTGACGGCCACGCGCGACGAGGCCGGGCACGCGCGCGATTGGCGGCCGATGACCATCCGCATCACGCGCATGCACTTGGAAGAGGACGCCGGGAAGAACATCCACGAGGGCTTGCCCGACACGGATCGTTATTCCTACGTCGATCTCAATCGCGCGGGCACGCCGCTCGCAGAGATCGTGACCGAGCCGGATTTCCGCACCTCTTGGGAAGCCTACGATTACGTGAACCACGTCCGCCGCGCGTTGCAATGGGTGGGCGCGTCCGAGGCCGACATGGAGAAGGGAAACTTGCGCTGCGAGGCGAACGTCTCCGTCCGGCGCGTGGGCGAGGCGAAGTTCGGCACGAAGGTCGAACTCAAGAATCTGAACTCGGTGCGCTTCATGCAGAAGGCCATCGAGTATGAGCTTGAGCGGCACATCGAGTTGATTGAAGGGGGCGGGCAGGTGACGCAGGAGACGCGCCTGTGGGACGACCGCGCGGGAGAGACGCGCGTGATGCGCTCGAAAGAAGAAGCGCACGACTATCGCTATTTTCCCGAACCCGACTTGCCGCCGCTCGTCGTCACGCCTGAGTTCATCGAAGGGGTGGCGAACGGGATGCCGGAACTGCCCGAAGCGCGCCGCCGCCGCTTCATGGAAGAGTACGCGTTGTCGTTCGACGACGCTTCGCAGTTCACCTCCGAGCGCAGTCTCGCCGACTACTACGAGCGCGCTGCACGCGCGGCCGGGAATCCGCGCGCGGCGGCCAACTGGATCAGGTCGGAACTCTTGCGCGAACTCGAAGCATCGGGACGGACGGCCGAAGAGTCGCCCGTCGCGGCCGAAGAATTAGGCGCGCTCGTGCGCCTCATCAACGAGGGCAAGATCAGCGGCAAGCAGGGCAAGGAAGTGCTGGTCGAAATGTTCTCGACGGGCAAATCAGCGGCCCTCATCGTCGAGGAGCAGGGACTCGCGCAGGTCAGCGACGCGGGCGAGATCGAACGCCTCGTCGCCGAAGTGATCGCCGCCAGCCCCAAACAACTCGAACAATACCGCGCGGGCAAAGAGACGCTCTTCGGCTATTTCGTCGGCCAAGTGATGAAAGCCTCGCAGGGCAAGGCGAATCCGAAACTCGTCAACGAAGTGTTGAAAGAGAAGCTTGGTAAATAGTGAATGGTGAATGGTAAATGGTGAATGGTTAAAGACAGGTTTTTCCATTCACCATTTACCATTTACCATTTACCTACTCATGGGGGTTGTTGATGAAATTGGCGGGCAAGGTTGCGATTGTGACGGGGAGCACGAAGGGCATCGGGCGTGCGATTGCGGAGGCGCTGGTGCGTCAGGGCGCGGACGTGTGCGTGAGCGCGCGGAGTGAGCAGGAGGTGGTGCGCGCCGTCGACGAGTTGAGCGATGCGGGCGAGGGGCGCGTGACGGGCGCGGTGTGCGACGTGCGCGATGACGAAGAGGTGCGCGCCTTGTTCGAGCACACGGTCGCGGAGTTCGGCGGCGTGGACGTGTTGGTCAATAACGCCGGTGTCGGTCTGTTTCAAACTGTCGAGGAGATGTCGCCGGAAGATTTTCGCGCGGTGTTGGAGACGAATCTCAACAGCGTCTTCTACTGCTGCCACGAGGCGATCCCTTTGATGCGCGCGCGCGGCGGCGGTTACATCATCAACATCTCTTCGCTTGCGGGCGCAAACGCGCACCCGCGCATGGCCGCCTACAACGCCTCGAAGTTCGCGCTGAACGGTTTCAGCGAGGCGTTGATGCAAGAGGTGCGGCACGACCGCATCAAGGTCAGTTACATCATGCCCGGTTCAGTCAATACCTACTTCGGCGGCGACACACCGACGGCCGAGCAGAACTGGCAACTGCAACCGGCGGACGTGGCGCGCGTCGTGCTCGATCTGCTCGCGCACGACGAACGCAGCTTGCCGAGTCGCGTCGAGATCAGGCCGAGCAGGCCGCCGAAAAAATAGGCGCGAAGATGAAGTGAGGCGCGCAGGCGGTGGCGCTGGAGCGAAACGTTCGATTTAACAGAGGGAGCACGTGAGAGATTTATGGAAGCGGGCGACGTGGCGGAGCAGTTGATGGAGTTGAAAGAGGGCAGCGAGGCGGACGAGCGTTTTCGTTCGCGCGTCGCTTTGATGATCGCGTTTATGGCGATGCTGTTGGCGATCACGAGTCTCGGCGGCGGGAATGCCGCCGAAGACATTATGAACCACAACATTCACGCGAGCGACACGTGGGCGTTTTATCAGGCGAAGAACATCCGGCAAACTTCTTATCGCATCGCCGCCGAGACGCTGGAAAGCGATCTGCAACTGCACGCCGCGTCGGTCACGCCGGAGACGCAGCAGTATGTGCAGCGCAAGATCGATCAATTCAAGGAGACCGCCGAGCGTTACGAGAGCGAACCCGACCCGCAAGCCCCGAATGATCCGCTGCGCGGCGAGGGGAAAAAGGAATTGTCGGCACGCGCTAAAGACTTCGCGGCCCAACGCGACCGCGCGCAATTGCAAGACCCGAACTTCGACTTCTCGGAAGCGCTCTTTCAGATCGCAATCGTGCTGGCCTCGGTCTCGATCCTTGCCACGTCGCGGCTCATCATGAAAGTCTCAATCGCCGTCGGCATCCTCGCCACGGTCTTGATGCTCAACGGCTATTTTCTGTTCTTCAAGCTGCCGTTTTAAAACGTATGCGCGCCATCAAGAAATTATTAGTGGCTTTGGTCGTCGTCGCGTCGGCGCAGGCGTCCGCGTTTTCGCAGCCGAACAACGCGCTGCAGCAGCAGCCGGCCGCGCCTTCACCGGATGCCGCCGCGCGCTCGGCCAAGTTGGCGGAAGCCACGAGGTTGACCGTCGCGGCCGTGAAGTTGCACGGGCAGGGCAAGTTTGACGAAGCGTTGCCGCTGGCCGAGCAAGCCCTCAAACTGCGCGAGGAAGTTCTCGGCAGCGAGCACCGCGCGGTCGCCGACGCGCTCAAAAATCTCGGCGCAATCTATCTCGCCAAAGGCAAGGCCGACAAGGGACGACAGCTCTACACGCGCGCCCTCTCGCTCTACGAGAGAGAGCCTGCGGCGAACGCCGCCAACATCTACAAATTGCTCGACGCTCTCGGCGTGCTCGAGCGTTTCGCCTTCAACAATTTCAACGCCGCCGTCGAGCGTTACGAGCGCAGCCTCGCGCTCAAGGAAAGTGCGCTCGGCGCGGAACACGACGATGTCATCAAGACGCTCTACGAACTGGCCGAGCTTTACGAACTGCTCGAACGAAACGACAAAGCCCTCGCCGTGCACCGGCGCGTGATCGGTGTCAGAGAGAAGAGCGAGGCGACGGAACCCTACGAGCTGGTCGCCGCGCTCAATCGTTTCTCCTGCTTGACCAACCGGCTCAAGATGAAGACGGAGACTGACGAGGCCAACCGGCGCGTCGAGGAGATCAGGAAGCGTGAAGATGAAAAACGCGAGCGCGAAGAGGCGGAGGAGGCCGCGCGCCGGAAGGCGGAGATAGCCGGGGGCGTGCTGTTGCAGAGCGGAGTCAAGACGGTGCAGGGCGGAGTGATCAACGGCAAGGCCATCGCCAAGCCCCAGCCGATTTATCCGGCCGAGGCTAAACAGCGTCGCATCTCCGGCGTGGTGGTCATCCACGTGCTGGTTGACGAGAAGGGGCGCGTCGTCGAAGCCTATCCGTGCGGCCACCCGCTCCTGTCGGAAGCCGCCCTGCGCGCCGCCTACGGGGCGCAGTTCACGCCGACGCTCCTCAGCGGCATGCCCGTCAAGGTGAGCGGCGTGATCACCTACAACTTCATCTTGCAATGATTCGTGAGCGGGAGCGCACAACGACGAGATGAGAGCCGTCTTACAGCGCGTGACGCGCGCACGCGTCCGCGTCGAGGGCGAGACCGTGGGCGAGATCGCCGCCGGCCTCTTAGTCCTGCTCGGCATCGCGCGCGACGATACGACGGATGACGCGCGTTACTTGTTGGAGAAGACGACGGGCTTGCGAATTTTCGATGACGCCGAAGGGCGCATGAACTTGTCCGTCTTGGAGACGAAGGGCGCGCTCCTCGTCGTCTCGCAGTTCACTTTGTACGGCGACGCGCGGCGCGGGCGCAGGCCGTCTTGGAGCGAAGCGGCCGCGCCGGACGTGGCCGAACCGCTCTACGAGTTTTTCGTCGGCGAGGCGCGGAAAGTTGTGGCGCGTGTGGAGACGGGAAGTTTTCGCCGCATGATGGAAGTGGAACTGACGAACGACGGGCCGGTGACGATCTTGCTCGACAGCCGGAAGCTGTTTTGAGCGGATACCACATGAGCAGTTAACAAAATCGAGAAGGATATGAGAGAGATGATTCGTAACTTTAGAGAGTGGGCGATTGCGCTCGTCGGTGTGGCGCTCGTGCTCACGTCGCTTTCGTGCGGCGGGGCGTCGAATGCCAACAAGGGCGCGGACGATGCGGGCGGCGCGAACGTCCGGACGGGCGTGAAGCCGGAAGCGGACGCGCAGGCGGCCGTCATCGAGACGGACTTCGGGCGCATTGTGATCGAGTTATACCCGAACATCGCGCCGCAGATGGTGGCGCGCTTCAAGAAACTCGCGGGCGAAGGTTTTTACAACGGCACGGCCATTCATCGCATCGACCCGGAACTGGGCATCATTCAGGGCGGCGATCCGAACTCGAAAGACAACGACCCGACGAACGACGGCATGGGCAGTTCGCCCGAAGCGAATCTTCCGGCCGAGTTCAGCGACATCGAGTACGTGCGCGGCACTGTCGGCGCGGCGCGCGCGCAGTCGGAAGATTCGGCCAACTGCCAGTTCTACATCACGCTCAAACGCCAGCCCGCCTTCGACCGTCGCTACACGGTCTTCGGCCGCGTCATCGAAGGCCTCAACAACGCCGACATCATCAGCACCGCCCCCGTCGCCACGGGCACGCAGGATCGCCCGGCCGACAAAATTCTCGTCAAAAGCATCACGCTCGTCCCCCGCAGCAATTTCAAATAGGGGACAGATGAAAGGGAAAAGGGGAAGGGGTAAAGCGGCGGCGCATCACAACGCTCGCTTGCTTTAACCTTTCCCCTTTCCTCCTTACCCTTTTCCCGCTGCCTTTAGATCGAGTCGTCTTCGGTCTTCGAGCGCGGGTCGAGTTCGAAGCGGTCGCGGTCGCGGCGGTCGATCTTGTCGATGAATTCGAGTTCCTCGTTGTCCTCAAAGTTGACGCCGACGGCGTGTGCGTTCTCTTCCACGTCGGACTGATCGGGCGTCGGGTTGTCGCCGGAGACAGCCTCCGTGCCGCTGTCGTTCACGTCTTCCCAAGAGGCGTCGAGGTCGCCGCCCGCGTCGCGCGGAGAGGCGGCCGTGTTCTGGCGCAGACGCCCGGCGAGCAGTTCGGGGTCTTTGGGCGCGCGCGCGATCTCCTCCTCCATGAACTCTTCGATTTCAGGGTCGGGCACAAAGTTCGGATCGTTGCTCAGGTACTCGAAATCTTCCGGTCTCTTCTTCGGCATCTTTGAAATTCTCCCCGTGCGACGAACGGGCTGCACGCGCCGCCTCTGATGCACGCGCCCGCGCCCCGCTCTTTCCGCTCGCACTCTTTGGTCGTTTGGTTGAACTGCCGAGCAATATAACAAATGCCATCTCGCCGAACAAACGGACGACGCTGACGTGTGCCGAACGGAGCGCGCGAAAAAGTGATGCGCTTGACGGCGCGCGGGAGGGGAACTTAAACTTAAACGTATTAGATTTTCGCCATCAATTTCAGCATCAGCGCACGTGGAAATGCGCCCCTTTGACGGCGCTCGGTTGCGCGCTCCCTTAAACCGGCCGCAGTCCCGTTTGGCCGCGAAGGAATCTTGAAAACTCCATGACTCATAATCTCTTCAATTCGCTCCAACGCTTCGACGCCGGACAGTTCTACTCCCTGCCGCAACTGGAACGAGAGGGCGTCGGCCCCGTCTCCACTTTGCCCGTCAGCATCCGCATCGTGCTCGAATCGTTGCTGAGAAACTACGACGGCAAAAAGGTCGAAGAGGAAGACATTCGCGCCCTCGCCAACTGGCAACCGAACGCCGAGCGCACGGAGGAAATCCCGTTCATCGTCGCGCGCGTGTTGTTGCAGGACTTCACGGGCGTGCCCTTGCTCGTCGATCTCGCCGCGATGCGCTCGGCCGTGGCGCGTATGGGACGCGATCCGAAAATCATCGAACCGCTCGTGCCCGTCGATCTCGTCATCGACCACTCGGTTCAAGTGGACGCGTGGAGCACGCCCGATGCCTTAGAGAAGAACATGGAGATGGAGTTCAGGCGCAATCGCTCGCGCTACCAGTTTTTGAAGTGGGGCACGCAGGCGTTCGAGAGTTTTCAGGTCGTGCCGCCCGGCATCGGCATCGTGCATCAGGTCAATCTCGAATACTTGGCGCAGGGCGTCATCGAACGCAATGGCGTCTATCTGCCCGACACGCTCGTCGGCACGGATTCGCACACGACGATGATCAACGGACTCGGCATCGTGGCCTACGGCGTCGGCGGCATCGAAGCGGAAGCGGGGATGCTCGGCCAGCCTGTCTACTTTTTGACGCCCGACGTGGTGGGCGTCAACATGACGGGCGCTTTGCGCGAGGGCGTGACGGCGACCGATCTCGTCCTGCGCGTGACGGAGATATTGCGCGCGGCGAAAGTGGTCGGGAAGTTTGTGGAGTTTCACGGCGAGGGCGCGGCGAGCATCCCGGCCTACGACCGCGCGACCATCGCCAACATGGCTCCCGAATACGGCGCGACCGTCGGCTTCTTCCCCGTCGACGAAAAGACGCTCGAATACTTTCTCTCCACCGGGCGCAGCGAGCAACGCGTCAACGCGATTCGCAGTTACTACGAAGCGCAGGGCATGTTCGGCATCCCGCGCGCGGGCGAATGCCAGTACAGCCAGTTGATCGAATTGAACCTTGAGGAGATCGAGCCGAGCGTGTCGGGGCCGAAGCGGCCGCAGGATCGCATCGAACTCTCAGACCTCAAAGAGCGCTTCACCGAACTGCTGCAAAAGCCCGCCGGCGAGAACGGCTACAACAAGGCCGCCGACGAACTCGACGCGCGCTTCCCCGTGAACCTCGGCGCGACCGGCGCGACCGCGACAGACGGCAACGGCCGCGCGCTTCCGGTGCTCGCGGGCGGCGGCCATCAAGAGCCTGAATCCATCCCGCAGGGCGAAGGCAACGACAGCGTGAAGAACACGAGCGCGCTGACAGAGATCGAGATGATGAACAATCGCCCGACGCCCGACCGCGTCGAGGACGACGACACGGACGCCAGCAAGCAACCCGAACTTCAGCGCAACGCCCTGCTCGGCCACGGCGACGTGGTCATCGCAGCGATCACTTCATGCACCAACACTTCTAACCCTTCGGTGATGCTCGCCGCCGGCATCCTCGCCAAGAAGGCGGTCGAGCGTGGACTCAAAACACAGCCCGCCGTCAAAGCGTCGCTCGCGCCCGGTTCGCGCGTCGTCACGGAGTATTACAAGAAGACCGGCTTGCAGCCTTACCTCGACCAACTCGGCTTCAACCTCGTCGGCTACGGCTGCACAACCTGCATCGGCAATTCCGGCCCGCTCGACCCGCGCATCGAGACGGTCATCAACGAGCACGACCTCGTCGCGGCGAGCGTGTTGTCGGGCAATCGTAATTTCGAGGCGCGCGTGCATCAGAGCGTCAAGGCCAACTTCCTGATGAGTCCGCCGCTCGTCGTCGCGTTCGCGCTCGCCGGTCGCATCGACATCGACATGACGAAAGAACCTATCGGGCGAGGGAAGCGCGGCGAGGACGTTTACCTGCGTGACATCTGGCCGACGCTCGAAGAGATCGGAGAAGGCCTGCGCGCGGCGACCGACCCGGAAGTCTACCGACGCCTCTACAGCGACTTCGCCGAACAAAATCCGCTGTGGAACGAAATCCCCTCCGTCGAGGGCGACGTGTACGAGTGGGACGAACATTCGACCTACATTCAAGAGCCGCCCTACTTCGAGAAGTTCGGCATGGAGCCGGGGCGTTTTTGCGACATCCGCAACGCGCGCCCGCTCGCCATCTTCGGCGATTCGGTGACGACCGATCACATCAGCCCGGCGGGCGCGATCAAGCCCACTTCGCCCGGCGGCGTCTATTTGCAACTGCGCGGCGTCAACGTCGAAGACTTCAACTCTTACGGCTCGCGGCGCGGCAATCATCAAGTGATGGTGCGCGGCACGTTCGCCAACGTCCGCATCAAGAATTTGATGGTTCCCGGCACGGAGGGCGGCGTCACCTCTCTGCAACCCGTCAACCAGCAGATGAGCATCTACGACGCGTCCGTACAGTATCAGGCGGCGGGGATTCCGCTCGTCGTCATCGCCGGACAAGAATACGGCACGGGCAGTTCGCGCGACTGGGCGGCGAAGGGCACGCGCCTTTTGGGCGTGCGCGCCGTCGTCGCGCAGAGTTTCGAGCGCATCCACCGCTCGAACCTCGTCGGCATGGGCGTCCTGCCCTGCCAGTTCAAGGAAGGCGTGAGCGCCAAGACGCTCGGCCTCGACGGCACGGAAGTGTTCGACATCACCGGACTCGAATCGGACGAGATCAAACCGCGACAGGACGTCACGCTCGTCATCCGCCGTCGTTCCGGCGAGACGGAAGAAGTGCCCGTCACGCTCCGCATCGACACGCCGATTGAGATCGACTATTACCGGCACGGCGGCATCCTGCCGTTCGTCTTGCGGCAACTCATCACGCAGGCGTGACCGTCGTTCTGCTCAACGCCGCGGGGCTTCTTATCCTGTTGTTCGTGGCCTACGACGTGTACGCCACGATTCTCGACGCGAGCGGGCGCGCAGGGCCGCTCAGCGATTGGGTGAATCGTGGCGTCTGGTCTGTGACGCGCGCGTCGGCCTTTCGCTTTTCGCGCCCGCGCCGTCATCGCCTGCTCAATCTCGTCGGGCCGATGTTGATGCCCGCCCTCATCGTCCTCTATCTGCTGCTGCTCATCGTCGGCTTCGCGCTCATCTATTACCCGCGCATGCCCGCCGAGTTCCATATCCTGCCGTCGGCCGAGAGCGCCGACTGGATCGAGTCGCTTTACTTCAGCGGCACGTCGCTCATCACCATTGGCTACGGCGACATCACGCCGCGCTCGCTCTTCGTCCGTTTCTTCGCGCTCGTCGAAGGCGCGAGCGGCTTTGCGCTTATCTCGCTCGCCGTCACATATCTGATTACGGTCTACAGCGCGCTCGAACGCAAACGCGTCATCGCGCTCTCTTTCTATCATCAAGCGGAAGGCGGCGCGGACGTGGCCGGATTCATCACGCACCACTTCTTCGGCGGCCACTTTCACGGCCTCGACGTGGTGTTGCGCGGTGCGGCGCGCGACATCAACGAGCTACAGGAATCGCACGCCGAGCATCCCGTCATACACTATTTTCATCCCGTCGCCGTCCATAAAAGCACGCCGCGCATCTTCTTCCTCATGCTCGAAACGTGCGCCGTCATCAACAGTTGTCTCGACCGCGAGGAATACACGGACACGTGCAGCCATCCGGAACTGCGCACGCTCGAAGCGAGCGGCCTGCACGTGCTCGAACAACTCGCGATGGCGCTCGGTCTGAAAGCCGTCAGCCCGGACGAAAACGACGCGGAAGAATCGCGCCGCCTCGGCCGTCGCTTCCGGCGGACGCTCAGGCAGTTGACCGAAGCGGGCGTCCGCGTGCGCCGCGACACAGACGAAAGCTGGAGGCTCTACCGCGAGCAACGCGAGCATTGGGAAGCGAAACTGCACGCCTTCTCGATCTATCTCGGCTACGATTGGGACGAAGTGTCGGGCGACAAGGATTTGCGCTACGCCTCCGACGAAGACGCGGACGAATTGCAATCGTAAACGGCCGTGGAAGTATCCGCGCACCGGAGGCGTCCGTTTTAGACTTCGCTCTGCGTAGGTGATAAAGTAATGGTCGTGAATAAAGTTTCCGGCAACACTCTCCAACAAAATTTTTAAGCATCCGAAGCTAAAGGAGTCTTTCTATGTCCTCCTCCCAAATCGCCTCCGAATCGCCTCGTCGTTATCAACTGTTCATCGACGGCCAGTGGGTTGACGCCGAATCGGGCAAGACCTTCCAGACGCCCAACCCTTCGACGGGCGAGACGCTGGCCGAAGTGGCCGAAGCCGATAAGGCCGACGTGGACAAGGCCGTCGCCGCCGCGCGCCGCGCCTTCGAGGGCAAGTGGTCGAAGATGAGCGCGCGCGACCGCGGCCGACTGATCTACAAACTCTCGCAACTGATCGAAGCGCGCTCGCAGGAACTCGCCGCCCTTGAGACGGCCGACAACGGCAAGCCCATCAAGGAATCGATGTACATAGACCTGCCGGGCGTGGTCGAGAACTTTGAATACTTCGCCGGGTGGGCGACGAAGATCGAGGGCGAGACGATTCCGGTTCCGGGTCAGATGTTCAACTACACTCTGCGCGAGCCGCTCGGCGTCTGCGGCCAGATCATCCCGTGGAACTTCCCGCTCCTGATGGCCGCCTGGAAACTCGCGCCCGCGCTCGCGGCCGGCAACACCATCGTCTTGAAGCCCGCCGAGCAGACGCCCGTGACGGCGTTGGAACTCGGCAAGTTGATCCAAGAAGCGGGCTTTCCCGACGGCGTGGTCAACATCGTGCCCGGCTTCGGCGAGACGGCGGGCGCGGCGCTCGCGTCGCATCCCGGCATCGACAAGATCGCCTTCACCGGCTCGACCGAAGTGGGCAAGGTCATCGCGCGCACGGCGGCCGAGAATCTCACCAAAGTCTCGCTCGAACTCGGCGGCAAAGCGCCGAACGTCGTCTTCGCCGATGCCGACATCGAACAGGCCGTCAACGGCGCGATGATGGGCATCTTCTTCAATCAAGGTCAGGTCTGCTGCGCCGGTTCGCGTCTCTTTCTCGACGAGCGCATCAAGGACGAATTCCTCGCGCGCTTCAAGGAGCGAGCCGAGCGCGTGAAGGTCGGCGACCCGATGGACAAGACGACGCAGATGGGGCCGCAAGTCTCCGAGGAACAACTCGCGCGCATCACGAGCTATGTGGAGATCGCGCGCGGCGAGGGCGCAACCGTCTTCGCGGGCGGCGCGCCGCCGGAACTCGAAGGCAACTTCAAGAACGGTTACTTCTTCCGCCCGACCGTCTTCAGCGAGGTGCAGAACTCGATGCGCGTCGCGCAGGAAGAAATCTTCGGCCCCGTCGTCTCCGTCATCACCTTCACGGACGAGAAGGATTTAGTCCGGCAGGCCAACGACACGATCTACGGACTGTCGGCCGGCATCTGGACGAAGGACATCACGCGCGCGCACCGCTTCGCCAAAGAGGTCAAAGCGGGCACGGTCTGGATCAACACCTTCAACATGATGAACGCCGCCTCGCCCTTCGGCGGCTACAAACAGTCCGGCTACGGCCGCGAGATGGGACGCCACGCCCTCGAACTCTACACGCACGTCAAGAGCGTCTGGGTCGATCTCTCAGGCAAACCCATCGGCTGGTACGGCAACTAAGGAAGTGACAAGTGATGAGTGACGAGTGACAAGTTAAAGCAGTAAGAAGTGACGAGTGAGGAGTTGAAAACAGGTTCTTGGTTTTAACTTGTCACTCGTCACTTGTCACTCGTCACTGTTTTCAATGCCTCTCCCAAATATTTCTAGATAAGAAGGAGAAGCCATGCGCTCACGTCGGAAAGTTTCTGTTCTCGTTTTAACATTCCTCTGCGTGTTCCTCTTTACCGCGTGCCCGAGCAGGACGAACATCGGGAAGATTCTGGACAATCCGGACAAGTATCGTGACCGGGAAGTCGGCATCGCCGGGAGGGTGGAGGACGGTTACGGCGTGCCTCTGGTCGGCGGCGCTTATAAGGTTGACGACGGGACGGGCGAAATCTGGGTCGTCTCGCGTCGCACCGGCGGCTCGCCGCGCAAGGGCGCGCAGGTCGGCGTGAAGGGGCGCGTCTATCAGGGCTTCAGCTTCGGCGGGCGCAACTTCGGCACGGTCATCGAAGAGTCAGACCGGCGCACCAAGTAAGAGATTGATTCGCCGGTTCATTGATTCGCGCCGGTTCATTGAATCATTGAATCGTTGAATCAACAGCTTGATGAACGGATTGCTCTCAACTCTCGACGCGCAATTCGCGGGGCTGCACGCGCGCTCCGGTGCGCTGGTGCGCGTCGTGCCCCCGGAGATGCTCTACCGTCTGCCGCGCGCCGCGTCGCCGGGAGCGCCGCCCGTCTATTCGTGCGGCGAATATGTCTTGCGCAGCGCGGCGTCCGTTGAGCAGACGTTCGGCGGGCTGACCGCGAATTTGTGGGACGACCCGTTCGAGTGGACGTTGCCGGAAACTCTGGCTAGCCCTGCGCTCGTCGCCGAGTATCTGGCCGAGGTCGAAGCGACGCGCAGGCGCGGCTTCGCGCTCGTCGAAACGGATGCCGCGCTGTCGAAAGAGATCGCCGTGCCCGCGGGCGAGACCGAGACGCTGTTCGCGCTGTTGACGAAAACACTCGTGCGCGCGGCGCATCATCAAGGGCGCGCCTTCGCCGTGTTCCGCCTGTTTTCGGATGAACGCCTCCCGCCGCTCTGAGCCGGGCGGCGCGCTTTAACGAGCGGATGAACGCGTGTCGAACTTCGACCGCGCGGCGAACTTCGGCGAGGCGTGGAACGTAGTCTATGGGCGCGTGCGTTGAGCCGCTTCCGGATAGGCGCGCCGCCGAATTTTTTAACCGACAGAAAGGTTGCTCCCCATGTATTGCCCGAAATGCGGCCAGTCGCAGGTGAGCGCGGACGTGCGTTTCTGTTCGCGCTGCGGGTTTCCGCTCATCGTCGTCGGAGAGGTGATGGCGACGGGCGGCGTGCTCCCCGTCCGCTCGGCCGAAGGCGAAGCGACGGGCGCGCGCGCCGTCTCTCCGCGCCGTCGCGGCGTGAAGCACGGCGCGGGCATTCTCCTCATCGGTATTCTTCTCCTTCCTTTCTTCGGCATCATGCACGAAGCAATCGGAACGCCGATAGAGTTCATGATGTTCGGCGCTCTCGGCATGCTGATTGGCTTCGTCAGGATCATCTACGCGGTCTTTTTTGAAGACGCCGCGCCGCGCCCGCCGAAACTTCCCGCGCCTCCGCCCGAACTCTACACGCCTCCCATCCAGCCGCGCCTCCACGCCCCGGCGCAAGGGGCTGTGCCCCAGTCGCAGGGCATCCCCGTCAACGATTATCGCCAGCCGCAGGCGCAGACGGCGGAACTCATGCACCCGCCGAGCGTCACCGATCACACCACGCGTCTCTTAGACAAACAACCCGACTCGGCGGAGCAGTAAATCTGTGTCATGAGTTCGCACGCGCAGACGAGTCTCGCCGCACGTCTCCGCGCGCGGATCAAGCGCGAGGGCGCGCTCTCCTTTCGCGACTGGATGGCTGCCGCTCTCTACGACGAGCGCGAAGGTTATTACCGGCGCACAGACCGCGCGCGTTGGGGACGCATCAGCAACGGCGGCGACTATCGCACCAGCCCCGAACGCAGTCCGCTCTTCGCCGCCACCTTCGCGCGCCACTTCGCTGCACTTCACGCGGAACTCGGCGCGCCCGACGCGTGGGCGATCCTCGAAACGGGAGCGGGCGCGGGCGATTTCGCGCGCGTCACGCTCGAAACTCTGGAACGCGACCACCCGCGCGTCTTTCAAGCCACACGCTACTACATCGCGGACGTCAGCGAAGACGCGCGCACGCGCGCACGCGACCAACTCAATGCCTTCTCCGAACGCGTCGAGTTTTGCCGCGACGACTTGCCACGCGGTCTCTCTTTCGCGGCGGGCGTCATCTTCAGCAACGAGTTGATAGACGCCTTTCCCGTCCATCGCGTCGTGATGCGCGGCGGCGGTCTGCGTGAGTTGTGCGTCGGCGTGGACGAGGCGGGCGATTTTTGTTGGAGCGAGAGGGAGCCGACCACGCCCCTCCTCGCCGAACACTTCGCGCGCCTCGGCGTCGCGCTCGCCGAAGGGCATGCGGCGGAAGTCAATTTGGCGGCCGACGAGTGGATCGCACGTGCCGCTTCAACGTTACAGCGCGGCTACGTCTTGACGGTCGATTACGGCGCGGAGGCCGCAGACCTCTATCAATCGGACGCGCGCCGCGACGGGACTTTGCGCGGTTTTCGCGCGCACGAATTCGTCGCAGACCCGCTCGCCTCTCCCGGCGAGCACGACCTGACGACGACGATCAACTGGACGCAAATCAGGCGTGCGGGCGAAGCGGCCGGTCTCGAAACAGTCTCGTTTGAACGTCAAGACAAATTTCTGCTGCGCGCCGGGCTGCTCGATGAACTAGCACGTCTCACCTCACGTCTCCACGGCGAGGCCGAACGCTTGCAACTCTCGCTCGGCGCGCGCGAACTGATCCTTCCCGGTCGGATGAGCGAAAGTTTTCAAGTGCTCGTCCAAAAGAAACGTGCGAAGTGAGATGTCGCGCGACGACCGCCGCCGCAGATGCCGTGCCCGTGCGCGCCGCTTCACCGTTGACAATTCTGTGCGACGGCATGTTGTGGGTAACATTGGTGTTGATTTAATCGAAAGCAATCGGTTATGCTGGATGGCGAGGGCGATCCTCAAAGTTTTATCGCCCGCCCGCCACGACGAGTAACTAATCAGACGACATCCAGCCGATTGTGCAAGTCCCGCCCGGCGTGAAGGAGTTTCAATAATCACATTATGATCGAACCCGGCGCATTGCTCCAAAATCGTTATCGCGTGACGAAACAGATCGGGCAAGGCGGCATGGGCGCTGTGTACGTCGCCACGGACGAACGTTTCCACAGCACCGTCGCCATCAAGCAGACCTTCTTCGACGACCCCACGCTGCGCAAAGCGTTCGAGCGCGAAGCGCACTTGTTGAACCACTTGCGCCACGTCGCGCTGCCGCGCGTCAGCGATCACTTCGTCGAAGGCGAAGGACAGTTTCTCGTCATGGAGTTTATCGAAGGCGACGATCTGTCCGAGTTGCTGCAAAGACGCGGCGCGTTCCCGCTCGCGGAAGTCTTGCGTTGGGCTGACGAACTCCTGGACGCGCTCGACTACCTGCACACGCACGAACCGCCCATCGTCCATCGCGACATCAAGCCGCAGAACATGAAACTGACCAAGCGCGGCCAGATCGTCCTGCTCGACTTCGGACTGGCGAAGGGCGCGGCGACGACGGGCACGCGCGCCAACCAGACGGCCAGCGTCTTCGGCTACTCGCGCAGCTACGCGCCGCTCGAACAGATTCAAGGCACGGGCACGGACACGCGCAGCGACCTCTACTCGCTCGCCGCGACGCTCTATCACTTCCTGACCGGAGTTGTGCCCATCGACGGGCTGACGCGCGCCAGCGCCGTCATCAACAATCAACCCGACCCGCTGCGCCCCGCGCATCTGGCGCACGCGCAAGTGCCCGAAGCGGTCAGTAAGATTCTCCATCGCGCGATGAACTTGAAAGCCGCGCTGCGCCCGGCTACCGCCGCCGAGATGCGCGCCGCGCTCAGACAGGTGGCAGTCGCCGCCTCGCGCACTACGCCGCAACCGGCGACCGCCAACACGCTCAGCCAACGGGCGCGCGACGAGGCCACGGTGGTTGATGCCGGGACGCAGGTGTTCGGCTCGCAGCACGTCGCGCCTTCATCCGTCTCGCAGACGCGCATGCGCCCTTCGCTCTCGCAGACGCAAAGCGAAGTGACGCTCGTCGATTCGTCCTTCGACGCGACGCGCGCGTCCGTCAAATCCTACTCGCACGCATCTTTCGCCGCGCCCACTGAGCCGTCCGCGCGCAAGAGTTCGACTGCTGTTATCGCGGGCATCGCGCTTGTAGTCGTCGTCGCCTGCGCCTTCGTCGCCTTTCCGCTGATGCGCTCTCATTCAGACGCGGCCACTCCGGCTAACTCCGAAGCGCAGACCATCGCGCTGCCCACCGTATCGCAGCCCCCCGGATCGGACGCGACGCAGATGGATGGCGCGCGTCAAAACGCAAATCCGGCAGTCGCCTCCGAGCGGCAGTTTTCACAGTCGGATCAACGCCCTGCGGCCGAGTCGCAAACTACGTCGAGCCAGCCTTCTTCCGTCGAAGAAACATCGGGCGGGTCTTCTGCCGCGAGTACGGACGGAGCGAAAAACTTCTCGCCCGCCATCGACTCTTCGGGCGGCAAGTCCGGCCTCGTCATTCAAGCGCCCACGTCGAGCGCGCCCGCAGGCGGCAACACCGCCGCCGCCGAGTACGACGCGCAGCGCGCCGAGGAACTGCGCCGGAGAAGGGAACAAGAGGCTCTTGAATTACAGCGGCAACGCGAGCGCGAGCAGTTTCGCCCGCCTCCGCCTCCGCCGCACGAGGGCGGCGGATTCCCCCCGCCCGGCGGGCCGCATCGCCCGCCTCCGCCACGCCCTTAGTTTTCTGCCGGTGAATGAGAAGCAACGATTGTGCAGCGTACGAACGTCTTAGCCTAACGAAGCTCGCTTGGTTTAAGACGTACCGGATCGCTTCCGTCATCTGGCTGACGAACGACCCGTCGCATCAAACCGAACGTTTTACCAATGTTGGAGTTCTCTGATGGCTGTTCTCCAGATCGAAGATGCCGGTGGCCGTAAGTGGCAGCACGCGCTCAACGGGCAAGGACAATGCACCATCGGGCGCTCGGCCGAGAACACCGTCTCGCTCGACGACCCGCGCGTCTCGCGCCAGCACGCGCACATCGTCTTGCGCGACGGCGCTTACTTCGTCATCAACGGCGTCGTCAACGGCTCGGTGCTCAAGCGCAGTTCCAACGGGATACTGGTCAACGGCCAGCAGCGCGACGAGTGGCGGCTCGCGCACGGCGACCGCATCAAAGTCGGCACGAGCCTGATCCGCTTTGTGCAAGACGAACCGGCCGAACGACCCGCCTCGCTTCGCTACGAGGATGTTGCGCTCGGCAAGACGCAGATCGCCGTGCCCGCCCACGCGCTCCCGCACGAGTCCGCACACACATCGGTGAAAGGTCAGGATTCGATCTCTGAGCTACAGGTGTTGCGCCGCAAGGCCGACATTCTCGCCATGCTCTACGAGTTGAACAAGACCTTCAACTCCGTCTTCAACCTCGCGGCCATCTTCGACAAGGCGACCGACATCATTCTCCGCGTGACGCCCGCCGACCGCGTCGTCGCCCTGCTCGGCAACGAATCTCCGATCACGAGCGGCTTCGACTCGCTCACCCCTATCGGGATCAAAGCGCGCCGCGAAGACTATCAGACGGGCACGAAGCCGCTCGCCGTCAGCCGCACGATTCTTAACAAGGCGCTCGGCGAGCGCGTCGCCCTGCTCTCGCAGGACGCGGCGGCCGACGCGCAGTTCGCACAAGCCAACTCCGTCATCGCGCAAGGCGTCCGCTCGACCATCTGCGCGCCGCTTCTCACCGAATCGGGCGTCCACGGCGCGATCTACGCCGACCGCCTCGACCCGGCCGCCGTCTTCACGCGCGACGATCTGGAATTCCTCACCGCCATCGCGTCGCAAACGGCCGTCGCCGTCGAGAGCGCACGCGCGCACGAACGGCTCGCGCGCGAAGAAGTGGCGCGCGCCAACTACAGTCGCTTCATGCCCGAATACGTCGTCCGGCAGATGCTCGAACATCCAGAGTCTTTCAAACTCGGCGGCGTGACCCAACGCGTGACCGTGCTCTTCGCGGACGTGCGCGGCTTCACCGCCATCTCCGAGCACGCCCCGCCCGAACGCGTCGTGCAAATCCTCAATCGCTACTTCTCCGCCATGACCGATATCATCTTCACGCACGGCGGCACGCTCGACAAATACATCGGCGACGGCCTGATGGCCTTATTCGGCGCGCCGACGGCCACGCCCGAAGACGCCGCGAACGCGCTCGCGGCCGCCGTCCAGATGCAACGCCGCGTCGAACAACTCAACGAAAACTTGCGCGCCGCCGCGCTTCCCGAAATCAGCATCGGCATCGGCCTGCACACGGGCGAGGCCACCGTCGGCTACATCGGCTCCGAACGCCGCTCCGAATACACGGCCATCGGCGACACGGTCAACCTCGCCTCCCGCCTCGAATCCCGCGCGCAGGGCGGCCAAATCCTCTCCAGCCACGCCGTGGTCGAAGCCATCCCCGCACACGACTTCACGCTTCGCGCCCTGCCCGCCATCAACGTCAAAAACCGCCTCCAACCCGTCAGCATCCACGAAGTCGTCTGGCAACTCTGACACGGCCGCGCGAGTCCCCGGCCTTCGCTCCTCATCGTGCTGCAAGACGAGACCGCCCGTTGAAGAACCCACTTTTCACCGGCGAAGAACTTTATTTGTTAGGGAAGAACTTTATTGTCCTATCACAACACTCGGTCGAAGTTAGAAGATTGAGAATTTGATGGTGAGGTATTTTTTGGGGTTTTGGCGGAAGTCGTAGAGGAGTTTGACGGATTCGGAGGAGAGTTGGTTGACGTTGTTGTAGAGGGATTCGTCGGTTAAGAGTTTTCCGGCCGTGCCTTCGCCGCGTTGGATGGAGGTGATGATGGTGTCGATGCGTTCGGCGGAAGTGTTGAAGCGGGCGATGGCGGCGCGTGCGTCGTTGTAGAGGGCTTCGTCGGTCAGGAGTTTTCCGGCCGTGCCGCGCCCCTGTCGGATGTCCGTCGTGATCTTGTTGATTTCTTCGACGGAGGTGTTGAGGCGGGCGATGGTCGAGCGCGCGTCGTTGTAGAGGGCTTCGTCGGTCAAGAGTTTTCCGGCCGTGCCGCGACCGGCGCGGAGGTCTTCGGAGATGGCTTGGAGTTGGGCGGTGACGCGGTTGAAGTTGTTGTAGAGCGCGGGGTCGTTGATGAGTTTTCCGGCCGTGCCTTCGCCGCTGCGGAGTTGGCGCATGATGCCCTGAGTTTCGCGGATGGTCAGGTTGAGGTTGTCGTAGAACGCCTCGTCGTTGACGAAGCGGCCGAGCGTGCCCTGACCTTCGTTGATCTTGCGCGTGATGTCCGTGACTTGTTGAGAGAGTTGGTTGAGTTGGCTGACGAGTTCGTTGCCGGACTCGGTGAGCTGCGCCATGCCGCCTTCGGTGGTGGTGGGGAGGCTCTGCCCTTCCTGCACGGGATTGCCGAGCGACGTGCCGGGCGTGATGTTGATGATGCGGTCGCTGCCGAGGAGACTGGGCGTGGCGAGTTGAGCTTTCGAGTCGGTGCGGACGAGTTCGGTCACGGCCTTGCCGTCGATCCGGCTGTCGAGCGCGAGCACGGCTTCGACCTTCGGCGCGTTCGGATTGTCGCTCGGCGGCAACAGGCGCACGTCGTCAACCTTGCCGATGCGCACGCCCGCGAGGCGCACCTCGCCGCCGGGGCGCAAGCCTTCCGCCGTCAAAAACTGCGCCTTCAAGCGAACCTTGCGCGCAAACGAGATGTCGCCGGACGCTTGCAGGATCAGGAAGATGAGCACCGCAATGGCGATGATGACGAAAATGCCGACGCGCAACTCGCGTAAGCCGATGGTCTTTTTGGTCGGAGGCATAAGCTATGAGGGATGAGGGCGGAGGGATGAGAGATGAGCAAGAAAACCACTCAAGTTAGAGAATGGTCTTTATTTCATCCCTCATCCTTCATCCCTCATCCTTTTCCTTTCAGTGTCCGCGCAAGAATCGCTTGATGTACGGGTCTTCGGTGCGCTTGAGCATCTCGTCCGTGCCGCTGAAGATGATGTGGCCTTCCTTCATCATCAGCAGCTTGGTGTTGATGAGGCAGAGGCGTTCGCCTTCCTGTTCAAAGATAACTTCGCCCGCGTCGTTGACGGCCGCAAACTCGCGCGAAAGATATTCGACGTTGTTCATCTCGTGCGTGACGAAGATGGAGGAGACATCTTCGAGGTCGCGCAGTTTGATGGCGAGTTCGCAGATGGTGCGTGCCGTCGGCGGGTCGAGACCGGCCGTCGGCTCGTCGAACATGACGATGGTCGGGCCGCCGACGAGGGCGCGCGCGATGCCGACGCGGCGACGCATGCCGCCCGATAGTTCGGCGGGCATCTTGTCGATGGCGTCTTCGAGGTTGACGAAGCGGAGCATGCGGCGCACCTCTTGTTCCACCTCTTCTTCGGGGATGCCCTGTTCGTGCAGTCGATAGGCGACGTTCTCGTAGACGGAGAGCGAATCGAACAGCGCGCCCTCTTGAAAGACCATGCCGAAATTTTTGCGCACGCGCATCATCTCGGCCTCCGTGTAGTCGGTGATGTCTTCGCCGTTGACGAGGATGCGACCGGAATCGGGCTTGAGCAGTCCGAGCACGAGTTTGATGGTCGTGGATTTGCCGCAGCCCGAGCCGCCGAGGATGATCTTCGTCTCGCCCTTAGCCACGGTGAAACTGAGACCGTCGAGCACCGTGCGGTCGTCGAAAGACAGATGCACGTCCCGAAACTCGATGGCGGGAATGGTGCGCTCGTTGTCGTCCTCCGCCGCGAAGGTGGACTCGGCCGCCGCCGCGCTGACGCGGTTGTCCTCTCCGGGCACAAGTGCTTCGGGGGCTTGCGAAATGTCGATGTCGGTCGAGGCCATAAGGTTCAGAGCGTAAAACTCAAGTGCCCGGCATGTCCAGAATAACCTGTAACGCCTTGGCGAGAAAGAAGTCTGCGATGATGACGACGATGGACGAAGTGACGACGGCCGAAGTGGTCGAACGACCCACGCCGACCGTACCGCCGTCCGTGCTCAGTCCTTTGTAACAGGAGATGCTGCCGATGAGCAGGGCGAAGACGAGCGGCTTGATGACGCCGCCGATCATGTCGTCGAAAGTGATGCCGTAGCGCACGGAACTGAGGAACGTGCCGGACATTTGCCCGTAGAGCACCGTCGCCACCGTGCCACCGCCGATGATGCCGACCACGTCGGCGGCGACCGTGAGCAATGGCAGCGTGATGAAAAGCGCGACGAGACGCGGGGCGACGAGTTTACGCACCGGGTCTGTGCCGAGCGCGCGCATGGCGTCGATCTGTTGCGAGACGACCATCGAACCGAGTTCGGCCGAGATGGCCGAGCCGACGCGCCCCGTCACCATCAGCGCCGTCAGGACGGGGCCGAGTTCGCGCACGAGCGAGAGGGCGACGAGGTATCCGGTTTGATCTTGCGCGCCGTAGTATTTGAGCGTGGGATAAGTTTGCAGGGTCAGCACGCCGCCCGTGAAAAAACCCGTGAGGATGATGATCGTGAGCGAGCCGACGCCGATCACGTCCATCTGCGCGATCATCTCGTTGATGTAAGTGGGGCGGCGAAAGAGCCTGCGTGCGGCGCGCGCCACCAGCAGACTCGTCTCCTGAACTTCCAGCAGGGAACGTATGGCGATGTTCATGTGTGAACTTTAGAGATCGGCAACTAGCGCCCGCGTGTCGGGGTCGCCCGCAGCGGCGACGGCGCGCCTCCTAATAATCTTCCGCAACCGGCGCGACAGCCGACTACCTGTGCCTGATTGACGATAAAAGGCGCGCGAGACAACCAGAGCGAGACGAGCATGATCGAGCAAACTAATGATGCGCAATAAGGGGGCAAGGCGTCAAGCGGTAATCCGGCGCGCGTGGCTTGTGCGACAAACGAAAAGCCGTATGGCAAAAGCGAAAAGCCGGAAAGCGGCGGGGCAGAGGGGAAAGCTGCACGTTCTCTCGTTTCTCCGGGTCGCAGGACTTTTCGCAGATGATTTCGTTGTTTGGGCTGAGAGGCGTGCATCGTTGGTTCACGCAGAGGACGCGGAGATCACGCGGAGCACGCTGAGACTTGACCGTCAACGGCGCGAAGATTTTGAACTCAGTCGTGAAGAGTTCGGCGGGGCGCTGTCAGGGTTTGTCGATAGGTGAGGGAAGGGGCGGCCGCGTGGGCGCGTTCCGCTCGTTGCGTAAGCGGCGCTGTTGTTGTCGCTCTTGCCTACGGCGCTGCGCCGGGTTGCGGAAGGGCGCGTTTGAATCACCGGGCCAGCCGTCTTGCTCCGGCGGCGATGGTGCGTTCATGCGTCGTCGAAGGAGCGTTTCGCGCTGGAGACGGCGGAAGGCGTCGAGTTGTTCGGGCGAGAGGACGCGGCGGATTCTGAGTTCGGTCAAAGAGCGCAAGCGGACGACGGCGGCTTGTGCGGCGGCGACTTCGCGCGCGCGTTCTTCGACCGTGCTCTCGTCCGCGTTCGGAGCATAGATGGCTTCGTCGAGCGCGCGGCGTGCTTGCCTGAGACGCGCACCGAGCAAGCGGCCTTGCGGTTCGGTCTCGCGGCGGATAGCGGCGACCTGCGCGCGCTGTTGCGGCGTCAGATTCAGAATGCGGAGCAACCCTGCGGCGTTCGCTCCGCGTCGTCTTGCCTCCAACTCGCGTTGCGCCTGCCGCGTCACTTCGGCGGGCGCTTGCCCGGCCTTCTCCTCCTCCCCTTGCGCGCGCGCCGTCGTCGCACCGCCGAGCGTCAAAAACAGCACGAGCAGCGCGGGCAGGGCAAGGGCAAAGTTCTCGCGCCGGACGCACCTCTCGAACTTGCCACGGCTCGATTTCGCGTCAGGCTCTCTCATTCGTTTTAATCGCTTCATCGTGTCGAACAATAAAATCGTGTCGCGCGGACGAGCCGCGCCCGCGCGCTACTGTTTGAGAAACGACGCGCTTCAGTTCGCCTCTCTCAAAAGATCGTAGAGACGCGGCACATCCTCTTCGTCCGCTTCGCCGCGCGTTCGTTTCCGGCGTGCGGAGGGCGTGGACGGCGCGCGTGTCGCGGGCGCAGGGCGGGCGTCGCGTCTCTGCGCGTTGCCGGTCAGCGGCGCGAGCGGCTGCGGGTCGGAGACAGGTTCGAGCCGCGCGGCCGCCGCGATGAGATTCGCTTCGCGGCTGTCGTCCAACTGCGCGCGCGTGTCTTCGAGTTCACGCAAGGCCGCGTCGCGTTCGGCGGCGAGTTTGTCCAACTCCGCCTGCGTGTCAACTTTTTCGACCACCGGCGCTTGAGCCGCGTTCGGCTCACTCCGCGATTCGACACGGCGACGGAGGCGAGTGCTGAAAGCCAGTCCGCCGTCGTCCCAACGAAGCTCCGCGTTCGCGACCGCCAGCGCGGCAAGCGCGCACATGACGAGCGCGGCCGCAGCCACTCCCGCGCGCAGCCACGGGGGCGAGAGCGTGAAGAATTCGCGCAGCGCGACGCGCGCCGAGCGACGCGGCGGAGCGGACGAAGCAGCGCCTTCCGTCGCGGCGTCGGCTGATGCGCCCGCCGCTCCGTGTCGTCCGGCAACCATGCCGACCGCTTCACGCTGCGCTTCACGCGACACTTCGCCTTGCGCTTCTCGCCGCGCAACGCTCGCGGTCGCCACGCGTCGCGAGTCGTTAGCGAACGTGTCGGCGGAAGAGCGCGCGGGCGCTTGTTCGAGAATCTCCGCGCGCCAGTGGCCGACCGCTTCGCGCACCCCCGCGAATGCCGCGAGTTCGTCGCGGCAGGCGGCGCAGGCGTGGAGATGTGCGTCGAAACTCTCGCGCTCGGCGCTCGGCGCTTCGCCGTAAAAGTAGGCGACGAGTTCGACGTTGCGTTCGCAAGTGTTCATCTTCTCTGTCTCGTTCATAACTTCGTCTTCCCTTGGATTCACACGCGCGCCGCTCGCGCGTCGTACCGTTCGAGCCGCAGCCGCAGTTGTTTGAGCGCCGTGTAGAGACGACTTTTGACCGTGCTCAAAGGTATGTCGAGCGCGTCGGCGATCTCTTGAAACGTCAACTCCTCGAATTCCTTCAACACGATCACTTCGCGCAGTTCCGGCGGCAGAGCGGAGACGGCACGCCTGACGGCCTCGTTGCGCTCGCGCCCTTCGGCCTGATGCGCGGGCGAGACGCGCGCGGGCGCGGCGAATTGACGTGCGCCCGATTCAGTCTCCGCTTCGAGCGAATGTTCGGCGCGCGTGCGTGTGCGGCGTTGACGCGTAATGCACTGATTGACGGCGATGCGATGCAGCCACGAAGAGACTTTGGCCTCGCCGCGAAAGCCTGCGAGGTTGCGGTAGGCGGCGATGAACGTCTCCTGCGCCGCGTCGCGCGCCTCTTCCTCGCGGCCGAGGATGCCGTAGGCGAGCGCGTAGATGCGCCGCTCCCAACGGCGCACGATCTCGCCGAAAGCATCGGCGTCGCCCTTGAGCGCACGCTCCACCATCTGCTCGTCGCTCGTTCCAGCCGTCTCCATTTCCGTCTCTTCCGGCACGACTCAGCGCCCGCCCTGCTTCGCTCAACCGCCCAAAACCAACACACTCCATCCTTTAGACGCAACGCACGTCTCTTTGGCTGAAAATATTACACCAGCCATTTTATTGCGCGCGTGGCGTGCGGATTGTTTGCCTCGGTGGGAAAGAAACGTTGACACTGCTATCTCTCAGTTCGTACTATGAAATTGGCCTTTTATTTCGGTGCAAGGCCGCCCCGAAGTTCTACTTGCTTGTCCCGCTCTAAATTTATTCCTCTCGTAAAACGGCATCGCCCGATTTCCGTCTCTATAATTCTACTTGCACAATTTTCATGTTTGAACGTTTCCGGCGCGTGCGCCTGCTCTACATCGTGCTTGCCACTCTGCTGGTCGTCGGGCTTGTCCCGCTCGGCCTCGCAGGCTGGATGCTCTCGAATCGCAGCGCCGAGGAACTGCGCTCCATCGAAGGCCGCTATCAGGCACAACTCGTGCAGGACAAGGCGCGCCAGATCGAACTCTACGGCCAACGCTACCGCGACGTGGTGACCGGACTGGCGCGCGCCTTCGAGCTTGCCGGGGGCGTTCGCGTCATCGGCGAAGAGGGAAGCGACGCGCGCCTGCAAAAGTCCGTCATGGACGATCCGAATTTGCTCGCGCTCGCCATCCTGCCCGTCGGCAGCCTCCCGCACGTCGCCTACAAGCCGGACGTGATCGGGCGCGAAGAAGTCAACGAACGCGTCGGCGAAGTGCTCGCGCGCATGAGCGGGCGCGGCCTCGTCCTGACCCGCCCGCAACTCATTCGTTCGAGTCAGGAGATGAGTCTGACGATTGCCGCGCCGGTGATGGGCGGCGAGAACGGCGAAGAGGTGGTGGCGGCGGTCGCGGCCGTCATCTCTTTCAACGAAGTCTTCGCGGCCGTGCAGCAGCCCACTTCCCAGAGCGAGCGCGAACTGCTCGAACAGGGCTTGCCCGTCATCTTCGTCGTCGATGCCGCCGGGCGCGCCGTCGCGCATCCGGATCAACGCGTGGCCTACGCCGAGCGTTCGATGGTCGATCTCAAGATCGTGCAGAACTGGATGGACACGGGCGCGCACGTCCAATCGCTGCTCGAACCGTTTGAGGCCGAACGCGACGGGCGACCGCTCGCCATGCTCGGCGCATACGCGACGGCGCAACTCGACACGGGCGCGCGTCTCGGCGTGATCGCGATTCAGGACGAGCGCGCCGCTCTGCGCTCCGTCACCGACATGCGCAAGCAGACGTTTCTCATCAGTCTGCTCGCCGCCACCTTCGCCCTGCTCGCGGGCTTCCTCTTCGCCAAACAACTGACGCAGCCCGTGCGCGATCTGGCGGCGGCCGCCGGGCGCATCGCTTCCGGCAACTTCGCGCAGCGCATCGAAGTGCGCAGCCGCACCGAACTCGGCGAACTCGGCACGTCGTTCAACACGATGACCGACCATCTCGAACAGTACATCGAAGAGTTGCGGCGCGCGGCAGAAGAGAACCGGCAGTTGTTCGTCGGCACGGTCAAAGCTCTGGCCGCCGCCATCGACGGCAAGGATCGCTACACGCGCGGCCATTCCGAGCGCGTCGCGCGTTTCTCCATCGCCATCGCCGAACGCTTGGGGCTGCCCGACGACGAAATCGAAACCCTGCGCATCAGCGCGCTCTTGCACGACGTGGGCAAGATCGGGATCGACGACAAGGTTCTCAAAAAACCCGCCAAGCTCACGGACGAAGAGTTCGAGATCATGAAGACGCACCCGCAAAAGGGCTACAAGATCATGTCGCAGATTCCGGCCATGCGCGAGTTCCTGCCCGGCATGTACATGCACCACGAGATGATCAACGGCGAAGGCTACCCGCAGGGCTTGCGCGGCGACGAGATACCGATGCAAGCGCGCATCGTCTCCGTCGCGGACACCTTCGACGCGATGACGACCGACCGCCCCTACCAAAAGGCGATGGAACTCGACGACGCCCTCGCACGCATCAAAACCTTCGTCGGCACGCGCTACGACGAACGCGTCGTCGAAGCCCTCGTCGAAGCGTGCGAATCCGGCCAGCTCAACGGCGCGAGCGTCAAGCTGCGCTCTCGCCGCCTCGCTCAACAAGCGCCTTCGAGCGTCCCGTCCATTGTCGAACCCACGAGCGAGCAGCGACAAACCGCTTAACGCTCGTTCACCACATACGCTGTTGTTTCCCCCGAACGGCGCGGAGAGTCGGACGTTTCATGCTTCCGATTCTCCGCGCCGGATTTTTTATTGCTAAAGGTATGGTTTCATGTTATCAGCGTCTCGCCCTCGGTTCGTCCCTCGCGCATCGACACGAAATTCAACTCCTCGCTCGGCCGCACGTTTCCTAAACGAAGGAGAAGAGTTATGAGCGACAACCGCGCAACGCTGGAGACACAGTTGGAGAAGTATGAAGCGCAGTTAAGAGGTCTTAAGTGCTACATCAAGGAACTGAACGACAAGACGGCCAAACATGGCACGGAGAGGGAGCAGTTCGAAGACGACTTGAGAGAGGCCGAGCACAACGTAAAATATTACGAAGATGAAATAACGGGGCTGCGGGAATTGATCGCCGCCGAGCCTGACGGCGCGACCTATTTCGTTTACGAAGATTCGCGGAAGGAGTGGCGCTGGCAATTGCGCGCGGGCAACAACCGCATCATCGCCGATTCCGGCGAGGGCTATCACCACCAGCAGGATTGTCTCCACGCCATCGAGCTGGTGAAAAACTCGAAGGACGCGCTGGTGAAAGAGAAGTTTTGAGAAGTCGATAAAAACTAAGACCAAGAAACCACGAAATCACACGAAGCGACACGAAGCAGAGGTTCGTGTCGCTTCGTGTCGTTTTGTGGTTTCTTGCGTTTGTTGGGTTTGACCGGGACGCTCAACGGGTAATATCTTCGTCCGGTCTTGTCATCTACACATCTTGCCGTAAGAGGTTCATCCTGATGCTACAGCGTCGAGTCGTCGTTCTGTTCGTGTTGCTCTCGCTTTGCCTACAGCCCGTCGTGCGCGGCCAGCAGCCGACGCCGAGTCCTTCGCCCGCCGATAAGCGCGTGGAGCAGTTAGAGGAAGCGCAGCGACGCGCCGAGGCCGAGCGTCGCGCCGATAAGTGGGACGTGGAGGGCGACCACGGGCCTGCGACCAAAGTTGAGTTCGACACGGACGAGGGCACTTGGATGAGTTGCGACGTGTCGCCCGACGGGCGCTTCTTGGTTTTCGATCTGCTCGGCGACATCTATCGCATGCCAATCGCGGGCGGGCGCGCTGAATTGTTGTCGGGCGGCACGTCCTGGGAGTCGCAGCCGCGCTACAGTCCCGACGGCAAATCGCTCGCCTTCACCTCAGACCGCGACGGCGGCGACAACATCTGGTTGATGGATGCGGACGGCAAGAACCGCCGGCAATTGACGAAAGAAACCGTCAGGCTCGTCAACAGCCCGGCGTGGACGCCCGACGGCGAATACGTTCTCGTCCGCAAACATTTCGTCGATCAACGCTCGCTCGGCGCGGGCGAGATTTGGATGTACCACACGGGCGGCGGCACGGGCGTGCAGTTGACCGAGAAGTCGAGTTGGACTGCGAACGTGGGCGAGCCTGTGAGCGACCCGCAGAAGCGTTTCATCTACTTCGTCAACAGCGGCGACTTCGACTACAACAAAAACGTCTACGAGGGCATTTACTGGATCGAACGCTACGACACGGAGCGCGGGCGGCGCGGCGTCTTCGTGCGCGGCGCGGGCGGCGCGGTCAGGCCGCAGGTGTCGCCCGACGGAAAACTGCTCGCCTTCATCCGCCGCGAACGCCTGAACACGGTGCTCTACCTGCGCGAGATCGAGAGCGGGCGTGAGTGGCCGCTCTACGATAAGTTGACGCGCGACCAGCAGGAGACGTGGGCTGTCTTCGGCACTTATCCCGGCTACAGTTGGACGCCCGACAGTCGTTCAATCGTCATCACGGCGGCAGGCAAGTTCGTACGCATCGACGTGCAGACAAAACAAGCGACGCCGATTCCTTTCACGGCTCACGTCTCGCAACGCGTCTCGGATGCCGTGCGCTTCCCGCAGAAAGTTTTCCGCGAGCGCGAGCGCACGCTCCTGCATCGCTGGGCGAAACGCCACGGCAACCGGCTCATCTATAGCGCGCTCGGCAAAATCTACGTCAAAGAGGCCGACGCCGAGCCGCGCCTTCTGCTCAATTCAAACTACCTCGAATATTCTCCGAACTTCAGCGCGGACGGACAGCGGATCACTTTCGTCACCTGGTCTGACGCCGAGAAGGGCGCGGTCTGGATCGCCGACGCCGATGGAACGAACGCGCGCAAGATTACGGACAAGCCGGATCAATATGCCAACCCGGCCTTCTCGCCCGACGGTCGCAAAATCGCTTACCTGAAAGGGCGCGGCAACGTCAATCACGAAGAGGAACTCGTCAGCGAGTCGGCCTTCGAGATTCACTACTGGGACGGCGCGGAGAGTCGTTACGTGATGGATTTACAGAGTCGCGGCGCGAACGCGCGGATGCCGATCTTGAGTTTCGACCCGGCGGGCGAACGCATCTTCTTTCTCGAATCGCCGCCCGCGCCCACGCCGCCCACCCAGCCCGCAAACATCTTCTCGGCCTTGAGCAGCGTGAAAATTTCCGGCGACGATTACAAACGTCACGTCGAAGCGCGCTTCGCCACCGAGATCGTGCCGTCGCCCGATCACAACTGGGTCTTCTTCAAGGAACTGCACAAGCTCTACCTCGCGCCGTTTCCGCGCACGGGCAAGACGCTCAAGATGAATTCGACGGAGACTATCTTGCCCGTCAAGTCGATCTCGAAGAATTCGGGCGACTGGCTCGCCTGGTCGCCCGACGGCAAGAGCGTGCAATGGACGCTCGGCGAGAATTTCTACGAGCAGACGCTCGCGGAGATCAATCGCCAACTGGCGAAAGATGAAAAGCCCGCCGAGCCGAAAGCCCGCCGGATCGGCATACAGTTCGAGGCGGCACGACCGCGCGGCACAGTCGCGTTGACGAACGCGCGCATCATCACGATGAAGGGAAATGAAGTGATCGAGCGCGGCACGGTCGTCGTCGAAGACAATCGCATCAAGGCCGTCGGCGCGCGCATTCAAATCCCGGCGGGCGCGCGTCGCATAGATATGTCGGGCAAGACGATCATGCCCGGCCTCGTCGACGTGCACGCGCACATGGGCTACAACACGCTCGACATCATCCCCGAAAAACAGTGGCCTTACTGGGCGAATCTCGCCTACGGCGTGACGACCACGCACGATCCTTCGGCCGCCACGCAATCCGTCTTCGCGCAGTCGGAGATGGTCAAGGCCGGCTTCATGGTCGGGCCGCGCATCTTCTCGACGGGTTATCCGGTCTACGGCGCGGAGTCGCCGGAGAAAGCGCCGGTCAACAATCTGGAAGACGCGCGCGGGCATCTGTCGCGGCTCAAAGCGGTCGGCGCGTTTTCCGTCAAGAGCTACAACCAGCCGCGCCGCAATCAACGACAACAGATCATACAGGCCGCGCGCGAACTCAAGATGATGGTCGTGCCCGAAGGCGGTTCGACCTACTTCTACAACATGACGCACATCCTCGACGGCCACACGGGCATCGAGCACGCCGTTCCCATCGCGCCGCTCTACAAAGACGCCCTGATGCTCTTTGCGAAAAGCCGTTCGGGCTACACGCCCACGCTCATCGTCGGCTACGGCGGCGTCTGGGGCGAGAATTACTGGTATCAGAAAACGAACGTCTGGGAGAACGCGAAGCTCCTGCGCTTCACGCCGCGCACCGTCATCGACGCGCGTTCGCGTCGCCGCACGATGACGCCCGACGACGACTTTTATCATTTCGAGTTGGCGAAGTCGGTCAGAGACATCCTGCGCGCCGGAGGCCACGTGCAACTCGGCGCGCACGGGCAGTTGCAAGGGCTCGGCGCGCATTGGGAACTGTGGATGCTGCAACAGGGCGGACTGACGCCGCTGGAAGCCCTGCGCGCGGGGACGCTCGCGGGCGCGGAGTATCTCGGGTTGGACGGGGAAGTCGGCTCGATTGAAGCGGGCAAACTCGCAGACCTGATGATCACGGACAAGAACCCGCTCGACAACGTGCGTAACTCCGAAAGTATCAGCTACGTGATGGCGAACGGCGTGCTCTACGACACGCGCAACATGGACGAGGTTTACCCGCAGGCGCGACCGCGCGGCAAGTTTTTCTGGGAGCGTTGAAGCGTCAGCGCACCGGCGCGTTCGGGATCAGAGTCCCGTCACTAACGAAAGAAACAGCCCGGCACTTTGAAGCGCCGGGCTGTTTCTTTCGTTACTGCTGCGACAACAGTTTTCACGTTAACGCGGGCTGACCTTGCCCGCTTTGCTGCGCTGTGTCTTGAGTTGACGCCGCTGCGTGATCTCCGGCACAGGGTCGTCGGTCTCGGCTTCGACGTTGACGAAGAAGCGGAAACTGCCTTCGGCCTGCACGCCGAGGCGGAACTGGATGTAGATGGTGTCGTCTCTTTCCAGCGGGTCTTCGAGCGAGACGGTGCGCGTTCCTTCGGGCGCGCCGTCGCCTACGGTGCAGCAGGCGAGGCTTGAATTAAGTCCGCCGCCGCTCGGTTGCGCGGGCGTCTGTTCGAGCGTGACGCCCTGCACGACGACATCGATGGGCGCGCCGCCGTTCGGGTCGGTGACGGGGATGACTTCGGGCTGCGAGTCGATGGCGCGAAGGTCTGCCTGCCCCGCTTGCGTGTTGCCGCGCGTGGTGATGTCCACGACGCGGAAGCGCAGCCGCGTGATCGCCCTGCCCGTCATATTGCGGAACGCGCGACGCAAGGTGAGCGTGCCGTACTGGCCGTTCGGCACGGGCGTTCCGCTGCGCGCGCGATTCGGCGAAAAGCCGGACGTGACGCTCGGATCGACGAGCGACGCCTTAACCGTGTCGTTGCGTTGAATGGGGCTGTCGCGGTTTTCGGGGCCGGGCGCGCCGAGCGTCGCGCCTGAGTCCGTGCCCTGCGTGACGAGCACGAAATCGTTGGCGTTGTCGCCCGTGTCCTGCGGCCTGCCGGAAGTCATCTTGCGGACGAAGAAATAGTTTGTGCCGCCGCTGCCGACGGGCACGGTGGTCAACCCGTTTTCGCGATAGAGCGACGAGACGCTGGTGAAGCCGACGGCGTCGAGTCGATTGGCGATGGTGAAGTTCTGCGGGTTCGTGGTGCGAAACAGGGCGACGCCGGAAAGCTGCGGGATGTCCTGCGTGTAGGTGGCGTCGCCGGTGGCGGTCGTGCCGCTGCCCGCCGGATACCCGGCGAGACTGTAGCCGAGTGAGTTGACGAACAGGTAATGGCCGCGCGCCGGAATGGTCTCGTTCAAAGGAATCCGGCCGCGGATCGTGCCGTCGGCGGCGACGAGCGCCCAACCGTCCGAACCGTCCGTCGTCGTCACGGTGACGGGCGCTTCCGAAGCGTTGTAGACCTCGATGTACTCGTCGCGGTCTGAAGTTTCGACGGCCGGGTCTTGGACGCCGAAACGAAACTCCTTGATGATCAACTCGCCCTGCGGCAGACAACCGAAGCCCGCCACCGTGAGCGTATAGGCCGGGCACGTCTGGTTGACGTTGACTTGATTGACGACCACTTGGAAATCCGCGCCCGCCGGGACGTTGAAGGAATAAGAGCGCGACGGGTTGGGACTGGCTCCGATGTCCGCGAGATAGTTCATGCTGATGTCGCCGGGGTTGTAGCCGAGGTAGGCGGCGCTGAACAGCCCCGTTGCGCCGACGCACGAACCGGCGTTGAGCGTGACGGTGATGCAGGCGGTCGAAGTGTTGTTGTTGACGAATTGATAGATTTTGACGCGCCGCGGGTTGGCCGTGTCGGTCACGCCCGGAAAAGTCTTCTGCGCCGCGCAAGTGCCGGCGACGCCGTTCTGCGTCAAACGTCCCGCCTGAATCGGGGGCGCATCGGCGGTCGAGTCGTTGATGGTGGACGAGCCTGTGCATTGCTGTTGCGCGTGGCCACGGGGCGCGGGCGCGACGGCGAGCAACAAGCCGAGCGCGCTGACGAGAGCCGTGATGATGAAGGGACGATGGCGCATCGGTAAGTCTCCTTAGAGGCTTGAAGTGTGGCTGTGGGCGTCGACACGGAGTTGGCCTCTCCGGATCAGCGGAAACCGGCTGAAAATATCATAAGCGCGCGGACGGCAACAAACGATTCAAAGAGTCGCCGTCCGCGCGTTTCGTCAAACCATACGCGACCGCGCACGCGCTGTTGAGATCGAGCGTCTTCCGAGCGGTCGCAATCCCGGCGCGAGAAGTTTATCCCGCGTGCGGCGGCGTTTCTCCGGGCAGTTGCGCGAGTTCGGCGGGCTTGCCGCGCTGGAACATGCCGAGCAGTTGGAAGACCGCCGGAATGCCCGTCGCGAGCGCAGTGATGACCGCCATCGAGGAGGTATATAGTTCCGGGTGCGCGACGAGCAGGAACAGCGCGATGCCGACCAGAATCAACAACAGCGGCAAGCGCAACTTCGACCAACTGCTGCCCGTTCGTTCGAACGCCCCGATCTCGTCCGGCACGACCGTCGAGAGGACGAACTGCCGGAAGCTCTCGTTCATCAAACGCACGTCCGGGTCGCGCACGATCAGCCCGCGCCGCATCAGCCTGCGCACTTCCGCGTTCTTCGCGCTGATGAGGCGGTCTTGCGCGAGGTAGTAGAGCGTCAGCTTTTGGTCGGACGTGCAGGTGGCCCAGATCGCTTTGTAGTAAGCCTCTGCTTGTTCGACCACCAGCCGGACGAGTTGTTCGGAACTCAACTTCTTCAAGTCCGGATATTTGAGAATCCCTTTGCCGACGTTCTGCAAATAGGTGCGCGGCCGACACTCGTTGGCGAGCGCGTCATAGAAGGCGGCGAAACGATTGCCGTTCTCGTGTGATCTGGTTTTATGCCGGCGCACGAATCGTATGAACCTGCGTTGCGGGTGGCCGTTCGACGAGACGTGTTGGCCTTTATTATCGTCGAGTGATTTCTTGAATGTTTGCCACTCGCCCTTGTCTTCGATGTGAGTCACCCAGAACGAACTCACCACGTTCATCCAACGATCCGTCGCATTCATCGGAAATGTGCCGTTCAATTGTTGCATGGAGTCGGAGCAAGTGAGCGCGAGACAGAAACGGAACGGGTCGTGCCGGGAGAAGATGATCACCGGGTCTGACCTGTCCTGTAGCTTTTCGAGCAACTGGAGCCGCTTCAAGTTCCACATCGGATCGTCGCTGCGATAATCGAAGTTGTCTATGGCGAGCGCCGCGCCTTCGAGTGCAGCCTCGTGCTGCCCCGCTCCCGTGTCCTGCCACAGAGCGGCGTCTTCCATCGAGATGCGTTTGAACTTCGAGTTGTCCACGAGACTGCGGACATTCAGAAACGGCGCGCCGAGCACGACGAACCGTTTCTCCAGCGACGCTAAATTATTAAACTCGTTGGTGTAGAGCGTGGTCATCGGCTCGTCCAGATTCAGGAGGAAGATGCGCACGATGACGAACCGCAGCGAGATGAAGAGCAGCGCGAAGATGGCGGCGAGGCAGAGCCACCAGACCGCGCTCTGGAGTCTTTGCGTCGGCCAGAGAAACTGTCCGAACAAAGGCACGTCTGAACTGAGTTGCAGAGGCGAGGCGTGATCCTCTACGTCCGTCTCTTGCGTCTGCAGCAGCAGCCGTTTTTCTTCCGTCTCACTCCAGCGCCAAGCCCCATCGGCCGAGCCCGACGCGATTAAACCGGCCCACTCGCCGCTCGCACGATTCACGATGGGACGCAGATAGCTCAGAACAGCTTCGTAAGAGGGCGGCGTCGAGCCGTTCGGCGACGGCGCGTTGTGCGTCGCGCCCGGCGGCGGCGCGGGCGGCGTATTTCGTCCATTGCCGGTCGCCATGTCGACGCGCTCTGTATCCAGTAAGACGGATTCGTATACGTCGGGCGGGCCGGCGAGGACGTCGAGCGGCCGGATGAGACGCCTGGAGATCAATTCATTGACCCATTTGGTATTTGCTTCTCCGGCGGCGGCGGGCGTCTTTTTGGTCGCCTTCGTGGCCGGGGGATTCTGCGCAACGGCATCGCGTATGTAATTGGCGTATTGTGCCTTGACGCGTTCCTTACGCGCGCGCAGACCTTCGGCCAGTTTCACTTGCCCATGTTTAGCGAGCAGTTTCATCTGCTCGTCGTGCGCCAATTTGAAGAAGGCTACGGCGGGCAACACGCTGATGAGAAACATCATCGTGGTCATCATCCACACGTACCACGGACGGCAGTGTGCCAGCGGGCGCAAACTGTCGCTGCGCGCCACGCCCCCTTTGCGCTTCCGGCCGCTGAGCCACAGAGAGAGCCCGACCGCGCCAAGGCCGACGAGCGGAATCAACACGGCCAGCGAGAACAACTTCCAACGCTCGCAGGAGAAGATCGCTACGCTCAACAGCAGGCAGCAGACGATGTTGGATAACAACAGTCGACGATAAAGCGTAATCGACTCGTCGCGCGGCCACACCCACTCGGCCCTCTTGTTCATGTTGACTTTCCAGAGGTAAACGCCCATGAAGAGCAGCAGATACAACAGCGAATAGAACAGAAAAAGGTTGGCCGCCACGACGAGCAGTTCGAGTTGCATGGTGCGTAAAATCTGCTTGTCGCGATAGGTGATGATCGTCCACTCGGGGAAGCCCTGGACGGGCAGCGTGTAAAGGGTGTGGCCGCTTCCCAGATAGTCCGTACTGATCCGCCCGCTCTGCCGCGCCTGCACGGCGGCGTGCAGTTCGGCGCGCTGGTCTGTCTCGTCGTAGAAGTTCTCCTCGAAGTGCTGGGCAAGCTCCGAGTGGAAGAGCACGCGCCCGTCGGCTTCGATGATGCTGAAGCCGTAGCCCGGCGGCGTCACCGTGTCGAACAACGAGAGCAGGCGCGTATCGAGCGCCGCGATCCAGGTGTCGTACGGCTTGCACATCCGCTTCGCGATGACCGTCGTCTCGACTCCTGACAGCGGCGAGATGAGCGGTTGCAGCCGGAAGTCGTGATGCGGGGTTTTGTCATTGTCTTGCCGGCAAATTTCCTGCTCCCGTGCCTTCGTCTTCGGCGGCGTCCCGTCGTCCTTGCCTGTCGCCGAGTTAGTTGCATCTTTCTTCAGGTGCTGGAAGCGTTCGTTCTTGATGTCGTTAAAGAAGGGATAGTCCGTGGGGAGCGTAAAGAAGGGCGTCACCACGTCTCTCGTCGTCCACTTAATGCGCTGGTGGCGTTTCTCGTCGATCCAGAAGGCGGTGGTGAAGAACGGGTACGGGTGTCGAGAAGCCACCTTCTCGGCGAGGATGCGTTGCGGGAGAATGTTCTTCTCTTCGTGCGTCTTCGGTTCCGAGGCGCTCCTTGCGGCCGTGGTCTTGTTTTTCGCCGCGAATGATTCCGAGATGAGGGCGAGACTTTTGGGATCAGCGAGCAGGTCTTCGTTGAGGCTGTCCAATTCGTCGAGCGCGACGCGCACTTCTTCACGCAGATTTTCATGGATGAGCCGGGCGAAGTCTTCCAGTTTATCGTCGGCATCGTGCGAGAGACTGATGTAGGTATAACTGTAGAGCGAGAACAAGGTGAGCAGCGCCGCGCCGATGAGCGCCGAGAAGCCCAGGAAATATACGTCGGCGATGCGCAGCCTATCCTTCGCCCCCATCAACCAGAGCTTGAGAAAAGCCCAACTGATCGCGGCCAGAATCATCAACACCGTGAAAATGATCAGCAACGTGTAGGAGATCGCCAGCCGCTCGCGGCTGAACTGTCTTTCGCTGATCAGGCCACACACGATCCAACGCGAGCCGGGGCGGTCGCTGCCCGAAACGGTGACGGCCACCTCCAGCGGGCGCGAGAAGAGTTTGTAATCCACGCCCGCCAGCTTAACGTCCTGGATGTTCGTCGCTTTCGCCAGGGCTTGATGCTCAACCTCCTTGTTCTTTTCCTCAACACGCAGCGCGTCGAGCGTGGCGATGCGCAACTTCAAGCCGCTCTGCCGGTTATGTTGGTGGATGACCGCGCCGGTCTCGGCGTCGGCGATCAGCACGGAGTCAAACGCCTCTTTGCTTAAAATGGATTGGAGCACCCCGCTCAGATCGGCATTCACTTCCAGACTCTGCTTGCCTGAGCCGTCGTTCCATTCCCCCACGAAGTCGATCACAACCTTCGACATATCCCCGGATTCCGGTTTGAAGGTCAGGTTCTTATTCGAGAGTTTCGCTTTTGCCCTCTTCGGCGGGGTGAATTCGATGAATTCGGGCGCTTCGAGGCTGTCGCCGATGAGAAGCGTCTTTCTGAAAACTTCTAACTCCGGCGATGCATCGAGTCTCTTCCCGTTCCTTCTCGCCTCCGCCGCGCTCTCGAACAATCTCGTGGCCGCATAATCGACGACGCTGCTGAGATTCGTCAGCTTCGCGCCGATCTGATTACTCATCACCGATAGTTGGCGCGACTTGTGCTCGGTGAAGTAAGTGGTTTGCAGGCGCACGAAGCCCCAATAGTAGAGACTGAAGGGCACGAGCAGGACGAGCAGCGTGATGACGAGGATGTGCAAACGCTCGAATTTGGGGAGGCTGAGTTTCATGGTAAAGCAAACTCCTTGTCTTGGTAGAGGCTACCGGGGACAGGTGTTGGGAAAGACCCGCCGGCGCGCGGCAACGAGTGGAGTGCGCGCGCGAGAGGATATTGGAAGTGAACGGGAGTCGCCCGGGTCGAAACGGCGCGTGCGCTCTCCGCGTTTGCAGTTGAGTATGAAGATTCGTTCGCGTCGGCCGCGAACAACTGCTCCGGCTGTGACCGGCGGGAAAGACGACCCGGCCGCTCACGAGACAGGCATCGAACACCGCGAAAGTTCAGGCAACATAGTGCAGACGAGACGGCCATGTCAAGGCGCTCCCGGCCGGTCTGGGAAGCAATGTCGAATCCGGCGGGCGCGGCCGTCGAATTCAGGCGTGCGCGTTCGTTTGCATGCGCACGTGCGCGTGCGCGAGATTCAGCGCGAGTTTGTCCGCGACAGGTCGCTCCGCCGTCGCGCTCGCGCGCGTCCACGCGGCGCGCCGCAAGCTCTCACGCTTTTGTCCCTACCGGTCGGATGCAGTTATAATCAGCGACTTTCAATCCGGCGAAATTTTACGCAGAGGGTATTCATCCAACACATGGCATTCTGGCGACGCAAAAAAGAAGACCGCTACATCACGCTCGGACTCAACGAACCGCTCAAGCCCGCCGAAAGAGAACAGGCGACGGACGATGCCACGATGGCGAGACCCGAACCGCCCGCCAATCTCTCCGCGACGAAAGAGACGGCGAGCGCCGCCGGAGCAGGCACGCCCGCGCCGCCACGCATCGAACCGACCGCCACGGGCGGCTCGCCGAGGCCTCTGCCGCTTGAGCGAACCGCAGGCGACACGAGCATCGGCGCGACGACAACAGACGCCCCGCCCGCTCGCCCCGCCACCAACACTACCGCCCCGACGACCACGACGGGCGGCGCATCGCGCGTCGCCGCTCCGGCGGCAAGCGATGCGGCGAAGCCCGGCGTCGCGCAGCAACGTCCCGTCCCGACGCGTTCAACCTTCTCCACTTCCATCCTCGGCCTCGACCGCTCGCTGGAAGAGTTGCAGGCCGAAGAGGCCGCGCTCGAACGTACCTTCGAGAAGCGTTTCAAAAACGCCATCGCCGCCACGCGCGAATCGCTCTCCGAACGGATCGACACGGTCTTTCAAGGACGCAAGCAGATCGACGCCGCCCTGCTCGACGAACTCGAAGAGGCACTCATCGCCGCCGACATCGGCGTGCCCACCACGCTCGACATTCTCGACGCCGTCCGGCGCGGCATCACGCGCAAAGAGATCAACGACATCGACGCGCTCAAGGCCGCGATCAAAAATCAGTTGCTCTCGATCCTGCGTGCTTCGGAAGAGAAAGGCGTGGCGGCCGAAACGAGCGTGCCCGAAAACATCGCGCCCTACGTGATGATGATCGTCGGCGTCAACGGCGTGGGCAAGACGACCACCATCGGCAAACTCGCGCAGCGCATCAAGGCCGAAGGCAACGACGTGCTCATCTGCGCGGCCGACACCTTCCGCGCCGCCGCCTCCGATCAACTCGCCATCTGGGCTGAACGCACGGGCGTCCCGCTCATCCAGCAGAAGCAGGGGACAGACCCGGCCGCCGTCCTCTTCGATTCGCTCAAAGCGGCGAAGGCCAGAGGCTCGGACGTGCTCATCGTCGATACGGCCGGGCGTCTGCACAACAAGTCGAACTTGATGGCCGAACTCGAAAAGATGAAGCGCGTGGCCGGTCGTGAAGTGGAAGGCGCGCCGCACGAAACCCTGCTCGTCATCGACGCCGTGACGGGACAGAACGGTCTCGAACAGGCGCGGCAGTTTTTGAAGGTGGCGGGCGTGACCGGCATCGTCCTGACCAAACTCGACGGCACGGCCAAGGGCGGCATCGCCGTCGCCATCTCGAAAGAACTCGGCCTGCCCATACGCTACGCCGGGATCGGCGAAAAGGTCGACGACCTCGTCGTCTTCAACCCCGAACATTACGTGGACGGCCTCTTTGAATCTCACTAAAGTCTCAAGTCTCAAGTCCCGAAGTCCCAAGTCAAAACAAGTATCGGGGCTTGGGACTTCGAGACCTGGGACTTGGGACTTGAGACTTGCAAATCCAAGTTAACAATTCGACTTCGGAGACGGACGAGCGTTTGATGCGGCGCGCTCTGGCGCTGGCGGCGCGGGGCGCGGGCGCGGTCAGCCCCAGCCCGCTCGTCGGATGCGTCGTCGCGCGCGAGAGTGGGGAAGTCGTCGGCGAAGGTTTCTATTTGTACGAGGGCGTGAAGCACGCGGAGACACTCGCGCTCGAACAGGCGGGCGAGCGTGCGCGCGGCGCAACCGCTTACGTCTCGCTCGAACCGCACGCGCATCAAGGGCGCACGCCGCCCTGCACTCTAGCGCTCATCGCGGCGGGCGTGCGCCGCGTCGTCGCGCCCATCGAAGACCCGAACCCGCTCGTGTCGGGGCGCGGTTTCAAGCATCTGCGAGCGGCGGGCGTTGAAGTCGAGGTCGGCCTGCTCGCGCAAGATGCCGCGCGCCTCAACGAGAAATACATTCACGCGATGCGCCACGCGCGTCCCTTCGTCCACCTCAAACTCGCCGCGTCGCTCGACGGGCGCATCGCGACGCGCAACGGCGACGCGCGCTGGATCACGAACGAACAATCGCGCGCCCGCGTCCAACTGTTGCGCCACGAATACGACGCCATCCTCGTCGGCGCGGGCACGGCCTCGGCCGACGACCCGCTGCTCACGGATCGCAGCGACTTGCCGCGCCACCGCCCACTCGTCCGCGTCCTGCTCGACGACAACTTGCGCCTCACGCCCGACTCCCGGCTCGCACGCACGGCGCGCGACATCCCGCTCATCATCTACACCTCGGACGCCGCCGACATGCGCGCCGCCGAAACGCTCCGCGCGTGCGGCGCGGAACTCGTGCGCCAGCCGCGCGGCGCGCGCGACCTGCCGTCGGTGCTCGCTGATTTACACGGGCGCTCACTGCAAAGCGTGCTCGTCGAAGGCGGCGCGCGCGTGGCCGGAATGTTCCTCGACGCCGCGCTCGTCGATAAAGTGAGTTTCTTCATCGCCCCCATCATCATCGGCGGCAGAGATGCGCGTCCCGCCGTCGCCGGCACGGGCGCGGCAAGCATCGCCGACGCCACGCGCCTCACCGACGCGGAGATCACACAGCACGCAGGCGACGTGGAGATCACCGGATATCCTAAAACAGTGACGAGTGACAAGTGACGAGTTAAGAGAAAGTGACAAGTGACGAGTTAAGACAAAGTGACGAGCGGCGAGTTAAGACAAACCGACAAATAACAAATTAACTTAAAGCGACTAGAAGCGGTCTCATAAATAAAGAGCATGAAAAGCGAAACCACGAAGCTACACGAAACAAATTCAGTCCGTTTTCGTGTTGTTTCGTGTAGCTTCGTGGTTTCATCGTCTTAGTTTCCCTACGTGCTCTTAAAGCGACAAGGGGCGAGTTGAAGTTGAACTTCTTGTCTTAACTCGTCACTTGTCACTCGTCACTGCCTTTCCAACTGTGGGCGCAAAAAAAAGTCTGGGACAGAATTTTCTCGTGGACGAGGGCGTGGTGGCGCGCATCGTGCGCGAGGTCGCGCCGCGCGCGGATGAAACCATCGTCGAGATCGGGGCGGGGCGCGGCGCTCTGACGGCGCAACTCGTGGGGCGCGCCGGGCGTCTGGTCGCCGTGGAGTTCGACCGCGACTTAGTGCCCCTGCTCAGCGAGCGATTCGGGGGGCGCGAAGATTTCACGCTCGTGGAAGCGGACGCGCTCGCGCTCGATTTCTGCGCGGCCATCCGTCCCGCCCGCGCGGCGCGCGTCGTCGCCAATCTTCCTTACAACATCTCGACGGCCATCTTGCAGCGCCTCTTCGAGCAGCGCCGTTGTGTGACGGAGATGATCTTGATGCTGCAACGCGAGGTGGTCGAGCGCATCACGGCCGCGCCGGGGACGCCCGAACGCGGCTACCTGTCCGTCTTGACCGAAGCCTACTGCGAGGCGCGCCCGCTCTTCGACGTGGGGCCGCAGGCGTTTCGCCCCGTGCCGAAAGTGTGGAGCACAATCGTGCGCCTGCGCGTGCGGGCTGAAAACGTCGCGGCCGGTGTAGGGGACGAGGCTCTGCTCTGGCGCGTCGTCTCGGCGGGCTTCGCGCAGCGTCGCAAGACGATCTTCAACAACCTGCGCCACGCGCCCCCCTCGCTGCTCGCGCAAGTTGACGGGGCGGGCGGCGCAAACGCGCTGCTTGAGCGCGCAGGGATAGAACCGCAACGACGCGCCGAAACGCTCACTCTCCATGAATGGATACACATATCGCGCGCACTCGAGACCGCAAACAAGTTGGACACGCAGCAATCAGCCTGAAGCCTCACACCCCGACGCCCCGCCGTCCGTGTAGATGAATGCGCGCCAGAAGGCTGTGATGGTCGAAGTGCCCTCCGTCTGCGCGTGTGCGATGCGGTTCGTGTCGATGCTCAGAACTGTTGTGTTGCTCGTCGTCCAGTTGGCCGAAACGTGGAAGGGCTCGAGCACCGTGCCGTAGCAGTCCTGATTCTGCTGCATGGCTTCACCTAGTCATTAGGTAACTGAGTTTAATAGAGCAAGCAGCATTACTTTATCCCGAGATTTTTTATCATCTGCTCTATATCCTTTGGTTTACAATCCGGTTGAATCCATGCCTCAAATAGTTTTTCAAATGTGTCTGCTGATTTCTGCGTTAAATTACAGGCAAAGACGAGTTCGTTTATTGCACCAGTTTCGGAGTGCTCATCGCCCGACACACTAATCCATGACGCCATCTCCCACTTTGTGTGGAGCTTCGGATCATCCTGAATGATACGAACGCTCTTTGAGTCTTGCCTATTCACTAAAACGTAGATCGGGTTGCCATCGCGCAACAATGAGCCGTCATCTAATCTCACCTCATGGAATCCGATCTTCCACCTATCAGACTGGAGATGTTTAGCCAATACTTTCTCACACACAGCCCTCCAAAACGCCTGAGCCTCTCTATACTCTTGAATGTCATTCAAGAAGTTTGGAAACAAGTGTTTCATAGACATAATTCTAGAGTGTGAAGGCCATTACCATGAACAGACACGGGGTGTATCGTTAGAATGGCCCCTCGAAGGCGCGTCCTGCAATTATCTCGATGTCTATTCGCGCAGCAGGGTCTCTCCGCGCCGGGTCTCTGAAAGAGCGACTGATTTTGAAGGGAAATGCTTCATATCCATCCTGCGGAGCAGTCAGGATAAATCGTCTGGCATCCTCATATGCTCGCTGACGGTCGCGTTTTTCCGATGATGTTAATCTATCCCACAGGCTATCAAGCCAACGCAGTCCATCACTTTTCGAGGGCACGTCATCCTGCGACCAAGGTTTTGATATTTCCAGACGAGGATTGCTGCCCTGTGCCTGAATCCTACCGCGATGAGTTCGGAACGGCAGAACCTCGCACAGAGTCTCGGCGTATGGATGAAGTAACCCGCTCTCACAGCCCGACGCCCCGCCGTCCGTGTAGATGAACGCGCGCCAGAAAGCTGAGATGGTGGCCGTGCCCTCGGCCTGCGCGTGTGCGATGCGGTTCGTGTCGATGCTCAGAACTGTTGTGTTGCTCGTCGTCCAGTTGGCCGAAACGTGGAAGGGTTCAAGCACCGTGCCG
>DASVUD010000040.1:0-8527 GCA_036387235.1 Pyrinomonadaceae bacterium
GCGCTGGTCTAAACGGTCGAGCGGCCACGGCGCGCTCGTCTGCGTGGAAGCGCCCGTCACTTCGACATCCGATTCGACGAAAGCGACTTGGGGGTGGCGGCTGAGCGCCATGGCCTGCGCTTCGTTCAACTCGACGGAGAAGCCGCGCAGCGCGTGTTGATAGGTGAAGCCGAGCGTGCCGCCGTGGGCGCGGACGAGCGCTTCGGCCGCGGCGTTGACATGAGCGGCCGCGACGCTCTCATTGAAGACCACAATGTAACGATTGGCGACGGCCGCCGCGCTCTTGCGAAATTTCGCGGCCTGCGCGAACACGGTCGGCGTGGCCGGAACGACGGGGGCGTTGGCCGTGTTCGCGCCGCGTTGTTGCGCATAGGCGTTCGGTGCGACGGTGGGTGCGAACATGAGCGCACACAAGCCGATGCTCAAAAATAGAGACGTTAGTTTCTTCATGGTCTTGTTCGTGTCCGTTTTCTCGTGACGGGTTGGTTAAAGGAGCGCGCCTCGCCCATCGGGGCGCGCTCCCGCGTGTTTGCGATCAAGTCGCCTGTCGCCGGGTTAGCGGGGCGTGAATTACAAAGCCTGCCAATCCGGGTAGAAGTCGTCGGCCGTCCATGCGGTGATGCCGTCGCCCGTGTTGAAGGTGAGGCGGATGCGATTCGTGCCGTCGGCGTTGATCACGTAGATTTCGCCCTTGCCGTCGTCCAGATCGCTCTGGAAGACGATCCGCTCGTCGTCGGATGACCAAGAGGGGTTGTACTCGTAGGCCATGTTGTTCGAGATGTTCCGGCGGCCGCTGCCGTCCGCGTTCATCACGAAAATCTGATCGCTGCGGGGGTCGTTGCCGCCGTCGAAGACGAACGAGAGCCGCGTGCTGTCGGACGACCAAGCGGGGTAGTAGTCGTTGTTCGCGCCATACGCGCCGAGGTTGTTGCTGATGTTCACCTGATTGCTGCCGTCAGCGTTCATCACGTACATCTCGATGTTCGACGGGTCGTGACGGAAGGTCGGGAACGCGATCTTCGTGCCGTCGGGCGACCACGCGGGGTCGATGTCCGCGCCCGCGCTGAAAGTCAGCCGCCGCTCGTTCGTGCCGTCGACGTTGATGACGTAGATTTCCCAATCGCCCGCGTCGCGGTTCGTGCGGAAGGCGATCTGTTTGCCATCGGGCGACCAGGCGGATTCCGCGCTGTGGCCCGTCCGGCTGTTGGTCACGCGACGGACGTTCGTGCCGTCGGCGTTCATCACGTAGACCTGATAATAGAGGTCGTCGCCGCGCCCACTCGTGAAAGCGATCTGCGTGCCGTCGGGCGAATACTCCGGCCACATATCATCGCTGTAGTCGTGGTAGGTGAGGCGCGTCTGTTCGCTGCCGTCGGGGTTCATCGTGTAAAGCTCCCAATCGTTTCCGTCGCGGCAACTGGAGAAGACGATCTTGCCGTCAGGCCGGTAGACGAGGCGGTTGGGCGAACCAGCGCCGGGGTTCGTGATCTTGCCCACGGTCGCGCTGCGCTTGATGGCCGCTTCGACCGAGGCGGGCGTCGCCTGCGGGTTGCCGCTCAGGTAGCGCGCCGCCATGCCGACGACGAAAGGCGCGGCCGAAGACGTGCCGCCGGGACGCGTGCTGATGGCCGCGTCGTCCGTGCTGTGCGCCGAAGTGATCTCGACGCCGGGCGCGTACACGTCGACGACCGAGCCGAAGTTTGAGAACGACGCTTGATTATCGTTCTGGTCGGTGGCGGCCACGGTGATGGCTTCGGTGACGCGCGCGGGCGAGTGCAAGGAAGCATCGCGCGCGAGATTGCCCGCCGCCACCACGCTCGTGACACCGGCCGCGATCAAATTCCTCACCGCCAAGTCGAGCGCGTCGCTCGCGTTACCGACGAAGAAGCTGAGGTTGGCGATGGCCGGTTTGGAGTGGTTCGCCGTGACGAAATCGATCCCGGCGATGACCTTCGAGGCCAAAGCCTGATTCAAGCAGTTGAGGACGCGCACCGAGTGGAGTTTGACGCCTTTGGCGACGCCGTAGGTCTTGCCGCCGATGATCCCTGCGACGTGCGTGCCGTGGCCGTTGCAATCGACACCGTTTCTGCCGTCGCCCACGTTGTCGTAGGCGAAGACGGCGCGACCACCGAATTCCTGATGCGTCAGACGAATCCCGCCGTCGATGATGTAGACATTGACGCCCGCGCCCGAATTGGCATAGCTGTAAGAATTGTTGAGCGGGAGGCTGCGCTGATCGACGCGGTCGAGTCCCCAAGTGGGACTGGCTTGCACGGCCGCGCCTTCAACCAGAGAGTCTTCCTCGACGTATTCGACCTGCGGGTTGCGGCTGAGCGCCTCGGCCTGCGCCTCGTTCAGTTGGACGGAGAAGCCGCGCAGCGCGTGTTGATAAACGAAACCAATTTTGCCGCCGTGCTCGCGCGCGAGTTGCGCGGCGAACGCATTGATGCGGGCCTCGGGGACGCTCTCTTTGAAAACGACGATGTAGTTTCCGGCAACCGCCGCGTCGCTGTGGCGGATGCGCGCTTCGTCGGTGGATTCTTGTGCGAGCGCCTGGAGGGGGCAGAGCGCCAGTAAGCAGCCGATCAATAATAATGCGTAATTCTTTTTCATCATCTCTCCGTGCATTTCTTTAAAGCGAAACCGTCAATTGATGCGTGGGGGCATCGCGCGTGACATCGGTATATCGGCCGCCTGTTTAGAGGGGCTGCCAAGTGGGGTCGTAATCATCCGCCGCGTTGGTGGTCAGCCGGACAGGGTTGCTGCCGTCGGCGTTGATGACGAATATCTCGTAGTTGTAGTTGCTGCCGGAGTCGCGCATGAAGACCATCCGGTCGCCGCCCGGCGACCAGTCCACCGCCACGTTGCCCGCCGACTCCAATGAAGAAAAGGTCAATCTCAAAGGGTTCGTGCCGTCGGGATTGATCGTGTAGAGCTCGGTGAAGCCGTAGGGGCTGCCGTTGTAGCGCGTGCTGCCCATGGCAATGGTTCTACCGTCGGGCGACCAGTCGGGCTCGAAATCGCCAGCGCCGTTGTAGGGAGTGATGGGCAGTAAATTCAGCCCTCCGCTGCCGTCTGCGTTCGCCACCCACACGTCGTAATGTTCCTCGTAACTCGGCGTGTAAAAGTAGCTGGCGAAAGTGAGTCGCTTACCGTCGGGCGACCAGTCGGCATAGCTCTCGTCGACGCGAGCGCCGGTCAGACGAATTTGATTCGTGCCGTCGGCGTTCATCACGTACATTTTGGTGAAGCCGTCGCGTAAGCTCCGAAACGCAATTTTGTTTTCGGTGGGCGACCAGAGCGGGTCGTATTCGGGCGACGCGGTGCGCGTCACGTTCACCTGATTCGTGCCGTCGGCATTCATCACGAAAACATCGAAGTTGCCGTCGCGTTTGCTGATGAAGGCGATCTTCTGGCTATCGGGCGACCACGTCGGGGCTTGGTCGGCATACGTGCTGGTGGTGAGGCGCGTCAGTCCGCTGCCGTCGCTGTTCATCACGTAAATGTCGCCCGCGCCGGTGCGATTGCTTTGGAAGGCGATCTTGCGGCCGTCCGGCGACCAGACGACGGGCAAATCTTTGGCCGTGTGCAGCGAGATGTTCTTTTGATTGTTGCCGTCGGCGTCCATCAGATAGAGTTCCCAGTTGCCGTCGCGCATGCTGGAGAAGGCGATCTTGCCGTTGGGTCTGAAGAGGAGCAGATTCGGCGTGCCGACGCCGGCGTTCAACACTTTGCCGGGCGTCGCATTCGAAGTGATTGCGCGGCTGACGGCCGCGGGCGATTCGCCGGGGTTTGCGCTCAGATAACGCGCCGCCATCCCGACGGCGAAGGGCGCGGCCGACGACGTGCCCGTCCGGCTCATCGTCGAAGTGTCGTCAACGCTCGACGCCGAAACGATGTCGACGCCTGGCGCGAAGAGGTCGACGCTCGCGCCGTAGTTGGAGAAGGAGGCGCGGTTGTCGTCGATGTCCGTGGCGGCGACCGTGATGGCTTCCGCCACGCGCGCGGGCGAGTGCAGGGAAGCGTCGCGGTTGAGGTTGCCCGCCGCGACCACGCTCGTGACACCGGCCGCGATCAAGTTCCTGACCGCCAAGTCCAACGTCTCGTTCGCCGCTCCGGTAAAGAAACTGAGGTTGGCGACGGCCGGTTTGGAGTGGTTCGCCGTCACCCAATCAATGCCTGCGACGACGCGCGAGGCCAAGCCTTGATTCGCGCAGTCGAGCACGCGCACCGACCACAACTTGACGCCTTTGGCGACGCCGTAAGTGTTGCCGCCGATGATCCCTGCGACGTGCGTGCCGTGGCCGTTGCAGTCCATGCCGTTTCCGCCCGCGATGTAGTCATAGGCGAAGGCGGCGCGACCACCGAATTCCTGATGCGTGTAACGGATGCCGCCGTCGACGACGTAGACGTTGACGCCCGCGCCCGAATTGGCGTAGCTGTAAGAATTGTTGAGCGGGAGGCTGCGCTGATCGACGCGGTCGAGTCCCCAAGTGGGGCTGGCTTGCACGGCCGCGCCTTCAACCAACACGTCCTCTTCGACGTATTCGACCTGCGGGTGGCGGCTGAGCGCCTCGGCCTGCGCTTCGTTCAACTCGACGGAGAAGCCGCGCAGCGCATATTGATAAATGAAACCGACACGGCCTCCGTGTTCGCGCGCGAGTTGCGCGGCGAACGCTTCGACGCGGCCTTGAGGGACGCTCTCTTTGAAGACGACGATATAGTTGTTGGCGACCGCCGCGCCGCCGTGACGAATCAGACCTTTCGAGTTGAACTCCTGTGCGGAGGTGAGTTGGGGAACGAGCGCCACTAAACAGAGAATCAGGGGAAGAACTTTGAGTAGCTTCATCTAAATCACCTATAAAATTGTTAGTGAAAAGAAAACCCGGAAGAAGTTGTTAAGCGACACGCGCGCCGGTGTCGCCGTCAAATCGTCTCGCACACTTTCACCCGCCACACTCGCGCGGAAGCGAAAACCATCTACACTGAGATTTGGCCGTGAACCGACCGAGACGATGCGAGCCGGGAAGCGACGCGGTCTGGCCTTCTCTAGACAACGCCGCTATGGATTTCTCTGTTTGGGGGTATGTTCGATCCGGCTTGCATCATCCCTTAGTGCAAGGAGCGTTCCACAGTTTCGTCAAACTTAAAGGCGCGTAAATCAATACTTATGGAATCATCCGGAAGGAGACTGGCAGGCGGGTGTGTTTCACTATGAAACTTCGGGCGGGCGGCGTGGTTCAGACTAAAACAAAACGCAATCGCAAGGATTTCGCAACGTAACGACTTAGACGGCCGCCACTGTTGCGATCAGCTTTTAAAAAGCGATTCGACAGAGGCGACATTCGCACGTCGCGCGTCGCCTCGATGCAATGAAAACTTAACGTGTTTTATTTTGCGACCGGCGTTTGAAGGTCAGTTGCGCGCTTAGATATTGATGAGTTTGAAGCGCTTCAATTTGCGGTAGAGCGTGGGGCGGTGCACGTCCAAAATCTGGGCGGTTTTTTTGACGTTGCCGCCCGTGCGTTCGAGCGTCTGCGCGATGGCCTCGCGCTCGATCTCTTCGAGCGTCAGATGCGGCGGGATGAGACATTTGGCTTGGCCGGGCGCGCCGTCGGCGGGTCTCAGGTGTTCGGGCAGGCTCTCGACCGTGAGTTGTTCCTCTTGACAGAAGAGGACGGCGCGTTCGATGACGCTTTCGAGTTCGCGGATGTTGCCCGGCCAGTCGTAGCGCATCAGGAGCGACTGCGCGGGCTGCGAGATGCCGCGAATCTGTTTTTGATATTGCGCGCCGTAGCGTTGCAGAAAATGATCGGCGAGCGGAAGCAGGTCGTCCGGGCGCTCGCGCAAAGGGGGGACTGTAATCTTGACGGTGCTGATGCGGAAATAGAGGTCTTCGCGCAGCAGCCCCTCGCGCGTGGCCTGCAAGGTGTTGCGATTGGTGGACGAGACGAGACGGAAATCGACGCCGATCTCCTGCTCGTCGCCGAGACGGCGCAGCTTGCGTTCTTGCAGGACGCGCAGGAGTTTGGCCTGCAAGTGCGCGGGCATCTCCGCGATTTCGTCGAGGAGCAGCGTGCCCGTGGCGGCCGCTTCGATCAGGCCGCGCTTGTCGCGGTCGGCTCCGGTGAACGCGCCGCGCTTGTAGCCGAAGAGTTCCGATTCGATGAGGTCGGGCGGGAAGGCCGCGCAGTTGATGCGGATGAAGGGGCGCGCGGCGCGTTTGCTCTGGAGGTGGATGGCCGTGGCGATGAGTTCTTTGCCCGTGCCCGATTCGCCTTCGATGAGGACGGAGGCTTCCGAGGGCGCGGTGGCGCGGATGGTCTCGTAAATCTGGCGCATCTGCGGGCTGCGGCCGATCATGCCGTAGACTTCCTTCTCGCCCGCCGCGAGCGTGCTTTTGAGCACGCGGTTCTCCTGTTTGATCCCGGCGAACTGGAGGGCGCGCTCGGTGAGCATCACGATCTCGTCGGGCGTGAAGGGTTTTTCGACGTAGTAATACGCGCCGCGCTTGATGGCGCTGATGGCGATGTCGAGCGAGCCGTGCGCGGTCATCAAGATCACTTCGGTGTCGGGATTCTCGGCCTTGATGCGGTTCAAGACTTCCATGCCGTTCGTATCGGGCAGGCGGAGGTCTGTGAAGACGAGGTCGAAGGCGCGGCCGCCTGCGAGCAGGCGTTCGGCCTCGGCCATGCTCGCGGCCGTGTGCACCTCGTAGCCCTGCTCTTCGAGAATCACTTGGAGCGCACCCGTGATGCTGCTCTCGTCGTCTATGACGAGGATTCTGACCCATGAACGCATCTTTTCACCACTCACTTTTTAAGCCCGCAGGCATCTTTTTGACGACTCACTTTCACAACTACTTTTCGGCCGGCAGTTCGATGGTGATTTGCGTGCCGGCTGCGGGTTGACTCTCGATGTGAATCGCCCCTCGGTGCTGCTCGATCACCTTTTTGGCGTAGGGCATGCCCAGTCCCAAGCCCTGACTTTTCGTGGTGTAGAAAGGCTCGAAGACTTTCTCGATCTGTTCGGCCGTCATGCCGCAGCCCGTGTCGGCAATCGTCAAACGGCTCGTGCCGTTCGCGCGGCTGGTCTTGACGGTCAACTGTCCGCCCGACGGCATCGACTGGATGGAGTTGAGCGTCAGGTTGATGAGCGCGGAGGTGATCGAGGCTTCATCGAGAAGCGCGACGACTTCCGTGTCGGGCAACTCAAGGCGCTCTTCGATGCGGTTGGCGTTGATCTGCGGTTCGAGCAGTTGAAAGACCTTGCGGACGATGTGGTTGAGATCGACGGGACGCGTCGAGAGCGAGACCGGGCGCGCGAAACTCAAAATCTGTTCGGTCGTGCCGACGAGATGGTTGACGCTGTTGACGATGCGGTCGCAGAGCGCCACTTCGCTGTCGCTCAGCTTGCCGCTCAGTTTGTTTTTCAAGTGCATGGAGTAGAGCAGCAAGCCGGTCAAGGGGTTTTTGACTTCGTGCGCCACCTGCGCGGCGACGCGGCCGAGCGCGGCGATCTTCTCGTTGTGGAAAAGTTGCCGCTGCATCTCTTCCTTCTCCGCTTCCAGACGCTTGCGGATCGACCAATCGCGGACGATGAGGACGAGCAGACGATCTTCGTCCGTCAAAACCGGGCTGCACGAGACGGAGACGTGCAACGTCGTGTCGGCGGCAGTCTTGACCGACAACTCTTTGTCCGTGCAAAAACCATCGCGCAGAACATCCGCCAGCGTGTCGCCGCCGTCCGTCCTCCAAGCGAGCGCGCTGATGTCTCGGCCGACCAAATCCTCGGCGCGACAGCCGAAGAGTTCGCAGAACTTATTGTTGACTTCGACGACCGTGCGACCGTTCGCGGCCACGATGATGATGCCGTCGTTGGCGTGCTCGAAGATGGCGCGATAACGTTCCTCGCTCGCGGTCAACTTGCGTTGCTGGCGGCCGACGAGTCGCAGCAGGAGCGTGACGACGATCACGTCCACCACCGTCGAGATGAAGAAATGCTCGAACCTCTGCTGCATGCGCCAGCGCGCGATGCTGTTGGCGTCGCCCGGGTAATAGGTTTCGATGAGTGAATAGAAGGGCGTCATCAAAACCTTCTCCCACGCCAGCACGACGATTGCCGTCAAGGCGACCGTCAGCGCCGTGAAGAAGATGATGATGAATAAATTGCGCCCTTTTTTCATAGGAGCTATTAGCCGTGAGCTCTGAAAACTTCGATCAGAGACAATCGTGAACTCGGATGGGACGCCGGGCGATGAATGAAAGCTAATAGCTCATAGCTTACAGCTTCTTTAGCTAACAGCAGATTCTGCGGGCGACGGACGCGGGTGGCGGCGTGTCCGTTTCGCTTGACGGCCGGTTGCTCTCAGGACGCCGGGTAGTCCCTTTGTAAAAATGGAACGGTGAAGTTAGAAGAAATAGCCCGCGAGGTTAAGTCACAGGCTTTGAGAGGGGGAGACTGTCGGGAACAACGGGAAAATACTCTGGCCGGAAATGCTTGTCAAGAAAAGCGCGCGGGCGGGGAG
>DASVUD010000041.1:0-227867 GCA_036387235.1 Pyrinomonadaceae bacterium
GGTGGATGCCGATTCGCGCCGCGACTGATGGGGAGAGCAAGAGAGACTAAGGGACAAGAGAGACTAATCTCTAAGGAGCAAGAGATGTCGTTCTCCGTTGTGATGGAAGTAAACGTCGAGTCGACTCTGTTTTCCGCAAAAAACTTCGAGGCGAAAATCGAGTTGGGTCGCGGACGAAGCGCCGCGCGCAAGGTTCGCTGTGAAGTTCGCTGTGAACTTCGCTGTGAGCTTCACAGCGCGCTGTGCTCGAAGGCGCGGCGATACTTTTCGGGGATCGGGACGGGGCGGCGCGTGTCCAGATTCATCGCCACGTGTACTTGTTTGGAGCGCGCGCAGAGCATGCCGTCCGCAACGCGCCGCGCGGCGTATTCAAAGGTGGCGGAACTGTTGCCCGTGCGTGAGACGTGGACTTCCAAGTCGACTTCATCGCCGTACAGGAGCGGCGCGAAAAACTCCGTCTCGGTTTTGACCGTGGGAAAGCCGATGCGCTCCGCGTCCATCAGGCGCGCGTAAGTGATGCCGCAACGCGCGCCGAAAAACTCTTCGAGGGCGACGTGAAAATAATGGAAGATGTTCGGGTAATAGACCAGCCCGGCGGGGTCTGTCTGGCCGAAGCGCACGGTGATGCGTGTGGAGTAAGGCATAAGGGAAGTGGCGAGTGACGAGTGGCGAGTGACGAGTTGAAACAGTGTGCTTGTCGGGTTGTTAGCGAAGGCGGCGGATGTCGGATTGGAAGCGTGGGATGAGTTCGTAGTGGTCGTTGTATTGGCCGCTGAAGCCGGACACTTCGATGCGCCCGCCGGGACGCAGACGCCGCACGTCGATGCCAGTCGAGACGTAGACGAAAGCCTGAACTTCGCCGGAGCCGTCATCGATGAAGACGCGATAACCGTAAGGCAGGTCGCTCGCGACGGGCTTCGTGATCTTGCCCGCGACGCGCACGAGACGGCCTTCGGTCGCCTCACCGATCCGGCCGGTCGGACGAGTCTCCGCACGAATGTTCGCGCCACGTCCACGCACCTGCACGTCGCGCGCTTCCGCAGGGATCAGGATGCGCTGGCCGTTGCTATCGGCGAGACGACCCGTGACGCGCACGCGTTGCCCCACGTGCAAGTGGAGATTCGTCGTGGTGCGGACGTAGAGACCACCGCTCGGGTCTTGCAGCGCGAAGCCTTCGTCGGAGGTGCCGGATTTGAATGCGCCGGAAGGGACTGTGACCGTGCCACCCACCGTCACGAGCATGCCCGGAGACTGCACGCGCGCCAGATCAACCGGAATCCTTTCAGGCGCGGCCTCCTGCGCTCTGCGCGAAGCCTCCTCGGTGGCGAAGGCGGCGGGCGCGACGAAGACCGCCGTGGCCGGCGCGAGGGCGAGGACGAAGAAAACGAGAGCGCAGGCGAAAGCGTTGTGGCGGCGCGCACCTCGTCGCTGCTGCAAGTTGAGCATCGAAGTCTTATCCGTTCTTGAGTTGTTTGCGGTCGATCTTGCCGCGGTCGTTTTTCGGCAGCGACGTGACGAACTCGATCCAGCGCGGGTACTTGTAGAGCGCGAGGCGCGTCTTGACGAACTCTTTCAGCGACTCGGCCAACTCTTCCGACGGCGCGAAATTTTCGCGCGGCACGATGAAGGCTTTCGGTTTGACGAGGCGGTCGCCCGCGTCGTGGCCGACGACGGCGCATTCCAACACGGCCTCGTGCTGCAACAGGCACGCCTCGATCTCGACGGGCGCGACGTAGACGCCCGACACTTTCAGCATGTCGTCCGTGCGGCCGTGATACCAGTAGTAACCTTCCGGATCGACGTGGAATTGATCGCCGGTGGTGCAGTAGTCGCCCGCGAAAGTCTCTTTCGATTTCTCGTGCGCCTGCCAGTAACAGAGCGCGGCCGAGTCGCCACGGATGCGCAGCGTGCCCATCTCGCCGGTTGCCACCTCGCGCCCGTCCGCGTCGATGACTTGCGCTTCGTAGCCTTCGACGATGCGGCCGAGGCTGCCCGGCCGCACGTCGCCGGGGCGGTTCGTGATGTAGATGTGGAACATCTCGGCCGAGCCGATGCCGTCCAAAATCTCCACGCCGAAAGTCTTCATCCAACGTTCGTATAGTTCGACGGGCAGAGCCTCGCCCGCCGACAGGCAGAAGCGCAAGCTCGACAGATCGCGCGCGGGCGCGCCTTCAAGGTTGAGCATGCCGTTGATCATCGTGGGCACGCTCGTCAACACGGTCGGGCGAAAGCGTTCGATCACTTCAAACAATTTTTCGGGCGTCGAACGTTCCGAAAAGAGCGCGGTCGCGCCGCCGACGGCGAAGGGAAACAAAAGATTCGTGCCCGTCGCGTAGCCGAAGAACAGTTTCGGGACGGAGACGGTGAGGTCATGTTCGTTGATGCCGAGCACGCGCTTGGCGTAGCACTCGGTGTTGAAGGGCAGGTCGTGATGCAGGTGGACAGCGCCTTTCGGGTGGCCGGTCGAACCGGAGGTGAACAGCCAGATGGCGATGTCGTCGCGGTGCGTCGGGGCGGGCGCGAGTTCGACGGGTGCGGCTTCGGTTGCCTCCGCGAACGAAGCGAACTCGCCTCGTTCGCCGCCGACGACCAAGACCTTCTGCAAATGTTTCGCGCCGCGCGCCGCCTCGGTGAAAGTCTCCAAAAGCGACTCGTGGATGACGGCGGCGCGGGCGCGCGTGTATTCGAGGTAATAGACGTAATCGGCGGCGGGCAAGAGCGGGTTGACCATCGTGATGACCGCACCCATGCGGCTCGCCCCGAACCAAGTCCAAGCGAACTCGGGGCAATCGGGCAAAGCGATGAGCACGCGGTCTTCCATCCGCACGCCGCATTCGCGCACGAGCGCGTTCCCCGCGCGATTCGATAGACGCACCGCGTCCGCGTAAGTGTAACGCTCCCCTTCGAAGTAGAGACAGACTTTGCCTTCGCGCCCCGCCTCTACGTTGTGATAGAGGAAGTAGTCGGCCATGTTGAAGCGTTCGGGAAATTCGATGTTCATACCTTTCAAAAGAGAGTTGTTACTGATTCTAATTGTCAAGATTTTCCAATGGTGAGAAGTAGGTATGGCAAATACTTTCCCACTCCTTCAATTACTTGTGTCATGTCTGCGGCGAATGAAACAACAGAAAATAGATGATTAACAATGTTTCCGTATTTTCTTACCTCTTCTTGATCTTTCGATTCCTCAATTAAGTCTTTATGTAAAATGAGTTCTCCTAAACTCATTGCTAAGGCTTTTCGTAAACGTTCAATCCCCCCTATTTGATATTCATGAACTGCTCGGCGAATCAACTCAAGCTGCTCAAGAATAAATCTTTTAAGTTTATCGTTGATGGATGATGTACGTACTTCTTTAAAAAGAGCATCTATCTCTTCTAGAAATTTATCTAGCACTTGCTCTTCAATAATCGGCTCGTCCTGATGTTTGGAAATTTCTACAGCACCAATAGCCAAAAGTGCCATATCTCCATTTGTGATTTGCTTAAGATGCTCGCGGTAATTGCCAAGCGGAAGGTTGTCTATACGTAAAACTTTCCTTATACGAGAATACGGTTCAAGATAAAGAGTTGTATCAATATCTGGAATTGTTTTAAGGGTTCTTTCTGCGTCAGATATAAGATCAATCATCTGTACTACTCGGTGGATTACTTCAACTAACACTTCATCAGGCATTGGTTCATCGGGATTTTGAGAAATATCAAAGACCGTTGCCCACAAATGATAACCATTATTGTTCCCCTCTTTTTTCTTGGCTTCTTGAAGTAGGGTATGCAGTCTGCCCGCAGGATTGTTTATCTTGTTCATTGCTTACAGCTCTCCATATAGCATTAGATATAAGCGTTTCTCATCTGCTAGCCCGCACGGAGAAGACGTGCGGTAGTTGCGCTTGCCAACCGCCCTCCTGCGGCGCGCTCAAGCCCGGCTCGAACTTGCCGGTCTGGTAGACGCTCGACGGGCGGTAGGGGAACTCGTGCAGAAACTCGATGCTGAGTCCGGCGCGGATGAGCGCGTTGACGACATCGGCCAGAGTGTGCGACCAGTTGTATTCGGTGTGCGAGAAGCCGGGCGCTTCGGGCACGGCGTAAGAGCCTGTCGAATGCAGCCGGAGCGGTTCGGGCGTGTGAAAGTATGGATACTCGAAGGTGCGTCCGTCGTCGCCGAGCATGGAGACGAACGGGTGAAACTCCGCGATGTAGAAGAAGCCGCCGGGCTTGAGGAAGTGCGCCGCGACCGCCGCCCACGGGTCGAGTTCGGGCAGCCAAGAGAGCACGCCGTAAGAGGTGTAGACGATGTCGAAGCGGTCTTCGAGCGCGGCGGGCAGGTCGTAGACGTTCGCGCAGACGAACTCGGCCTGTAGGTTCAACTCCGAGGCGAGCGCGCGTGCGAAGCGGACGGCCTCGTCGGAAAAGTCAGCGCCCGTGACGCGCGCGCCGCGCCGCGCCCAAGAGAGCGTGTCCATGCCGAAGTGGCATTGCAAATGGAGGAGCGATTTGCCCGCCACGTCTCCGACCTCTTCCAATTCAAGCGGTTCGAGCGAACACTTGCCCGCCTTGAACGATTCCACGTCGTAGAAGCGCGAGCGCGTGTGCAGGCGCGTCCAGCCGTTCCAGAGCGAGCGGTTGTTTTCCAAGAATTCGTTCATCGGTCAGTGGTGTCCGGCGAAGGGGCAACCGGCGGCGTCGTGTTTCGGGTCGAGGTGCGTGCGCGCTTCCCAGAGTTCGGGGAAGAAACGGCGCGTGAGCGTTTTGCGCAAATAGCCGACGCCTTCCGAGCCGCCCGTGCCGCGCTTCGTGCCCACCATGCGCTCGACCATCTTGACATGATGCGAACGCCACAGGGAGAAGTATTCGTCGTGCGCGATGAGCATCTCGGACAGGGCAAACTCTTCGGGGCGTGCTTCAAAATGCGTGACGACTTCGAGGACGGCCAACGTGCGCGCGTGGTAGCGGCGCGTGCGCTCCTGCTCGTCGAGCGCCGCGCCGTCGTCATCAGCCGGAGCGTCGAGGCCGCGCCGACGGAGCAGCGCGTAGAAACTGTCGGCGAGCGTGGGAGCTTGAAAGCGCGCGGCGAGGCGCGCGTGCGCAAACTCGTCTTCGCGGAAATTGTCGAGCGTGGCCGCGTCTTTGAGGCCGGAAGCGAATTCGATCTCGCGAAACTGCATGGACTGAAAACCGCTCGCCGGGTTGAGTTCGTCGCGGAAGCCGAGAAAGCTGATCGGCGTCATCGTCTCCAGAATGTGAATCTGGTTGACGAGCACCTTCTCGATTTCGACCACGCGCCCCAAAGCACGCGCGGCGGCGAAGCCGCGATCTTCGTTCATCAGACGGACGCTCGCGTCGAGTTCGTGGAGTATCTGTTTGAACCACAACTCGTAGGTCTGGTGAATCGTGATGAACAGCAGTTCGTCGTGATGCGCCGGATCGGACAGGCAATCCTGCAAGGCGATCAAATCCGCCACGCGCAGGTATTTGTTATATGAGAGCGGCGCGTTCTCGCCGTAGTGGTTCGACATAATTTAAAGACAGTGACGAGTGACAAGTGACGAGTTGAAGCAGTTAAGATAGTGACCGGCGATAAGTGACGAGTTGAAGCAACAGGGAGACAGTGACGAGTCACGGGTGACAAGTTGGGAGACAGGTTCTCGGTTTTAACTCGTCACTCGTCACTTGTCACTGTCGTTAATTACTGCGAGAGCAGGCGCTGCGATTCGTCTTGGGTGAGCGCCCAGATGGTGTAGATGCCGAGCGCCGTGCCGATGGGGAAGTTGAGAATGTTGAGCGCGCCGATGATGATGGCGAGCAGGCGCGACCAAGATTTGCGCTTGAGTAAGCCCCAACCGGCGATGATGCCCGGCACGGAAAGCACTCCCACGATGACCGCGATGAAAAGGCCGATGCCCGACATGAGCGCCGCCGCCTGCGCATCGCCCGAAATCAAACCCGCCCCGCCAAGCACCAGCAGGACGAAGACGCCGGCTAGTAGCCCAAGCACGCCAAGCACGACGTAGAGCCAGCCCAGAATGGTAATGTGTTGCTGCATGATTTAAACCCCTCGTTAAAGTCCCAAGTCTCAAGTCTCGGATTTCAAACTTCAAGTTTTAAGCTCAAGTCACAGTCCCAAGTTTCAAGTTCCAAGTTGCAAGTTTTCAACTCGTCACTTGTCACTCGTCACTCGTCACTGTAGTTAATACGCTGCGCCGGTCGCTTCGTGGGCTTCGTAGGCGCGCGTGTCGATGATGCGGCGCATCTCGCGGACGATGATGTCGAGTTCTTCGTCCTTCGTGTAGAAGTGCGGCGAGATGCGGATGCCTGCGCCGGGGCGGAAGTCCACGATGATCTCGCGGCGGATCAGTTCGCGCGTGACGGCCGCCGCGTGCTCGACGTTGACGCTGACTGTCCCGCCGCGCTCTGCGGCGTCGGGCGGGCTGGTGACCGTGAAGCCCGCCGCCTCCGCGATCTCGATGAGCTTCGTCGTCTGTCGCATGCTCTTGGCGCGTATGTTTCCCACGCCGATGCGGTTGATGATGTCGTAACCGGCGCGCGCCGCATAGAGCGCGGGGATCGAGGGCGAGCCGTGGAGGAAGCGCGCGATGCCGGGCGCGTAGGTCAGGCCGCTCTCGAAAGCGAACGGATGCTCATGCGCCATCCAGCCCGTCACTTTGGGTTCGAGGCGTTCGTGCAGGCGCGGGTGGACGTAGAGGTAACCCGCGCCGGGGCCGCCGCAGAGCCACTTGACCGAGCCGCCCGTGCAGAAGTCTACGTCGAAGTCCGTGACGGAGAAGGGAACCGTGCCCGCCGATTGATAAGTGTCGAGGACGACGAGCGCGCCCATCTCGTGCGCGCGCTCGGTGATGCGCCGCGCGTCTTGCAGAAACGCGCTCTTGAACAACACGTGCGAGATGGGCACGAGGAGCGTCTCTTCGTCGATGGCCGCGAGCATGCGTTCGAGCGGAGCAGTCATCCCGTCGTCCGACGGGACGCGCTCGATGCGGAAACGCCCTTCGCGCGCGTGCGCCTCGTAGACGTACATGACCGAAGGGAATTCGAGTTCGGAATAGACGATCTTGTTGCGACGCCCCACCGGCTCGAAGCAGGAGAGGATGAGCGACTGGCAGACCGAGACGTTCTGGTGCATGACGACCGACGCGGGCGGCGCGCCGATGATCTTCGCCACCTCGTCGCCCACGGCGAGCGGCATCTCCCACCAGCCTTCGCCCCAAGCGCGCACGCCGCGCGTCGCCCACATCTCGGCGTAAGCCTGTAGGTTGTCGTAGGTCGCGCGCGGCATCGCGCCGAGGCTGTGCGAGATGAGATAAGTCGTGTTGCCGAGAATGGGAAACTCGGCGCGCCACTTGAGCAGTTCGTCAGTCAAACGTTTTGATTCCTCCCCGTGCGGACAATGATATGCGCCGCGCGCCGCATGCGTCTAGCGCGCCCGGTGTTTCCCGCGCCCCGCGCCCTGCTGCTACACTGCTCGCCGGAGATTCGAGCCGCGTCCAACTTGCTCTATCCTCCGTGTTACCCCGTGTCCTCTGTGGTGAAGATCAGTTGATTAACCACGGAGGACACGAGGTAACACGGAGGGCGGTTGAAACCGGGACACGACTCTTGATTCGCGATGACTTGGCATCCCCCGAACCCCATTCGCCACGAGATTCCGCAGACGCGCTGGCCGACGCGCGCCGAGGCCGACGCCTCTCTCTTGTTTCGCCCCGTGCAAATCAACTCGCTGCGGCTGGAACAGCGGACGTGGATTCCGGCGATGGTTCCGTGGCGCGCGACCGCCGACGGCTTCGTGACGCGCGAGAACCTCGAATGGTACGGGCGCTTCGCCGCCGGGCAACCGGGCGCAATCGTCGTCGAAGCGACGGGCGTGCGCGACGTGCCTTCGGGGCCGCTTTTGCGTATCGGCCACGACCGCTTTCTCCCCGGCCTCTCAGAACTAGTCGAAGTTGTCCGCCGCGAAAGTCGCGGGCAGACGCGTCTCTTCATACAGATCATAGACTTCCTCGCCGTCAAACGTCGCCCGGAGCGCGGGAAATACTTCGCGCGTTTCCTCGGTCTCGCGGAGCGTCATCGCCGCGCGCTCGTCGAAGCGACCGAAGATGACGCTTGGCTTGAGCGCGACGAAGGGGAAGTGCGCGCGTTTTTGGCGAGCGCGACGGACGAATTGATCGCGGAAGTTTTAGATGAACGCGAACTCGAATCGCTCACGCGCGGCTACCGCGAGCGCGTGACGGACACGCACCTCGAACACGTCGCGGAGTTGCCGCAAGTGCTCCCCGGCATCTTCGCGGAGGCCGCGCGCCGCGCACGCGAGGCAGGCTTCGACGGCGTCGAACTGCACTACGCGCACGCCTACACGATGGCCTCTTTTCTCTCCGCCTTGAACACGCGCACGGACGGCTACGGCGGCTCGCGCGAAGGGCGCGTGCGCTTGCCGCTGGAAGTTTACCGCGCGGTGCGCGAGCGCGTCGGCGCGGACTACACGGTCGGCGTGCGCTTCCTCGGCGACGAGGTGATCGCGGGCGGCAGTCGTCTCTCGGACGCGGTCTATTTCGCGGAAGAGTTTGCGCGCGCCGGGTTCGACTTTCTCTCGCTCTCGAAGGGCGGGAAGTTCGAGGACGCGGCGCAGCCGAAGGTCGGCCAAGCCGTCTATCCGTACACGGGCGAGAGCGGCTACGAATGTATGCCCACGGTGCGTTCGGACGAGCGCGGCCCCTTCGCACGCAACGTCCCGCTCGCCTCGGCCGTCAAACGCGCGTTGACCGACGCGGGACTCACAACGCCCGTCGTCGCGGCCGGGGGCATCTGCACCTTCGAGCAGGCCGAAGAAATCTTGCGGCGCGGCGACGCGGACATCATCGGCGCGGCGCGCCAGTCGCTCGCCGACCCCGACTGGTTTCTCAAAGCGCGTCTCGGTCAGGGCGCACAGGTGCGTCGCTGCACCTACACGAACTATTGCGAAGGCTTAGACCAAGCCCACAAGCAAGTGACCTGTAAACTCTGGGATCGCCTGCAACTCGACGAGCCGAACGTCTCGCTTAGCCACGATGGCCGACGGAGACTGTTGCCGCCGGAATGGAAGCCCGAAGAAGAAGGGGAAGGAAGAACAACAGGGGAAGGGGGAAAGGGGAAAGGGGAAAGGTAAAAACCATCGCCTGCGAACGCGCCTTAGTTCTCCCACGCGCCGTGCTCTCGCACACGCCATGCGCTTCGCGTGCCGCGCGTTTGCTTTTACCCCTTCCCCTTTTCCCTTTACCCTTTTTTTCCTTCCCCTTCCCCTTTCCCCCTTTCCTTGACGTATTCGTCATAGGCCGCGATGAAGGCCGGGTCGCGGCGGCGCAGGTTGTCATAGTCGATCTTTTTGCTGCGCGTCATCAGGGAATAGGCGAAGGGGAGGGGCGCGAGGTGCATGTAGTCGCGCGCGTGCTCGAACCAGAGGAGACTTTCGTAGGCGGCCTGCTGGTATGCTTCGATGACGGGTTTGCGCACGCGCTCGAACTCGGCGAGCGCGTCGCGGACGCTGCTTGCGCCCCCGGCGAAACAACGATAGAGCGCGATTGAATCTTCGAGGGCGAGCTTCGTGCCTGAGCCGATGGAGAAGTGCGCCGTGTGCAGCGCGTCGCCGAGCAGCACGACGTTTTCGTGATGCCAATGCCGGTTCTTCACGAGCAGGAAATTGATCCACTTCGAGTTGTTCGACAACAAGGCCTGCCCGCCCAAGTCTCCGCTAAACACTTCAGCGAGATAAGCACGCGTCGCTTCGTCAGACATCGCGGCAAATCCGGCGCGCTCCCACGTCCGCGGGTCGCACTCGACGATGAAGGTGCTCGTCTCCGCGTCGAACTTGTAGGAATGCGCGGCGAACGTGCCCGCGTCCGATTCGCGGAAGGTGAGCGTCAGGCCGTGAAAGAGTTGGTGCGTGCCGTACCAGATGTACTTGTTGTGGCGCGCGCTCAAGGACGGCTCGAACCGGTCGCGGAAACGCTCGCGCACCGTGCTGTTGACGCCGTCCGCGCCGACGACGAGGTCGGCTGCATCGGCGAACTCGCGCGCATCCTCAACCTCCGTGCGAAAGCGCAAGTCCACGCCAAGCGCGCGGCAACGCTCCTGCAAGATGCCGAGCAGTTTGATGCGCGCGATGCCGGAAAACTTGTTGCCGCGAATCGTGATGCGCGCGTCGCGGTGCACCACATCGACGTTGTCCCAAGTGGTGAAGCTCCGCGTGATCTCCGTGTACGACTCTTCGTCCGTGTCGCGCAGGTAAGAGAGCGTCTTGTCCGAGAAGACCACGCCCCAGCCGAACGTGTCGCCCGGCGCGTTGCGCTCAAGCACCGCGACCTCGTGCAGAGGCCAGTGCTTCTTCATCAAGAGCGCGAAATACAGACCGGCGGGGCCGCCGCCGATGATGACGATGTTCATGAGTAGCGGTTAGCGGTTAGCTGTCAGCCGTCAGCAAAAAGCGTTTGGCTGATTGCTGACGGCTGATAGCTGATGGCTATTCCTTCAATAGTTCGCGGGCGATGACGAGCTTTTGAATCTCGGACGTGCCTTCGTAGATGCGCAGGGCGCGGATGTCGCGGTAGAGGCGCTCGCAGACGTGGCCGTGGACGAGGCCGGCGCCGCCGTGAATTTGCAGCGCCTGATCGATGATGCGCCCGGCGGCTTCGGTGGCGTAGAGTTTGGCGGTGCTCGCGGCGCGCGCCAGCGTGGGCGCGTATGAAGCGTCGTCGCCGTAGGTGTCGCGCAAGTAAGCGGCGCGATAGACGAGCAGGCGCGCGGCGTCGAGTTCGACGGACATATCCGCGAGTTTCTCTTGAATCAACTGGTGCGCGGCGAGCGTCTGCCCAAACTGCTTGCGGCGTTTGGCGTAAGTTATCGCTTCGTCGAGCGCGCGCCGCGCCATGCCGCAGGCGGCCGCGCCGACCGACGCGCGAAACGTGCCCAAAGTCTCCAACGCGAGACGAAAGCCCTCGCCCTCTGCGCCGACGCGATCCTCGGCGGGCACGCGCAACCCGTCGAACTCGATCTCGCCAATCGGATGCGACGCGATGAGGCGCGTGCGTTCGCGCACCGTGAAGCCTTGCATCCGCGCGCCGACGACGAAAGCGGAAATCTCCGCGCGCCCGTCCGCGCGCGTGCCCGTGCGCGCAAAGACCGTGTAGAAATCGGCGAGGCCCGCGTTTGAGATGAAACGCTTGCGGCCGTCGAGCACGTAGAGGTCGCCTTCGCGCCGCGCCGTGGTTTGAATGGCCGACACGTCTGAGCCGACTTCCGGTTCGGTCAAGGCGAAGGCGGCGACGGCGCGCCCTTCGGCGGCACGCTGAAGCCAGAAGTCGCGCACGTGCGCGGGCGCGGCGCGGCTCAAGGCATACGTGCCCAAGCCCTGCATCACGAAAGCGAGATCGGCCAGCGGCGACGAGTAGGACAACTCCTCGCGAATCAAACAGAGCGCCCGCACGTCGAATGTCCCCCCGGCGTTCGACGCGCGCGCCACCGCATAGCGCAGCAGTTCGGCTTGCGCCAAGAGCGACACCAACTCTCGAAAACGCTCGTCGGCACGCTCCTGCGGCGCGTCCTCTTCATCCGTCCCGGCGCGCGGCTCAATCTCGCGCCACACGAAACTGGCGACACTCGCCGCCAAGCGCAAATGCTCGGCGGTGAAAAACGGCGTCTCTTCGGTAAACCGATCCATATGTTGGTGAATAGTGAATGGTAAATGGTGAACAGTGAAGGCAGTTTTTATCCATTCACCATTTACTATTTACCATTGACTGTTTTAAAAACCGGGTCGCGCTTTTCGTTGAAGGCTTCGTGGGCTTCGCGGAAGTCGGGGTGTTGCATGCAGACGGCTTGCGCCTGCGCCTCCCATTCGAGCGCGGTGTCGAGATCGACGTGCAGCTCGCGGTTGAGCATCTCTTTGGTCATCGCGAGCGCGAAGGCGGGGCCGCGCGCAAGACGCAGGGCGAGGGCGCGCGTCTCCGCTTCGAGTTCGGTGGCGGCGACGACGCGGTTGTAGAGTCCGATCCGTTCGGCTTCGCGCGCCGACAGAAAATCGCCCGTGTAGAGCAACTCGGTCGCCTTCGCCAGACCGACGTAGCGCGGCAACAGGTAGGCCGCGCCCATGTCCGCGCCCGACAGCCCGACGCGCACGAAGAGAAACGCGATGCGCGCCTCTTCGGCGGCGATGCGCAGGTCGGCCGCGAGCGCAATCACCGCGCCCGCGCCCGCCGCCGTCCCGTTCAAACTCGCGATCACGGGTTTGCGCAAATGGCGCATCCGCCGAATGAGTTCGCACGTCAAGCGCGTGAACTGGAGATGGCCTTCGAGGTCGAGCGTCTGGAGGTCTGCGATGATGTCGCGCACATCGCCGCCCGAACAGAACGCACGCCCCGCGCCCGTAATCACCACGGCGCGCACCTGTGGTTCGTCCTGCAAGGCGGCGAACGCGCCGGTCAACTCGCGGTACACCTCAAACGTCAACGCGTTCAGACGCTCCGGCCGGTTCAACGTGATCCACGCCACGCCGTCCGCGTCCACTTCATAGAGAAAACTTTTCGGAGAAAGCATAAAAGCAGTGACAAGTGACAGGTGACGAGTGACGAGTTAAAGCAACTAAGACAGCGACGAGTAACGAGCGACAAGTGACGGGAGCGAATCGGATTTTAACTTGTCACCCGTCACCTGTCACTTGTCACTGTTGTTGTATTACCGCGATGCCTTCGATTTCGACTTTGGCGTCGTCTTCCAGTAAGGCTTTGACTTCGACGAGCGCCATCGCGGGGAAGTGTCTGCCCATGAGTTTGCGCCAACATTGGCCGACCTCGCTCTGGCGCGCGCGGTATTCCTCTCTGTCCGTGACGTAGACGACGAGGCGCGCGATCTCGTCGGGCGTACCGCCCGCCTCACGCACGACTGCGAGGACGTTCGCCAGCGCGCGCTCGAACTGTGCGACGAAATCCGCGCCGACCATCCTTTGCGCCTCGTCCCAACCGATCTGCCCGGCGATGAACAACAGCGACCCGCCCGGCGGCACCAGCACCCCGTTCGCATACCCGTGCGGCCGCCCCAACGATTCAGGATTGATGAATTTGATCATAGCTATTAGCGATTAGCTGTTAGCTTTTAGCTTTCAGCAGTCAACCGCCAGCTTTCCGCCGATAGTTTCGAGTCCGAAAATAATAACCGAACATGACGATGGTGATTCAATCAAGGTCTTAGCTAACAGCTAACAGCTAACAGCTAACAGCTAACAGCTAACAGCTAATAGCTAACAGCTCTAACACAACACGCTGCCGCCATCGACGTTGATGGCCTGGCCGGTAATGCCGCGCCCCTCTTCGGAGGCGAGCAGGAGCGCGAGGGCGGCGACCTCCGTGGGCGTGACGAGACGGTTTTGCGCGCTCATGCGCTTGATGGCTTCGAGCGCGTCGGCGGCGGTGCGCCCGGTCTTCGCTTCGATCTGTTTGACGGCTTCGGTCGTCATGTCCGTATCGACGTAGCCGGGGCAGATGGCGTTGACCGTCACGCCTTTCGTCGCCACTTCGAGCGCGACGGAACGCGTCAGGCCGAGCACGCCGTGCTTCGAGGCGGCGTAAGCGGCGATGTAGGGTGCGCCGGTCTTGCCCGCGATGGAGGCGACGTTGATGATGCGTCCCCAGCCGCGTTCGAGCATGGAGGGGAGCGCGGCGCGCGTGCAGTAGAAAGTGCCGTCGAGGTTGACGGCCAAGTGGCGTCGCCAGTGCGCGTCGTCCGTGCGCAGGATGGGCGCGCTCTCGGCGATGCCGGCGTTGTTCACCAGAATGTCCGCGCCGCGCCCGAACGTCTCCGCCACGAGCGCGAACGCGCGCGTCACGCTCTCTACATCGGACACGTCGCAACTCGCGTGCATCGCGCGCACGCCGCACGCGTCTTCAATCTCCGCCGCGACGCGTTCAACTTCGACGGTCGTGCGCGCCAGCACGGCCACGCACGCGCCCTCGCGCGCAAACTCAAGCGCCACCGCGCGCCCGATGCCGCGCCCGCCTCCCGTCACGACGGCGATTTTATCTTCAAGTCTCAAGTCCCAAGTCCCAAGTTCCAAGTCCCAAAGTCCCAAGTCCTAAGTCCACTAGTCATTCTTTGACTTGGAACTTGAGACTTGAGACTTGGGACTTATTTCCGTTTTTCGACGAAGGCGCGGACGCGCTGTCGGGCTTCGGTTGTCTGGAAGCAGCGTAGTTGCGCTTCGGTTTCGTATTGCAGCATCTCGTCGAGTTCGGCATGGGGGCTGAGATAGACGGCGTGCTTGGCGGCGGCGACCGATTCGGGCGGCGCGTCGCGCAGGCGTTCGGCGAGCCGCTGTGTCTCGGCGGCGAGTTCTTCGTCCGGGACGACGCGGTTGACGATGCCGAGCGCGAGAGCGCGCGCCGAGTCAATCGGGTCGCCGAGGAAGAACATCTCGCAGGCGATGTTCGCGGGCACGATGCGCGGCAGGAAATATGTCCCGCCCCAATCCGGGTGCAGCCCCAACTTGACGAACGACTGGCTGAACTTCGCCGACGCCGCCGCGATGCGCAGGTCGCAGGCGAGCGCGAGATTTAGTCCTGCGCCCGCCGCCGTGCCGTTGATCGAAGCGACGACGGGTTTCACCATCTCTCGAATCGTCGTCACGACGCGGCGTCCCGCGCCGAGCATCCGCGCAAACTCGTCGGCGTCCTCGCGCCGCATCATCTCGTCCATCGCCGCCACGTCGCCGCCCGCGCAGAACGCTCGCCCCGCGCCTGTAATCACCACCACGCGCACGTCGTCGTCGCTGCCCGCGCGCTCCAGAGTGTCGCCCAGATCGCGCCGCATGTGTCCCGCGAAAGCGTTCAACTTCTCCTCCCGATCCAAAGTGATCGTCAGGATGCCCTCACGCATTTGAACTTTGATCAGTTGCTCCATAAAAAAAGTGACAAGTGACGAGTGACGAGTTAAAGCGATGAAAACAGTGACGAGTGACGAGTAGAAAACAGAGGTCTTATCTTTAACTTGTCACTTGTCACTCGTCACTTGTCACTGCCCTTTGAATTCCGGCTTGCGTTTGCCGACGTAGGCGTCGAGTCCTTCGCGCGCGTCTTCGGATTGGAAGAGTTGTTGTTGGAGTTCGCGCTCTAGGGCGAGGGCGGACTCGAAGGGAATCTCCGCGCCCGTCTGCACGGCGCGCTTGATGCGGCCGACGGCGTGCGCGGCCTTCGTGGGCGTGGTAAACCCGCGCGCGTAAGTTAAGACCTGCTCCATGAAGGCCGCAGCCGTCTCCGCTTCGTAGATGTGGTTGACGAGACCGAGTTCCGCGCCGCGCTCGAAGGTGAAAAGTTCGCCCGTCGCCATGAGTTCAATCGCGCGGGATTTGCCGACGAGGCGTGCGAGGCGTTGCGTGCCGCCCGTGCCCGGCAAGACGCCGAGGGAGACTTCGGGCAAGCCCATCTTGCCCGCGCCTTTGCGCGCGAGGCGCAGGTCGGCGGCCATCGCCACTTCGAGGCCGCCGCCGACGCAGTGGCCGTTGATGGCCGCGATGACGAGTTTGGGCGTCTGTTCCAGACGCGACAAAGTTTCGTTGGCGTGGAGACAGAAATAGTATTTGAACGTGGGCGTCACGCTTTGCAGCATCGAGATGTTTGCGCCCGCGCAGAAAAACTTTTCGCCGCTGCCCGTCAACACGATCACTTGGACTCGCTCGTCCATCCGCGCCGCGAGGATGGCGCGGTCTAGCTCCTGCATCATCTCGTAGCTGTAAGTGTTCGCCGGAGGGTCGTTCAGCGTGAGCACGCAGACGCCGCCCTCCGTCTCGTATTGGACGAGCTTGCCGCCCGCCTCTGTCGTCTCCCGAACGCTCGCTTCTGCCATTGTCTGTTTGTCCGCTCCAAAGAAGATGAAATTAAACGGCCGCGCCGGTTCGCGTAAACGCGAACTAGAACTTCAACTCGACGCGCGAAAATCTTTGCCCGCGATTCTACAACATTTCGCGCATCATGACCGCGCTCCGGCCGAAAGCCGCCTCTGCTGCGAACCGCGCGCGGAGCTGTTCGGCCGGTACGCCCGATTCGCGAAGCGCGCGCAAGGAGAGCGCGTCGTGTCGCTTCGAGAGACGGCGACCCTGTTCGTCCGCGACGACGGGGCAGTGAAAATAGACGGGCGACGCATGGCCGAGCGCGCGCTGCAAGAGCAACTGGCGCGCGGTCGATTTCAGTAAGTCCGCGCCGCGCACGACCTCCGTGACGCGCATCAAGGCGTCGTCCACGACGCAGGCCAGTTGATAGGCCGGTACGTCGTCGCGTCGCCAGACAAGAAAGTCTCCGAAGTCGCGCCCCGAAGTGAACGCTTGCGCGCCGAGATTGAGATCGTGAAAGCGTATCGAGTCGCCGTCGGGCACACGAAAACGCCAGTTGAGACCGCGCGGCGTGTCGGGCACGCGTGGCGGCGGCGGCGCGTTTGCGGCGGGGCGGCACGTGCCGGGATAGAGCGGCTCATCTGCTTCTGGTGCGTCGGGCGCGCCGCGTGCGTGGGACGCGGACGAAGCCGATTCGTGCGGGGCGGAAGCCATGCGCGCGAGGTCTCTGCGCGAACAGGAGCATGGATAGACGTAACCGGCGGCGATGAGCGCGCGCCACGCTTCGAGATAGAAGGCGCGGCGCGCGCTTTGCGCGTAAGGGGCGAACCGCCCGCCCACGTCCACGCCCTCTTGCCAAACGATTCCGAGCCAGCGCAGGTCTTCGAGCATGGCGGCGACGAAGTGTGCGCGCGAACGCTCAGGGTCGAGGTCTTCGTTACGCAGGATGAGCGTGCCGCGCGCGGCGCGTGCGCGTTCGTAGGCCGTCCAGAACGTGCGCGCGTGTCCGAGGTGCAGGAGACCCGTGGGCGAAGGCGCGAGCCGCCCGCGATAGTGTAGGGAAGCGTTCGCGTGGAGCGTCAACGCTCGACCTCGCGCCAGACGCTCGGGCGTTCCGCATTGAGCGACCGAGCGTGTGCAAAGTCCGCGTTTGCCTCGCGCGCGCCGGGCAAAAAGCCGTTGAGGAAGAGGCGCGCGAGATTGTCCACGAGGTCTGTCACGGAGAGTTTGCCGCGCGGGTCGTACCAGTTGTAAATCCAGTTCATCATGCCGAACAGCGCGTAGGTGGCGACGGTGAGATCGAGCTTCGGCGCAGAGGCGGCGTCTTGCCCGCTGCGCTCGGCCTGTTGCACTTCGGAAAGGATGCGGCGGACGAGACGCGTGTATTGCTGTTTGCGCCCGGTGACGTGTTCGTGCATCTCGCCCGCGAGCGAATCGGCTTCGTGCGAGAGCACCTTCATCTCGGCCATGTTCGCGGCGAAGAACGAGAGGTGATTTTCGATGACGAGGCGGAGCTTGGCGACGGGGTCGCTCGTCTCGCGCAGGCGTTCCAAGAGCCGCGCGTGGACGCGCCCGAAGCAGTTGTCCTGAATCAGAAAGAGCAGTTCGTCTTTCGACTTGCAGTAGTAGTAAAGCCCGGCGAGGCTCACTTCGGTCGCGCGCGAAATGTCGCGCATGGAGGTCGAGTGATAACCCTTCTCCGCGAAGATGCGCGCCGACGTGCGCAGGATAAACTCCAGCTTCTTGTCGTAACGCGAAAAGTCCGTCGAAAGATTAGCGGCCATAATGGAAACGATGAACGATGAAGGGAAGGTTGGTGAATAGTAAATGGTCAATGGTGAATGGAGCAGAACTGGATTTCACCATTCACCATTTACCACTTTCCTTTCATCGTTTCTTTTAGAGTCTGACGTACTCGAACTCGAACGGTTTGCCCTTGATGCCGGCGGCGGGCGGGGCGATCCAGTTGGCGATCTGGCCGGGTTCGGTGACGGGGTGCATCAGGCTGCGGACGTATTCGCGGTCGGCCAGAGCGGGCAGCCACTCGGCGCGGCGGCGCTCGAACTCTTCCGGCGAGATGAGATTGCCTTGCACGTCGAAGGTGTGCCCGGCAAACTCACCGACGTGGCGATGGAAACGCGTGCTCGGCAGATAGAGTTCCGCCTCGACGCCTTCGTCCTTGATGAACTTGTTCCAGCGCGTCATGGCGCGCTCGCAGTCGCGCACGTACTCGCCGCGCAAGACTTCGTTCAAGGCGTTGCGCAAGGGCACTTCGCGCTGTTTGAGTTCTCCGTCTTCGACGATTGTGAGCATGAAGTTATCGCTGGCCGCGGTGTGGTCGGTGTAGTTCTCCTGCTCTTTGTAACGGCCTTTGAGACCGGCGGCGAAGAAGTCCGCGGAGTTGGAACTGATCTCGCCGCCGAACAGATCGAGCGAGTAGGAGAACCAGAAGTTGATGTAGCGTTGCAGGATGTCGAGCGGGATCGCGCCTAGCTCGCGCACGTCCGTGTTGGGGTTCTCGCGCATCAACTGCGCCGTGCGTTTGACGACGCGGCCGACGCCCGTTTCGCCGACGAAGAGGTGGTGCGCTTCTTCCGTCAACATGAACTGGCAGGTGCGCGCCAGCGGTTCGAATCCTGATTCGGCGAGCGCGGCGAGTTGGAACTTGCCGTCGCGGTCTGTGAACATCGTGAAGCAGAAAAAGTTGAGCCAGTCGTCGCAGGGCTGATTGAAGGCTTCGAGGATGCGCGGCTTGTCGGGGTTGCCGCTGCGCCGTTCGAGCAGGGCTTCGGCCTCGTCGCGGCCGTCCTGTCCGAAGTAGCGATGCAGCAGATAGACCATCGCCCAGAGGTGTCGACCTTCTTCGACGTTCACTTGAAACAGATTGCGCAGGTCGTAGAGCGAAGGGCAGGTCTTGCCGAGTTCGCGCTGCTGTTCGACCGAGGCGGGTTCGGTGTCGCCTTGCGTCACGATGATGCGGCGCAGGGCGTTGCGAAATTCGCCGGGCACGTCTTGATAGACGGGCATCCCGTAGTTGTCGCCGAAGCCGACCGTCGCGTTCGGGTCGGCGGGTTTGAGAAAAATGCCCCAGCGATAATCGGGCATCTTCACGTAGTCGAAGTTCGCCCAGCCGTCCGCCTCGACGCTGATGGCCGTGCGCAAGTAGACTTCCTTGTCCTGAAAGCCGTCCGGCCCCATCTCGCGCCACCAATCGAGGTAATTGGGCAGCCACTTCTCCAAAGCGCGTTGCAGTCGCTTATCTTGCGACAAGTTCACGTTGTTCGGGATGCGTTCGTATAAGTTCATGCTCATGGTGAAACCCTCTCGAATACCGTAAATCGTCAATCGTGAATCGTAAATAGAAGTAAATCAGGCTTTCTCTATTCGCGATTGACGATTCACGATTTACGTTCTTTTATAATCGAAGTGCGCTTGCGTGGGCTTGCCGTAGTTGGTGAGCGCGCCTTCGGGGCCGACGGCGTTGGGGCGTTGGAAAATCCAGTTCTGCCAAGCCGTCAGGCGGCCGTAAATTTTGGTGTCCATCGTCTCAGGCCCGGCGAAACGAAGTGACGCTTCCATGCCGGTGAGCGCGTCGGGCGAGAGCGACGTGCGCTCTTCGATGTCCACGCGAATCTTGTCTTCCCAGTCGAGATCGTCGGGCGCGAAGGTGACGAGCCCGGCCACTTCGGCCGCGTCCGTGTCGAACGCGCCCGCGTGCGCGAGAATCTCTCGGGCGCGTTCCGGCTCGGCCAGAAAGCGCGATTGCAGCCGCGTCAAATTATTCGACATCGGGAGCAGCCCGGCGTTGAACTCGCTCGTCGCCAGTTCGACCTTAACTTCCGGGTCGTTCAGCATGTAGGTGCGGTCGGCCGAAAGGGCGAGTTCAAGCAGGTTCCCGGCGAAGCAACTGCCCGCTTCGATGAGCGCGAAGAAACTCTTGGCCGTCAGGTCGAGACGGCGCAGGACGCGCGCCATGTGCAGGATGATTTCGCGCACGAGCCAGTGTTCGCGGTTGGCGACGAGCGTACGGTCGATGTCAAGCACGTCTTCAAGTTGCCCTTCGGTGCGCAGGCAGACGAGGCCGATTTCCAGTTCGTTCATGCGCAGGTGCAGGAGCGCGTCGTCGAGTTCGCGGTAGGCTCGGAGCGGCCAATAGGCGTCGCCGAGTTCTTCGATCTCCGCGGTCGTCGTGGGCTGCTGCCCTTGCGGCGCGCGCACGGTGAGATCGGCGTAACGCTTCTCGCGGTTCAACTTCAAACTGACGTACTTGTACTCGCGCTCTTCGCCCGCCGCTTCGACTTCGAGCGGGTTGAGCTTGATGCCTTTCGTCGTGGCCTTCGCGTTGTCCGATTCGACGATTTCGCGGACGCGCGCGGCCACGCCGTCTTGAAACTTGCTCGTCGGGAAATAGCCGTCAATCAGTCGCCACTCTTTGGCGCGTTTGCCCTTGAGTCCTTCGGCGAGCGTGGAGAACACGTCGGCGCGGTCGCGCCTGATCTTGCGCTTATCGACGAGACGCGTCAGCCCGCCCGTGCCCGGCAGCACGCCGAGCAAGGGAACTTCCGGCAAAGAGACGGCCGAGTTACCGTCGTCCACGAGATAAATTTCGTCGCAGGCGATGGCGAGTTCGTAACCGCCGCCCGAAGCCGTGCCGTTCAAAGCGGCGACGTAGCGTTGACCGGAATTCTGCGAGGCGTCTTCGATGGCGCAGCGCGTCTCGTTGGTGAACTTGCAAAAGTTGACTTTGAAGGCGTGCGACGAAGTGCCGAGCATGTAGATGTTCGCGCCCGCGCAGAAGATGCGCGGCTTGAGGCTCGTCACGACCACGACGCGCACTTCCGGGTGCTCGAAACGCAGGCGCTGCACGGCGTCGGCCAATTCGATGTCGACACCGAGGTCGTAAGAATTGAGTTTCAGCTTATAGCCCTCGCCGAGCGTCTCGTCTTCCTGCACGTCCATCGAGAGCGTGGCGACTTCTCCGTCGATTGACAGTTTCCAGTGCTTGTATCTTGCGGGCGTCGTCTCGAAATTGATCATCGGATAACTGAACTCCAACCAAGTTTGTAAAGTGATTTCTTAATTTTTCGAACGCTCGTTCGAAAAACGATATTACCGTCTCGCCGGCTTTCGGTCAAGCGCTAGAGGAGGCGGCCGTGTCCGAACGTCGCGCTTGACAGCCGACGCCCGGCGCGCGTAGGGTTTCAGGCGATTTTGAACCTCACGGAGGCGCATCTGTTCTGGTGAATGGCGCGGTCTTCAAAACCGTCTGTGAGACTGTGAGAACAGGCTCGGGTGGGTTCGATTCCCACACGCCTCCGCCAACAAAAATGTGAGCCGTGAGCAGTAAGTAGTGAGCAGTTAAAACTGTTCTCTTACTGCTTACTGCTCACCGCTCACTGCTCACTTCTCACGTTATGAAAGAATGGATCGCGTTGAACATGACGCCGGGCGTCGGGCCGCGTGCGGCGGCGCGTCTGCTGGAACGTTTCGGGTCGGCCGAAGGCGTGTTCGCGGCTTTGCGCGCGGAGTTGGAGCGTCTGCGCCTGCGTCCGGAAGCAATCGAGAGCATCGTCCTGCGCGACCGGCACGCAGAGGCCGAGCGGGAACTCGAACGCGTGCGCGCGCTCGGCGCGGACGTGTTGATTTTGGACGACGGAACTTACCCGGCGCTCCTCAGAGAGATCGCCGATCCGCCCTTGACGCTCTACGTGCACGGAGAGTGGGAGCGGGCGCTCGACGCGCCGTGCGTGGCGATTGTCGGCTCGCGGCGTTGTTCGACCTACGGGCAGAACGTGGCCTCGATGCTGGCGCGCGATCTGGCCTCGCGCGGCGTCACCATCGTGTCGGGACTGGCGCGCGGCATCGACGCGGCGGCGCACAAGGGCGCGCTCGAAGCGGGCGGGCGTACGGTCGGCGTGCTCGGCACGGGCGTGGACGAAGTCTACCCGCGCGATCACAAAAAGTTGGCCGGGGAGATTTTGGCGCGGGGCGGCGCGCTCGTCTCGCAGTTTCCGTTAGGGACACCGCCCATCCCTGAAAATTTTCCATATCGCAACCGGATCATCAGCGGACTCAGTTTGGGCGTCGTGCTGGTGGAGGCGGCGGAGAACAGCGGGAGTCTGATCACGGCGCGGCTCGCGATGGAGCAGAACCGGGAAGTCTACGCCGTGCCGGGCAACGTCACTTCGCGCAACTCTTTCGGGACGAACTATCTGATCAAAGGCGCGGGCGCGAAACTCGTGCAGGCGTGGCAAGACGTGGCCGCGGAACTCCCGCCGGAGATCGCCGCGCGCTTGCTTCCGCCCGAACCGTTGAAGAAGAAGTCGAATGCCGGGACGACGCGGCCGGAGACTATGCTTCCGGCCGATTTGTCGGAAGGCGGACGCGCCGTCTTCGGTCTGTTGTCGGCGGACGAACCAACGCACATCGACGCGCTGTTGGGGACGAGCAACTTGAAGGTCTCGGATTTGAACGGCGTGTTGTTGGACTTGGAGATGCGCGATCTTGTGCGACAACTGCCGGGGAAGTGTTTCGTGCGGAAGTTGTGAGCGGGACGTCGAGCGGCTAATCACAAAGACAGGAAGACACGAAGTTAATCCCTCAGGTTTCCTTCGTGTCTTTCGTGTCTTAAGGCGACCAGCAAAAGCCGGAAACCACGAAGACAGACGAAACCACACGAAGCAGAGGTTAGTGTGGTTTCGTGTGGCTTCGTGGTTTCGTGGTTTTAGTTTTCTTGGGTGCTCTGAGCGTCTCGGTGTTGGCGTGCTTTTTTAAGGATGCGCCGCCGCGTTATCTCTCGTCTTCTTCGCCGTTGCGGCGGGCGTCGCGTTCGGCGGCGCGGGCGTCGAAGAGTTTTTGTTGTTCGGGGGTGAGCAGGGCGCGGATGCGCGTGCGCGCCGTTTGGCGCACGGCGTCGTAGCGCGGGCGCACCTCCGTGCGCAGGGTGCGATATTCGTTGCGCGTCTGTTCGAGGATGGCGCGGATGTCCGTGGCCTGTTGTTCGGTCAGGTTCAGGTCGCGGCGCATGCTCTCAAAAATCCTCTCCTCGCGATTGCCGCCGCGCCCACCACCGCGATGATCGGAGCGTTTATCACGATCCTTGCGCACGCGGTAGAGACTGTCGAGTGATGCGCCCGTGACGCCGCCGAGCAGAAAGACGCCGACGAGGACGAGCAGGATTTTGAAACGGGTTGAGCCACGCGGAGGCGTCGTCATCTGTTTGCCTCCCGCTCGTCTTCCTGGAGAATCGTCGCGAGCACCTCGTCGCTTGAGAGCGGGCGGCGCTCGGCGAAGACGACGCTCTCGACGCCTAGGTCGCGCGCGTCCATCAACGCCTCGTCGCTGAGGACGCCGGGCGACGCGTTTGTATTCGTGCCGAGGGTTGAAGTCCAGAAGAGGACGAAGGCGAAGATGGCGACGAGCGCCATGGCGGGCACGGAACGCCAGACGACGCCGAGCAACGCGAGCCACGTCTCGCCGCCCGCGCGCCGTTCCTCTTCCGCCTGGATGCGCGCCCGCAGGCGCGCGTAGAGGAAAGGCGAGGCGGCCACCCGTTCGGCCTCCCGTTCGCCCCCTGCGGCCGAAGCGCGCACGACGGCGCGCCCGAAGCGTTCGAGCCGCTCGTCGCGTCTGTCCGGTGCGCCCTGTGCGTCCTTTTGCTGTTTGCCGATCATCTTGGTTACACCCGCTCTTCTGCGACGGCCGACCGACTCTTCACGACCGTCTCGTTAATGAAGACGCGCGCACGCGTCTCCGGGTTACACGAATCTCTCAAGCACGCGGCGCAAGCGCTGACGCGCACGATGCGCACGCACCTTTACCTTTGAAATCGACCAACGGTTCGACTCGCCGATCTCGGCGACGGACATGCCCTCCACGTCGAGCATCACTAAGAGCAGACGGTCTTCGGGGTTGAGTCGCGCCAGAAGTTTGTCCGCCAGATCGCGCGCGATGGCGGCGGCCTCCACGTCGTCTCCGGCCCCTTCGGCGCGCAATTGCGCGTGCAGCCAGGCCGCCTCTTCTTCCGAGATGTCGCCTGCGGCCACGTCCGGCCGCCGCTTCTGCCGGCGCAGTTCGTCGTAGCAGGCGTTGAAGGCGATGCGCGCCAGCCAAGAGGCGAAAGAGTTGTCGTGTCCGCCCGCGAATTCGGGGAGCGCGAAGTAGGCTTTCATAAAACTCTCTTGCACGATCTCTTCGATCTGTTCGCGTTGACGGAAGAAGCGTCCGGCGATGAGGGCGACGCGGCGTCGATGGCGTGTGAACAGTTCCTCGAAAGCATCCGCGTCGCCCGCGCTCGCGCGCGAGACGAGTTCGGCGTCCGTCGTCGCGCCGGAGACGACGAGAGGTGCGTCCGGCAGGTCTGAGATGAGCGAGGCATCGGACAGGTCTGCGACCGACGGCGCACCGGCCGCCGTCATCTCAAGCGCGCCGCGCTCGGAGTTGTCTGCCTGCTCGTCCATAGAGTTCAAATCGGCCGCGCTCGTCCGGTCGTCGTCAAAGCCTACGAAGCGCGCGCGGCCGGAAAAATTTAAGGGGCAGCTCTCCTGCGCCTGAGAGCTGCCCCTTCACGTCTTGCACCGGCACATGCTCCGTGTGTAGCTTTAGCGGCGATAGCGTCTGTTGTTGCGGTCGCGCAGTTTGTAAGTGTACAACGCCGAGCCGCCCGCGCCGATGAGTGCGCCGACGAGCGCGCCCTTCTTGCCGCCCGCGAGTCCGCCGATGAGAGCGCCCGCGCCCGCCGCGCCCGCCACCGTGATCTTGTCGCGGCTGCGTTCCCAGACTGAGCGGTCGTTGTAGCGTTCATTATAACGCCGGTCGTAGCGGCGATAAGTTTGCCCCGTCGCGGTGCGTCCGGCGTAGCGTCCGCCGCGATAGGTTTGCGCTAAAGTTGGCAGGCTCGACGCCGCGAGCAGCACGAGGCTCAACGAGAGCGCGCCCAGAATCCTTTTCATTACTGCACCCCTTCCTTGTCTTTAAAACTTAACGGTAAATCCGACGGCCGTTCGGCAGGATGGTGACGACGCGGCCGTCGCGCGTGCGATAAGTGCGCGCACGGCGGTTGACCTGCGGGTAAGACTGTCGGCTGCGCGAACTGCGCACGACGCGGCGACCGTTCGGCAGAACGACCACGCTGCGGCCGTTCGGGCGACGCACGACCGTGCGGCCGTTTGCTCCGCGCACGACGCGGCGGTTGTTCGGGTAGACGGTCACGGTGCGCCCGTTGCGCGTCCGGTATGTCGTCTGCGCGTTGGCCGCGACGGCCGCCGAGACGACGAGCGCGCACATCAACAAGATCGCTTTGAACTTACTTTTCATAACTGCCCTCCATATAAATTGTGAAGGGGAGAGTTTGGTTTTTGGTGGGCGAGCCGCGCCGCCGCTCATTGCATCGGCGCGGCTCGCCCGTGTGTTTGTCGTTTAGCTTCGGCGCGTTCGTGTGCCGGTTAGGTGCGGCTCGTCGTCGTCGGCGTGACGGCGTTAGCTCCGCCGCCGTTGTTGCGACGCTGACGGCGCTCTTGACGGCGCTGTTCGCGCTGCTGGCGCGCGGCCGCGAGTTGCGCCTTCTGTTCGGGCGTAAAGACGGCGTAGATTTCCGACATCATGCGCGCGTGCTGAACTTCGCGCTCAACCTGCGCGTTGGCTCGCGCCTGCGCCTGCGCGCGCACTTCCGCTTCGTTGAACGTGCCGCCGTTAAACGGGTCGAACCCGCCCCGGCGCTCGCCGCGTGCCTCGGACTGTCCGCGCTGCGCTTTCGCCGATTCGCGGTAACGCGTCGTGATCTGCTCGATCTGCGCCTTCTGCGCGTCCGTCAAGTTGAGACCTTCAAAGAACCGTCCGCCGAAAGCGCCGCGCATCCCGTGGCCGCCTTTGCCGTGTTCGCCGCGTTCGCCGCGACCCCACGCGCCGCGCTGTTTCGCGCCGTCTTGCGTCCCCGGCGTCGTACCCTGCTGCGCGAATCCGACGATCCCCGACAGCGCCATCGTCCCGGCCAGCGCCAGTCCGCCCACAATCTTCCTTGAACGAGTTAGTTGCATCTGTCCATATCTCCAATGATGTTTAAAGTAAATTTTCCAAGCCGCATCGGACACAGGAGAGAATGAAGCCTCAATCCGGCCAACCAAGATGAAGGACGCACGCCGCGCGCGGCCGGTTACAAAAAAGTCCCAAGTCCCAAGTCCCAAGTCTCAAACCATTTCCGACTTGGGACTTGAGACTTGGGACTTATTCGGGGACGACGGCGAGGCGGAAGCCGAGGAGCGACCATTCGTCGTCGCCTTCGACTTCGTTGATGTAAGAGTAGTCGCCGGGCGCGTTCGAGCCGACGGCGAAGCAGGTGGCGTTGCCTTGTTCGTCGCGGTAGAAGCCGAGTTCGAGCGTCTCCGTGTCGCTCCATTCGGGATGAAAGACTGTGCCGACGAGGTTGAAGACGCCGGGCGGGCAGACGGTGGCGCGATAACCGGGCGGCAGCAGGCGACGCGCGCGCCAATCCTCGTTGACGACGGAGAGAAAGGCGCGAAGGCTCAGGTAGTTGTGCGCGTAGCGCGTGCCGTTCATCATCCCGGCGCGTCCCATGTAGGGGGCGAGCGGGTCGGCCGTCGGGTCGTGGCCGTAGGTCGTGCCGTAGAACTGCCGGTTGCCGGGAAGATAACGCGGCTTCGGCGTGGTCTCCACGCCGACGATGCGCCCTTGATGATGCGCGTGGCCGGCCGCGAGTTGTTGCCGGTAATTGTGGCCGTGCTCGCGCACGCGTGTGAAATCGCGCGGGGCCGTCGGGTAGAGGCGCGCGATGTAGGCGTCGTCGAAGGGCAGGCTCTCGGCCGCAGGGATGATGTGCCATTCGATGTGGAAGTGGCGCAGACCTTCTTCGATTTCGGGACGCAACTCGAACTTCGCCGCCGCATCCCCGGCGACGAGCGGGCGCGCCTCGTCGAATCCGAAAAAATGGTGCAACTTTTCTATTCGGTCTTCCTGCCAGTTAGACATATAATCTCTCTCCCCATGTGACATTTTCGACTACTGTAAATCATTTACTTTTAAGTTTCCCGTCAAGCGACGCGGCAAGCCTGAGAGTAGATTTAAACATCTCATTACTTCAACCGCCGCGCGGCCGTGCTAGTTTACCGGGCGCGCCGCCGGTTCGGACGAAGAGAATTCTGTAACCGGAAGCGCGCGCGCGTCGTTTTCAAACAAATAACCTCAAAGGTTTTTTGGCTCGTAAGTTTTAAGCGAAGGATTCATCTTAAGGTCTAATTTATGTCTGTCTCATTTATCTCCCCGAAGCTGCGCGTCGCTCTGCTGTTGTGTCTGCTGCTCTCGGTCGTGGTCTTCAGTGTGGTTTCGTGCGGGCGCTCCGAATCGAAGGCCGACGCGAAGGGCGGGCCGCGCGGCGGCGCGACTGAAGAAGGCGCGACGAAAGGCGGCGCGGGTAACGTGCCGGAAGCGCCGCCCGTCGCCGTCACCACGGCGAAGGCGGAGGCGCGCGAAGTGCCGTCTTACATCGAATCGACGGGCAGCCTCGTCGCCGAAGAGACTTCGGACGTGGCGTCGCAGGCTTCGGGTCAAGTCGTCGCCACGCCGGTCAGCGTCGGCGCGTTCGTCCGGCAGGGCGACGTGCTCGCGCGCTTGAACGACCGCGACGCGCGCCTGCGTCTGCAACAGGCACAGGCCGGAGTGCAACAGGCCATCGCCGGAGTGCGGCAGGCGGAGGCGCGGCTCGGCCTCAGACCGGGCGGCAACTTCGACGCCAGTGCCATTCCCGAAGTGCGCGGCGCAAGCGCCAGTCTCGAACAGGCGCAGGCTGAACTGCGGCTCGCCGAAGCGAACGAGAGACGTTATCGCGCGCTCGTCGAGACGGGCGACACGGCCGTCTCCACCTACGATCAATTCCGCACGCAGCGCGACACGGCGCGCGCACGCGTCAACGCCGCGCGCCAGCAACTCGAATCCGCACTCAACACCGCGCGCCAGAGCAATCAAGCCATTCAGACGGCCGAGTCGGCCGTCCAGTCCGCGCGCGCGCAGGTCGCCATCGCGCAGAAGGCCGTCTCGGACGCGATCATCCGCGCGCCCTACGCCGGATATGTCAGCAATCGCCCCATCGCCGTCGGCGAATATGTGACGCCCGCCGCCGTTATCGCCACGGTCTTACGCACCAACCCGATCAAACTGCAACTGCAAGTGCCGGAAGCTGAAGTGCCCTTCATCACGCCGGGCATGGGCGTCTCGCTCGAAGTGGAAGCGCATCGCGACCGTAAGTTCGCCGGACGCGTCACGGCCGTCAACCCGGCGATTGATCCGGTCTCGCGCGCGGCCACCATCGAAGCGGCGATTGAGAACGGCGACAACGCCTTGCGCTCCGGCATGTTCGCCACGGCGCGCATCGTGCGTGCGGGCGGCAGCCGCGCCGTCTTCGTGCCGCGCGCCGCCGTCTTCGGAGACCAGAACACGCAATCCTATCGCGTCTTCGTCATCGAGAAAGACACCGCGAAACTGCGCGTCGTCCAAATCGGCACGGAAGAAGGCGGGCACATCCAAATACTTTCCGGCGTCAACCCGGACGAAACGGTCGCGACCAGCAACCTCGAACAACTTTTCGAGGGCGCGCGCGTCAGGCAATAAATAGTCCCGAAGTCTCAAGTCCCGAAGTCCCAAGTCAAACCATGACGACCGGACTTGGGACTTCGGGACTTGAGACTTGAGACTTAAAAGACCATGCAAAAGCTAGCTGAAATTTGCGTCCGGCGTCCGGTGTTCGCCACGGTCATTATTTTGATCTTGACCGTGGTGGGCGGTTTCTCTTTCTTCACGCTCGGCGTCGACCGCTTTCCGAAGATCGATATTCCCACCGTTTCCGTTTCGACGACCAACGTGGGCGCAGCCCCGCAGGAGATCGAGACCGAGATCACGGACATCATCGAAGGCGTCGTCAACACCGTGCCCGGCATCGACGAGATGCGTTCGAGTTCGGCCCAAGGGCGCTCGAACGTCACGATCAACTTCAATCTGGAGAAAGACCCAGACCTCGCCACACAGGAAGTGCGCGATAAGGTGAGCACGGTCATCAACCGCTTGCCGGAGACGGCCGACCCGCCCGTCGTCCGCAAGGCCGACCCCGACTCGCAGCCCGTGCTCGTCTACGCCATCAGCGCGCCGCGCTCGGCCATCGAGTTGACCGACCTCGTCCAGAATCAGATTCAGGAGCGCATCGAATCGACGGACGGCGTGGGCGAAGTGATCGTCTTCGGCGGACGCCAGCGCGAGATCAAAATCTACATCGACCCCGACCGTCTGCGCGCCTACAACCTCTCGGTCACGGAAGTGAACAACGCCCTTCGCGCGCAAAACTTGGAGTTGCCCGGCGGCCGTCTCGACGAAGGCGCGCGCACCGTGACTTTGCGCACGCTCTCGAAGGTGACGCGCGTGGAAGACTTCAACGACATCGTCGTCGCCACGCGCAACAACTATCCGGTCAAGGTCAGCGACATCGGGCGCGTCGAAGACAGCGGCGTCGATCCGCAGTCGGCCGCGTCTCTAAATGGCGTGCCGTCCGTGTCGCTCGGCATCCGCAAGCAATCGGGCGCGAACACCATCGCCGTCATTAAGGGCGTCAAGCAGCGCATGGCTGAGATCACGCCGCTCCTGCCGCCGGACTTGAGAGTCGTCGTCACGCGCGACCAGTCGGAGTTTATCGAAACCAGCTTGCACGCCATCGAGGAGCACTTGGTGGTCGGCGGCCTGCTCGCCGCTTTGATCGTCTTTCTCTTTCTCTGGAACTTCCGCTCGACCGTCATCGCTGCGCTCGCCATCCCGACTTCGATCATCGCGGCCTTCGCCTTGATCGCCGCGCTCGGCTACTCGCTCAACCAGATGACGATGCTCGCGTTGACACTGATGGTCGGCATCGTCATCGACGACGCCATCGTCGTCCTTGAGAACATCTATCGCTTCGTCGAAGAGAAGGGAATGCACCCGTATCAGGCGGCGATTGAAGGCACGCGCGAAATTGGCCTCGCCGTCATGGCGACGACGCTCAGCTTGCTCGCCGTCTTCATCCCCGTCGGATTTATGACCGGCATCGTCGGTCGCTTCATGTCGTCTTTCGGACTGACATCGGCCGCCGCCATCGCCGTCTCTCTGATTGTTTCGTTTACGCTGACGCCGATGCTCGCGGCGCGCTGGATCAAGCCGCCGAAAGAATCGATCACGCCCGAAGGCGTGCCCACGGGCGCGGGCGCGGCGGCCGGAGGCACGGACGGCGACGATCATAACCGTCATGCCGTGCCGTTCGACGAAGACCACAAGGAAGCCGTCGAAGCGGAAAAGAAGGAGCACTCTTCGTCAAAGGGCGGACGTTTCTACCGGCCGATTGATCGCTCGTACATGTGGATGCTGCGCTGGTCGATGGCGCATCGCTGGGTGGTCGTCCTGCTCTGCATCGGCGTCGTCGCCTCGATCTGGCCGCTCTACAGGTACGTCGGTTACAACTTCCTGCCGGACGAAGACGAGTCGGGCTACTTCGTGAGTTTGCGCGCGCCGCAGGGGACGAGCCTCGCCGCGACGCAGTCGATCCTCGAACGCGTGGCGCGCGACGTGCGCGAGCAGATTCCGGGCGTCGAACTAACGCTCGTCAACGCGGGCGGCTTCGGCGGCGGCGGTCAACCGAATCAGGGCAACATCTCGGTGAGACTGTTGCCCGTCAAGGAGCGCAAGTTTTCGCAGGCCGATTTGATTCAACAGACGCGCGACATGATCCGCAAGCGCAAGTATCCGAAAGAGTACGTCATCAGCGCGTCGGGCGGTTCGTCCATCGGCGCGGCCATCGGCGGCGGCGGTGGCGGCGGCGGTTCATCGCTCGGACTGTTCATCAGCGGCCCCGACATCGCCAAGCTCGACGAGTATTCCAACAAACTCGTCGAACGGATCAAGAAGGACAACAACTTCCGCGACGCGGATCGTTCGCTGCGTCTGAGCAGCCCGGAGTTGCGCATTCTCATCGACCGCCAGCGCGCCGCAGACCTCGGCGTCCGCGCGGGCGACGTGGCGCAGGCTTTGAACACGCTCGCGGCAGGTGCGCGCGTGACGACTTATAGCGAAGGCTCGGATCAATACGACGTGGTGGTGCGCGCGGGCGAAGAGTTTCGCCGCACGCGCGAGAACTTGAGCCGCTTTACGGTCGCCTCGTCGAACGGCGGCACGGTCGGTCTGGAGAAACTCGTCCGGCTGGAAGAGGGCGAGAGTCCCGCGTCGATTGATCGTCTGAACCGGCAGCGGCAGGTGACGATCTCGGCGAGCCTGGCGCCGAACGGTTCGGAGGCCGACGCGCTCGTCGCCGTCCAACGCTACGCGCAGGAGTTGAACATGGAGGCCGGTTATCGCACGGGCGTGACGGGGCAGTCGAAAGAGTTGCAGCGCGCCAATCAATCTTTCATGTTGGCGTTTCTGCTCTCGTTCGTCTTCATGTATTTGATCTTGGCGGCGCAGTTTGAATCGTTCATCCACCCGGTGACGATTCTGCTCACGCTCCCGCTCTCGATTCCGTTCGCGCTCTTATCAACCTTGCTCGCGGGGCAGCGCCTGAACATCTTCTCGGCGCTCGGCATTCTGCTCCTGTTCGGCATCGTCAAGAAGAACGCGATCTTGCAGATCGATCATACGAACGAACTGCGCTCGCACGGCATGGAACGCTACAGCGCCATCCTGCAAGCGAACCGCGACCGCTTGCGTCCGATCTTGATGACGACGATTGCGCTCGTCGCCGGCATGATCCCGCTCATCCTCGGCACGGGCGCGGGCGCGGCGACGAACCGTTCCATCGGCGTGCTCGTCGTCGGCGGGCAGAGCATGTGCTTGCTGCTGACCTTGCTGGCCGTGCCGGTCTTCTATTCGCTGTTCGAGGATGCGAAACACTCGCGCGTGTGGGCTTACACGGGAGCGCGTTTCAACAACTTCAAGGGGGGCGCGGGTCGTCGCTTCGCGGACGCTTACGCGACGGCGCGTGCGTCGTTCGCCGGAGGCCGTCGCCCGAAGGCGACCGCGCCGAAAGTGGCGAAGCCGCTCGCGCGGCGGCAGTCGGCAAAGGATGGTTATGCAGATAATGTTTCAGGTGATTAAGAGTCGATTTCAAAAGTGGCAGGCGTCGTTCCTTGCTTTGACGATGCTGTGCGCGCCGACGCTGGCGCTCGCGCAGAACCGGACGCAGCAACAGCCGCCTTCGTCCACGACGCAGCAAGCGCCGCCCGCGGGCACGACGACGCAGCAGAGACGACCCGGTGCGTTGCCGCCCGCGCCGTCCGAGCTGCCGCCGAACTCTTCTTCCGCGCCCGTCCGCCCCGACAACGAGGCGCAGCAGAGCACGCAGCCGCAGACCGGCGTGGAGCAGGAAAGGCAGGCGACGACGCCCAACACGCAGGGGCCGCGCCCGCCCTCGCCGCAAGTGCCGAATGCCTCGCAACAGGGCGCGCCCGCGAGCGGACAACCGCAGACGGCCACGCCCGCCGGGACAGCAGGTGCGCCGCAGCAGACGCAAGGCGCTGGCACGCCGACAACCGGAGGCGTCGGGCAAACGCCGGGGCAGAACGTCGGGACGACCGGGGGCATCGCGCCCGCCGAGTTGCCGTCCGACCCGCCGCCGGTCGCGCCGAATTTTGAAGCGCCGACGCGTCCTTTGCCTTCGGCCGAACGCGTCGGCGTCGACGTGTCCGAGCAGTTGCCCTTGACGCTCAACGAGGCCATCGCGCTCGCCTTGCAGAACAACAACGACATCGACGGCTCGCGCATCAACGTCGAGATCGCCGAGTTCAACTTGCGGGCGGCGCGCGGCGTCTACGACCCGCTCTTTTCGTCCGAGAGTTATTACGAGTCGCGCACGACGCCGACGAGTTCGACCATCAGCGGCGGCGCGAACGGTTCGGTCACGCAGAGGGATTTGACGGGCGCGGTGCGCCTCGGCGGCTTCTCGCCGTTCGCGGGCGGCAACTATCAACTCGACTTTTCTTCGACGCGCCTGAACACCACCAACCAAAACGCCACGCTCAACCCGCAATACCCGACCGCCTTCACCTTCACCTACGCGCAACCGCTCCTGCGCGGTCTGCGCTTCGACCAGAACCGCCGCCAGATCGAGATCGCCAAAAAGAACTTGTCGCTCACCGACGCGCAGTTTCGCCAGCGCGCCATCGAAGTGATTTCACAGGTCGAACAATCTTACTGGGACTTGGTCTTCGCCTTGCGCAATTTGCAAGTGCAGATCGACGCCGTCAAGCAGGCGCGCGTGCAGGTCGAAAGTAACCAGCGACTCGTCGCGCAAGGCGTGCTCGCGCCCATCGATATCGTCGCCGCCAACACGCAGGTGACGACCTTCGAGCAGAACGTCTACACGGCGCAAGAGGCCGTGACGCGCGCCGAGAACACGCTCAAGACTTTGATTCTCGCCGAGCGCACGGCCGCGCTCTGGTCGCGCCCGCTCACGCCCGTCACGCCCGTCAGTCTCGAAGCGCCGCGCGTGCCTCTGGAGACGGCCGTCCGCACCGCCATCACCAACCGGCCGGAACTGTCGCAGCTCCAGACGAGCGCCGAGATCAACCAGATCGACACGCGCTTTTTCCGCGACCAGTCGCGGCCGCAAGTTGACCTCGTCGGCACGTACACTTCGACCGGCCTCGCCGGTTCGACCGTCACGCCGACGATCAATCCCAACACGAGCGCCAACGCGCAACTGCGCGCGCGCGTCAACGAACTCTCCACGCTCGCCGGGCTCGCGCCGCTCGAAACCACGACGGGCACGACCACCACCGTCAACCCGAACCTCGTCGGCGGCTACACCACTTCGCTCCTGAATTTGCTCGCGCAAGATTACCCGACCTACCGCGTCGGCGTGCGCGTCGAGTTACCCTTCCGCAATCGCACGGCGCAGGCCAACCTCGGGCGCTCGCTCGCGGAGGGTCGTCGCATCACGAACCAGCGCGCGCAGGCCGAACAACTGATCGAGGCCGAAGTACGCAACGCCACGCAGAGCCTTCGTTCGGCCGAAGCGCGGCTCGCCTCGGCCGCCGCCTCGCGTTCGTCCGCCGAGCAACAGTTCGAGAGCGAGCAGCGACAATTTCGCGCGGGCACAACCACGGTCTTTCTCGTCCTGCAAAGACAGAACGAACTGCTGGCCGCGCGCGGGCGCGAGCTACAGGCGCAGACCGACCTCAACAAAGCCATCGCCGATTTCCAGCGTGCCACCGGCAACACGCTCGGCGCCAACAACGTGCTCGTGCGCGGCGCGGGCGCGCTCGAACTGCGCCCCGAAGCCACGGCCGGATTCGACACCTCGGCCGTCCTGCCCACGGCCTTGTCCACGAAGCCCGGCACGGACGCGGCGTTGACGAAGCCGAGCGCGAGTGAAACGTTGAAGAAGCCGGACGCGAATGCGACGACGGCTAACCGCACTTCAACCGTGGTGAGCGGCGCGTCGCCCGCAGTAGTAGTGGTGACGACGGCAACGACAACAACGTCAACGGAGTCCAGACCGCATGAGCAATAACGTCGCCTACACGTCGCGGCGTGCGCGGCGATTCAGAGTCGCGCTCTCTGCCTTCGCGCTGCTCGCGGCGACCTTTGCGCTCGCGGCGTGCGGGCGCGGCGAGAGCGATGCGCGGCGCGGTCTCGTCATCGTGAACTCTCCGGCGGCGGGCGAGGTGCGGCGCGTGCTCGTGCGCGAAGGGATGACGGTGGAGGCGGGCACGCCGCTCGTCGAAATCGCGGTGCGGACAGAGGTGCAGCAGGGCGCGCCGCCGCAGGCGAAGACGGAAGACCCGCTCAAGCGCGCGGGGCGACAGGTGGGCGCGGCGAACGCCGGGATTGAAGCGGCCAGAGCCGAGGCCGTGCGCGCCGAAGTGGAGGTGCAGAGACTGACGCCGCTCGTCGCTTCCGGCGACGCGTCGCAGGCGCAACTCGACGGCGCGCGCGCCGAGTACGAACGCGCGCAGCGTCGCCTGCAAGAAGCGCAGAGCGCCGCCGCGAACGCGCAATCCGGTCTCGTCGCCGCGCGCCGCGAGCCGCAGACAGGCGTGCCCGCGCCCGTTGTTCCGACGGAGCGCATCGTCGCGGTCGAGGCCACGTCCGCCGGGACGGTCGGCATCGTGAGCGCACGCGTGGGCGACCGCGTCACGGCCGGGCAACCGCTCGCCACTTTGCGCGCGGCGCGGTAGTAGCAACAGCGAGTTACGATGGTTTCAGAAGTTTCAAACATCGGCCCGCGCGAGCAGCGCAAGCGGCGTGTGCTCGGCATCGTGGCTTTGACGGTGGGTGTGGGCTTGGCTTTTCTGCTCGTCACGACGGGCGCGCCGCGCCTGTCTCGCGCCGTCGTTTTCTTCCCCATCTGGCTGGCCGGTTTGGGACTGTTGCAGGCGCGCGAGAAGACCTGCATCGCGCTCGCGGCGCGCGGCATGTGCAACTTGGACGCGGGCGAGCGTAGCGTCACGGACGAAAAGCTCGCCGACGAGTTGCGCGCCAAATCCAGACGCATACACGCCCGCGCGCTCGTCACCGCGCTCGCCATCACGCTCCTCACTCTGGTCTTCCCGCGCTTCTGAATTTAAGCGCGACTAACGAAAGCAAGGAACCACGAAGACACACTAAACAACACTAAAATTTCTTTCGTGTGATTTCGTGTGATTTCGTGGTTTCATGTTTCGCGCTCGCGCCGCTCATTTGACTTTACAGCCTCCATCAGTGCTATTTTCATAGCCCTTCGGCCGACACACGAAAAGCCCGGCGCTCGAAAACGGTCGCCTCGGCGCGAGCCAGTAAATGGGCGTTTCACGGCATCTAAACGGTGACGGCAGAGGGAATTTAAGGACATTTTTAGAGTTATTTGGCGGCGTCCTGCCGGTGCTCTCCGGCGCTATTTCGGCGACGCCGCGGTCAGTTTGAAGGAAACGGAATGACGAAGAATTTAGTGATAGTCGAGTCGCCCGCGAAGGCCAAGACCATCGGGAAATATCTCGGCGCGGACTACCGCGTGATGGCCTCGCTCGGCCACATCAAGGATTTACCGTCGAAGGGATTGGGCGTTGACGTGGAGAACGATTTCGCCACCTCCTACGAAGTGATCCCCGACACGAAGAAGCGCAACAACCGGAAGACGGTCACGGAACTGAAAAAGGCCGCGCGCGATGCCGAAGCCATTTATCTGGCGGCCGACCCCGACCGTGAAGGCGAAGCCATTTGCCAGCACCTCGCCGAAGAGATCGTGCCGAAGCGACCGAAGAAGCCATCCTATCGCGTGATGTTCAACGAGATCACGAAGCGCGCCGTGCAGGAGGCGTTCAAAGAGCCGCGACAGATTGACGAAAACCTCGTCGATGCGCAGCAGGCGCGCCGCGTGCTCGACCGTCTGGTGGGCTACAAAGTTTCGCCCCTGCTGTGTCGCACGGTGGGCGGGCGTCTGAGCGCGGGGCGCGTGCAGTCGGTCGCGCTTCGCATGGTCGTTGAACGCGAGCGCGAGATCGAAAAGTTTCTCAAGACGGAATACTGGACGGTGACGGCGAACCTCGCCGCCACGCTCCCGCCCGCCTTCGACGCGCGCTTGCTTCGCGTCGGCGAGCAGACGGTGAAGACCGGCGGCTTCGATCAAGACGCGAAGCGGAACGAGATTCTGATCGGGACTGAAGCGCAGGCAGCGGAGATCGTCGCCGAAGCGGAGGCACAAAGTTACCGCGTCCTCGACGTGACGACGAAAGAGCGCAAGCGCAATCCCGTGCCGCCCTTCATCACGTCGAAGCTGCAACAGGAATCGGCGCGCAAGCTCGGCTTCGCGGTGAAGAAGACGATGATGGTCGCGCAGAAACTTTACGAAGGCGTCGAGATCGGCGCGGAAGGCGCGGTCGGTCTGATCACCTACATGCGCACGGATTCGACGCGCGTCTCCGAGACGGCTCTCGCCGAAGTGCGCGATTTCGTCGGCACGCAATACGGCACGCAGTATTTGCCGGAGAAGGCGATCCACTATCGCTCGAAGAAGGACGCGCAGGACGCGCACGAAGCCATCCGCCCGTCGGACGTGTCGCGCACGCCCGATTCTCTGGCGCGCTACCTGTCGAGCGAAGAGTTGAAACTCTATCGCTTGATCTGGCAGCGGTTCGTCGCTTCGCAGATGATGCCCGCCGTCTTCGACCAGACGACCATCGACATCGAGGCCGGGCGTCTGTTGTTTCGCGCGAGCGGTTCGGTCTTGAAGTTCGACGGCTTCCTGCGCGTCTATGAAGAAGGGCGCGACGAGAAGTCGGAGGAGGACGAAGAGGCGGCGTTGAAGTTGCCGCTCGTGCGCCAAGGCGACGAGTTGCGTCTGAACTCCATCAAGCCCGAACAGCATTTCACGGAGCCGCCGCCGCGCTACACCGAAGCGACGCTCGTCAAGGCTCTGGAAGAGAAAGGCATCGGGCGGCCTTCGACCTACGCGGCGATCATGACGACCATTCTCGACCGCGAGTACGTCGAAAAACACGAGGGGCGTTTTCATCCGACAGCGCTCGGTACGACCGTCAACGATCTGCTCGTCGCGAGTTTCGGCGACCTCTTCAACGAATCCTACACGGCGCGGATGGAAGAAGAACTCGACGAGATCGAGGAAGGGAAGTTGAAGTGGACGGCAGCGCTCTCCGAGTTCTACGAGAAGTTTGCGAAGGACTTGAAGGTGGCCGAAGTCGAGATGAAGAAGAAGAAGGTCGAAGCCATCCCGACCGACGAGAAGTGTGACAACTGCGGCTCCGGCATGGTCATCAAGTTCGGCCGCTTCGGCCAGTTCCTCGCCTGCTCCAACTATCCCGAATGTCGCACGACGCGCGAACTGGCGAAGCCTTCCGCCGCCGCGAGCGATGCAAGCGGCGACGCGGCGACCACAGGTGCGTCCGCGAAATCGGGCGCAACGGGCGGCGAAGCCGAGGGCGAAGAGGCCGAGACCTGCGAGTTGTGCGGCAAGCCGATGGCTTTGAAGCGCGGCCGCTTCGGACAGTTCCTCGGCTGCACGGGATACCCGGACTGCCGCAACATACGCAAGATCGACCGCAAGGGCGTCGTCGCCGCCGCGCCCGTGCCGCTCGACGAGACGTGTCCCGTGGACGGCGCGCACCTCGTGCGTCGTCAGGGACGCTTCGGCGAGTTCGTCTCCTGCTCGAACTACCCGACGTGCAAGTTCATCAAGCGCGAGACGACCGGGATCGCCTGCCCGCGCCCCGGCTGCAAGGGCGAGATCGTGGTGAAGAAATCGAAGCGCGGCAAAGTCTTCTACGGCTGCTCGGAGTATCCGAAGTGCGACGCGGTGTTCTGGGACAAGCCCGTCAGCGAGCCGTGCCCGCAGTGCCATGCGCCGTTCCTCTTGGAGAAGACGACGAAGAAGGGCACGACGCGCTCTTGCGCCAACGAAGAGTGCGACTACAAGACCGAGCCGCTCGCCGCCGCCGGAGTGCCGCCCGCGACCGAACCGGCCGCGACAGGTCGCAACTCGCGCCTCGCGCGCTAGCCGGTAAATAGTAAATGGTGAATGGTGAATGGTCGAAGACGGTTCTTCTCCATTCACCATTCACTATTTACCGTTCACCATTCTTCCCTGAAACTTTCCCGCCCGCGTCGGAGTATAATCACACTTCCGTTGAAGGGTCTTCCGAACTCGCCTGTTCGCAGGTTTAATTTTTCAGTCAACAACTTTAGGAGTCCACGTTTATGTTTCGACGCAAGATCGTAGTCGCGTTGCTGCTGGCCTGTTCGGTTTTGGCGAACAGCGTGCCCGCGCCGGCACAGCAACCGGCAGGCACGGCCACCGGCACGGCCGCGCAGCAGACGCCCAACCCGAACGACCCCATCGCACGCATCAAGGACGAGGGGCTAAACCGCTCGCAGGTGATGCAAACTCTCAGCTACCTGTCCGACGTGATCGGGCCGCGCCTGACCAACTCGCCCGGCATGAAGCGCGCCAACGAATGGACGCGCGACCAGATGACGAAGTGGGGCATGCAGAACGCGCACCTCGAACCCTGGGGGCCGTTCGGTCGCGGCTGGACGCTCAAACGTTTCTCGGCCGAAGTGCTCGAACCCGTCGCCGTCCCGCTCATCGCCTACCCGAAGGCCTGGTCGCCCGGCACGAACGGCGCGCTCAATGCCGAGGTCGTCTACTTAGACGCCGCGGACGCCGCCGGTCTTGAGAAGTATCGCGGGAAACTCAAAGGCGCAATCGTGCTCGTCAATCCCATCCGCAAGGTCGATGCACACTTCGACCCGCTCGGCGCGCGTCTGAACGAGAAGGAACTGCTCGCGCTCGCCAACGCGCCCGACCCGGCTTCGCTCCCGCCGCGCCCGCAGTTTCAACCGACGCCCGAATTCATCTCGAACTTCATCCTGAACCTGCGCAAGACCAAGTTCATCGCCGACGAGGGTGCGGCCATGATCCTCGAACCGGGACGCGGCGACGGCGGCACTCTCTTCGTCCAGAGCGCCACCGTGCCCCCGGCCACGATTCCCGAAACGCTCGACCCGGCGGCCTTGCAGACCTTCTTCCGTCGCGGCGTCGCGCCTTACGACAAGAGCGCGCCCAACGTTCCGCCGCAGGTCGTCGTCTCCGCCGAGCACTACAATCGCATCCTGCGCATGATTCAGGCGGGCGAGCGCGTGCGCATGAACGTCAACCTCGAAGTGCAATTTCAAGATCAAGACTTGATGGGCTACAACACCGTCGCCGAAATTCCGGGCGGCGACTTGAAGGACGAAGTGGTGATGCTCGGCGGGCACATGGATTCGTGGCACGGCGGGACGGGCGCCACCGACAACGCCGCCGGTTGCGCCGTGGCGATGGAAGCCGCGCGCATCCTGATGGCTCTGAACCTGAAGCCGCGCCGCACGATTCGCGTCGCCCTGTGGAGCGGCGAAGAACAGGGCTTGCTCGGCTCGCGCGCCTACGTCAAAGAACACTTCGGCGAGATCGTCCAGCCCACTCCGCAACCGACGCCGCCGGGCGCGGGCGAAGGCCGCCCCACGGCGCAGCCCAGTCCGCAGCCGCGCGGTCGTCTCGTCACCAAACCCGAATACGACAAGTTCGCGGGCTACTTCAATCTCGACAACGGGACGGGCAAGATCAGGGGCGTCTACCTGCAAGGCAACGAAGGCATCCGCTCGTTGTTCCGCGCGTGGCTCATGCCCTTCGGCGACATGGGCGCGCAGACGCTCTCCATCTCGAACACGGGCGGCACAGACCACCTCGCCTTCGATGCCATCGGCCTGCCCGGCTTCCAGTTCATTCAAGACGAGATCGAATACGACACGCGCACGCACCATTCAAATCAAGACGTGTTCGACCGCATTCAAGCCGACGACATGAAACAGGCCGCCACCATCATGGCCGCCTTCGTCTACCAAGCCGCCATGCGCGACGAAAAACTCCCGCGCAAACCCGCCCCGCCGAAGTAAGCAAGAAGGGGAAAGGGAAAAGGGTAAAGGGAAGGAGGAAGACAAGGAAGCACACGGCTTCTTCGTCTTCCCCCTTCCCCCTTCCCCTTTTCCCTTTCCCCGGTTTTTATTTCTTGGCCGTGACGTATTCCACGAGATAGCGGCGCAATTTGTCGCGGTTCTTTTTGCGGTATTCGGCGTAGTCTTGCGCGATGCCCCGGTCGGCGCGCGCGTAGAGGATGTAGGGTTCGAGCAAGCCTTCGTCGTGGAGTTTGACGAGACGCGCGAGCGAGGGGTTGAGCGTCTTGATCTTCTTTTCCTTCATCTGCGTCTTGACGCCTTCGACCACACTGCTGAGCGCAGCCACCTCTTCGCGCAGACTGTGGCGATATTCCTTCTCGTTCGGAAATTCTTTGGCGAACCTGTCCATCGCCCACCCCGTGCGCGTGATGCCGTAGGCGATCCATGCGGCCGACCCGTCGTCCTTGTCGAGCGTTTCGGGCGAGATGTTGATCGTCATCTTGTTGTCCTTGAGCGGCGTCACGCTCGTCGGTACTTCGATCTCAGGATGCGCCAGTTCGACTTTGGCCGCCTGCGCCCAACGCATCAGACCGGCGGCGGTGAGACGGTTGTAAGGCTCGGCGATGAAGGCGTCGATGTAGCGTGCGCGCGCCTCTTCGAGCTTGCCCGCTTCCATCAGGGGGCTGGCCGAATAACGGTAAGCGGTTTCGCGGTCGGGGTCGATGGCGATGGCGCGCTCGTACCACTCGGCGGCTTTGACGGGCAGGCCTTTTTTGAAGTACATGTCGCCGGCAAAGAGCGCGGCGGCGTAGAGTTTCGGGTCGAGCGTGAGGGCGCGCTGGTAAGCGGCGAGGGCCGCGTCCAAGTCGCCTTTGACGAAGGCCGCCTCGCCCTGCTGCATCGCCGCGTCGGCCTCCGGGTTGTCGGAGTACTTGGATTCTTCGCCGCCGTCGGCCGGGATGCTTTCGAGAATGGAATCCATGACGGGATTCCTGTAGCCCGCCTCGCGCGCCTTGAGCATCGCGGCGCGGGCGCGGATGCGCGACTGCCTGCGCGCCCCCGCGTCTTTGAGCGTGTTCGCGTGGGCGAGTGTGGCGAAGCCGTAGTAGAACATCACCTCGCCGTCTTCCGGGTTGGAGTTGGAGAGGCGTTCCAGAATCGGGAGGGCTTCCGTCGCCTTCGAGTTCTCCATCAGTTCGAGGGCGCGCTGTTTCTCGGCCGCGTAGTTAGCCGCGCTCTGCGCGAGTACGCCTTGCGGCGCAACCCATGCCGGCAACAATGTGACGACGAAGAAAAAGACGGTTGCCGGGACGACGACTGACGCGCGCCGCGCGCGAGGTTGAATTGCAGGCATAGACTCGCTCCTTAAGTAATAAAACAGGGTAAAGGGGAAGGGGGGAAAGGGGAAAGGTAAAAACATTCGCGTCGCGGTGCGACTCGTCTATCTGTTGCGCGAATCGTCCGCTCCGTTGCACGAATCGACAGTCTCGCGCGCGGCCCGCCGCCGCCGCGCTTCTTCTCCCTTTACCCCTTCCCCTTTCCCCTTTTCCCAAACTCACGTATTGATGCCCGACGCCGCGCCGTCGGCCAGACGCGCCCAGCCTTCGGGCGTGTGGACGAAGTTTTCGATGGAGGCCGTCGAGAAGGCGGCGCGCTCCGGTTGCCACGCGAGGCGTTTGATCTCGATGTAGGGATGCTCCGTGCGGACGACGTTGAAGGAATTGACTTCGCCGCGCACGCGCGTGGAGGTGGCCGTGCCCGCCTGGACGACGAGCGCCGAGTAGCCGCTGATCTTGTAGCGCTTGGCCGTGTGCCCCGTGTGGCTGACGTGCAGGTGGCCTGAGAGCAACACGTCCGCGCCGCACGTGGCGAGCGCCTGCATCGCCATCTCGGCGCGCCCCACGAGGTCTGCCTCGCGCTCGTGGCCTTCGGGGATGTCGAACGGGTGATGTGTGACGACGAACTTCGTCACCTCTTCGCCGAAGGGGCAGAGCCGTTCGCGTATGCGCGCCACCTGCTGTTCGTTGACGCGGCCGTCCTTGATGGTCAGAGAGCGCGCCGTGTTGATGCCGAGAACGGCGATCTCCGCGTCCGCATAAAACGGTTCGAGGTCGTTTGTGATGTAGCGTCGATATTTGTCGAGCGGCTCGAAGAAACGCTGGAAGACGTTGTAGAGCGGCACGTCGTGATTGCCGGGCACGATGATCTGCGGCTGCGGCAACTCGTCCAAAAACTCGCGCGCCTCTTGAAACTGTTCGGAGCGCGCGCGCTGCGTCAGGTCGCCCGACACCACCACCACGTCCGGCTTAATCTCCGCGACCGTCTCCGCCAAAGGCTCGACAATCGCCTCGTCAATACGCCCGAAATGCAGATCGGAGAGATGTACGATGGTTCGCATAAGTAATTCGTAAATCGTGAATCGTAAATCGTGAATGGAGAAAACTGCTTTCTTCTATTCACGATTTACGATTCACGATTTACGTTCTTCGGAGCTATGACTTGCAACGCGCCGGGGCGGACGCGGTAGTGGAGCGGCGAGCGCATGACGGTGACTTCGCCGTCCGTGGCGACGCGCAGGCGCGCGCGGCGCGTCTCGATCCAGACCTCTTTGACGCAGAGCGCGTCGAAGTCTTTCGACTCGCGCAGGCGTCCGCAGATGGCGCGTAGCGCAAGGCGCACCAGCCCCGTGCGTCCGATGTCGCGCGTCAGGTGCAGGCTCAGATGCCCCGCGTCCAGACACGACCGCGCGCCGAGATTGAAAGCGTCCATCTGGTATTCGTTGTTGCCGATGAAGACGAAGGGCGTGCGTCGTCGAAACTCTTGCCCGTCGGCGCTCAGGCGCACGCTAAAAAGCGGGTAGCGGCGAAAGACTTCGAGCGTCGCCCACAGCGCGGCGAACCATTTGCCGCGCCCCAGACGTTCCTGCTGCTTCTCACGGCTGCGCACGATTGAAGGATAGAGACCGAGACTCGAATTGTTGATGAAGATGCGTTCGTTGACTTCACCCACATCGACGCGCACGACGTTGCCCGCAAGGATGTTCCGCGCCGCGCCTTCGAGGTCGAGCGGGATGTTTAAATCTTTGGCGAAGTGGTTGAGCGTGCCGAGCGGCAAGACGCCGAGCGCCTTGTCCGTGTCGATGATTTGCGCGGCGACGGCGTTGACCGTCCCGTCGCCGCCGCCCGCCACCACGATGCGCACGTCTTTGTCGGCGGCGGCGCGTCGCGCCAGTTCCACGATCTCCTCGCCGCTCCGGGCGAGCGAGACGTGCGCGTCCAGATGATCGGCGCTCTCGAAAATCTCCGCGAGCGTGCGGCGCGCCTCTTCGCCGTCGCCGCTTCCGGCCGACGCGTTCAAGATGATCTCGACGCGAGCGGGCGCGTCGGCCGACGCCGTCGCATCGCGCGTCGCCGCTGTCAGCGCGCCCGTCGAGAGGGTCAATTGCGCTGTCGGTTCAAGTGCCATCGTCTGACTCGCCGCCGGCCGTGAACGTCACGCACAAATTCGCGTTTTGAATAAAAGGACGGGCGAGCCGTGTTGCCCTGCTCGCCCGTCTCTAGCTCTTGTACCTGCTCGCCCGTCGTGTCACCCGACTTCGCCGCTACCTTTCAACGACGACTTCGGAAGCGACAAAAGTGACACGCGCTTTGTCGCGCGGGGCGGTCTCTTTACACCGAGCCGCCCGTCTGCGTCTGCTGGCCGGTGGCCGCGCTGGCCGTGGCCGACTGTTGTTCGAGCTTGCTCCGCTGCGCGACTTCGCGCTGCGTCGAGAGGTCGATGCCGATCAGGTCTTTGAGTTTGCCGAGCAGTGCGGGCAAGACGACCGATTGCGCCGTCTTGGACAACTCCTCGACGAAGCGATTGCCGAGCGTGGCCGCCTCGGCCTGCAAGCGGTCGTAGGCCGGAGTCTCTTTGAAACGCTCTAAGAGGCCGGGCTTCGCAGGTTCATCCGCCGCCGTCGCCGACGCCGACTCGTAGCCGCTGCTGTAGGACGGACGCGACTCGGAGAGAGACGGCGGTGCGGCGGCGAAAGCACGCGCCTCATAGCCGCCGCTCTCGCTGCCTCCCGTGCCCGCCTGCGATTGCTGCGGCGGCGCATAGGCCGTCGAGCCGTATGCGCCGCCCGTGATGGCCTGCGGGGCGAAGGCGCGCTCGCTCGGCGTGCGGACGCGGCTTTCGTCCACGTCATACTCGCTGCCTTCGGACTCGTAATAACGTTCGGGCATCTCCGAGTCGCCGCCGCCGAATGCGCCGCCGACGCTGTAGCCGACGATGAAGCCGACGCCGAGCGCGGCGATGCTGAATTCGACGGGACGACGACGATACTGCTCGCGCCAGTCAAGCGATTGCGAGATCGATTCCCGCACGTTCTGATATTGAGTTGCCACCGTGTCCTTGATCTCCGTAACGGTTTGAGTGATTGATTCGCGCGCCTCTTCCATGCGACGCTGAAGGTCTGCCTTGGTCAGTTCGTCGTCAGCGGCGGGGTCGCTTTCAGGCGCGCGCGCGGTGCCTAAAGTTCTTTCTTCAGCCATTGTTTATCCTTTCTCAGTTCCTCGATGGTTCTCTCCGGCGCGGGGTTGAGCGCGGCCAGACGATTCTTCCGGTTGACGACGAGGATGCCGCCGATGACGAGATACAAGATGCCCGTCACGACGAACCCGAGCGCGTAACTGATCGGCGGGGTGAAAGAGTAGAAGAAGAGCCGCGCCATGAAGAACGCGATTGCCACGTTCAAGAGCGCGAACCCGATGGCCGCCAACACGCCGCCCACCGCCATCACGGCGATGTTCGCGCCGTAGGCCGCCGCCTCTTCCTTCAATTCGACTTTGACCAGACCGAGCTTGGCGTCAACCAGCGTCATCACGTTGTCGCCGAGCCGCCCGATCATGGCGGGCAAGCCTTCGATGTCGGCCTGCGTCGCCTGCGCGGGCGCGGCGGCCGTCGCACGCCTCTCTAGTTCAGCCATCTTGCGTCACCCTCCTCGATGTCTCTGTGGTGTCTTTCGGGCAAAGTGCAGGTTTCAAGTTTCAGGTTTGTGGCTGAAATGTGCTTTTAATCTGTAACCTGAAACTTGAAACCCGAATCCGAATTAACGTCGGTTGGAACTCTTCAACAGCAACCCGATCAAGAAGCCCGCGGCCGCAGAGATGAGGAGCGCCTGCCCCGGCTTCTCGCGCGCGTAGTTCTTCGCGTCTTCGGCCACCTGCCGGTAATCGACGTTCTGCAAGTCTTTGAACTTGTCGCCCGCCACGGAGATTTTATCGCTCACGTAATCTTTGGCGGTCGAAGCCGCGTCGGCGATCTTCTGCCCATACTCCTGCGCCGTGCCCGCCAGTCCCTCGCGCGCCGTGGCCGTGCCCGCCGCCCCGGTCGCCGTGCCGCCGGTCGCACCGCCGCCGCCCGTCGTCGAGAGCGCGCCGCCACCGCCGATGCTGCCGCCGCCGCCGGTCGCGCCCGTGTCGCGCGTCGTGCCTTCGTCGGTTCTGCCCGTGCCCGCCGACAGACCGCTGCCGCCGCCCGTCGTGCCAGTGCCGCCGCCAGTCGTGCCGCTACCGCCGCCGCCAGTGTTGAGCGGATCGTTGTTTCCGAAGTTTTGTGACATGGTCTTTATCTCCTTAGCTTTCGCTTGATAGTCGTTCTTAAATTACTGTGCGCGAACCTTAGTTGAAGCGCCCGCGTAATCAGTGCCTTTCCAGTGTCGAGCGAGCAAACAACGTGCCGACCCGCTTTATGCGAGCGGCGACGCCGAAAGACGCCCCGACGCACAAGTCCCCGAAGTTTTCGGCGCGAGGGCTAAAGTTCACTTGTTGTGAAAAGGTACGCGCCATTATAGCGCGAAGGTCTAGAACAATACAGGCAGGACGGAAATTTTTCCCCGCCCGGCAAATCCTTGAAACCCGCTTGACAGCCCAAACGTACTCTGGTAAGTAAGTACTTACTTTGACCACAGACCGAGGCAGCGAAAGGCATTTAAAGGGAATGAGTCGTATCGCAGAGACCTTAGAGACGAAAGCCGCGAGCGGCGCGGGCGGCATCGCTTCCGACGCCGCCGTGGCGGCCACGGCGGGCGCGACCACTCCTCCTCCTCCCGCAGCCGGAGCGACGCCCGCGCCGCACGCATCGGGGCGGATGGCCGGAGAGGATCGCCGCCGCCAGATTTTGCAGGTGGCGATGCGCCTCTTTTCGCAACGCGGCTTTCGCGGCACGACGACCAAAGAGATCGCGCAGGCGGCCGGAGTCTCCGAGGCGATGGTCTTTCGCCACTTCGCCAACAAGGAAGAACTCTACACGGCCATCATCGACCACAAAGCCTGCGCCGACAATTTCCAGCGCCCCTCGGACATCGTGCCCGACGCCATCGCGCGCAGAGACGACCGCGCCGTCTTCACCGGGCTCGCCCTCGCGATGATGCGGCATCACGAACGCGACACGGAGTTCCTGCGCCTGCTCACGCATTCCGCGCTCGAAGGCCACGAACTCGCGAGTATGTTTTGGGATCGCAACGTGCGCGGCATGTACGACTTCCTGAGCGGCTACATCCGCGAGCGCCAACGCGAGGGCGCGATGCGCGACATCGACCCGGTCGTCGTCGTGCGCGGTTTCCTCGGCATGGTCATCCACCACTCGCTCAACAATCTGCTCTGGGACACGCGCCGCCGCCTGCTCGACATCACGAACGAGAGCGCCGCCGCCGAGTTCACGGAGATGCTGCTGCGCGGCATCGCCGCAGACCCCGCGCGCACGGGCGACGGAAGCGAAACACGCAAACAAGGCGCGGGAGCGACGCGCGTTAAAAAGAAGAAATAGACCGGCGCGACGGCCACTTCGCCGTCGCCGGATTTGAAAGAGAGTGCCGGAGACGGCGTTTGCCGAAGAGTCGCCGGAAAGAATTTTGGAAGCAGTAATCTTTATCGCATCGTTTGTTGAAATCAGAGAGTTGCAGCTTGGATTGTTGAGGAGACAAGGTTGCAGCTTTAATTGATCCAATAGCCAATTTGTTTTGAAAGAAGAAGCAGTTGACATGACCTCCGGAAACAAATTCACACTCCCCACGCTCGCCCTGCTGTTCGCCGCGGCCTTGAGTCTCGCCGCGAGCGGCTGCGGCAGATCGGCCGCGTCGAAGAACAAACAGGATGCCGCAGCAGCGGCGGCCAACGCGACGCCCGCCGTCGTGCAAGTGACGACGGCCGCGGCCGTCATGCGCGAACTGCCGCGCTACGTCGAAGCGACGGGCAGCCTCGCCGCCGACGAGCAGACGGACGTGGCCTCGAACGTGTCGGGACGCGTCGCGGCCGTCGGCGTCGATCTCGGCAGCTACGTGCAGCGCGGCGCGGTGCTCATCCGTCTCGACGATGCGGACGCGCGCCTGCGTCTGACGCAGTTGCAGGCGCAGGCGCAACAGGCGCAGTCGGCCGTCAGGCAAGCGGAGGCGCGCATCGGCCTCAGACCGAATCAACCGTTTGACGTGAACCGCGTGGCCGAAGTCGGCGCGGCGCGCGTCGCTCTGGAGTTGGCCGACAAGCAGTTGCGCCGCTTCGAGCGGCTCATCGAATCGGGCGACGTGTCGCGCGCCTCGTACGACCAGCAACGCGCGCAGCGCGATCAATTGCAGCAACAGTACGACGCGGCGCTCGCCGCCGCCCGGCAGAACTACGCAGGCATCGCCACGGCGCGCGCCGCCGCCAACGCCGCCGAGGCGCAGGTGGCGCAGGCACGCAAGGCCGTCTCCGATGTCAACATCTACGCGCCCATCAGCGGCTACGTCGCGGATCGTCCGGCCGACGTGGGCGAATACATCACGCCCGCCTCGAAGGTGGCGACCATTGTGCGGACGAACCCCTTGCGCCTGCGCATAGACATTCCCGAACAACTGATTGGCTCGATTTCGCCCGGACAGAGCGTCTCCGTCACGACGAGCGCCTACGCCGACCGCGCCTTTGCCGGTCGCATCGCGCGCATCTCGCCGAACGTGACGGCCGCCTCGCGCACGCTGACGGTCGAAGCCGAAGTGGAGAACAACGAAGGCTTGCTCAAGCCCGGCCAGTTTGCCACCGTGCGCATCTCGCAACCGGCGGGCGCACCGGCCGTCCTCATCCCCACGCGCGCCGTGCGCACGGAGCAGGACGTGAGCCGCGTCTTCGTCATCAAAGACGGCCGCGCGCAGGAGCGCGTCGTGCAACTCGGACAAACCGAGGGCGAACTCGTCGAAGTCAGAAACGGCATCGCCGCCGATGAACTCGTCGCCACCTCCGGCGTCGAACAATTGAAGGACGGCGCGGCGGTCAGTCAATGAAAGCTGTTGGCTATTAGCCGTTAGCCGTTAGCCAGACAATTTGTTTTAGCTAACAGCTAATAGCTAACAGCTCTATCGAGGCATCATGCAAAAGTTAGCTGAAATTTGTGTCCGTCGTCCGGTGTTCGCGACGATGTTGATTTTGTCTTTGACGGTGGTGGGCGTCTTTTCGTTCTTCTCGCTCGGCGTCGATCTGTTTCCGAAGATCGATTTTCCGACGATCACGATCACGGTCGTGAACCCCGGCGCGAGCCCGCGCGAGATCGAGACGGAGATCACAGACAAGATCGAGGCCGCCGTCAACACCATCAGCGGCATCGACGAACTGCGCTCCACTTCCGTGGAAGGCGTCTCGCAGGTCTTCGTCCAGTTCCTCTTGGATAAAAACGCGGACACGGCGGCGCAAGAGGTGCGCGACAAAGTGAACCTCACCATCGCCGACCTGCCCGAGACGGCCGAAGAACCCATCATCCAGAAACTCGACACGGACGCCGCGCCGGTGCTGCGCATCGCCGTCTCCGCGCCGCGCTCCTTGCGCGAAGTGACGGACATCGCCGACAAGCAGATCAAGGAGCGCATCGAGAGCATCAACGGCGTCGGCAACGTCACCGTCGTCGGCGGCAGCCGCCGCGAGATTCAACTCAAACTCGACCCCGACAAGATGCGCGCCTTCAACGTGACCGTGCCGGAAGTGGCGGCGGCCGTGCGCGCGCAAAACATGGAAGTGCCCGGCGGGCGCGTCGATGAAGGCACGCGCGAACTGACCGTACGCACCCTGGGGCGCATCACCAATCCTTCGGACTTCAACCACATCGCCGTCTCGACGCGCGGCAACTATCCGGTCAAGTTCAGCGACATCGGTTACGCCGAAGACAGTTCCGAAGAACTGCGCACCTCGGCGCGCCTGAACGGCGAACCGGCCGTCACGCTCATCGTCGCCAAGCAGTCGGGTACGAACACGGTGGCCGTCGCCGACGAGATCAAGGCGCGTCTGGAAGAGATCAAACTGACGTTGCCCGCGAACGTCCGCACGCAAGTCATCGGCGACTCGTCCATCTTCATCAAGGCGGCGGTCGAATCCATCGAGACGCACCTCGTCGAAGGCAGCATCCTCGCGGCCATCGTCGTCTTCGTCTTTTTGTGGAACTTCCGCTCGACCCTCATCGCGGGGCTCGCCATCCCGACCTCCATCATCGCCACCTTCGGCTTGATGGCCGCGCTCGGTTACACCTTGAACATGATCACGATGCTCGCGTTGACCTTGATGGTCGGCATCGTCATCGACGACGCCATCGTCGTCCTTGAGAACATCTATCGCTTCATCGAAGAGAAGGGGATGCCGCCGTTTCAAGCGGCGATTGAAGGCACGAAAGAGATCGGTATGGCCGTCATGGCGACGACGCTCAGCTTGCTCGCGGTGTTTTTGCCCGTCGGCTTCATGGGCGGCATCGTCGGTCGCTTCATGTCTTCGTTCGGTCTGACGGCCTCTTTCGCCGTGGCCGTCTCTCTGATCGTTTCGTTCACGCTGACGCCGATGCTCGCGGCGCGCTTTATCAAACGGAAGAAGCCGCAGAGCGTCTCGCCGGGCGTGGGGAGCGAGCCATCGCAGGGCGACGCGTCGGCGCTGCTGGCCGACGAATCGCGCGTGGTCGCGGGCGCGCCGGAACGACAGGAGCATGAGGAAGTCGCGCGCGAAGAGATGGGCAAGTGGATGGAGGAGGGCGACAGACGGGAGCGCCTGCCGCTGGCTCTCAGTCGCGAGCGGGCGGAAGAAGTGGCGGACGGCGAGGACGCACTAGGCGCGCCGCGCCCGCGCGAAGAGAAACAGAAGGCGCACTCGTCGAAGGAAGGGCGTTTCTATCGCCCGGTGGATCGCGCTTACACGTCGATGCTCAAGTGGTCGATGGCGCATCGCTGGGTGATCGTCGGTTTGTGCGTGCTGGTGATTTTGAGCATCGTGCCGCTCTTTATGTTCGTCGGCAAAAACTTTTTGCCGGTGGACGACCAGTCGCAGTTCGAGATCAACTTGCGCACGCCCGAAGGCTCGACCCTGGCGGCCACCTCGCAGACGGTCGAACGCATCGCGGCGGACGTGCGCACCTTGCCGGGCGTCAGCGACACGCTCGTCACCATCGGCGGCGACCTGCAACAACTCGTCAATAGCGCGAACATCTACGTGCGGCTCGCGCCGCTCGGCGAACGCGACGAGTCGCAGACGCAGTTGATGGTCAGGGCGCGCGAACTGTTGAAGAAGTATCCGCCGGAGTTGCGCTCGAACGTCGGGCAGGTGCAGGCCATTTCGGGCGGCGGCCAGCGCAACGCCGACATTCAATACATGATCGCCGGCCCCGACCTGCAAACGCTGACGAAGTATTCCGACGAACTGCTGAAGAAGATGCGGACGATGCGCGACGTGGTCGACGTTGACTCGTCGCTCATTTCCGGCAAGCCCGAACTGCGCGTCCAGATCGACCGCGCGCGTGCGGCCGACCTCGGCGTGCGCGTCGGCGACATCGCGCAAAGTTTGAACACGATGGTCGCGGGGCAGAAGGTGTCCACCTTCAATCAGGGCACGGATCAATACGACGTGCGCCTGCGCGCCATTGGCGAAGCGCGCGCGAGCAAAGAGAACTTGGAGCGCTTGTTCACCAACTCTTCAAAGCTCGGTTGGGTCAGTCTCGACAACGTCGTGCGCATCGAAGAGGGCAGCGGCCCTTCGGCCATCGACCGCCTGAACCGGCAGCGGCAGGTGACTTTGACGGCCAACGTGCAGCCGGGCGGCTCGCAGTCGGCCGTGCTCGCGGAGTTGAACAACGCGGTCAAAGGGATGAATCTGGAAGCGGGCTACCAGACCGGACTCGTCGGCCGCTCGAAAGAGTTGGGGCGCGCCGGGCAATACTTCCTGATCGCCATGCTGCTCTCGTTCATCTTCATGTACATGGTGCTCGCGGCGCAGTTCGAATCGTTCATCCATCCGGTGACGATTCTCTTGACGCTCCCGCTCGCCATTCCGTTCGGCATCCTGTCGCTGCTGCTCACGGGGCAGACCGTCAACATCTTCTCCGGCCTCGGCCTCTTGCTGCTGTTCGGCGTCGTCAAGAAGAACGCCATCTTGCAGATCGATCATACGAACGAACTGCGCGCGAAAGGTTTGGATAGACACGACGCGATCATTCAGGCGAACCGCGACCGCCTGCGCCCGATCTTGATGACGACGATTGCGCTCGTCGCCGGGATGATGCCGCTCGTCATCTCCAGCGGGCCGGGTTCGGGCACGAACCGTTCAATCGGCGTGCTCGTCGTCGGCGGTCAATCGTTGTGCTTGCTGCTGACGTTGCTGGCCGTGCCGGTCTTCTATTCGCTGTTCGACGATCTCGGCCGGACGCGCGTGTTCGGTCGTGCGGGCGCGCGTCTCGGCGGCGCGTTCGCGTGGGCGCGCAGGCGCACGGCCGCAGCCGCCGGTACGATCACGAACAAGTTTTAAGCACTTGGGGTTAAGTTTAATTTGCAATTCGGACTTATGAAGCATCATTTGACGAAGAAATTTTTCGCGCTCGCGCTGATGGTTTGCGGCCTTAGCGTCACGGCATCGGCGCAGCAAGCGACGGCGACGCCCCCGACTTCCGCGAACGCGGCGGAGCAATCCGCGTCCGCGCCCGTGCAACTGTCGGACGTGCCTTTGATGAGCACGCTCGCGGGCGCGCGGACGCAAGCGACTCCGGGTTCAGCCCAGACGCCGACGCCCGCGCCGACGCCTGCGCCGACGCCCTTGCCGGTCGTCGCCCCGACGCCCGCGCCGAACCTCGCGCCGACGCCTGAGCCGCAACCGACACCCGCGCCGTTAACGTCGCAGACGCCTTTGCAGACCCCGACGCAGACGCCTATGCAGCAGACGCCGCAACCCGCGCCGACGCCTGCGCCTCTGCCCGCGACGCAGCAGCCCGCAGCGCAGCCTCCGTCGGCGGTTGAAGGCCAAACGCAGTCAACGCAGACGCCGCCGTCGTCGCAGTTGTCGCAGCCAACAACGCAGCCGCCGCCGCAAATCGTGACGGGGACGAACGCTCCGGCCGAGTCGTCGCTCGTCGTGCCGCAGGTCGCGCCGGATTATCGTGCGACGCTCGCGGCGACGCTGCCCGTGCTCGAACGCGTGGGCGTCAACATGGCCGAGCAGCGCCCGCTCGCTCTGCGCGAAGCCATCGAACTCGCTTTGCAGAACGGCAAGGACATCGAAGTGGCGCGCACCAACGTGCGCGCCGCCGAGTTCGACTTGACGGCCGCGCGCGGCGCATACGACCCGCGCTTCAACACTTCAACTTTTTACGAGCGCAGCAAAACGCCCGTCGCCAGTTTCCTGAGCGGGGGCGAGGGCGGCGCGGTCACCACCTCCGGCCTCGGCGGAACGATGCGCTTCGAGGGCCTGACGCCCACGGCTGGCGGCAACTATCGCTTCGACTTTTCGAGCAGCCGGCAGACCACCAACAGTCTCTTCGCGGCGCTCAACCCGCAATACCCGACGGCCTTCTCCTTCACCTACGCGCAACCGCTCCTGCGCGGCCTGCGCTTCGACGCGCCGCGCCGCCAGATCGAGATCGCTAAGAAGAATCTGTCTCTGACCGACGCGCAGTTTCGCCAGCGCGCCATCGAGACCATCACGCAGGTGCAGCGCGCCTACTGGGATTTGGTCTTCGCCCTGCGCAACCTGCAAATCCAGCGCGACGCCGCGCGCGACGCTCGCACCCAACTCGAACACAACCGCCGTCTCGTCAACGAAGGCCAACTCGCGCCCATCGACATCGTGGCGGCCGAAGCGCAAGTGGCAAACTTCGAGCAGAACGTCTACGTCGCGCTCGACGAAGTGGGACGCACGGAAAACGCGCTCAAGAATTTGATCGCGGAGAACCGTCAATCGGAAGTGTGGAACGTGGCGCTTGTGCCGACCGACACGGTTGACGTGCAGCCGCCCACGGTGGCGCTCGAAGACGCGATGCAGGCGGCGCTCACGACGCGCCCCGAACTGCAACAGTCGGACGTGGTGCGCGAGATCAACGCGCTCGACGAACGCCTCGCGCGCGAAGCGACGCGGCCGCAACTCGACCTCGTCGGCACTTACGGCGCGGTCGGTCTGGCGGGCGCGTTCGACCCGACGAGCGTCAACCCGTTCAGCGCGTCGAGCGACGCCGTGCGCCAGCGCGTCAACGAGTTGACGGGGATCATCAACGCTCTGCCCGGCCAGAACGATCTGCCGCTGTTGCCTGCGCCGCCCGCGCAGACCATTCCCGGCACGCTCGTCGGCGGCTACGGTCAATCGCTCTTGAACCTCGGCGCGAATCGCTTCAACAACTTTCGCGTCGGCGTCCAGCTCAATCTGCCTCTGCGCAATCGCACGGCCGAAGCGCAACTCGGTCGCACGCTCGTCGAGCGCGACCGCCTGCGCGTGCAGCGCGAACAACTCGAACAGTTGATACAAGTCGATGTACGCAACGCCTTGCAGGTGACGCGCACGGCCGAGTCGCGCCTGCGCGCGGCCGCCGTCCAGCGCAGCGCCACCGAGCAGCAATACGCGAGCGAGCAGCGCAAGTTCGAGGCGGGACAGTCAACTTTCTTCCTCGTCCTCGAACGCCAGACGGCGCTCACCAACGCGCGCGGCCTCGAACTGCGCGCGCAGACCGAACTCAACAAAGCCGTCGCCGAACTGCAACGCGCCACCGGCAACGCGCTCGAAGCCAACCAAGTGCAAGTTCGCGTCCGCTGACGATTTTTTGAGCCGTCAGCTATCTTTGAGCCATCAGCCGTCAGCTATCAGCAGACAGCCAAAACAGTTTGCTTTGGCTGTCTGCTGATAGCTGACGGCTGATGGCTTTATAGTTTCACTTTCACCCAGAGCGGCCAGTGGTCTGAGAATTCGAGGTGGCGGGCGATGCCGTGTCCGGTGGGTTGGAGGTGGCGCAGCCAGAGCCAGTCGAGTTTGAGTTTGATGAAGAGAGTCCGCCAAGTGGATTTGTCGTCGGGGAAGGGCGTCTCGAAGCGCGCGGCGGTGAAGAGTGTGCGCGCGGCGCGCTGGTCTTTGCCCTTGATGGTGTTGAAATCTCCGAGCACGACGGCCGGGGTCTCTTGCGCGTGGCGTGCGTCGAGCGCGTCGAGCACGGCGCGCCACTGTTCGGTCTTCTTGGCGACGGCGAGACGCGTCTCGGCGTGGACGGTGTAGACGCGCAAGCTGCGCCGCTCGTCGAGCCGGATGGTTGCGCCGAGCGCGACGCGCCTGCGCCCGCCCGGCCCTTCGTGCGGGAGGACGATGCGCTCCACGTCCGCCAGCGGGTAGGGGCAGAGCAGCGCGACGCCCGTTTCATCTTCCGTCTCCTCGTCGTCTTTGGCGCGCGGCGGCGCAGCCCAAGCGTAGTGCATGCCGAGTTCGTCGGCGATGAATTTGGCCGTGTTGACGTTGCCGCTGCGTGCGCGATGACGGTCGGCTTCCTGCAAGCCGATCAAGAACGCGTCGCCAATCTCACTGTCGCCGCGCAACGCTTCGACCAGCGCGCGCAACTCCCGCCCGCCGCGCCAGCGCATGTTGTAACTGACGATCTTGATCTCGGGCGGAAGCGCCGTCTTCGTCGCCGTCTCCGTCAACTTATCGCCGCGTCCCACTTCCAGCAGACGCGCGTCGTCTCTGGCCGCGCCGGAGACGGTCGTCACGGTCGCCCCCGCCACCATTCTGTCGGCGCGCATCACTCTCTTCTGCGCGCAAGCGGGGAGCAGTAAGCAGTGAGCGGTAAGCAGCGAGCAGCAGAGGGAGCGCAACACAGGCCACGCCTTCAAAGGTAAATCACGCTCCGCTCGCACCGGCATGTTCATTTGAAACCTCCGCCCGTAGATTAACACTAACGCCGACGCTCGCCCCGCAACTTTCACCGCTTGCCGCCCACTGCTCACTACTCACTACTCACTACTTACTGCTCCTGCGAACGGTGCGTCCCCGGCGAAGAAGCGCGCGGCGTGCGGTTGCAGCGTGTAGCGGCAGTTGTCCGTCTCCAACACTTCGCCGTCGGTGTTGACCTTGATCGCGCGCGCAAAATCGAACTCCGCTTCGCGCACGCGGTAATAACTGACGCGCTCGTCCGCGAGATGCTCGCCCGCCGACACGCTCGTCAGCAGGCCGATGAATTCGAGCACGGGCATCGCTTTGACGAGACACACGTCGAGCAGCGCGTCGTCGATAACGGCGTGGGGCGCGATGAGACGACCGCCGCCCACCATGCGCGAGTTGCAGACGGCGAACATCTGCACGTCGAGCGCGCGCCGAATCTTGCGCCCGTCGTCTCCCACCATCCGCACGAGCGCGCGCACCGGTTCATAGTCGAAGAGCACCTGCGCGCCGCCGACGAGATAGGCGAACTTGCCCGCGATGGTTTTGAGTTGCGGATTGACCGCATCCGACACTTCCGCGATGAAGCCTCCGGCCGAGACGTTGACGAAGCGGCGACTGTTCAGCGCACAGACATCGACCGCGACCGTGCGCCCGGCCGCTAAAATCTCGATGGCCGTCTCGACTTCTTCGGGCAGGCCGAGCGCACTCGCAAAATCGTTCCCCGTGCCGCTGGGGACGAGGCCGAAAGTGATCCGCTCGAACGCGCCCTCGACGCGCGCCACGCCGTTGACCGCCTCGTTCAGAGTGCCGTCGCCACCCGCCACGAACAACTTGTCGTAGACGCCCGCGCGCGCCGCCCGCTCGGCCGCGTCGGCCGCATCGCCCGCGCCCACCGTCATCACGATGTCCATCTCGCCGAACGCCGCGCGCAGCCGCGCATTGATGGTCTGCAAATAATCGGGCGCGCTGTCCGTGCCCGAAACGGGATTGATGATGAGACGTGAAGGCATGGGAAGCGGTTAGCTAACAGCTATTAGCTATTAGCTAATAACTGTCGGTTGTTGATTGTCAGCGACGGGCCGTTGATGGATGTCGTTCGGCACGCAATGTTCATTAGCTAGAGATCAGTGTCCGGCGATTGGGTTGATTGAGAGCTAACAGCTAATAGCTAACAGTTATTCGCAGTCCGTCGCGCGCTTCGATGGTTTCGCCGCCCCAGAGTTTTTTCGCTTCGGCGACTAGATTAATGTCGTCCCATTCGGGATAGAGGTGCGAGAGCATGACGCGGCGCGCGCCGGAGCGTTCGGCGAGTTGCATGGCTTCGGCCAATTCGAGATGAAGCTCGATGGGCTTGTCGCGAAAGAACGAGCACTCCATGAGAAAGAGCGACACGTCGCGCGCGAAGGTCGAGAGCGCGTCGGTGTAGCCCGTGTCCGAAGTGAAGGCGAGCGAGGCGTCGTCGGCGTCCGTCAACTTCAAGGCGAGACTTTCGGAGGTGTGCGGCGTCGAGAAAGTTTCGGCGCGCACCGCAGGCAGTATCTCGAAACTCGTGCGCGGCGCGACCTCGCGGATTTCGACGGGGAACGGCTGTTTGAGCAAGTTGTAGTCGCCCGCCTTGTCGAAGGCGTCGAAAAGTTTACGCAAACCGCGCGGGCCGTAAATGTTGAGCGGCTTGCGTCTCGCTTGCGTGTCGGGCGCGTGCTTCGTGCCGAAGAGGAAAGGGAAGAGACCGCCGAGGTGGTCTTGATGAAAATGGCTGACCCAGACGGCGTCGAGGTTCACCCAGTCGAGCCGCTCCTCGGCCATGCGATGCACGGCCGCCGCGCTGATGTCGAGCAGGAGCGTCCGGCCGCCCGCGGTCTCCAACCAGTGTGCGGCCGACGCGCGCGCCGGGTGCGGGACGCTTGTCCCCGATCCCAAAACGACGAGTTTCATAGTTAGCGCCTGTTGCCTCCCTGTTGCACAGCAGGCTAACAAGCGCGTCGCGCAAGCGTCAAACTCGCCCGGTCGCCGCGCCGCGTGTTAAATTAACTTCAAACGGAAACAGAGCTGGAGAACCGGACGAAACTTTATGAGCACTGACGACGGAGCACTGGACGCATTGGCCGTCTTCTCGCATCCGGACGACGCGGAGTTGACGGTGGCGGGCACGCTTCTCAAGTTGAAAACTCTGGGCTATCGCACGGGCGTCCTCGACGTGACCCGCGGCGAGATGGGCACGCGCGGCACGCCCGAGGGACGCGCCGAAGAAGCGCGCGAGGCGGCGCGCATCATGCGACTCGACGCGCGGCTCAACCTCGAACAACCGGACGGGCACGTGCAGTTGACGGACGAAGCGCGGCGCGCGCTCGTGCGCGTCTTTCGCCGCTTGCGCCCGCGCGTCGTCTTCACTTCGCACTGGGACGACCCGCACCCGGATCACGCGGCCACGGCGCGCCTCGTGCGCGAAGCGGCGCGGCTCGCCTCGATGCGCCGCTACGACGAGGCGCAGGGACAAGGCCATGTACCTATGCCGTCGCTCGCGCACGCGGTCTATTCGCGGCTCGTCGTGCCTTCGTTCGTCGTGGACGTGTCGGAGTTCGTCGAAGAAAAGATGCGTGCGATTCGCGCGCACACGTCGCAGTTTTACCGCGAGGGCGCGGATGAACCCGAAACGCGCATCAGCGACAAAAACTTCTTAGCGCAGATCGAATATCGCATGCGCTACTACGGGTCGCTCATCAACGCCTCGGCCGGTGAAGCCTTCTACGTGCGCGAGGCGCTGAACGTCGCAGACCCCGTGCAACTGCTGACGCAGCCGATGAACATTTATTCGTGAGCGGTTGTGAAGTTGTGCGTGGACGCGTGATGCGTGCGGGAATTGAATGGAGCATTGAGCGACGGCGTGAGGCGTGGGGCTGGCTGTTTCCCGCGACCTATGCGTTGCACATAGTGGAAGAGTTGTGGGGCGGCGCGGGGTTCACGGCGTGGCTCGGGCGTGTGGCGGGCGTGTGGATGGAGGCGCGGCAGTTTTTCATCTGGAACGCGCTCGCGCTCGTGTTGATGTGTGTGGGCGTCCTCGTCGCGCGGCGCTTCGAGCAGGTGCGTTGGCTGCTCGTCGCCTATGCGGTCGCCTTCACTCTGAACGCGCTCACGCACCTCGCCGCCAGTCTCTATACAATCTCTTACTCGCCCGGTCTCGTCTCCGGCCTACTGCTCTGGCTGCCGCTCGGCGCGCATACGCTCCTCAGTTACAGAAAAACTCTCAGCCGCAGGGGGCGACGCGCCGGTCTCTTCGTCGGCCTGTCGATGCACTGCGTTGTCCTCGCGCTCACGCTCTGGGGCGGGCGTTTGAACTTCTAACAAAAACAAGGAACCACGCGCCTCACACGAAGCAACACGAAAAGACGGACTTCTTCTTCGTGTTGCTTCGTGTGAGGCGCGTGGTTCCTGCTTTGTTGCTGTGGCGCGCCTGTGCCCTGTCGCTGCTTAAGGGCGGGTTGGTTGCGCTTTGTCGCCCAAGAGCACGGCGCGGGCGATGGCGAGCGTGGCGACGGCGCGGGGCGCTTCATTGGTGAACGTTTGCGCGAGCGCGACGGCGCGGTTCATGTCGTCGCGCGCAAGCGTCTGAAAGACGCCCGTCAGGTCGAAGACCGGCGCGGAGAAGTTCATCGTCATGTTCATGCCTTCGGAGCGGATGCGCGAGACGAGCGTGGCGTCCGCGCCCGTGAATTCGGGCGCGGCGTTCGCGGCCTTCACCACATCGGCCATGACCTCCCACGCGCGATTACGGTCTAACTCGGAGAAGCGCGTGGCAACGGCGACGGTCGAACGCACGCGGTCGGGGTCGGCCGCGTCGATTGACTTGGCCGCCGCGGCCGCCGCTTCGAGCGCTTCGAGCGCGCGCGGGCGGTCGTCCTTAGAGAGCAGGCGCGAGGCTTCCGTGTAAGCCCAAGCGCGCTGCGCGGGCGTCAGTTCGCTCGCCGCCGCCGAGAGCAGGCGCAACACTTCCGCGCCGTCCTTCTTATCCCTGATCGCTTGATTGACCAGTGCGAAGTTGACGAAGCCGCGCGTCTGCCGGCGCAACTCGGCGTCGTCGATCTTTTCGACATAATCGCGCGCGTGTTCGTCGCCTTTGGAGGCGGCGGCCTGCGCGGCGCGCACGTATGCGAGATTGCGTTCGCGCGGGTTGGACGCGCTGCCCGCCCGGTCGAGCGATTCCTGCACGGGGTCGCCCTGCGCGCCTTCGGGCACGAGACCGCGCATCAAGTCTTCACCCAAATTTTCGCGCGCCTCGGCCGGCAAGTCCGGATTGAGCGCGGCGAGTCGTGCGCGCAAGGCGGGCACGCCGTCCGGAATCGTCTGCTCGAAGAAGGGCATCAGACGCGAGATGACGAAGAAGAGGCCGACGCGCCCCGTCGCCGTCGCGTCCATGTCTTGGGGCGGGAGCGGGCGCAAGAGCACTTGCGCGGCGGCGCGCGCGAAACCGACGCGGACAGCTGCGGGCAGATCGGGCGTCGTGATCTCTCTGCGACGCTGGCTCGAAGAGATGCCGCCGCCGCCCTCGCCGATGATCATGTAGAGATGCGGCGTCAGCACGTAGGAAGAGAGCAGGAGAATGTCGCCCGCGTCCGAATCGGGACTCGTGGCGATGCTCGTGACGAGTGCGGCGAAGCGGCGGTCGGCCTCTTGCGGATTGCGCTCGCGCAGCAGGACGAGAAACTCGACCGAAGAAGGGTTGACGCTGTTGAGCACCGGGTCTGCAAACTGCAAGGCGCGCTCCACGTCGTTGTCTTCGAGAAACTGCATGCCGAGCCGCAGGCGACGCTCCGCTTCGGGCGAAGTCTGTTCCGGGTCGCGCCGCGCGGGTTGCTGTTGCTTATCTTTGCCGGCGGCCGACGACGGCGATGCGGCGTTCGCTCCTGTTCCTCCCGCGCCCGTGGGTAGATTGGCGGAGGCGTTGCCGAGTTCGCTCAACTCGCGTTTGCGCGACTCGTCCATCAGGGCGAGAAACTCTTCGCCGAGCGCGCGGTCGCGTTTGGCGGCGAGCCGCAAGACCTCGCCACGCATGTTCGTGATGCTCTGTCTGGCGGCGAGCAGGCGTCTGTTGCTCGCGTCGCCGCCCTGTCGCAAGTTCTCCGCGTCGGCCACTTCGGCCGCGTCCCACGCGCGCCGGAAGAGTGCGCGCGCGCGCTCCTTGTCCGTGTCCCAGAGCGCGTCGGCCGCTTGCACCTGCACGCGCGCACGGAGCGTCTGGTCGCGGAAGCCGCGCGACTCATCCGCGAGCGCGTTGATGAGCGCGACGGCGCTGGCGCGCGCGGCGGCGGCGGCCGGGTCGGCCGTGCCCTTCGCGCGCGTCTTCGTCGTTGCGCTCGCGGTCACGGGTTTCTTCGGCTGCGCGTTGGAAGGAGTTTGCGCGCGTGCGAACGGGGCGGGCTGCACTGCCAGCGACAGCACACACAAGGCCGCCGCGCCCTGTAAGCGAAAGCGATAGCTCATCTGAATTTTCTCCTGAACTGGCAGGCGCGGGGCGCGCCCTCGGCTGAATTGCTACGACAGATTATACGCCCGACCCGCGCCCCGGTTCGTAAAAATGATGTTAAGAATGTAAAAAGTTGAGCCGCGCGTCCTTCGCGGTCAGCGTGAGGCGTGCGCGTGCTATTATTTTTTCGCATCGCTAGTGATCTTGAACGGTTACCGCTTGAGAGGGATTATCGAGGCGATTGCCCGGAGAAAAAGGCAGGTGCGTATTACGTTATCCGCGAAATAGAACTTGAGCTTGTCAGGGCGCGCAAAAGTGAGGAGACCGGCAAAGGCTCTCGCCGCGCCACCACGGGTCGCGGCGACTAGGAAGAAAGGCGATAAGAAATGAGCGGTGATAATCTGGAACCGCGAGTCTCCGACCTTGAACAGTATTTCAAAATGCTGACGGACATGACGCGCCGTCACGATGAGCGTTTGAATGAGCATGAACCGATGCTCGCCGAACTAAAGCAGAGTAATCAAACTCTGGTAGCGATGCTGGCGCGGCAAGACCGGCGTTTAGATGAACATGAACCGATGCTCGCCGAACTAAAGCAGAGCAACCAAACACTCCTCGCAATGCTGGCGCAGCAGGATGAGCGCGTAGGTGCGTCTGAGTCTCTGCTCGTAGAACTCAGGCAGAGCAACCAAACTCTGGTCGCGATGTTAGCGCAACATAACGAGCGTTTAGATGAACATGAGCCGATGCTCGGTGAACTAAAGCAGAGCAATCAAACTCTCCTCGCGATGCTGGCGCGACAAGACCAGCGTTTGGACGAACACAAAGCATTGAACGTCGAACTGGCTCAAAGTTTCCAAATTGTCGTCGATCTGCTTCGACGTTACGACGAGCGTTTCGATGAAGTGCGGGCGGATCATTCCGATGTCGATGAACGGATCGCTGCTTTAGTTGATACGCAGATTCGTAACGAGGAGACGATGGCACAGTTGCAGGCGGCGCAGATGCGTACAGATGAGGCAATCACAAGATTGGCCGAGCGTATGGGTCAACTGACTGAGCGCATCGATCGCCTGACGGAACGCGTGGATCGTTTGGCTGAAACTGTAGATCGGTACATCGAAGGTCGAAACGGGAAAGGGTAGAGCTTCCGGCGGGCGCGTGGATAGTAAGTTGCCGGATAAAACTTGGGCGGGACAATGAACGCGTTCATTGTCCCGCCCAAGTTTTATCCGCTGTGCTTTGCTACCTTAGACCGCGACGACTTCGAGCGCAGGATCGACTTCCTGCTGCACCATGTTTTCGATTGCCATCAGTGTGCCGGAGATGGAACTGGGGCAACTGCCGCATGCGCCCTGATACTTGATGGTCAGCGTATTCTCTTTGAGGCTGACGATTTCGAGCCAACCGCCGTCGCCCGCGAGCGCCGGACGGATGCGCTCGTCGAGCACTTCGTTGATCCGTAAGAGTCGCGGGTCGTCGCTCATCAACGCGCCGAGCGTGCCGCCGAGTGCGCCCGCTGCGCCGGCCGCCGCTGCCGCGCCGCCTTGCGCCGCCTCGGCCGCGCGGATGGGCACGGCCAGTTTCGGCAAGAGGTCGTCCCACTCTTCCGTCTCCTCTTTCTCGACGGTGATCATGCGATCCATGTAGAAGACCGAGACGACTCCGCCCACTTCAAACAGAGCGCGCGCCAGCGCGTCGTCCTTCGCCAGCGACGGGCTGAGGAAAGAGCGCGCCGCGCCCGTCGTGACGGGTTCTTTCAACAGAAACTTGACGGCGTTCGGGTTCGGGGTCTCTTCGATGTTGTCAATCTTAGGCATTCTCGCTTCTCCAAATATAATTGCTTCGTTTCGGTCTCGATTTAGATGCGGCCGACGCGCCGGACGCAGCCACACGGAAAACTCACTGTGAAAGATTAATCGTGCGACTCGATTATACTTCCTTTCGGCGCGATGGCGGAGCAGCCACCGGCTTTGTCAGGTCTCTCAAAACCCGTGCGAAAAACAGCCTTGTCGTCAACTTTGTTCGGGGCGTCTGACAAGTAGGATTAAGTGGACGAAAATTTATTAACAGAACCATTGTCAAATTTGCCGGGAAGGTCTATATTCAAGTTCCTCGCTTGTCCCCCTTTACAGGTGAAGACAAGCTGAGACAAGAGGCAGAGAGTAGCGAGGGCTTTCTGCCTCTTGCTATTTTTAGCTGTTAGCTATTAGCTGTAAGCTGTTAGCCGGACAAGGCAGGCGGCTTCCGTTCCTAGCTGACAGCTTTTATTCTTTTGGAACTTGTATTTTTTGGTTTTAGCTAATAGCTCACAGCTAATAGCTGACAGCTTCCCATGAATATCGGCATCACGGTCTATCCGACTTATGGCGGGAGCGGCATCGTCGGCTCCGAACTCGGCAAGGAACTGGCGCGGCGCGGCCACACCGTCCACTTCATCTCGTCGGCACTCCCCACGCGCCTGACCGAACTGAACGAGCGCGTGCGCTTTCACGAAGTCGAGATGATGTCCTACCCGTTGTTCGAGCACCAGCCCTACACGCTCGCGCTGGCGACGAAGATGGCGACCGTCGCCGAAACCGAACAACTCGATCTCCTTCACGTCCACTACGCCATCCCGCATTCCATTAGCGCCATCCTCGCGCGCGAGTCTCTGCGCCCGCACCGGCGTCTGCCCGTCATCACCACGCTGCACGGCACGGACATCACGCTCGTCGGCGCGGATCGCTCCTATCTCCCGATCACGCGTTACGGCATCGCGCAATCCGACGGCGTGACGGCCATCTCCGCGTATCTCAAACGCGAGACCGAAGAGACGTTCGGTTACTCTGAGGTCGAAGTGATCCCGAACTTCGTCTGCGGCTCGGAATACACGCGCAGCCCGCGCCCTGAACTGCGCGCCGAACTCTCGCCCGGCGGCGAGCCGCTGCTCGTCCACGTCTCAAACTTCCGCCCCGTCAAGCGTCCCGTCGATTGCGTGGAGATACTGGCGCGCGTGCGCGCACGCGGCGTCGATGCGCGGCTCGCGATGGTCGGCGACGGTAGCGAGCGCGGCCGCGCGGAGCATCGCGCGCGTTGTTTGGGGTTGGAAAAATTCTGCGCGTTCGTCGGCAAGCAACCGCGCATCGTCGATTATCTCTCCGTCGCCGACGTGCTGCTGCTGCCCTCGGAGCAAGAGTCTTTCGGGCTGGCCGCGCTCGAAGCGATGGCGTGCGAAGTGCCCGTCGTCGCCTCGCGCGTCGGCGGCATCCCGGAAGTCGTGACCGACGGCGAGACGGGCTGCTTGAGCGCCGTCGGCGACGTGGACAAGATGGGCGCGGACGCTGCCGAACTGTTGTCGGATGAAGCAGCGCGCCGCGAGATGGGACGCCGCGCGCGCGAGTCGGCGCTGGCGCGTTACAACACAGACCTCGTCATCCCGCAGTACCTCGAATTCTATGAGCGCATCCTCGCCCAAACCCATAACTGACCACACAACTGAGCGCGCCGCAGCCGACCCGGACACAGACGCCGACTCTGACGGAGACACCGCTCCCGAACGCGCCTCCATCTCCGGCGAAGCGAACCATGCCGCCTCTTCGTCGTCCGCAGACGAGCGCCCCATACGCTACATCATCCAAAATCTCGAACGCGCCTACGGCGTCCCCTCAAACTCGCGCCTGCGCTCCGACCCGCTCGACATGCTCGTCCAGATCATCCTCTCGCAAGCCACGAGCGACACCAACAGCCACCGCACCTTCGCCGCCCTCAAACGCCGCTTTCCCACTTGGGACGCCGCCCTCCGCGCGCGCGAATCGACCATCGCGCGCACGATTCAAGGGGGCGGCCTCGCCAATCAAAAAGCATCGGTCATCAAGACGCTGCTTCGGCAAATCAAACAAGAGCGCGGCACGCTCGACCTCTCGTTCCTGCACGATCTCCCACCGGCCGAAGCCGTCGCTTATCTCTCCCGCTTTCGCGGCATCGGCCCCAAAACCATCGCGTGCACGCTCCTCTTCGCCTGCGGCACGGAGGTCTTTCCGCTCGACACCCACATCTTCCGCATCCTCCGCCGCGTCGGCCTCATCCCCCAAAAATCGACCGACCAACGCGCACACGAAATCATGAACCGGCTCGTCCCCCACGGCAAATTCTACTCCTTCCACGTCAACCTCATCCGCCACGGCCGCGCCCTCTGCCGCCCCCGCGACCCCCTCTGCCACCGCTGCCCCATTGTCGAATACTGCGACTACGGGCAAACTGTTGTCTAAAGGTGACGAGTGACGAGTGAAGAACGTAAATCGTCAATCGTAAATAGAAGAAGCCGGATTGAATCTATTCACGATTCACCATTCACGATTCACAATTTACGATTAACTTGTCTTCAACTCGTCACTTGTCACTTGTCACTGCTTTCTTATGTCTTACTTGGTTGACGGCAATAATGTGATGGGGCAGCGCGTGGGGTGGCATAGGGATCGTGCGCGCGCGCGGCGCGAGTTGTTGGCGGAGTTGGCGCGGTTCGCGGCGGCGAAGAGGGCGCGCGTGGAGGTGGTGTTCGACGGTGCGCCGGATGAGAATTTCGCGGATGGGTCGAGTTACAAAGGCGTGCGTGTTTATTATGCGGCGCGCGGGTCGAATGCGGACGAGCGGATCAAGCGTCTGGTCGAAGAGGCGCGCGAGCGGCGGACGCTCTTGGTCGTGACTTCGGATCGCGCGTTGGCCGATTACGTCAGGCGTTGCGGGGCGCAAGTGGTGCGCGCGGGCGAATTTCGCAGGCGCATGGAAGACGCGGCAGCGGCCAGCGCCGCCGCTGCGCGTGCGGAGACGAACGCGCCGCCCGTCGAAGAAAGCACCGAGCGCTGGATGCGCTACTTCGGCGTCGCGCCGGAGGACGACGAATGAAACGGGTTCAAGGCTCGTCGGCGGTGCGTGCGACGAGTGCGAGGCGGTCGGCTTTGGGGCTGAGGGCGAGGCGCGTGATCTGTCTGAGACCCGCGGCGGAGAAGTCCGCGACGAGTTGCCATGTGGGAGCCGGTGCGGCCGGGTCGAGTTGGTAGAGTTTGGAATCTTGCGCCGAGAGGATGCGGCCGTCGGGCGTCCAAGTGAGGTCTTCACTGCCGGGGAGCGTGGGGGCGACGGTGTTCGTGCGTTTGGTCTTGAGGTCGAAGATTTTGATGAGCCAGCGGTCGGGGGAGATTTTGTGGACGAAGCTGAAGGCCGCGCGGCGCGGGACGAGATGGAGCGAGCGGCCGATGTTGATGTGGATGGTATCGAGAAAAGAGTTGTCGGTGGGGGCGAGTTGGAGCGTGTTGGGTTGGCCTTCGCGGCCGAGGATGAAGAGGGCGAGCGTCGTGCGATCTAACCAGAGGTGATAGCCGACGGGTTTGAGGTTGGGGAGGACGAGCGAGGGCGCGCCGCCGCCTCCTCCAGCGTCGAGGGGAAACTTCCAGAGGCGCTGCGTCTTGTCGGCCTCGACGCGGACGACGGAGAAGAATTTACCGCCGGGCATGACCGTGGGCGAGTATTCGCCTTCGGGCGTCGCGGTCAGGCGCGTGGATTGTCTGGTGTCGAAGTCGTAGCGATAGATGTCCGTCTGTTCGCCTTCGCGCTGCGAGGTGTAGAGGAGGCCGCGGCCATCCGGCAGAAAAGAGGGCTGGTTGTCGTAGCCCGCGCGTGCGGTGATGTTCAAGGGGCGTCCGAATTCGAGTTTGCCTTTGGCAGTTGTTACATCGACGACGAAGATGTCTTCAGTTGACGCCGGAGCGGATGGAGAGGCGACGGGCGGTGTCTGCGCCGTCGCGGTGATGGAGGCGATGGCGAGCAGGGCCGCGACGCGAAAGAGACTGCCGAAGGTGACTTTCATTGACGACGGGAATCCGTTCGTTGATTCGTTGGTTGAAGCGACTAAAAAAACTTAGAAACCACGCGCGTCACAGGAAACAACACGAAGAAGAGTTTCGTGTGACGCGCGTGGTTTCATTCTTTGCTTTATGGATGAATCAAATCTTTTTGATCTCCACGAGTTCGATGTCGAAGATCAGTTTCTCGCCGGCGAGCGGGTGGTTGGCGTCGAGCGTCACGTCCGTGTCCGTCACTTCCGTGATGGTGACGGGGATTTGCTGGTCGGGCGCGATCTGCATGGCGAGCGCCATGCCGACCTCCGGTTCCTGCCCGATGCTCTGTGTGATGAGGGCGCGCGGAATGGTCTGCACGCGTTCGGGGACGTGTTGGCCGTAGGCGTCGTCGGCCTCGATCTCGACCGTCCGGCGGTCGCCGACGTTCATCCCGCGCACGCCTTCGTCGAAGCCCGCGATGGTGTCGCCGCCGCCGACGGTAAACTCGAACGGGTCGCCGCCCACGCTCGAATCGAAAGTCTCTCCGGTCTCCAAACGCCCCGTGTAATGCACGCGCACAGTATCGCCGTTTTTCGCTTGCTCTGGCATAATGCTCTCCATTCCGTTGATTTGTTGGTGCCGCAGAGCATCGCACACTCAACAGCGGAAATCCAGCGAAGCAACTCGTCCGCCGCATGACGGAACATACAGTCAAACTCGAACGTCGCCCGACCGGAGTTTTCGCGTATGAAGAAACTGACCTCGCTTATCATCACGCACACCATTCTGCTCGCCACGCTCCTGCCGCACGCCGCCGCACGAGCGCAACAGACGCGACCCGCGACGCCGCCAAGCACGCCCGCGCAGACGACGCCGAGCCAGACGCCGACGCCGATACCGCCGACGCAGCAGACCGCACCACAGCAGCCAAACGCGCCCTCAGACGACGAAGAGGTGGTGCGCATCACGACCAATCTGGTGCAGGTCGATGCCGTCGTGGTGGACAAAAAGGGCAAGCAGGTGACAGACCTCTCGGCCGACGATTTTGAAATCTTCGAGGACAACCGCCCGCAGAAACTGACCAACTTCTCTTACGTCTTGAACGAGACCGCGCCGCCCGCGACCGAGACGGCCGACACCGCGCGCCCGAAGTCGAAGGACAAAGCGAGCATCCCCGCGCCGATGCCGCCCGGCAGCCTGCGGCCGGAACAGGTGCGTCGCACCATCGCGCTCGTCGTCGACGACCTCGGCCTCTCGTTCGAGAGCACTTCGTTCGTGCGCGACGCCCTGCGGAAGTTCGTCAACGAACAGATGCAGCCGAACGATCTGGTCGCCATCATCCGGACGAGCGCCGGGATGGGCGCGCTCCAACAGTTCACTTCAGACAAGCGACAGTTGCACGCCGCCATCGACCGCGTGAAGTGGTACATGGGCGGGAGCGGCGGCGTCTCCGTCTTCGCGCCGCTCGAAGGCAGCGCGGGCGTGCCGCCGACTTCGACGAGCGACACCCCAATCGACCGTGCCGCGCGCCGCGCCGAAATGGTCTCGGCCGAACTCGAAGATTTCCGCGAAGAGATTTTCGCCGTCGGCACGCTCGGCGCGCTCAACTTCGTCGTGCGCGGCATGCGCGAGTTGCCCGGTCGCAAGTCCGTGCTCTTGATGTCCGACGGTTTTGCGCTCTACACCGCAGACCGCGGGCGCGGGCGCAGCGACCGCGTGCTGCAAGCTCTCAGGCAGTTGACCGACCTCGCCAACCGCGCCTCGGTCGTCGTCTATTCGATTGACGCGCGCGGCCTGATCGCGCCCGGCTTCACCGCCGCCGACGATCTCTCCGGCATGTCGCCGCAACAGATCGAAGACGCGCTCAGAGAACGCAGCAACGAACTCTTCGACACGCAGAGCGGCCTCGCCTATCTCTCGCAGCAGACGGGCGGCTTTCTCATCAAAAACAACAACGACTTGTCGGGCGGCATCCGGCGCGTGGTCGAAGATCAAAAGGGCTATTACCTGCTCGGCTATCGTCCCGAAGGCACGACCTTCGACCGTCGCTTCCATCGCATCAGTGTGAAAGTGAAGCGGCCGGGTTTGCGCGTCCGCACGCGCACGGGCTTCTACGGCATCCGCGACGAAGAGACGCGCCCCGTGCGCCGCACGCGCGAGCAACAACTCTACGCCGCGCTCACTTCGCCCTTCGCCTCGCCCGACGTGCGCCTGCGCCTGATGGCCTACTTCGGCAACACCGAGCAGGACGGTTCGTTCATGCGTTCGATGCTGCATCTGGACGCGCGCGACGTGCAGTTCAAACAAGAGCCGGACGGGAAGTACAAGGCCGTGCTCGACGTGGTGGCCGTCACCTTCGGCGACAACGGACGCGTCATCGAATCGCTCGACCGCATCCACACTTTGACGCTGCCCGAAGAAGCCTATCGTCGCGTGCTGCGCGACGGCATCACCTACAACCTGAACGTCCCGATCAAAAAGGCCGGAGCGTATCAACTGCGCATGGCCGTGCGCGACACGGCGACGGAGCGCACGGGTTCGGCCAGCCAGTTCATCGAAGTGCCCGACTTGAAGAAGAACCGCCTCGCGCTCTCCGGCCTGATCCTGACCGGCTTCGACGGAGAGTTGACGAGGGTGAGCGGCACGGGCGCAAGCGGCACTCATGCCGCCCCGTCATCGCCCGCTTCATCAGCGCAGGGCACTTCGTCGAACACGCACACCGACGAGAGGGAGACGCTCGCCAGTCCCGCCGTGCGTCGCTTTCGGCAGAGAGCGCCCCTCGCGCTCGGCTACGCCGTCTACAACGCGCGGCTCGACAAGGCGACGGGACGGCCGAGCCTGACGACGCAGACGCGCATCTACCGCGACGGCCAACTCGTCTACTCCGGCACGGAGCAGCCCGTCGAGGTGAGCGCATCCGAGACGGATATGAAGCGCATCGGCATCCTCACGCAACTCAAACTCGGCTCGCAATTCACGCCCGGCGAATACGTCATACAGGTCATCATCACCGACGCGCTGCGCAACGACAAACATCGCATCGCCACGCAGTCGGTCGATTTTGAAATCTATAAATAAGTCCCAAGTCTCAAGTCCCAAGTCAAAGGCGGTTTGAGACTTGAGACTTGGGACTTGAGACTTGAGACTTGGTGGAGTTTTACGATGAAGAAATTAACCTCGCTCGCGTTGATGTATGCACTTCTGTTCGCGCTCGGCGTGCCCGTGCAAGCGCGGCGCGTGTCGCAGCAACCGCAGCAGACGACGCAGCAGCAGCCGCCGCCGCAGACGCCGTCCGCGCCGTCGCAGCAGAGCGCGCCGGTTCAGGATGACGACGAGGAAGTGGTTCGCATCACGACCAATCTCGTGCAGATGGATGTCGTCGTCGTGGATAAGAAAGGCCATCAGGTGACAGACCTGACGGCCGACGATTTTGAAGTCTACGAAGACAGGCGACAGCAAAAGATCACGAACTTTTCCTACGTCTTGAACGAACCGGCGACGCGCCCCGGCGCGAGCGGCGACGCCGCCGCCTCCGCCGACGCGTCAACGCGCCGCACGCCCGCGGACAAACTCGCGCCGCCCGCGCCGCCGCGCCGCCTGCGTCCCGAACAAGTGCGTCGCACCATCGCACTCGTCGTCGACGACCTCGGCCTCTCGTTCAGCAGCACCGATGCCGTGCGTGATGCTCTGCGGAAGTTCGTCAACGAACAGATGCAGCCGAACGATCTGGTCGCCATCATCCGGACGAGCGCCGGGATGGGCGCGCTCCAACAGTTCACTTCAGACAAGCGACAGTTGCACGCCGCCATCGACCGCGTGAAATGGAACATGGCCGGACGCGTCTCCGCCTTTTCGCCGATTCAAGAGGGCACGCAGCCGAGAAACCGCATGTCGATGGGCGGCGAAGACGGCGATAGCGTGAAAACGGGGGAAGGCGACCCGGCGGGCGAGATCACGCAGTTTCGAGAAGAGTTGTTCGCCGTCGGCACACTCGGCGCGCTCAACTTTCTCGTGCGCGGCATGCGCGAGTTGCCCGGTCGCAAGTCCGTCACGCTCTTTTCCGACGGCTTCTCCTTGCGTTCAAGCGACCGCGGGCCGAGCAGCACGCGTGTCTTCCAAGCTCTGCAACAGTTGACCGACCTCGCCAACCGCGCCTCGGTCGTCGTCTACACGATTGACGCGCGCGGTCTGGTCGCGCCCGGTTTCTCGGCCGATGACGACACGGTCGGCATGGGTCTGGAAGAACTGGAAAATGCGCAACGCAATCGCTCGTTTCAAATCTTCGACACGCAGGGCGGCCTCGACTATCTCGCCAGGCAAACCGGCGGCCTCGCCATCAAAAACACGAACGACCTCGCGCGCGGAGTCCGCCGCGTGGTCGAAGATCAAAAGGGCTACTACCTGATCGGCTATCGCCCCGAAGGACTGACTTTCAATCGTCGCTATCACACTTTTGCCGTGAAAGTGAAGCGACCCGGTTTGCGCGTGCGGACGCGCACGGGCTTCTACGGCGTCCGCGACGAAGAAGCGCGTCCCGTGCGCCGCACGCGCGACGAGCAACTTCTCGGCGCGCTCACTTCGCCCTTCGCCGCCGCAGGCGTGCGCCTGCGCCTGACGGCCATCTTCGGCAACACCGAGCAGGACGGTTCGTTCATGACTTCGCTCATGCACATCGACGGCAACGACGTGCGTTTCACCAAACAACCCGACGGCAGTTACAAGGTAGTGCTCGACCTCGTCGGCGTCGCCTATTCGGACAACGGCCGCGTCGTCGATAGTCGCAATCAGACGGGCACGCTCACGATGAGCGAGGCCGCTTACCAGAAAGCCCTGCGCGACGGCCTCGTCTATTCCTTCAACGTGCCCGTCAAAAAAGCCGGAGCGTACCAACTGCGCATGGCCGTGCGCGATGCGGCGACCGAGCGCACGGGTTCGGCCAGCCAGTTCATCGAAGTGCCCGACTTGAAACGGGAGCGGCTCGCGCTCTCCGGCCTGATCGTGAGCGGTCTGAGAAGAGGCACGGCGGCGACTGCGGCGGCGTCGTCCGAAGCGAAGAACGCGCCCGACGAGAGCGCGCCGGGCAACGGCGCAGCGGCCACGCTCGGCAGTCCGGCCGTCCGCCGCTTCCGCCAAAACTCCACGCTCGACTTCGCCTACGCTATCTACAACGCGCGGCTTGACCGCGCCACCGGCCGCCCGCAACTGGCGACGCAGGCGCGCATCTACCGCGACGGCCAACTTGTCTACAACGGCGAGGCGCTGCCGCTCAACTTCAACACGCTGCCCGACCCCAAGCGACTCGACCTCGCGGGCAGCCTCAACCTCGGCGCGGCGCTCCCGCCCGGCGAATACGTCCTCCAACTCGTCGTCACAGACCAACTCGCCGACGCCAAGCATCGCACCGCGACGCAATTTATCGATTTCGAGATCGTTAAATAGTCCCAAGTCCCAAGTCCGAATGCCTCTCACGACTTGGGACTTGAGACTTGAGACTTGGGACTTGCGGGAGGGGAAATGATGAAGAGAAGAACTTGGGGCTTGGGGCTGCTGTTGGCCTTCGCGCTGTCGTTTGCGTCGTTGATTGGACAACAGAGAAGTGGAGCGCAGACGCCGGCCGCCTCGCTGTCATCATCGACGCAGCAACAACCGGCGGGTGAGGAAGAGGTGGTGCGCATCACGACGAATCTCGTGCAGGTCGATGCCGTGGTGACGGACAAGGAGGGGCGCGTCGTGACGGACTTGCGCGCGGAAGACTTCGAGGTGTTTGAAGACGGTCGCCCGCAAGCGGTCACGAATCTCTCCTTCGTGCCGCTCGAATCTTTGGCCGCCGAAGCGGGCGATGCCGGGGCGGCGGCGAAAGACAAAGCGGAGAAGAGAGACCGGAACGCCCCGCCCACGCCGCCCGCGCCGACGCCCGCGCGCCTCCAGCGTCCCGAACAGGTGCGCCGCACGCTGGCGCTCGTCGCCGGTAATCTCTCCTTCGCCAGCACGGACGCCGTCCACGACGCGCTCAAAAAATATGTGGACGAGCAGGTGCAGCCGAACGATCTGGTCGCCGTCATCTCGCTCGGCGCGGCGAGCGGCGCGTTGCAGCAGTTCACGACCGACCGGCGGCAACTCGTGCGCGCCGTCGGCAAGGTGCGCTGGCTGCCATCGTCCGGTTACGAAGTGGACAGCATCGAGCCTGTGCGCCGGAACGACACGAACACGATTCGAGACGGCCGCCCGGGCACGTTCGAGAGTCCCGACGCGCGTGCCACGCGCGAACGCATCGACAGCACGGTCGGCCCCGCCTGCCTTCGTCAAGCGGCGGACGTGGTCGCGCTCACGCATCTCGTCCGGCGCATGCGTCTGTTGCCGGGGCGCAAGTCGGTCGTCTATTTCTCCGACGGCCTTGCAATGACACGGGGCGGCTACAACGGCGATGCGACCTGCATCTACAACGCGCTGCGCCAGTTGGTCGATGCGGCCGCGCGCGCCTCGGTCGTCATCTACACGATTGACGCGCGCGGTCTCGTCAACCAGTATCACCTGAGCGCGCAGGACGACGTTGCGCCCGGCGATACCGGCTCCGCGCGCGCGTCGCGCGCCGGTGCTTTCTTTGAATCGCAGAACGGTCTGAACTTCATGGCCGAGAATACGGGCGGCCGTTTCATCCATTCGAAAAACGATCTGACGCAGGCGCTCGGACAAGTGCTCGCCGACCAGCGCGGCTATTACCTGATCGGCTATCGTCCCACCGAAGCGACTTTCAAGGGCAAACAATTTCATAAGATCGAAGTGCGCGTGCGGCGTCCCAATTTGACGGTGCGTTCGCGCAGCGGCTTCTTCAGCCAGCCCGACAGCGAGGCCAGCCCGGCGCGCCCCACGAGCGGCGACCGCCAACTCTACGCCGCGCTCGCCTCGCCCGTCGGCGGCGCGGACGTGCGCATGCAACTGAGCGCCTTCTTCTTCAACGATGCGCGCGCCGGTTCTTTCGTCCGCTCGCTGCTCTACATCAACGCGCAGGACATCACTTTCAGAGACGAGCCGAACGACTTCAAGAAGGCCGTCTTCGACGTGGCCGCCGTCACCTTCGATGAAGAGGGACGCATCGCCGACGAGTTCAACCGCACGCACACCGTCCGCGTCGGCCCGGACACATACCGTTACGTCCTCTTGCACGGCCTCACCTACAGCGCCGACGTGCCGGTCAAACGCGCGGGCGCATATCAGTTGCGCATCGTCGTGCGCGACACCGTGTCGGGACGACTCGGCGCGAGCGGGCAGTTCGTCGACGTGCCCGACGTGCGCGGCAAACAGTTCGCGCTCTCCGGCCTCGTGCTCGGCGAAGCCGGACAGCAGCAGCAAGGCGCGCCGACCTTGCAACCGGGCGCGACCGCCGAGGCCGCCGTTGCGCCCCTCGCCACGGCCGCGCATCCGGCCACGCGCCGTTTCCGCCCCGGCGCATCGCTCGCCTACTCTTACGTCATTTACAACCCGCGCCGCGTCTCCGGTCGCCCGCAACTGACGACCCAAGCGCGTCTCTTCCGCGAAGGCCGCGAAGTCTACGCGACGCCCGAAACTCCCTTCGACGCCGCCACAGCGACGCAGACAGACCCCGCGCGCCTCGCCGCCACGGGCACGCTTGCCCTCAACGCCGACGCGCAGCCCGGCTCATACGTCCTCCAACTCGTCGTCAACGACGCGCCCCCCGGCCAGAAACGCCACATGGCTACGCAGTGGATCGATTTCGAGATCGTTAAATAGTCCCAAGTCCCAAGTCTCAAGTCCCAAGTCAAAGAACGAGCATCAGACTTGAGACTTGAGACTTGAGACTTGGGACTTGAGACTTGGGACTATGAAGTCAATTATCGTCGGCACGGCCGGACACATCGACCACGGAAAGACGACGCTGGTGCGCGCGCTGACGGGCGTGGACGCCGACCGCTTGCCGGAAGAGAAGCGGCGCGGCATCACCATCGACCTCGGCTTCGCCGAACTCGACCTCGGCGACGTGCGCGTCGGCTTCGTGGACGTGCCCGGCCACGAACGCTTCGTCAAAAACATGCTCGCGGGCGCGCACGGCATCGACGCCGTGGCGCTCGTCGTCGCCGCCGACGAAGGCGTCATGCCGCAGACGCGCGAGCATTTCGACATCAGCAAATTGCTCGGCGTCCAGTCAGGACTCGTCGTTATCACGAAGACCGACACGGTTGACGAAGAGTTGCTGGCGCTCGTGCGCGCGGAGGTCGAAGAGTTGGTCGCCGGTTCGTTTCTCGAAGGCGCGCCCGTAGTTTCTGTGAGCGCGCGCGACGGCGCGGGACTCGAAGCGTTGCGAGGAGAGTTGCGCGCCGTCGCCGCGCGTTTGCCCGCACGCTCGTCCGTCGCGGTGGCGCGCCTGCCGGTGGATCGCGCTTTCACGATGCGCGGCTTCGGCGCGGTCGTCACCGGCACGCTCGTCGCGGGCGAGATTGCCGAAGGCGACGAGATGGAGTTGTTGCCCGCCTCGGTGCGCGTGCGCGTGCGCGGGTTGCAGGTTCACGGCCGCGCCGTCTCGCGCGCCGACGCGGGGCAACGCACGGCCATCAACTTGGGCGGCGTGGATGCCGCCGCCATAGAGCGCGGGATGACGCTCGCGCCCGCCGGTCGCCTGCGCGCCACGCAGATCATCGACGCGTCGCTCGAAGTGCTCGCGCACGCGCCGCGCCCTCTGCGTTCGCGTGCGCGCGTGCGCGTCCACCTCGGCGCGGCCGAAGTGCTGGCGCGCGTGCAGGTTCTCGAAGCGGCGGGCGAGATCGCTGCGGGCGCGCGCGGCTTCGCGCAACTCAGGCTCGAATCTCCGGTCGTCGCGCTGCCCGACGAACGTTTCATCATCCGTTCATATTCGCCGCAGCGCACCATCGGCGGCGGCCGCGTGCTCGATGCCTTCGCCGCCAAGCGTCGCGGTCGTGAACGCACGGCGGCGCGCGAACGTTTGAACGCTTTGACGGATGCCACGCCGCCCTTGCGGCTCGCGCTCTACGTCGAAGCGGCGGGCGAGAGCGGACTCAGGCGCGCAGACCTCTCGGCACGCACGGGCTGGCGCGACGAGACGCTCGACGCGGCGCTCGATGAGGCGATAGGAGCGACGAGCGGCGCGGTCGTCGCGGCCGAAGGCGTCTACGTCGCGCGAAAAATTTTCGAGCAATTTATCGAAGCGGCGCGCGCCGAGGTCGAGGCGCATCACCGGCGCGAGCCTTTGCAGCGCGGTCTCGCACGCGAAACTTTGCGCGAGCGCCTGTTCGCACGCGTCGCGCCGGAAGTTTTTCGCGCGGTGCTGGCCGCGGCCGAAACGGCCGGACTCCTCGTCTCCGAACGCGACGTGGTGCGCGCCGCCAATCACACGCTCGCCCTCTCGACGGCCGACTCCGAGTTGCGCGCGAGCCTCGAAGAGATTTACCGCGCCGCCGCGCTCGAAGCCCCGACCTTCGACGAAGCGCTCGCACGCGCCACAGCGACCGCCGCCGCCACCGCAGGCAATTCGGTCGCACGCGAGCACGCGCGCAAAATCCTGCAACTGCTGATCGACTCAGGCGCGCTCGTGCGCGTCAACGCCGACCTGCTCGTGCACCGCGACGCCATGGCACGCCTCGTCGAGTCGCTGCGTGAATACGCCGCCCGGCACGAACCCGAACGCCTCATCGACGTGGCCGCCTTCAAAGATTTAACGGGCATCTCCCGCAAATACGCCATTCCGCTCCTCGAATACCTCGACCGCGCACGCATCACACGCCGCGCCGGAGACCGCCGGCTAATCTTGAAGTGACGAGTGACAAGTGACGAGTGACAAGTTGGAAAACGGTAAATCGTGAATCGTCAATCGTGAATAGAAGAAAGCAGTTTTCTCTCTCTGCACGATTTACGATTTACGCTTCACTTGTCTTTGCTCGTCACTGGTCACTGGTCACTCGTCGCTGTTTTTCCATCTTGCTTCTCGCGCGCGGCGGCGTTAACATAACGGCCGTACACAAAAAGTTTCTTTGCCCGAAACGACTGTCCCGACAAAGTTCTGGCGTAATTTTTCGGCTCATACGTGATCAGCGAGTGGTTGCCGCCTCTCGGTCGCCATCATTTCGATTAACAAACAACGCCGGAGGGTCAAAACATGAATCGTATGCTGGACATCGTCTACTGGGTGGTGGGTCTCATCGCCAGTGTCGGCGCTTTGTATTTTTTCGTGAAGTTTCTCCAATCCGAAGGGCCGAACGGGAATAAGAGTTGGCTGTGGTATGCCATCGGCTTAGCGGTCGTGGCCTGCATCTGCGCGCTGCTCTATTTCCTCCGTCACGTCAACAAGGAAGAGGAAATTCACATCACGTAACCCGGGACGTCTAGAGACCGCCGACGCTAGCGCGCCTGCTCGGAAATTGTTTCGGTCGGCGCGAGCGCTGTGGGCGTCTGCTCTGCACGATCAGGAAGCGCGAGGCGCGCCTCGCGTCTCCTGACCGGACGCGGCGCGCTAAACCGCCGAGAGTGGAAACTGTAACGCCGTCCGCGAACGTGTGGCTGCTTGGACAGACTCCGCGCGGGCGGCCGTTTCTTGTCCCGGTCTCGAACGTCTCGTCACGAGAGGTAACTAAACGCATGATGCTGTTGCTCGCTTCAACTCTCCCGCTCGTCCTGTGGGCGCAGGCGCAAGGCGCGCCCGTGCCGCGCTTCGCTCCGCTCGCGTTCGTCGTCTTCATCGTCATGTTCGCGTGCTGCCTGATCGGCTGGCTCGTGGCCTCGGCGCTCGGCTTCGCGCGCGCGCGCGCCTTCGGCCCGGCGACGCGCTGGTTCGCGTTCGCCTCCCTCTGCCTGCTCGGTTTCAATTTGCACCTGCTGGCCGTCGCACTCGTCGGCATGACCGAGACCGACCCGGAAAAGGTGCTCAGCTTCGGCGCGTTCTCTCCGCTGTTTCTACTGCTCGGCAGCATCTGCGCCATCATCGGTTTCCTGCGGCTCACCAATCCTCGCCCGTAAAGTCTCTGCGCCTTCGTCGATCACTTGAGAAAGTTCTTCATCGAAAGTTCTTTATCGAAAGTTTACTTTAGAAAGTCTCCGGCTCGTCTTGAAACAAAACTTCTTTTTTCTCGTGCTCGCGCTCGTCATGGGCGCGCTCATTACTCTGACCGTCAGCGAACCGGCCGCGCGGCCGAAGACCGTGCCGCCGCATTTCGTGACGACGAGCGGCACGCGCTTCGTCGTCGACCGGCAACCGTTTCGTTTCGCGGGCGCAAACGTCGCCGTCATGTATCGCGACCAAGACCGCGCGCTGATGCCTGAGACGCTCTCCGAAGCCGAACGGCTCGGCCTGCGCGTCGTGCGCGTGTGGGCTTACGGCGAGGGGACGGAGAAGGACGGCGTGATGCCCGTCGGGCGCGACCGCGAAGACTGGCCGCGCACGCATCCTTTTCGCCGCGCCCCCGACGATTGGAACGAAGAAGCCTTCGTCCATCTCGACCGCGTGCTGGCCGAAGCCGCGCGCCGGAACCTTCGCGTCCAACTCTGTCTCGTCAATTGGTGGCGCGACACGGGCGGCGTCACGCAATACCTGCGTTGGGCCGGCATCCCGGACGCGGCCGACGACCGCCAACCGTTCGGCATCAACATCGAGCGCGCGATGCTCTTTTACACAAACGCGGAGGCGCGCCGTCTCTACCGGCAGCACGTCGAGCGCATCGTCACGCGTCGCAACACCGTCACGGGCACGCTCTACCGAGACGACCCGACCATCATGGCCTACGAGTTGATGAACGAGGCGCAAGCGCCGCCCGGACGCTGGCACGAGCGGCACGAGTGGGTGGCCGAGATGAGCGCCTACGTTAAATCGCTCGACCCAAATCATCTCTTGACGCCGGGCACTTGGGGTTATCGCTCGGCCTTCGAGCGTCGGGCGTGGCTCGAAGAACATCGCCTCCCGAACGTCGATTTCGTGGACGTGCACAATTATCCGCGCGACGACCACGATACGTTTGTCACGTCGCCCGAAGCGCTCGGCGAGTTCATCACGAATCGCGCGGCGGCCAGTTTCTCTCTGAACAAGCCGCTCGTGATGGGTGAGTTCGGGATGGGGCAAGAGGGCTACGAAGGCTTCACGCAAGCCGAGTGGTATCGCGCCTACTTCCAACACTCGGCGAGACAGGGCGCGGGCGGCGCGATCTTCTGGATCATCACCCCCGACCCCAGACGCGGCTACGGCATCACTTACACCGACCCGCGCGACGAAGTTGTCCGCGCCGAGATCGCGCGCGGCGCGGCTCTCTTCAACGCGCAGCGCAACGCGACGCCGCCCGACGAAGTGCTCGATGCGCGCCGTCATCTCATCCCGCGCCAGTTCGCTTTCGCGCGTTCCGTTGATGACGAAGGGGCGCGGCCTGCGGTCGTCAACCCGCTTCCGGGCGGCGGCCTGCTCTACCGCTTCCGGCCGGAACAGGCCGTGCGCGGCCGCTTTGAAAAGATGGGCGGCGGCGAGGGCTACGTGTGGGGTTCGGGCGTGGGCTTTTTCGAGTACGTCGTGCCGGGCAGGGAAGACTGGCGCAAGGTCGGGCAGATCAACGTGCGCGCGCACCTGCAACCCGTCTTGCCCGTCGAAGCGCAGGGACGCTACGAAGGCACGCGCGTCACGCTCTACATCAACGAGACGAACTGCGGTACGCGCCTCGTCACGGTCGAGAAACCGTCGCAAGTGCTCTTGCAGGAATGGAGCGTCACGTCGCTCGCCGTGCGTGCCGCAGCCGCGCGCGGCCGACCGCTCTCCATCCGCTTCGTCGTCGAACTCGACTCAGACCGCCCCTTCGGCATCAACCTCTCCAACTTCCCCACGGGCGACCATAACAAAGACGCCAAGCCCATCGAAGTGGAAGTGAGATGAAGTAAAAGCCGTAAATCGTGAATAGAAGAAAAACTGTTCTTTCTATTGACGATTTACCCTTTACGATTTACGGCTTTCCGTTCATCGTTTCTATCTGAGCAGTCTCGCCGCGTCCTGCGCGTAGTAGGTGATGATGAGGTCGGCTCCGGCGCGGCGGATGCTGGTCAGCGTCTCCAGCATGACGCGCTGCTCGTCGATCCAGCCGCGCGCGGCGGCCGCCTTGATCATCGCGTACTCGCCCGACACGTGATAAGCGGCGAGCGGCAGGTCGAAGCGGTCGCGCACCATCCGCACGATGTCCAGATAAGCAGTCGCCGGTTTGACCAAGAGGAAATCCGCGCCCTCCGCGTAATCGAGTTCGGCCTCGCGCATCGCCTCGCGCGCGTTGGCGCTGTCCATCTGATACGAGCGCCGGTCGCCGAACGCGGGCGCGCTGTCGGCCGCCTCGCGGAACGGCCCGTAAAAAGCCGACGCATACTTCACCGCGTAAGACATGATGGCCGTCTGATCCAACCCCGCGCCGTCGAGCGCTTCGCGGATCGCGCCGACCTGCCCGTCCATCATCGCCGACGGCGCGACGATGTCCGCGCCCGCTTCGGCCTGACTGACGGCCGTTTGCGCCAACAGTTCGAGCGTCTCGTCGTTCAACAACTCGCCCTCGCGCACCACGCCGCAATGGCCGTGCGAAGTGTACTCGCACAAACAAGTGTCCGCGATGACGACCATCTCCGGCACGGCGCGGCGCACGGCGCGGATCGCCGCCTGCACCACGCCGTCGCGCGCATACGCGCCCGTCGCCGTCTCGTCCTTCGTCTCCGGCAACCCGAACAAGATGACGGCCGGAACGCCCGCGTCGAACGCACGCGAGGCTTCGCGCGCCACCTCGTCCACGGACAAATTGAACACGCCCGGCATCGAAGAGATTTCGCGCCGCACGCCCTCGCCCCCGCACGCGAACAGAGGCAGCACCAAATCCTCTCGCGCCAGACGCGCCTCGCGCACCAGCGCGCGCACCGCCTCGCGCCGCCGCAATCTCCTCGGACGATGAATCAACTCAGCCATCCTCAATCCCTCTCTTCCGCGCTTCGACCATTCGCCCCGATGATACGTGCACCCGCCACCGCCAAGCAAACCCGCCGCGCCAACGCGCCACTGCCGCGCCGCTTCGAGTCCGCCGCTCCGCCGCCGCGCCGCGCTTACTCTTGCCGCCAATCCGCCCGCCGCGAACTCACCGAACTTGACCTTTCAAACACGCCCCCTATAATGTTTCTTCCACGCGTGGCGGGGTAGCTCAGGTGGTTAGAGCGTGGGATTCATAACCCCAAGGTCGGGAGTTCAAGTCTCCCCCCCGCTACCAACAGTTTCGAGCGCTGGCGGCTGCCGATTCCGGCGGCCGTTCTTCGTTTGGGGGAGAACTGTTGTCGTTCACGGTCTCCTTAGTTAGGCACGGGCTCATGCGGTCTCACGGGGACGATCAAATTCTGATTGGAAACGGCGAGAGGATATACTTCGACCGCCGCCATAACTTCGTCTTCAGCGGGCTGTGACGCGTTCCCAAGACGCACGGCTTTATCGTCAGTAACCATCGTCCGCGCTCTTTCGGGCACGCCCTTCACGCTCCAAGAGGCGCGCGTCGATCCGGATCGCAACGGTATCCTCTTCGACCCGCTCCCGGCTGGCACTTTCAAGGCGACGCGCTTTTTAAGATACTTACTTCGCATTGCGTATTTCATTCGCAGTGAGGCGGAAGGCGGTTGATTTCTTCTCACAATCTCTGAATTAAGTGTGAAGTTCAAATTCAAACGTATACTTCATTCGCATGCTCGGTGGTCTCTTTGCTCGTAGGGGTGGGCGCTGTTTTTCTCGCGGAGCGCCGGATTCGTTCCTGTTTCCTCTAACTTGAGTCTTGTTCGGATTTTGGCACGGGTCTTGTTAAAGAGACCTGTGCAGTGCTGCGTCAGGTGTTAGAAGGCGAGGGCTTCACGGCTTCGCCGGTACTTGCGAACTGTTGTCCGAACAAAATTATTAGTTTGAGGTAAATCAATCATGTCCCCCAAGATCATTGCGGGTCGCACGTCCTTACTCGAATCGAGCGTGCTGGTCGGTCTGTTCATCCTTCTTTCAACTTTCAATGCGTTGGCGCAAACGGCGACGTTCTCCGGTCGTGAATATCCGATACTGGGAAACACACACGTTGCCGCCGACCTCAATGCCGACGGGGCGGTTGACCTCGCGGGCGCAGGTCTCAACGCGCGCGTGATGCTCGGCAACGGAGACGGCTCTTTCCGCCCACAGGTCGAATATCCGGCGGGCGGCTACACGGAGAGCATCGCGGCGGGCGATCTCAACGGCGACGGCAAAGTCGATCTCGTCGTCACCAACAGCAACGCGCAGACGGGGCTGACCGTGCTGTTGGGAAATGGCGACGGCACGTTCGGCGCGCCCGTGAGTTATCCGAACGATGCCGGTGCCGGTTCGCCTTCAGTGGTGGTTGCCGACTTCGACCACGACGGGCGGCTCGACGTGGTGGCCGCGCACGACATCGCCTGCTTTAACGGCCCGTGCGTCGTCGTCGACACGATCTCGCTCTGGCGCGGCCTCGGCGACGGCACGCTCCAGCCCGCCCGGCAAATTCGCGTCGGCGCGGGACTCATGCGTCTCGCCGTCGCGGACTTCAACGGCGACGGCAACCGCGACCTCGGCATCGCGGCGGCGTTCGGTAAGGTCTACATCCTCCTCGGTCTGGGCGACGGCACGTTCCGGCAGCTTCCGGACATGCTCATCGTGCAGGACACTGACAATACGGACATCGACACCGGCGATTTCAACGGCGACCTCATACCCGATCTGGCCGTCGCGCCCGACGCCGAGCATCGCACCGTCGTGCTGCTGGGGTTAGGCGACGGCACGTTCCGGCAGTCCGCCTCCATTCCCGATGCGATGCTGACGCGGATCCCGCAGTTGGCGGTTGCGGATTTCAACAATGATGGGTTTCAGGATGTGGCGCAGGGGATGGCGTCTTGCTGCACGCAGAGCGGTTCGGGCATCTTCGGCGTGTTGTACGGAAACGGCGACGGCACTTTCAAGCCCGTGGTTCGTTATCTCGTGCCCGGCTTCCTCGTCGGCAAGGGCGGCGGATACTTAACCACTTCGGACTTGAACGGCGACGGCAAACGCGACATCGTGCTTCAGGTGAGCGGCAACAATACCGGAACGTATGCTGTGTTGAATACGACCGGACGCGCCGCCGCTCCCGTAGCGTTTGGTGCGATCACCGTCTCGCCTTCGAGCACGTTGGTGGGCGGCACGTCGGCGGAGATCGAGGTGAGCCTTGCTCCGGGCGCGGTCGCGCCGTCGGGCAGTTTGCCGCTCACGGTTTCGAGCAGCAAGCCTTCCGTCGTCAGTGTGCCTACGCCAAGCCGCTCGATGCCTGTGGCGGTCGGCATCATCGCCGGGATGTCCAACGTCAGGTTCCGGGTGGACACGACGAACGTCACGACGGCGCAGACCGTCACCATCAACATCTCGAACAGCCGGATCGGAAGCCGCAGCGTGACGCTTCGTGTGACGCCGCCGACCACGCCGCTCGCCGTCGGCTCGGTTCAACTGCAACCCGCCTTCCTGTATGGCGGAACCGGTGGCAACGCAGTCGTGGCACTGGCCACCGGGCACGTCGCGCCGGCGGGCGGCGCGACCGTGATCTTAACGAACGACAACGCGAGTCTGGTTTCGATGCCTGCCAGCGTCACGATTCCGGCCGGGTGGTCGGACGCGAGCTTCCCCATCCAAACCACGACGACAGGCATCACCACTCCGGTCAACATCAGCGCGAGTTACGGCGGGGCGACGAAGACGGCCGTCCTGACAGTTGCCGCGCCTTCGCAGGACGTTCCGATTTCGTCGGTCACGCTCTCGCAGTCCACGGTGGTCGGCGGCAGCACCAATTCAGGCGTTCGCGTCACGGTTAATTTGAGCGGAGCCGCGCCGCCGGAAGGCGCGGCGATTATGCTGGCGAGCAGTAACCCGTCGGTCGTCAACGTCCCGCGCACCATCCGCACCAATTTTGCGGGAGACACGAGCGCGTTCGCCGACGTGTTCGCCAGCGCCGTCTCCACGACGACGCAAATTACCTTGACCGCGACTTACGGCAACTCGTCTCAAAGCGCGATCTTGACGGTTACTCCGCAGGCAGCGCCGCCGCCTCCGCCGCCCCCGGCTCCGACCACGCAGGCGACGCTGACGGCGAACGTGACGGGTCGCAGCGGCGAGCGTGTGGTCTCGAACCCGACGGGTCTCAACGTGGTCGTCGGCAGCAGCGGCTCGGCGTCGTTCCCCGTGGGGACGTCCATCACGCTCAGCGTCTCGAACGGGCGCGATGCGATCTGGAGCGGGGCGTGTTCGAGCGGCGGGAGCAAGGCGAAGACCTGCCGGTTTACCTTGAACGGAAACGCCACGGTCTCGGCTAATGTGCAGTAATGTAATGTGCTAGTAATGTGCCGTGAGGTTGTCTTTCAGGAAGGCATAACGTTCGACGGCGCGCGCGACGGATACTTTCGGAGCGAGGCGTTCGCTGAATAAAAATGAGAGACGAGAAATCCATCCCGGAATTTCTCGTCTCTCATTTTTGCTTTCTCAACTCTATTTGTTGATCAGCACGATGTCGCCGATCTCGGTTCCGCGTTCGGCGACAAACATCTTGCCGTCGGGCGACCAAGCGAAACGAAAGATCGTCTCGGAGGTGAAATTCGTCAATTGCTTCGCCGGGCTTCCGTCCAAAGGTTGGAGCCAGATGTTCGAGACGCCGTCGCGGTTATCGATAAAGGTCAGGGCGCGTCCGTCCGGCGTCCATTGAATACCCGCTTCAACGATGGTGGTCGGAGATTTATCGAACACTTTAACGGGTTCGCCGCCGTCAAACGGGAGCACTGCGAGTTTGGAAAACAGTTCGAGTTGCGGGCGATAGAAGCAGGCGACGAAGCGGCCGTCCGGCGAGAAGCGCGGCACGGATGTTATTTTATCCGACAGTTGAACGGGCGCTGTCGCGCCGTCGAGCGAAGTCCTCCACACGGTCGGCGCGTCCCTTTCGAGCAGCATATACACAACCGAGCGTCCGTCCGGCGAAATGTCCGGGCGCAGTTCGGAGACGCCGTCGGTCAGTTGCGCGCACTCGCCCGTCTCCAGATTCATTTTCCACAAGTGCGGCGCGGCGTCCGGAGCTTTCGAGACGTAAACCATGGTGCGTCCGTCGGCCGAAACCGACGGCTCGAAGTTCGCGCCCGCGGTGGTGGTTAATTGTTTCTGATTGCTTCCGTCCACGCTCATCGACCAGACATCTTCTTTTCCGCTGGCCGTCGAACCGTAAACGATTCTGCCGTCGCGCAACCATTCGACGCCCAACATCCAGCCCAACTCTTTGCTGTTGCCGGAAAGAACGGGGACGGCCTCCGAGGCTCTCTCGCCCGGTGCGACCCACAGGTTGGCGATGCGACGATGCAGGATCGTGACGAGCGACTTCATATCGGCCGTGACGCCCGCGCTCGAATAACTATTCGAGTCTTTGGTAATCGCGCGCGCTTCGCCGCCGGGGTAATCTATTTGCCACAATTGATAGGCGAGCAACGAAGCCTTATCGCGCGCGGCGACGATTAAACCCGTCCCGTCCGCCAGCCACTCAATCGCTTGAATGGCGTCCCACTGATGACTGTTGTTGAAGACTGTCTGCTTGCCGTCAGCCACGCGCACTTCAACCAGTTGAGTTTTCGTGTCCGCCGCGTTCGAGGTATCGCTCCTCGCCTGACGGATGATGACTTCGCCGTCGGGCGACCAAGCGGGTGCGGCGTCGGTCATCCAGTGAACGCCCGCATGAAAGGCCAGATGTCTCTCAGTTGCATTGTTGAGATTGGCGATGATCAAATGCGATTCCCGGCGGCCGAGATCGTTTCGCACGAACGCGAACTGTTTCTTGTCCGGCGCGAAACTGATCTGGCTGTCAACGTCGCTCAGAATCTTGCGCGCCGCGCCGCCGAGCACCGGCACTTGATACAAACCGGCGATGGCCGAATCCTTTTCGTATTTGACGTAGAAGATCGAGTTGCTGTCGGGCGAGAAAGTGATGCCGATGAAATGGCTGCCGCCGGACGGAACGATCTCGATGCCGCCCGCGATCTCCGCCTGCCTCAACCACAAACTTTCCTGCCCGCGCTCGCTCTGTATGTAAGCGACATATTTGCCGTCGGGGGAGACGGCGGCGCGCAGCACTCGCCCGTTGTTCGTGAGTTGCGTCGTGCGCGGCGACGCCGCCGCGAAGTCGGAGGCGGATTTGTTTCTTTGCGTCAACAGAAAAAGCCCGGCCGCGACTGCAACGGCGAGCAGAAGCATCAAGGGCGCAAGCAATTTGGTTTGAAACTTAAAACCCGCGTGCTGTTTCGCCGGGCTCGGGGCCGCGCGCGCGACTTCGCTCGCGCCATCAAACGTTTCCGCATCGCCGATCTCCGCATCTTCAATCGGAGCGTCGCCGATTTCCGCGACACTGCTTTCCGCGTTGCTGATCTTCTCGCCGCCGTTGCTGTTGTGCGCGGCGCTGCGCCGTCCGGTTTCGGGCTTGGCATCGGTCGCGGCGTCAATCGCGTGCACGGGGGCGATAAAGCGGTAGCCGTGCTTCGGCACGGTTTCGATGAATTGATTTCCGTTGTGGTTCTGACCGAGGGCTTTTCGCAACGTAAAAACATTTTGCGCAATCGTGGACTCTTCGACGAAAGCATCAGCCCAAATCTCTTCCAGCAGTTCATCTTTGCCGACGACGCGGCCGCTGCGTCGCACGAGCAACGCCAAAGTGTCGAAAGCCTTTGGAGTTAAAGGCACGGGTTCGCCGTCGCGCAGTAAAAGCCTCTTCTCCAAATCCAAAGTGAAGAGTCCAAAACCGAAACACCGCGCTTCGCTTTCCTTATTCATCATTGAATAAATCCTTTAATAAAACCTTTCAAGAAAATTTGATGCGGTTTCAAGCCCGATTTTAAAGATTTTCGGCCATCTTGATGACTACACTCTCAGTTAGCGAGGCATAGATGCAAAAGTTGGATTAGTGCCGTTAGTTGAGCTAGTGAGCTTCCACTGAATCACCATGTCGGGGTGCTGGCAGACTTTTGCATCAATGCCGCGCTCACGAGGTGAAAGTTAAAACATATCCCTAGATGCTTGACGAACACCAAGGGATGTCGAAACCGAAATTGATAGCTGCCGGAAGCGGAACCCTTACTTTCCGAAAGCCTTCGCGTCGTAGTTTCCCGTCAACAGATTCAGATTGAGTTTGCCGCAGCAGCAGTCCATCGCGCCCTTGCGCCCGCTCCGCCCGCCGTCTCGCGAAGTGCTGACCGCGAGGCGGCAAATTTCTTAACGACATCCGGTACTCAGGTTGATTTATTGAATGCGACGCGCGTCTGTTTTCGTTTTCGTGCTCTTGGCCTTGCCCCACATCGCTCTGGGGCAGGAGGGCGCTCGTCGTGCTCCGTCTCTGACGCTCAAGAGCATCGAGGGGCGGACGGTGCGACTCGGCGATTATCGTGGGCGGGTGTTGCTCGTTAATTTCTGGGCGACGTGGTGTCCGCCGTGCCGCGCGGAAATGCCCGCGCTCGTCAAACTCCAAAGGGAGTATGGAAAAGACGGCCTGCGAATCATCGGCATCACCTCTCAGCCTGAGCGGCGGGCGCGCGTGCGAAGGTTGATGCGAAGGCTCAAGGTGAACTACCCCGTCGTGCTCGGAACGCGCGAGACGAAGGCCACCTTCAACCCGGATGAGACTTTACCGCTGACAGTGATCATCGACCGCGAAGGAAAGATTCGCGGCCAAATCGAGGGGATTCTTCTCCCCGAAGAGTTCGAAGTTCAAATCAAGCCGCTGTTACAACGGCGCGTATCAGAAGGAGAGACGAATCATGTTCGGAAGAATAAGTAGCTTTGCGTTGGCTTGCGCGTTGGTGCTGGCGCTCGGCCTGACGACCGTCTTAGCCGCCACCAAGACGACGACCATCCGCGTCGAAGGGATGAAGTGCAACCAGTGCGCCTCGTCCGTCGCCAAGGCGCTCAAGGCCACCGCGGGCGTGCGGGAAGCGGAGGTCAGTTCCGAGAAGGGGCAAGTCGTCATCACCTACGACGACGAGCAGGTGTCTGAGGCGAAACTGCGCGAAGTCATTAACAGCACCGGCTTCAAAGCCGCCGACTAACGGCAACTTCACAAACGCCGTGCTCAAGAGTAGAGCAACTCTAACGTCGCCGATGTTGAACCTCAGCGACGTTGAAGCTCGCGGTCGAGTTGAAGTTTGACCGGACATCCGACTTCTACCTGCCCGCGCTCGCGTGCACGCCGTTCGTTGAGACGGCGGTTTACTCGCCGCCCTCAACTTTGAAATTGGGATTTTCAATTATTCCAAAGACGTTTCCGAACGGGTCTGTCACCGTCGCCACGATGATGCCTCCGCCGACTTCCTGCGGGTCTGAGTGCTTCTGTGCGCCTCGCTCCTGAATCATTTGATAGACGGCTCTGGCATCCTTCACGCCCCAGTAGGCGGTCACGTTGTTGCCTTTCGAGATGTTCTCCATGTCCGGGTCGAGCCCCAACTCGAAGCCGCCGACGTTGAAGCCGACATAAAACGGCTCGTCAAAATAAGGCTCGATGCCGAGCACGCCGGAGTACCACTCTTTGGCCTTCCGCAAATCATCGACGTGATAAATCACCGTTCTCAACCCCTGAAACATACGCGTCTCCTTCGTCTCATCCGGCCTGGATTTTTGCCTTCCCCGTAAACCGGCACAAGCAAACGAGAACACAAATAACGCAGCCGTGACCGCGAAGGCAACTCGCGCGCGAGATCAGCGCCCGGCCTGATCCGATTTCCACACGATTTTCGCGTATCAGATCGGAGGTGAACTTTTATGGCGATTAACGCGAACGCATTGCGGCGTCCCTCGGATCGGCGTCTGTTCTCGGCCGCGGCGATTCTCTTTCCGCTGGTCGTCCTCGCTGGATACTTCAAGTCTTACTACTTCAGCGCCTTCTTCGATGTCCCGTCGGTCGCCAACCTGCTGGTGCACGGGCACGCCCTCGTGATGACGCTGTGGGTCGTCTACTTCTCGGCGCAGATCGCGCTCGTCCGCACGAGGAACGTCCGCCTGCACATGACGATGGGGCTGGTCGGCATCGCGCTCGCGGCGCTCGTCGTCGTCGTCGGGACGGCGACCGCCTATGACGCGCAGCTCGTGCGCGGGGCTGCGCCTCCGGGCGTCAATCCGCACTCGTTCTTCGTGCTCCCGATGCTGGACATGACGCTGTTCGCGGTCTTCTTCGCCGCCGCGGTCTACTACCGGAAACGCCCGGCCGAGCATAAGACACTGATGTTGATGACCGCCATCGCTTTCATGCCAGCGGCGCTCTTCCGTCTGCCCGTCGTGCCCCCGCATCTCTTGATCCACTGGGCGTTCGGCGTCCCCATGCTCGTCGCGCTCGCCTGTCTCGGCTGGCACACGGCGAAGCACGGCAAACTCAATAAGGTGTTTGCCGTCTCCGTCCTCGTCGTCGTCGCGGCGCACCCGTTGCGCCTCGCCCTCTTGAACTCGGAGGCTTGGCTGCGTTTCACCGCGTGGCTCGCGCCCTAGTAGTTTTACCAACCGTGATGGAGACATACGAATGCCTCCATCACGGTTGGAATGCGATTGTGATAGGATGCCACGGCCTTTAACCTACCCCGTGGCCGGAGCAGCGGGGACTTCGGAGTTTCGGATGACCTCGACCTCGCGCCCGCCGCAGAAGTTTCGCCTGACAGCCTCGAACGTCGCCAAGTATTTCGCGAATCGCTGTGACCGTTACTTTCGTTGGAACACCGTCGCCTCGCCCCTGCGCGGCGCGCCCGGCATCGGTTGGAACGTGCCGAAGAAGGTGCGCGCGCACTCTCGCCCCGGCATCGCGCTGTTGATGCAGGCGGGAAATTTTTTTGAAGGCGATCTGGTCGAAGAGTTTCTCGCCGAACACGGCGACGCGGTGTTGACCGCAGGCGTCGAACGCGACGAGCGCAGTTGCCGCTTGCGCGAATTGCCGTTCGCCTCGTTCGTCGAAGCATGCCGCGCCTCGACCTTGCCGCGTTTCGTCACGCAGCTTGAAGTCACGCTCGACGCCGCCGAAGAGACGCGCCTGCTCGAACGCTTCGGGCTCGACGCCGCGCGCGTCGCGCTCGGCCCGGCGCGCCCCGATTTGCTCGAAGTGCTCGCGCCCGCAAACGAGGGCGGCCGGGCGCGCCTGCGCATCTGGGACTTCAAAGCCAGCCAACAGGCGCGCCACGATCATTACGTGCAGGTCGCCTACTACTCTTTCATCCTCGAACACGCCGTCAGAGAAGCGAATCTCGCGAACGTCGAAGTCGACGCCGAGTTCGCCGTCATCCGCACGCGCAAGGGCGCGGAAGAATTCGAACTGCGCCCCTATCGTCTCGCGCTCGACGATTTTTTGCGCAACCGCGCCGCGACGCTGATGGAGACGCCCGCCGCCGACACGCACTTCCACGTCGCCGAACATTGCGCGATGTGCGAGTACATGGATCAGTGCCGCACGGAGGCCGACGCGCACTTCGACCTGTCGCGCATCGCTTACATGAGTTCCGAGTCGAAGCGGCGTCTGAGACGTTCAGGACTCGGAACTCATCGCGAACTGGCGGTGTTGTCGGACGCGACGCGCCTTGCGTCTTTACAATCCTTGAGCCACGACCTCTCGCTCAATCTCTCGCGCTACGTCGCCACGGCGCAGGCGCTCGAAGACGGCGTGCCGCGCCCGCTGCAAGCGACGACGCTGTTGATGCCGCGCTACGAAGACGTGCGCGTCGTGCTCTCGGCCGAGCACGATGCCGTGACGGGCACTTGCTTCGCTCTCGGCTTCAAGACATACGAAGGGTGGGACGCCGGGACGGGTCAAGTGACGGGGCGCGAGCGCGTCTTCGTCGCACGCGAGCCGAACAGCGAGGCGCAAATTCTCCTTGAGTTCCTGCGCGAGTTGAACGAACTGATGCGCGGCATCGACTTGGCCAACCGCGAAGTGGCGGCGCAGCCGCTCGACGACGTGCCCGCCGTGCGCGCGGCGACGGACGAGTTGGAGCGTTCGGCGGAAGCGGCGGCGGAGTTCAAACGCAAGTGCCCGCGCCTGCTCAAGTCCAACCCGCAATACGAGGCTTTGACGGCCGAGAGGGAAGCTCTGCGCGAACGCGAACGGCAGGCGAAGGCCGCCGCCAAAGAAGCGCGCAGAGAGGCTTGGTGGGAGTTGCGCAAGCAGACGCGCTCGCTGCACTTCTACGTCTACGACACCATCGACCTCCACGTCCTGCGCACGCTCGTCGAGCGTCACCTCTTTACGGAAGACGCGCCGGAACTGCTCGCCGAGATCACGCACCTCCTCCGACTCTTCCCGCCGCCCTCAGTCATGCAAGACGCCGAGACCTTCCGCACCATGCCCGGCACCATCGTCACGCAGGTCTTGCGCACGATGGTCGCGCTGCCCGCGCCTTACGCCTTCGACTTGCGCACCGTCTCGCGAATGTACCAGCCGACGACGGCCGACGGCGACGAGCGCGGCTACACGTTTCGCCCGCGCTACGGCTTCGGTTGGGAGTTCTCAAGCCAAGTCGCTTACGAGCGCATCCACGACGTGTGGCGCGGCGAATCGTTCCGCCCCGATGCACGCGACCCCTCGCGCGAACTCTCGGCGGGAGAGGTCTTGCAACAGATCGAAGAAACTTTGAAGGGCAAACTGCGCGCAACCGATTCGGTCATCCGTCGTCTCAAACAGGACTTCGGCGGTGAACAACTGCTGCTGCGCAAAGAGCCGTTTTTGCTCCACGGCGAGTTCGACCCGCTCGACTTTCGCACGCTCGAAGCCCTGCGCGCCTTCTCCGTCATGGAGACATCGCTCGCCGAGTTGGCTGTCAAAGGTTTGCACTCGCTGCCAATCGAAGACCGCGCGGCGAAGTTCGTGTGCATGCGCGGCCTGCGCTACGTGCCCGGCAGCGAACAGCCGGACGGCTCGCTCTGGTTCACCTTCGACCCCGCGTCCAAAGACGCCAAGTTCGAGAGCGGCGATTTCAACCTCGTCCTCACGCCCGAAGCGCGCCCCGAAGTGTTGCTGTCGAGCGTTGACGGAAAATTGTTCGAGAGCAACTGGGGACGCGCCGCGCCCTTCAAGATGACGCTCGCCGAATACGACATGCACGGCGACCCGCCGCGCGTGCGCTTGCTGCCGGAGAACTTGGAGAAGTTCAAAGAGCAGGTCGATCTCACGGAGCCGCTCGTGCTCGATCAATTGTTCACGGATTTCACTTTGCAACGCGTCCTCGCGGTCTTGCGCGAGTTGCAGGAGAACCCGCAGAACGCCGAGCACGTCCACGACCTCTTGCGCGAAGGGCGCGTCGGCCGCTGGCAGCCGGTCGTGCGCGACGTGGCCGCGACGGAGCAAGCGTTCAGAGAACGACTCGCGCGCGCAGGGAAAGACCCCGATGCTTTGCTGAACGAAGGACAGTGGCGCGCGTGGCGCGGCGTGTTCCGGGAACCGCTCACGCTCGTCTGGGGGCCGCCCGGCACGGGCAAGACGCACACGGTCGCGCACATCCTCGTCGGTTACGCGCTCGCCGCCGAACTTCAACAGCGGCCGCTGCGCGTGCTCGTCACCGCTTTCACGCATCACGCCATCGTCAACGTGCTGCGCAAACTGTCGGAACTGGCCGACGCCTACGGACTCGGCGGCGAAGCGCTCCGCGTCCTCAAACTCGCGGGCAGCGGCAGCGCCGCCGACGAAGAGTTGCCGTCCAGTGTCGAACGGATCGCGGATGAAAGTTTGGAAGGTTGGTTGCAAAGCGATGCGCCCTGCGTCGTCGCCGGGGCGACGGTGTGGAGCGCCTACAAGGCGATGAAGAAGGCGGGCGGCATCACGCGCGCTTGGTTCGACGTGGTGCTCGTGGACGAAGCCTCGCAGATGCGCCTGCCCGACGCGCTCGTCGCTTTCGGCGCGAGCCGCCCGCAGTCGAACATCATCCTCGCGGGCGACGACATGCAACTGCCGCCCATCATCCACGGTTCATATCCGGAGGAACACGAGCACATGCTCAGTTCCGTCTTCGCCTTCATGCGCCGCCGGCTCGAAGCGGCCGAAGCGTCGCACGCGGGCACGGAGGCGCGCACCATCTTCCAACTCGAAGAGAACTTCCGCATGAACGAGCCTTTGACGGCCTACCCGCGCCACGCGCTCTATCGCGGCCGTTTCCGCTCGACGCGCCCCGAAATCAAGATCAGCCTCGACGCCGCCATCAATCCGGAGAGCGCGGAACTCGTCGACCTGCTGCTCAGCCCGGAGCGCCCGGTCGTGCTCTGCTGGTACGACCCGCCGCGCAGTTTCACGGCGCGCAATCCGGTCGAAGCGGAACTCGTCGCGCTGCTCGCGGACACGCTCGGCCAAACGCTTTTGCAGGAACGACGGGGCGAGCCCGCGCGTCTCTACACGCCTGAGGAGTTTGTGCGAAAAGGCTTGGCCGTGCTCGCGCCGCACCGCGCGCAGAACAGCGCCATCCGGCACGCGCTCGCGCGGCGCGGCTTCGGCCTTGCCGCGCGACCGATGCCGCTCGTCGATACGGTCGAGAAGATGCAGGGTAAGGAGCGCGAAGTCATACTCGTCTCTTACGGCGTGGCCGACGAAGAATACGCGACGGCCGAGGCGCAGTTTCTCTTGAGCCGCAACCGCTTCAACGTGGCCGCGACGCGCGCCGAACGCAAGCTCGTCGTCTTCTGTTCGAGCGCCGTGCTCGACTCCGTGCCGACCGACCGGCGCACCTTGCTCGACGCGATGATGCTCAAGGAGTTTCGCCAGTATTGCGCCGACGGCCATACGCGCGTCGCGTGGCGCTCGGCCGAAGGCGACGAAGTTACGCTGAACATCCAGTGGAAAAATTTCTGAAACGCTCTCTCAAATCTCGCCCCGCACGCGCGTGCCGCACCTTCATGTCTGAACCGGAGGCCAGCCCAGACGATCCGTCGCGCCCGCGCGAAGAAGCGCTCGCACGCCGCAACGTCTCGATCATTTCGCCGTTGCGCTACCCGGGCGGCAAGCGTCGTCTGGCCGGATACATCGCCGAGGTCATTCGTCTGAACGGCCTCCGGCGGCCGCGCCTTTTCGTCGAGCCGTTCGCGGGCGGCGCGAGCGTCGCGCTGCAACTTTTGAACGACGGTCTGGTCGAGCAGATCGCGCTTGGCGAAAAAGACCCTCTGCTCGCGGGCTTCTGGAAGACCGTCTTCAACGGCCACGAATGGCTCATCGACAAACTGCGCGAGACCGAGCCGACGCTCGCCAACTGGGATCGCTTCAAGCACGCCGTGCACGCGGACGAACGCACGCGCGCCCTCGCCTGTCTCTTCCTCAACCGCACGAGCTTCTCCGGCATCATCGCTCCCGGCGGCGGGCCGCTCGGCGGGCGCGCGCAAAAGTCGGCTTACAACTTGGGCTGTCGTTACACGGTCGAGAGCCTCGCGCGGCGCATCACACAGGCGGCGCAACTTTCGAGCCGCGTGCTGTTCGTCAACGAAGGCGACTGGCAACACACCGTCCGGCGCGTCAGCGCGCGAAAATTCAGGCCGCGCGAAGTGCTCTACTATTTCGACCCGCCCTTCTATCACAAAGCCGAAAAGCTCTACCGTTTCTACTTCGACGCGGCGGAGCATCGCAGACTCCACGACGCTGTGGGCGAACTTGACCAACCGTGGCTGCTCAGCTATGACGCGGCGCAACCGATCATCGACATGTACATGGATAACGGCATCGGCCCGAAGCGCGTCGAGTTGCTGTATTCGGCGGCCAACTCCGAGAAGCCCGCCCGGATGCAGGAACTCATCGTCACGAACCTCAAGCAGCTTCCCACAGTCAGTCGTCTGTGGAGAACATCCGACGAATGGAAGTCGGCCGCGAAGTAAACTTAAATTTTTTACAAAGACAGTAGATGCCCGGCGGCGACGAAAAGGACGGTGAGCGCGCCGTAGCAGATTTCGCGGATGCCGACTTGTTTGGCCGTCGTCTCCGTGCCGTAGGATGAGATGCCGTGCGCGGCGCGCAGCAGGAGCACGAAGAGAGCGGCGGCGGCCAATAGTGGCGCGATGTTAAGCCGGACGAGCAGGAGCGAGACGGCGAGCGCGCCGCTGTGCACAGCGATGACCGGAGCGGCCAGGACGCGCTCGCCGTGCAACTGTTTGAGACGCGCGTGGACGTAGAGGATGGCGGGGACGACGCGCGCGGCGAGGATGATCCAGAGGCCGAAGGACGCGGCGTGCGTCCATCCGGCGGCGAGCGTGATGGCGGTGGAGACGGCGGCCATCGCGAACGACCCGGCCAGTTCCGGCGCGAGGGCGCGGCTTCGTCCCGTCGCGTCGTAAGCGAGTTGGACGAAGGCGAAGGGCGCGGCCAAAAGTAAGGGGATGATGAATTGATAGTTGACGGCCGAGACGGTCGCGCCGAAGAACCCCGCGAGCGCGACGCTGCCGTAGAGCAGCGCGAAGCGTTCGGCCGCGGCCGTGCGCGGGAAACGACGGCCGTGCCGGCGGCGGTCGCCCGCGATGATCTTGAGAGGATGGCGAGCCAGAAACGCGCCGAGCGTGGCGACGGCGAGGAACAGTCCGGCCACGGTGGGCGCGACGAGCAGGCCGAGCACGACGGGTTCGAGCGCCAAGCCCCAACCGCCGTGCTCGGTCGGCAGCGCGATGGTGCGCAGGCGCACGCGCTGCGTTGGGTGCTGCGCAGCAGTTGCCCCGGCACGCGTGCGCTGTTGTGCGGGCGCATGTGCGCTGGTGCGCTGTCGTGCGGCGTCCGCGCCGTTCTCTGCGTGCCGCGTGTTGTGTCCTTTGTAGAAAAACGTTCCGCTCATGTCGCCCCCGCCCGTTCCCTAAATATTCCGTCGCCTAAAATACTCCGTCGCCTAGAAACGTTTCGTCAACTCGGCATAGAAAAATCGGGCGGTCGGATTCGCGCCGCCCGCCGGGTAGATGGACGCCTGCACGCCGCCGCGCACGCCCGCGCCGTAGAAGGTCAAGACGGTCGCGGATATTGACGGACTTGCGCGCGGCCTCCCTCGTGTAGACTGCTGAACACTCATCGATGAGCGTTGCCCGTTCGGCCGAACGCTCGCCGCTGGTCGTTTGCGCGGTTGCCACGCCGGGCGTGATGCACTAACTTCGCACCGCATCAAAAGGGGCGGCCATGATGGTCGCCCCTTAGTGCAGGTCTGCTCGGTCGAAATGAAAGGTTGAAAAATTATGCGCGAGCGGGCGATTGCGGAGTATCACGAGCGGCTGGCGCGCGACGTTGACTTGACGCCTGAGTTCTTCGCCGGTCTCAAGGCGAAGATGCATGCGCGCGGGTTGGCCTACGGTGAGCGCGCAATCGGCGTCGCGCTCCGGCCGCACATGCTCGACGCCGCGCAGTACGAAAAACTGGCGCGCGCTTCGCAACTCTTGGCCGGTGCTTTCGAGACGTTGACCGGGGCGGCGATTGCAGACCCGTCGCTGCTCGAACAGTTCGGGCTGACCGACCGCGAGCGCACGATGGCGCTCGTCGAACCCGGCTTCCGCAGCGTCGGCGTGACGACGCGCCTCGACGCTTTCATCCACGGCGACGAATTGAAGTTCGTCGAATACAACGCCGAGAACCCTTCGAGCCTGCCCGACCAAGACGGCCTCAACCAAATCCTCTTCGACGTACAGGCCATGCAGTCGTTCGCCGGGCGCTACCGTTTGCGCCCGCTCGACACCATGCGCGCCCTGCTGGACGCGCTGCTTTCGACTTACCGCGAATGGAGCGGGCGCAGCGGAGACGTGCCGCACGTCGCCATCGTCGATTGGGACGACCTGCCGACGGCCACGGAGTTCGTCCTCATACGCGACTACTTCGCCTTGCGCGGCGTGCCGACGATCATCTGCGCGCCCGATGAACTCGAATACTCCGGCGGCCACTTGCTGTGCGGCGACTTTCCCGTCGACCTCGTCTACAAGCGCGTCATCATCCACGAACTGCTCACGCGCTACGACGAGACGCATCCGCTCTGTCGCGCCTATGCGGAGCGCGCCGTCTGCCTCGTCAATCCGTTCCGCTGCAAGTTGATGCACAAGAAGGCCGCCTTCGAGTTGTTGACCGCAAAGGCGCACGCGCACTTGTTCACCGCGCCCGAACACGCTTGCATCCGCGCGTGCGTGCCGTGGACGCGCCGCGTCTCGGAGCGGCGCACGGACTATCGAGGCGAGCCGTGCGACCTTTTGGAACTCATCCGGCGACGCCGCGCTCGCTTCGTCCTCAAGCCGAACGACGACTACGGCGGCCTCGGCATCTCGCTGGGACATCTGGCGACCGCAGGCGAATGGGACGATGCGCTCAAGGCGGCGCTCGCGGCCGACTACGTCGTGCAGGAGCGCGTCGAGTTGCACCGGGAAGAGTTTCCCGTCTTCGACCAAGACGGTTGGAGCTTGCAAGCGATGTACGTCGATACCAACCCGTTCCTCTTCAACGGCAAGGCCGAAGGCGCGCTCGTGCGCCTGTCCGGCTCGCCCATCGTCAACGTCACCTCCGGCGGCGGCGAGACGGGATTCGTCGTGCTCGACGGAGCAACGAAATGAAAAAACGATGAAGGGAAGGCTGGTAAATGGTGAATGGTAAATGGAGAAATCCGATTCTTTCTATTCACCCTTCACCATTTACTTGCTTCTCTTGTCACTCGTCACTCGTCACTGTTCTAGTAATTGGCGAGGGTTTTGAGGGCGGAGCGTCCCGCCGCGCGCCCCGTGCAGCCGTCTCCAATTTCAAGTTCGTTCAACCTGTAAGGTGTGGACATAACCTTCCTCAGACTCCTCAGAGCCTCGCGCCGTCGAAAGTCCGGTGCGTCCGGGTCAGTCGCCGACGCCCGAACATCGAGCGTCAGTTCAACTTTGCACGTCGCAATCGTCGTGCCGACCGTTAAAGAAAAGAGACGTGCGGAGTTTGCCGCATATTCGCGCGAACAAGAGGAGACGCGGGACGCGCGGCGCGGCGTGCGAGGGGAATTTTACGCTCGCGCTTTGGTGAATTTTCGCAATCCGCGCGGTGAGAGAGGCACGGTTTTGTCAGTCGCTTTAAAACGAGAGAGGCGACGAATCAACTCGCCGCCTCTTCTCGGTCTGTGTGTGAAGTGTGCGCGGCCTCGGTCAGTCGCCGTGCGCGGACATGGCGTCTTTGGTCAGTTTGAGTTTCGCTTCGCTCGTCTTGATGGGGTCGCGCTTGTCGAACGAGCGGCCGGTGATGAGGCCGAGCACGAAGTAGCCGAGGACGAACGCGCCGACGGCGAACGTCGTGTCGCCGAAGACGCGCATCCAGCGCAGTTTGTCCATCAAGCCGGTCTGCAAAAATTCGGACGAGCGCGCGTACCAAGTGCCGTACTCGACCGAAGCCCACGTCTGCATCAGGCCGATGGGCAAGAGCGACAGCAAGACCATCGCCGCGAGGCCGCCGTTGATCGCCCAGAAGGCGGTCTTCAAAGGCCACTCCTTCCAAGCCTTCCCCGGTTCGAGCGCGCGCAGGCAGAAGAGCATCAACCCGATGCCGAGCATGCCGTAGACGCCGAACAGCGCCGTGTGGCCGTGGACGGGCGTCGTGTTCAAGCCCTGCATGTAATAGAGCGCAATCGGCGGGTTGATGAGGAAGCCGAACAGCCCCGCGCCGACGAAGTTCCAGAAGGCCACGGCGACGAAGAAGTAGATCGGCCACTTGTAGGCCGTGAGCCATTCGCCCGCGCGCGCCAGACGGATGTTCTCCCACGCCTCGAAGCCGATCAAAACGAGGGGCACGACTTCGAGCGCGCTGAACGTCGCGCCGAGCGCGAGCACGCTCGCGGGCATCCCCGTGAAGTAGAGGTGATGGAACGTGCCGACGATGCCGCCCGACAAAAAGATGACTGTCGAAAAGAGCACGGCTTTCGTCGCCGTCCGCACGGCCAGTAGTTTCATGCGCGTGAACAAAAAGGCGATGACGACCGTGGCGAACACTTCAAAGAAGCCTTCGACCCAGAGATGCACGACCCACCAGCGCCAATATTCGGCCGTCACGATGTGGCTCTTCTTGCCGTACATCAACCCGGCCGCGTAGAAGAGCGGGATGGCGATGGAGGCGATGAGAAAGAGCAACAGGAGCGAACGGCTCTCGCCCCGCTCAGCGAGCGCCGGGCGGATGGCTCGCCACATCAACCAGAGCCAGAAGCAGAGTCCGCCGAAGAGAAGTATCTGCCAGAAGCGTCCGAGATCGACGTACTCATAACCCTGATGACCGAACCAGAACCAATACTCGCCGAGATACTGGTGGACGCCGAGCCACTCGCCCGAAAGCGAACCGACGACGACCAGCAGCACCGCGCCGAATAAGACGTTGACGAGCAGCCGCTGATATTTCGGCTCGTAGCCGCTGACGGCCGGGGCGATGAAGAGTCCGGTGGCGAGCCAAGAGGTGGCGATCCAGAAGAGGCCGAGTTGCGTGTGCCAGGTGCGCGCCACCGAATAGGGCAGCCATTGGTCGAGCGGGATGCCGTAGAAGCCTGAGCCTTCCACGCCGTAGTGCGCCGCGATTGCTCCCAGCCCGATCTGCGCGACGATGAGCGCGGCGACGACGAAGAAGTATTTGAAGGTGGCGCGCTGCGAAGGCGTCGGGCTGATGCCCAGTAGCGGATCGCGCTCCGGCAGTTCTTGATGCGCGTGTTCGTGCTCTTGCTTCGAGGCGAAGTACCAGACCATGCCGCCGATCCCTGCGAGCAGGAGGATGAAACTGATGACGCTCCAGACGACCGCGCCGCCGGTCGGCACGTTCTGCACAAGCGGTTCGTGCGGCCAGTTCTGCGTGTAGGAGACGTTCGACGCGGGGCGATTCGTCGAGGCCGCCCACGAAGTCCACCAGAAGAAGGAGGCCATCTGCCGCGCCTTCGTCGCGTCCTTGAGCGCGCCGCGCGGGATAGCGTAATCGTCGCGCCCGGCGGCGAACACTTCCGCGTAGTGCGCGGCGACGCGCTCGAAGGCTTCGGCGCGCGCGGGCGAAATGGTCACGCGCCCCGTCGCGGCGTCGTAAGTGTTGGTACGCATCTCGCGCACGAGGCGAGCCTGTAAGGCCGCCTGTTGTTCGACGGGCAGCGAAGCGAAATCACTTGCGCCCGCGTCGCGCGCCCACAGGTCGAGCACAAGCGTGGACTCGCGGTGCAGCCAGTCGGCCGTCCAGTCGGGTGCGACGTATGCGCCGTGGCCGAAGATCGAGCCGATCTCCTGGCCGCCGAGCGATTGCCACACATTCTGGCCGGTCTGGATCGTCGCGCCGTCGAACAGGACGCGGCCGTCCGTCGTCACCACTTCGCGCGGGATGGGCGGCGCGTTCTTGATCGCTTGATAACCGAAGCCGCCGAGCACGGCGAACGACCCGATGATGACGACCGCCAGAGCTATCCACAAACGTTTATATTGGCTGAACATAAATCCTCCTCAAACTTGAGGTGAAACAAATCGAAATCGCGGTGCGTACGCGCGGCGAGTCGTGCCTCGCGCTCACGCGCTTTCTTGTCCGCCGTGCATCCTCACACGAGGCACGGAGCGCGCGATATGACTTAAGTCACACCCGCTCGCGCCCGCGCGCTTGTCACCGGGCGCGCCGAAGGGACAAGATAGGCGCATGCAGACGGACAAGATCGCCGCGCTCAAACGCACGCCGCTATTCGGAGAACTCGACGAAAAAACTCTCGGCGCTCTGGCCGCACGCGCCGTCGAACGACGCTACGCGCGCGACGAAATACTTTTCATCGCGGGCGCGGAGGCGCACGGCCTCTACGTGATCGTCAAAGGGTCGGTGCGCGCTTTTCGCGAGAGCGTCGAAGGGCGCGAGCAGGTCATCCACGTCGAGCGCGCCGGGGCGACGGTGGCCGAGCTGCCGGTCTTCGACGACGGCCCTTTCCCCTCTACGGTCGCCGCCGAAGAAGAGACGCACGTGCTCTTTCTCGCCAAAGGCGACGTGCGCCGCCTCTCGCTCGAACACCCGGAAATAGCTCTGGCCGCGTTGAAGGTGCTGGCCGGGCGTCTGCGCCGCTGCGCCGAACTGGTCGAGACGCTTTCGCTGCGCGAGGTCGGCCAACGGCTCGCGCGCTTCCTGCTCACGGAGGCTCGCACGAAGGGCGCGCGGACGCCGGAAGGCTTGCGCGTCGAACTGTCGCACACCAACCAGCAGATCGCGGCGCGCGTCGGCTCGGTGCGCGAAGTCGTCTCGCGCGCCCTCACGCGCCTCCAACTCGACGGCCTCGTCCGGCACGAAGGCCGCACCCTCACCATCCCCGACGAAAAATCGCTCGCCGCCTTCGCAGGCGTAGATTAGAAGAACGATGAAGGGAAGAATGGTAAATGGTGAATGGATGAAGCCGGTTTTTCACCATTCACCATTTACCATTTACCGCTTTCACTTCATCGTTCATCGTTCATCGTTTTTCAGTTTCCAACTCGACGGCGCGGGGAAAGAGGACGTTGTTTTCGAGGTGGATGTGCTGGTGCAAATCCTGCTCGAAATTTTGGAGCGCGTCGTAGAGCGTGCGGAAGCTGAGGCAGGCGTCGGCGGGCACGGCGTAGTCGGTGGTTGCGACGCGCAGTTCGCGCAGGAGGTCGCCCGCCGTGTCGTGCTCGAACATCATCATGCGGACGGGATTGTTCACCGTCCCGAACGGCGCGAAGGGTCTCGCCGTTCCGCGCCGCGCGGCTTCTTCGAGCGCCTTGACGTAGGGGAAGAGAACCGCTTCCTCCTTGAACATGTGCGGCTTCAAATCGTCGGAGAGGCGTCGGAAGAGCGTGCGCGCGCGGACGACCTCCGGGTGGCTTTCGCCGTGCTTGAAGCAGACCTTGTCGAAGAGCACGTCGATTCTCTCCATCTCTTCGCGCGTAAAGACGTGGTGCTTGTCGATGATGTAGTCGATGAGTTCGGCGAGCGTGCCGGTGTGGACGCGGGCGGCCACGTTCTCCGGCATGTAGGCCGTCCCGGCCTGTTCCAACAATCTCGCCAGTTCGTCCGGTTGGACGCCCGCCGCCTCGCAGGCCGCGCCGACGGAGCGCCCGCCGCCGCAGCAATAATCGATCTTCAGTTTCTCGAAGACGCGCGTGGCCTGCGGCATCTCCAAAGCGTATTCGCGGACAGTCTTTTCAGTGCTGATGTTCATAAGCAGTAAGTTCTCCTTCCGCTGCGAAGTGTGCGACATGCTGAAGCGCCCGGCAGTGACTTAAGTCACGCTTGAAAATATTTTTCGCCCGCGCCGTGTTTCGCGTTGCGCGTCACTTTTCGATTTGCCGGATGGAGTCGATTCCTTTTAGAGTTGGAGCTTCGTGTCCGGCAAAATAATTTTGTGTCTTACGCTCTTAACGAAGAAAGGTGAAGTTCGCGCGATGTCTAGCCCTGTCTTGAGAGAGACGCTGCCCTTGAACGCGGAAGAGGCGCGGCGTCTGCATGCCTACTGGCGCGCGGCCAACTATCTGTCGGTCGGCCAAATCTACCTGTACGACAACCCGCTCTTGCGCGAGCCTCTGACGCTCGCGCACGTCAAACCGCGCCTGCTCGGCCACTGGGGCACGACGCCCGGCCTCAACTTCATCTACGTCCACCTCAACCGTCTGATCAAACAGCACGACCTGAACGTTATCTACATCGCCGGGCCGGGACACGGCGGCCCCGGCCTCGTCGCCAACACTTACCTCGAAGGGACGTACAGCGAGTTCTACCCGGACGTGTCCCCAGACGCCGAAGGGATGCAAAGACTCTTCAAACAGTTCTCTTTCCCCGGCGGCATCCCCTCCCACGTCGCGCCGGAGACGCCCGGCTCGATCCACGAAGGGGGCGAACTCGGCTACGCGCTCGTCCATGCCTACGGCGCGGTCTTCGACAATCCGGATTTGATCGCCGCCTGCGTCGTCGGCGACGGCGAGGCCGAGACGGGGCCGCTCGCCGCCAGTTGGCATTCCAACAAATTCCTGAACCCGGCGCGCGACGGCGCAGTGCTGCCCATCCTTCATCTGAACGGCTACAAGATCGCCAACCCGACCGTGCTCGCGCGCATGTCCGACGAAGAACTGACGAGCCTCTTCACGGGCTACGGCCATCAGCCCTATTTCGTCGAAGGCGACGACCCGGAAGCGATGCACCAACTGATGGCCGCCACGCTCGACACCATCCGCACGGAGATTGCGGAGATTCAACGGCGCGCGCGCGGCGAAGGCTTCACGGCGCGACCGCGCTGGCCGATGATCATTTTGCGCTCGCCGAAAGGTTGGACGGGGCCGAAGTCCGTGGACGGGCGGCCGACGGAAAACTCCTTCCGCTCGCATCAAGTGCCGCTCGCCGAGTTGGCCGCGAAGCCCGAACACCTGCGCCTGCTCGAAGAGTGGATGCTTAGTTACAAGCCCGATGAGTTGTTTGATGAGAACGGAAAGTTGCGCGCGGAGTTGGCCGAACTCGCACCTGAAGGCGAGCGGCGCATGGGCGCGAACCCGCACGCCAACGGCGGCTTGCTCTTGAAGGATTTGCGTTTGCCGGATTTCCGCGACTACGCGGTTGAAATCGGGAAGCCGGGAACGTCTGAAGCGGAAGCGACGCGCGTGATGGGCGTATTTTTGCGCGACGTGATGAAGCTCAACGCGGAGCAGCGCAACTTTCGCGTGATGGGGCCGGACGAGACGGCTTCCAATCGTCTGAACGCCGTGTTTGACGCAACCGACCGCGTCTTCGTCGATCCGGTCTTACAGACCGACGAACACCTCTCGCCCGACGGCCGCGTGATGGAAGTCTTGAGCGAGCATCTCTGCCAAGGCTGGCTCGAAGGTTATCTGCTGACCGGCCGCCACGGCTTCTTCAACTGCTATGAGGCGTTCATCCACATCATCGATTCGATGTTCAACCAGCACGCCAAGTGGTTGAAGACGACGCGCGGCATCCCTTGGCGGCGTCCCATCGCTTCGCTCAACTATCTACTGTCCTCGCACGTCTGGCGACAAGATCACAACGGTTTCAGCCACCAAGACCCCGGCTTCATCGATCACGTCATCAACAAAAAAGCCGAAGTTGTGCGCGTCTATTTGCCGCCCGACGCCAACACCCTGCTCTCCGTCACAGACCACTGTTTGCGCAGTCGCAACTACGTCAACGTCATCGTCGCGGGCAAACAACCGGCCTTGCAGTATCTGGACATGGAGGCGGCCGTCAAACATTGCACGAAGGGTTTGGGGATTTGGAGCTGGGCGAGCAACGACGAAGGCCACGAGCCGGACGTGGTGCTGGCCTGCGCGGGCGACGTGCCGACTTTGGAGACGCTGGCCGCCGTCAGTATTTTGCGCGAGCGTTTTCCCGATTTGAAAGTGCGCGTCGTGAACGTGGTCGATTTGATGACCTTGCAGCCCGCGAGCGAGCACCCGCACGGTCTGTCCGACAAAGAGTTCGATTCGCTCTTTACCACGAATCGCCCCGTCATCTTCGCCTTCCACGGCTACCCGTGGCTGATCCATCGCCTCACCTATCGACGCACCAACCACCCGAACATACACGTGCGCGGCTACAAGGAAGAGGGCACGACCACCACGCCCTTCGACATGGTGGTCTTAAACGACCTCGACCGTTTTCATCTCGTCATGGACGCGATCGAGCGCGTGCCCCGGCTCGCCGCCGTCGGCGCGCACGCGAAAGAAGAGATGCGCGACAAGTTGATCGAGCACCGCCACTACATCCGCGCGCACGGCGACGACATGCCGGAGATACGCGATTGGAAGTGGCCTTACTAGAACGGACGGAGCACCTGCGCGCGAACGGGTAGTGGTTAAGTTTGAAATAAAGACGTTTCACGCTGGAGGCGCAAAGAGCTAAAGCAGAAGGCGCAAAGGAATTGGATGATTACTAAAGTTAACTGTTTTCTTTGCGCCTTACGTTTTCCAACTTTTGCGCCTCCAACGTGAACTTCTTTCCCCATCTACCTGCGAACGGGCGGAGTTCTGAAAAACGGTGCGCGAGCGGGTATAATTGACGGCGACATTTACGCGGCCTGAAGCATTGGGGAGACTATCGTGTCCCACTCAAAACTTTCGGCCGCGACTGAGGAACGGTTGAGCACAGTGGACGAGACGCAACTGCCGCCGACTTTCAAGGGACGCCAATACGAGGTGCGCGCGCTCGGTTTGCGCGACTTCGCGGGCTTGCGCCGCGACGACGAACCGCTCGACCCGTTCGCCCTCGCGCACTTTGCGAAGTTGATGGTGATCGACTTCGAGCAGATTCAAGGACTCTCGGAAGAAGCGCGCGAACATCTGCTCGGCGTCGGCGCGGACGCGTGGTCGGGCGGGACGTGTTCGCGCCCTTTGCCGAACGGGTGGCGGCTCGTCATTCTCAACCCGCGCCACGGTCAGGCGCGCAACAACGCGACCTTGATGGAGGAAGTCTGCCACGTCTTCCTCGGCCACAAGGCGAACCGCCTGTCCATCGTGGCGCAGAACAAACAGGGCAAGACCGTGGCGCGCGATTACAACGAGGCCGACGAAGAGGCGGCCTACGCCGTGGGCGCGGCGGCGCTCGTGCCCTATGCGGCGCTCCGGCGCTACGTGCGCGCCGGTCGTACTTCGACCGAGATCGCGCGGCGTTTCAACGTGAGCCGCGAACTCGTCGAATACCGCATGAAGGTGTCGCGCCTGTGGGGCGAGTATCGCGCGCGCCACGCCGAAGAGGTCGAGGCGCGTTGGGCTGCGCGTCAGGCTTACGCGAACAACAACAACAACGGCGGCCATGCCCGTTGAGCCACACACCGGGCGCGAACGCCTGCTCAGGCTACGCGATCAGATCAAGAGCCGGATCGACTATCGCACTTTCTACCTCCGCTACCTTCCGCACGCACACCCGACGACAACAGGCAACCGCCTGCAAACGCTCTGCCCCATCCCCGCGCACGCGCACAGCGGCACAGGCCATCCGAGTTTATCCGTAGACTTCGCGCGCGGCCTCTTCCATTGCTTCTCGCGCGACGAGGGCGGCGACGCGATACGCTTCTACGAATTGATGCACGGCGTCAAGTTCGGTCGCGCCGTACGCGAACTGGCGCGCGAACTCGGACTCGCGGGGCGGCGGCGCACGACGAGCAGCGACGGCGCTCCGACGCTCGCGCAGCGCGCCGCGCCGGACGAGGGGGCGGCGACGGAAACCGAACTCGAACCGCTCGGCGCGGCGCGTCTGACGGAAGTGTGCGAGGCACTGCTTGCGGCCTGTCGCGCCGAAGATCAGAGTGAAGGGTTGAACTATCTCGCGCGTCGCGGCATCGACCCGGCGACGGCCATCGGCGCAGGCGTCGTCTATTTTCCGCGCCGCGCTTACCGGCGCGTGATGCGAAAAATGCAGGCGGCCTTTTCGCTCGAAGAGTTGCGGCGCGGCGGACTCTTCAACGCGCGTGCGCACCTGACGTTTTACCGGCATCGCCTGCTGTTCCCCTTCCGCGTCGAAGGGCGCGCCGTCTATTTGCAGGCGCGCACGACGGCCGCCGGAGTCGAGCCGCGCTGGCACAACATGCGGGGCGGCGTGCCCGCGCTTTACAACGCGGACTGTTTGACCGAACTGCCGAGCGGAAGCGTCGTCTATCTCGTCGAAGGCTTTACCGACACGCTGACGCTCGCGGCGCACGGCTTTGCCGCCGTGGGGCTGGTGGGAGCGGGTGGTCTGAAAGAAGAATGGCTCGCGCCGCTCGGTCGGTTTCGCACCGTCGCCGCGCTCGACCCGGACGCGGCCGGGCGTCGCGCCTCCGAGCGTTACACTGAACTCTTCGCCTCGCGCGGCCTCACACTCGCGCGCATCCATTTGCCTTCGGACGTGAACGATTTCTTCCGCCACCGCACGACGGCCGCCCTTGAGTTCGCCTTACTGACCGAAAGCGCGCTCGAAACGGCCTGAAGATGAAAAGTCCCTCCGGGACAACATCTGCTTTGGGCCTGCCTAGAGCTTGCCCGCTCGATTCTTCTTGCTTCCCACGTCATACTCTATAATCATCCGCGCTCGTCGAGAGGACTTAGCGGGCGCGACGATCAAACGCGAACATTCTATGGCGGAACAGATCACAGATGCGGCGGAGAAGTCGACGACGGCGAGGACACAACTCACCATCGTCGATAAGCTGCGGATGTTGCTCGACATCACGAAGAAGATCAGCCGTTCGCTCGACGTGGACGAAGTGCTCGAACTTGTGATGGACACGCTCGGCTCGCTGCTTCCTTACGACGCCGCCGGCATCTACATCATCGAGCGCAACGAGCAAGCGGACGGCACGAAGGGCACGGGCGAACTGGGCGCGCTCAAAGGTTTCAGCACCACGGCCGTGCGCGGCTACGACATCAACGAATTGACCGGCTTGCACCTGAAAGTGGGCGAAGGCTTGCTCGGCTACGCGGCGCAGACGGGCGAGCCGCTCATCGTCCACGACGTGAGCCAAGACCCGCGCTACGTCAACGCGCGCCGCGCGACCTGTTCCGAGATGGTCGCGCCGATCATCTCGAACGAGGAAGTGATCGGCGCGTTCGATCTGGAAAGCGACTGCAAGAACGCTTACACCGCAGACGATCTGGAAATCCTGATGCTGCTCGCCTCGCAGGTCGCCATCATCATCGAGAAGGCGATGCTGCACAAACAGTCGGTCGAGAAGAAACGCTTGCAGGCGCAACTCGAAGTCGCACGCCACGTCCAACTCGAACTCCTGCCCGCACACGACCCGCAACTCGAAGGCTTCGACATCAGCGCCTACAATTTCTCGACCGAAGAAGTCTCCGGCGACTATTACGACTTCGTCAGTCTCTACGAAGACCATCTCGGCATCGTCATCGCCGACGTGTCGGGCAAGGGCGTGCCCGCCGCGCTCTTGATGGCCTTCCTGCGCGCCTCCTTGCGCGCCGCCATCCACATCGGCTACGCGCCGAACATCTCCATGTCGAAGGTCAACTATCTGCTCTGGGAGTCAATCGAGAACAACCAGTACGTGACGGCCTTCTACGGCGCGCTCGACTCCACCAATCGCACGCTCGCCTATGCCAACGCCGGGCACAACCCGCCGCTGCTGATGGACGCGGAAGGCAACGCGCGCTTCATCGAACGCGGCGGACTCCCTTTGGGCATGTTTCGCGACACGCGCTACTACGAATACTACCTGCCCATCCTGCCCGGCCAGCTCATCCTGCTCTACACCGACGGCATCACCGAGGCCACGAACGAGTTCGGCACGGAATACGGCCGCGACCGTCTCCAACTCAAGGTGAAGGAGGCGCGCCACCTGAGCGCGCGCCGGTTGATCGATTTCCTGCACGCCGACGTGCTCGAATGGACAGCCGGGCGCGGCGCAAGCGACGACGTAACTTTCGTCGTCGTCAAGGCTCTCTGAATCTCAAAGTTGAAATGCGCGGGCGTGAAGTGAAACGGGGGCGACCTTTTTCAAGGTCGCCCCCGTTTCGGTTAAGCGTGCGGTTAGTTAGTTCAGTGTGCGGTCAGTGAACTGTGCGCGTGGTCGCCGCCCGGGGCGAGCGCGGCACGGTAGCGGCCGTATTGAAACTCTGATTCCGTCTCGGTGAACGCGTAAACGTCAAAGCCGTAAGCGTCGAAGTAAGCTGCCAAGTCATCGGACGAGCGGAGAAAGATTTCGGGAGAGTAACCCGCTTCTTCACGAATCTCCAGCAGGCGCTCTAACACCTCCAGCGGAGCAAACACTCGCACAGGGTCTCTGTACGTTGCCATAAACTTTCAAGCGCCTCCTTCCGGTCGGTTCGGGACACGTTCGTAAAACCGTTGAAGCACATCCCGTGCCTGACCTGTAATTTGATGTACGCCGGAAACGGCGCGGTTGTTTGCCCGTCGCGTCTTTTTTTCGTTACAGGCTTTACGAAAGTTTGCTCGGAACGGTACAGTAGTAAAGTCCTCGGCGGCTGCAAGGCCGACAGGTCTTCGCTCAACTCACGGGCAACAAGCCACTCAATCACGTTCTCGTCCAAATCCATATTCTTGGAAACTACACAACGAATTTTATGTTGACTCAAACCACGCACGCCGCCGTACCCACGGGCGGCACGCACGCGACCGATGCGGGCGGACAACAGATGCACGCCCCGCTGAATTTCGTCCACGTCCTCCAAACGATGCTCTCCGTCTCCGGCAAAGTGAGCGACCTGATCTTCTCGCCGGGGCGACCGCCGCAGGTCGAACTGCTCGGTAAGCTACAGGGCGTCGCCTATCCCGGCCTCGAAAAACTGACCCCGGCGCACACCTCCGGCATCTCCAAGATCATCATGGGCAAGAATCCGGCGGCCATCGAGAGCCTCGAAAAGTTTGGCTCGGCCGACGTCTCTTTCAGCGCGCCGGGCGTCTCGCGTTTCCGCGTCAACATCTTCATGCAGCGCGGCACACACGCCATCGTCATGCGCGTCATCCCGCCCGACCCGCCCGGCTGGCGCGAACTCAATCTGCCGCCGCAACTCAAAGACATCGCCGAACTCAAGAACGGCCTCGTCCTCGTCACCGGCCCGACCGGCTCCGGCAAATCCTCCACGCTCGCGGCCATCATCGACCTCATCAACGAGCAAAAGTACTACCACATCGTCACCATCGAAGACCCCATCGAATTCCTGCACCGCCACAAGAATTCGACCATCCACCAGCGCGAACTTCATTCCGACACGCCCGATTTCGCCCGCGCCCTGCGCGCGGCCTTGCGCCAAGCGCCCAAAGTGATCCTCGTCGGCGAAATGCGCGACCGCGAAACCATCGAAGTCGCGCTCGAAGCGGCCGAGACGGGGCATCTCGTCCTCTCCACCCTGCACACCATCGACGCCTCGAAGACCGTCGACCGCATCATCGGCGTCTTTCCGAAAAACGAGGAGGCCGCCATTCGCGGTCGCCTGTCGCAAACCTTCCGCTTCATCGTCTCGCAGCGCCTCGTGCCGCGCGCCGACGGGCAGGGGCGCGTCGCGGCCATCGAGATTCTCAAATCCACCGCGCGCACGCGCGAATACATGGAGCGCGGCGAATCCGAAGGCCGCTCGCTCATCGACGCGATGGAGCAGGGCGAACTCGAAGGCATGCAGACCTTCGACACCGTGCTCGAAAAACTGATCCGCAACGGCACGCTCAACAAAGACGAAGCTCTCTCCTACGCCTCCAATCAAGGCAACCTCCGCCTCAAACTCACAGACCTCGGCAGCACTCCCCAGACGCAACCCTCCACGTCCGCCGCGCCGCCCACGCGCAGCAACGGCAACTCCATGCTCGACCTGCTCGAATAGATCAAGACACAGGGGAAAGGGGAAGGGGAACAGGATAGGGAAAGGGGGAAAGGGGAAAGGTGGAAAACAAGCGGCGCACAACTCGACGCGCCTTCTTGTTTTTAAACCTTTCCCCTTTCCCCCTTTCCCTCTCCCCTTCTTTCCTTCGGCATCGCGGGGCGCGTCTGGCGCGTCTAAAGTTCGTATGCGAACAAGGTTTAAAGGGCGTGCGGTTTTTGTTTTCGTCATCATCGCGGCTGTCTGCGCGGCGCTCTCGGCCGCCACGTCGTCGTGCGGCAGCAAACGCGCGGGGCGCAAAGGCGTTCCGGCGCTGGGAGCAATCGCGCCCGCGAAGCGCGAGTTGACGCCTTTGCCGGTGCGGCCTCTGTCGCCCGCGCTCGACCAGATGCGTCGCCGCGTGATGTCAGCCGTGGCCGCGACGCGTGAACTCGCGTGGCGTAGCGACGCAGGGATGATCGAGTTGTCCGGTTGGGAATACGGCACGCGCACGAAAGAGTTGGCCGACGAACTGGCGGGCGACGAACTGCGCGCGCTCGGCCGTCTCGCCGTCGCGGGTGGCATGCTGCCCGAAGGCACAGACCTCGCCATGCTCGCCGCCAGTTTCACGGCTGCCTCGGCGGGCGCAACCTACTCGCCGCAAGACAAGCGCGTGCTCGTCCTCGGTGGTCAGGGCGCGGACGGCGCTTCCGCTCCGGCGCGCGACGAATCGCTGATCACGCACGAATACGTCCATGCGCTACAAGACCAGCATTTCGATTTGCTGAAACTGTTGGCCGTGCGCCCTTACAACTTCGACCGCGCGGAGGCTGCTTTCGCCGTCGTCGAAGGCGACGCGATGAACGTGCAGCGACGCAGAGAGCAAACGGACGCCGTCTGGTCGCGGCGCACGCTCGAAGAGATCGCGCGAGGCGAGGACGCGCGCTTCGGCGAATACCGGCGCGAGATCGGCGCGTTCTTCCCCCCGCTCTTGACCGAAACTTTCATCTTCCGCTACCGCGACGGCACGCGCTTCGTCGAAGCCGTGCGGCGCAAGTCGGGCGCGCGCGGCATCGACGAACTCTTTCGACGCCCGCCCGCTTCGAGCGAGCAAGTTCTGCACGCGGAAAAATATTTCGCGGGCGAACAGCCGCGCGAAGCGGCGGTGGACGAAGCAGGCTTCAACGCGAACAACTGGCGGCTCGCGGCCAGCACGCCGCTCGGCGAACTCGGCGTGCGCGGTCTGCTCTTGAAAACACTTGCGGCGACGGAGGCCGCGCGCGCCGCAGCGGGCTGGGGCGGCGACCGCGCCTACCTCTTTGAACGCGACGGCGGCACGACGCCACTGTTCGTCTGGAAAACTCTCTGGGACAGACCCGAAGACGCGGCCGAGTTCTTCCGCGCCTACAACGCGATGCGCGGCAAACTCGGCGAACAACGCGACGCCGCCGCCACCGCGAACGACCCCGCGCAATTCATCTGGCGCGACAACAGCGCACGCCTCACCCTCGTCCGTCTCGACACAGATCAAGTTCTCATCATCCGCGGCACGGAAGCGGACACACGCGCCGCGCTCGAATTCACACGCAAGTAAAAACGATGAACGATGAATGAAAAGCGGTGAATGGTGAATAGTAAATGGTGAATGGAAAGAACCGGGTTTTATCCATTCACCATTTACCCTTGACCATTCACTTGTCTTCCGTTCCTCCTTCATCGTTTCTTCGTGATTTCGTCAGCGACAATGAGGGCGGAGTGGGTGACGGCGGCGAGGCCGTGGCCGGGGAAGGTCGTGTCGCCGACGGTGTAAAGGTGCGTGAAAGGCGTGAGGTGCGTGAAGGCACGCGCGCCGGAGTTGGCGAGCGTCTGCGGGATGCTGCCGACCATGCCGAGTTTGCGGCGCGTCGCTTCGTAGAAGGTGCGCGGCGTGACCGTCTCGATCACCTCCGCGCCCGCGCCGAGTTCGGGCAGCGCCGCGTGCAGGCGCGTCCAACAGGCTTCGAGCATCTCTTGATCCTGCGCTTCGTGCTCCGTCTCGTCCGTGTGATAGGCGAACCAGTCGGGGGCGTTCGTGTAGAGCGAGACGGTCGCGGCGCGCTTTCCCGTGGGTGCGCGCGCTTCGTCCCAAGCGGGCGCGGCCGTGAACATAAACTGCGCGCGCGTCGCATCGTATGGCGCGCCCTCTTGCCAATCGTCGAGCGCGAGGATGCGTTCTGAGGGGAGACGCGCAATCGCACCTTCGTCCGCGCCGAGGTGGAGCAGATACGCGCCCCACCCCTGCACGCGTTTCAGACGCTCGCGCACCTCTGCGGGCGTGCGCGCCGCGCCGACGAGTTTGCCGTAGGTGTCCCAGACCGTGAGGTTGCTGACGACGGCGCGCGTGGCGCGGACGCTTTCGCCGCTCAACAGATCGACTCCGTTGACGCGTCCGCTTGAGTCGAAGGCGAGGCGCAGCGCGGTCGTGTCGAAGCGGAGGCGTCCGCCGCTCCGTTTGATGGAATCGACGAGCGCGCGAGCGAGCGCCCTCGCCCCGCCGCGCAAACTGTAGAGTCCGCGTCGCGGCAGATCGAGCACGACGGCCGCGTGGAGATAGGCGCATTCGTCGCTCGCGCAAGCGGCGTAGATTTGCAGTTGCGCGTCGATGAAGCGACGGAAGCGCGTGGACGTGCCGGCGAGATGCTCGGCCACGGTGTGTGTTTGCAGTGAGAGGATGCGCGCGGCGTGGCGCGGTTCGGCGGCGAGAAGTTTCATGCGCGCGAACTTCGAGAGCGTGGCGAGTGCGGGCGCGCGGCGCGCGGCGCGCTGCAACGCTTCGGCGATTGTCGCGAGTTCGCGGTAGAAACGAATCGCCGCCCCGGCACATTCGGGAAACGCGCGCGCGAGTTCCGTCTCAAATTCTTCCGCGCTTCCTTCGCCGGAATCTTTGTCGCCGCTGCCCGCTCCGACGCGCACCTCGGTCGCGTCCGGCAACCTCACGACGTAAGCGGGCGCGAGGCGGCGCGCTTCCGGCGCGGAGACGCGCAACTCTGAAAAGACGCGCGCGTGTATGTCGTCCGCGCCCCACCCGGCGTAGAGTCCGGCGCTCGTGTCGAAGCGGTAGCCAAAGCGTTCGCACGTCACGGCAGCGCAGCCGCCGCCCTCCGGCTCTTTCTCCATGACGCACACGTCCACGCCGCGCGCGGCGAGCAGCGCGGCCGTCGTCAAGCCGCCAACACCAGCGCCAACGACGACCACTTCATGTGTCATGCTTTTATAGACAGAGACGTGCGAGTGCACCGACGAGCGCATCGCAGAGGAGCGCGCTTTGCTGCGGCGGCGCAGTTGGTTCGGTGGGCACGAGCGTTTTCAGGTAAGGCTGCGCGATGATGATGATGGCCTGAATGCCGTTGAACGCCGCGTGAATGGCGAAGCAGGGAAGCAGTCGGCCGGTGCGCGCACGCACCCAAGTCAAGGCGAGGCTCAGCAGCGTCACGGCCAAGATCACGCCGAGGTTGTTCCAATACTGGAAGAAGTGGACGCCGGCGAACATCAAGGTGACGATGACGATAGCCCAAGTTTGTCCGGCGGCGCGCCTGAGCGGCGGGAAGAGGACGCCGCGATAGACCGTCTCTTCGACGATGGGCGCGGTGACGACGGCCAGAAAGGCGACGCTGAAACGCGCGGCGTTTGAACTGGAGATGATGCGGTCGATGTCCGTCTCCTGTCCGCCGAACAAAGTCGCGAGCGCGATGCCGCACAGCCACAGGCCGACGGCCAGCCCCAGGCAGGCCAACAAATTGAAACGTCCGTCCCAACTCCACCCCACGGTTTCGCGGAACGGTCGCCGGTTGAAACCCGTCACCACCGCCCACGCGATGGCGAAGGTCAACAGGTGCACCGGAATCATCGCCGCGATGGACAGCAGTATGACGAGCGGATCGGATTCCAACGCGCGCTGCAAGTCCGCCATGTTGAGCGAAGGGACGCGGATAAGCGCGTACACGACGAGCGCCACCACGCCGCCCGCCAACAGGAGCCCCACGCTCGCCACCCAGACGCCGAAAGCCGCCGTCAAGCCCCACGCCGGATCGTCCGCCCGCCCGCCCGCATTCGAGTGGAGGGCGGCAGTTGCGTTGAACGTCGTCGAAGTCTCCGGCGCGCCGTCCGGAAGATCGTGCGACTGGGTTGCGGTGTCGCGCGCGTTCGCCTCTGTCTCGGAAGTCTGCCCGCGCGGAGTTTCAAACGGTGTGTTCACGATAACTTCGAGTGTAACGGAAGACTGAAAAAGGGAAAAGGGGAAAGGCTAAGAAAGGGGAAAGGGGGAAAGGTTGAAGACAAGCGGCGCACGATGGTCGCGCCTTCTTCGATTAACGTGTCTGTCAACGAAGGCGTCTCGCTCGACGAATGCGCGTTCTCGTTCTTCCCCTTTCCCTTTCCCCTTTCCCTTTATCCCTGCTTTACGCGCGCGGCGGCGAGCGTCAGGCCGATGATCGTCTTGGCGTCTTCGATCTCGCCCGCTTCGATCATCTCCAGGGCGCGCACGAGAGGCAGGCGGACGATCTCCAAGTTCTCGTCGTCTTCGGGGCTGGCTTTGGTCTCCGTCAAGTCCGTGGCGAGATAGACCCACATCTTCTCGCCGCAGAAACCGGGCGAGACGAAGAACTCCGACAACTTCTCCCAAGCCCCGGCCACCAGTCCCAACTCTTCTTCCAACTCGCGCGCCGCGCATTCCTCGGGCGGCTCGAACTCGTCGCGGCTGCCGGCCGGAATCTCCAACAGGTATTTCACCGTCGGGTGTCTGTACTGCCGGACGAGCGAGACCGTCCCGTCGTCGTGCAGCGGGACGATGCAACCGCTGCCCGGATGACGCACGACCTCGCGTTTGTGTTCGCGCCCTTGCTCGCGCACCGTATCGACCGTGATCGTGAAGATGCGACCGCGATACACGTCTTCGCTCGCGATCACTTCAGGTGCTTCCTTGCCGGATGTGTCCATCAGCTTCCCTCCCGCCGCGCTTAAGAGTCGCGCGTTTGCATAAAGTGCTCGAATGAATTGCTTCGGCAAGCAGACTAAAACTTTACGCCCCGCGATTCAACCCGCGCTCGATCTTTATGAGTTGCGGCTTCCGACGCGCGCGCCGCGCCCGGATGCTCTTGATTTCGCCGACGAGATACAGAGACCCCGTCACGCACACGAGCCCCGCGCGCGGCGTCAACCTTTCGGCCGCGCCGAGGGCTTCGGCGGGCGACTCGAAGAAAGCCGCCTCGTCGTCGCTTTCGCCTTGATGCGCTGCGGCGAGTCGTTCGAGCGTATCGAGACCGGCCGCGCGCGGGTTCGGCGGGCGCGTGAAGATCAATTGACGTGCGGCGGGAAAGAGCGTGGCGGCGATCTCGTCTAAATCTTTGTCGCGCATCGCGCCGAAGAGGAGCGTGACGGGCTGAAAGCCTGCCGCGAACTCGTCGAGATAATCGCGCAAGGCGCGCGCGCCCGCAGCGTTGTGCGCGCCGTCGAAGAGCAGAGATGGACGGCCGTGGATAAATTCGAGTCGCCCGGCGTGCTCGGCCGTTTCGAGTCCGGCGACGACCGCCTCGCGCGTGATGGGCAGCCCGCGTTCACGCAAAACTTCCGCGAGCGCAATGGCCGTCGCCGCGTTCCACACTTGATGGCGACCGCGCAAAGACAGTTGGACTTTGTCGTATACGTCGTCGCGCGTCTTGAACGTGACGCGCAGACGCCCCGTCCCGTCCGCGCCGTGCACGCGCACGTCTTCGGTCGTGAAGCGCGGCGTGATTTGAAACTCGCGGCAGCGCGCCGTGATGACGGAGCGCGCGCGCCGGTCTTGCGGCACGGCGACGACCGCCGCCGCCGCGCCCGCGTGGATGATGGCGGCCTTCTCGGCGGCAATCGCTTCGAGCGTATCGCCGAGATATTCCTGATGGTCGAGCGCGATGGGCGTGATGGCGACGACGGATGCGCGCGCAACAGTCGTCGCGTCGAGGCGTCCGCCGAGTCCGGTTTCGAGAATGGCGAGGTCGGCGCGCGCTTCGCGGAAGGCGAGCAAGGCGATGGCCGTCACCTGCTCGAAGAAGGTCGGGAGCGCGCCCGTCCGGGTTTGCAGTTCGGTGGCGGCGGCGCGCACGCGCGTGGCGAAGCGCGCGAACTCGCGCGGCGTGATGTCGCGCCCATCGACGCGGATGCGTTCCTTGATCGAGACGAGGTGCGGGGAAGTGTAGAGACCGGTGTGGACACCCGCCGCGCGGCAGATGCTATCGAGCATCGCGGCGGTCGAGCCTTTGCCGTTCGTGCCCGCGATCTGCACGGCCGGGTAGGCGCGTTCGGGATTGTCGAGCGCGGCGAGCAGGCGTTCGATGTTGTCGAGACCGAGTTTGATCGCGACGGTCTCGTGGCCGAGGCTCAGTAGATAGTTGACCGCTTCGTCAAAGCGCATGCACGCAATTCTAACTCGCTTTGCTTTGTCTTTCTCAGTGATTGGAGACGAGCGCGGGCGTTAATTTTCCGAAGGCGTTTTGGCGGCGGTGCGGGGCGCTTCGGCCGTCTGTTCTTGGATGAGGGACGTGGCCGACTTGGGGTTGTGGCCGTTCTGGTTGCCGTTGAAATTGATGTCGACATCGAGCGCGGTCGCGCCGATTTCAGGGTTCACCATGAAGTCGAGCATCTTGATGATGAGCGCGCGCATTTCGCGGCGGTCAACCACGGCGTCGAGCATGCCGTGTTCGAGCAAAAACTCGGAGCGTTGGAAATCTTTCGGCAACTTCTGGCGGATGGTTTGTTCGATCACGCGCGGCCCGGCGAAACCGATCAGGGCTTTCGGTTCCGCGATGATCACGTCGCCGAGCATAGCGAAACTGGCGGTGACGCCGCCGGTCGTCGGGTCGGTCAAGACGGAGATGAACGGCAGGCGCGACTTGTCGAGTTGCGCGAGCGCGGCCGAGACTTTCGCCATTTGCAAGAGCGAGAGCGTGCCCTCCTGCATGCGCGCGCCGCCCGAAGAGGTGATGGTGATGACGGAGGCGCGGTCTCTGATCGCGCGCTCCACGAGACGCGTCACCTTCTCGCCCACGGCCGAACCCATCGAGCCGCCGAGGAAACTGAAGTCCATCGCGCCGGCATAGACGAGATGACCGCCGATGCGCCCGCGCGCGTTGATGATCGCTTCGGGCAGCCCCGTCGCGCGTTTGGCCTGTTCGAGTCTTTGCGGGTAAGGCTTGGTGTCGACGAAGTTGAGCGGGTCGTGCGAGATGACTTCGCCGTCGAGTTCTTCGTAGTCGGCGTTGTCATAGAGGATGGCGAGACGTTCGCGCGCGCCGATGCGGAAGTGATGGCCGCACGGCGGGCAGACTTGCAGAGATTCTTCGAGGTCTTTCTTGAAAAGTGCCTCGTCGCATTCCGGGCACTTGCGAAAGACGCCTTCGGTCTTGACGACGCGCTCGTCGGCCGGAACCATTTCGAGCTTCTGTCCCTTTTTACGGAACCATGTCATAGGCGCAGAGTATAAACGAAGATAGCTGTTAGCTGTTAGCTAATAGCTGTTAGCTGAGAACTGTCCTTTGAGCATCGTCGGTCGCTGGCATCGATCTTTAGGAACCCACTCGGAAAGCCACATGCAGCGGACAAAGCTGATGGCTGACCGCTGCAAGCTAACAGCTAACAGCTAACAGCTCCTTCACCTTTCGGCGTTGAGCGTGCCGCGGATGAGCGTGGGCGGCAGTTGGCCTGTCGGCGTGTTGCCGCCGCCGAGCGGCGCGGGCGGTTGCTGTTCGTTCCCCGTCGCGCCGTTGCTGTTGCCGTTCGGTCGATTCTCGACCGCTTCGACCAGAAGCGCGACGATGTTGCGCTCGGCCTCGTCCAGATCGCCCGTCAGCGTGCACCCGGCGGCGTTGCGATGGCCGCCGCCGCCGAACTTCTCCGCAATGCGCGCCACGTTCACGTCGCCCTTCGAGCGCAAACTCGTGCGATAGACGCCCGGCGCGGTCTCCTTCAAAAAGGCGCACGCCTCAACCTCGCCCACGCTCATCGGATAATTGACAAAGCCGTCAGAATCTTCGTCCGAAGCCCCGGCGCGCTGCTGCATCTCGAGGGTCTGGCGCAGGCAGGCGACGCGCCCCGTCTCGTCGTGCCGCGCGGTGGGCAAGACTTGGCTCAAGAGTTGGAGCTTGCTCCACGGGTAATTATTGAAGACGGCCTGCGACACCTTCGCCGGTTTGACGCCCGCGCGCAGCAATTCGGAAGCGACTTTGAAGGTGCGCTCCGTCGTGTTCGAGTAATGAAACGAACCCGTGTCGGTGACGAGCGCCGTGTAGACGCACTCGGCGATCTCTTTCGAGGGGCGCACGCCGATGGCCTTGCACAGGTTGTAGATCATCTCGCCAACGGCCGAAGCGGTCGAGTCGATCCAGTTGATCGTGCCGAAGAGGGAAGTGGTCGCGTGGTGGTCGATGTTGACGACGAATTGCTTGTCGAGATTGGCGAGGCCGGGGCGCGTGATGTCGGAACATTCGATGACGAAGACGGCGTCGTATTCGCGATCCACGGCGGGCGTGACGCGGATGGTTTCCGCTCCCGGCAGTTTGCCGTAAGAGTGCGGCACGGGGTCGCGCATGATCACTTCCGGTTCTTTGCCGAGCGCCTTCAAGAGCCAGTAGAGACCGAGCGACGATCCGAGACCATCGCCGTCCGGACGAATGTGCGAGGTGATGGCGAAGCGTCGCTTCGCCTCAATCAATTCGACGACTTGAACGAGCATGGCTTATCAAAGAGTAACAAGTGACGAGTGACAAGTGACGAGTGAAGACAAGTAAATCGTGAATCGTCAATCGTCAATAGATTTAAAACTGCTTCTTCTATTTATGATTCACGATTTACGGTTCACGGCTTTTTCTCGTCACTCGTCACTCGTCACTGCCTTTCTCCTCTCCGGTTTCCGCGTGGTCGTCGTCGCCGCTGGCTTGGGGAATGCCGCTGTCGGCGTCGTCGTCGTGGGCGAGTCCTCGGAGGAGTTCGTCCACGCGCGCGGCCTTTTCTTCGACGGTGTCGCGGATGAAATGTATTTCGGGCGCGTGCCGCAGATTCAAGTTGATGGCGAGCTGGCGGCGCACGTAGGGCGCGGCTTTGCGCAGAGCCTTGAGCGCGTTTGCCGCTTCGTCCTCCGTCCCCATCAAAGTGACGAAGACGCGCGCCTCGCGCAAGTTGTCGGACATGCGCACGTCCGTCACCGTGACAATCGCCACACGCGGATCGTCCAACTCATAGCCGACGATCTGCGCGATCTCCTCGCGCACATGCTCGGCAACTTTCTCCGGCCTACGCATAACAAAGCAGAGGTCAGAGGCTAGAGGTCAGAGGTTAGTAAAGACAGTTTTTAACTGACCTCTAACCTCTGACCTCTGACCTCTATAGTTCTGTGGCCGCCACCTTCTCGACGATGTAGGCCTCGATCTGGTCGCCGACCTTCACGTCGTTGAAGTTTTCGAGCGAGATGCCGCACTCGAAGCCCTCGCGGACTTCGCCCACGTCGTCCTTGAAGCGACGAAGGCTCGCGATGCCGCCCTCCCACGCCACGACGCCATCGCGGATGAGACGCGCCCGCGCGTTGCGGCGCATCGTGCCGTCCAAGACCATGCAGCCCGCCACCGTGCCCGCGCGCGGCACTTTGAACACGTCGCGCACTTCCGCCTTGCCCAGAATCTTCTCCGATTCGATGGCTTCGAGCATGCCGATCATGGCCGCGCGAATCTCCTCTTCGACCTTGTAGATGATCGAGTGGAGGCGGATGTCCACGTGTTCGAGTTTCGCCAGTTCCGCCGCGCGCACTTCCGGGCGGACGTTGAAGCCGATGATGACGACCGCCGAATTCGACGCGCCCGCCTGCGTGGCCGAGCCGAGCAACACGTCCGATTCCGTGATCGCGCCGACGCCCGAACGGATGACGGAGACTTTGACGTTCTCGGTCGAGAGTTTCGTCAGAGTGCTCTTCAACACTTCGACCGAGCCCTGCACGTCGGCCTTCAGGATGACGCGCAACTCTTTGACTTCCTTTTCGCCGAGCGCTTCGATGCCGCGCTTCGTCGATTGCAGCAGAGTGTTCTGGCGCGTCACCATCTGGCGATGCTCCGAGATGCTCTGCGCGCGCGTGATGTCGTCAACCACTTGGAACGATTCGCCCGCCTGCGGCACGCCTTGCAGCCCGAGCACTTCCACGGGGGTGGCCGGGCCTGCTTCGCTGATGCTCGCGCCCTTGTCGTCGAACATGGCGCGCACTTTGCCGAAGACCTGTCCGGCGATGAACGGGTCGTGCACGCGCAGCGTCCCCTGTTGGACGAGGACGGTGGCGACCGAACCGCGCCCGCGGTCGAGTTTCGCTTCGAGCACGACGCCGGAAGCGCGCCGGGTCGGGCTGGCGCGCAAATTCAAGATGTCCGTCGTGAGCAGGATGGTTTCGAGCAAGGTGTCGAGGTTCTGCCGCTGCTTGGCGGACACTTCAACCATCTCTATGTCGCCGCCCCACTCGACGGCTTGCAAGCCGTGACCGGCCAACTCCTGACGCACGCGTTGCGGGTTGGCGTCCGGCCGGTCGATCTTGTTGATGGCGACGATAATGGGCACGCCCGCCGCGCGCGAGTGCTCGATGGCTTCGATGGTCTGCGGCATGACGCCGTCGTCCGCGGCGACGACGAGCACAACCACGTCCGTGGCACGCGCGCCGCGCGCACGCATCATCGTGAAGGCTTCGTGGCCGGGCGTGTCGAGAAAGACCACGCGCCGCTTCTCGGCCGGATTATCCGGGTTCGCCACCTGCACGCTGTACGCGCCGATGTGCTGCGTGATGCCGCCCGCTTCGCCCGCCGCCACGTCCGTGGCGCGGATGGCGTCGAGCAGGGAGGTCTTGCCGTGATCGACGTGCCCCATGACGGTGACGACGGGAGCGCGCGCGAGTTCAACGTCGTCCGCGCCCGTCTCGATCAACTCTTCGAACTCCTCTTCGACCTGCATCTCTTCAAAGGGCACGAACGTCACTTCGTAGCCGAAACGCTGGCCGAGATCGACGGCCACTTTGTTGTCGAGCGGCTGGTTGATCGTGGCGAAGACGCCGCGTTGAAGCAACAGTGTCACCACGTCCTTCGGCTTGATGCCGAGTTTTTCGGCGAACTCTTTGACGGTCGAGCCTTCGACGAGCCGGACGGACTTGAGCGTGCCGACGGCGCTGCCGCCTCCGCCGCCGCCGACGTTGAGCGAACCGGCGATGCGTTCTTCGAGCGTCAAGGCTTTCGGCGGCGCGACGAAATCGCGGTCGAAGCGACCGCCGCGTCCCTTGAAGTTGCCGCGCGCGTCTGTGGCCGGGCCGCCGCGTCCGCGCGCCCCGCCCGCACGCGAGCGCGGGCGACGCGCATCGGCGGGCGGCGTGTAGACAGTCTGCGGATTGGCGCTCTCGCCCGGCGTGCCGTTGGCGCGCTGCATGGCGTTGCGGTCGCCACCGCCACCACCGCCGCCGCGCGCGCGTTCGGATTCGCGTCCGCGCCGGTCGCGCTCGCGCGGAGTGGGCTGCGCCGCCGTCGGAGGCAGCGCGGGCGCATTCACGCGCTCGCCGGGTTTGACACCCTGATTGAGCGCTTCGGCGCTCAGACGCAAAACTTTGATCTGTTTTGAAGGCGGCGGAGGCGTCGTGACCGGCGGGGGCGGCGGCGCGACCGCGATTGGTGTTCCCGGCGCGAGCGTGGAGAGCGGCGCTTCGCCCGTCTGTTCAAGGACGGGGGCGTTGGTCTGCGCTTCCGCGCCCGCCAGATGCACGGGGCCGACCGCTTCCGCCTGCTGCTGCGGCGGCGCATGCGTTTCCGCGACGGGCGCGCCCGTGATCGATTGCTCAATCGCTTGAACGTCGGGTTGGGTCGCGGCGGTCGCGGCGTCCGCGCTGCTGCTTTGCGTCTGCGTAGGCTGTTCGACGCGCGCGGCCGGAGCGAGCGGTTTTTTGACGAGGCGCGCGATGGCCGGTTTCGCCGCCGCGCCTTGATCCGTTGTCGTCGCGGTCGCGTCCGCGCCGCTCTGGACGAGCGTCTGCGGCGGAGGCGTGGTGTCGCCGACGGTCTGCTCCATGGCGGCGTGCGGTGCGGTTGATACGTGGATGTCTTCGGCCTCGCTGGTCGGAGCGCCGTCGGTCGTCTGCGCGGGGTGGGCTTTTTTGACGACGCGAATGGCGCGCGGCGCAACCGTCTCTTTCTTGGGGAAATACTTGTTGCGAATCTTCTCGGCCAACTCTTTCGAGACGGTATTCGACGGCACGCTCACATCGACGCCCTCACGGCGCACCTCTTCGATGAGTCGTTTCGATTCGAGCTTGAGTTCTTTGGCGAGATCGTAAATACGAACTTTGGACTGAACGGTCATGCACTTCCTTCTCGACGCTTTCGGTGAAACGGCGTCGCGCGCTTTTTAGGTTCTTAAGGACTCTCGCCCTTCTTCAACCTCGCTTCCGCGGCGCGCGACGCTTGTTCCATGAAGCGCCGGGACACGTGCTGAGGCCGTCTAAGGCGAGTTGCCGCAGGAGGCCGCGCCGCTGCGATAGGCGACGCGCCCGGCGGCGTTATTCCGCGCTGCCCGAAGCATCTTGCTGCTCATCCGAGGCAACGTCTTTTTCGTCGTTCGTCTCGACCCGGTATTCGGGCGCGGGCGCGGACGACACCAACACCTCGGGCGCGGAGGCTTCCATCGCCGAGACGGACGGCGTGATCGGCGAATCGTCTTCGACGGGCGGTTCGCCCTCCTCCGCCTCTTCTTCTTCGGCGATGAGCGCCGCGTCGGTCGAGGTCATGTCGGCGGCGGGCGTGATGGTGTCCGCGCGCAGGTCGCGCCCGGCTTCCTGCAAGACCAACTCGTCCACGGACATCTCTTCGACTTCCGTTCCGGCCACGGGGTCGGCCGACTCCGCGGCGAGAATGTCCGGCTCGGCGCGAAACGGCGTGCCGCCGCGCACGGCCTCGTCATAGCCTTCCGCGATCATCGCATCCGACGGCTCGACTTCGCCCGCATCAATCGTCGGGTCGAGTTCGGCCGAAGCCGCGTGCTGTTCTTCGATCTGAACGGCATCGCCCGCGTTCTCGTCCGTGCCCGTCGCATCGCTCATCATCTCAGCGCCGTCTTCCGCCGTCTCTGCGTCGTCGCCCGCTTGTTTGCTGCGCTCGCGCGCATCGACGACGCGCTGCGCCGAATCGAGAATGGCCTGCGCTTCGTCGAGCGAGATGTCGAGATACTCGGTCAAGTCGTCGAGCGAAGTGGCGGCCAGCGTGTCTATGTCTTCGATGCCGTGCTCGGCGAGCGCGGCCGTGGTGGCCGCCGTCACGCCTTCGAGCGCCGTCAAGGGAACCGCGCCGCCCGAAGCGATGAGCGCGCCCATCTGCTCGGCCACTTCTTTCTTCAATTCCTCTTCGCTGCGAATGTCGATGTTCCAGCCGACCAGTTTCGTCGCCAGACGGACGTTCTGCCCGCGCTTGCCGATGGCCAAGCTGAGTTGATCCTCGTTGACGATCACCTCCATTTGCCGCCGCTCGATGTCCGTGATGCGCACCTGATTGACTTTCGCGGGCGACAGGGCGTTCGCCGCGAAGACCGACGGCTCGTCCGACCACTCGATGATGTCGATCTTCTCGCCGCGCAGTTCCCTGATGATGGCCTGCACGCGCGAACCCTTCATGCCGACGCACGCGCCCACCGGATCAACGTCGCGCTCATTAGATGCGACGGCGATTTTGGCGCGTTCGCCCGGCTCGCGCACGGCCGACTTGATGATCACCGTCTCGTCGTAAATCTCCGGCACTTCCATCTCGAAGAGGCGGCGCAGGAGTTCGGGCGAGGTGCGCGAAACTTCGACCTGCGGCCCCTTCGCCTCTTTCGCCACGTCGCTGATGACGACGCGGATGCGCTCGCCCTGTCCCCACTGCTCGCCGCGCGACTGTTCCTTGCGCGGCAAAATCGCCTCGACCGTGCCGAGGTCGACGATGATGTCGCCGCGCTCGAAGCGTTTGACGTAACCGTTGACAAGATCGCCCACCTTGTCGATGTATTGCTCGTAGATGTTCTGCCGCTCGGCGTCCCGCACCTTTTGAAAGAGAATCTGCTTGGCGGTCTGCGCGGCGATGCGCCCCATGTCTTCCATCGGTAAAGGCAGTTGCAGCTCGTCGCCCACGTCCACCTCGTCGCCCGCCAGTTCGCGCGCTTCTTCGAGCGACAGTTCTTTGCCGGGGTTCGTCACTTCATCGACGACGACTTTCGAGGCGAACAACTCGAAGCCGGCTTCGGAAGACCATTCGACCTGAATCTCTTCGCCCGACTTGAACTGCTTGCGCGCCGCGGCACGCACGGCTTCCTTCATCGCCTCGATGACGATTTCACGGTCGACGCCTTTTTCTTTGCACAGGGCGTCGATACTTTGCGCGATGGATGCACTCATAATTTTTTTTAGAGGTTAGAGGCTAGAGGTGAGAGGTTAGTTAAATCAGTTCTTATTCTTAACTGACCTCTCACCTCTAGCCTCTGACCTCTGCTTTTATTCAGTTGTCCTAACTCTGGCCGCCGCCCTGTTTGGCGGCGCGCTCGCGCTCGGCGGCGATGCGAAACTCTTCTTCCACGTCGATCTCAAGGTTGGCCTTGACGACGCTCGTGAGCGGCACTCGGACGCGCCCGTTCGTGTTGTCGTCGAACAAGACGGCCTCGCCTTCGACGCCGACGATGCGGCCTTTAAAGTTGCGCTGGCCGTTGATGGCCTCGCGCGATTTCATCTTGGCGAGACGCCCGGCGAAGCGTTCGTAGTCGGCGCGTTTGTAGAGGCCGCGTTCCAGACCGGGCGAGGATACTTCCAGCGTATAGGCCGAATTGATCCAGTCTTCCACGTCCAGAACCGTCCCGACGTGATGGCTGACGGCGGCGCAATCTTCGTGCGTCACGCCTCCCGGCTTGTCGATGAAGATGCGTACGGCTGCGTTTCGACCGAGCACGCCGACTTCCGTGTGGACGTGTTCGAAGCCGTGTTCGTTCGTCACGCGCTCGGAGATTTCCCGAATCCGCTCCTCCATTTCAGATGCTTCCAATGCTCCCGCACCTCCCTTGATCTTTGGAAAAAACCGCTTCGCGCCCAAAATAAAAAGTGGGCGCGAACCCACTGGACAACGCCACGGCGCTCCGAGCAAGAGATGGATTATAAAGGGAAACGCGAAAAAGACAAAACGGGAAAGAAGGGAAAGGGGGAAGGGGTCAGGGGGAAAGGAAGAAGTCGCTGAACTCGGCCGGAAAGTTCGCGCCGGAGACCGGAAAGGGCGGGTTTGAAGGCTTGAACCTTTCCCCCTGACCCCTTCCCCCTTTTCCCCTTTACCCCAATCTGGCTTTGACGATCTCGCTGATGATGCGCCCGTCGGCCGCGCGCCCGCTCATGCGCGCCTGCACGGCCTTCATCACCGCGCCCATCTCCTTCATGGAAGATGCGCCCGTCTCGGCGATGGCCGAGGCGACGGCCGCTTCGATCTCTTCGCGCGTCGCGGCCTGCGGCAGATACTCTTCGATCACGGCGATCTCCGCGCGCTCCTTCGCCGCCAACTCCGCCCGCCCGCCACGCTCGTACTGTTCGACCGAATCCCGCCGCTGTTTGACGAGCGACTGCAAGAGCTTCGTCAATTCCTCGTCGGTCAACTCGCCGCCCTTATCGATCTGCCGGTTCATCAACGCCGCCTTCACCATCCGCAGCGTCGACAACCGCGCCGCATCCTTCGCCCGCATCGCCGCCGTCATGTCGTCAATGATTCGTTGTTTCAAACTCATCATTCATTCCTTTCTGGCAATAAATCGAAATCTACAGTAATTGAGAGGGATGAAAAAGCATTATCCACGAAACCATACTAAACAGCACGGGACGGAATGTTCCGGCTTTCATATGGATTTCGGATATTGACGACTTCAAACTTTTTGCTATATCAATCCAAACTATTTCGCTTTAGAATGATCTCGCAATTTCCGGGGGCCTTGCGCCTCATAAATGTCAGTCGCTCACGCTGATATTAATCCACCATCGGAGAGATAGCAGCTAGATGTCTTAACAAACCCTCAATAACCCAAACCCCGGGAGCGATAATGATTTGTCCAAAATGTCAGGAGAGCCTGAAGGATGATGCGCGATTCTGTTCCAACTGCGGCATTTCCTTCTCCTCCCTTAACACTCCAACCGAGCAAGTAACAGCGCCCGATCTATCCGAAACTCTGTCTGATATTGATCCGCTCGTCGGGCAGGTGCTCCACGGCAAATACGAACTACTAGCGCGCTTAGGCGAAGGCGGCATGGGTGTGGTCTATCGCGCGCGCCGCGTCCATATTGGCGACGAGGTGGCAGTCAAAGTTCTGCTGCGGAAATTCGTCGCCGATAGCGATCTGGTTGAACGTTTCCGTCGCGAGGCACGTGCCGCCGCGCAGCTGCGCCACCCAAATGTCGTTACGATTTATGACTATGGCGAGGCAGGCGAGAATGACGCGCCCGCTTACATCGTGATGGAATTGGTAGAGGGTGTTTCGCTGAGCCAACTCCTGCGGCGTGAAGGCTGCTTGCCCCCAGAACGTGTCCTTCCGTTGGTGCGCGACATCTGTGCCGGGGTCGCCGCAGCCCATCGCCGGGGCATATTTCACCGTGATCTCAAACCCGATAATATCATTGTCCTTCCTCCCAATGAGGATCGTGAACAGGAGACAGTTAAGGTCGTGGACTTCGGCATCGCCAAACTGCGCGACACCACGAACACACATACGCTGACACAGACGGGCGTAATTATGGGCACGCCTTACTACATGTCACCCGAACAATGTCGCGGCGAACAACTCGATGCCCGCTCCGATGTATATAGTTTGGGGGCACTGCTGTACGAAATGCTCACTTGCAGGCCGCCTTTTACCGCAGCAAGTACTGCAGGCGTGCTTGCCAAACACATAACGGAATCCCCACCCCCAATGTCAACGGAGTTAACCGTGCCGCCCGCGCTCGAAGCAGTGGTCATGCGCTCTCTGGCAAAAGAACCTGACGCGCGACCGGCGAATGCCGCTGAACTCGCGCGCGAACTCCGTGCTGCTGAAGAAGAGACCTTCCGGGGGCGTGAAATAGAATCACATGATGGGAAAACAGTAGAGCCTCTCAACCAATTGGAAGGAGCTTCACAGAGCAGACAAGGAGCCAGAGAGCATGCACATCAAAGGGTTATTGACCGCACACCTGCATCGAATAAAAAAGCATCAACAGCTGTTCCTCCCACGACATCTCATATGATTGACCAAACTGTGATTCGTCCCGGCGTATTGTCGAGTGTTGCGATAGCAAAGCCGGAGCAGTTTAGGTTTAAGACACCGCTTATTATCCTTACTCTAGCATTCGTCTTTATTGGAATTCCAGTGGCGATTTGGTTAACAAGGGCACCAGCAACTCAGCAAACACTATCTGCCGTAAACCAAACGCAGGCCGGTCAACATGCGGAGCAATTAGCAGCAACGCGCCCTACGGCCAGCCCGGGAAAAGTGGGGGCGGGTAGCGTCGGGATCGAGTTAATGTGGATTCCGCCGGGCAGTTTCGCAATGGGTTCGACGAACGGTGAAAGTGGTGAGAAGCCTGTGCACGAAGTGACAATTCGTGAGGGCTTCTACATGGGTAAGTATGAGGTCACCCAAGCGCAGTGGCGGCAAGTGATGGGAACGAATCCGTCGAAATTTGAGGGCGATAGTCTGCCGGTTGCAAAGGTCTCGTGGAATGACGTGCAGGAGTTTATCGGGAAGTTGAATGAGATGAACGATGGCTTCGTCTACCGATTGCCGAGCGAGGCAGAGTGGGAGTATGCGTGCCGCGCAGGAACGACAGGAGATTATGCGGGTGATCTGGATTCAATGGCTTGGTATGAGGATAACTCCGCTAGCCAATCGCATCCAGTGGGCCAGAAGCAAGCGAACGCTTTTGGACTTTATGACATGCACGGCAATATGTGGGAGTGGTGCGCGGACGCATGGCATGAAAATTATGACGGAGCACCGACGGATGGCTCAATATGGTCGAGCGGCGGCGATTCAAGTCGCCGGGTGTTACGCGGCGGTTCATGGTTCAACGATAGCAACCTCTGCCGCTCTGCTCTCCGCAACAGGTACGCGCCAGCCTTCCGCCTCAACAATCTCGGCTTTCGGATTGTTGCGGCTGCGAAGAGGTAGCTTCTGGGTTTTGACTTCGCGCAAATGTTGGGAGACCACTCCCGTCTTAACGTTTTGTCCGAGGTGAAACTTATCCGGACATAATCTGACAATTCATCCGCCATGACCGTTCGAGCGGGCGAGGTGTTCTTTGAGGAAGCGGCCGGTGTGGGAGGCGGCGACTTTGATGATGTCGTCGGGCGTGCCGGTGGCGACGACGTGGCCGCCGGCGTCGCCGCCTTCGGGGCCGAGGTCGATGATGTAGTCGGCCGTCTTGATCACGTCGAGGTTGTGTTCGATGACGAGCAAAGAGCCGCCCGCTTCGACCAGGGTGCGAAAGGCCGCGAGCAGTTTGTTGATGTCGTCGAAGTGAAGTCCTGTGGTCGGCTCGTCGAAGATGTAGAGCGTGCGCGCGCCCGTGCGCTTCGAGAGGAAGGCCGCCAGCTTGATGCGCTGCGCTTCGCCGCCCGACAAAGTTGTGGCCGACTGGCCGAGGCGGAGATACCCTAAGCCTACTTCGTCCAAGACGCGCAGCTTATTGGCGATCTTGTTCACGTCGCGGAAGAAGACGAGCGCTTCGCGCACCGTCATGTTGAGCACGTCGTTGACGTTCTTGCCGCGATAGCGCACTTCGAGGACGTTCGATTTGAAGCGCGTGCCCTTGCACTCTTCGCATTGCAGTTCCACATCCGCGAGAAACTGCATCTCGACCGTCACCGTGCCGTCGCCTTCGCACACGTCGCAGCGCCCGCCGGGGACGTTGAAGGAGAAGTAAGAGGCGTCGAAGCCTTTGCCTTGCGCGTCACGCGTCGCGGCGAAGACTTCGCGGATGCCGTCGTAGACTTTGATGTAGGTGACCGGGTTCGAGCGCGGCGTGCGCCCGATGGGCGACTGGTCGACGAGCACCACGTCATCTATCGCCTGCCCGCCTTCGAGTTTCGTAAACGCGCCGACGCGCCCCTGCCATTCGCCGCGCTGCTTCTTCAACCCCGCGAACAGTACGTCGTGCACGAGCGTCGATTTGCCCGAACCCGACACGCCCGTGATGCAGACGAACATCTCCAGAGGGATGTCCACATCGACGCCCTGCAAATTATGCTCGGTCGCGCCGCGCACCGAGAGCTTCTTTTTCTTCTGTGTGCGTCGCTGCTTCGGCTCTTTGATCTCGGCTTCGCCGCGCAGGTACTTGCCGGTCAAAGTCGTCGCATCTTTCAGCAGCCCGGCGAAGTCGCCTTCAAAGACGATGCGCCCGCCGAGTTCGCCCGCCGCCGGGCCCACGTCGAGAATGTGGTCGGCGGCGCGCATCATCTCCGGGTCGTGTTCGACGACGAGGACGGTGTTGCCGATGTCGCGCAAATTGTGCAGCAGGCGGATGAGGCGTTCGCTGTCGCGCGGATGGAGGCCGATTGAAGGTTCGTCCAAAACGTAGAGCGCGCCGACGAGCGCCGAGCCGAGGTTGGTGGCGAGTTGGATGCGCTGCGCTTCACCGCCGGAGAGCGTGGAGGCGAGACGGTCGAGCGTCAGATAGTCCAGCCCGACATCGACGAGAAAGCGCAAACGGCGTCGCACTTCAAACAGCACTTTGTCGGCGATGGCCGCCTGCTCCTCCGCGAGTTGAAGCGTCTCGAAGAAACGCGCCGACTCTTTGATCGGCAGCGCGCAGATATCGGGGAGCGTGCGCCCGCCGACGAGCACGTCGCGCGCTTCTTGTCTGAGACGCCCGCCGCCGCATTCGGGGCAGCGCGTGTAGCCACGATACTTGGCGAGAAAGACGCGCACGTGCAGTTTGTATTTTTTCGTCTCCAGCCACGCGAAGAAGCCGTGGACGCCGCCCCAGTGGCCTTTGCCCTCGACGATGGCGCGTTGCTGCGCGCGCGTCAGTTCGGCGAAGGGCACGTCCGTGGGGATGCCTTCCGCGCGACAGAAGCGACGGAGTTCGGTGCGCGCCCATTCGTGCTGCGGCTTCGTCCAAGGCTCGATTGCGCCCTCGTCGATGGAGAGCAGAGGATTCGGGATGACGAGGTCGAGGTCTAATCCGATGGTGTTGCCGAAGCCCTGACAGGTGGGGCACGCGCCGAACGGGTTGTTGAAACTGAACAGGCGCGGTTCGGGCTGCGCGTAGACCGTGCCGTCGTAACGACACTCGAAGCGTTCGGAGAATTTCAACTCGCGCGGCTCGGCGTCAGCCGTGCGGACGATGGCCGTGCCGTGCCCTTCGATGAAGCAGGTTTGGAGCGAATCGGTGAGACGGCTGCGCACGTCGGCGCGCGCGACGAGACGATCCACGAGCACGTACACGTCCGTGAAATCAGCGCGCGCGTAGTCGTCCGGCGAGCGCAGTTCGATGGTCTCGCCCGCGGCGTAGAGACGCGTGAAACCGCGCTGCATCAGACTCATCACGTGCGCCGTCACCGCTTGGCGACTGAGCGCCGGGCGCGCGCTTTCGTCGCCTGCTTTGCTTTTCTTGGCGCGTGTCTTTGAGCCGCCTTTTTTGCCCGCCCCGTTTTGAGTTTCCGCTTCGCTGCGACCAAGCCCGGCCTCGGCGGGAAAGAGGACATAGAAGCGCGTGCCTTCGGCGAGCGCGGCGAGAGTTTCGGCGGCGGCCGAGTCGGGCGAGTCCCTGTGCACCTCGCGCCCGCAGACGCGGCAGATGGTCGTGCCGACGCGAGCGTACAACAGGCGCAGGTAGTCGTAAACCTCTGTCTGCGTGCCGACCGTGGAGCGCGGGTTGCGCGTGGAGTTCTTCTGCCGGATGGCGATGGCGGGCGGGATGCCGCGCACCTCGTCCACGTCCGGCTTGTCCATGCGTTCGAGAAACTGCCGCGCGTAGGACGAGAGAGATTCGACGTAACGGCGTTGCCCCTCGGCGTAGATGGTGTCGAAGGCGAGCGAAGACTTGCCCGAACCCGACACGCCCGTCACGACCGTCAGGCGTTCGATGGGGATGCTGAAATCTACGTTCTTTAAATTATTGACGCGCGCGCCGCGCACCGTGATCGCTTCTTCAGTCATGTTTAATTCATCGCGCCGGAACGCACAGAGCGCAATTCAGTGTCCCGGCGAAACACACATGATAACCCGTTTCGGCGTGAGCGCGAAATGAGCGAAGCGAGTATTAAACTTCGGATGAATTGGTTAAGAGAACTTGACCTGAAAGCTACCACCGCGTGTCGTAGCGTGCGAGCGCGGTGCGCCAACAGGAAGCCGTGCCGTTGTCGAGAAGCGGGATATTCCCATCGAAGGAGAGGCTTGTGCCGGGCGGGCGTCGCATGCGGTACGTACGACCGTTGGGTGAACTGACGGAGAGAGTGATCTTTTCGAGTTCGATGCGGACGACCGTGGCCGTGCGCCAGTCTTTGCGACAGCGCAGGACGAGATGCGCGCCGAGCGGGAGCGCGCCGAGCGTCGTGAGCGTCGCCGCAGTCTTCGGTGTGGTTGCAAACGCGACTTTAATTGTCGCGTCCGACGCGGCGGACGCGGAGAGGCCGCCGGGAGCGAGTAGCGCTTGAACGGCGTCTGCTGCTTCGTCCGGCGGCCTCTCGAATGTGGTGCTCAAGGTGCGCGCTCGTCTCTAAACTTCGAGCGGGTCTTCAAAAGGAAGGTCGGGCTGGCTCGGACTCTGGCGACCGACGGCATAGGCGCGCATCGCTGTCGAGAGGATCAAGACGGCGATGCCGATCCACAAGAGCGACCAGAAGATGGCCGGGATGCCCGTGGCGTCGGCCATGTTCAACGCGTCCGTGCGCTCGCTCGACGCGACGGACATCCACAACACGTTCTTCAAATCGAAGACGGCGTTCAGCACGCACTGCACGGCGAGGAAGCCGACGAGGAAGTTGGCCGCGCGCAGTCCTAAGTATTTCGCCGCGGCGAGCAGTCCGGCCGCGATAGTAACGCCCGCGAGCACCGTGAACGGTTGCAGCGACAAATTCGTGAGCGGCGCGATGAAACCGAACACGACCGTCAGGCCGAGTACGATGAGAGCCGAGCCGACGAGCACCACGCGCGCTTTCACCTTGCGGCGCACGAGCCACAGAAGCAGCGCGCCGAAAGCGATTGTGCCGAGATAGCCCGCGCTCGAAATCATGAAGCGCGAGAAGAAGCCGCCCTGCGGCGAGAGCGTCTCGGTCAGGCCGCTCGCGTCGATGGAGACGCTCAGGCTCGCGACCGAACTGCCGGTCAAGACGGCGGCCAGCGCGTGCCCGCCTTCGTGGATGAAGGTGACGAAGAGGCGGAACGGGTAGGTCAGGAAACTCGTGTAGGGAAGAAACCAGAGCGCCAGCGTGACGAACGTGGCGATGAGCAGCGTCCGCGCCTGCGGCCGCGCGTCGTGTGCGATCTGCATTCTCATCATTTTCATCTCGAAACTCTCCGCTCGACCGACTGCCAAACTTTTTCCGCCAACGGTTGCGCCTGTCATTCTACGACGAAGGCCGGAAAAACGAAAAAGTAAAAAGCCGAAAGAACAAGGGCGACGCTTCCGCTCCCGTGAGCACAACTATAAACGCCCGATCAACCGCCGATGTTCCTCGCGATTTCAAATCGCAGCTCGTTCGTAGTCGCCGGACTTGCCGCCGGTCTTGCGTTCGAGTCGCACGTCCGTGATCGTCATCGACTTGTCCAGAGCCTTGCACATGTCGTAGACGGTGAGGGCGGCGACGGAGGCGGCCGTCAAGGCTTCCATCTCCACGCCCGTCCCGGCGCGCGTCGCGGCTTCGGCTTCGATGTGGACGCCCGCGTCGGAGATTTCGGCGCGCACCTCGACGTGCGTGAGCGCGAGCGTGTGGCAGAGCGGGATGAGTTCGGCCGTGCGCTTGGCGGCCATGATCCCGGCGAGCCGCGCCGTCTCCAAAGGGTCGCCCTTCGGCGTGCGGTGCGCGCGGACGGCTTCGACCGTCGAGGGCGACATCAGCACGCGCGCCGTGGCGACGGCGCGGCGCACGCTTGCCTCCTTCGCGCTCGTGTCCACCATCGAGACGCGCCCCTCTTCGTCCATGTGGGAAAGTTTCTCGCTCATGTGTTCGCTTGTTTGACGGCGTGCAGGATCAAAGTGTTTCCGCCGAGCAGCACTTCATCCGATTGTAATTCCTCAGTCCAACGCTCGCGCCGTTTGTTTGCGGGCGCAAGACGCGCGACGAGTCGAATCAAGGCGACGAGCGGCCAATAGAGCCACAGGTGCGCTTTCGGTTTATCGCGGTAAAGTTTGACGATCTCGAAGTTGTATTTTTCGAGCGTGTAGCGCAGTTCGGCGTAAGAGATCGGATTGATGTGCAAGGCCATCTCTTCCATCGTGCCAAGGTCGGCGCGCACGCGCGCGAGGGCTTCGCGCGAGATCGGTTTGAAATGCGAAGTGTAGCCGTGGACGAGCCACTTGAGGCGCTCCTCGATGTTGAGGATGTTCGGGACGGTGACGACGAGTTGGCCGCCCGCGCGCAACAGACGCGCAAACTCGCGCACGGCCTGTTGCGGATTTTCGATGTGCTCCAAACCTTCGACGCAGGTGATGAAGTCGAAACTTTCGTCCGCGTAGGGAAGCACGGCCGAGAGATCGCCGCCTTTGATTTCGACGCCGGGCAGGCGAAAAATCTGCGGGTAGAGATCGCAGCAGCGAACCTGAAAGCCCGCGCGAAGGAGTCTGGCGGCGAGCGCGCCCTCGCCCGCCGGAACGTCGAGCAGCAGGCCGCGCGTCGTTTGCGCCGCGAGCACTGCGGCCACCGTCTCGTGAATCGCTTCGTGCGCGAGCGGCGCGGCCTCGCGCTCGGGTTGCGCTCCCGTCGCATGCGCGCTCGCGGGTGCGTTCGCGGCATCGGGCGCGATGGTGGTGGTCTCACCGAAATTTTTCATGCGGACAAACTAAACATCAAAACGTGACCTTTAAGCAAGAGACGCGCGCCGTTTTATGTACGCCGGTTAAAACCGCCGCGCCGCCCGCCCCCGTAGATTCCCACAGAGACGCGCCCAAGACCTATCACGATTTCAGCGCGGTCGAATTTTTACGTTCGATGACAAGTCGCCGCATCACTCTCGCGTGGCGCACGCATGTGCGCGCGCGCAGCTAGAGCGGGAGTGACGCCGGGCGAAGCGTGTCAACGAAAGCAATTCCAAATTGTACGAAGACCTAAAGGGAGAAAAAATGAAGAAGACTTTTCTGACGTTAATGCTCTGCATGTTTGCTGTGGCCGCCGCGAGCGCGACGGCCTCGGCGCAGATGATGAGCGAAGGTAAGAAGATGAACGGCAACCCGACCGTCGGCGGCGCGGCGATGTACAAGACGAAAAACATCGTCGAGAACGCCGTCGAGTCGCCGATTCACAAGACGCTCGTGGCCGCCGTCAAGGCCGCCGGTCTGGTCGAAACGCTGTCGGGCAAAGGCCCCTTCACAGTGTTCGCGCCGACCGACGACGCTTTCGGCAAACTGCCCGCGGGCACTGTCGAATCGCTCGTCCAGCCTGAGAACAAGGCGACGCTCACCAAGATTTTGACTTACCACGTCGTCGCCGGGCGGATGGATTCCAAGAAACTCGCGCAGGCCATCAAAAAGGGCGGCGGTCGCGCCACGCTCAAGACCGTCAGCGGCGGCACGCTGACCGCGATGATGCACGGCAACGGCATCATGCTGACGGACGAAAAAGGCGGCACGGCGATGGTGACGACCGCCGACGTGTACCAGTCGAACGGCGTCATCCACGTCATCGACACGGTCGTGATGCCTAAATAACTTCAGCCTCCGCCAACTCCCCCTTTGGCAGAGTGACAAGGCGTCTTCGCTTCGACGGCGAGGACGCCTTTCGTCGTTTCAGTCGTGCAAAGTGCACGTGCGAAGTTGTACGGGTTAAGCGGGCAGGCGAACGACGCGGACGATTGCGCCCGCTTCGATTGTCTTCGATCCGGCTTCGATGATGACGAGCGCGTCGGCGCGCGTGAAGGCGACGAAGTCGGACGAGCCGCCCCAACGCAGAGGCTCCGCGGCGAGTCGCCCCATGTCGTCCGTCCGAAGTTGCGCGGGCAGATAACTGGCGCGCTCCGACGCGCCTTTGAGCTGTCGGCCGAGCACGGCCTGTTCTTCCTTGAGCACCGCCTCGCTCGCGCCCTGCATGGCGCGGATGGCGGTACGCGCGAACAAGTTGAAGGTGACGGAGACGGAGACGGGATTGCCGGGCAGTCCGAAAACGAGCGTGCGCCCCAGACGCGCGAAGACGGTCGGCTTGCCCGGCCTTAAACTCACGCGCTCGAAAAATATCTCCGCGCCGAGCGCGCGCAAGGCCGTCTTCGTGAAATCGTAGACGCCCATCGAGACGCCGCCTGAGAGCACGAGCACGTCGGCGCGCGCGGCCTGCTCCGCGATCAGTCTTTGTAAAAGTTCGGCATCGTCGGCGGCGAAGGGCGCGTGTGCGGCAAACGCCCCGGCCGCTTCCGCGTAGGCGAGGAGCGAATAGGTATTCGAGTCGCGGATTTTGTCCGCGCCGGGTGCGGCCGCAACGTCAACTAACTCCGAGCCGGTTGCCACCACCGAGACGCGCGGGCGCGCGCCGCAGAGCACGCGCGCATAACCGAAAGAGGCGAGCGCGGCCATCGACGCCGCATTGATGGTCTCTCCCGCGCGCAAGACGATTGAGCCGCGCGTCACTTCCGTCGCGCGTCTCGTGATGAACTGCGCGGGCGCGCTCGCTCGCTCGATCTCGACGAACCGGCCGTCCTCCGTCTCGCGCGTCACTTCCACCTGCTGCACGCTGTCGGCTCCGGCGGGCACGGGCGCGCCCGTCATGATCCGCACGGCCTCGCCCGCGTGCATCTGACCGCGCCAGCCGGCGCCCGCCGCCGCTTCGCCCACCACGCTGAGGCGCACCGGCGCGCCCTCACGCGCCGCTTCCATGTCGGCGGCGCGCACGGCGTAACCGTCCATCTGCGCGCGGTCGAAGGGCGGCAAATCCGTGTCCGCGATCACGTCTTCGGCCAGTACGCGCCCGCGCGCCGCCACGAGCGCGACGCGTTCCGCGGGCAAGCGCGGCGACTGTTCCGAGACGATGCGAATGGCTTCCGCGACTGGAATCATGGTCTACAGACGCTAACAAAATCCTGCGCGCAGACGCTAACAAAATTCCGCGCGCGCGAAAAGCAAAAGCGGCTGCCTCTCGAAGATCATTCGAGAGACAACCGCTTTCGATTTGAAGTGGCGGAGCCGACGGGACTCGAACCCGCGACCTCCGACGTGACAGAGCGGAAATCGAGCTTGAAAAAGTTCGCTAAGATATAACCTTTTCCGCTATTTAGACCCATGACAAGCCTTCTGGCCTCACCCCAGTTGGCTTAGATAAGCCAAGCGTTACGGTGCACATTTCTGTGCACATTTTTAATGTAATAATCGCGGGACGCAACTACAAAAACAGTAACAGAGAGGTAGATAAGGTTAAAAGAAGGCAATTCTAGTGTTCTAAGTAAGTCAACTAGCCGTTAATTGAATTAACAGCTTGTTAACAATTCCTGCCGATATAATCCTTTTATGAGCTACTACTTACAAGCGCACTGAATCTGAGTAAACTGCTTTAAAAGAAAGAATATCTTTTAGGGCGGGAGTGGGAAATAACCTCTGCCACCTCAAATCCTGACTGCACAATTTTGATAAGGATGTCCCGAACGGCGACGTTATGTGATGTTGGGTTGCACGATCCCCCGGCGTAGAAAATTTTCCCCTCATGCCAATTCGTTGATTTCAGTTTTTTTGTGTCCGTGAGTTTCTTGAGGTCACGGCTCGCTGCAGGCCGCTTGGAAGCCTCGGAGAGATGGGAATAGCACAACTCAATAATCTGCGACGTTGTGAGGTAGCCGGCAATGGTAACATAATGCAGAATCTTTTCGGCCGTTGAGGCAAACACTTTACCAGTCCCCCGCATGGGCTTCTTTGCGAGCGGCGAATCGTCAGGGCCTGCCGAAGGTAGATCTAGTATTTCCTCCTCAGTATTTGCGGTGCTGTATTCGGCTCGGGTGTGGTCAATGACAGCCTTGGCAAAACTCTGAGTTACCGGGCGCGGTGGTAGCGTCGTAAATAAAAAAGTGTCTGCGGCCATGGTTGAGGGGCGGCACAGAGCTTCGTGTCGCTCAGTCGAGAGATTCGCCACATCTTCAGGCGTGTAAGCTCCTAGTTCGGCTCCCAAATAGGCTGCGTCCTTTTGCCCCAGTGGCAACACAATCATGGTGCCGACATTCCCAAAGACGGCATTTCGCGTGGCGTCATCAAGCTGCGAAATATACTGGTGGGCAACTGTCAGTGACAGCTTATATTTCCTCGCCTCACTCAGAATCTTGGGGAATGCCCCTGATACAAAGTTCTGAAACTCGTCCACGAAGAAGCGGCACGGTACACGCTCCGTCTCCGGGATACTGGCCTGCCGCATAGCGGCAAGCTGGAGCTGCGAGACGATTACGGAGCCGATGAGCTTTTTCATCTCATCGCTTACGCCGAGCTGTTCATTATTCCGGTCTCTGCTATCCCCTCCCAGATTAATGAGCAGTATTTTCCGGTTGCGGATAACGTCATTAAAATTAAGAGTGTTCTTTGACTGACCGAAGATGGCATTTAAGGTCGGTGAGAGCACGATCTTAGTCATGCGCGAAAGAATAGGCTGCGTCGCATCTTTCGGCATGTTAACAAACTGGCTATACCAGAACTCGGTCAGCGGTGGAAAATTAAGTTTGCGCACAACGGTCGAACGCCATCCCTCATTAGTGAGAAGCTTCTGCAAATCCAAAAAGGTGGCTCCCGGAGTGCGCAGAAGCGTATTGAAGGCGTAGCGGAGTATCGTCTCCATGCGCTCGCCCCATGATTCAGTGAGTCTGCGGAAGGTAGTTACAAGGTCATCTGTCAGTATCTCTATCTCACCCTCACTGTTGGCATTCATCAAGTCAAGGCCAATGGGGTGCGCCCTATCAGAGACGTTGAAATAGATACTGTCTTTAACGCGCTGCTGTGGTATGTAGTCGAGTAGCTCTGAGACAAGATCACCGTGCGGGTCGATGACACATACGCCTTCGCCGCGGGCAATATCCTGCGCTGCGATATTGGCTATCAAGGTTGATTTGCCGCTGCCGCTCTTTCCGACAACATAGAGATGTCGGGCGCGCACGCTGTCTGGTAGAGCAACAGGCTTCCGCTGCCCCCGCGCCTCGCTCAGTCCAATATGCACCTCGCCGCGAGTGAAAAGCTCAGGTGGCAGCTTTGCTTTCATAGAAGCTGTTTCGAGCCGACTCGTCGGTATTGGCGTGGATGGGAAATGCGCAAGGCTTGCAAGTTCCGCGCTTGAAAGCAGCACGCCCTGAGACATATCCCGCCTTTGGAGAGTCTCTTGTCCTGCTGTACTGACCCATTGATTATCTGGCAGCGTAAACTTATCTATATACCTCTCTTTTATGTTAGCAAGTGTCTGTAGATTTGTAGCGAGCAGCCTGATCGTTACGTGCCAAAGCGGCAACTTATTTTTGATTTTATTGCAGTAACTATCATCTCTATGAATGTGGTACATATCCTGACCCGAGTGAAAATAATAGCCACGATTCATCCGCTCAATAAATTGGTTTGCGAGCGCAGATGGGAACGGCCAGCAGACAAACTGCATAGCCGTGGTTTCATCCAACCGGCTCGCTTCTAGCACATCAAAAACTTGGGTTAGGGGATCTACTGACCCGGCAGGCAACTCACGAAGAGCGTAAAGCGGAAGGTTGAGCGTAAGGCTATGTAGTAAGGGGGTAGTATATGAGGTTGATACCTCGACAGTGCCGCACTCCGGCAAGACGATCTGAATCTGCCGACTGATGCGGGCTTGGTCCTGCGGCGAACAAACAATCTGATAGGAGGTCGTTTCGCCCCTATCGACCAGTTCAAAAGAAAACGGGTGCGTAAGGGGCGTCAGGTTATAAAACAAATCCCGCATTGCGCTTAGTTTTGTGACCGGCGGTGGGATAACGGCGAGCGCTACGCAGTTATGCGGGAATGTAGGGTTTGGGACTGTGAGGCTTAAAAACTCTTCGTCCACGTACTGAGTATTGTCCCAGTCCTGTCGGTTGCGATATGGATGTCCTAGTATCCTGATCAGCGGCGGGACTACATCATGGGATAGCCCTCGGTACAATGTGATCAGCCGTTCCAGCCCTACTAACTCATCACGGGAGTATCCCGGCAATTCTTTCAGGGCTATGGGATGTATCTCTTCTCTTTGCGGGTTAAGGATATAGCTTGGGCTATATGCGCGAGTCTTGGCTTTATTACACTCGTAAAAAAAGGCGTAAGGATCCCGGTTAAACCAGCGGCCGGGAAAGCGCGCTAGGAAGTCAATCAAATTAGCGCTTTGCGCTGCCTCATGAAACGTATCGCGTGTAATGTCTGCCGTATAAGGGACAAGATAAAACATCGTTTCGCACATTGAGCGGGGAAACGTAACTGCGTAGTAGTGAAACTGAGGGATAGTAAACTGCGGGTTCTGCACGTTAACGGCACTCATAGGGACAATGTAGTCATACGTTTCATACTCAGTATCCCACGTAAGTGACTGACCGGCAGCGGGGAATGTCATAGTCGGTAGGGGCAAGCCCACAGCGTTTAGTAATGCCAATTCTCTCTCAATATGCCTGTGTATAGTCGCAATAACTTCAGGCATATAGGCGTCAACCTTACGCCCATCGTTAGCCCAATGGGCAGACTTGGCTGCGTCTCGTTGTTCCCGTTCACTGAGAATACGCCGTGGAGGTTCTTGTAAGGAAAAAAGTTTCTTTAGCCAAGACATAGAAATATTGCCTTTAAGGACGGATGGTGAGAACGGAAGGCAGCACTATAGGCGAATCACTGTCTGGGAGTAAAACAAATTTTCCCAGAGACAATGTGCGTCATTAGGAGATAATCTCTAGGGTTATAATTGGTCTTGTCTTTTGTAGATGACTGTTTATGGGTTATGTGACTGATTGAATGATGGAGTAGTTACTTTTGTGGCGGATGCACTCGTATTCGTTTCCTAGCCCTCCTGTAGTCAGCTTTCACAGGTAAGTGTTCTGGTAAATCCACCTGGTCATCGGCTAAGAATTCCATAGGTACCCCGGCAAGCCTAGCGTACCCTAGCAGCACCTCAATCGCAGGCTCGCGTACTCCCCGCTCGTATCCGGAGATGACTGTGTACGGCAAATACTCGTCCAGTTCCAGACGCTTCCATAGCTCTGTCTGAGTCAGGCCTAAGCTTACCCGAATTCGCAGCAGCTTTTCGGCGAGGTGCTTTGGCCTCTTGCGCGCTCGTTTGCCCATCAGGAGCGACCTCCCGATGGAGCATTGACTATATATTCAATTGAATATATAGTGCGTTCCAGTTTCAATGCCGCCGAGAAACAGACGCGTTCTCGGCAAACCCACATAACCCCTAGCCAGCTCCCGCTACAGGTACGGTGTTCATGGGCAGTATCTCATTATCCGCAAGCTACGCACTGGCGCTATCGAGTTACGGGTAGCACTGCGCGCTTCATAGGACGTAGTGGCAAGGCACGAACAGCGCAGCACCACGCAGTATAGCACGCACAAAACTACAGTTCGGTCCTGACACATTGAGGCTTTGCATATGAAAAGACTCGCCATCACAGCCAGCATAGCACTCGCCCTGCTGAGTCTGTTGCTGCTTGATTTAGTACCAACTGCCTCCCGCGCGCAGCGGCGGCAGCCAGCTTCGCTTGATGATCAGGCGCTCAGGCAAGCCCGGACATTCTTTAGCCGGATGAGCACCAAGTGCGGCGACTACTACTACTATCAATACAACGCTGGTTCTTCGCGTCTGTATCAATGCAAATACCCGCCAACCGTTTCAGTTGAAGGAAAAACGTATGAGCCGCGCAGACTCAGCGAGGCAGACCGGCTGAATGGCGTAGAGGCGCAGCCGATTACATGGCAGGGACGTGCGGTGATTAATCTCGGCCTGTGCCGGTCGCAGTGGTACAGCCAAGGGAGCCGCGCCGGGTATGACGCGTGGGAGGCGTGGCATGATACCAATCGAGATGCCGTTGGCCTCGAAAACAGAGAAGGGCGGTGGGAGTTTACTAATACGCCGACGGGCAGGGAAATCTTTACGGTTAAGGTTGTGGTGCCCGTGCGCTGTGCAGATGTTCCGAGTGCCTCCCGCCAAAGTCCATCGAAGCCCCCTTACTGGGCCGGGCAGGGCCGTGGCGGGCGGGGGTATGTTCTGAAAATTCCGGCCACGTTTGACTCGTGGTTTCTCGTGGGTCGTGGGCCACTGCGGTTCAAACTGCCAACCGTATACAGCACCATCAATATTGATGGCACGAATACCGCGTGGAACCCTTCCGGGCAGCCATCTATCTACGGCGTGGATGCGGTAGCTGGAAGCGATGCCTTAGCGCCGGGCCTGAAACGGGGAGCACTGGTTGCTAAAGTCGGGCGGAACGGCAGGCCGTTTCAACTCTTTACAGATGTGCAAAGCCTGCACAATGGCTACCAAGTTACGGTTGGTGACGAAGTATTCATTGCCATCAACGATTCGTACTTTGCTGATAACCGGGGCGAGCATGTGGTGCTCGTTGAGGGAAGCTCGCTGAATTTGGAAGGGGCACGTTCAGCTATCTCCCGAAGGGACAAATAGTAGCTGTGAGGGAATTATCATGAGTGAAGCAGCGCAGGCCAGAACCACATTCTGCCGTCAATGCGGAGGCACGGTAGACAGTGATGCGCGGTTCTGTAAGCACTGTGCCTTTGACCTTACTGGAGACGCCTCGCCTATAGGACACCCTGAGACAGCCAGCCGGCCGAAACGAACTGGTCTGTACCTGATTTGTGCCGCCGGTGGCTTAGTGGTGCTTGCTGCGGTCGTCATTGGCCTCCTTATCTTCAAAGGACGCTCTCCACAGCCCACTCCTGCTGCTGCCATAGCGTCGCCTACTCCTACCATGAGTGACCGGGCGCAGCAGATAGAAGCAAAGATACTGCGGGGAGAATCGCTGACTGAGGGTGATATCGAAGGGCTGTCTCCGTATGAACTGCGGGTGCTGCGGAATGTGCATTTTGCCCGTTACGGTAGGCAGTACGACCGGCCGGGGCTTGGCGATTACTTTGCAACGCGCCCCTGGTACAAGCCCAGTAGCGACTACAAGGACAGCATGGTTACCGCCACCGATAAGGGAAACATCAACTTGATTCTTGCTAGAGAAAGTACCGCAGGCAGCCCGCCCCCAGCGGCGAATAACACCAGCGCTTCGACCGTAACCGCTGCTGTTGAGTTAACTCCTACGCCAGCGCCTTCTCCCTCAGGAGGCAGCGAGCTGTCCCACGAGGACATGCGGCAGATGATCCTGCGCCGGGGCGCGTGGGACTATGGTTTTGGCTGGGTACGACTTACCGAAGTGGAAATCCAGCGAGTCGGCGAATTTAACGAGCAGCACAAATACTGGCCAGTCAGAGTGAGAGCCATACGCGGCGACCGTATGTTCATCCTCGACTACCACATTTATAAAGATGATTACGGGGACTGGGCGGTGAGAATGGTTGGCTCGATCTGAGTAGCTTCCCCGTAAAGGAGTGACTTCGGCAGGTAAGATAAAACGTCTTACCCCTCTACGGTAGCAAGACGTTTTATGATGCGGTCAGGTACTTTTCGCAAGGTACCCGCCGAGCTTAGCGGTGGCCGTGAACTGACGAACCGGTTTGAGGAGCTTGAAGGCCGACGTGAACGCGTTCGATAGCGACCACAGCGTGCGCGGCCGGAACTCCTCGTACTCTGGCTTAAAGTAGTGGCGATGCACCTCAGCCATGATGGTACGCGGGAAGCGATCTTCGAGAAACGCCCGGTAGATAATGAGCCGAGCGGCATCATCCATGATGGAGTTCTGCTGCCAACTCTGAATCTGGGCTTTCAAGGGCGCAAAGCTTCGCTGCATGCGGTCAACGCCAACAGAGATCACATCGAGCAAGTCAAGCTTTCTCGTGTGCTTTTGGAGCACGGGCGTAAACTCTCCTTGAAAGCTCATGTTGTCACAGACCAGCACCCGGTAGCCGACCGTCATACCGAGCCGCATGCTTTTGTCGTTGGCGTTCCGAAGGCCAATGGAGAAGCGCACGCCGCTCCACTCAGCATCCAGGTCAAGTACCCCGAACATCCGCGCTCCGTCAGGTGAGATGGCGTACTCCTCACGCACCACTGTGATATGTCGGAACGCTAAGGATTCGACGAGTGCCTCGACAATCTGGTGGTGGGCTAGGGGCTGATGGGTTCGCGTGGCTTCCGGAATCGGTAGCCCGGCAAGTTCACTCCGATCAATCTTCCGCGTGCCGCAGTGGGACAGTAACTGCCCACGCGGCTCGCCGGATTCAGAGAAAGGTGCAGTCGCTCTGCCTGCAGCAGGTGCCCCCTCTCTGGACTCATCGCCGGTGGGCGCAGCATGCTGTTCGAGCATCTCCTCCGGCTCGTATTCGACCAGACCCCCTGCCGGCAGGTCAAAGTGGCCGTTACCGTCTACGTGCTCATCGAATGTATCGAAGTCTTCACCGACTCGATGCTCCTCCGGCGCCCTCGGATGTGGCTCTCGTTCACCGGCAAGTTGAATGCTTAAGTCCCGAGCTGAGTCCGCAATTTTATTATGATCGGTGTTGAGTCGTAGTGCAGCTTGAATACTCAGCACCACAAACTTTGGGATAGGGTCTCGTGTATGTTCAATCTTGGAGAAAGATAGCTTTGTAGGCACAATGAGTAATGGATAAGTGGTTCCATTGCCAGCCCTAATTTGTGTAGGATCTATCTCAATATTGCCGTTGGAGTAGTAACCAATACTTACGCTCGTTTCAGCCATAGTCATCTTCCTTATAAGAAGGTTGTTCTTTTAAATGATATTCTATCCTTTAAGTACATGGGTCAGAAGTATCTCCGATAGTAGAATAATACACAGGCGGGTTCTCCCTAACTATTAAAGGGTGGTGAGCAGAGGGGGAAGGAGACCCTTTAGTGGTGTATTAATTGAGATTAAAGCATCAACAAATATTAGCTTAGAACGGGGGTGAGCTATTAGATGTACGAGCAATTCGGCGGTTTAGTTGATCAGAACGCGAAAACCGTTACCTTCCAGTTGTTCATCCCTGACGGAGAGCGTGCACCCTCACAGTACGAAGGCGGGGGGCTGCCACGAATCAAGGATGTCTCAGTTGTTGGCAGTTTCCAAGACCCTGCTCATAGGCGCTGGGACCTTGCCCATCCTGTTCTGATGACGGCTAGCGACTACGTTGATCCTGCTGACGGAGAGCTTAAGGGACTCGTGTATGCACACACAACCGCTCCGCTTCCTGACGGCTTCTACGAGTATAAATACTTCGTCCGCTTCGAAAACGCTTCCCCGCGCCTAATCACCGACCCGTGCGCCCGGTACGGCGGTACGGAGCAGCAGAACTCAGGCTTTGTGGTGGGCGGGCACGTCGAGACGGTTCGTCCCCTTGCTGGCCACCGCCTCCCGTTTAGTGACTTGATCATCTACGAGCTGATGATCGACGACTTTACATCGCGCGTCCGCCACCCGAACGAAGCCCCCCTTGAGACGGTAGTGCGAAAGCTTGATGAACTTGTACGGCTCGGCATTAACGCTATTGAGTTCATGCCGTGGACGGCGTGGGCCTATGCTGACGATCCTGGCCGGGACTTCAGTTGGGGCTACAACCCAGTACAATACTTCTCGGTCTCCCACAGGTACACGCACAATCCATCGACTGAAACCGACAAGCTCGTATACCTAAAGCGGCTGATTAGTGAGTGTCACAACCGCGGACTGCATGTCATTATGGACGGGGTGTTCAACCATGCCGACGCTGCACCGCCCGACCGAGGATTTCCCTACTATTGGCTCTACCAAGATCCGGCCGACTCTCCGTATGTCGGCAATTTCGCAGAACACGCTTTCTTCCAAGACCTTGACTACGCAAATCAGTGCACGCTTGAGTACATCCGCGACGCCTGCATCTACTGGATTGATACGCTTAAAATTGACGGTATCCGCTTCGACAATACCCTTGGCATGTATAGGCCGGGTGACCGGGGACACGGGCTCCCCAAGCTCCTTGCAGAACTGCGTGCTCACCTATCGCGCACCGGCAACCCGAACTTTTCCCTTATCCTTGAGCACGAGTGGAACTACAGTTCCGTCGCCGTTACCAACAACGTTGGAGCAACCAGTTGCTGGCTCGACCCCTACCGCAGCCTGAGTATGTCGTACCTCGGTGACCGCCCAGCCGGCTTCCCGCAGGTCGAGCCGCCGATCATGCGCATGCTAGATTCAGGACGCGACTTTGATCCGGGGCGCGCTCCAACGACCTACATTGAGAATCACGACCACCAGCGCTTCATGCGGAAAGCTGGCGGGCGCACGTTCTGGTATCTGACGCAGCCCTACATCATTGCGCTGTTCACTTCGGCCGGCGCGCCGCTTATCTATAACGGGCAAGAGTACGGAGCCGACAATGACATGCCGGAGGACGGGCTTGGGCGTGTTGTTCCGCGCCCGCTTGACTGGGATTGGTTGCTCGAAGAGCCGGGACTGACTGTCTTCGAGCGCTACCGGCAGATGATGGAGATTCGGCGAGCACACCCAGCCTTGCGCTCATCAAACTTTTACCCCCGAGGATGGGATGAGTCCAACGGGGAGCTTAATCAACATGGCTTCGGCATAAACCGCGCTCGGAACGTCGTTGTGTATCACCGCTGGGGTGACGACGGGCAAGGGCATCTGGAGCGCTTTTATATAGTGCTTAACTTCTCGCAGCAAACGCAGCACGTCTCTTTTGAAGTGCCTAACGATGGGCCTTATACCGAGCTGCTGAGCAACATGGTAGTATCACCATCAAATGGGCGGCTGAATGTGGATATTGGGTCTAACTGGGGTGGTGTGTATTACAGAAAATCTTAGGGAACTTACCAAGAACAGCTAATAAGAAATAGGCTGCTCGAATACCATAGGAGGTAATTAAAAAACAGTAAGCCGGCAGACCGTCAGTTCAATCATCTCCCTTCAAGGGCACATTCAGCACTGTTGAAGCAATGCCAAAAACTCAGTATCGTTCTTTGAACCTTTTGAACAATTACATGAGACGCACGCCCAAGCTAAGTTATCGTAATCGTTACCTCCCCCGTTAGCGCGGCTGATACGATGGTCTACATGTCCGTTCGGGGCATAGATGGAACAGTACAAGCAGATCTCCCGGTCACGGGCGCGTATGTATTCTCTATCCCTCTTAGTCAGAGGTTCATCGTTATACAGAGGCCCTAAGATGGCCTTTGCCGCCTCGATTAAGATGCTAACTCCCACGGCAATAACAAAGATCTTACCTAAGCCGTCCCAAATACTAGGGCCCTGTGATTGCACAGTCGTCGGCTGTTGCGGCTGGTAATAAACCGGCATCAAGCTCGGGAAAGTAGTCACCGGGTAGAAATTCTGATCTGCTGCTAACACTAGATCAGTAGGCTGTAATTGCTCCGCTGGCACGCTCCACTGTATTCCGTTCCTCAAAATAGTGTAGGTCACCTCTATCACTCTCCTTATCTATACTGAAAGCCCCATTGCTCATCCAGCAACAGCAGACAGAGACGGCAAAGCTTTTATTATAACTATGCCGTCTCTCCCGAAGTCAGCGCGCTCGACTGCTTCCCTACCGGGTCGAGTTGCCAATGCAGTGAGCACAGTTGTCGTAGCCGTCCGACTGGGCGCTCGACAGTGAAGTGTAAGGCTTGTCGTGACCTGCCTTGATTATCTCGTCGATTTGGCAGGCTGTCTTCTCGTTATCGAGGTCGTGAACTTCCAGTTTGCTCTTGCTGGTGTTAGCTAGATACCGCTCGCCATTCATGTTACCGTTGTATCGTCTCGGCATTTGACTCCTCCTGTTTCAAGAGCTCAAATATCAAGCCCATATCAATTATTCTATTGCGAGGCCGCATTGCGATTGCTAGAATGCAATTGCGAGCGCAGTATTGCACATCTGACTATCAATTTCAATATAGCAATCTAGGAGAAACCATGAAAAAAGGAAGCTTCGACTCGAGTGCCTTTTTCTCGGCGCTCGACGCACAGCGTGCGTCCCGCCGTCTAACTTGGAAGGACGTTGCATCTCAGTCTGGAGTTAGCGCTTCCACCTTAACTCGAATGGCCCAAGGAAGAAGACCAGATGTTGATAGCCTAGCAGCCTTAGTAGCTTGGTCAGGATTAAATGCAGACGATTTCATGAGGACGAATGAAACGGATAAGACTCAACCCGAAACATTAGCGATGATTTCTACATATTTATGGGCAGATAAGAATCTTAGTGAAGAAGGGGCAATTGCCTTAGAGGAGATTATAAAGGCGACATACGAACGATTACGGAGGGATTAATACGATGGCACTTTGGCGAGGATTTAAGTCCTATGCAAATAGCATTGTCAGAAAAGTCCGGTCCGAGATGGGCCTTTCAGCGATGGCTCCTCTCGACCCTTGGGCACTCGCTGAGCATCTTGAGATACCGGTGATGCCGTTGACCTCCTTAAGCGATGCGGCGCCAAATGCTGTTCGCTACTTCTCTAGCATTAACTCGTCTGAGTTCTCAGCAATGACTGTGTTTCTCAATAGAACACGGCGTGTAATCGTATATAACGACGCTCATTCAAACGGACGTCAGTCAAGTGACGTCGCTCATGAGCTATCGCATGGCCTGCTTTTGCACCACCCTAGACCCGCTTTAAATGGTCAAGGTTGCAGGAATTGGAATGATGATGTGGAAGATGAAGCGCAGTGGCTAGCTGGTGCGCTACTGATTTCAGAAGAGGCTGCTCTAAGCATAGCCAAGCGGCGGCTTCCGCTTGAGCAAGCTGCGACTGCTTATGGTGTGAGCGAGCAAATGGTTCGATGGCGACTTGCTATGACGGGTGCATACAAACGGCTAGCGCGTACCAGTCATTTTTATGGAAATTTACGACGCCACTGAAGGAAGTTTAAGATTGGAATTCTATTCAGCCGCATGAAAAATATTCTACAAAAGTACGGAATTGAATTACTGATTATCTTGGTTAGCCTTATACTAGGCTTAATAGAAGCTTTCTTCATCAAAGACACCAATATACAGGCTGTTATTGTCGCAATTGGTTTACTGTTAACCCTAACATCCATAGCAATCCGACGTGAAATCACTGACCAAATCTCCGAGCAGTTTGAACTCTTCCATATCGTAAGAAACATTGCCGATGAGTATTGGCGTACTCAAGCCATGGAAGAATTAGAGCATGTTAGATATAAACTCCAGCAATGGGCAGACGGTAACCGTCACATCTCTCTCAAAGAGAGTATTCCATATCAAATTAATCTTTTGAGGCGTACCAAGCGCAGCATTGACGCAATACATGTAGGCTTGTCTGCCAAACCTTTATCACTCTGGAATAAGCAACATGGGCCATTTAGCAGGCTCATTGAAGCGCATAAAGTTTTAGGTGACGACCTTCGTAAGAGGAGGATTTTTATTTTTGACGACAAGCTATTGAATGAACAACGCAAGATTGAAGATTCTACCGTTCTGGATATGTGTAAGTTGCAAGTTGGTCAAACCAGCGAGGGCGGACTTGGAGTTGATTTACGAATTCTTTGGAGGTCTGCTATTGATAGCACACGAAGTCACGTTCCTCCCGATTTGCTAATTGCTGATGATGCTGAAGCTGTAGTAATAACTGGAGGTGGTGAAGCTTATGAGGAAGTAAAGGCAATGGAAGTCAAGGCAGTGGTCAATCAAACCCAGGTCAGAATGTACGCTCGTCTTTTTGAAAGACATTGGGATATGGCAGAACCAGCCATTCGTTATCTTGATTAATATTTAGACTGCGGACGAAATTTACGCCGATAAGTTTACAGCATATATGAACCGCTCCTCATAGGTGAAGACAAATCAGCCCTAGTCGGTCAGTTGTAGTTGCCAAGAATTTATCAGTTACTGATATAGGAACTTAGACTATGCCTGATCAGAAAGAGATAGACCTTCGAGCTGCAATCAACGCAATCTCTGATGTTGTGGAGAACCGCCCGCGGTCTTTACGCGAGTTCGATCAGATTTATATGAAGGCCGGCGATATGGTGCTTCAAAGTGAGTTGGTCGCACGTTGGTCAGCGGGAAAACGTCTTGCCTTTATAGGTGACGGTGACGCAATCAGCATATGCGTGGCTTACCTTCAAAAGCGAGGGATTGTTAATTACGGGCCTTCCGAAATCGTTGTATTCGACTTCGATGAGCGAATTTGCTCTGCTGTCGCGAGGTTCGCTGATAAGGAGGCCCTCGAAAATCTTAGTGCTGTTTTGTATAACTGCCTAGACCCGTTTCCGGGACCGACTGACTTTGATTGTTTCTATACCAATCCACCTTGGGGAGCGAGCAATGAGGGCGAAAGTGTCAAGGTGTTTATGCAGCGCGGCATAGAGGCTATTGCATATGATGGGGAAGGAATGGTAGTCATCGCAGATGACCCGGAGTTGGAATGGCCGAAAATTGTCCTCGCGAATGTTCAGGCGTTCGCCATATCTAACAACTTTTTTGTGCAAAAGATGATGTCTCAGCTACACTCTTACCATCTTGATGACGCGCCTAACCTTCGCTCTTGTAACCTGATCTTTAAATCCTTACCTGGCCTCAAACAGATTCCGGAAAGCTTACCGATTTCTGACCCAGCGCAATTAAATCATTTTTATGGTAAGGATAATCCACCCCGAGTGCGATATGTTCGAGAAAAAAAGAGACTAGACTATGGTAAAGCGCATGAGGATGAATATTCGCTAGAATTACAGGAGTCTGAGTAATGGCTGACATAATAAGACCTGGACAAGGCGTGCTCTACATGAAAGTCGGGAAGCACGCTAAAGAGACGCTTGAGCATATTATCGAGCGAAAAACTCGCGAGATTGAGGAAGCTGGCTTTGGACTGTGGGGCTATGGTGGTGGGACATGTCATCCCCAGACTATGGTTCAGCCGTTTGCCAAAGAGTATGTGCGGCGCGGCGCTACAATATATCTATGTATGGAGCCAATGGAATCTAAGCATTTTGCTGAACCCATACGCGCAGACGAATATTCTGTGGATGGGTTGAAATGGCAAGAAATCCCTAAATCAATTAACGTGCTTGGTTCGCGCTATGCGCTGATGATTAAAAATCTTCGGAAGGCAGATTTTGAACTACCTCTGGAGAGAACGAAGGTGGCCCTTGGCAACAGTATGGGTGCTCGTGGAAGCAAATATATCAGTGGCCGCGTGGATAAAGCCTGTTTAGAAATAGCAGAAGAAAAAGACCCCGGAGTTCCTGAAAGAAGGGTTCATATAGGACTAGTAGCTGATCTTGTAGAACCCTTCGCTGTATACGTCCGAAATTACAGCCGTTAGTTTGCTAGGATTTGTGGCGAGCTTTTCCGTAGGTCACTGATGTAACTGTTCAAGGCGTAGTTAATTTCTTCTAAAGATATGTTCTTGCTAGTACAACTAAAACAAACCGTAAGAGCCCTGTCGGTCTCAGGTTCTGAACAGATAGCGGCTTGAAATAGCGACACGCTATCCTCGGTGATTGACTGGAGTACTAATTGCTCAAGGCACTTGACCCTATTAGATAATGACAGCAATCTTGTATTGACCTCTAGCAATTTCTGCAGCGACTCAATAGCCCGTTTATCTCCCGTATATAATTGACGTACTGCGCGACAAATAAGTACCGCGCACAACTGGCTTTCACCAATATCCAGTGCAACGCCGGTTCTTTGAGCAGCTAACTCGAAGTCAGCGGCCATGCGTTGCTCATCAGGCGTCGGTTCCACAATAGTGATATGCTGAATAAAAGCATCGAGACTCTTGATAACGGCTTCCTTATCTCTCCTTAGCACGCGTTTCCGAATTTTTTTTACTACTACGAATCGGCTGGCGCCAAGAATCCCTAGCAGATTGGCAGAAGAAACTGTCTGCGAAAGCAGCTCATCAAGTAAGCTGTAGCACGCTCCCTTTATTAAAATGTCATTGTCTACCAAGGCTTCCATTACTACGCGCTTTCTCCCATAACATTTTTGAGATAGCGGACTGCATCGTCCGGTAACTCTGAGAATAAAAGTTGGCGCATCGCGATACTGTTAACCTCGCGCCACACTGGTTTGGGGGATGTGTAAATGTAAGATAGTGCACCTATTGCTATTGCCCAATCTCCTGTTGAATAGCCGAAACACAGAGCCAAAGTGCCCGGCTCAATCTGCAACTCTTCGGCTGCGCTGAGTGCGACCTGCGCAAGACTGCGGGCACCACCGACGGAAATGTCAGGCAGTACGACAGGCTGGGGATTCCCGGTAAGCAGTTCGAGGGCAAAGGCATCAGCCTCAACCTCTTCCGGATCGGGATAGTAGGGTGGATCGATAGGCAAATCTTGCTCTAGGTCAACTATAACTCCGTCATTCGTCAAGTGATGGAGCGATATATGCGCAAGTTCGTGGGCTAAATAAAAAGCAATCTGCGCCGGATAGAAAGAGTCCTTGGCCAACAAAATTGCGCTCCTAGCTCCGACGCGTGCGCTCATCGCTGTCATGCGTTTCTGGCGCCAGGGAAATACACGCAGATGTATTGTTGGTATACCTACAGACCAGCAAATTGAGAGTAGGTCAACTAAACGAACGTAGGGTTGGCTACCCAGAATCGCTGCGCGAAGCTCACTGGCATTTCTCCCTTCGAGCGACGCTGATGCCTTGGTCGCTGACAAAAGCATTGTTCCCAAAGCAGTTCCAAAGGAAGTAAGCATCCACTTTTCAATGTCGGTTTCTCCCGATAAGTGCTTAAAGTGGGACGTATCCTTCCAAACGAATCGAGGTGCCTCATCGTCTTCAAGCAGCGAACGTGGGTCTAACCCTAATTTTCGGGAGATAGAATAGCGCAGTTCGGCGCGTGCTGAAGGGGAAGCATCAGCGTCATCACTCCACCAATCAGGCCATGCGGCATTAATGACTGAGTCACTTAGCCCCATGATCTTTAGACGCCTGCGAAATTTGGATGCGCTATCATCTAGCATTTAACGATCACCTCCTCAACGTTTTGCCGGAAGTAATCCACCAGAGGCACGGATTATCTTAGCAATAGCCGCCGCATGCTCCTCCGAGCCATCCCATATATTCTCGAAAGCTTTTACCACTTTTTCCTTTCCGGTACCGCTCAAGACTTCATTTTGTAACTCCTGATGAATGTAATTGAATAACTTAGTCCTTGCGCGCCCTCGCCGCTCAATATGCCCATGTAACGCGCGCGAAACCGACGATTGGCTTACTTTAGCGGCTTTTGCAATGCTTTTTTGAGAAAGATGCCTACTTTCAATAAGCATGCGTAGGCTTTTCATTAAAGAATCTTCTTGCATACTAATGAATACTAATGCATAATAAGATTTATGAAAAGCGAATTCTTACCAGGGCTGCCAGAGCTCTTCTGCTGGACAAGATTTGGGAGTGAAGCAGGTGAAGAGATTGAGCATATTCTTTTTCGGAAGGAACAGGAGCGTTTGGCTAATGACGGAATGTTTCTTTGGGGAATTGGAAATGCGTTGGGGCCTTCGATAGATGAGTTAACGCGGAAGACGGCGCGTCCGCAGGTTGTCTTTAGTCCAATAAAGAGCGCCTCACGTCTAAAAGACGTTGCCCCACCGGCAGTTGTTATGTGGACTCAAGCCGAAGGACTAGACGGCAGCAGTTTCACAATTCCGGCAAATTCCCTTGTAACCAGTAGATATGATCCTGAAGCGCCAAGGCCTTATCACTTTGCACTTGTCTGTTATAGTTCTAAACCACTACTCCCACTGAAGCGTGAATATAAGATAGGATTCAAACAATTGCGGAATTTACGGACAGGTCGTCCTGTTGGTGCTTCACAGGTGACGGCTGTTGTTCATTTCTCTGGAAGGGGAACGGATGATGCGCTCATGTACGATGTAGCAGTGTTGGCAGAACTGGTTAATCCATATTTTGTCCGGCTAAAGAATGCATGCAAATTACGGGACTCAAAGGTCGGTTCAAGAGTTTAGTAAATTCCAAGTTTGGACATATACATAGGACTGCAGATTTGATTTGCTGCTATAAGAGTTATCTCATTGCGGTCCACTACACATAAACTCTCGAACTAATCCTCGTTATTTAAGAGGAACTATCAGGTAACAGTCAGGAGAGTAAAAAAAGCTAAACCAGCCCTTTTATTTATGCAGATTATGAGTTCAGGGCTGGTCAGGGGTTATGCAAGAATTAATGTTTGATGACTGATTATGGGTAGGTAACTAACCTACATTTACTGCTTCAGCCGAGCCTTTTCGCCCTCTGTAATTGCTATATGCGCGCTGTAGACCCGGGATTACCTTATCAAACAAGAGAAACAAGTAGGGCACTCCTTGATTGAGCAGAAAGAAGCCTTCAAACAAAACAAACAAAATGCCGGTAGGCCTGATCCGAAACAGATAGAGGGGCAGTTCCATTACTAACGCCCCGAATACCCCTACTGCTAGTACGCGCAGTACCAGAGTGAGATTTTTGCGATAGACGATTGCTAAGAGGCCATACCCTATAAAGAGATTAACTATCCAAGATGTAAACTGCGAATGCATATGCCGCACCGTTTCTACCGGCGTATTATCTAGCGGCAGTACGATGGAAAGTAGCGGGGTCAAAAACCACATACCGATCCATAGCAGCGTATATGCAATTATCTTCTTGGGGATACCGCTACCTCGCCGCAACTGCTTAAAGACTATAAACAGCCACGGAAACGTGAATAACGTATAAGAGATGGTCATCATGAAGTCAGCACCGAACTTTGCCAACCAATACTGACCCAAAGGATGCGGCATTGGTACGCCGCCAATCCAATACTCACGAATAAACGTGCCCGGCGGGAAGCCCGGGCCAGCCGAGTTGTTCCACCAAATATATGCATCAATGAGGTAGATTATCGGAGCAATAATGGCGCCGAATATAACCGCACGGTACTCCTTGTTCCACAACAAAATCCCGAGCCATATACAAAGGAATACGGCGTCTATGTAGATGTAATCGTACTGGAAGAATCTTCGAGCTTGATAGAATTCTGCTGGAAACATAGAGGTTTGCTCCTTAAGTATAGCACCTGCTGCTGCAACGTCTACTGAAGGACGGGGAACACGTGGGAACCCATCCTCGATGCGCTCGAGATATACGTAGGGCACCTTTTCTTTGCGGATGGCGTGTATGGGAACAAACTCGTAGAGCCACTTGTCCATATTCTCTGAAGCGACAAATAGGGCATCGTCATGCTCCTCAATAATATAAACCGGCCCATACAGTGTCACATCCCCAACCGTGCGCGACTTTGTAAATATCCCGGCGTGTTCTGTGATTTGTAGATATGCTCGTGTTAGCGGCAGGCGACCGCCTCTGTTTGCGGGAATGAAGGTATATACCCCAAACACGTATGACGTGACGGCCATGTAATACAGGGTCGCAAGGCCGAAGCCGATCAGCGCATAGACGAGCCATGCTCCCTTAATGTTTTGGATATGCCGAACCCATAGCGCGGCGGCTCCCACGCCAATGACAAATACTGCGCCGGCGAGAAAGTAGTATAGACCGCTAGATACCAGAATACCTGCCCAAGGAATCTGCCTGACCGATCTCACTAAGAGATACAGCGTAATAATGAGAATGCCGTATCTAATCGGCTCAATAAGAAACCGGTACCATATCATCCGCCACCGCCCACTAGATTTCGCGGTGATGACACGCTCGAAGAACGGCACAATAGCCATTCCCGTTAATGAGAGAACAAGGAACGCTGTAACCACAGATTTAAAGTGCGTTAGTGTTAACACTGGAGTTGGTAGCGCGAACTCCCACTCGTATCTTGTGGCAAAGAACGCTAAAAACAATGGAAAGCCAAGGCATAGTGCGGTATTAAGGGAATTACCAATAGCGCCAATATGGTAATGGGGCAGCTTACTGGCTTTGCGCACCTTATAGGTTAGATAAAACGAACCAACAGGCAGAAAAACAAAGCCTAAGGTTATGAGAGAAAATGTAAATCCAATCTTAATGTATTCGAGTCTTATTAGTTCAGCTTCAGCAATCCCTAAGTTCCTCACGAAAATCGAATTGATGAAATATCCGCTTACATAGAGGAAGCCAACTGTAAGGGCAGCTATCTCAGAAAGGCTGAGAGATTTCGGTACCTTCGCTATAGCGCTGGCTTGCTCTCCGACTTGCTCTTGAGACATACATCAACTCGTCAATGGGAATAGATTATGCTCGTACCAAATGCCTCTGAGGAAAAGGCTCCATACAATGCTAAAGCAGCGAGACTCAGGAATGATTACGCTAGATGAGTAGCGACTTAGAAGCCGGATCGTGTATTGCGAGGTGATAGGAAGATATCTATGCCCGCTTAGCTTGTCAATATCTACGCGGGTATTCACCTATCGCTAACCTTACTAAGGCAAGATTCTTTAACCTTCGATGTAAGTTGTTATTACGGATACTATGAGCCAAAACAATCGTTCACTTGACCCTCTTACCTGACCTGATAAGATCTGATATATATGTTATTAACTTGATATCTATGTCGGCGCTTCAATTTCTTCATGTTGTCCATCAAGCAATAATCCTACTGAAAGACAATAATGCTTCTGAGGCTAATAAACACATTGACTTGGCGGAGCAGTTGCTTGACGACATCCCTCCTGACGAATCTGGGCGGGATGAATTGTTAATCCTAAATACCATGATCCGTGGGTACTGGAATAAAGTGCCATCAATAGATATTAGCGATATTGAAAGTCAATACCTAAAAGCTTTTATGCAACACATATCGCATGCACAAAAAAAGTCCGGTATCTAACCGGACTCATTAGAAGGTAAAACTGAACTGTACACTTACTTTCCGCCATCGCGAGTGCGCGGAGCATTCGCTCCTGTTGTCCCTTCACGGTGGCTCACCACACCCGAAGAACCGTCGTTGCCTTCGGCGGTGAAGGTTTGTGTCCACGAATGTTCTACGTGACCGTGGCCGTCTGTGCCTTTTTGTCCCGTGTCATAATGGTTACTAGTAGTTTTAGTACCATCTCCTGCAACCGATTCAGACTTAGAACTGTTCTTTCCTGAGTCGCTGAAAATCCCCATAACAGCACCTCTTGTCTTGAAGTCAAACACATTGTTTCTTCTGGAGAGACTATTTTAATAGAGAGCAAAAGCCATGCCTGAATGCATCAGCTAGGGGTATTACCTCATTTTAAGCATGTTATAATGCCAGCGTAACCTAAACCTGACCACATCTCACATTTGCAATCATGGCTTATTACAATCTACCTGATAATTTCAATTCATTCTTCAAAAAGTTAAACCCTAGCCCTTCATTCGAGCATATAGCTTCGCAAGAATATGCATCTGTCAAATCACTTATTGAAGATAGATATGGCCCAGCAGCTACTTTGGCACCTAAGTGTTTTCTTCAAGGTTCGTATAGACAGCAAACTGCTATTCATACAATCAATGACGTAGATATTGTTGCACTCTGTGAGTTGTGGCAACCAGGAAGCGGCGCAGCAGGAACACGCTCATGGGGAAGAGATGAAATATTCGATACAATTGCAGCAGCAATCGCACGCAATCAAAATTATCGAGGAAAGATTCGATACAATTCACAAAGCACTTGTATAAAAGTTGATCTGAGTATCAAACTTGAAATCCTGCCAGTAGTCTATAAAGCAGGCAACAATGACCCCCAGAAAGAACCATTCCGGCTTCATAGGCCAGAGCGGCAGCAATGGGAAGATGGTTATGCTCGTTACCATCAAGGCTGGCTCTCTTGGAAGAACGATGATTCAAACACAAAGGGAAATTTCATTCCTGCTATTAAGGTACTAAAGCACATTCGCTCTATTCATAATGTCGATGCTGTCTCATTCCATATAGAATGCCTGTTGTACTCATTTCCTAACGAGGTTTTCATAGGACCGCCCGCTGACTACATTACAAAAATGCTGAACTTCATTGCCTCCACCCCGGCCTCCACTTGGTATAGCAAAGTTGTAAACACCCCGTGTGGAGAGCGGGACATCTTCACCGCCCCCGAATGGACTTCCGCAAGTTGGAATGCCTTCCACGAATTTATCGGAAAATGTGCGGCATTATCTAGCGCAGCTAATATCTCGCAAGATAAGAGTGAGACTATAAGGTACTGGCAGGCAATACTTGGCAGTAACTACTTCCCAGCACTATGACCCGACGCATTCTTTCCATCGATGGTGGAGGAATAAAGGGGGTTTTTCCTGCTTCATTCCTTGCTACAGTTGAAGACGCTATTAATGATCGGATAGGAAACTATTTTGACCTAATTGTGGGAACATCCACTGGCGGAATTATTGCGCTGGGTCTTGGTTTAGGTTTACCAGCAAAAGAAATCTTAGACTTCTATAAACAATTAGGTCCCTCAATATTTAGCGGAAGTCGCTTTACACGAGCAATCCGCCAATTAGGCTTTTCAAAATATACAAGCACCTCTTTGAAAGAATCTCTGGAAGCTAAATTTGGAGAACGCCGACTCGGCGAAAGTCTAAATCGTTTAGTCATCCCTTCGTTGAATTTGGAAACCGGAGAGGTCCATATTTACAAAACTGCTCATGTTGAACGCTTAGAAAGAGATTATAAAGAGAGGATTGTTGATGTTGCACTTGCCACATCGGCGGCCCCGACATACTTCCCAACTCACAGATCTGCTGCAGGCATCCCGCTAATAGACGGAGGTGTATGGGCAAATAATCCTGTGGGGCTCTCTGTTGTAGAAGCTATAGGAACTCTAGGATGGCCTAAAGAATCATTAAAGGTCTTAAGTCTAGGGTGCACTACCGAATCGCTAGACATTGGAGCTGCAAGAAGTATGGCCCTAGGCTTTGGATATTGGGGATTGAAAATTGTAAATGTTTTCATGTCAGCCCAATCTTCAGCCTCATTAGGAACAGCTCAACATCTAGCCGGCCATGACAATATAATTAGGATCAGTCCTTACGTGCCCAAAGGTAGATTTGGCCTTGATATGGTTAAAGAGATTAACTCATTACAAGGGCTTGGTGACTCTGAGGCAAGGAAAGCCTTGCCTCAGCTTCGCCCAGTATTTTTTGCTGACCCAGCAGAGGCATTTCAGCCTTGCAGAACAATTAATACCTGACTTAGGAAACCTGCTTCAAATTTTAACTAGCAGTGTGAATTATGCTTAAGAGAACAATAAAAGAACCGTCGGTGGAAGTATCAAATCGTGACGCCATAAAAATTCAAAAGTTACTAACATATTGGGAGAGCCTAAAAGGAAAGGGAGAGCTAAACGTCACCGATTTTGAAGGTTTTATAAAGAAGCTTAATCAGACTTTGAAGATATTTCAAACGTACCGCCCACAAGTTAAAGATGCATTTCTAAGTAGAGCAGTGCTGTTTTGGGGAATGTGGGAGAACGAAGTCCTTGCCAGTTTGAAAGGCAAGACTAGTTTACCAGATAGTCAATTCAGCCTAATGAAGAAATATTCGAGGAATTTTATTCGGCTTATAAGGAAACACTTTGAGCGCTCTCTGATTAGAGCAATAACAATTAAAACACCTATAGAGGATGCAGAGGATATTCTAGCAATATCGTCAAAGCGTACCTACAAGGCAATGGCGGGCATTACCATTTCAAATCATATAGCTGAGCTATTGATTCAAATTGCAGGCAAACAGAAGCTAACGATACCTAGCACCGATGATATAAACACGTTATATACCAACGTAAAGAACAAGACTACAGACCAGCGAATAAAAAAGTTTCTGACGAGGAGTTACCGCAGATTTGAAGATGCGGATAAAACACGAAATAGATGCGCCCATATCAATGAAGGAGAACCTACCAAACAGGAGATTGAACAATCTATTTCATTAGCCAAATTATTGGCCAAATTAGTGTGACTGTATACGTGGCTACTTTCCCCTTCTTCTTCCTACTTAAAATATCAGCTGTAATATAAGTAACAATTGAACACGATACCTATTCAACCATTATTAGCGAGTGTTCTAGCTGCGGGTAAGGGAATTAAGACTTCTTATTGCGCCCACAAACTTCCCCGTGAGATCGCTATTTCTTCGTGTCTGAAGTAGTCACTAAGTTGATGCACTAAGCCTGACAAAGTTCGAGAGTCATCCCGTTGCGGGCCACCATCTTGGATTTCCGCACGTTTCAACACCAACTCAAAGGGCAAATATGGCTTAGGTAAGACAGTTTTATGCTCTATAAGAAAGTTCGAGGTAACAGTTTTGACCAATTCGCGCTTTTCTTCAAATAATCCCGATTCATAGCTTAGATAAGCGTTATTCGCCAGTTCGAGAAATTCTCCGACCTTGCGCGCAACGATGCCGTAATCCTCGTTTAATTTAGTCAACCGTTCCTTTGTCGCTTGCTCTTCTTGGAGCAGGCGATTCTTCTTTTCGATATATAAATCCTTCTCAAGTACGCCCTCAATATAAGCATCCGTCAGCTTTGAAATCCGATCACCTAGTTGCTCAAGCTGTAAGGTCAAAACCTTCAGTTGGGTTGAGTGTTCCTCAGATTCACTTCGGTAATTCTTTTCAGTCTCAGTGCGTAGGTAGTTCATCTCATCTTCACTGAAGCGCAGCTGTTGCAAGAGGGCAGCAAAGTTTTCGGCCACGAGTTCTTCTCTGATGGTTTTCTGAGGGCAGCTACGGGCTTGACATCGGTAGTATGTATATCCTTTCTGCATCTCACCAATCAGGGTCAGACCGCACAGCCCGCACCGAAGGTGTCTGCGGAACAGAAACGAGTGCTGGTGGCGTAGTTCGGAGTGTTTGCCACTCATTATCATTTGGGTTCGACCAAAGAGGGACTGCGAGATAAGGGGGACATGCGCACCTGGAAATAGTTCGCCTGTTTTCTGTATGCGAATAAGGCCAGCGTAAAACGGGTTTCGCAGTAGATCATGAAGACTGTTCTTAGCAACTCTTTTTCCTGTCTTTGTCCTCAGTCCCATCTCATATAGCTTTTCACACAGTGGGATTATTCCCCAACTCCCTGTGGCATAGAGTTCAAACGCGGCTTTTATGAGCGGCGCGCGCAGCGGGTCGGGAGTTTTGGCCTGACCTTGACCGCAATCTAAATAGCCTAAAGGAGCCGGCATTGGATACAGCCCCTGCTTGATGCGTCCGTAAAATCCCTTTTTGGTCTCCTCGCGCAAATTCCTGATGTAATCGGCTGCTACCACGGCTTGAATGTCAGCAGACAGCCTGCCACCCCGAGAATGCAAATCCAGGCTTTCATTGGCGAAGTGTAGTTCGACGCCACAGTCAACCAACTCCCCCAGGTCAGCCCAGTCTTTGAGATTACGCGCGCTGCGGTCGATTTTGTGCATGATGACGCCAGCGGCCCTGTGTGCTTTGAGGCTTGAAAGCATCTGCGCGAATACCGGCCGACCATGCTTGGCCGCTGTCTCCTGCTCCTCAAACTCCTTGATGATAGGTAGGTCAAAGCGAGCCGCATAGCACTGGATTGATTCTCGCTGTTCGGCAAGGGAAGTACCTGTTTGTCCCTGCCTCGTAGTTGAGACGCGGATATAGGAGAAATAGCCTGTAGGCATAGTGAATTAAAACAAAGAAAAAAGTGGAATGGATTGGTTGGAAGAGAGGGGATTAATCTAGGCGATCAGATCATATCGGTCTGCCCTGAACCTGTCAAATTTTGCTCTTTTTCGCGCTGTAATCGTTCAAATATTTGCCGAATGATTGCTAAGTAACGCCCTAACCAATATGCAGCCTCCTGCTGCTCCTCAGGCGTAAGCTCTGGATAGAGTTGCTCGATGGTAATAGGTTTATGTGACCTTGATTTAGGAGTTGACATGATAGTGCGCTGAAGTATTTTTATGTTTCGGATATTGGAACTGCGAATTGTTTGCAGCAAGCTGGAGTCTCTCAGCTTCGCGCGCCTTCTCAACCTGCCAGCAGTATCCGATAGCTATCGCATCAAACATCGGCTCATAGTACAGCCGCTGCCAGCAGCTAACACCGGTTACATAACGCGCTAACTCCGGATACAGAGAGGCAAGCCGAGCAGCAGCGTTTCGTCTAGTGGCGCATCCATCAGGACAAAGCAGCTTTCGCGCATCACTGGGCGCACATTCGCAGATGAACAAGCCTTGTCTTTGCCCGGCCATTTTGAGTTCTGATGTCATACGCACTAGTTTTGGGCTCAGCTGCTGGAGCGGGTGGAGTATGCGGATAGCAAGGGCGGCTGGTTGATATTTATTAATGATCTCGTCCACTACTCGCACGGCTTCTCGAGCGAGGCTATAGGCGGTACTGCCTTGTCGGTTTTTACCGAGGTCTTTGGTGGCGTAATAGAGCAGGTCAATGCCTTCAAAGATTGCCACGCCAAATTCTCTGGCGCCCGGGCTAAGTGCGAGACATATGTTTTCGTTCTTTGGCATAGAGGTTAAGCAAATAGCGAAACAGTGCGAGGCGCGATTTTTTAATGCTCGATTGCGGAGCAGCCTTTGCCTCCGCAAAGGCTCTCAGGACCAACGGCAACCCGTACTTTTTGCAGAGCCTCAGATACATACTGAGGCGGGCTTTGTCATTGAAGCCTTCGGCTATAACGGTTGCTACATACGTTTGTTTACTTGAGCGAATTCGTTTCCTCATACATGTTGCACTATGTTTTTAATTATCTTTCTTTAAGAACTGTTTTTAGGGAATTAGTAGACAGGCATTTTCGCGCATGGATATGCAAGAATCGTGCGGTGGTATCTTTTGATGAGAACGCTATTTCAACACTCAGAGTGATGTATCTACATCACTCAGCCTGTGCCAGATTAGACAGGCGCGCAGAAGGAGTAAAAGTTTTCCACAGCCGGATGTGGATAAGTAGTCCTCTGCCGGAGCTTGTGACGTGGATGTAGTGATGATGACGCAGGCGCTGCATCCAGCTTCTAATAGTACCTTCACTAACTTGCATATCGCGGGCGATGGTGGCGTATTTGCGCTGTAGTTTCCCAGAACTACGATCAGCGTGAACGAGCAGGTAAATAAACAACCAGACTGCGCTTTTCATGTTGCGGTAGTGTTTTGCTTCCTCATCTACCACAAGACCGCGCCAGATTGCTCCCCACCACGTTTTAGGCTTACCCTGATTAGCGGGTTGCACAGCTAGAGGTAGGCTAATTTCTTTGCCAGTTCCGTAACGTGCCTTCTGACCCGGCTTCGGTCGGCTTCCGAAGCGTTCGGCATCATGAGGAGTTCGGTGTAGGCACAGTATTCGGCACGGCCAGCCTTGTTTGTTGTGCGGTTGCCGAATCGTCTTTGCAGGGGCGTGCTCAGGCTGATGCGCTGCCACACCTCATCCTCAAGCGAGTCGAACAGTTCCTTGAATAGCAGGCGCAGCGGCACGCCATAGATGATTTCGAGCTTGAGGGCGATGGCAAGTGAAGGCAGCCTGATTCCTTGCTCGTAGCGGGAGATCTGGTCGATGCCTGGATGGTTAAGCAGGTAGGCGACCTGTTTTTGCTCTAGACTGCGGCGCTTACGCGCGAGCCACAGTCGGTTAGTGAGAGTATTCCTCCCTTTGCATTTCGTTTTGGACATTTGGTTTCATGTCGTTAATGATGAGTAACTTAAATGTTACTCAAACCCTATCAAGAGAATTTAGAGATCAATAGGAGGGGAAAGTAGCCACCTACAGAGCAAATGTAAGAGGGATTTCGATTTTTACTGAAGTCTAAGCTCAAGGACAGGTATTCTAGCTAGCTTTGTCTGCTGACATTCCGCCAAATATGATGCGGTCAAGCCTTAGCCATCATTGAATTTGACCTTGAATATAGTGACTCAAGACGCGTTTATCCTTCTACCCTTTGTGCCCTTGACAAATACAGTGTGATGACTGTAAATCAACTTTCTTTCGTATTAGAGGTACAGGTCACGTTTCACCTCAGCCCGTATCCCTTCTGTTCATCAACCATTACCAGTAAATTCGCAGCAAATGAGGAGCTATGAATTGCGCCCTCTGTCGCTGACTTGGAACCTTACACGTCATCTGTTGTCTATCTAATTTTGCGAATACTATTCCTGTCACCTCGTGGCTGGAAGATAGTGTAGGCCATCATGCTATTGACGCAGTAACAGATGATGAATTCAACCCACGATAGCCACTAACCGCCTGACTGCCTGTTGGCAATAAGTTGATATGAGATACCAAAAACTTCTGCTCCCAGCTGCCTTGCTCGCAGCCATGACAATCACTGTGTTCGCCCTCGATCTCAGAACCACACGCTCAGTTCCATCAGCTGCTATTGGCATAACGGCAAGAATGGTGACCTCTGCCGCCTATACACCACAGACGGAGACCAAATCTACCTTGGCCGATGAATACCTGAGTCGAAGGGCGTTATGGCCACGACTGCGCTCAGGACTCAGCGTGCTTGGCGACCGACTAGAGCGCCCAGGTAAGGAGCGCATGGTTATGACAGGAACGTTAAGCCGCGCCAGCGAGTCAGTAAGGACGCCCTTTGTGCTAACACGGGAATCTCCGGGTCACCTGCGGCTGGAGGAGCAGAATGGAGATAACCGACGAGTCATCGTCTTCGATGTCAACAACAAGGAACGCATCACTCATGAGAGCCGCGAGGCCAATGACATCGAGACTCTATCATTCGACACGGCTGAGTACTTTTTCACGGCCCTAGCGCGAGGAGCAGCACTACGTCATCTCGGGGATGGCTTCATCCTTGATAAAGAGTCAGCAGTCGGGCAGTCATACAACCTTTACGAGATCACTACCCAAGTGGATGCAGGCGGGGACTCGCGAGAACAGACGAAAATTTACGGCTTGAACTCCGATACGAAACTGCTTGAAGTGGTGAAGTATGAGACGGAACGCGATGGTGCCCTACTCAAAGTCGAAGTGTGGCTAAGCAGATGGCAAGGTGAACAAGGGCAGATGTCGCCGCGCCACATTGAGCGCAAGGAGAACGGGCGGGTAGTGCTCTCGCTAGATATCAACACTGTAACTGTCGGCCCGCGCCTAAATGATGGAGCTTTCACCGCGACACGCGCCAATTAACCGCCGCCATCCAGATAACAAACGCCTTATTTCCCCTGTGACCAATAAATGCCGTCCCCGAGAACAATCATGAACCGTCTCCCTCTTTCCCTCACCCGCGCGTGCGCTATCTTCTGCTTCATGCTTTGTTGTGCCGTCATCGCCGGTGCACAGGAACCCAAGCGCGGCTTCCACCCTGGCGGCTCTTATGCTATCTCCGACATTGAGACGATCAGCACTTCGGGCGGTAATCTCTCTCTAAGCGTCCCCCTTGGTGGACTGCCCGCCGGGCGCGGTGGCCTCAAAGCCTCGGTTAATCTCGTCTACAACAGCAAGCTGTGGGATACCTATCAAGAGACTACCTATGGCTCCAGTGGCCAAGTCTATGACCAGACGTGGATGCAACTAAGCACGGACGGCGGCTGGCGTTTCGCTTTCAAGTATGAACTGGACATAGATTTCAAATACCTCAACGGCGGACTCGACCTCTGTGACCCTAATCTGGAGGATGCGGGGAGGCAGGTCGTTAAATTGATGATCACGCTCCCGGACGGATCCCGTCACGCTCTGCGCCTCGACGGGCGTTCAGCTGATGGTGACTATGCCGACGTGCGGCCTGACGGTATTCACCACTGTCAAAACACTCCCGTTGAGTTCGGGACATTAACCTACTTCAGCCACGACGGCTCTTTCCTGCGGCTCGACGTTGAGCACGACTCGGGCAATGACTGGACGAACAATCCGTGGACGCTTTACCTGCCCGACGGTGGCCGAGTCACCGGTGGCGATCCTGTTAACACCCCTCAGCGCATTTACGACCGTAACAACAACTATATCGAGGTTATTAAGACGTTCAGCGACCCATCCTATGGCGGACACGATACTGATCGCATCACCGACCAGTTGGGGCGTTCAATCGTTGTTGAATATAGTTCGGCGCCCAACCAAGATACGATCCATGCCCGCGGTGCGTACAATGAGCTGCTGACGTGGAACGTGCTCTATACCACGATCAATGTCAACAAGACCTACTTGACCGTCGGCTCTCCCAATAACCGGCAACTCGCTCAAGCAATCAAGGTCGTGTCACAGATCACTTTGCCTTCGCAGGCCGGCAGCCTTTCTTATAACTTCGGCTACAACGCCAATACGGCCAGTCCTTCTTACGGGTGGGGAGAACTGAGTTCAATTACCCTGCCTTCGGGAGCCAAAGCTTCCTACATATACCGTCTCGACGGGATCAATTCGGTTTATTCAAAGAACGCCGTGGCGAATAACCCGACGAGCAAGAGTTTGGTCTATCGCCCGGAGTATGATCTCGCCTCGAATGCCCTGCCTTCCAACACCGCCTGCAACACGCAGACCGAGTCGTGTATCACTGAGGTGTCCACATACGCTTTTGCCTTCAACACCAACTGGGAGTTGCTGGATACAACCATCACGGCACCGGATGGAGGCGTCTCGCGAGACTATTTTAATCAGGACGCGCTGGACGGCAGGAACTACAAGACCGAACGGCCGGACGGCACCGTGATCGAACGGCGCTGGCAGAACAACACGCCCCGCACAACCGGGCCTATTTACCTCAATCCAACTCTGGCAGGCACCAAGATCAATCCATACGTGAAGTCGGAATACACCTCGATCAGGGACGCGGCGGGCAACCTGACGAAGACCGCGATTAAAGAGTACAGCCAGGACAAGAACGGCAACGTCACGGAGGTCAAAGAGTACGACTGGGTAAGCTATACGAGCGTGCAGCGCGATACGTCGGGCAGACCCTACGGAGTGGGTGGCGCAACTCCAAAGCGTGTGACAACTACCGCTTATTACAACCCAACACCTGACGCGTCCGACTCGACGACCGCCGACACGGACACCTATCACCTGGCAAACACTTCGCGCCTGCACGGGCTGGCGCAAGCGACTGAAGTAAAGGATGCTTCAAGCGTGACGCGCTCGCGGACAGAGTTTTACTACGACAACACAAGCGCGGTCGGCTACGTAGCGACAACCATCGGAAATTTGACGAGCCAAAAGATGTGGGACTCGGTCAAAGGAGCGTACAGCAACCCGCTAACTTCTACCAACTCCGTCTCCACCTCGACGCAGTACAACAGCTACGGCAGTCCGACGCTTTCGACCGATGCGCGCGGCACGCAGACTCAACTCACCTATGGTGCTGTAAACGGTTATAGCGGTCTGTACCCGACAACAACGAAAGTTGCATACGGGACAACGGCCGAACAGGTAATAACGCGCGAATACGACTTCTACACGGGTGCGGTAACACGCGAAACTGACCCTAACGGCGTAGCGACAGCGACCACTTATGACGCTTTCGGGCGGCCGACGCTCGTTAAAGCTGCCGAAGGCATCACGGCGAAAGAGACGCGCACGGCGACCGCCTACTCGGATGTGTATCGCAGGGTCATCGTGCGGAGTGACCTCTCAAGCATAGGAGACGCAAAGCTGGTCAGCATCCAGCACCACGATCAGCTCGGGCGCGTGCGCCTGAGCCGACAGTTGGAGAATGCCGCCACTCAGAGTGAGACGGACGAAACGACTGGCATTAAAGTGCAGACGCGCTACCTCTACAGCGGCCAGAACAGCTACACGGTTGTTTCCAATCCCTACCGCGCCTCTTCCTCCTCAGCCGCCTCGACTGAATCTTCGATGGGATGGGCGCGCAGTAAGTCAGACAACGGAGGGCGGACACTAGAGACACAAACCTTCAGCGGCGCAACTCTGCCCGCACCATGGGGCGGTAATACCGGCAGCACGGGCACGGTAACGACGGCCTATGACGGAGAGTTCACAACCGTCACGGATCAGTCCACTAGAGCGCGTCGTAGCATGACGAACGGGATGGGGCAACTGGCGCGAGTGGACGAACCACACAGCACCACCGGCAGCCTCGGCCCAATCACATCGCCGGTGCAGCCGACTTCTTACACTTACGATGCGCTTGGGAATCTGACGGGGGTCGCGCAGGACACGCAAACGCGCACGTTCAACTACAGCAGCCTCTCGCGCCTCACTTCGGCGACGAATCCGGAGAGCGGCACGGTCAGCTATACTTACGATGACGGCGGGAACCTCCTGACGAAGACCGACGCGCGCCCCATCACGATTACGTACACCTACGACGCGCTCTCGCGCAACAGCACGGTCGATTACTCCAACACGACTGTCAATCCCGACATTGAGCGTTATTACGACAATCCGACGACCGGCATGTACGGGCGCGGGCGCTACTGGTACGACTACAAGGGCGGCAACTACTCGGCGGGGAGCGAAGTCGAGCATCGCGCCGTGGATGCGTATGATGCCCTCGGCCGTCCGCTCACGCAGCGACAGCATTTCAAAACGGGTGGTGTGTGGAGCGGGGCTTACACTACCAGCCGGACATACACGCGTTCAGGCAGCCTACAGACGCAAACCCTGCCGTCCGGTCACACGGTCAGTTACGCCTACGACACGGTGGGGCGTTTGCAAAACTTCACCGGCAATCTCGGTGATGGCGCGACCCGAACTTACGCCACAGGCATCGGCTACGACCCGTCGGGCAGGTTACAGCAGGAGCAGTTCGGCACGCAGACTGCTCTCCATCACAAACTGCACTACAACGTCCGCGGGCAGCTGAATGACATCCGCCTCTCAACCGTCGCCTGGGCGACCGACCAGTGGAACTGGAATCGCGGAGCCATCATCAACTACTACGCGCAGAACGACCTGAGCGCGACAACAAACGAGGCGCGCGCCTTAAGCGGCCCGGACAATAACGGCAACGTCATTCTGCAACAGCACTGGATTCCGAATGATGATCAGATCAGCGGCTACCAGTGGATGAGCCAGTATTATACCTACGACGCTTTGAACCGGATTACGTCCGTCACAGAGCAGGCAAATGGTGCGACAAACACGGGCGCGCAGGCATATGACTACGACCGCTGGGGCAACCGCACGATCAAAGCATCAGGAACGTGGGGTACGGGCATCAACAACAAGCAGTTCACGGTGAATGCCGCGACGAATCAGTTGGGTGTGCCGTCAACTCAGACAGGTACGATGACATACGACGCAGCCGGTAATCTCACCGACGACACCTATACGGGAGCGGGCACGCGCACGTTTGACGCAGAGAACCGTATGACCGCTGCTGTCATCGGCATCAACAGCAGCGCCGCTTACAATTACGACGCTGACGGGAGACGTGTGCGCCGAAGTACGCCGAACGGTACCGTCTGGCAGATTTATGGCTTCGACGGCGAGCTTTTGGCCGAGTACGCGGCAAGTGGCGCAGCTTCAGCGCCGCAAAAGGAGTACGGGTATCGCGGTGGCGAACTCCTAGTGACGGCCGAGGGCGGCGGCACTTCTACCTATCTGAGCGACCTCAACTGGACATACGCGGCGACAAGCTATTACCAGACGACGAAGGATTTGACCGTTGGGGGCACGCCGCTGACGCTGAACGGCGCAACTTACGCCAAGGGCTTGGGCGTGCACGCAAACGCCGAGGTGCGCTACAACCTAGGTGGCAATTACGAGACGTTCGCGGCTGATATCGGGATAGATGATTATGTAGGCTCGCAAGGGTCTGTGACGTTTGAAGTGTGGGCAGACGGCACGAAGTTGTACGACAGCGGAGTCATGACTGGAGGGACGGCGAGGAAGAATGTGGCTGTGGGTGTGGTCGGAAAGCAGGAACTGAAGCTCATCGTGACGCAAGCGGGCGACGGGCCGAGTCATGATCACGCGGACTGGGCTGGTGCGCGCCTTATTGAGGCACCTCCGGCCGTCAACGTGGCGGCTGCCTCGCAGGGTGCTACTGCCTCCGCTTCTTCTGTTTATCCATATGGGACATACACAGCTGCCGCGACCATTAACGGCGACCGCAAGGGCGAGAATTGGGGTGCGGGCGGAGGCTGGAACGACGGCACGGCCAACAGCTATCCCGACTGGGTTGAGGTGCAGTTCGCCGGAGTGAAGACCATAGACGAAGTGGATGTCTTCACCTGTCAGGACAACTATGCTAGTCCGAGTGTGCCGACCGAAACGATGATCTTCTCGCTCTATGGGCTGACGGCCTTCGAGGTGCAGTACTGGACGGGGAGCGCTTGGGCGACCGTACAGAACGGGTCTGTAAATGGTAATGACAAGGTGTGGCGAAAGTTCACCTTTCCGGCCGTCACCACATCAAAGATCAGGGTGTACACAAGTGCAGGCCTAGCCTCTTATAGTCGATTGACGGAGATTGAGGCGTATGAATCGAAGCAAGCGGCGGCGGATGTAAGGGTGCAGTGGTTGGTAGCAGACCATCTGGGCACGCCGCGCATGATCGCTAACCTCAGCGGGAGTCTCGCCGGCATTAAGCGGCATGATTATTTACCATTCGGCGAGGAAGTTGGTACCGGTGTCGGCGGGCGCACTGTAAATCAAGGATATAGCGGCATGGATAATGTACGGCAGAAATTCACCAGCTATGAACGAGACAAAGAAACAGGGCTGGACTACGCGCAGGCTCGCTACTATGCGAGCGAGCAAGGGCGGTTCATCATCCCCGACGACTTTCTCAACGATTCTCACGCATCTGATCCGGCAAGTTGGAATTTGTATGCCTATGTTCGTAACAATCCTTTAAGCCTTATTGACCCAAGCGGTCAAACCATCGAGAACACCAATGATAAAAAGCGCAGGCTATCCAACGAGCAACTAAATGCGATTGAAAAAGACCTGCAAAAGAAAACGGGATTAAGCAGCATCAAGTTCGTCAATGGCAAACTCACTTATGACAAAACAGAAGTTGCGAAAGGTGGGTCGGCAGCTCTCCGGCAAAGTATTCTAGGGGCAGTTAATGACCCCAAGAATGTATTCAAACTTAGCGACCACTCTGGCACTGAGAATTTACAGTTTGCCAAAATCGATGCTGGCACGGTCGATGTTACTACAGGCATATCTACCTACGATGTCCAAATAGATTTCGCCGACTTCCACGCTGCCAGAGGGCTTAGTGACACTGACGCTCTCAACGCCTTTACTCTTGGCACCGAACTGCGTCATGAGATCGACCACAAAGTTAGCTACGACCCAAGCAATCCAATTTTAGGAGCAACACGACCTGATGTAAGCCCACGACCGGGTTATCCCGGAGTGATCGACAACGACAATGTTGTCAGAAGTCAACTAGGTCTAATTTCTAGAGCGTCAGGCGCGCATGAAGGTCAGCCCTATCGTGGCGCAGATTCTCGGTACAAGGGCACATACCAAATCCAGTTCAACGATTCTTCGGGCAAAACCAAGTTTCTACGCTGGAAACTTGAAGGTAGCCGTTAGGATGTATCGAAGGGGCATTAACATGGAAACCAATTTGAGACTGGTTGCTACAATCATCTTATTGCTGTGTACTTCGGCTACTTCAGCCGATGCTACGAAACTGCAAAGAGAAGCTCCGGCATCTCTGTATTTAACTAACATCTTCTTTGTGAGTGCTACTCAGGGGTGGATGTTAGGTTCTACGAGTGATACAACCTACATTCTCTATACGAAAGATGGCGGCGAGACATGGACTAAACAGCACGAGACAACAGTCGGGTTGTTCGACATTAAGTTCGTTAGCGACCAAGTCGGATGGGCGGTGGGCAGCAGTGGAACTGTGTTGCATACTTCCGATAGCGGTGTTACTTGGGAAAGACAGGTGAGCGGGACCACTGCACTACTTGCCGGATTAGCAACTATAAATACCAACACAGCCTGGATCGCTGGCGCAAACGGAACTATGCTCTTTACAGAGAATGGCGGTAAGACGTGGACAGCCTGCAAGGTCAATACAAATGTCAGCTTATCCGATATATCTTTCGCCGATGCACGCCACGGAATAGCAGTCGGGTATGGCGTTATCTTGCTAAGTAACGACGGCGGAAAAACATGGGAAACTAAAAGTAGCGGTGAGTGGAGGCAGCTTTCATCGGTGCTTATAGTGAATGAGTGTAAAGGATGGATCACTGTAGGTCCAATAATCCTACGAACTACTGATGGCAGCAAGACGCTGCACGAAAGCATTCCTCCATCTCAAGGGCAAGTAACAGGGTTGAGCTTCGTAGATGCACAACGTGGATGGGTCGCTAAATCCAGAGGGGAAGAAGGTGACACAGCCCATATACGCAAGTCGGGGAAACTGTCGTCGGAGAGCTTCATACTTTCTACAAGTGACGGTGGAATCAGTTGGCAGGAACAGTTACACATCAAAAGTGAAAAAGATCATGATGCTTGGGTGACCAGCATCTTTTTCATCGATCAGTCGAGAGGCTGGGTTGTAGGGCGCAACAACTTAATCTACAAAACGGTAGATGGCGGGAAAAAATGGAATAAGACCGGAACAGTTGTACAACTTCGCTAAATCTCAACTGATTCAATCGGGAGTTCTAAGCATTTTGTGTAAGTGAGTTTTGGTTGAGTCCGCCCATTGGCACTCTGCCGTCGAACAGAATGGCGAACTGGTTCATTGCGCCGCTCCAGTTTGGAATCGGCATTGTCCATCGCTTACTGATATTCCGCAACGCCAGATACATCAGTTTGAAGACTGCTTCATCATTTGGGAACAAGGAGCGGTTCTTACTCACCTTCCGCAGCGTCATGTTCAGAGACTCTATCGTGTTGGTCGTGTAAACGGCCCGCCTGATCTCAGAAGGATAGCCGAACATCGGCACTACTCTCGACCAGTTGGCCCGCCATGACTTGGCGATCACCGGATAAGTTGTTGCCCAAGTCTCCTCGAACGCGGCGAGTTGCTGCTCGGCCTCTTCGAGCGTCGCCGCTTGATAGACCAACTTCAACTCATCGGCCACAGCCTTGCGATCCTTGTGTGACACGTAAGAGAGTGAGTGCCTGACCAGATGCACCATGCAGAGTTGCACCTGCGTCTGCGGATAAACTGCCTCGATCGCTTCAGGGAAGCCCTTTAAGCCGTCAACGCACGCGATGAAGATGTCCGAAACACCCCGGTTCTTCAACTCCGTGATGACCTGCATCCAGAACTTCGCGCCTTCATTGTCAGCCGCCCACATCCCTAAGACTTCTTTCAAGCCTTGCAGGTTGACGCCAAAGGCCAGATAGATGGCTTTATTGGTGACTCTGCCCTGGCTCTTGACTTTCACCTGTAACGCGTCGAGGTATAAGACGGGATAGACAGAATCAAGTGGCCGGTTCTGCCACGCGCGCACTTCATCGAGGACAGCATCCGTCACAGTAGAGATTAAAGAGGGCGAGATCTCCACGCCGTAAATCTCTTCAAGGTGACCTTGAATCTCGCGCTGCGTCATACCGCGTGAGTAGAGCGAGATGATCTTCTCGTCCAGGCCGTCGAAGCGCGTCTGCCCTTTCTTGACGAGCTGCGGCTCGAAGGAGGAGTCGCGGTCACGCGGCACATCCAGTTGCACCTGCCCGCGCTTGCCGCGCATCGTCTTCGGAGTGGTGCCGTTGCGGGAGTTGCCGGAGTTGTCGCCTGAGACGTCATGCTTGTCGTAGCCGAGATGGTGAGTGAGTTCGCCGTCGAGCGCCCGCTCAACCAGAGCCTTGGTGAGTTGCTGAAGCAGTCCGTCTTGACCGAGCAGGTCTTCCGGCTTCTGGTAGTCTTTCAGTAGTTCATCGAGCAGTTCGGGTCGAATCGGTGGCATAATCAAATCTCCTTTCGAGACTATACGGTTGATTATTGCCACTTACACAGAATTTAGAGAACCTCCATTCAATCAGGCACATCAGAGAAATTCGGAGAGTTGGCCAGTGATAATAAGTTCTCCCCTCGCACATTAATTACCTCTTCCGCACACCTCTGTTTTTACTCATCTGAGTTTTAGGTCTACCCACCTTGCGATCCTTAACTAGTTTCAGATCATCTTCGTTGATCACATAATTCCACCCTAACTTTTGGCAGGCGTCCTTCCCGTGGCAGCACTTGCACTCGCATTATATGAATTCTTAACTCTTGTGCCGCCTTGACTAATACCCAACGAATGTGTCTTCAGCCTCCTTACTCACAGCCATCCCTTCCCCGAGCTAGACGACAAAGCGAGCAAATCAATTACACAGTGAATCCTCTCCAGATATTTCCCCGTAGGTGCTCTTTCGCCCGTCTCCCATCGCCGCCACGTACCCTCATCAACTCCGATTGCCTTCGCGACCCCTTCCTGCGAGAGGCCCAAACTCTGCCGCCAGAGCTTAAACTTGCCCGAGAAGGAGAGTCCCGGGGTATAGGGGCAGTAGCTAAGGAATTGAATTATTGGGGGGATAAGCCGTACCGCCGGTTCTACACGATTACTTTCCCAGTTATAGACGCTTGTTACATCTACCCTGATCTGGTCTGCGACCTGCTTCTGGAGCAGCCCTAAATCAAGCCTTCTCGCCCGGAGATGGTCGCCGTATGTTTTTAATTCAGTGGGATATGCCTCAGATTTAGGCTTTTCTGCTTTCAGCACAAGATGGCAAAAGGGCAACGCAGGGATGAAGTTGCGTTGACTATTTGTCACTAATTAAGAAGAACTAGGTTAGTAGTGAAGCTCGATGGTTGCACCGTTGTGACCAATGACTACAACGGTGTAGGTGTCTTGAGCCAACGGATGATTTGGTCGCTTGAGAGTATCTACATAGTGAAATAATCAAGCTCTCGTGAATCTGAGATTTCAGAAGTGTTTAGTTTGTTTCTGGTTCACCTTATTGACAGATTATAACTGTCTGTTAGGCTACTGGTATCAGTAACTTTCCCACTTATGGAAATCACTCAAGAATATTTGGATAATGCCTTATCCAAACTTGCCTCTAAAGACGACCTCAAGCCACTTGCTACCAAGATAGATGTTGAAGGAGCCGTCAACCATCTGGTAGGTGTCATTAATGAGACCATTGCCGAGCCAATGGAACGGCACTTTGCTGAAGTCAAAGACGCAATAGACGTGCGGACAGAGGTTGAGATGCTGAAACTTGATATGCGGAAAATTAAAGAAGCTCTCCACTTAGCCTGAGGTGTCCTTTGAAGAGCTATCCCTACCACTGGGTCAAACATCATTTCCTGCTTCGGGTCAGTGCATATGAGCTATTGCTAAGGAATTAGATGGTCTAAAGGCTTGGCATCCAATTCAAGTCGCCTTTAAACAACGACATTCTCCTAATAGTGAGGCTCTTGCGCGTTTCTACAGATCCTCTATACTGATAGTAACAATCCTTATACCCAGCACATAATCTTGACGTGCCTTAAAACCCCGTATGGGAGGTTGGTGTGTTAATCGCACGTCAAGAGCCAATCTCCTTACGGGTTTTTAGTATCCTCATTACCTAAACAAACAAAGGGGCATCGGCAGGTGTTGATGAAGGGCTGGTACTTATAATTAGCCATATAAATTTGTATCAACGATGAGACATTGTGCTATGCTTGCAAAATCTCTCTCGATACAAAGAAAGGAGCAGCAATGAAATTACCTAAGGGAGTGTTCCAGAGAAATAAGAGTAGTCCTCAACTCTGGATTAGCTACATGAATGAGGAAGGCAAGCGAATCAAAGAAGCAGCAGGAACTACTGACCCAGAGCTTGCACTCCGAGTGCGCAATCAGAAGCTGGCGTTGGTCGAAGAGCGGCGGTTGATCCCCACGCGGAGGTTTGAATCAATCACGGTAGGAGAAATTTTGGACTTCTGGTGGGAACGACACGCAAAGCACAAGAACAATAAGTTCGAGTACCTACTGTTCCGGCTGGATAGGTTTAAGCGCTTGAAGGCCCGAAACCTCTCCCCGGAGATGGTGCAAGACTTCTTGGACGAACTGTTGGAGCTTGAGAAGCTCTCGCCGTCGTCGGTTAATCACTACCGAACGATTCTCAACTCAGCGTTTAACTTCGCGGTCAGATGGAAGAAGTACGATGACAACCCGGTAGCCCCGATTAGGCAAATTCCCGAACGCGAGCCGCGAGACCGGTTCGTGGAAGTCTCAGAGCTGGCCGCTTTAATCGAGCAGTGCCAGAAAGAGAACGATCTTGAGCTTCAGGCTTTCATCGTGCTGGCAGCTTGTACCGGGATGCGTAAGGGCGAAATCTTGCCTCGCAAGTGGTCAGAGGTGGCTGTAGATGACGAATTTCCGTTTATCTACACCGCTAAGACTAAGAACGGCCGCCCGAAGCGGCTTCCTTTGCCCGGATTGGCCGTCTATGCCCTCTGTCAACTTCCAAGCTACGGAAGGCATGAATATCTCTTTCCGGCTAAGCCTAACGTCAAATTCAGGGACATTGAGAAATTTTCTAAGCCGCACGCCTGGGATTTAGGCAAGCGGTTTAGAAGAATGTGTGCCCTCGCCAAAGTCCACGACCTCCGCATTCACGACCTGCGGCACTTCGCAACTACCATGCTGTTTATCGAAGGCGTGGCTGACGCGATTATCAGGAAGATGACCGGCCACAGGTCAGAAGAGTTGGAGCGGTACAAGCACCTTTCCCCCGCCTTTAAGCAACAGACCGTCGAACTCATCGCCGGTCAGTTGTCTCGCCATTTGTCCACAAATCTGTCCCCAGAGCCTGAAAACAGAAAAGGCCGCTCTTTCGAGCGACCTCAACTACCTGCTGTACCAGGATTTATTGGCGGAGCCGACGGGACTCGAACCCGCGACCTCCGACGTGACAGGCCGGCGTTCTAACCAACTGAACTACGACTCCGCGAAAACTTCAAAACTTAAACTCTCAGGCGAGCGTGTTTCCGGCGGCCACTACCGTCGCTAATGGTAGGCACGGTGGGACTCGAACCCACAACCCCCGCCTTGTAAGGGCGGTCGTCTACCATTGACAGTACGTGCCTTTAGAGTGAAGACGCGCCCGGCGAAGGCCGTTCGTCTGTCACCGCGAAAACGAACTGCGCGCGCCGCTCGGCTGCTCGCGCGAGACCGGCGGCGAACTCGTTTCCTCAAACTCTCTTCACGCCCGCTTCAAAGATCGACGCTCCATTTGGAAAACAGACTCTGGCGTTTGTTGTTCCGAAGCGAGACCCATCCTAAAAGATGCCCGTCGGCAGTGTCAAGCAGAGCGTGAGCGCGCGAGCGAGCGACGCGCGGTCTTAGAGTTTTAGAATTGCGGCGGCGGTGGCGGCGGCTCAAGCAACGGATTCGGCGAGTTCCATGGGTTCACGGATTTGCCGCGCAGGATGCGCCGGACGAGCGTGAAAGCACCTATCGCCGAACCGAGCGCGACGACGTACAAGAGCAGCGTCACGAACGGGGGCATCTCTTCCGGCCATTCCAGAAAGATGCTGCCCAAGCCATAGATGATGCCGAAAATGAGGGCGGAGAAAAACTCCGCTCCGATCCAGGCGACGATGCCGAGGATGCTCCACTTGACGGCGCTGCGATTTCGTTCGCGCGCCAACTGGCTCATCATTTTCGGAATGCGGTAGAAGATGAAATATAGTTCGAGCATAGGCGTTCGCATGTTACAGCAGCCAGACGGGAAGTCCGGCGGGTTGCGGGTCGCTCCCGTTGCGCGCGGATTCATCCGGCGACTCGTGAGATAGTTGATCCGGCGTCCCTTGAACGGCGTGTTGTGCTGTGGTCGCGCCGGACTGCGATTCGTCGCGCGCGTCTTCCGCGCCGGTTTCGCGACGCTTCGGCGGGTTGATGAGTATGGCTTCGACTTGGTCGTCGAGTCTTCCGATGACGGACATCCCGGTCGCTCCTTTCAGTCATCAAGGATTTGCGGCTATATTTAGCGCGCCGACCTTTTACGTGTGAAGTGCAAGTCTATGTCCAAACATCCCTCAAAGCAAAAACGCACGCGGCGCGCAGCCGTCATCTCGTGTCTTCTCTTCGTCGTCTCGTGCGCCGGACTGCTCGCCGACTCCGCCGCGCGGACTCCGCAGGCCACGCCCTCGCCGCAGCAACAGCAACGACCGCGCCGCGTCGGTTCGTCGGCGACGACCACGAACGCGACGCCCGCGCCGCGCACATCATCCACGCCCGCGCCGCGCCCGTCGCCCGCACCTCCGGCGGTCGAGGAAGTTGACGAGGACGACGTGGTGCGCGTCGAAACGCAACTCGTCACCGTGCCCGTGACGGTGACGGATCGCACGGGACGGACGTTGACGAATCTGCGCGCCGAAAATTTCGTCCTCTACGAAGACGGGCGGCCGCAGCGCGTCGCCAACTTCATCGCCACCGACGCGCCCTTCGAGGTCGCGCTCCTCTTAGACACTTCGGGTTCGACGCGCGCCGAAGTCGGTCTCATCCGCCGCGCCGCCAACGCCTTCATCGACGCCCTGCGCCCCGGCGACCGCATCGCTATTCTCGCCTTCAACTCGCAGGAAGCGGACGGCGGGACGAAGCTCGCCACCGTCGAATTGATGACGCACCTGACCGACAACCGCGACGCCCTGCAACAAGCCATCGAAAACATCGGCGCGAGCAACGGCACGCCTTTCTACGACGCGCTCGAACGCGTGGCGAAGGAAGTTTTCCGCGATCCGCCGCGCCCCGAACTGCGCGGCCGCCGCGCCCTCGTCGCGCTCACCGACGGAGTCGATTCCACGAGCGAGGCCGACTACGCGGAAGCGCGCGAACGTCTCCGACAGGCGGGCACGCTCGCCTATTTCATCCAAGTCAACACGGAAGATTTCGTCGAAGAGCGTCTGATGAAAGACTGTCAGGACGACGGCCGCCTCAGTCTCTCGCGCGTGCAACTGCAACGCTATCGTAAAATCTTCGACCCGCGCGCCGAAGCGGCCGACTACGCGAACTTCTGCCGCATGGGGCCGTTCGAGCGCATGCAGATCAGCCGCTCGCTCTACCAACTCGCGCGCCGCGAGATGCAGGAACTCGCGCGCGATTCCGGCGGCAAGACCTTCACGGCCGCAGACCTGCGCGACGCGCGCGCCGCCTTCGCACAGGTCGCCGCGGACATCGGCAAGCAATACAGCCTCGGCTACTATTCGACCAACAAGACGCGCGACGGCGGCTTTCGCCAGATACGCGTCGAACTGCGCGGCCTGAAGGACGCGCAAGTCACGGCCGCGCGCGAAGGCTATCAAGCGCCGAAGAGTTAACGTTGATGCAATACCAACTGTCGATGTGGAACCGACTTTGATCTCGCGGTGTCTGACGTGGAATGAACCGTCGAACCCGAGCTATTCTTTCCCGCGAGAGAGGCTAATGTCGCATGCGTAAATCAACCGCGTCTTTGCTGTCGAGACTCGCGGCCATCACGCTCGGCTTCACAGTCGCCGTGTCCGTCACGTTCGTCTGGCGCATAGTTCCGAGTCTGCGTCCGCTCGATTCTTCCATGAGTCTCAGCGGCGTGCTGACACCGGCGGGCAGCGAGCCGTCGCCGTGGTCGGCCGAAGTGGAAGACGCAACTATCAACTGGATTTTTCGGCGCGGTCAATTAGCGACCGAGTTCGACGCGGCGCGGCCGGTTGCGCTCCCGACGCCGGATGCTAATTTAATCAGCGCGGGATGCGCGACGCTGGTGGTGACGTTGGACGAGACGCGGAAACTCAGACTGAACACGGAAGACATGGGAGCGCTCGACGACCCCTCAAAGTTGAAGGCGCGGCTGACGGAAATTTTTTACGAGCGCGAGATCAATCTGGCCTACCGGCCGGGGATGGAAGAACGGTCGGAAATTCCGACGCGCGAGCGCATTCTAAAAACTATCGTCATCGTCCCGGCGGCATCTTTGAAGTACGGGGAAGTGCTCAGACTCGTGCGCGTCGTCGAACAGACGGGCGCTGCTCCCATCGTGTTGCATACCGGAGACGCCACGGAATTTTTTCGTCCATCGGAAAGAACATACTTATGACTCAGACTCCTTTTGAACGCATCGTCCTCGTCGTGTTAGACAGTCTCGGCATGGGCGAGATGCCGGACGCGGCCGCGTGGGGCGACGCGGGCGCGGACACGCTCGGCCACATCTGCGCCTCGCGCGAGGTGCGCTTGCCCAACCTGCAAGCCTATGGACTCGGCAACGTGCGCCCGCTTGCGGGCGTCCCGGCCGTCGAACATCCGCGCGGCGCATACGGCCGCTGCGCCCTGCGCTCGAACGGCAAAGACACGACGACCGGCCATTGGGAGATGGCCGGGATCATTCTGGACGAAGCGTTCCCGACGTACCCGCAAGGTTTTCCTGCGGACGTGATCGAACGCTTCATCAGAGAAGCGAACGTTCCCGGCGTGCTCGGCAACTACCCGGCGTCGGGCACGGAGATCATCAAGGAACTCGGCGCGGAGCATGTCCGCACGGGCAAGCCCATCGTCTACACGTCGGCCGATTCGGTCTTCCAGATCGCCGCGCACGAAGAGGTGATCCCGGTCGAACGTCTCTACGAAATTTGCGAGGCGGCGCGGCGCATCCTGCGTGGCGAGCACGAAGTCGGGCGCGTCATCGCGCGTCCCTTCATCGGCACTGAGGGCGCATTCACGCGCACCGAGAACCGGCACGACTACGCCGTCCCGCCGCCGCGCGAAAACTTGCTCGTCGCCTTGAACGAGTCGGGGCTCGACGTGGTGTGCATCGGCAAGATCGCCTCCATCTACGATTCCGTCGGCGCGACCGAAGATTTGAAAGCCAAGAACAACGACCAGTCGATTGACCAGACCATCCGCGCGCTCGGACGAGACACGCGCGGCCTCGTCTTCACCAACCTCGTCGACTTTGACATGCTCTACGGCCATCGCCGCGACGTGGAAGGCTACGCGCGCGCGCTCGAACACTTCGACGCGCGCCTGCCCGAAATCGAAGCCGCCATGCGCGACCGAGACCTGCTCATCCTCACCGCCGACCACGGCAACGACCCCACCTATCGCGGCACGGATCACACGCGCGAATACGTCCCCGTCGTCTGCTACGGACGACGCGCGCGCGCCGCCGTCGATCTCGGCACGCGCCGCTCGCTCTCGGACATGGGACAAACCATCGCCGAAAACTTCGGCCTGCGGTTGGGGGCGGGCGAGAGTTTCCTGCGAGAGATCACCGGCTAGATTGCCGGTCGGTCGTGTGGAATCGAAGTGAGTCCTGACAGGCGGCAACATCGCGGGGCGCATCCGGGCGACCGGCAGTTGTTTGCCGACGAGCGCGCCGCGTCTCTGCGCGCCGCCGTGGGCGAGTTGTCTTGGCTCTTGACGCGGGGCTATGCTTCAAAGTCGGCCGTCAAACTCGTCGGCGACCGCCACGACTTGACCGAACGACAACGCTTCGCGGTGGCGCGCGCCGCCTGCTCCGACCAGAGTCTCGTCCGTCGCTCCGCACATCGTCTGCCGCCGGACGCGATGCGCGGCGAGCAGTTAATCGTCGACGGCTTCAACCTCATCATCACGACGGAAGCGGCGCTCGGCGGCGGCGTCCTGTTGCTCTGCCGCGACGGGTGCGTGCGCGATCTGTCGAGCGTTCACGGCTCTTACCGCGCCGTGACGGAGACGGAGCGCGCGCTTCTCTTGCTCGGCGAAGAATTGGCGAGTTTGCGCCCGGCGTCCGTCCGTTGGTTGCTGGATAAACCGATCTCGAACAGCGGTCGTCTCGCCGAGCGGATCAGGAGTTTGGCGGAGGCGCGCGGGTGGCCTTGGAGCGTCGAACTCGTCTTCAATCCAGACCGCGAGATCACGGATTCGGCACACGTCGCCGTCACGTCCGACTCGAACGTGCTCGACGGCGCGGCGCGTTGGTTGAACGTCGGCCGCACGCTCGTTGAAGCGCGCGTCGGCGCGGCTTGGATGATTGATTTGAGACCGGAGGCCGAGGGCGTCTAGAGCGTCCCGGACGCGTTCGTGCCTCACCGCCGCCGAGCGCGCTGCTAATCGCGCGCAGGGTCTTTGATGACGGCGATGTAAGGCAGGTTGCGATAGCGTTCCGCGAAGTCCAGCCCGTAGCCGACGACGAAGGCGTCGGGGATGGTGAAGCCGAGATAGTCGATCTTCACTTCGCGCAGACGCCGCTCCTGTTTGTTGAGAAGCGCGGCCAGCTTCACGCTCGACGCGCCGCGCGAATGCAAATTCGCCATCAGGTAAGAGAGCGTCAAGCCGGTGTCCACGATGTCTTCGACGATCAGGATGTCGCGCCCCTCGATGGGCACGTCCAGGTCTTTCACGATCTTGACTTCGCCGGACGAGCGCGTCGATGCGCCGTAACTCGAAATCGCCATGAACTCGACGGCGACGCGCATGTCGATGGCGCGCATCAGATCGCTCAGGAAGATGAACGCGCCTTTGAGGACGCCGAGCAGCAGCGGGTTGCGCCCCGCGTAGTCGCGCGCGATCTCCGCGCCGAGCACGCTGATGCGCTCTTGAATCTGTTCGGCGCTGAACATCGGTTCGAGGTTGTCGTTGGTGAACTCGCTGGGGACAGAAGCGGCTGAAGCTGACAAGTGCGGCCTCCTTCTTCGGACTGCGACTGACACGGGAAAATGGCGGAGCTTAAAAGTGCTTTGTCGAGCGGCGGCCTCGCATTTGCGCCCGCGCCTCTCGGTGCGACATACTAAAGTAGCCGTTCGTCGCAAGCAAGCTGTTGGTTAGCTGTTAGCTATTAGCTGTTAGCTGTTAGCTTAAAGACAGTATTCAACTGCGTTGACGATTGGCGCTGACCGAATTTCCGAAGCATACAAGTTGATGCTTGAAACACAATGCGGTTTTTAAAAGCTAATAGCTAACAGCTTCCATGCCCGAAGAACAATCCACACGCGACCGCGTCCGCGCGCTCGTCCGCGAGGTGCTCAATAACGCGCTGCCGGAAGAAGAGAGCGGCGACGCATCTCAAACAGCCGCGCCTTCAACTGCGAGCGCGCCCGTCGCTGCTGCTCCGCCTCCGGCATCGCCCGCGTCGAACGCGACAAACGCGCCGAGCATGCCGCCCGTGCGTCCCGCCAGCCAAGCGACACGGAGCGCGGCCGACGATGTTGAAGAGAAACCCATCGCGCGCGATGAATCTTCAAAGACGGTGATCACGGAGGCGGACGTGCGCGGGCTGGAGCGCGGGGCGCGTCTGCGCGTCGCGGAGGGCGCGCGCCTGACGCCGCTCGCCGCAGACATCGTGCGCGAACAAGGTATCGAACTCGTCCGCCGCGTCTCGCGCAGGGGAACGCGCGCGTCGAAGGCCATCGCCGTCGGCGCGGATCACGGCGGCTATCCTTTGAAAGAGGAACTCAAAACTTACCTCGCCGAACTCGGCCATCGCGTCCGCGACTTCGGCACGAACTCGACCGACGCGGTCGATTACCCCGACTTCGCGCACGCCGTCGCCCGCGCCGTCGCGGACGGCGAATGCGAACTCGGCATCGTCATCGACGGCGCGGGCGTCGGCTCGGCCATGACGGCCAACAAAGTGCCGGGCGTGCGCGCCGCCGCCTGCTACTCCGTCAAAGTCGCCGTCAACTCGCGCGAACACAACGACGCCAACGTGCTCACGCTCGGCAGCGGCATGACGACTGCGACAGAGATGCGCGAGATCGTCGCGGCCTGGCTCTCGACCGAGATCAAAGAGGAACGACACCTGAAGCGCGTCGCGAAGATCGTGGCCGTCGAGCGTCAATACCGCGCGTGAACCCTCAAGATGCCGGATGCGTCGCCCTTAACAAGAACGCCGACAACACCGACAACGCCGCCGCCGCAAGTTTTCATCATCGCCGGGCCGAACGGGGCGGGGAAATCCACGCTCGCGCCCTATCTCCTGCGCGACGCCTTCGGCGTGGGCGAGTTCGTCAACGCCGACACCATCGCGCTCGGCCTCTCCGCCTTCAGCCCCGAGAGCGTGACCTTCGCGGCCGGGCGCATCATGCTCGCGCGCCTCCGAGACCTCGCCCGCGCGCGCCAAAGTTTCGCTTTCGAGACGACGCTTGCGACGCGTTCCTACGCCGCCTTCGTCGCCCGTCTGCGACGCGAGGGCTACGAATTCCAACTGCTCTATCTCACGCTGCGCAGCCCGGAACTCGCCGTCGAACGCGTGCGCTCGCGCGTGCGACTCGGCGGTCACGCTGTTCCCGCAGTCGTCGTCCGCAGACGTTTCCTCGGCGGCGCGCGCAACTTCCTCCGTCTCTATCGCCCACTAGCCGATACGTGGGGAATGTATGATAATTCCACCCTCGACGCGCCGTGCCCCGTCGCCGTCGGCCGTCGAGACGAGTTCACCAAAGTGCTCCAACCGAATTTGTGGCACGAATTTCAGAGGCGTTCCCAATGAGAGACAAACAGACCGGCCCTGCAAAGATGTCCGACCAGACCACAGCCATCGAACAAGCCATGCGCCGCGCCGTCCGCCAAGCACTCCTCACACACAAACGCGCCGGCAACACCGTCGCCGTCTGGCGCGACGGCCGCGTGGTGTTAGTTAATCCAGACGACATTCAAACCGAGGGACGCACGAAGTGAGCGAAAATAATTTCAGGAGCACTTGAGTTGATGCCATATTCAAACAACGGAGATTTGGAGCACTTGGTCGAGCAGATCACGGATGTGATCGTGGCGCGGCTGAATGGAGATGCGGAGGAGCAGGCGGCGCTGTGCGGGTGCGGGTCGGCCTGTTTCAATCGCTGCCCGGAGCGGATGCGGCGCGTGGTGGACGCGGGCGCGGCGCGCATCGGGCTGGTGCTCGGCGAGACGGCTTCGGCGCGCGACTGGGCGAGTCTGGTGGATCACACGTTGTTGAAGCCGGAGGCGAGCGCCGAGGACATCGAGCGCCTGTGCGGCGAGGCGGCGCAGTTTCATTTTGCGAGCGTGTGTGTGAATCCGACGTGGGTGCGCTCGTCGGCGTGCCATTTGCGCGGGACGGGCGTGGCCGTCTGCACCGTGATCGGGTTTCCCCTCGGCGCGACGCTGCCGGACGTGAAGGCGTATGAGACGAGGCGCGCGATTTTCGACGGCGCGCGCGAAGTGGACATGGTGATCAACGTCGGCGCGCTCAGGAGCGGCGACGATTGCGCCGTGGAGTACGACATCCGGCAGGTGGTCGAAGCGGCGCACGAGTATGACGTGCTGGTGAAGGTGATCATCGAGGCGGCTTTGTTGACGGATGAAGAGAAGGTGCGCGCGTGTCTGGCGGCGAAGCGCGCGGGGGCGGATTTCGTCAAGACTTCGACGGGCTTCGCGAAGGGCGGGGCAACCGTCTCGGACGTGGCGTTGATGCGCCGCACGGTGGGCGAAGAGATGGGCGTGAAGGCGGCGGGCGGCGTGCGCGGGATAGAGGATGCGCGTGCGATGGTCGAAGCGGGCGCGACGCGCTTGGGCGCAAGCGTCGGCGTGAAGATCGCGCAAGAGGCGGCGGGCGTGCGCGTCGCCGCCGGGGCTAACGGCGGTTATTGAAGATGTGCGCCGGCGTAGAGACTAGAGGAAGGTTGATTGACGAAAAGCACTGAGAGCGTCTAACCAAACCACCAAGACACGAAGACCCAAAGTTAATCCCTTAAAGTTTTCTTCGTGCCTTCGTGGTTAGTTTTGTTAGGCGCTCTAAACTTCTTCGTCTTGCTTTGTGCGAAGCGCGTGATTTCGTAAGTTTTGCCGGATGCTTTAAGCGTCGAAGGCGCGACATGATCTCCTTACGAGATCGTGTCGCGCCTTCGAGTTTGTGGTCTCTCAGAAGCCTAGAAGCGGAAGCCGACCCCGGCGCTGAATTGAAAGTTGTGTCTGGTCTCGCCGGGAATGGTGAAAGGTTGCACGCCTGTTTCTGAGAGGAGCGTGGTGGTGTTGCGGCCGTAGCGGATGATGGTGTCGCCCGCGTCGAAGCGCGTCACGATGCGGCGCGTGGGGTAGAACTCCAGCACGCCGCCGACATCCGTGGAGAAGTGCGTCTCACGGTGCGGCTCGAAGCCGAAGACGGTGTTCGGCGGTGGCGACAGAATAACCACGTCTTCGCGTCCCGCGCCGAAACTCGTGAAGCCGGGGCGCGCCTTGCCGTAGATGCCGAACTTCTCGAAGCGTTTCCCGGCCTTGACGCCGAACAAGCCCTGCGTGATGCGCCCGCCGTTGCGAAAGCCGCGGAAGCGCTCACGGCTCGGAAAGAGATCGAACTGCGTTTCGAGCGCGAGGTTGTCCGTCAGGTTGTAAGTGACGCGGCCGCCAAAGCCCGCCGCAGTCGCGCCGGGATTCTCGCTCATGGTGAGCGAGGAAAATTGCACGCCCAGTTCCAACTTCGGCGCGTCCTTTGATTGCGCGCGCGTCTCGAGGACGGCGAAAAATAGACAGAGAAGGACAAGGGCTGCCGCGCAGCCTGTTTTGCTCTTCATGAATTTGTCTCCTTAAGACTTCGGGTAAGGTTAACGTTCGTCTCGCTTGTGCCGGAGAGTCGGTTGCCTACCGGCTGCCACAGGCGGTTGAGGCCGAGGCGGACACGAGCGCGCACAGGACGACGATTGACTTGAGCGATCTACACATCGTCTTCATCACGCGTCTCTAACGTTTGGGCAACAGGTTCTCGATGCGATCCGCGCCGCCGACGAGCACGACGCGCGGGCGACGCACGGTGCGCTTCGTGGCGTCGTCGCGCGTCTCGAATCCGGCGCGGCGTTCGCGCCGGATGCCTTTCAGAGAATCGCGCAGCCATTCGGGCTCGGCTGCGGCGCGCCCTCCCGTGTTCGCCTCCGGCGCGCCTTCCGCGCGCTCGATGATCCTCTCGGTCGAATCGAAGTCGGAGACGTAGGCGGCATCGTGCAGCACCCACAGATTCCAGTTGCCGCCGTCGCCGCCGCTCGTGCCGACGACGGGCGCGCTCGAAATCCACTCGTAAGTGTCGCCGTCGATGGTGAAGGAAATCTTGTTGTTTTCGATCCGGCCGACCTTCTGAAAGTCGTAGCCTTCGTGCGGCATGAGCGAGAAGATGAAACGGCCGCGCCCCTCGACGTAAAACCAGACGAGCGCGCCGGAGCAGCCGCGCGCGGGCTGACGGCGACCGCCGCCGACGAGTTCGCCGTTGATCTGCAACTTGTAATCGCGCATGGCGAGTTCGACGTTGCCGAGCGTGAAGTCGCGCAAGGGCAACTGTCGGCGGCGCGGCGGCGCGCTCCACAAACGCGCGCGTTCGAAAGAGACTTTGACCACGTCCACGATCTTGACGCCCGTCTGCGGGTTGACGAGCAGGTCGAGCGCGAAGGCGTCGCCGTCGTCGATGAGTTGCGCGTCCGAAGAGCGCGGCAGCGTGGAGACGGTCTGCTCGGCGCTTTGCGTCGCGGTCTGCGTCGGGCGGCGCGCGCGCAGGCGCTCCTCAAACTCCGTGCTCAACGGTTTGACGGAAACTTTGAACTGCTTCGTCGCCGTGACCGGCTCGACCACGAGGTCGTAGCCGAAGACGAAATTGCCCTGTGCATCGACGAGCACGCGATGCACGACGTGCCCGTCTTCCAAGAGCACTTGCGGCGTGAGCGAGGCTTGAATCGTTTCGAGTTCGGCGGAGACGTTCGGCGCACCTACGGTCGGCGCGGCCTCGACACGAAAGGCGATGAAGCCCTCGCCGTGCAGCGGCGTGACGAACTGCGCGGGTCGCTGTGATGCCGCGCCGCTCTGCGCGCGCGTCGCCGTCTCCAGCGCGCCGCACGCACACAACAACAGCAACAAGACGAGCGCGCGGCCGGGCAAGTGTGCAAGTCTCGCTTCGCTCAATAGTCTCACCTCGCTTAGCGGTCTCGCTTCGCCACACGCGAAGTTCGGCGGCTTCGCTTCGTCGCGCACGAAGTTTGACAGTCTCGTCCCGTTGCGGCGCACGAAGTTTGATAATCTCGCTTTGCTGCCGCACACGAAGTTCGACAGTCTCGCTACGCCGGGGCGCGCGCCGGTTGAGAGTTTCCGTCTATTGCTCACGCGCGTCGCTCCCCTTGATGATACGCAGGTTGACTTCGCCCGCGGGCTTGAAGCCCGACAGGTTCGCGCGCGAAGGCGTGGGCGCGGTGGCGGCGGCCGCGTTCGCCACGGCGGGCGAGTTCTGTCGCCTCGCTCCGGCAAGGTTCTCGCGCGCGTTCGGACGGCGCGCATCGTCTCTGTCGTCCGCGCCGCGCCGGGGCACGCGGATCATCCGCGTGACCGTCCGCTCTTGCACGACGGGCACTTCGACGAACTTGATCTGCGGCGCGGTTTGCGTCTCGACCGTCGGCGGCGCAACGAGCGCGACCGGCTCGGGACGCATCGCGAGCACGAAGGCGACGGCGCACGCCGCGACGAACAAGAGCGCACCGGCGGCCGCGACCGGCACGGGCACGCGGATCGAAGCGGCAAACACACGCTTCCAAAAAGGCGTCGCCGCGCGCGTTGAAGACACGAGCGACGCGCGCGCTGGCGAAGAGGTGCTCGGCGCGTCGCCCGTCGCATCGAGCAGGCGGCGCGTGAGCGCGGCGTGATACTGAGTCAAGTAGTGTTCGCCGGGCGCGAGCGCATCGGATGCTGCGTCGCAGGCGTCGAGCGTGGCGACGAGCGAGCGATATTCGGCGGCGCAGGCGGCGCAACGCCCGACCTCCGCGACGAGACGCGCACGCGACGCGCCGCCGACGCCTTCGCGCTCGTCGAAGAGAAGATCGATCAAACTATCCTGCGTCCGCCTGCAATCGTGCATCGTTTCAACTCCCGCCACTCTTTTCCGTTTCAACTCCCACAACTCTTTTCCGTCTCAATTCGCGCGCACTCATCGTGCCCCGACGCTCGCGCCGAAGATTTCGTCTCAACTCTCGCTCAACAACTCTTCCGCAACGGCCACGGCTCCTTCGTGTCCGCCGCGCCATCGGTGACGCCCAGACGCTCGCGCAATTTCAGGACGGCGCGAAACAGAGCCTTCTTCGTCGTGCCCGCCGAGCAGCCGATTGATTCCGAAATCTCTTCGTAAGTCATCCCCTCTTGATGCTTGAGCAGAAAGATCAGTCGTTGCTGCGGCGTCAAATCCGCGAGCGCGTCGAGCACGCGCGCGACCAAGAACTGCTGCTCCACACTCTCTTCCACCCCGCGCACCGCGAGCTGCGCGGCCGGTTCCTCCAGCGCCGCCGCGCCTTCGCGCCGCGACGCTTCCCACGCGTCGAGTTCGACGATGCGCCCGGCGGAGAGCGAGGCGGGCGCGCGGCGCGCGTTGAGGAACGTGTTAATGGTGATCTGCCGCAGCCACGTGTAGAAACTCGACTCGCCGCGAAACCCTCTGATCGCGCGGAAGGCCTTGAGCCAAACTTCCTGCGAGAGGTCTTCGGCGTCGTGGCGGTCGCGCGCGTAATGGAGCGCGAGCAGCAGCACGCGCCGTTCATACGCACGCGCCAGCGCGGCGAACGCCTCCGCGTCGCCCTCGCGCGCACGCGCGATCAATTCGCTCTCGCTCCGTTCGCTCAACAATCTCTCCCCGCGCTCAAAAAGTGCGTCGCACACATAGACACGCGGCGCGCGATTTGGTTGGCCTGCCTGCGCCGCACGGCGCAATTTACCGTTGCTGATGAATCGAGATCGCCTCTGGAATATAAATTGACTTATATCATTTGTGTGCGTACTTCGACCTCAATGGCGATGGCACGCCGGAACACCTGTCGTGGACAAAGGCTGATGCGGACGACACATGGCTCGTGCTCGACCGCAACACAGACGGTGTGGTTAACGACGGCACGGAGTTGTTCGGCAACCACTCGCCGCAGACTCCCTCCGCTGCGCCGAACGGTTTCCTTGCGCTCGCAGAGTACGACCGGCCGGAGCAAGGCGGCAACGCCGACGGCGTGATTGATGTCGGGGACAGCATCTACACGCGTTTGCGTCTGTGGCAGGATGCGAACCACAACGGCATCTCGGAAGCGTGGGAGTTGCGCCCGCTCTCGGAGTTGGACGTGGCGGCCTTACAGTTGAATTACAAGGAGTCGAAACGCACGGACGAGCACGGCAATCAATTTCGTTACCGGGCGAAGGTGCGGGACGGGCGCGGGGCGAGAGTCGGCCGCTGGGCGTGGGACGTGTTTCTCGTCAGGCAATAAAACTTAAGTCAGCGTCAAACGGAGAAGCCCCCGTCGTTACGGCAACGACGGGGCTTCTCCGTTTGCGGTCGGCGTGTGCGAACGTCTGTCAGGCCGCGCGGCTTTGTGCTCTTGCCCGGCTCGTGCGGGTGTTTGTTTGACGCCTTTACGAGTGCTGCCGTCTTGAAACGCACGTCGCTTTGCGTCTATGCTGGGCGCACACAAAGTTCTGCCAGTTTAAAAATCGACGGTGAAATGTGATGCCTTCTGGACATAAGGTGCTGGCGGTCGTCCTCGGCGGCGGCGCGGGTACGCGCCTCTTTCCCCTGACGCACCAGCGTTCCAAGCCCGCCGTGCCGCTCGGCGGCAAGTATCGCCTCGTGGACATCCCCATCTCGAACTGCATCAACTCGGACATCACGCAAATCTTCGTCTTGACGCAGTACAACTCCGCTTCGCTCAACCGGCACATCGCGCGCACCTATCGCTTCAGCGGTTTCTCCGACGGCTTCGTCGAAATACTCGCCGCCGAACAGACGCCCGAAAGCCCGCAGTGGTTTCAAGGGACGGCCGATGCCGTGCGCCAAGTCTTGCCGCACATCCACGACTGGGGCATCGACACGCTCCTGATCCTCTCCGGCGACCATCTCTACCGGATGGACTATCGCAAGTTTCTCGCGCGCCACTACGAGACGAAGGCCGATGTGACCGTCTCGGTCGTGCCCTTCGTCCGCGAGCAGGCCGAAGAGTTCGGCTTACTCAAGGCCGACCCCACCGGCCACATTCTGGAGTTCCGCGAGAAGCCGAAAGGCGAGGCGCTCGAAGAGATGCGCGTCGATACGACGGCCTTCGGCCTGTCGGCGGAAGAGGCCGAGCGCCGCCCCTTCCTCGCCTCGATGGGCATCTACGTCTTCAACTACGAACGCCTGCGCAAAATCCTCGCCGACAATCCCGAATGGGTTGACTTCGGGCGCGAGGTCATCCCGGCCGCGATCAAAGACTACAACGTGCAGTCGTACCTGTTCGACGACTACTGGGAAGACATCGGGACGATCTCGGCCTTCCACTCGGCCAACCTCGACATGACATCGCTTCTGCCGCAGTTCAACTTCTTCGACACGGAAGCACCCATCTACACGCGCCCGCGTTATCTACCGCCCTCGAAAGTTCACAACTGCGAGATCGTGGATTCGATCATCGGCGACGGCAGCATCATCAACCGCGCGCGGCTCGTGCGCTCGGTCGTCGGTCTGCGCGCGCGCATCGAACCCGGAGCGCGCATCGAAGACACCTACTTGATGGGCGCAGACTACTATCAATCAATCGAGGAACTGCGCGCCGACGCCGCCGCCGGTCTCCCGCTGATCGGCATCGGCCGCGACACGGTCATCCGCCACGCCATCATCGACAAGAACGCGCGCATCGGCGCGAACGTCCGCTTGACGAACGAGGGGGGCATCCAGAATTTCGATAACGAGGCCGCCGGTTATTACATACGCGACGGCATCATCCTCGTCCCCAAGAACGCGACGGTCGTTGACGGCACGGTGGTGTAAGAAACGGTAAATGGTGAATGGTGAATGGAGGGAAACTAGTTCTCTCCATTCACCATTCACCATTTACCGCTTTTTCATCTTCCCGCGAGCGGCGTGCGGCGCAGGACTGGTTGCGTGGGGCGTCGGTCATCCTGTGCGGTGTCGTGGGTGTTTTGGTTGGTTGTGCCTGAAGGGTTGTAGATGTAGCTGTCGCGTGCGCGGACGGCGAGGTCTGGGCGCATGACGCGAACTTTGATGCGCCGCCTTTGGCCGGGCTGTCCCTGCTGTTTCGGGTAATAGCCGAGACTGTACTGGCGACGCAGTTCTTCGGCCACGAGCGAGAACGCGCCCTCGATGTCGCGCGTGGTTTCGGCGCGATAGACGCGCGCGCCGGACAAGCGCGCCATGTCGCCGAGGTAACGGTCGCCGCGTTCGTATTCTTCGCGCGTGCAGCCTGTGCAGCTCGTGCCGCCGCCCCCACCGCCACGCCCGCCACCGCCTCTGCCGATGCGTATGTTTCCGCCGGAGAGGATGTCGCCGAGAATGTCCGCGATGCCACCCGACCTGCGACGCGAGCCGCCGCCACCGCCGCCGCCGTAGACGCCACCGCCGCCCTGTCTCGAAGACGCCTGCGTGTCGTAGGTGTCATACTGAACGGGATAGACCAGGGCGTCGAGTTCTTCCACATCGTTGGCATTGGTCTCGTAGCTGGCGCGACGGCTGGAAGTGTCGACGCCGTCGGTGAACAGGAGGATGGCCTTGCGACCGTCGATGCGATTGAAGCGTTCGTTGATGACGAAATCGACGGCGTCGTAGAGCTTCGTCCCCGATCCGGGACGCACGCGGCGGATAGCGTCGCGCAGGCGCATGCGGTCGCTCGTCGCTTCCGAGAGCACGCGCACATCGTCGTCGAAGGAGACGACGAGCACGCGGTCTGCGGGTCTGAGTTGGTTGACGAAGGAGATGGCGGCGTCTTGAATCTCGGTGAGGCGATAACGCGTCGACCCGGAAGTGTCGATGACGAGCGCGACGGTGAAAGGTTTTTCGACCGCGGCGAAATAAGCGATCTCCTGTTCGACGCCTTCCTCCCAGATGCGAAACTCTTGCTGCCTGATGCTCGGCACGTACTTGCCCGCCCTGTCCATCACGCTCACCGGAATCGTCACGAGCGAAGTGTTGACGCGCACGACTTCGTTCTCGTCAACTTCCTCGGACGCGTCCGCGCCCGTGTTTTCCGCGCGTCGCCCCGCGTTCGGGTCAATCGCGCCGCCGAGCGTGGGCGGACGACGCGGCGCGTTTGCGTCGCGTTGCGAAGTCTGCGTGTCCGTGCGCGGCACGTCGTCCACGGGCGCGTTGCCGGGCGCACTTTGCCCGACGCGGCGCGGGCGCGTCTGTGCTTGTAACGGAGAAAACGAAATTGCAAGTAGGGAGAGGAGTACGAGCAAGGCGGCGAACTTTCTCATGGCCTGTCAACTCCTTTAGACGAACCGATTATACAACGACCACGAGGGTGCGGACTAACCTTTGATGCGCCAAAACCGTAAATCGTGAATCGTAAATCGTAAATAGATTAAGACTGGTTTTCTCTATTCACGATTTACGATTCACGATTTACTAACTTAAATCTATCGCGTTCCAGATGAAGGGGAACGTGCCCCACGTCTGGGCGCGATGTTGTGGGCGGAAGGCGAAGAGGACGACGCGGCCGCGCCCCAGTGTCGCCTCGGCGAGCGCGATTTTGCCCGCGATCAATTTCTCGCCGAGCAGCCAGCCGGAGCGCAGCACGTCGCGCTCGGCGTAGCGCGCGACGACGCGCACGCGCCCGTCGGTCGCAGCCGTCGCGTCCGTCAATTCGTAGGCGGAACTGTTGATGAAGTAGGCGTCCACGCCGCTCGTCAGGCCGCGCGCGAGCGGGTGTGCGGTGTCAACTTCGAGTCGGAGGATCGAGCCGGGGCCGTAGAATTCAGAGGTCTTCACGTTTTCGAGGACGTTCCGAAGCGGCAATTTGAAACGCTTGACGGCAAGTTCCGACGCGGCGTCGAAGCAGACGAGCGTGCCGCCCTCTTCGACGAAGCGACGCAGATTCTCGACGCCCGCCTCCGTGATGCCGCCCGCGAATTCCGGCGGCGCGCTCTCGCGGCTGCGTCCCTCGACGATCTCGCGCAGCCGCATCGAAGGCAGCACCACGACATCGTATTTCGCGCGCAAACTTCCGGCGCGCACGTCCGCGTCGCGCAAGGTCTGGAACGGCACGTTGAACGTGTCGAAGACGTAGCGCGTCCAGCCTTCGTCCATCGAGCCAGTCCAACTGCGATAGAGCGCGAGACGCACATTCGTGCGCGCGAGCGGATTTTTGATGGGCGATCTTTCGTCCGTCCGCAACGGCAGGCCGAGGTCGCGCCGCACTTCGTTTTCATCCTTCAACATGCTCAACGAGGAAGCTTTCACGTGCGACGAATCGGCGGCGTTGATCATCAGGCGCGGGATGGGTTTGACTTCGACGCCCATCTGCATCGGCAGCGTCCAGCCCGCCACGTCGTAGGGCCGCTCGGCCTCGCCCCCGGCCGCGCGGCGATCCGGATACACCTGCCGCTCGAACAGTGCGAGCACGTTGGCGCGAGACGGTTGCTCCAAAGAAACTATGTAATCGCCGGCGGGAATCCGGCTGAGCTGCATGCCGCCGGCAGTAAACGGCGGCGCGAGATAAGTTCTCTCGCGCTCGACGCGCGACACCTCGACGCCTTGTGCGATGAGAGCGCCGAGCAGCTTGGCGAGGTTCTCACGATGACGTTGCTCTTTCGGGATGTGATAGGCGGTCGTCGTCGCCGCCGTAGTCCCCTGTATCTCGGAGACGGCGGCGCGGCCGAGTTCGTAAAAGTTGCGCAGGTAGCGCTCGCGATATTTCGCGGCCATCGAGAGCACGGCGCGCGAGGCTGTGAGTTCGATGCGCATGATGTCGCGCGGACGCCACGTGCCGCCCGGCCACGGGTCTGGAAAGTTGGTCGCCGAGGCAAGCGCCGAGGGCATGCCGCGCGAACTGCTGCGCGCAAGTTGTTCGCGCGTCACTTCGACGGGCGACATCAGCCGCGCGCTCGCCGCTTCCGTGAGGATACCGACCGAGTTGTGATAGTAGGGCGCGGTGCGAAAGCCGCCGTGCCACCAAGTATCGTAGAGGGCGTTGGTGATGACGCCGCGCTCGCCCGCCGCTTGCAAGTCGGCCGCGATCTTGTGGCCGACGAGGCCGACTTCGCGCAGGAGCAGCGGCGCGATGTGCGGGTTCGGCGGATCGAAAAAGGGCGGCACGAAGAAACGCGAGCCGGTCGTGCCTTGTTGGTGAACGTCGTAGACGATTTGCGGAAACCACTCGCGCCAGAAGAGACGCGTAATCAGTTCGGTCTCGCGCAAATTGAGCATGAACCAGTCGCGGTTGTTGTCGTGCCCGGCGTAGTGGTGATAAAGCTCGGGCGGCTCAGTGCCCTCGTAGGCCGTGCCGAGAGTTTTGCGATACCAATCGGCGACGATGTCCACGCCGTCGGGGTTGGCCGAAGGGATGAGCAAGAGGATGGTGTGCTGCAAAATCTCGCGCGTCTCCGAGTCCGCGGCCGAGGCCAACTCGTAGGCGAGTTGCATGGACATCTGCGAGGCGACGATCTCGGTCGAGTGGATCGAGCAGGAGATGGCGACGATTGTTTTGCCCTCGCGCGTCAGGCGGTCGCGCTCCGCATCGCCGGGGATGAGGCGCGGGTCTGCGAGCCGCCGCGCGATGTCTTGGTACTTCGCCAGATTGCGTATATTCTCTGGCGCGCTGATGAATGCGACCATGAGCGGACGGCCGCCGGTCGTTTGGCCGAGCGTACGCAATTCGACGCGGTCGCTCGTCGCGTCGAGACGCGTGAAGTAGTTTGTGATCTGTCGCCAATCGGCCACGGTGCGGTCGTCGCCGGGTTTGAAGCCGAGGACGGACGCGGGCGCGGGAGGGACGGTGGCGGTGGCGACGCGAGCGGCGCGCGGCGCGGGCGCGCGGCGCGTTTGGGCTTGAGCGAAGGGCGCGTGCGTCGTGCCGGAAAAGGGCGCGACAAAGAGCGCGGCGACAAAAATAGAGAGTGCGAATCGGAGAACGGAGCGAGCCATGCCTGATTCTCTTTCACCAAAATTGTTTGAGACGGAACGTGTCGGTGCGGGCGTCGAGTCTAGCACAGGCACGGGCGCGGCGCGCACCAGCGCCTCGGCCGCAGGTGAGGCTCAAAGTGAAGCGATGACGGCGACACGCGACGCGCACGACGAGGACGCGGCGTCGGCCGCGGCACGCACGCCGCACGCGCGCCCGACGCTTTTGGGGCGTCTGCATTATTGGTGGATTCTGTTCGTCGCGGGCGCGCTCCTGCTCGTCTTCGGGCCGCCGGTTCTGTCTGTGTCGTGGCTGGCGGGCAGGCGCGAGTGGGTCTATCCGATAGCCCTTTGGGGCGGGCGGCAATGGCTGCGCTTGAGCGGGATGCGCGTCCGCGTGCGCGGCCTTGAACAACTCGACCCGCGCCGCACTTACATCTTCACGGCGAACCATCGTTCGTATCTCGACACGGCGACGCTCTTTTGCCACCTCGGTCGCCGCATCGGCCTGTTCGCCAAAAAAGAGTTGCTGAAAGTGCCGATACTTGGCTACGGCATGGGCTACGTCAACATCCTCGCCATCGACCGCTCGAATCGCGAGCGCGCGCTTGAAACCGTGCGCGCGGCCACCGAGCGCATCCGCTCCGGCGTCTCTTTCGGCGTCTTCGCCGAAGGCACGCGCGCGCGCCCCGGCCAACTGCTGCCGTTCAAGAAGGGCGCTTTCTACATGGCGGCCGAGACGGGCGCGGCCGTCGTCCCTGTGGCGATGAAACACACGGACGTATTGATGGGCAAGGGCGAGTCGACAGCCCGCCCCGGCACAATCGAAATGGTCATCCTCCCGCCCATCGACACGGCCGGACTCTCGACCGACGAAGACATCAAACGACTCGCCGTCGAAGCCCGCGCGCGCATCGCGGAAGAGTTGGAACGATAGAGTAGAGAGGAAGAAAACAAAGACCGGAACCACGAAACCACACGAAATAACACGAGGAAGAGGTTCGTGTTATTTCGTGTGGCTTCGTGGTTTCTTGCTGTTACCGCTGCTTAGGGTTTCTTCGGCGTCGGCGTCGGTTCCGGGATGATGTCTTGGCCTTCGTCGAGCACTTTCACCTTGGCGCGCGGGCGGGTGAAGTCGGAGAAGGTGATGCGCATGCGCAGGTGCACGACCCCGCCGTTACTGAAGACGAGTTCCTCGTCGGCGTAGGTGTAAGTGGGAAACCAGAACTTGCCGTCGATCTGCTCGCGGTAGGTCTCAAACGTCGGATAGCGCTCGTTCTTCTTTTCGGGCACGCCCTTGCCGCGCACTTTCACGATCTGCAAATCCACGTCGTCAACCCAGACGCGCCCCTTGAAGAAACGCTCTTTGGTCTTTTTCGGGTCGGGCATCACCTTCGGCTCCACGTCGAAGACGTAGAGGTTCAGATCGTCGATCTTCTCTTTGCCGACGTACTTGATGTTGTAGAGATTGATCTTCGAGGGTTCGAGGGCGAAGGTTTGCACGCCGCTCAAGTCTTCGATGTCCTCGGGCGAGAGTTGAATCTCGGTGAGTGTGGGAATCGGAAACAGTTCGATCTTCTCGTAGCGTTTGCCGCTGTCGTCGAAGACGAAGCGCGAGACGCGTCGATACTCGCCCGAAATCTGCCCGCCCATGCCGATGGTCTGGACGATGGCCTCGCGCTTGAAGCTGTACTGGTTGAGCGCGCTGCGGAACATCGCCTCTTTGGTCGTAAATTCGCGGATGATGCGTTCGACATCGACGCTCGCCGACGAGGCGGGCGCGCTCGTCGAGGCCGTCGAAACCTGCTGCGCCAAAGCGTTCGCCGAGAGGGCGACGAAGAGCGCGGCGGACGCCAAGACGGGGAACAACAGACGAGAGATTTTCATAAATTTTCTCTGAGGAAGTGTTGCCGAGACCAAACGCAGCCGCCCGCAGAAGAGAGCCGTTCGGCGACCGCTTTCGCGAAGTTTTAAGATGCGCCCGCCCCGCCCCGCCGTTGCCAGACGAAAGTGGGCGGTACGCAGTAAGCAATGAGCAGTTAAAAACAGTTTCTTACTGCTCATTGCTGACTGCTCACTTCACAAAGTCGACTGCGACGCGGCGGGGGATGATGCCGCGTTCCGCGCCTTCGTCGAGGAGGCGCTGGACGGCCGTGCGGCCGCGCTCGGTGTAGTCGAGCGTCAGTTCGTTGACCCACATGCCGACGAAGCGGTCGGCCAGTTCCGGCTCCATGTCGCGCGCAAACTGCATGGCGTATTCCAGCGCGTCGGCGCGATTGTCGAGCGAGTAGCGGATGCTGTCGTGGAGACATTTGGAGACCCGCGAGATCACTTCCGCGCCGAGGTCGCGGCGGATGACATTGCCGCCCATCGGCAGAGGCAGGCCGGTGCGCCCGTGCCACCATTCGCCGAGGTCTAGAACTTTGTGCAGGCCGAGCGACTGGTAGAAAAGCTGCCCTTCGTGGATGAGGAGTCCGGCATCGGCGCGCCCCTGCTGCACGGCTTCGATGATCTTGTCGAAGGGCACGATCTCGTATTTGAGCGCCGGGCAAAAGATGCTGAGGGCGAGAAAGGCGCTCGTTAGCTTGCCGGGGACGGCGATTGTCAGAGCAGCGATCTCTTCGGGTTTGTGCTTCTCGCGCGAGACGACGATGGGGCCGTAGTTGTCGCCGATGCTCGCGCCGTGGGGCAAGAGCGCATACTTGTCGGCGATGTAGGCGTAGGCGTGAAAGCTGATCGCCGTCACGTCGTAGACGCCGCGCATGGCCTTTTCGTTCAAGGTCTGGATGTCTTCGAGGACGTGCTCGAAGCGCAAACCTCCGGTGTCGAGTTTGTTGGTGGCGAGGCCGTAGAACATGAAGGCGTCGTCGGAGTCGGGCGAGTGTGCGACCGTGATGGTTTGTGTCGTCATAAGCGTGAATCTGATTGCTCCACAGTAAGGTGAATATTATTGCGTCGAGTCCGTCGGTTCGTCTTCCGTTTCGGGATAAGTTTCCTCCGCTTGGCGAAGCAGGCGGAAGCGGTTTCGGTCGAACAGGTAATAATAGGCCGTGTAGCCGCCGCGCCCGTCGTAGTGATTGCGCGTCAGGATGAGCAGTTTGCTGTCGGGGCGAAAGTTACGATGGCGCGCCCAAAAGGCGGCCTGGTCTTCGCCCTCCTCCGGCCGTTCGGGGATGTCCGTGTAATCGAGCGGCGGCCAATAGACACGCCCCGTTTTGACATCGACCACGGCCACCTGCGCGCAGCCCGTGCCGCAGCCCCAGAAGACGACCGCGTAGTGCCCCGCGAAATTCACGCCCCCGCGCGAATCCTCTCTGAGCCTCGTGCGAAACATACGCGCGCGCCGCGTGTCTAGGCGGACGGGCGCGACACGACCCTTGTAAATTTCTTTCACGGGGTAACGCTCGAAACGCGGCGGCTCGCTCTGCTTGGCGACACGCCGCGCGCCGCGCTCGACGCCGCGCGTGCGCTTTTGCGTGTGCGCTTCGACGGCCGCGACGGTCGTGGAGGTCGCCGCACACAGGAGCAGCGCGGCGTGGAGCGCCGTAGTAGTAGCAGCGCGAACCGTTAAGTTGGATCGTCTCGTCATGCTCAAAAAAGTTTCGCCGCCGTTCGAGTTGAGCGCATGCACGCTCACGCCAGTCGGCCGTAGTAAACAACGGTCTCGTATTCGATGCGGACTGTGCCGTCTTGCTGGTGAGCGTCGAAAGCTGTGCGAAGCGCGGCGAACATCGGCTCGTGTTTGGGATGCCCGGCGAGCGGCACGTAGGAGGCCGACAGCCAGCGGCCGCGCAAGGCTTCGTAATCCAGAATCTGCTCGTGCGCGAAATTGCACGTGCCGTAGCCGCGCGGAAAAAACTCGTCCATCAAGGCGTGGCCGGGATTGTCCGCGGCGACGCGTTCGTAGTCCGTGCCGTAGGTGCGCAGGATGCGTTCGAGTTCGCGCAGGAATGCGGTCGTGTCCGTGCGGCGCATGTTCCACAGCAAGACCACACACCCGCCGGGCTTGAGTATGCGCGCGAATTCCGCACGCGCCGCCGCGCGCTCGAACCAATGAAACGCTTGCGCGGCGGTGACGAAATCGACGCTCGCGGCGGCGAGCGTCGTCGCCTCGGCCGTCGCCTTCACGCTGACGAAGCCCGGCAATGTGCCGAGAGAGTTTTCGGCCGCCGCGCGCATCGCGTCGTTCGGCTCGACCGCATAGACCGTGCGACAGCCGCCCTCCTTGAGCAACACTTCCGTCCAAATCCCCGTCCCCGCGCCCACATCCGCGACCGTTGACTCCGCGCCGAGTCCCAACTCCGCGCGCAGGAATTCCACGACCGCCGCCGGATACTTCGGCCGGTACGCCGCATAGTTCTCGACGCGGTTCGTAAAACGCTTCGTCGGCTCTGTGTCAATCGTTGACATATCGTCGCTTAAAACACTTTCGTCTTCCTTTGCGCCTCCAGCGAGAAACTGATCTCACGCAAAGGCGCAAAGACGCAAAGAAAGCAAAAGACTCTTTATGCGGCCGTCATCTCGCCGATGGGGTTGTAGAGCGTGTCGCGTTCGACCGCTTCGAAGCCCGCGTCTTCGATGAGCGCGGCGATCTCGTTTTTGTTCATCTTCACTTCGTTGTTCGACTCGACCGAGTAGCTTTCGGTCAGTTCGCCGCCTTCGGTGATCGTGCCGTCGAGGTCGTTCGCGCCGTAGTGCAAGGCGACTTGGGCGAGCCGTTTGCCGAGCATCACCCAGTAGGCTTTGATGTGCGCGAAGTTGTCGAGCAAGAGGCGCGACACGGCGATGGTCTTCAACGAATCGACGCCTGAGGGCCCCGGACAATGTGCGAGCTTCGTCCCTTCCGGATAGAAGGCGAGCGGGATGAAACACTGGAAGCCGCCCGACGCGTCCTGCTGCTCGCGCAGGCGCACGAGATGATCCACGCGGTCGGCGATTGATTCGATGTGGCCGTAGAGCATCGTCGCGTTGGTCTTCAGACCGGCGGCATGGACTTTCCCCGAAAGCGCGAGCCAGCGTTCGGCGTCCGTCTTGTGCGCGCAGATGGCGGAGCGCGTCGGCTCGCGGAAAATCTCCGCGCCGCCGCCGGGGCACGAATCCATCCCCGCCGCTTTCAACTCCTCGATCACGTCCTCGTCGCGCATCTTGTAGAAGTCGGCCATGTGGTCGATCTCGACCATCGTGAAGGCTTTCAAGTGCAGTTGCGGGTAAGCGCGTTTCAGACTCGACAGCAAATCTGTGTAGTAACGAAACGGCAGTTTCGTGTTCAACCCGCCGACGATGTGCAACTCGGTTGCGCCTTCCGAGACGGCCTTGCCCGCCACCTCGGTGGCCTCTGCGACGTTGTGCGTGTAGGCGTCGGGCATGCGGGGCGTGCGGTAGAAGCCGCAGAACTTGCAGTCGGCGTAGCAGACATTCGTGTAGTTGAAATGGCGGTTGACGTTGAAATAGGTGCGACGGCCGTGCAGGCGTCGGCGCACGGTGTCGGCCAGTTTGCCGAGCGCCGACAGATCGTCGGACGCATACAAATCCAGCCCGTCGGCGAAAGACAGGCGTTCGCCCGCTTCAACTCGCTCGACGATGGCGTTCAGCTTTTGGTCGTGTGAAAAATTCATGTTCGTTGTGTCGATTCGTTCAATCCCAAATTTCTTTCAACTCTAACTCAAGCCCCCGGAGCAGCGGCTCGCCGGAGACAATTTGCGGGTCGTCCAACTCTTCGACCTCAGCGCCCGCGCGATAGACGTACACGCGCCGCTCCTGCGGATCGATGAGCCAGCCGAGTTGCGCGCCGTTCGCTAGGTACTCTTCCATCTTGCGCCGTAGATTTTTGAGCGTGTCGGTGCGCGAACGCAACTCGACGACGAAGTCGGGGCAGAGCGGCGGAAAGCGCTCCTGTTCCTCTTCGGTCAAAGCGTCCCAGCGTTCATTCCTGACCCACGCGAAATCCGGCGAACGCTTCGCGCCGTTGGGCAGCGTAAACACGGTAGAGGAATCGAACGGGCGGCCGCTTTTATCTGCTAAAGCCCATGTCGTGAGACGCGTGATGAGGATGGCATTGCGTATGCCGGTCTTTCCGCCGGTCGGAGGCATGATGAGGAGGTCTCCTTCGCTGGTGAGTTCGAGGCTCAGTTCGGGATTCAGTTGGCAGAACTCATAGAACTCTTGCTCCGTCATCTTTCGCAACGGCAATGCGAAATGGAGCACGACGGGTTCGCGTTCGGCGGCAGTTGGGGTGTTTGAGGTTGTGGTGGTGCTCATATTTTTTACCTTGAGCTTGACGCTCAAACTTCTATCCGCATCCTCACAGCTTGGCGAAGAAGATCGCGCCGCCGAAGGTGAGAAAGAGAATCACGCTGACGAAGGCGTTCGTGGTGAAGAAGGCCGCGTTGAGACGGCTGAGATCGTCGGCGCGCACGAGCGAGTGCTGATAGACGAGAAGCGCGCCCGTCAGGACGACGCCGGCGAGCGCGAGCGTGCCGGGCGCGGCCACCGAGTAGAGCGCGACAAGGGCGGCGAACGCTGCGGCGTGCAACAGTCGCGCGATCAGGAGCGCGCTCCGGATGCCGACGCGGGCGGGGATCGAGCGCAAGCCCGTGCGCCGGTCGAAGTCGTAATCCTGACAGGCGTAGAGCACGTCGAACCCGGCCGTCCAGAGCAGCACGACGAGCGAGAGCAGCAAGGGCACGGCGCTGCCGAACTGCCCGCGCACGGCGATCCAAGCGCCCGTCGGCGCGATGCACAGACACCAGCCGAGGACGAGATGCGAAAGCGACGTGAAACGCTTCGTGTACGAATAGAGCAGGACGCTGGCGAGCGCGACCGGGGCAAGCAAGAGCGTCAGACGATTGAGCATCGCCGCCGCGACGAAAAAGAGCGCGGCCGAGGCGAGGGTGAAAGCCCACGCGAATTTCAGAGAGAGCAGCCCGGCGGGAATGGCGCGCGTGCTCGTGCGCGGGTTGGCCGCGTCGAACTTGCGGTCGGCGATGCGATTGAAGGCCATCGCCGCCGAGCGCGCGCCCACCATCGCCACGGTGATCCAGAGCAGTTGGCGCAGAGCGGGCAAGCCCCGCGCGGCGAGCACCGCGCCGAGCAGTGCGAAGGGCAGCGCAAAGAGCGTGTGCTCGATCTTGATCATTTCGAGCGTCGTGCGGAGGCTGCTCCGCGCCGCCGTCGTGTCTCTGGTTGGGGAAGTCATCGAACTTTCGTCAGTGTGAAAATCTCCGTCGCTCGCGCGCCGCGCTCAAGTCGCCGTCCGTCAGCTTCAATCGCGCTCAAGTCGCTGTCAGTGCCGTCAGTCGTTCTTAAAATTCTCTCAGTCGCCGTCCGCCGCGACCGTGGCGTCGCTCGCGAGTGCGGCCGTCGGGTCGCCCTGCCAAGCGGTGCGCCGCGAATGGGGCACGCCGAATTGATCGAGCACGCGGAAGACGAGATGATCGACCAACTCTTCGATGCTCTGCGGCCGGTGATAGAAGCCCGGACTGGCGGGCAGGATGCGCGCCCCGGCCTGCGCGAGCCGCAGCATGTTCTCCAGATGAATCGTGTTGTAGGGCGTCTCGCGCGGCACGATGACGAACTTGCGCCCCTCCTTCAAACTCACGTCCGCCGCGCGGTGGATGAGGTTCGTGCCCGCGCCCGAAGCGATTGCGCCGAGCGTGCCCATCGAACAGGGAACGATCACCATCCCGGCCTGCGGGTGCGACCCGGAGGCGGGCGTCGCCGCCATGTTGTCGAGCCGGTGCACGCGGATCAACTTTGAATCGGGCGCGAGTCCGACCCATTCGTTGACCGCGCGCGCGTCGCCCGGCGGCAGGTTCGCGCCGAGTTCCACGCGCGCCACCGTGTGCGCCGCCCCGGACATGATCAAATTGATCCGCTCGACCACGCCGCTCGACGCCAGATGAATCAGCGTGCGATGCGCGTAGAGCGTGCCCGATGCTCCCGTGATGGCGACAGTCAGTTCCATTAGACAACAGTTAAAAGTGACGAGTGACAAGTGACGAGTTGAAGCAACAGAAAGACAGTGAAGAGTGACGAGTGACGAGGGACGAGACGGAAGACAAGCCTTTGGTTTTAACTTGTCACCTGTCACTCTTCACTTGTCACTGCTTTTAAAACTTGTCACTCGTCACTTGTCACTCGTCACTGTTCTTAAGCATCTTACGAGGCGTCCCAAGCGAGCGCAAGCGGGGCGAGTTTCGGGCGGTCTCCGGATATGAACCCTCTGCGTCCTCTGCGTCATCTCTCTCCGCGCCTCTGCGTGAACCTCAGTCAAGCAAGCATTCAACGCCGAGCACACCGCAGACGCCGAGCACGCAGAGGAAAACCTGACACGACCACTCTATTCTCTAATTTGAACTGAGGACACCGCCGAGTTTCGGGCGTCTTCGGTTCAGATGCTAGAATGCCGCGTCCGTTGTTCGGGCATGAAAGTGAGCGAGTGTCGACGGGATGAATTTACGCGAAATAGAGGAACTGCTCAGCGCGCACCGTGCGGGCGAGTTGGAGACGACTGAGGCCGCGCGCCGCCTCGCCAACCTGCATTACGAAGACATCGAGCACACGCGCATCGACCATGCGCGCGCCGAGCGGCAAGGCTTTCCGGAAGTCGTCTTCGGGGCGGGAAAATCGCGCCGGCAAATCTGCGAGATCGTCGAACGCCTCGTCGCGCGCGCGCCGAACGTCCTCGTCACGCGCACCGACGCCGCCACTTACGGCGAGGTGCGCAACATTGCGACCGATGCCGAATGGCACGAAGCGGCGCGCTTGATTCGTATCCGGCGCGACCTCTCCGAGCGCGGCACGGGCGAGATCGGCATCGTCACCGCCGGCACGAGCGACATCCCCGTGGCCGAAGAGGCGGCGCTCACGGCCGAAGCGATGGGCAATCGCGTCGCGCGCATCTGGGACGCGGGCGTCGCGGGCATTCATCGTCTCTTCGCGGAGCGCGAGCGTTTGCGCACGTTCCGCGTCGTCGTCGTCGCGGCGGGGATGGAGGGCGCTTTGCCTTCGGTCGTCGGCGGGCTGGTGGCCGTGCCGGTCGTCGCCGTGCCGACGAGCATCGGCTACGGCGCGTCGTTCGGCGGCGCGGCCGCGCTCCTCGGCATGCTCAACTCCTGCGCCTCGAACGTCACGGTCGTCAACATCGACAACGGCTTCGGCGCGGGCTTCGTCGCCAGCTTGATCAACCGCAAGTGGAACGATGAACGCGAAACGATGAAGGCTGAACGATGAACGATGAACGCGGAATGAGAAATCAACAGAGACGACACAGCAGCTCCGGCTTCATCTTTCACGGCAGTTCCAACTTCATCCTTCATCGTTCAGCCTTCATCGTTCTGCTCATCGCTTATGCGATCCTCCTCCCCGGCTGCGGCGCGCGGCGCACGCCCGACCTCGAACGCATCTTCGCCTCGGCGCGCGCACGCAAAGATAAAACTCCCGTCATCGTCGTCCCCGGCATACTCGGTTCGCAACTGATGAACCGCCGCACGCGCGAAGTGGTCTGGCCTGCCGCCTTTCGTTCCTCGACCGACGGCCTCAGCCTGCCCGTCAAGCCCGACCTCGCCTCGAACCGCGACGAACTCGTCGCTGAACGCATCGTCGAGACGGCGAAACTCGCGCGCCTCGCGCCAGACATTTACGTCTACTACGAACTCTTGAACGCCCTGCGTCGCTTCGGCAACTACCGCGACGGCGATTGGGACAACCCGCCCGCCGACGGCGACCGCGACACCTTCTACGTCTTTCCCTACGATTGGCGGCGCGACAACGTCGAGTCGGCGCAACTGCTCGTCCATCGCATCGAAGAGTTGAAACGAAAACTCGGCCGCCCCGACTTGCGCTTCAACATCGTCGCGCATTCGATGGGCGGCCTCGTCTCGCGCTACGCGGCCATGTACGGCGACGCCGACTTGCCCGCCAACGAAGCAGCGCCACTTGTCCCCACTTGGGCGGGCGCGCGCCACATCCAAAAAATCTTCATGTTCGGCACGCCGAACGAAGGCACGATGGAGGCTTTCGCTACCCTCCTCGAAGGCTACTCGATCAACGAAGGCTTGCGCCGGCGCCTCCGCCTGCTCAACAAACTCTCGCGCGAAGACGCCGTCACCATTCCCTCCATCTACCAACTGCTCCCGCACCCGGAAGCCGTCCGCTTTCTCGACCGTAATCTCGCGCCCCTCGAAATTGATTTCTACAACCCCGAAACTTGGCGCACCTACAAGTGGTCGCCCATCCACGACGAAGAGTTTCGCGCGCGTTTCAGTCGCGGTCTGGTGCGCGACGAGGAAGCCGCGCCCCAACGCGCCACGCTCGCCGAACTCGACGCCTATTTCGCCGCCGCCCTCGCGCGCGCGCGCCGCTTTCACGCAGCCCTCGACGCCGCGCACGACTCGCCCGCCGCGCCGCCCATCGCGCTCTACACCTTCGGCGGCGACTGCGAAGAGACTTTGAACGCGCCCGTCATCCTGCGCGACGAGCGACGCGGGCGCTGGCTCACGCTCGTCGCCCCGCGCGAGTTGCGCGACGCGGCGGGGCGCAAACTCAAACGCAGAGAGGTGGTGCGCGCCATGTACGAACCCGGCGACGGCCGCGTCACGCGCCGCTCGCTGCTCGGCGAACGCGCGGGCGCATCCCGCCGCAGCCCCTTCTTCAACACGCCGCTCCCCATCGCCTACGGCGTCTTCGCCTGCGACCTCCACAGCGAACTCCAAAACAACAAGACGCTCCAAGACAACGCCCTGACTTTGTTGATTAACGAAGTGATGAACTGATTCGGGCGCGGCTTTTACTATCCGTCCGAACTTCTACGCGCACCCGTCCGCCCCGGCCGAACAACTGAACATAGCTCGGCATCCTGCCAACAAACGAAACACAACTTAGTCGTATGGAAACGGTTGAACATCGCTCGGCGGTCAATCATTACCGCGCCCTGCGGTCGTGCCCGGCAGCGTGTGTGCGCGCGGCTGACGACACTCTGCCGCCGGCCTTCACGACGGAAAGTCTTTGCCGAGCGTCAACCGGCAGTTTCCGCTAGTAAAATACTTTGTTCTCTTTTCCATAACCGCTCGACCACACGACGACAAGTTTTCAAAGGAGACAGCCTTCGCAAATGAGTCAACACAAAATCACGAGCGTGATTGTCGGCGACCTAGTTTCCGTCCTGCTTTTACTTGAGGGGGAGAGAGTAGACCTGAATTACAACGGCGCGGACACCTATAACTCCACCAATACGATTGAAGTCAGCGGCGCGCTGAACATCGCCTTCGTCGCCCGCGGGGTGCGGCCTGCGGCGTGGAGCCTGACGATTAGCGAGGGCGTGACCGAACTTCTTAAACAGGAGGGCGAAATCGGCCCCGGCAACGTCAGCACTTTCGCCACCAGCGTCCCTATCGCGCAGACGGCAAACGCGAGCGTCAAGGGCGGCACGAGTAAGAAGCCGGGCGGGAAGGGGAGACGATGAGGATGCATTCGGGGTTGACGAAAGCACTGGCGTGCGGGGCGCTCATGCTCTCGCCCGGCACGGCGGCGGCCGCGCAGCAAGCAGCCTTTCAGGATGCGCGGGGTGAGAGCAGCATGTTCATGAAGGAAGGCGGCGGCTTCGCGCGCATTAACGCCACCGATAAGAGCAGCGGCTTCGACTACCTGCGCGCCCGGGGAGACGAGCGGGTGTACTTCGCCATCGAGTTCTTCCCCGCTCCAATCTTGCCGGCACCGACCGGAAGTTCGTGCCGGGGGTCGCTCTGTTCATCACGAAGGATAAGCAACCGGCGAAGGTAGTCGTGGGTATAGTTTCTCTATCGACGACGACGGGGAAGGCAAAGCCGGCCTTGTCGGAGGCTTCCACTTCTGACAAGACACGATGGCGAAGAGACTAAAGAGAAACGGCTACGGGAAAACTCAATCTCCCGTAGCCGTTTCCAGTGTGCACGAAAGGTGCGCGCTAGACACCTGCGAGCGCGAGTTGTTGGACGCGTGCGACGGCGTCGTCGAGGCTCACGTCGGTTGATTGTCTGGTGGCGCGGTCGAAGAGCTCGATAATGCCTTCGGTGGTCTTCTTGCCGACGGTGATGCGGTAGGGGATGCCGATGAGGTCTGCGTCTTTGAACTTGACGCCCGCGCGTTCGTCGCGGTCATCGAGCAGGACTTCGAGACCGGCGGCGCGCAACTCCTTGTAGAGCCTTTCGCCCGCGTCTTTGAGTTCCGGTTGTTTGATGTTGGTGACGGTGACGACCACGTCGAAGGGCGCGATCCGGCGCGGCCAGATGATGCCGTCCGCATCGTGGTGGAGTTCGATGGCGGCGGCCATGATGCGCTCGACGCCGATGCCGTAGCTGCCCATCACGATGGGCACTTCCTTGCCGTTTTGATCGAGCACGGTCGCGCCCATCGACTTGGAATACTTCGTGCCGAGTTTGAAGATGTGGCCGATCTCAAGCGACTTCGAGACTTCGAGCGTGCCCCCGGTGCAATTGGGACACGCTTCGCCCGATTGCACCGTGCGCAGGTCAGTCCAGAGATCGACCCCGATGTCGCGCGCGATGTCCACGCCGCGCAAGTGGTGTTCGTCCTTGTTCGCGCCCGTCGTCATGTTGCTGCGATTCTTCAAGGCGTGGTCGGCGACGATGCGCACGTCGCGCCCGGCCGGGCGCACGCGCTGCTTCATGCCGACGCCGCCGAGCGAGCCTGCGCCCGCGCCCATCAGTTCGCGTATCTCTTCCGGGTGCGCGGGGCGCACGTCGGATGCGCCGAGGGCGTCGGCGAGTTTCGTCTCGTGCAGTTGATGGTCGCCGCGCAGGAGCGCGAGGACGGGTTGCGGCTCGCCCGTTTCGTTCGTGGCGACGTAGACGAGCGTTTTGATCTGTCTATCCGCCGTCGCGCCGCCGGGGAACGCGATCAAGTCTTCAATCGTGCGGACGCCGGGCGTGGGAAATTCTTCGGGCGCGTCTCCGGTCGAAGGCTCGTCGATGATGATCGTCAGTTGCGAAGTGGCTTTTTCAAGGTTGGCCGCGTAGCCACAGGCGTCGCAGGTTGCGATCAGGTCTTCGCCCGCGTCCGTCTTGACCATGAACTCGTTTGAAGCCGAGCCGCCCATCGAGCCTGAAGAGGCTTCGACGATTGCGAACTTGAGGCCGCAGCGTGTGAAGATTTTGATGTAAGCCTCGCGCTGATCTTCAAACGACTTGTCGAGACCGGCCGTGTCCACGTCGAACGAGTAGGCGTCCTTCATGATGAACTGGCGGACGCGCAGCACCCCGGACTTGGGGCGCGCCTCGTCGCGAAACTTCGTCTGTATCTGATACCAGACTTGCGGCAGTTGTTTGTAAGAGCGTATCTCGTGGCGCGCGATGGAGGTGAAGATTTCTTCGTGCGTCATGCCGAGGCAGAGGTCTGCGCCTTTTCGATCCTTGAGACGAAACATGTTGTCGCCCATCACCGTCCAGCGCCCCGACTCTTCCCAGATTTCGCGCGGGTTCAAGGCGGGGAGAAAAAACTCCTGCCCGCCGATGGCGTTCATCTCTTCACGCACGATCTCCATGATGCGGCGCATGACGAGCCAAGAGAGCGGCAGATACGAATAGATGCCTGCGGCGAGTTGGCGCACCATCCCGGCGCGCAGCAGCAGACGGTGCGAGACGACCTCGGCATCGGCCGGGACTTCGCGCAGAGTGGGGATGAAAAAGTTTGACCAGCGCATGAAAGTTGTTATCCAGTCTCCTTAGCGAAAAAGTGCGAGGCGAGTGAACGGGCATTGTCGCGCAAGCCGCGTGCGGAGCGCAAACGCTCGCGGGCGCGAGACCGAGAAGCGCCTTGCGCGATTGAGAGTGCGCGAGCAAGAATGGGCAGCCAACACGCTGAGCAAAGGCGTGAGAGTTTCCGACAGGTGAGATTGATGGACGAAAAACTGCGAGTGGTCTTCAACAGCCCGCAATGCGGGTGGATGTCTCTGGAGTTGAGAGCGGGCGCGCACAGTCTCGCCGAAACCGTGTCCTACACGCCTTACGACTCGCTGGCCGATCTCATTTATGCCCTCGGCAAAATTCTCGGCGGGGAAGCAGAAGCGATAGTGCGGTGGGCACACGACCCGGACGAGATGGACTTCAAGTTCAGCGCGAGCGGCGACGAGGCGAGGCTCGAAGTGGCGTGGTACAAAAACCACTTGCGCGTCGCGGGCACGGGTGAGAATGTGTTCTCCTTCGCCGGGTCGCGTCTGGACGTGTGCCGTCCGTTTTGGAAGGCGCTTCGTGGTCTACGGGGCGACGTTGAAGTCGATGAATTCGCGCGCAACTGGCATCGAGAGTTTCCTGAAAGGGAACTGCGACGGCTGACCGAAGAGATTAAGACGTACCGGCCGAAGAGTGCGCTCGGCGCATGACGAGACTCCGCGCGAAGGTTGTTTGCGCCGCCGCGAAAACGTGATGTAACATCGCACGCCAAGCGAAACAGTACCCCGCAAACTCGAACTTTCCGAGGAGAGAAGATTATGACCGACCGCCGCCTGCACAACGCGCCGCTCGCCGAAGTTGATCCTTTAGTCAACGATGCCATCGCCAACGAAGTCGCGCGTCAGGCCGACGGGCTTGAACTGATCGCGTCGGAGAATTTCGTCAGCGAAGCCGTGCTCGAAGCGATGGGGTCGGTCTTCACGAACAAGTACGCCGAAGGCTACCCGAAGAAGCGTTACTACGGCGGCTGCGAATTCACGGACGTGGTGGAGCAGTTGGCGATTGACCGCGCCAAAGAATTGTTCGGCGCGGAACATGCCAACGTGCAGCCGCATTCGGGCGCGCAGGCCAACATGAGCGTCTATCTGGCGGCCATCAATTACGGCGATCAGATTCTCGGCATGAACCTCTCGCACGGCGGCCACCTCACGCACGGCCATCCGATGAACTTCTCCGGCATCAGCTACCAGGTGGCCGACTACGGCGTCTCGCCCGACACGGAGCAGATCGATTACGACGACCTCCAGCGTCGCGCCGAAGAACATCGCCCGCGCATGATCGTCTGCGGCGCGTCGGCCTACCCGCGCACGATTGACTTCGCGCGCATCGGCGAGATCGCGCGTGCGGTGGGCGCGCGCATGATGGCCGACATCGCGCACATCGCCGGGCCGGTCGCCGCCGGGCTGCATCCTTCGCCCGTCCCGCACGCTGACTACGTCACCACGACCACGCACAAAACCCTGCGCGGCCCGCGCGGCGGCCTCATCCTCTGCCGCGAGGAACACGCCGCCGAAGTCAATAAGAAACTGTTTCCCGGCGTGCAGGGCGGCCCGCTTGTCCACATCATCGCCGCCAAGGCCGTCGCTTTCGGCGAAGCCTTGCGCGACGATTTCAGAGAATACCAGCAGCAGGTGCTCAGAAACGCGAAGGCGCTCGCGGATGAACTGAAGGCGCAAGGCTTCCGTCTCGTCTCCGGCGGCACGGACAATCATCTCGTGCTCCTCGACGTGTTCATGGGAGGCAAAGGGATCACGGGCAAGGTGGCGGAGAAGGCTCTGGAGGCGGCGAACATCACGGTCAACAAAAACACGATCCCGTTCGACACGAACAAGCCCTTCGTCACTTCCGGCATCCGTCTCGGCACGCCCGCGCTGACGACCCGCGGCATGGGCGAAGCGGAGATGCGGACGGTGGCGCGCCTCATCGCCGAAGTGCTCCACGCGCCCGAATCCGAAGAGACGCGCACGAAAGTCAAACGCGAAGTGGCCGAACTCGCCTCGCGGTTTCCGCTCTACCCGAATCGCGCGCGACATAGCACTCCGCCCGAAGTCGAAGCGATGGGCGCGGACTAGAAGCACCTAAGAAAACTAAACGGATGAAACCACGCGCCACCCACGCGCACAACACGAAGAAGCGTTTAGTGTTGTTTCATGTGCGGCGCGTGGTTCCTTTCTTTTGTTAGTCGCTCACAACGCGACCACGGAACGACGCGCCGTCAAGAAGATCAAAATTCAACTGAGACAGTTCAAAGAGAACGAGCGGCTGCGGGCGGCGTTGCGATTCGCTTGCGGAGCGACGGTCGCGCTCGTGCCTTTCTACCTGTTCGCGCGCGCTGCCGCTGCGTGGACGCCGCATCCGGTCTTCTTCCCCGACGACGCCTTCTACGCGCGCCTCTGCCTGCCCAGTGGCCTCCGGCTCTACTGGCACGACTTCGGCCTCTATCGAATTCTCACCATCCTGCCCTATGCGCTCGTCAATCGCGCGTTGATGCGGAACGGCGTGTCGCCCGCGCTCGTCAGTTTCGTCGCGTTCGCCTGCGCCACCCTAGTCTTCGTATGGTCTTGTGTGCGCGCGGGTCTCGGCGGGCGGCGCGCCGCGCTCTTGGCCGGGGTGCTGCTCGGCTCGCCCGTCCTGCTTGAGACGGTCAACTTCTGGTCGGGCACTTTGAACTACGCGCTCGTCCTGTTGCTCGTCGCCGCGCACTTGCGCGCGTGCGTGTGGGCGCATGCGTCCGCGAGCGAGCCGGCGGAGAAGTTTGAAGGCCGCGCGAAGAGGGGCTTGCTCGTCACGGCGGGCGGCGCGCTCTTAGCGTTGCTGACTTACGAGATCGCGCTGCCGTTCGTGCTGGCGACGAGCGCGCTTTACGTGCGCGGTTGGTGGCGGCGCGCGGCCGCGTGCGGAGTCGCCTTCATCGCCGCGCTCGCCTTCGTCGGCGCGCTCGCCGCAACGGGACTCTACTGGCCGCAGCGTTTCAAACTCGTGACGGAGAAATTAAACGGCGCCGTCGTGACCGGGACGGCGACCGGCGAACAGGACTCCGCGAACGCAAGCGCGACAGACGCAAGCACGACAGACGCAAGCACGGCGGAAGGAAGCGCGACGAGCGGAAGCATGACAAATAGAGGCGCGACCGACGGAGGCGCGACAGATGGAAGTGCGACGGGTGGAAGTGCGACAAGCGGAAGTGCGACAGGTGGAAGCGCGACGAGGGGCAACGAACGCGTGCGGGGTTTCGGCGCGTCGCGCTTGTCCGTGTCGGGACGCGCGCGGATGTACTTGTCTCTGTTGCTCAGTTTCGCGGCGACGACCGTGCGCGGTTCGCTCTGGTTTTGGGCGTTTGTTCCGGCGCTCCTGGGTTTGAGTTTTCTTGCGCGGCGGAGGCGTGGCGAGTCAGGCGCGGAGACGACGCTCGGTGCGGCGGGAATTTTGCCGTGCGGCGTCGTGGCGTTTGCGTTCGCCGTCGCGCTCGCGGCTTGCGCGTCCTATCTCGCGCTGACGAAATCTATGAATGCGCGTTACGCCGCCTTTTTGTTAATCTACGGGGCGGCGATGCTGGCTTGGACGCGTGGGCGCGTCGCCGCGTGCGCGCTCGCGTCGCTCGTCGTCTTGCAGGTGTTGGTCGCGGCCGCGCTGCCCGTGCACCTGCGCGACGTTGAACAGGTGATGAAGGAACAGGCCGCCGCGTCGTTCACAGAAGGCTCCGACCTCATCTCCGTCGACGGCCGACTGGCACGCGCCTCTTGGGGCAGACGCTTTCTTGATCCACCGGCTGACGACGCTTTGACGCGGCCGCTCAATCCACGCGCATGTCGCTACGCCGTGCCGTGCGAAGAATGCAAATGAAGAACGCGCGCGCCGGGCGATTACACGGCCGCGCGCCGCATCTAAATCAACGCCGCGCAACACGCTTCGCTTAAACGAAAGCTCCGGCCGACGCGCGGCCGACAACGAGGACTCTCAATGACGACTACGGCGAACTTCCCCCGCTTCTCCCCGCACGCTCTGGCGAAATTTTCCCTCGTCTCTCTCGTGCTTCTCTGTGCCTTCACAAATGACACGGCGCAGGCGCAACCGGCGGCGCGCAGAACTCCGCAGCCGCGCGTCGCCACGGCGCAGCCTTCGACCACAGCGCAGCCTTCAACCAAAGTGCAGCCCGCGGCCATTCCTGCGCGTCCCGTCGCGGACAAACTTGCCCCGGCCGGTTGGCTGCGTTACGAGATCGGGCAGCCGACGCGTTTCAGTCTCATTCTGCCCGGCGCGCCGAGCGGCGACACGGAGCGCATGAACCTGACGCCGAAAGTTGCCGTCACGGTCAGAAACTACATGAGTCTCGGCAGCTCCGGTCTCTACGGCGCGACTTATATCGACGACCTGCCCGCCGAGTTGATGAACCCGGCGATGAAGCGCACCTTCTTCGAGTATTTCGTCAAAGGCTTCGCCGAGGGCTTCGAGCAGGGCATGAAGAAGGGCGGCTCGACCGCCCAGATGCAGATGTTGGAGCAGCGCGCGGCGACCGCGAGCGGCCTCTCCGGTTACGAACAGGATTTCACTTTCGACAAGATGACCGGGCGCATCCGTCTGATCTTCGACGGGCCGCGCGCCTACGGCCTCGTATCTTTCTGGAGCGACCAGACGACCGACGCCGACCGCACGGCCTTCTTCGCTTCGCTGCGCATCAACCGTGGACGCTAGTTCGCACGCTCCTCAAGTTTTCGCGGTATGTAAAATTATGGAAGAGATTTTCGGGCGCGACGGTGTGATCGCGCGCTCACACCCGGATTACGAATATCGCCCCGGCCAGATACAGATGGCCGAGGCCGTCTTGCGCGCTTTCGAGGAGCGCCGCCACTTGCTCGTCGAAGCGGGCACAGGCACGGGCAAGACGCTCGCCTATCTCGTCCCGGCGATTGCGGCGGCCACGGCGCGCGGCGAGCGCGTCGTCATCTCGACGGGGACGAAAAATCTGCAAGAGCAGTTGATGGAGAAAGACATTCCGTTCCTCCAGCGCGTGCTGCCGAAAAAGTTCACCGCCGCCTACATGAAAGGGCGCAACAACTACGCCTGTCTCCAACGCATCAAGCGCGCCGAAGCCGCGCCCATCCTCGACGGGTTGGACGACGTTGACTACTTCGACGAAGTGCGACGCTGGGCGCGCGAATCCGGCACGGGCGACCGCGCCGAGCTTGTCCAACTGCCGGAAAATCTCTCCTTCTGGCGACACCTCGACGCGCGCACGGAAATCTGCATGGGGCAGAAGTGTCCGGACTACGACCCGTGCTTCATCACGCGCATGCGGCAGCGCGCGCAGGACGCCGACATCGTCATCGTCAATCATCATCTCTTCTTCGCAGACCTCGCGCTTCGCGGCGGCGAGTACGGTCAAGTGCTGCCCGATTACGGCGCGGTCATCTTCGACGAGGCGCACGCCATCGAAGACGTGGCGGCCGAGTATTTCGGTTATCAGGTGTCGAGCTATCAGGTCGAAGACCTCTTGCGCGATCTGCAAATGCTCCCCATCACGGACGCGGACGCGAACAAGGAACTGACGCGCGCGGCGGGTCGCGTCTCCCGCTTCGCCGAACGTTTCTGGCACGGCTTTCAAGAGGGACGCGGCGATGAAGGACGCGCCCCCATTCTGCCCGGCACGTTTGCGCGCAAAAGTGCGCGCGGCGAGATCGAAGCGACCGCGCTCGGCGATTCTTACCTCGCGCTCGACGGCGCGCTGACGCGCATGGAGACGACGCTCGACGCGCTCAGAGAGCAACCGCCCGAAGTGGAAAATCTCGTCCGGCGCATTCGCGAAGTGCGTTTCGGTCTTGAGTTCATCGTCGCGGGCGACGACAAACGCTACGTCTATTGGATGGAGCGGCGCGGGCGCGGCACTTTCCTGCGCGCCTCGCCCATCGACGTGTCCACGCTCTTGCAAGACAAGTTGTTCGAGCGCGTCGAGACGGTCGTGATGACTTCGGCGACGCTGGCGAGCGCGGGCAACTTTCGCTTCGCGCGCGAACGCCTCGGCCTGCTGGAAGAGAAGACGGACGAACTCGTCGCGCCTTCGGGTTACGATTACGAAAACCGTTCGGTGCTTTATCTCCCGCCGCGCATGCCCGTGCCGAGTTCGCCGCAATGGGCTGAGGCGGCAGCGGCCGAAGTCATACGGATTCTTGAAGTGACCGAGGGGCGCGCCTTCGTGCTCTCGACGAGTTTGAGCGGCATGCGCGCGCTCTACGAACGCGTCGCGCCGCAGGTCGACTATCCGTGTCTGATGCAAGGCACGGCCTCGAAGTCGGGCCTGCTCGACAAATTTCGCACGACGCCGCACGCGGTCTTGTTCGCCACTTCGAGTTTCTGGCAGGGCGTCGACGTGCGGGGCGATGCGCTCTCTTGCGTCATCATCGACAAGCTGCCGTTCGCCGTGCCAAGCGATCCGGTCGTCGCCGCGCGCCAGCGTTTCATCGACGACGCGGGCGGTTCGAGTTTCTACGAGTACAGCGTGCCGCAGGCGATCATCAGTTTGAAGCAGGGCTTGGGGCGTTTGATTCGCAGCGCGACCGATAGGGGCGTCCTCTCCGTGCTCGACCCGCGACTGCGCACCCAAGCCTACGGGCGGCAGTTTCTCAAGAGCCTCCCGCCCTGCCGCGTCACTTCCGATCTGGCAGAGGTGGCGCGCGTGTTTGATGAAAGCGCGGCCGTTGTTAGATGATGGCGTTGGCAACCGACTGAAAGTTCAAAGGAAGGCACGAAGGGTTTTAGTTAAAGTATGGCAGGAACGTTTGAAGTGATGATCGAGCGCAACTTTTCGAGCGCGCATCAACTGCGCGGCTACAAAGGGAAGTGCGAGAACCTGCACGGGCACAACTACAAGATCGAAATCTACGCGCGCGGGCGCGAACTCGATCACATCGGGCTGCTGGTTGACTTCGGCGACTTGAAAGCTGCCGCCGACGAGATCGTCCAGTATCTCGATCATCGCAACATCAATGAACTGCCGCCCTTCGACGCGGAACTCAACCCCTCGGCCGAAAACCTCGCCCGCTACATCCTCGAACACGTCGCGGCACGCGTCGGCGACGAGCGCGTCCAAGTCTACAAAGTCCGCTGTTACGAGACGCCCACGAGCGTCGCGACGTACCAGATCGATTAAGGAAAAAGGGAAAGGGTAAGGGGAAAAGGGAAAAGCGGGAGGCAAGCGACCAAGTGCTTGCCTCCCGCTTCTTGTCTTTAAGCTGACAGCTAATAGCTGACAGCTAACAGCTTCTTTAAACCTTTCTCCCTTCCCCTTTTCCCGTTCCCCTTATTAGCTTTCCCCGTTTCTCCTACGGAGAAACGAGCGCGCCGATGTCGATGTTGTACTTTCTGATCTTCGAGTAGAGGCGCGGGCGGTAGATGCCGAGCAGGTTGGCGGCCGCCTGCTTGTTGCCGCCGGTGCGTTGGAGGGTTTTTTCGATAACGAGTTTTTCGATCTCTTCGAGTGTGAGGTTGGGCGGCACGTCCCACGCCGCGCCCTGTGCGGCGCGTTCGGGCACGTTCCCGTTCTCGAAGGGCAGATCGACCGGCTCGATCTTGCTCGTCTTAGCCAACAGGACAGCGCGCTCCAAGACGTTTTGCAACTCGCGCACGTTGCCCGGCCAGCCGTGTGAGAAGAGGCGTTGATAGGCCGCCTGCGAGATGCCCGTGATCGGGCGCTGGTACTTGCGCGCGTACATCTTGAAGAAGTGCTCGGCGAGCAGTTGGATGTCTTCGGTGCGCTCGCGCAAAGGGGGCACGTGGATGGTGATGGTCGAGATGCGATAGAAGAGGTCGTCGCGCAAGAGGCCGTCGCGAATGGCGTCGGCCGGTGGGCGATTGGTCGATGAGATGAGCCGGAAGTCCACTGCGTAGGTGCGCTCGCTCCCGATCTTGCGATAACTGCGTTCTTGCAGCACGCGCAAAAGTTTCGGTTGGAGTTCGACCGGCATCTCGGCGATTTCGTCCAAGAGGAGCGAGCCGCCGGCGGCGTGTTGAATGAGGCCGTCCTTGTCCGCGTGCGCGCCGGTGAACGCGCCCTTCGTGTGGCCGAACAGTTCCGACTCGATCAGTTCTTTGGGGAGCGCCGCGCAGTTCACTTTGATGAAGGGCTTTTTGGCGCGCAGAGAGTTGTAGTGGATGGCGTTGGCGATCAGTTCTTTGCCCGTGCCCGATTCGCCGACGATGAGGACGTTGGCGTCCGACTTGGCGACCGACTCGATGGTCTCGTAAATCTGCTGCATCTGCCGCGACGCGCCGATGATGTTGAAATACTCCGTGCGGGTGGAGAGGTTGCGGCGCATCGTCTCGGTTTCGACAATCAACTCGCGGTGCTGGACGGCGCGCTCGATGAGAGGCAACAGCACCTCGAACTCGAAAGGCTTTTCGAGAAACCAGAACGCGCCCGCCTTAGTCGCTTCGATGGCGCGCTGGACAGTGCCGAAGCCGGTCATCACGATCACTTCGGTCGCCGGTTGCGCGTCCTTGATGTGGCGCAGCACTTCGAGGCCGTCCATGTCCGGCAACTGCACGTCGCAGATCGCCACGTGATGCCCGCCGCGGTCGAACAGTTCGATGGCGTCCGCGCCCGTGAGCGCCGTGTCCACCGTGTAGCCTTCCTCGACCAAATTCTGCTTGAGCGAGTCGGCCATCATCGCCTCGTCGTCAACCACCAAAATACGAACGTCTTTACGATCCACCTTTTGCTCTCCTCGATAAAAATGAGGGATGAGGGCGGAAGGATGAGGGATGAAAGAAAGCATTCAACTGTGTGAGTGCTTTTCCTGCTTCATCCCTCATCCCTCATCCTTCATCCTTTCCTAGCGGCAGCCGGACGCGCAGGGCGTCCGCGGCCTGTTCGACTGTGCCGCCGTGCGCTGTGATAACTTTGGCGGCGAGCGCGAGGCGCAAGCCTGCGCCCCCGTTGAAACTTGTGAAAATGTCTTCGCCGTCCGACGCGGTCTTGAGGCCGCGCCACTCGACGAGGGCGAACGGGGCAGACGCGCCGTTTTCTTCGCGTCCGAGGTTGACTGTGGGCGCGGCATCTTTGGGCGCGAGGCCCCGCGCGGCCGCGTGGATGCTTTTGAGCGCGTCGGAGAGCAGGGGCGCGTCGAAGTCGCCGCGATAGTCGCCACCATCATCGTCGTCGCCGTCGTTTGCCTGCGGGGCGAAGTCGCCCTCGGTGGCCGAGGCGAGGAGCGCGGCGAGGTCTAGGCGGGGCTGCGGTTGCAGTTCGACCGGGCGGCCGAAGCGCACGAGCGTGTTCATGTCGGTGGCGGCGCGTTCCAGCCCGGCCATAATCTTGTTGATGGTTTCGAGTTCGTCTTGGGGGCGCTCGCTCCGCTCCATGCGCTTGCGCAAAAACGTGGCATAGAGTTTGAGACCGTTGACTTGATTTTTTAAGTCGTGGATGATCTGCACGGACGCTCGCCCCAGTTCGACGAGCGCGTCCGTGTCCTGTGTAGTGGCTTTTATCGGCTTCATTTTGCTCACAAGGCTCGCGCTTCGGGTGCTGGCGGCCGGTTGCGTCGGGGGCGTCGGAACACGCTCTCCGTGCGAATCGAACCCGAACGATGCGGCTTTTTGTGTTGCGTTTCGATGCGGCATCTTAACAAAAAATCCGAGTGTTTGCTAGTGATACGTTCGGCGACGGGCGCAGAGCGTCGCCGCATTTGCCCTTGACGGCGGGAAGGCTGTGAATGGAAGAGAACGGAAACGCGAAGTTGACTGTCCTTGTGGTGGAAGATTTTGCAGATAACCGCTTCATGATGAGAAGGTTACTGGAGATGAGCGGTTACCGGGTGGTGGAGGCGGTGGATGGCAAGGAGGCCGTCGAGATGGCCGAGACGACTCGCCCCGACCTGATCCTGATGGACTTGAGCCTGCCGCGCCTCGACGGCCTCGACGCCACGCGCCGCATACGCGAACTCGACGGCCTCGCGCGCGTCCCCATCGTCGCCGTCTCGGCGCACGACACCAACGATTTTCACGCCGACGCCCTCGCCGCCGGCTGCAACGAATACGTCACCAAGCCCATCGATTTCGATGAATTGGAGGCGCTCTTGAAGAAACTCTTAGCAAAATAAGAGGTCGGAGGTCAGAGGTGAGAGATCAGTTAAAACAAAAACTGTCTTCTCTCACCTCTCACCTCTGACCTCTGATTTCTCCTTAGTATGGCCGAACGTTACGCCACCCTGATCCGCCAGCACGAGCCGGCGCTGGTGCGCTCCTTCGTCGATATCGTCTACACAGACCGCCGCACGGACTTGCCCGCGCTCCTCTCTTACCATCAACTCGTAGACTATCTGCCGGACATTTTCGAGGAGCTGGCGCAGGTGTTGGATAGCGCTGCGCTCGACAGCGAAATCGCCGAGGCGGTGCGTCCACTTCGCATGCACTCGCAGGCTCGTTTCCAGCAAGGCTGTCTGATCGACGAAGTGGCACGAGAGTTGATGATTTTACGCACCGTATTGCACGATTTTCTGTGGCACGAGGCGATGAAGAACGCCACGGAGGGAGACTTTCGGGAACTGCGCGACGCCACGCGACGGACACACGTGTTCGTCGATGAGCTGATCGCGCAGGCGGTTTTGATCTACGCGACGAGTTTGCGCCCGCAGGTACGCACGCGCACCTCGCACTGGCCGCCCCCCAGACGCCGCCGCACGGATTTCCCGGAACATAGATAGCACCGTGACGAAAGATGGCAAGAGCTCTCGCAATCCGCTCGACGTGCGCACCAAACTTTTGGTGATGCTGGCCTTGCTGTCTCTGCCTCTGCTCATCATCAGTCTTTTCCAACTCGACAGTTACCAGAACACCCTGATCGAACAGGCCGGGACAATCGCGCGCATCAAGGCCGTGGCCGCCGAAGGCGCGCTCGAAGCGTGGTTGGAGACGCATCCGGCGGCCGTCCGGCAAGGCGCGTCGCTTTCCCCCCAAGCCTCCGCCGAACTCTACGCGCGCCTGCGCCAGCACGCCTCGCCCGAAACAGAGGCCGCCATCCTCGTCTACGACACGGAAGGCCGCATCGTGCAGGGGCCGTCCGCGAAAGCCTTAGCCGCGCCGCCTGAAAAACATGCCGCCTCGGACATTCATCAAGAGAAGTGGAACGACGGCGTCGAGCGTCTGACGAGCGAACGACGCAGCGACACCTACGGGTGGCGCGTGGCGGTCGGCGTCCCTCCGGCGCACAACACTCCGGCCGGTCGCGCCTATCTGGTGCTGACGGCGGCCTGGGCTTTGGGGTTGATGGCTTCGAGTTTTCTCGCCATCTGGGCGGTCGGCCGTTTCACGAAACCGCTGCGCCGTCTGGCCGCCTCCGCCTCGACACTCGGACAGGGACAACTGCACGAGCGTTTCGCCGTCGAGACGGACGACGAAGTGGGCACTCTGGCCGAAGGCTTCAACGTGATGGCTTCGAGTCTGGAGACGAAGTTCAACGAACTGCGCACGCAAGGCGCTTTCATTGAAGAGGTGTTAGACAGTCTCCCGCTCGGCGTCGTCGTGCTTGATTCGGCCTTGATCGTGCGCAAGGCCAACAACGCCTTCGCCGGAATCGTCGGGCGTGACGGCGCGACGCTCACGGGGCGCGGTCTGTACGAAGCGGCGGCGGGGCTGGCGGTCTTGAGCGAAGTGGTCGAAGACGTGCGCCGCACGCGCCGCGCCTTCGTCAACTACGGTCTGCCGCTCGAACTCGTCGCGCGCAGCGTCGAACAGCGCAGCGGCGAGCGCGACGAGGGCGCGAAATACTGGGACGTGATCTTGTGGCCGATGAGCGAGCGCACGGAGGAACGCGGCGACCTGCTCTTGATCCTCTCGGAAGTCTCCAAGCGCGTGCGCGCCGAGAAACTGGCGACCGCCGCCTTTGCCGCCGAGAAGTCGCGCGCGGCCGAACTCGAAAGCGTCATCAATCAGATGGACGAGGGCGTCATCATCGTCGATGCGCGCGGGCGTTACCGCGTCAACCCGGCCGCCGCGCGCATCATCGGACGCAAGCCCGGCGAGTTTCGCGACGGCGTCGAAGCGCTCATCGCCGACATGGCCTTGCGCGACCTGCACGGCAACGTCCTGCCCCCCGAAGAAACGCCTTTGGGGCGCGCGCTCGCGCACGGCGAACACGTTTCGGGCGAGCACGTCCAGATCATTCGCGGCGAGGGGGAAGAAGGCGTCTTGGCCGTCAGCGCCACGCCGCTGCAAGGCGACGGAGGCGGGCGCGAAGGCGTCGTCGCGGTCTTCCGCGACATCACGCCGGAGGTCAGGCAGTACAAAGAGTTGATGGGCGCTTACGGTCGCCTGCGCGAGCACGACCGTCTGAAGTCGGCCTTCGTCGCCAACGTCTCGCACGAACTGCGCACGCCCTTGAACGTCATCATCGGTTTGTGCCAGTTGCTCGAACGCGATCCGGTGCAGCCGCTCGCGCCATTGCAGTCCGAAGCGGTCGTGCGCATGGGGCGCAACGCGCGCTCGCTGCTCGAACTCGTCAACGACCTGCTCGACTATTCGCGGCTCGAAGCCGGGCGCTCCGCCTTGCATCTGGAGCCTGTCGATGTCGCGGCCTTGACCGAAGAGGTGATCAAGAATTTCAACGCCGAGGCCGCAGAGAAGCGCGTCCAACTGCAAGCGGAAATTTCGCCCGCGCTCGGCTTTGTCACGACCGACCGGCACAAGCTCTCGCAAGTCGTCACGAATCTGGTGAGCAACGCCGTCAAGTTTACGGCGTCGGGCGCGATCCGCATCACGGCCGCGCCGCTCGACGAGGCGCGCTGGTATCTGGAAGTGAGCGACACCGGCATCGGCATCTCGCGCGAGGCTCTGAGTTTCATCTTCGACGAGTTCAGGCAGGTTGACGACCGCCTGACGCGTCCCTACAGCGGCGTCGGCCTCGGCCTCGCCATCACGCGCAAGATCGTCGAACTGCTCGAAGGCGAGATCAGCGTCGAGAGCCGCCCCGAAGAAGGCAGCCGCTTCCGCATCGTCTGGCCGCTCAACGCGCGCCCGCGCACGGGCACAGGCTCGCTCATCAAAGACGCAGCCATGACGGCCTTCATCAACAGCCAGACGGCGCTCGACAAAGGACAGGCGGCCTTCGACACGGGACAGGCGACGGACACCACGCGCCCCGGCCCGCCGCGCCTGCACGCGGCGCGCACCGGATGAAAAAAGCCGTGAATCGTGAATCGTAAATCGTGAATAGAAGAGAGCGGATTGAATCTATTTACGATTTACGATTCACGATTTACTATTGCCCTATGTCTGCTAAACCGAACATCGATGCCGCTGACGCGACGCGGCGAAAAGTCTTTATCGGCGCGGCCGTGGCGAGCGCGCTGTTGATCGCGCTTCTGGTTTTCTGGGCGACGCGCCCCGGCACGCGCACGGCCGGGCAACAACCGCAACTGGCCGGCGCTTTGCGCGCGGGCTCGCCGGAGTTTGAAGAGGCGCGCGGGAAAATAGTCGTCGAGCCTCAACCGGACGAAGCGGACGAGTCGCCGCGCCCTGCGGGCGACATCGTGATGACGCTCCGCCCGAAGGTACGCAACTTCACGGGGCGCACGATCACCGGCCTCGAGTTGCTGGCGATGGTCGTCGATCTCGACAACAAGCCTGTCCGCCAACGCACCAAGATCGCCATCCCGAATGCGGAGACGGGACAGGCGGAACTGGAAAACAACAAAGTTCTCGTCGTGCCGATCTTGATGGAAGGCTTCAAGAAGGATGATGTGCGCGCCAACATCAAAGTCGAAGTGACGGGCGTGCGGTTCAAATAAGGGGAATTATGCACCCGGCAAACCCCTCAGAAGCAGACGCGTAATAAAAAATCATGAGGCGACATCTTCTCGGTCTAATCATTGCCCTCCTTCTTTTTATTCTAGCTTGCCTGCTTGTTGGATATGCCGAGGATTACTTGTTGTGTGACGGACAGTGGCGCACACCCTGTTATGACCCCTATGAAACCGCTGAGTAAATTCTGTGGTTTGTTGAAAGGCATAATTCCCCAAATAAGCGCGAGAGCGCGCCCGCTGCAAATGAAACGGGCGCGCTCTTGAAGTTTGAATGGATCGCCGGATGCCGTCCGCGCGGCTCAACGCCAGTCGGGCGGCTCAAGACTCGCGGGCTGGTAATCGTCTTGTTCGGTCGCTTCGAGTTCGTTCGCCGGTCGCAGGGGCAGGGTCTTGTGAAAGAGCGCGCCGACGAGTTGGCGAAAGGCCAAGTGTTGTTGCTTGCTGCGGAAGGCACGCTTGGGCAACATGGCGGCCATGCGTAAGTCTTTCCCGTAGATGAGCGCGTAACAAGTCTCACCTTCCAGCACGTCCGTATACAACTTCCAACTCTGTTTCGATTCCAACAACTTCGTCTGCACGGTGATGTGTTCGTCCGTGAAGGTGACGGTCATGCCTTCGCGGAGCTTCCGGTCGCCTTTGTAATAGCGACGCGCGACGACCGTGAAGTGGAAGAAGTAGAGATAGACGAGCAGCGGCAGGAGCGCGCAGGCGGCACTGACCGCGCCGACGAATTCCAGCCCTGCGCCGAGCGCCAACATAAAGAAGCCCATTGTGAACAGCACGCACGCCGACACGCCGCGCGCTTTCTGTTCGGCGGGCTTGGGGAAAAAGATGAGGCGCGCGGCGTCCAAGTATTCCTTCTCGGAAAGTTTGTAGTGAACTGTGATTGCTTCCATATCGCTTGATGAAGGGCGGGCGGCCTAGCGCGCCGGGGGCGGCGAATTCCCATCGCCCCGCCGGATGATGTTCTGGCTGACGTAGCCGTTCACGCTGGTGTAGTCGTACTCCTCCCAAGAGCCGTCGGGAAAGACAGTCAGCCTGATGCGAAAGTGGCGCGTGCTCTCGTCGCGCTGCTCGTAGTAGGCGTGGGTGGTAGTGAGCGCCGCGCCGTCGGCGTCTTCGACGAGCTTGACGAGTTCCTCGCCCCACGGGAAGCGGCGGTAAACTTTGATCGTCTTTGATGTAACGCGGTCGCGCTCTCGATTGATGTAAGTGTCGATGCGCTCGGCCGGATTGAGCGGGTTCTGTTGCGTCTGTTTCGTGACGGTCTTCTCGCCGCCGTTGGAAGAAAGCGCGCACGAATTGCTGCTCGCGTCGTAGACGTACTCGGTCACCCTCCGCACGCCGTCCTTGACCTTGATGATTTGCAGGCGCTTGACGGCCGGCGGGTCTGGGTTCTTGATGATGTAGTAGTCGTAGGGCGCGCCGGACACGGTGTAGAGTCCGTTCACCTTCGCGCCGACCTGCGACGGCGCGTAGAGTCGAATCTCGTATTCCCACTGGTTCAAGACGACGATGTCCGTCAGCATCGACGGCATGTTCACCTGCCGGAGACTCATGTCAGCCGTACGCGCCACTTCGATCAGGTTGCGCTCCTTGTATTTCAGGCCGGGCGGGATATAGATGAGCGCGGCGGGCGTGTAGATGTCGGGCGTCAGCGAGTCCTCGTTGATTTGAATCTGTTCGGGGCAATCGCAGTCGGCTATCTTGCCCATATTCAAAGCCCAGAACACCCTGCAATTGTTGGTCGGCGGCACGGGCGGGCGGCTGTATCTGGCGTGCGAGCCGTCGCTCTTTGCGAGCGGCTGCTCGGGCGCGGGCTGGCGTGTTTGCGTGTCCGTCGGCGCGGCGGGGCGGACGATGTCGAGCGTCGTCAGTCCGGGCCTGCGCCTCGGCGTGGTCGCCGGGGGCGGTTGCGGCTGCTGCGCGAGAAGCACGGGAGCGACCGACGCGCCGCAGGCCACTAGCAAGAGAAGCGTTTTGAGTAACGGCTTTTTCATAACTGTCGAGGCCGAGGGAAAGTTCTCGCGCCCGCCTTTCTGAGATGTGACTGCGGGTTAGGCCGACTCTCCGGCGAAGAGGTCTTCGAGCGGGTTGCCGACGGGTTGAACGGAGACGAGCGTTGCGCCCGCCGCGCGCACGGCCGCGAGCGCCGCGTCAACGTCCTGTTCGCTCGCGACTTCGAGACGCGCGCCGCCCGGCGTCGGCGTCAGGCGCGCGCGCGCGAGTTTCGTCGCCTCGGCCTGCAAGCCCGCGAGGTTTGCGCCCGCGCAGACGATCTCCATCGCGCGCGTGTCGCCCGCCATGCGGCGCAACTCCGCGAGCCGTCCGATGTGCGCGAGCCGTCCACGTTGAAGGATGGCGGCGCGGTCGCACAGGACTTCGATGTCGGCGAGAATGTGCGAGCAGAAGAAGACGGTCGTGCCGCGCGTGCGCAAAGACGCGATGAGGTCGCGCACCTCGCGGCGGCCGACGGGGTCGAGGCCGCTCATCGGTTCGTCGAGAAAGACGATTGAAGGGTCGTTGACGAGCGCCTGCGCGAGTCCGACGCGTTGCAGCATGCCCTTCGAGAACTTGCGCAGTTGCTTGTCCCAACTTTTTTCTTCGAGGCGCACGGCCTGAAGCATCGCGGCGGCGCGCGCGCGGCAATCGCGGCGCGTGTAGCCGAACAGTTCGGCGCAGTATTCGACGAGTTCGCGCGCGGTCAGATAGTCGTAAAAGTAAGGATGTTCGGGCAGGTAGCCGATTGAGGCGTGCATCGAGATGTCTTCGATGTCGCGCCCTTTGATGCGCGCGCGCCCGGCGGTCGGATAGATGAGACGCATCAGGAGTTTCATCGTCGTTGACTTGCCCGCGCCGTTCGCACCGAGGAAGCCGAAGATTTCTCCTTCTTCGACGACGAGCGAAAGACCGTCGAGCGCGCGCACTTTGCGCTTGCGCCAGAAGCCGACTTCGTAGTCTTTCGTCAGATTATCGATCTCGATTGCGGCTGCCATCTTTTCTGCTCCGTGCGCGTTGAGGTCGCAAACGATCTCTCCCCGCGGTTAATTTCACTGTTAGAACTTGCGAATGATCTGCGACCGCTCATCGAGTTCAACGTCGCAGTCGTCTTGGCGGATGCGGTAGGGGACGCCGGAAGGGTCGAGCGGCGCGAGGGTCGAATCGAGTTGAAAGCGCGCGGCGCGCTGAAGGGCGGGCGCGAGTTCGCGCCACGCTTGAGGGCAGCGGCCGGTGCGCGTGCGCGCGGCGGCGAGCAACGGGCGCAGGGCGTCCATGTCGTCGAGCGATTGCAGTTGCAGCAGGCGCGCGAGCGATAGTTTCTTCATCTGCTCGTCGTCCGTCTGCTGGTAGATGGTTTGATAGATGGCGCGCGCCGTTTCGCGGCTGCCGCCTCTGGACGCCATCTGCGCCGACATGGCGTGCATCCACGCGGGCGCACCCGGCACGCGCGCGCCCGCCGCGTAAGCCTCGCTCGCCTCCTTGAAGCGATTCTGTTGCCAGTAGATGTAACCGAGGTAAGAGTGCAGACGCCACGCGCGCGGGTTGGCGGCGATGCCTTTGTTGACGAGCTTGACGGCCGCTTCCGTATCGACGGCCGGAAGCACGATTGCGCCGTATTCGTAGGCGGCGAGAAACTGCGGGTCGAGCGTGGTCGCGTTCTCAAGCAGCGGCGCGAGGATTTTCAGATTGAGCGGGCTGAGGTCGTCGATCTGGATCGCGCCCTGGTGCGCGGTGATCTTGCGCCCGACGTATTGCAGCGTGCGCATCCAGTACCAATCGGCGGCCATCGCGTTGAAGCCGAGACTGAGACGGCGCGCCTGCTCAGGTTTCAAGTACAACTCTTCTTCGGATGCGCGCGCCACTTGTTCCGCGTCTGACGGCCGTTGCAATTCCAACCAGCGCGACAACCCGGCGGCCGCGCCGAGTCCGCACACGACGACGAGGACGAGCGCCCACTCGCGCCGCTTGAAACGGCGTGCGGGACGCACATCGGCGTCGCGATTGGCCGTCGGTGCGTCGTGGCCTGCTGCGGTCTTGCGTGAGGCGTTCATTTGAAGTTGCGTCGGTTGAAGATGAGGACGGAGGCCGAGAGCAAAACGGCGATGTAGACGAAAGCGTAAACAAGCGCGACGCCGAACGCGGCGGGCGCGGGCGCAAGGCCGTGCCCCGCCTCCGTGATGACGGTGTAGTGCGAAAGATTGGGGAGCAGGTAGTAGAGCGCGCCGAAGAAGATTCTCGCCCCCGTAGTGCCCGTCGATGCAGCGAGCAGTTTCATGTCGGCGCTGAAGTGGCCGATGATGAAGACGGCGAAGGTCAAGAGCGCCGAGAGCGCGGGCGACGAGAACGATGAGAAGAGAAGCGCCACCGCCACCAAGATCATCAACTCGACGAAGATCAAAACGATGGCAGGCCACACCGAGAGGACGAGCGGGTCGTAGCCGCCGCGCACGTACAGAAGCGCGAGCGACAGCCCCGCGCCCATCACCACGACGTTGACGGCGAGCGTCAGGCACAAGCCCAGATATTTGCCGACGAGAAATTCGCCGCGCCCGACGGGCTTCGCGAAGATGGCGTAGACCGTGCGCCGCTCCAACTCTTTGTAGACCAGCCCGACGCCGACGAAGATGGCGATGAAGACGCCGAAGATGAGCATCGCGCTCAGAGACATATCGACGATGATCTTGGCTTCCTGCGCCGCCGAGAGATCGCCGATGAAGATCGCGCCGCCCGTCAAGAGCAGGACGAAGAAGACGAGATTGTAGAGGACGCGGTCGCGCACGGCTTCGCGGAAGGCGTTGCGCGCGATGGAAGAGACGCGGCCGAGGGACGTGCCGCGCGGAGGCGCGCTGTCACCCGTCGCGACGCCTGCGGCGGCGGCGGGCGACTGTTGCTGCTGCTCCGGCTTTCGCTGCTTCGGCGTCGAATCCGCGCTCGCGTTTGTATCTGTGGGCGTCAAGCGTTCGGCAACGTTGATGGTTTCTGAAAACATGACGGGGGCGGTGGTGATTACTGTTGAAGCCGCGCCGCCTCTTCGAGACATCTAGGGACGCGTCGGAGAATATCACAGGCGGCGTGCGGGTCGCATAAAGCCGTCGGACAAAGAAACTGCGGAGGCGGAAACTCGATCCGCCTCCGCAAAAGAGAGTCGTTAGGTTGACCTTCGAGGTCTCTAACTCAGGTTACTGGATGGGCGTGCCCGGCGTGCCGCGCGAACCGGCGGCCGCACCCGGCGTGCCGTAAATGACGGCCGACTCGTCCGAGTAGAAACCGCGCGTGCCGGTGCCGGTCACAGCGTTGGCCGAGACGGGCGTGGCCGTCACTTCATACTGCGCCGCGACGCCCGCCGCCGGGGTCACGATGTTGGCGACGAGGAACGTGTAGCCGCTCTTCGTGCCGCCGGACAACACGGAGTCGATCAAGTTGGCGGTTCTGAGGTCTGTCAACAGGCCGTAGTTGAGGTTCTGGCCGACGGTGGTGAAGTAGGTGGCTTCGGCCGTGTTGATGGAGCGCACCGAGCCGATGGCCGAGCCTTCGTTAGCCGAGCGCTTGGAGGCGAGCAGGTTGGGGATGGCGATGGCGGCGATGAT
>DASVUD010000042.1:0-149148 GCA_036387235.1 Pyrinomonadaceae bacterium
CACGCCGCACGGCGGGACGTTCGGCTATCCGGTGGTTGAGGGGCGTTGGAAGTGGGAAGGCGTCGAGGCGGAAGCGTGGGAGCAGAAGCCCGCGGAGTTGAAACAACTCGTGGCGAATTGGCCGGTGGCAGCAGCGAACGAAGACGGACGACGCAGCGCACAGTTCCACGCGCTGCACCTGTACCGCGTCCGCACGACCGGCACGCTCGCGGGCGTCGATGGAACGGTGTCTTGCTCGACGTGCCACAAAACACACGGCGCGACGCTCGACCGCGAGACGCCGCGCACGACCTGCGCCGCCTGTCACGGCGGCAAGCTGGACGCGCCGACGGGGCGCGCGCTGCTCGCCGTGGATGCGCCCGACTGCGCCTCCTGCCACGTCCAGCACGCGAAAGACACGCGCCGGAAGCCTACGCTGCTCGCCGGCGCAGCCGGAGCGGGGAAGGAAAGACCATGAACAAGGTGCAAGCGATCATCGCCTTCGTGTTGCTCGCGCTCTTTCTCTTCGTCAATCAACTGGCGGGCGCAAGCGACACTTGCGCGCGCTGCTACGGCGGGCTCCCTTGGTACGGTTGGGGCATCGGCTTGGTCGTCCTCTTCGTCGCCGGTCTCATCTTCGCGCGCTGGCGCGGCGAGCGCGCGCACGAAATGTTGGCCGCGCCCGTCTTGGCGGAAGCGACGGCGCGGCAGGATGCGCCGGACGACGGGGCGGAGCAGAAATGGAACGATGAACTGCGTCGCAAGTACGACTCGGACGGCCCCGCCTTTCCGCATCCGGTCATCGTGGCCGAACGCTGCATCGGCTGTCACGCCTGCGTCGAGTCTTGCCCGCACGACGTGTTGACCATCAGCTACACGGAGAACCACCAGCCGGTCGCCTCCGTCGTCGATGCGGAACTGTGTATGGAAGACACCTCTTGCGAGGCGGCTTGCCCGGTCAACCCGAAGGCGTGTGTCGTCGTCAACACGGCGAAGCGGATCAGAAGTTTGCCCACGCCCGAGCGCAACCCCGACACCTTCGAGACGAACGTGCCCGGCTGCTACGTCATCGGCGACGTGTCGGGCACGCCGCTCATCAAGAACGCCGCCAACGAAGGCGCGACCGTGATGGTGCATCTGGCCGAAGAGTTGCACGCCACCGGCGCGCGAGAGGGGCAGCCGGAGGTCGATTATGAAGTGGCGATCATCGGCGCGGGGCCGGCCGGGTTGTCGGCGGCGATCATGGCCGAGCGGCTGGGTCTCAAATACGTCTGCATCGAGCAGGACACGGTGATGTCGACCATCGTCAAATACTCGAAGAACAAATACGTCTTCTTCAAGCCGCAGACGACCGCTTGGGCGGGCGCGATCCACCTGCCGGGTCTGGAAGAATATGTGGAAGAAGTGCTCGAAGAACTGGCGGATGAAGCGGAGCGCCCCGCCATCGCGCGGATGCTCGCGGAGGAACGCGCCGTCGCGAGGCGCGTCGAAGAGAAGCGCGCGCGTGCGAGCCGCACCGGAGAAAAATTCGCACTCGCGCCCGAAGACGAACTCGCGCCCGAAATCGTCAAGACGCTCGATGCCGCGCGCAAGCATTATCAACAACTGCTCGCGGACGAACTGCACAATAAACTCGACCGCCAAGCGAGCGAGCGGCTGCGACGCGCCCGCGCGCGCTTCGAGGCGCTGCTCGAAGGAGAAGACAAATATCTTCTCGGCCAACTGCTGGAAGCCAAGCGCGCGGGTCGGATCGATGAAACCGATGTGCGCAGCAAATGTCGTCTCGGCGTGGCCGAGCGCCGCTACGGCGCAGACCTTGAGCGCGTCATCAAGGAAGAAAAATTGAGCGACGAGCGTTTCGACGCGCTCGCGGATGCGCGCCGCAAGGTCGCGGGCGACCAGCGCGAGGTGCTGCTCAACACTTGGTTTCTGAACGCGCGCGAGAACTGCGTCCGCGTCAACGAGCGAGAGAGTTGCAAGTCGCTCACGCCCGCCATCGACGGCGACTACTTCGTCCTCGAAACCGAGCGCCGGAAAAAGCCGGAGGAAGGGAAAGAGGCGACTGAAGCGTCCGCCAAAGGGAGCGCGGAACAAAGTACGAGACAGGGCGCGGAAAAGAACGCGGAAGGCGTGGACGATAAAGCGAAGAAATATCGCGTGCGCCGCGTGGTGCTCGCCATCGGCAACAGCAGTTCGCCCACGCGGTTCAAGGTGGGCGGTCGTGAGGTCGCGCAGAAGGTCGCCTATGGCAGAGAGGAGTTGGAGCGTGTGCAGTATCGCGTGGGCGACCCCGCGGCGTTCAAGCAACTCAAACTGATCGTCGTCGGCGGCGGCAACTCGGCGGTCGAGGCCGCCGTTGATCTCGTCACGCGGCGCACGGACGTCCGCATCGAGTTTCGCGCGCCCGAAGAACAGAACGAAGTGACCTTGCTCGTGCGCGGCGCGGACTTCAAGACCGACGTGAAGTTCGGCAACAAGCAGCAACTCTATCGCTGCATCGACCGCGGCCTCGTCAAGCTCAGACGACAGACCGAGATCAAACGGGTCGGCGACGGCGAGGTGGTGACGAGGAATCTCGTCACGGGCAAGGACGACCCGCCGATCAAGAATCATTTTATCTTCGCACTCATCGGCTCGGAGCGTCCGGCCGCCCTGTTGACCAAAGCGAAGATCAAGATCATCGAGTAGCGCGGTGACGAACAACGCCCGCGCGCCCTTTCTTGACCTCGCCCCCGCACACATTGCACAATTCGTGGCGAAAGCAACGACAGCGAATCGGGCTTCCTCCGTGTCTCTTGCGGCGGCCGCCCCGTGTCGGAAATGGAGAAGCGTCAGAGATGAAAAACGTCGAGCGCCCGTGGCCGTTCGAGTCCAACGATTCGATTCAGGCGGGGCAAGAACAATTTAACTGAAGGGGTCGCACGGCAGCCTCCCCGGCGGGGAGCGCAACAACGCACGACCTACATCTCGACAGGCCGCACGTCGCCGCGCCGCCGCACTTCGTCTGACCGAAAGACTAAGGACGAGCCGCACGCTGGCAAGCGTGCCTGTGGAAAGCGAACGGCTCGTCCCATGAAAAGATTCACACTGGTTCTCGCCGCACTCGTCTGCGGCATCGTCTTCAACCATTTATGCTCCGTCGCGTCGGCGCAAAACGCGCTCCGGAAGCCTGCGCGACCGAAAGCTCAAACGAGTTCGACACTCGCGCCGCGCGAGCGGCAGTTCGCGTTCGAGTATCGCGCGACGGTCAAGGAGATTCCGGCGGGGACGCGCAAATTCGACCTCTGGATTCCCGTCCCGCACGACACCCCTTTCCAGAAGATCACGTCACTCGAAATAGACTCGCCGCAACCTTACCGCGTGCACACGGCCGAGTACGGAAACAAAGTCCTGCATCTCAGTTTGAACCACCCCGCGCCCGCCGGGTTCACAGTCACCATGCGCTTCGACACGCTGCGCCGCGAACACATACAGGCGCGTCTGCGCGCGGCCTCGCACACGCCGACGACGACGCCGCGCGAGGAGCGCGACCCGTACATGGCGCGCTGGCTTGCGCCCGACCGTCTCGTGCCGATTGACGGCAAGGTGCGCGAGTGGGCGCAGGAAGTGGCGGAGGCGGCGGGCGCGAAGACGAATTTGGATCGCGCGCGCGCCATCTATAATCACGTCGTCTCGACGGTGAAGTATGACAAGAGCGGGCAGGGTTGGGGACGCGGCGACATCTATTACGCCTGCGATGCGCGGCGCGGCAACTGCACGGACTTTCACGCCATCTTCATCGGCTATTGCCGCGCGCTCGGCATCCCGGCGCGCTTCGCCATCGGCTTCCCTCTGCCCACGGATCGCGGCGCGGGGCAGGTCAGCGGTTATCATTGCTGGGCTGAGTTTTACGTCGAAGGGATCGGCTGGATTCCCGTCGATGCTTCGGAAGCCGCCAAAGACCCCGCGCGCCGCGAATACTTCTTCGGCGCGCACGACGAAAACCGCGTGGAGTTCACGACGGGTCGCGACCTCGTGCTCAGTCCCAAGCAGCAGGGCGCTCCGCTCAACTATTTCATCTACCCTTACGCGGAGGCGGACGGGCAGCCCCTCGCCGCCATCGAACGAACCTTCACCTATCGCGACGCCCCGCGCTCGGCCGCCACGGGCAGCGGGCGCGAGTAGTTCGAGAGCGGGTCGGAAAACTTAGAAACCACGCGAACAATTTAGAGCGATGTGCGGTTGAGTGTAGCGAGGGCGGAATTTAACGCAGAGAGCGCGGAGACGCGGAGGACGCGGAGAGTGCAAGCATGGATGAGTTGAACTCTCTCTGTCTGGTTTTCTCCGCGCCCTCTGCGCCTCCGCGCCCTCCGCGTTGAACTGACCGTGCGCTACACTCAACCGCACATCGCTCTAAATTGTTCGCAAGCGTCAATCGGAGGTCTTCCCATGACAGACAACTCTGCCGCGCCCCGTTTCCAATCGAATTCGCCGCGTTTTCTCGACGCCCTCAACTACGCCGCCACGCTGCACGCCGGGCAAGTGCGTAAGGCCACTTCGATCCCTTATGTCGCGCACGTCCTCTCGGTTGCAGGCATCGCCATCGAACACGGCGCGGACGAAGACGAGGCCATCGCCGCGCTCCTGCACGACGCGCCGGAGGACTGCGGGGGCCTCGCTGTGCTCGAAGAGATACGCGCGCGTTTCGGCGAGCGCGTCGCTGGAATAGTCGGCGCTTGCTCCGATACGTTTGAGACGCCGAAGCCACTTTGGGTCGAACGCAAAGTGAGATACATCGCGCACCTGCGCACGGCCTCGCCCTCCGCGCGCCTCGTCTCGATGTCCGACAAACTGCACAACGCGCGCGCGATTCTGTCCGACTATAGGCAACTAGGCGACGCGGTCTTCGCGCGCTTCAAACGCGGCGAGAGCCATTCGGTGCTCTGGTATTACCGCAAGCTCGCGGACGAATTCAACGCGACTGATAGTCCGTCGCCTCTCGCGCAGGAACTCGCGCGCGTCGTCGCCGAATTGGAGACGCTCTCCGTCTCCGACGACGCAGCGCGCGCCGAACGCCTGCGCGTCTACGACGAACTGAACGAAGTTCTCGCCGCCGCGCACGTCTGATCTTCGATTGATTCGGTGGGTCTCTTTGGAACTGCGGCCTAGCGTCTTCTGCTGAGGCGGCGGCGGGGCGGGTCTGCTTTCGGGTAAGAGCCGACGTGCGTGAACTTCACGAGGCGCAGGCGATTGTTCGTCCATTCGTAATAATAGATTCCGCTCGCCCCGTAGCGTTCCTCCCCGGCGCGGCCGAGGTTCGGTCGTCCCAAGCCGCGCAGCAGACGGCTGTGCGGGCGAAACGTCCACAGGTCTTCGCTCTCGTCCGCTTCATAATCGCCGACGATGCTCGTCCAGCCATGCAACTCCGGCGGGAAGTAGGCGCGTCCCGTGCGCGTGTCGATGATTGCGCCGATGGCGCAGCCCGTGCCGCAGCCCACGGCGGCCAGCGTATAACGCCCCGCGAAGTTGACGCCCTCTTGCAAGAGTTGCTCGCGAATGGCCGTCCGGTACTTGCGCGCCAGCGGGTGGCTGCCGAGGTCGAGCGGCGCAACCTCGCCGCGCCTGACCTCCACCGCGTAATCCTCTAAACGCGGCGCATCCTTCTCCGTCGCCGCGTCCTGCGCCGACGCGAACGACCGCCCCACCTCAACCCCCACGAACAGCGCCACACAGGCGACCAGCAAACAGAATCTCTTCATCAACAGAACCTCAGACTGGTGAATGGTCAATGGTCAATGGTGAATGGAAAAAAACTGTCTTCTTCCATTCACCATTGACCATTTACCATTCACCATTGACCAGTCTTTACTTCATCATTTCTTCTTCGTCCCTCATCATTGGTTCGGTGCAGGCTTCGAGTTTCGCGACGAGATAGTCGTAGAGCGGGCGCTCAAGAAACGCGCCGCGCTCGCCGAGTTGGGCGAGCAGTTGACGGCGGCAGACTTCACCGGCGCGCAACAGGATGGGCGACCCCAAGTCGCAGACGGAAGTTTCAGCCGTCACTTGATCGAGCGTGTAGCCTTCGGTCTCCGTGAAGGTGAGTGCGCGTTCGGCGTGCGTGTGTTTGTCGAAGCAGAGTTGAAAGCCGAGGATGCGTCCGGCCGCGTCGTACCAGACGAACAAGTCTAGGTGCTCGTCGTTGAACCAACGGCGCACGCCTTGGCCGGGAATCCCTTTCACGTTTCGTATCTCTCTTAGCATCGGCTATCCGCTCTTTCGTCTCAAACCGCCAACTCGCTTTGCGCCTCGAACCGCGCGCGGCGACACTGTGAACTATAAAGACAAACGCGCTCCGGTCGCCACTAAAAAAGGCCGCGCAGCCTGTGATGCGAGCCAGCGCGGGCGGCGCTGTCTCGCGAACCCGACGGCGGCCAAAATTATTCTACGCAGGAAATAGCCGCCGCGTTCTGTATAATGCACGCCTCAAGTTTTACCGGCCACACAATTTTGAGTTGACCCGCCGGCCGCCCCGCGCGCATGTGGAACACGGGCGGCGGGTGGCGGCGCAAACTCGAAGGAGGGCAAAGCATGGCGTCACAGCTTCCGCGTGCGAACGAAGCGGCACGACTCGCGGTCTTGCACCAGTTTGAAGTGCTCGACACAGACCCCGAACAAACTTTCGACGACATCACGCGTCTGGCCGCCTACATCTGCCACACGCCCATCGCCATCATCACGCTCGTCGATGCACATCGCCAGTGGTTCAAGTCGCGCGTCGGGTTGTCGCTCGGCGAGACGGCGCGCGACATCTCCTTCTGCGCTCACGCCATCCGGCAGCCCGGCCCGTTGGTGGTGCGCGACGCGCTCGACGACGAACGCTTCCGCGACAATCCGCTTGTCCTCGCAGACCCCTACATACGCTTCTACGCGGGTTCGCCCCTCGTCACCATCGAAGGTTTCAGCCTCGGCACGCTCTGCGTCATCGACCGCTACCCGCGCGAGATCACGCCCGAACAGATGGCCGCCCTGCGCGTCCTCAGCCAACAGGTGATGACCCAACTCGAACTCCGCCGCACGATCAAATCTCTCACCCGCTCGCTCGGCGAGGCCAAGCAGAAAGTGCACGAACTCGAACAGCGCGTGCCGAAAGAAGGATAGCGTTTCGCCGTCCTCGCCGCCCGAAAAAATGTTGACTTCAAGACGGCCGCACCGGAGCAAAGCCGACTGCCGTGGCCGAACTTTTGTCGCCGAACTTTTGTCGCCGAACTCTTCCGGCAAAACTTTTCGGCCAACTAGCAGTGGCCTCTCGTTCAACCATCCTTCCGGCTTTCTTCGTGTCTTCGTGCCTTCGTGGTTAATGCTCTCTTATCAACCCTCACCATCAAGGCACAAAGTCACCAAGCACTAATCAACCGAGGACACCACCGGCCAACCTTTTGGATTGTAACGCACGCCGCGCCGTGCTAGGCTGCGCGCAGCTAGTCTCCTCCCCGGTCTTCTCGAAATCTGCTGTTCCTCGCCATCAACGCCAAAGATCAGTATTTCGAATTGAGCCGGATCGCCACAAGGTGTCTCTTATTACCGGGAGTTTTACCGATGCGTCACACGCTCAGCGTCCGTCCTCACGCGACGACCTTCTCCGGCCTCGAATCGGGAACTCGCTTTGCACATCCCTACACATTCCTGCTTCTCTGGCTCTGCGCGTTTGCCTGCGCCGCAATTGATACTCACGCCTCTGGCGCGTGCGTGACGCCCACTTTCGCTCCCGCGTCCGTCTACGGTGCGGGGCCTGCGCGCCACGTCGCCGTCGCCGATTTCAACCGCGACGGAAAACTCGATTTCGCCGCGCTCAAGAGCGACACCAACAGTGCGATTTCGTTCTACCTCGGCGACGGCGCGGGCGCGTTCGCGCCATCGGGCGTTACCATCTCTCTCGGCACTGTGTCGTCATCTATCGGCGCGGGCGATTTCGACTCCGACGGCTACCCCGATCTCGTCGTCGCCAACTCAACCCACGTCGATGGCGAGGCGACCTTGTTCCTCAACCACAACCTCGCTTTCGACGTGCGCCGCCCCATCAGTTGGAGCAGTGCGAGTTTCTCGCGTCCGCCCGCCACCTCGCTCGCCGTGGCCGACCTCAACTTCGACGGTAAACTCGACGTGGTGACGACGACGCTCAAGGGAGACGCTAAGTTTGATGTTAATAAAGTGAACATCGCCTTCGGCGACGGGGCGGGACACTTCTCCAACCTGATGACATACGGCATGGGAAATCTTTTCCTGACGCATGCCGTGGTCAGAGATTTCAATAGCGACGGCCAGCCCGACATTGCCGTGGCCTATCTCAATGTCAATGCCGGCAGCGGTCTCTTGCTGTTAATCGGCGACGGCACGGACAATTTTAACCAGACGTTCACGGACGTGAGCAACGGCATCTTGTTCTCGCCCGACGATTTCAACTCCGACAATAAAGTTGACTTAGCGTTTCTGTCGGGCGGTGAGTCCGTTCCCGTCCGGCTCGGCGACGGCGCGGGCGGCTTCGGCGCGGCGACCTTCGCTGTCGCTCCGGGGCTGCATCCGAACGCGCTCACGACCGGCGACTTCGACGGCGACGGGCGCGTCGATCTCGCCGTCGTCGACAAGGCGGCTGGTCTCGCACTGATCTTCAAGGGCGACGGGGCGGGCAACTTCACTCCCTCCGCCGCCTACAACACGGGCGCGTCGCGGCCGTCTTTCATCGACGCCGCCGACTTCGACGCGGACGGCAGACTCGATCTCGTCGTCGCACACGAGAGCGCACAGAGCGTCTCCGTGTTGCTGAACACTTGCGGCACGGGCAACGCCGCCGCGAGCCTGAACTTCAGCGCGCCCGTCTACGAGGCGGACGAACGTGCCGCGTCCGGCGCAACCGTCACGGTCAATCGCTATGGCTCGCTCGCGGGCGAAGCGACGGTCAACTATTCAACTTCCGACGGCACGGCCGTCCATCCGTCCGACTACAAGGCGGCGACGGGCGTGTTCACTTTCGCCGACGGCGAGGTGAGCAAGACCTTCACGGTCGAACTCGTCAACGACACTTTGGACGAACCGACCGAGACTGTCCGTCTGACGCTCAGCAATCCGACGGGCACGACGGCTACGCCCACGCTCGTCGCGGCAACGCTCAATATCCTCGACGACGATCCGACCACCTTCTCCGTTGCCGACGCAACGGCCGGGGAGGGCGACCGTCGCGTCACGCTGACCGTCACTCGCACGGGCGACGGAGCCATCGCCGCGTCGGTCGATTACCGCACGAGCGACACGGACACTTTCACCGTCGGTTGTGCCGACACGGTGAACAACGCGGGCGGCGCATACGCGCGCTGCGACTTCGCCACCACGGTCGGCCGTCTCGACTTCGCCGCGGGCGAATTGCAAAAGACCATCAACATCCCGCTCATCGACGACGGGCACAAGGAAGCGGCCGAGACTTTTCAAGTCGTCCTGTCGAATCCGTCGGGCGCTGGGTTGGGCGCGAACTCGACGGCCACCGTCACTATCTCGGATAACGACGCGGCCGGTGCTGCGAACCCGATCTTCACGACGCCCTTCTTCGTCCGGCAGCACTATGTGGATTTTCTCTCCAGAGAGCCGGAGGCGTCCGAGCCGTGGTCGAACATCCTGAATCGCTGCCTGAACGACGACCGCCGGTGCGACCGCATCACGGTCTCGCAATCGTTCTTCGGCGCGCCCGAGTTTAGTGTGAAAGGCTTATACGTCTTCCGCTTCTACAAAGTGGCCTTCGGCAGTTTGCCCGAATACACGGAGATCATCTCGGATATGAGTTTCGTCGCCGGGCAGACGCCCGAAGAGGTCTACGCGCGCAAAGCGCAACTCGCGCAACTCTTCACCGAGCGCGCCGCGTTCAAGAACTTCTACGGAGGCATGGACGACGAGCGTTTCGTCTCCGCGCTCCTCTCCCGTTATCAACTCACGGAGATCACGACGCCCGACCCCGCGCAGCCCGACGGCACAACCAAAGTGAGACTCACGCGCGCGGCCTTAATCAACTCGCTCGACGCGGGCACGCTCGCGCGCGCGCAGGTTTTTCGCGCCATCGCCGACTCGGACACGGTCGGCGCGCGCGAGTTCGACAACGCCTTCGTCGCGATGCAGTACTATGGCTACCTGCGCCGCAAGCCCGACGCGGACGGTTATGCGGCATGGCTCGCCGTCTTGCAGCGCGGCGACACGCGCACGATGGTCGCGGGCTTCCTGAACTCACCGGAGTACAAACTCAGGTTCGGCAATTAGTAAGCGCGAACATCGAGGCCGGGCATAGAAAGAGAGGCCGCGCATGTCTTGATAGGCATGCGCGGCTTCGACGCATCTGCGCCGGTCGTCTTCGCTCGAAACAGTTCACGTTCGCGTTAACCTTGCGGCTTGCGCTTCGCGTCTTTGGTTGGTGCGGTCTCACATCAGAGTACGTTTGCGTACAGAAGGGGGCGAGGCTTCTCGGATATAGTCCGGACGTTTTCCGAGAAGTCACCCCACGCGCGCGCCGAATCTGTCAAAGTAGACTGTCCGCTTCTCAAGGAGCTTCGATGAAACGTGTAGGGCGTTTGTCGTCCTTTGCCTCTCGCAACGGTTTTTTCGTCTCTCTGCTTCTTTTCAGTCTCACTACCGTCGCCCTCGTCTCCTGCTCACGCAAAAATCCCGAACGCTCGCGCACCGCGGACACGAGCCGGAGCGCCACGCAGATCGCGCAAGCGGGTCAAGTGGCCGTGCCGCAGTTTGCCAACGTCGCCGAGGACGGCCAGTGGACGATGCCCGCGAAAGACTACGCGAGCACGCGTTATAGCGGCCTCGACCAGATCAACACGGAGAACGTCCGCAACTTGAAAGTGGCGTGGACGTTTTCCACGGGCGTCAATCGCGGGCAAGAGGCCGCGCCCATCGTCGCGGGCAGCACGATGTACGTCGTCACGCCCTACCCGAACATCCTCTACGCGCTCGACCTGACGCGGCCGGGCGCGCTCAAGTGGAAGTACGAAGCGAACCCTTCGGCCGCCGCGCAGGGCGTCGCCTGCTGCGACGTGGTCAATCGCGGCGCGGTCTTCTCTGACGGCAAACTCTTCTACAACACGCTCGACAACTTCACCGTCGCCGTCGATGCCGAGACGGGCCGGGAACTGTGGAAGACCAAACTCGGCGAGATCAATCGCGGCGAGACGATCACGATGGCTCCGCTCGTCGTGCACGATAAAGTGCTGGTCGGAAATTCGGGCGGCGAGTTTGGCGTGCGCGGCTGGATCACGGCCGTCGATGCCCGCAACGGCGAGATCGCCTGGCGCGCTTACAACACGGGGCCGGACAGAGACGTTTTGATCGGCGCGAACTTTCATCCCTTCTATGCGCAGGAGCGCGGCACAGACCTCGGCGTCCACACTTGGCCGCCCGACGCTTGGAAGACCGGCGGGGGCACGGTCTGGGGCTGGCTGTCCTACGACCCGGAACTGAACCTCGTCTATCACGGCACGGGCAATCCCGGCCCCTGGAATCCGGAGCAACGGCCGGGCGACAACAAGTGGACTGCCGGCATCTTCGCACGCAACCCGGACACGGGCGAGGCGCGCTGGTTCTATCAATGGTCGCCCCACGATCTGTTCGACCACGACGGCATCAACGAGCAAATCCTGCTCGACATGAACTTGAACGGGCAGACGCGCAAAGTGCTCGTCCGTCCCGAACGCACCGGCTACGTCTACCTGCTCGACCGCACGACGGGTGAAGTACTCTCGGCCACGCCGTTCGTCCACATCACTTCGTCGAAGGGCGTCGATTTGCAGACGGGTCGTCTTATCCCGAACGAAGAGAAGACGCCCGTGATGGGCAAGGTGGTGCGCGACATCTGCCCCGCCTCGCCCGGCGGCAAGGACTGGAATCCTTCGGCCTTCTCGCCGCGCACCGGACTCGTCTACCTGCCGCACAACAATCTCTGTATGGACTTTGAAGGCTTGGAGGCGAACTACATCGCGGGCACGCCTTACGTCGGCGCGAACGTGAAGATGTACGCAGGCCCCGGCGGGCACAGGGGCGAGTTCACGGCTTGGGACGTGGCGGGCGCGCGCGCCGCGTGGAAGATCAAGGAACGTTTCCCGGTGTGGAGCGGCGCGGTGGTGACGGCGGGCGATGTCGTCTTCTATGGCACGATGGACGGCTACTTCAAAGCCCTCAACGCGCGCACGGGCGAACTGCTCTGGCAGTTCAAAGTCGATTCGGGAATCATCGGACAGCCCGTTACGTATCGCGCGCCGGACGGCAAGCAGTACGTCGCGGTGCTGGCGGGCGTGGGCGGTTGGTCGGGCGCAATCGTCTCCGGCGATCTAGACCCGCGCGACGCGACGGGCGCTCTCGGCTTCGTCAACGCCATGACCGACCTGCCCGAATACACGACCAAGGGAGGGACGCTGTATGTCTTCTCGCTCCCTTGAGACGAAAGAGTCGAAAGAGACGAAAAGAGACTCGAAGACGACGGTGCGCGGACGTTCGTTGAAGACGATAGTGCGCGCACATTTCTTGAAGACGATGGTGCGCGGACGTTCGCGGCGAATCGCGCCGCTCGCGCCGTTCGTCTTTGCACTCACGCTCGCGCTCGCGCTCGTTTCATGCGGCGGCAAAAACGCTTCTCAGTCGTCTTCGCCAACACAGCCACGCACGGAACAGCAGCCGTCGCCGCCACAGCAGTCGCCGCAGCAACCGTCACAGCAGCAACCGTCAACGCAACAGTTGGCGCGAACGATGCGGCCGGAAGGCGTCTTGCGCGTCTGCGCCGACCCGAACAACTTGCCCTTCTCGAACGAGCGGCGCGAAGGTTTCGAGAACAAGATCGCCGACGTGTTGGCGCGCGAGATGGGCGCGCGCGTCGAGTACAAGTGGTGGGCGCAGCGGCGCGGCTTCATCCGCAACACGCTACGCGCGGGCGCGTGCGATGTGGTCTTAGGCGTGCCCAGCAGTTTTGAACTCGCGCTCACCACGTCGCCTTATTATCGCTCGTCCTACGTCTTCGTCTCGCGCCGTGACAGGCATCTCGGCATCCGTTCGTTCGACGATCCCGCTTTGCGCAAATTGAAGATCGGCGTGCAGATGATCGGCGACGACTTCGCCAACTCGCCCCCGGCGCACGCGCTCTCCGCGCGCAAGATGATCGACAACGTTTCGGGCTACACGGTCTACGGCGATTACGCGCAGGCGAATCCCCCGGCGCGCATCGTCGAAGCGGTGGCGCGCGGCGAGGTGGACGTGGCCGTCGTCTGGGGGCCGCTCGCGGGCTACTTCGCGCCGCGACAGAGGGCGGCGCTCGAAGTCGTCCCCGTCTCGCCGCAGTTCGACCTGCCATATCTTCCCTTCGTCTACGACATCTCGATGGGCGTCCGGCGCGGCGACGACGCGCTCAAGGAAGAACTCGAAGCGATCATCGAACGCCGCCGCGCCGAGATCGAACGGATACTGGACGACTACGGCGTGCCGCGCGAGAAGGGATGAGGGATGAAAAGCAGGGATGAGGGCGAAGGGATGAGGGATGAAATGAAACGGACGGCTTCACTATTTCGTTGCTCCATCGAGCGCACGACGCGACTGCGCATGAACCGGCCGCCCGACGCGCGATTCTTATTCATCCCTCATCCTTCATCCTTCATCCCTTTGTTAGCCCTCGTGCTGTTGTTCGTCGCGGCGTGCAAGCGTGAGGAGCGCGGGTTGCGCGTGGATGCGCCGTCGGCCGGGCGCATCGAGTCGAAGACTTTGAGCGAACTGAGGCCGGGCAATCCGCAGGTCGTCCCGGCGAAGAACGAGTTTGAAGAAAACGCCTTCGCGATGAGCGAAGGGAAGCGCCTCTTCGAGTGGTTCAACTGCGTGGGTTGCCACGCGCACGGCGGCGGCGGGATAGGGCCGCCGTTGATGGACGCGAAGTGGATTTACGGGAGCGAACCCGATCAGGTGTTCGCCACTATCGTCGAAGGACGGCCGAACGGGATGCCTTCGTTTCGCGGAAAGATTCCCGACTATCAGGTGTGGCAACTCGCGGCCTACGTGCGCAGCCTGAGCGGGCAAGTGCCGAGAGACGCCGCGCCCGGCCGCGACGACGACCTCAACGCGAAAAAGCCCGAACAATCGACCGAGCCGCAAGGCGCGCGAAGCGGCGCGATCCCGAAGTCCGGGGAGATGCCGCAATGAACATCCGCGCGCGCAACGACGGAGGCGGCGACAGGCGTCCGGCACGACTCGCGGGCGACGAACGTTTGGCACGACTCGCGCGACGCGCCTTCGCGTCTCTGCTGCGAGACGCGCGCAACGCACGCACGCATCGCGTCCTCGTTGCGCCCGTTTCAAGACGCCTGCGCGCGTTGGCCTCGCGCACGCTGTTGTCGCAGGGGTCGCGCGCGGTCTTGATTTCGTCTGGCGCGTTCGCCGCCGCGTGCAGGGGATCGCAGTCGGCGCTCAATCCGGCCGGGCCGCACGCGTCGAGCGTCAGCCGTCTGTGGTGGTTGATGTTCTACGTCTCGGCGGGCGTCTATGTGGTCGTCATGGCCTTTCTCGCGGCGGCGCTTGTACGCAAGCGACAACGCGGCCGCGAAACTTCCGATGCGCCGGATACGACGCCGGACGCGGCGCGCGAGCGGCGCATGCGCGGCGTGGTCATCGGCGGCGTGGCCGCCACCATCGCCATCCTCTTCATCTTTCTCATCGCCACGTTCATTGCCACGCGTTCGATCTACGCGCTCGCCGACCCGAACAACTTGCGCATCAAGGTGCGCGGTCAACAGTGGTGGTGGGAAGTCGAGTATGAGAACGACGTGGCGAGCCAAACTTTCAAGACGGCCAACGAGATACACATTCCCGTCGGTCGTCCCGTCACCATCCGGCTCACTTCGAGCGACGTGATTCACAGCTTTTGGGTTCCGAACCTCGGCGGCAAACGCGACCTCGTCCCCGGACACGAAACGACCGTCTGGTTGAAGGCCGACCACGCGGGCACGTATCGCGGGCAGTGCGCAGAGTATTGCGGCTTGCAGCACGCGCACATGGCTTTCGTCGTCGTGGCCGAACCCGTCGAACAGTTCGAGGCGTGGGCGGAGGCGCAGCGTCGCCCCGCCGCCCCACCCGCCACGGCGGAACAACAACGCGGGCAGCAAGTTTTCCTCAACGCGCCGTGCGTCATGTGCCACACCGTTCGCGGGACGGGCGCGGGCGGCGCGGTCGCGCCCGACCTCACGCATCTGGCGAGCCGCCAGACCATCGCCGCCGGGATGTTGCCCAACACGCGCGGCCATCTCGGCGGCTGGATCAGCAACTCGCAGGAACTCAAACCCGGCAACCGCATGCCGCCGAACCCGCTCCCGCCCCAAGATTTGCAGGCGTTGTTGAGCTATCTGGAGAGTCTCAAGTGAGCGACGAGGTGAGGAAAGGGCAGGGCGCGGCGTCTGAGGACGCGGGCGAGCGGCAAGCGCCCGGCGCACCGCGCGGCGCATCATTTGTTCCGCCGGCGTCAGTCTCGGCGGACGCGCCCGCCACGCGTCTCGTGGAAGCGCGCGAGCAGCGCGAACTGGAACAGACGTGGCGAGACGATCCGGGGCTGTGGGGCTGGCTGAGGAGCGTTGACCACAAGAGCATCGGGCGTCGTTATCTCGTGACGGCCTTCGTCTTCTTCGTCTTGGGCGGCCTGCTCGCCGTCCTCATGCGCCTGCAACTATCGCGACCGGAAAACACGCTGCTCGGCCCCGACGCCTACAACCAGATTTTCACCATGCACGGGACGACGATGATGTTCCTCTTCGCCATCCCCGTGATGGAGGCGATGGGGCTGTATCTCATCCCGCTCATGCTGGGCACGCGTAACATCGCCTTTCCGCGTCTGGCCGCGTTCAGCTATTGGATCTATCTCTTCGGCGGCATCACGCTCTACGTCTTCTTCCTTTTGAACATCGGGCCGGACACGGGCTGGTTCTCTTACGTGCCGCTGGCGGGGCCGGAATTTTCCCCCGGCAAGCGCGTGGACATCTGGTCGCAATTGATCAACTTCACGGAGATCGCGGCGCTCGCCGCCTCGGTCGAGATCATCGTGACGGTCTTCAAAATGCGCGCGCCGGGGCTGTCTCTGAACCGCCTGCCGGTCTTCGTCTGGGCGATGCTGGTGATGTCTTTCATGGTCATCTTCGCGATGCCCGCCGTGATGACGAGCAGCCTGTTTTTGACGCTCGACCGATTAGTCGGCACGCACTTCTACAACCCGGCCGAGGGCGGCGACCCGCTGCTCTGGCAACACCTCTTTTGGTTCTTCGGCCACCCGGAGGTTTACATCATCTTCATCCCGGCGCTCGGCTTCGTCTCCACGATTGTACAGACGTTTTCACGCCGCCCGGTCTTCGGCTACACGGCGCTCGTGCTCTCAATGATCGCGACGGGCTTCATCGGCTTCGGCCTCTGGGTGCATCACATGTTTGCGACCGGCTTGCCGCTCCTCGGCGAGAGTTTCTTCACGGCGGCAACGATGATGATCGCCATTCCTTCGGGCATCCAGATATTCTGCTGGATCGCGACGCTGTGGAGCGGGCGGCCGCGCTTCCCCGTGCCGATGCTGTTCGTCCTCGGCTTCTTCCTGATCTTCATCCTCGGCGGTTTGTCGGGCGTGATGCAGGCGAGCGTGCCCGTCAACCTGCAAGTCCACGACACGTTCTTCGTCGTCGCGCATTTTCATTACGTCTTGATTGGCGGCGCGGTCTTTCCGCTGTTCGGCGCGTTCTACTACTGGTTTCCGAAGTTTGCGGGACGCATGCTCGGCGAACGCTTGGGGCGTTGGAATTTCGCTTTGATGTTCGTCGGGTTCAACCTGACTTTCTTTCCCATGCACCAACTCGGCCTGCAAGGAATGCCGCGCCGCGTCTACACCTATTTGCCGGGGACGGGTTGGGGCAAACTCAATCTGCTCGCCACCATCGGCGGCGCGGTGATGACCGTGGGCGTCGCCCTCTTCGTCGCCAACGTGTGGTGGACGCGCAGGAGGAGGCTTGGGCACGCCGCGAGCGATAACCCTTGGGACGCCGACACGCTCGAATGGAGCACGAGTTCGCCGCCGCCGAGTCATAACTTCTATCAACTGCCCATCGTGCAGGGGCGCGAGCCGCTGTGGGTGCGCGGTGTCGGCAGCGGCGCGGCGGGCGAAGACGCGCCGTTCGTGACGGGCGTGCGGACGAACTGCCGCGAGGTGCTCTTGACCCAAGTGCTCGACGCCGAGCCGGACAACTTGATGGTGCTGCCGGGGCCTTCCATCTGGCCTCTGTGCGTGGCGCTCGCGGCGACCGCGACGTTCATCACTTCGTGCTTTACGCCGTGGGCGCTCGTGTGGGGTTCGGCTCTGGCGCTCGTGGCGTTCGTCGGGTGGGCTTGGCCGAAGCGGAAGGACGAGGCGTGCGAGGAAGAGAACGTGGACGAGATGCCGGACGAGCGAAGACGTAAGGAGGCGGCGCAAGCACAATGAAGAGACGCGCGGGCATCGACGTATCGCACTTGCCGCATTTCGCCTTCGGCGAGCGCGGCCTCGTCTGGTGGGGCGTCTGGGGCTTTCTCGCCATCGAGACGACGATGCTCGTCATCTGTCTCATCAGTTACTACTACCTGCGCGACCGCGCGAGCGCTTGGCCGCCCCCGCCCACGCAACTACCCGACCTCGGTATCCCAACCGCGACGCTCATCGTGCTCGTCTTGAGCGTCGTGCCGATGCGTTTGTTGGAAGGAGCGGCCAAGCGTCTGGACGCGCGCGCGACGATTCGTTGGACGCTCGTCTGCATCGCGTTCGGCGTCGTCTTTTGCGCGCTGCGCGCCTTCGAGTTCTCTTCGGTCAACGTGTTGTTCGACAGCAACGCCTACGGCTCAATGGTGTGGACGATCCTCGGCGTCCACGCCTTTCATCTCGTCGCGGAAGTGTTGGAGACGTGCGTCATCTTCTCCATCCTGCTCTCCGGCTACAGAGAGCCGAAGTATTTCGTGGACTCGGCCGACAACGCGCTCTACTGGTATTTCATCGTCGCCATCTGGATACCTTGCTACGCGACGATCTACCTCGCCCCGCGCTTTTTGTGACGCGGCCGCAGGAGAGAAGAGTTTCATTGACAGGCAGTGATAGGTAATTGAGTAATACGTTAGGGGGAAGAGTTTGACGACGAAGGCGGCGGCGAAAAAGGAGTTTGACACGAAGCGGGGCGTCCTGTGGTTGTTCATGGGACTGCTCGTTGCGCCGGTCTCCTTTTTGTTGCACTTGCAGATCAACTACGCGCTCGTGCCCGCCGTGTGCGGAGGCGCGCGCGGTCGGCTCGTGCTGCACGCGGTGACGATTCTCTTCATCTTGATGGCGGCGGGCGGCGCGCTCGTGTCGCGGCGCAACTGGCGCGCTGCCGGCGAGGCCGAACCGGGCAAGGCGGCGAGCGTCCTTGAACGCAGCCGTCTGCTGTCGGTCGTCGGCTTGATGTTGAGCGGCCTCGTCCTGCTCGTGCTCGTCGCACAATGGCTTCCGCAGTTTTTCATCAACCCGTGCCAGAGATGAGGGGAAGATGAGGGGAAAGGGAAAGGGGGAAGGGGGAAGGGGGAAGAAACGCTTCCGCGCGTTGACGGCGGCGCGTGGCTTAGCAACGGCGCGCGGCATGCGGACGGCGGTGCGCGTCGCGGTCGTGGCGCTGTTAATTGTCTTTACCTTTCCCCTGTCCCCTTTCCCCTTTGCCCGTGCGTTCGCCCACGACGGCAAGCCGCACGGGTTCGCGGATTTGTGGCGGACGTGGGGGCGCGATCCCGTCATCATCTTGAGTCTCGCGCTCGCGGCCGTTCTGTATTGGCGGGGCTTGAGGCGTCTGTGGCGCGAGTCGGCGCAGGGGCGGGGCGTGAGCCGGAGGGAGGCTTGGGCGTTCGCGGGCGGGTGGTCGGCGCTCGTCGTCGCGCTCGTCTCGCCTTTGCACCCGTGGGGCGAGGTGCTGTTCTCGGCGCACATGACGCAGCATGAAGTGTTGATGCTCGTGGCCGCGCCGCTGCTCGTGCTCGGACGCCCGCTCCTGCCTTTCCTGTGGGCGCTGCCTTTGAGTTGGCGACAGCGCGCGGGGGCTTTGGGGAAGCGCCGCGCGTTTCAGACGGTGTGGCGCGCCGTGACAAACCCGCTCGCGGCGTGGGCGATTCACACGGCGGCTTTGTGGGTGTGGCACGCGCCCGCGCTCTTTCAGGCGACGCTCAGGAGCGATCTCGTCCACACGCTGCAACACGTGAGCTTCCTCGGCTCGGCGCTGCTGTTCTGGTGGGCTGTGCTGCACGGGCGCGAGGGCTTGCTCGGCTACGGCGCGGCGGCGCTCTATATGTTCACGACCTCCGTGCAGAGCGGCGCGCTCGGCGCGCTCATCACGTTCGCGCGCGACGTTTGGTATCCGGCCTATGCGCGGAGCACAGAGTCTTGGGGACTGACGCCGCTCGAAGACCAACAACTCGGCGGCTTGATCATGTGGATTCCGGCCGGGCTCGTCTACGTCTTCGCGGGACTCATGCTCGTCGCCGGTTGGATGCGCGAGTCGGAGCGCCGCGTCAGGAGACGCGAGGACAGAAGAAGCGCCGACGCGTCCGGCACGAACACACGCCGCGTGGAGGTTCGAGCGGATGCTTGACTTGAAGAGGACGAGGACGGATGGCTGACGACCGCAGCGCGAAGGATTATTTGAAACTGGCGTGCATCTTCGCATGCGCGGCGCTCGTCCTCGCCTTCGCGGCGTGCAGAGGCTATTCGGGACGCGCGGCGGCCGAAGCTGCGACGGGCGGCGACGCGGAGCGCGGCCTTGCGGCCATCAATCGTTACGGCTGCGGGACGTGCCACACGATCCCGGGCGTCGCGGGCGCGAACGGGCAGGTCGGCCCTCCGCTCGCGGGAATCGCGAGCCGCACTTACATCGCGGGCGTGCTCGAAAACAAGCCCGACGCGTTGGTGCGCTGGATTCAAAATCCGCGCGCCGTCGATGATAAGACGGCCATGCCCGTGCTCGGCGTCACCGAACAGGACGCGCGCGACATTGCCGGTTATCTCTACACGCTGAAATAATCCGCTCATGCAAAGAAGCCTACGGCCGCCCGGCGCGAACGCCCGTCGCTTGCGTCACGTCGCGCGAGCGGCGATGGTCGCCACCGCCGCTCGCGCCGTCGTCCTTCTCCTTCCGCGCGAGAAGACGACGACGATGATGCGTCCGCTCGTCCTCTTCCTTCCGCTCGTGCTGCTGCTTTGCGTTTCGTGCGCGCGAACGAGAAGGACGGGCGCGCTCGCCTACGTCAGCAACGAACGCGACGGCACGCTCTCCGTCATCGACACGCGGACGGACACGCTGGTCTCGACCATCAAGCTCGGCGCGGTCAGGCCGCGCGGCGTGCGCGTAAGCCCCGACGGCCGCCGCGTCTACGTCGCCGTCAGCACGCCTTCGGGACAGATGTACGCCGACGCAGACAACTACATCGCGGCGATTGACACGGAGAGCGAGCAGGTCGTGGCGCGCTACGAGGTGGGCCGAGACCCGGAGCAGCTGGCCGTCGGCAAAGACGGGCGCATGCTCTACGCTTCTAACGAGGACGCGGGGACGGCGACCGTCTTGGACACGGAGACGGGGCAGCGGATCGCCACGCTCGTCGTCGGCATCGAACCCGAAGGCGTCTCCGTCAGCCCGGACGGCCGTTGGGTTTACGTGACGGCCGAGACGAGCAACAGCGTCTCCGTCATCGACACGCGGACGAACACGGTCGTCTCCACTTTCATCGTCAATGCGCGCCCGCGCGACGCGGCCTTTGCGCCCGACGGCACGCGCGCCTACGTGACGACCGAGATCGGGCGCACGCTCGAAATCGTGGACGCGCGGCGGCACGCAATCGAACGCACCGTCAAGTTGCCGCAAGGGGCGAGCGTCAAGCCGATGGGCGTCGTCGTCTCGCCTGACGGAGAGCGCGTCTACGTGTCGAACGGGCGCGGCAACACGGTCTCGGTTTTGGACGCGCGAAGCGGCGAGGTGCTGGCGACGATTCCGGTGGGCGGGCGCGCGTGGGGCGTGGCCGTCACGCCGGACGGGCGAAAACTCTACACGGCCAATGGCCTGTCGAACGATATTTCCGTCGTCGACACGGCGACGAACCGTGTGGTCGCAAACATCAAGGCGGGAGACGGGCCGTGGGGCATCGCAATCAAACCCTGACGCCGCCGGAAGGTGACGCCGAGCGACAACACAAACGCGCGACGCGCCGACGCGAACGCGTGAGGCGACGACGCGTGCGCGCGGGAAGGTTGCTACGGCGCGTCGTTTTCGTCTGCATCGTCTCGTGTCTCTTTCACGCGGGCGCGGTCTGCGCCGTTCAAACTACAAGTTCGCAGGTGCGTATCGCGGGCGTCGTCTTGGACGAGCGGGACGCTCCGGTGGCGGGCGCGGAAGTTTCTTTGCGCGCTGGTGCGAGTGTCGTCGCGCGCGTGACGACGGGCAAGAGCGGCGAGTTTTCCTTCGATGCGATTGACGCGGGCGCGCGCGATGTCGTGCTCGTCGTGCACGCGCGCGGGTTCGCACCGCTCGAACAAAAACTCTGCGTGCGAGCGGAGACGTTCGCCCGTTTGCGTCTCGTGCTCGCGCCCGCCCCCGTGTCCGAAGAGTTGACCGTGACAGCCACGCGCACGGAGACGCGGCTTGGCGACGCGGCGGCCAGCATCGTCACGCTGTCAAAGGAGGAGCTTTCCGCCACGGCTGCGCTCGCGCTCGACGACGCGCTCAGACAGGTGGCGGGCTTTCAGTTGTTCCGCCGCGCGGGCAGCCGCACCGCAAACCCGACGGCGCAGGGCGTCTCTCTGCGCGGCACGGGCGCGAGCGGCGCGAGCCGCGCCCTCGTCCTCGTCGATGGCATCCCCCTGAACGATCCATTCGGCGGCTGGATCAACTGGGGGCGCGTGCCGCGCGAATCAGTAAGCGCGGTTGAAGTGACGCGCGGCGGCTTTTCGCATCTCTACGGCAGCGGCGCGCTCGGCGGCGTCGTCCAGATTCTCACGCGACCGGCTGACCGGCAGCGGTCGCCCTTCGTCTCACTCGAAACTTCATACGGCAGCCAACAGACGCCCGACGCGTCGCTCTACGCGAGCGGTGGCAAGGGTCGCTTCGCCGCGTCGCTTGCGGCGGAGACGTTTCGCACCGGCGGCTACATCATCGTTGACCCGGCGGAGCGCGGGCGCATCGACACGCCCGCGAGTTCGCGTCGCGCGGCCTTCGACGCGCGTGTGGATTACGCTCTCGCGGAAGCGGCGCGCCTCTTTTTTCGCGCCGCCTATTTCGGCGAGTCGCGCGCCAACGGCACGCCCTTGCAAACGAACCGCACGCACCTGCGCCAGTGGAGCGCGGGCGGCGACTGGACACGCGCGCGCCTCGGTCAACTAAGCGCGCGCCTCTACGGCGGCACGCAACTCTTCGATCAAAACTTCACGGCCGTCTCCGCTGATCGCAACACGGAAACGCCGACGCGCGTGCAACGCGTGCCGTCTCAGTTCGCCGGACTCTCCGCGCAATGGTCGCGCGCCTTCGCCGGGCGGCACACGCTCGTCGCCGGAGTGGACGCGCGCGAGGTGCGCGGCGCGAGCGACGAACTCGCTTATGTGCAAGGCCGGGCGTCGAGCCTCGTCGGCGCGGGCGGGCGCGAACACACCGTCGGCGTCTTCCTCGAAGAGATCGTCCATGTGACGCCGCGTCTCTTGCTCGCGGGCGGCGCGCGCTTCGACCGTTGGCGCAACTATCGAGCCGAGAGCGCGACGCGCGCGCTCAACCCCGGCGCGCCCGTGTCCGCGAACGCCTTTCCGGATCGCACCGAGACGGCCTTTAGCCCGCAAGTCTCCGCGCTCTATAAAGTGTCGGCGCGCTTCTCGCTCGCCGCTTCCTTCAATCGCGCGTTTCGTCAACCGACGCTCAACGAACTCTATCGCAGCTTTCGCGTCGGCGACGTGCTGACGCTGGCCAACGAAAACCTGCGCGCCGAACGCCTGACGGGCGGCGAAGCCGGAGTGAACTTCTCGACGCGCGACGGGCGTGCGGCGCGCGTGCGCGCCACTCTCTTCTGGACGGAGATCGCGCGCCCGGTGGCGAACGTGACTTTGAACGCCGCGCCCACACTCATCACGCGGCGCAGGGAAAACCTCGGCCGCACGCGCTCGCGCGGTCTCGAACTCGAATATGAAGCGCGTCCGGCGCGACGTTGGACGCTCGCGGGCGGATATCTCTTGGCCGATGCGCGGGTCAAGGAATTTCCGGCCAACCCCGAACTCGAAGGCTTGCGTCTCCCGCAGGTCGCGCGTCATCAACTCACTCTGCAACTTCGCTACACGAATCCTTCGCGCTTCAATTTCGGGCTGCAAGGCCGCTTTGGCGGCGCGCAGTTCGACGACGATCAAAACCGCTTGCGCCTCGAACGCTATTTCACCATCGATGCGCTCGTCTCGCGTCGGCTCGCGCCCGCGCTCGAACTTTTCGCCGCCGCCGAAAATCTGCTGAACAGTCGTTACAGCACCGGGCGCACGCCCGTCCGCACCATCGCCGCGCCCGTCGCCCTCCGCATCGGCCTGCGGATACGCTTGGGAGCAAACTAAGAGAGGATTGAATGATGTTGTCAGACAAAGAGAGAGACGACCGGCCGGGGCACGGCAGGGCGGAGAAGAATGCGCAAGCAGACGCGCATGAAGGCAAGCAGGAAGCCGAGCCTAAGGACGAGCAGAAAGCCGAGGCTCTTGATAAGGAGCAAGAAGAAATCGAGCAGCGCAGCTCGCCATCGGGAAAGGTCGTCTATAAGACGATTCTGAAAGAGGGCGAAGAGGAATTGCAGCGCCCCACGTCCGCGCTCTTTTGGTCTGGGCTGGCGGCGGGTTTGTCCATGAGCTTCTCGATGATCACGGAAGGGCTGCTCGCAGCCTATCTGCCGCCTGCCGGGTGGCGACCGCTCGTCGCCAAGCTCGGTTACAGCATGGGCTTTCTGCTCGTCATCCTCGGCCGCCAGCAGTTGTTCACCGAGAACACGCTGACGCCCATCCTCCCCCTGCTGCAACGCAAGGACGCGCAGACGTTCGCCAACGTCATGCGTTTGTGGCTCGTCGTGCTCGTCGCTAATCTGTTGGGCGGTTTGGCCGTGGCGCTCGCCATCGCACACACGAACGTGTTCGAGCCGCACGTGTTGGAGAAGTTCATGGAGATCGGACAAGAGGCCGTCAAACCGGGCTTCGGCACGTTGCTGTTGCGCGGCATCTTCGCCGGCTGGCTGATCGCCTTGATGGTGTGGCTGCTGCCGTTTGCCGAGACGGCGCGCGTGTGGGTGATCATTCTCGTGACTTACGTGGTCGGCGTGGCGGGTTTCAGTCATATCATCGCCGGAGCGGTCGAGGCGTTTACGTTGGCCGCATGGGGACGAGCCTCTTGGCCGGGCGTCGTCGGCCGCTACCTCGTCCCGGTGCTCGCGGGCAACATCATCGGTGGCGTCACGCTCGTCGCCACACTGAACCACGCACAGGTCGTGGCGGGCGGCAGCGGCGAAGATGTCTGACATGCGACCGCATGGGATGGTAAACTTTCGCCGGTCTTGTGCGTAAGGGGCGGACGAGAACGTTTCGCTCCGGCAGGTATTTTTCAATCACGCTCAATCTCCCGTAGCACGGGCGCGCCGTTTTCGAGTGTGCCCGTCGCGCCACAAACGCTTCGTCGTGTTGGCCTGATTTCTTTACATGCAGACCGCTACCCGCATCCACGGCGCGACTCCCGGAACGAGTGCCGACAAACTCAGACTGACGCCCGTGGCCGACAACGCCTACCGGCTGCTCGGGCTGTCTTGCCACGCTTCGCAGCGGGAGATTTACGCCGCCGCCGCCTCGCTTCGCCGCGCGCTCAAGTTGGGCGTGGCCGCGCCGCGAACGCACGCGCACGACATCGCTTGGCTCGGCGCGAACGAATGCACCGAGCACGCCGTGCGCGATTGTCTGGGTCGCCTGACCGTCCCGGCGCAAAGAATCCACGAACGACTCTTTTGGTTCTTCGATACGCAAACGGCGACCGAGGCCGCGCCGAGCCTCGCGTCTCTGCCCAGCCTCGCGTCTCTCGAAGAGACGGTCGCGCGCCTCCGTGCGGGCGAGCATGCTTCGACGCGTCACGACATCGCGCTCCTGCGGCTCGCCGGACTGCTTAAACTCGACCCGGCGCTCGAACTCGCCGACGAGTGGCGGCGCACCTACGCGCTCTGGAAAGAGGTCATCGAGACGAGAGAGTTCTGGTCTCTGTTGATGGCGGCCGATCTCAAAGGCGACTTTGAACAGGCGACGACCTTCGCCGAGATCGCAGACCTGCGGGGTCGCGCGTGGCGACTCGTCACCGCGCCCGTCGCGGAGACGGCGAAAGATGCCATTCTCCGCGAAGACCGGGCGCAGGCCGCACGCGCGCTCGCCGTCCTCAACAAGTCGGCTCTGCCGCAGACGCTCGCGGACGAATACGAGCAGGAGATTCTGGGGCCGGTCGAAGACGAGTTCGACGTGCTGCTCGCCACGACCTTCATGACTTATCGCCACGAGGTGAAGACCAACCAGAGCGTCGGCGAGCGTCGGGAAACTTGTTGGCGAGCGCACGCGAAGTTCAACGAACAGATCAGACCCGCGCTCAAAAAGATTCTTGAGTTGGCCGGGACGGAGAGCGTGGTCGCGCGTCGCATCTTCGCGGCGGCGGCCGAAGTGTTGGACGAGTTGGCCGACGGCTTCGAGAGCGCCTTCGATCAAGGGTCGCGAGTGAGTCTGCTGCGCAGGGCTTGGCAACTCGCCCCGCCGGACAGTGCCGCGCTCTTGGTTATCGAAGAACATCTCGCCGCCGCTGTAGACGACTCGGGCGCGCGTCCGCCGAAGACCGCCGAAGAATACGCGCAGCAACTCGCACAGGCTTTGCGCGAGCCTCCGGCGCAGACCGCGTTGTTCACGGCGTACATCGAGCAGGGAGAAGATGAGAAGAATCTGGCGCGTTGGGGCCGGGGCGCGTCGAGGTTCGTCCTCCTCGTTGTGTTCGCGCTGCTCGTCGGCAAATGTTTTAATAGCCTGCCCGGTTCTTCGCGCCGGACGGCGTTTCAACCGCCGAACTTCAACTTTCCCACGCCGACGTTCACGCCCCCACGGATGCCGCAATTCAAACGCACGGATTTCGTGGTGTCCATGACGGCGAGCGAGTTGCAAACCAAGTTGAAGTCGAAGAGTGCGACCGTGTTCCACGTCGGCGCGAAAGACGAATATGATGCGGGTCACATTCCGGGCGCGCTCTGGATGCCGGAGACGGAGATGGCCGCGCGCGTCAAGCGCCTGTCGAAGTTCCGGCAGATCATCCTCTATTGTCACTCAGGCGCGGGCGAGGAGCAGAGCAGGCGCGCGGCCGTCGAACTGCAAACGCTCGGATTCATCGCCGTCTCCGTGCTCGAAGGCGGTTACCAATCATGGCTCGATGCGGGATTTGCGGTCGCGCCCGCCACCAGACCTTTAGCGCCGCCCAAAGAGATCGAAGCGGTCAAAACGCCGCCACGCGCATTGATGAAGCGAGGGAGCGAAAACTGAAACTCGTGCGGTTCGCGTATTATCCTCGTCGCTTGAGAGAGAAACCTGTCTGATGGCAACCGAAGAACTCCCCTCGAACCTCGACGTGCCGCTCGCCTCTCTGATCGAGTTGGCGATTGAAGGGTGGCGTCTGGACGGTTGGCTCGACACGCTCGCGCCGGAGCGAGCCGCGTCGAAGCCGCGCCACGTCGCGCGGCGTCTGCAAAAGTTTTTGAGCGAGCGCGAACTGAGCGTGCTCGATTTGACGGGGCGTCGTTACGAGCCGGGTCTGTCCGTCGAAGTGATCGAAGCCTTCGAGGACGAACAACTCGGCGAGCACGAACGCTTGATCGACGAGATGGTTGAGCCGGTCGTGTTGTGGCGCGGGCGCGTGGTGAAGTTCGGGCGCGTCGTCGTCAGGCAAGGCGTCAGGAGTTGAGGGGCGCAAGATATTTTTTTGAGAGTAGGCTTTTCGGGATGAGCGCATTTATCAATTACGGCATCGATCTGGGGACGACCAATTCCTGCATCGTGCGGCTTGACGGCGACGAGTTCAAGATCATGCAGAACGCGGATCAGATGAACGTCACGCCTTCGGTGGTGCGCGTGTTGCGTTCGGGCAGCGTGATGGTGGGGCGGCGCGCCTACAACGCCATCGCCGAAGACCCGGACAACGTGGCCGCCGAATTCAAGCGTTTGATGGGACAAAAATACCAGCACCGCTTTCCGGCCGCCGGGCGCGAGATGTCGCCCGAAGAACTCTCGGCCGAAGTCTTGAAATCATTGCTCGGCGATGCGCGTCGCCGTCAGGGCGACGACGGCGTCGATCTTTCGGCCGCCGTCATCACCGTCCCGGCCGCCTTCACCGCGCTGCAATGCGAGGCGACGGCGCGTGCGGCGCGTCTCGCCGGACTGACGGAGCACCCTTTGCTGCAAGAGCCGATTGCCGCCGCGCTCGCCTACGGCGCGCGACCCGACGCGCAGGATCAACGCTGGCTCGTCTTCGACCTCGGCGGCGGCACGCTCGACATCGCCGTCGTCTCCACGCGCGAAGGTCGCCTGAGCGTGCTCGAACACAGGGGCGATAATCACCTCGGCGGCAAAGACATCGACCGTCTCATCGCGCAAAAAATCCTTCTGCCACATCTGGCCTCGCAGTTCTCCCTGCCCGCCGCGCGCGAAGGCGGCAGTCGCCTGCTGCGTAAGCTCACGCTCGTCGCCGAGTACGCCAAGATCGAACTCTCGCACGCGGAGGAAACAATCGTCAGCCTCATCGACCTCGGCACGGACACGGAAGGCCGCTTCATCGAAGCGGAACTCCGGCTCACGCGCGCTGAACTGGAGACGGAGATCGAACCGCTCACGGCGCGCTGCCTGCAACTGGCGACCGACGCGCTCGCGGCCGCGCGCGTGCGGGGCGCGGACTTGGATCGCGTGCTGCTCGTCGGCGGCCCCACGCAGATGCCTTACCTGCGCCGGCAGATCGCCGAGCGGATCGGCGCGCGCGTCGATTATTCGCTCGACCCGATGACCGTCGTGGCCTACGGCGCGGCCATCTACGGCGCGACGATTGAGCGCACGGCTCCTGCGCTGCGCGTCGCCGTGCCCGCTTCGGCTGTGTCGTCGTCTTCGTCAGCGGCGGCGGCTACGGGGAAACTCTCCGTCCGGCTCGCCTTCGATCCCGTGAGCACTTCACTGGAAGCGGCCGTGGCCGGGAAGATCGAGGGGGCGCGCGCCGGGGAAGTGTGCGAAGTGAAGATCGACACGGACAACAATTTTTGGACGAGCGGCTGGCATACGGTCGCCGACAACTACTTCGAGATTCCGCTCGTCTTGCAGGAAGGGAAGAACAACAACTTTCTGCTCAGCTTGCGCGACAGGGAAGGGCGCGCGCTCGCCTGCGAGCCTGCCGAGTTCTCCGTCCGTCACGGCCTGATGATCAGCGCGCCGCCCTTGCCGCACACCATCTCGGTCGAACTCGAACGCGCCGACGGCACGATTGAACTCAGCCCCGTCTTCCCGCGCCGCACGCTCTTGCCCGCCGAAAAGACCGTCTCGTATCGCGCCGCCAAAACCCTCCGTCCGAGCGACGCCGAAACCTCTCTGGCGATCAAACTCTGGGAGGGCGAGGCGCTCGGCGAACCGCAGGCCAACAACTGGGTCGGCAACATGCACATCTGGAACGAGCACATCCGCCGCCCCATTCCCGAAGGCGCGGAGATTCAACTGCACATCCGCGTCGATGCCTCGCGCCTGATCACGGTGGAAGTGTTCATCCCGCATCTCAACGCCACGTTCAGCGAGCGCGTCTACATCCCGCAGGACGAAGAACCCGATTACCTCGTGCTGTTGGAGAGCGTCCCGCTCGAACTTGAGACGTACCTCCTGCGTCTCAATTTTCTCGAAGACCAACTGCTGTTCGCCGACTACGCGGAAGAGGCGGAGAGCTTCGATTTTCCCGAAGTCCTCTACGAAGAGGACGAACTGCCGGCGGGCGCGGCCGGAGAGCTGTCGCACGTCGAAGACAACAGCCCGCGCACGGAGATCGAACGGATGCGTCGCGAGATCGAAGACCTCGACATAGAGATCGGCATCGAGCGCAGCGAACACGCCCCGGCGCTCGACGCCGACGCCGCGAAAGGCATCGTGGATCGCGCGCGAGAGATACGCGTGCGGCTGGCGAATCTGGAAAGGCGTCTCGGCGGCAACACGAAAACGGCGCGCTCGGCCGAATCCGAATCTCTCGCCGCGGAGACGCGCGAGTACGTGGAGCACTACGGGAACGAGGCGCAGAAGGCGCGCTTCAATGCGCTCGCGCGCGAACTCGAACGCGCCTCCGAGCGGCGCGACCGGCGCGGGATGCAGAAACTCAACGTCGCGCTCAAACATCTGCGCGGTCAGATTCTCTACGCGCAGGATTGGTTCTGGCGCGAGTGGATGGAATACTTTCAACGTCCGGGGCGCAGGTTCGTCAACACCGAGGAGGCCGCGAAGTGGTTGGCGCAAGGGACTGAGGCGATGCAAACCAACAACCGCGCGAAGCTCGAAGAGGCGGTGCGTCGTTTGTGGAAACTCGAACCCGTCGAAGAGACGGCCGCCGACAAGGAACGCTCCATGCGCCCCGGCTTGAAGTTGTAGTCGGAAGTTGCGATTCTCCTGCGACCCGCGAATGGCCGGAAGCTTCTGCGTTCTCCGCGTGATCTCTGTGATCTCTGCGTGAGAGATAGTGAGTCGATGGTTCACGCAGAGGGCGCGGAGATCACGCGGAGGACACAGAGAAAAACGGTCTGGTTAACAATTGCCGTTCAATATAATTCGTAGCGCGAAGTTGTAGCTTGCGAGTTGAAGCGTGCTGCCGGCTTGGCGGCGGGAGAAGAAACATCCATGTTCAGATTCTCTGATTTGTGGGATTGGCGCGGCACGGTGGGGCGCGGCAAATATCTCGCCATCGGTCTGGCTCTCTTCGCCGTCAAACACAACCTCGACCGCATCATCGCGGCCAGCATGTTCAACCGGCGCTGGACGGTCTTCAACTACTGGCTCTTTCCCGAAGCGTTGAGCGTGGAAGACACGCCCGTCAGTTATCAAACGTTTTACGCGACGCTGCTCGCGGTCGCCGTGCCGTTCATCTGGACGGGCGTGGTGCTCACGCTCCGCCGTCTGCGTTCGGCGGGCTTGCCGCTCTGGCTCGTGTTCGTTTTCTTCGTGCCGTTCGTCAACCTGCTTTTCTTCATCCTGCTCGGCGTCCTGCCGTCGCGCGTCGCGGACGACGCGGCGGGCGGGCGCACGACCGGCGCGCGCAGCGGCGGCAGCTTCAAACAATTTCTGAATCGACTCGTGCCGCGCAGCGCCGTGGGAAGCGCGCTCGTCGGCATCGTCGCCACGACGGCGTTGACCATCGGGATGACGCTCCTCAGCGTCGAGGGGATGAAAAACTACGGTTGGGGCTTGTTCGTCGGCCTGCCGTTCTGCGTCGGCCTCATTTCCGTCCTCATCTACGGTTTTCACGAACCGCGCTCGCTCGGCAGTTGTCTGCTCGTCTCCCTGCTCGCCATCGGCTTGACGTGCGGGGCGATCATCGCCTTTGCCATCGAAGGTTTGATCTGCATCGTCATGGCCGCGCCGCTCGGCGCAATCTTCTCTCTCTTCGGCGGCTTCATGGGCTACCTGCTCCAGAAACGTTATACGGAGGGCGACTTTCCCGACGCGCCGCACGTCTACAAGACGCACGCCTTCGCCGCCGTCGTGCTGGCCTTGCCCGCGTTGATGCTCCTTGAGACTTCCGTGCGCGCGCCCGCGCCGCTCAGAGCCGTCCGCACCTCGGTCTTGATCGACGCGCCGCCCGAACGCGTCTGGCCGAAACTCGTCGCCTTCTCGGAACTACCGCCGCCGCAGGAGAGACTTTTCCAGACCGGGATCGCCTATCCTCTGCGCGCGGAGATACAGGGCACGGGCGTCGGCGCGGTCAGGCATTGCGTCTTTTCGACGGGCGCGTTCGTCGAGCCGATTGAAGTGTGGGACGAGCCGCGCCTGTTGAAGTTCGGCGTCACCGCGCAGCCGCCCATCATGGACGAGTTATCGCCCTACCCGCATCTCAGCCCGCCGCACCTGAACAACTATCTGCACTCGCGGCGCGGGCAGTTCGCCTTGACGCCGCAAGCGGGCGGGCGGCAGACGCTCCTCGAAGGAACGACGTGGTATGAAAACAACTTCTGGCCGGGCGTCTACTGGAATCGCTGGTCGGATTACATCATCCATCGTATCCACGCGCGCGTGCTCGAACACATCAAACATCAGGCCGAACAACCGTGAGCGAGAGACACGCGCGCGCGACCTCTTGAGTTTTCCAAACAGAGCGTGCGAGCGAGTTGAGTTTCGAGCATTGAGAACATCGAACAGCGGAAAGGAACTTTATCAATTGATGAGAGAGAAGAGACCTCGCCAGTTGCAGTTGATTTTAACGGCGGCCGTCACGTTTTGCGTGCTGCTATCGATGGGCTGCTCCGCGTCTTCGGAGAGCGCGTCCACCTCCACCGCGCCGCCCGCCGGAAACAGTAAGCCCAACCCCGAACTGTTGAAGCAGGCCGACGAGTGTTACGCGCACCGTGACGATCTGGCGCGCGTGCGCGAGGGGCTGGAAGCCTTGCGCCGCGCACGCGCCGTCGACCAGAGCAACTTCGACGCGACCTGGCGCGCCGCGCGTCTCAACTACACGCTCGGCGATAAAACCACCGACGCGACGGAGCGCGAGCGGGCTTTCCGCGACGGCATCGAAGCGGGCGAGACGGCCGTGCGCGTCGAGCCGCAACGGGTGGAAGGCCATTTCTGGCTCGGCGCAAATCAGGGCGGCTACGCGCAAGCGAAGGGGCCGCTCTACGGTCTCTCGGCCGCCGAGACCTTGCGCAAAGAGATGGAGACGGTGGTCAAACTCGACGAGGGTTTTCAAGGCGGCAGCGCCTACATGGTGCTCGGTCGTCTCGATCTGGAATTGCCCTCGATGCTCGGCGGCGACCCGAAACGCGCCGTCGAAACGCTCGAACGCGGCATGAAATACGGCGAGAACAATTCGCTCTATCGCCTGCGTCTGGCCGAGGCTTACATCCGCAACAAGCGCATGGACGACGCGCGCAAACAGATCAACTTCATCCTCAACATGACGCCTCACCCCGACTTCCTCCCCGAACACAAAGAGGCCGTCACAGAGGCGAAGAAACTGTTGGAGAAGAAGTTCTGAAGAAGTAAAAACAAGTGAATCGTGAATCATCAATCGTGAATAGAAGAAAGCAGGTTTTCTCTGTTCACGATTGACGATTGACGATTCACGGCTTTTCTTCTCTTTCTATTCTCAGTCTCTCGAATTTGGCGTTTGCGCCGGGAACGCCGCCGGTCGTGAGGGCGACGCGGACGTTGCCGAGATGTGTGCCGTCAACTTCGTCGCCGAGGGGCGTCCAAGTTTTCCCGTCCGTGCTGTAGCTGAAACGATAACGCTCCGCGTCGCGCGCCGTCATCCGAAGCGAGATGGCTTGCGCCGTCGTCCGCGCGGCCGCGACGGTGCGCCGCCCCTTCGCCTCCATTCGCCACACCTTGATCTCTCCGTTGCCGAGCGTGATGCCGAGGGCGTTCTCTTCGTCGGCGTAAGCCGCGAGACCCGCGAGCGCGCCGCGCGGCTGTCCCGTCAGATCGACTTCGGTCGTCGCCGTGTAGTTCGCGCCGGGCGCGCGTTGCGTGACGAGGGCGGAGAGCGCGTCCTTCGCTTTCTTGTCCGAAGGCGACAGCGACAGACGCCCGCCGCGCTCCGTCTCAATGGCGAGAGCGGGCACGTTCCACTGCGGCCATTGCCAGCTCGCGCCGAGCGAAAGCAGGTCGAACTCGTCGAGGAAAGAGTCTTGGCTGACGACGACGCCGGAGGCGGGCGGGCGCGGCGCGGTCACGCTCGGCCCGCGCCCTTCGTTGATCGAAGGCCAGCCGTTCGCCTCCCACCGCACTTCGTCGAGCAGCGCCTCGCGCCCGATGTGGAAGGCCGCGTCCGACTTGCGGTAAGCGTGATAGAGCAGGTAATCCTTGCCCTGTCTGCTCGTCACGATGCTGCCGTGGCCGGGGCATTGCCAGACGTTGTTTTCGGCGAGAATGGGGTTGGCCGGATTCTTCTCCCACGGCCCCAAGAGTTTGCGCGCGCGCGCGACACCGAGCGCGTAGTTGCAACGACGACCGCAGCAGGCGTTGCCCGAATAGAACAGGTAAAACCAGTCGCCGCGACGCACGACGAACGCGCCTTCCACGACGCCGCCTTCCCAAGTCGTCGGGTTGTTGCGAAACAACTCTTTGCGCGTGCCGACGAGGCGCGTGCCGTCGGCCGAAAGTTTCTGCGCCCAGAGCGGCGTGGGCTGGTTGCGGCTGTTGCCGTCCTCTTTCCAGATCAGGTACACGTCGCCCGCTTCGTCCGCCGCGGCCACGGCGTCAATCGAACCGATCTCCTGACAGACGAGCGTGCCGTGATCCGTGTACGGCCCTTCGGGCACGGAGGCCGAAGCGACGGCGACGCAGAGCGGGCCGTTCTTCATGCGCGCCGTGTAGTAGACGTAAAAACGATTGCCGAACTGCTGCAACTCGGGAGCCCAAAAATTACGCGCCGCCCAGGCCGGGCGCGCGTTGAAGACAGCGCCGCGCGCTTCCCAGTGGACGAGGTCGCGCGAGTGCATGATGACGAAGATGGGCGACCATTCGCCGGAGGTGGCCGTCGTCCAGTAGTCGTCGCCGACGCGGATGACGGACGGGTCTGGAAAGTCGCCCGCGATGACGGGGTTGGTATAAGTCGCGCGCTTCTGCGCGGCAGAGGCGACGGGGAGAAAGAGGCAAAGTAACAGTGCGACGAGCCACGTCTGGCGCGCGTGTGCGAGAGGCTTTCTCATGATCTCTTTACCAGCGATGATATGCGGGATGGCCGGGGCGGACGGCGACGAACAGGCCGCGCCCCGTGGCGCAAACTTTTCCGCCCGCCACGAGTTCGACTTCAACCGTGGCGCGATCCTCTTTCGCCTCCACGGCGCGCGCGGTCAACACGACGGGCGCATCCGTGGGCGTCGGGCGCAGGAGTTTCACGGCGTACTCGGCCGTGACGGTGCAGGGCGGAGCGTCCAGACGGCCGCGGCGCATCAGATGCCACGCGGCCGTCCAGTTGGCATGACAGTCGATGAGCGAGCCGATGATGCCGCCGTTCAACATGCCGGGATAAGCCTCGTGCTGTTTTCGCGGCTGCCACTCGCAGACGGTCTCCGCCTCGCCGCGCGCGAAACTGCGTATGCGCAAACCCTGCTCGTTGGCCGGGCCACACCCGAAGCAAGCGAGAGCGGGCGCATAACGCTCCTGCAAACTCAATTCATCCGTCATCACTCTTCCTTACTCTTTCCCCAGTGCGCCTCCGTGTCCTCTGTGGTTAACAATTGATTTTCACCACAGAGGACACGGAGACGCACGGAGGAGGCATCAAATTCGGACTAAAAATTTCCGGCTCGTGCAACTGCGTGGCGCTTTGTGATAATGATATAGCAGCAATTCATGAATTCACACAAAGCGACTATGAAGAAACTTCTTAACTCAAGTCTCATCCTCTGCGCCACACTTTTTTTCGCCGCCCACGCGCCCGCGCAACGAAGACGCCCCGCGCCTCCTCCTACGCGCATGCCGAAAAAAAGTTCGCCCCCGGCGACGCCGGTTAAACCCGCGCCCGCTCCGACGCCCACGCCAACTCCGACGCCCGCGCCGACGCCGGCCACGGAACCTTTCGACGCGGCGACCGTCGAGCAGATGGCCGCGCAGTGCGTGCGTCTGGAGACGGAGGCGGGCGCAATCGAGTTGCGTCTGATCCCTGCGGCCGCGCCCACGACGGCACGCAACTTTCTGAACCTCGCCGCCACGGGCGCATACGACACGACCACCTTCAGCCGCGTCGTCAAAAATTTCGTCATCCAGGGCGGCAACCTCTCGACGCGCGCGGAGATGACGCCCGCGCTCGCCGCGCGCTCGCGCCGCACCATTCCCGACGAGCCGAACGACATCAAGCACGTGCGCGGCATCGTCTCGATGGCACGCCCCGACACGCCGAACGGCGCGACCACCAATTTCTTCATCCTCGTCTCGGACGCTCCCTATCTCGACGGCTCGTTCGCCGCCTTCGGGCGCGTCACGAGCGGCATGGAAGTGGTGGACGCGATCAATCAAGCGCCGGTCGAAGATGAAAAGCCCGTCGCGCCCGTCAGGGTCAAACGCGTGGTCGTCGCCACTTGCCCGGCCGCGCCGCCCGTCCCCGCGCCGTAACATCGGCGGCCGCATCGTTAGTGAAAAGTGACTGACAGAAACATGGAACCACGCGCATCACACGAAACAACACGAAGAAGAGTTGCCTCCTGTTTCGTGTTGTTTCGTGTCTTTTAGTGGTTCCATGTGTTTAGTTTTGCTAAGTGCTTTAAATAACTCAAAGCAAGAGAAAGTGAGCGAAGGATTATGAGCAGCGTCCCCAATAAAGTCATCTACTCGATGATCGGTGTCAGCAAGTTTTACGACAAGAAGCCCGTTCTCAAAGACATCTATCTCTCTTATTTCTACGGCGCGAAGATCGGCGTCATCGGCCTGAACGGTTCGGGCAAGAGTTCGCTCCTGCGCATACTCGCCGGGACGGACACGGAGTTCACGGGCGAGACGGTGCTCTCGCCCGGCCACACCGTCGGCTTCCTCGAACAAGAGCCGCGTCTGGACGAGACGAAGACCGTGCGCGAGATCGTCGAACAGGGCGTGCAGGCGACGGTCGATCTGCTCAAGGAGTATGAAGAGATCAACGAGAAGTTCGGCGAGCCGCTGTCGGACGACGAGATGGCCGCGCTCCTCGAACGACAGGGCGCGGTGCAGGAGAAACTCGACGCGGCCGACGCTTGGGATTTGGACTCGCGACTTGAACTTGCCATGGACGCCTTGCGCTGCCCGCCGCCGGAAACACCCGTCAAAATTCTTTCGGGCGGCGAGCGTCGCCGCGTCGCGCTCTGCCGCCTCCTTCTGCAACAGCCCGACATCCTGCTCTTGGACGAACCGACCAACCACTTGGACGCGGAATCCGTCAGTTGGCTCGAACAGCATTTGCAGAAGTATCCGGGCACGGTCATCGCCGTCACGCACGACCGTTATTTTCTCGACAACGTGGCCGGGTGGATTCTCGAACTCGACCGCGGGCAGGGCATTCCGTGGCAGGGCAACTATTCGTCTTGGCTCGAACAGAAAGGGCAGCGGCTCGCCGTGGAAGAGAAACAGGAATCGGAGCGGCAGAAGACTTTGCAGCGCGAGTTGGAATGGATCAGGATGTCGCCCAAAGGCAGGCAGGCCAAGTCGAAAGCGCGCATCAACTCTTACGAGGCGCTGGCGAGTCAGGAGACGCAGCGGCGCGCGTCGGAGTTGGAAATCTACATTCCGCCGGGGCCGCGTCTCGGCAACGTCGTGATTCAAGCCGAACACGTCTCGAAAGCCTTCGGGGAACGACTGCTCATCGACGACCTCACGTTCTCGCTTCCGCCGGGCGGCATCGTCGGCGTCGTCGGGCCGAACGGCGCGGGGAAGACCACGCTGTTTCGCATGATCACGAAACAGGAAGAACCCGACAGCGGCACTTTCCGCACGGGCGAGACGGTCAAACTCGCTTACGTCGATCAGAGTCGCGACGCGCTCGCGCACGATAAGACCATCTGGGAAGAGATCGCGGACGGGCTGGACATCGTCATGCTCGGCACGCGACAGGTGAACTCGCGCGCCTATGTGGCGCGCTTCAACTTTTCGGGTTCGGATCAGCAGAAGAAGGTGGGGGCGCTTTCGGGTGGCGAGCGCAATCGCGTCCATCTGGCGAAGATGTTGAAGCAGGAGGCGAACGTGCTGTTGCTCGACGAGCCGACTAACGACTTGGACGTGAACACGATGCGCGCGCTCGAAGAGGCGTTGGAAAACTTCGCCGGGTGCGCCGTCGTCATCAGCCACGACCGTTGGTTTCTCGACCGCATCGCGACGCACATTCTGGCCTTCGAGGGCGAGAGCAAGGTCTACTGGTTCGAAGGCAACTATTCGGAGTACGAAGCAGACCGCCGCGCGCGCCTCGGCGCAGCGGCAGACCAACCGCACCGCATCAAGTATCGCCAACTGACGCGCGGCTGAAATAAATGGCTGTCCTCCGTGTTATTCCGTGTCCTCCGTGGTTAATGCTTTTCTCTCCTTAATTCACCACGGAGGACACGGAGTAACACGGAGGAAGACTAAGAGTTGATGGTTAACAGGGTGAAGCGACGAGACAGGCGCGCGATCAAGGCGGGGTGCTGCGGCTTTCGCATGGCGCAGGGCGAGTACACGGAGCGTTTCCCCGTGGTCGAGGTGCAGCAGACGTTTTACCAGCCGCCGCAAATTGCGACGCTCGAACGCTGGCGCGCCGCCGCCCCGCCCGCCTTCGAGTTCACGCTCAAGGCTTGGCAACTCGTCACGCACGAAGCGCGCAGCCCCACCTATCGACGCCTGAAAAGGGAATTGAGCGAGACGGAACGCGCCGAGGCCGGTTCGTTTCGCCCGACCGCAATCGTCGAAGAGGCTTGGGCTATGACGCTCGCCTGCGCCCGTGCGCTTCAGGCCGCGCGCATCCTCTTCCAATGCCCGTCCAGTTTCACGCCGACACGTGAACACGTCGGCGACCTGCGCCGTTTTTTCAAGCGCATCGAACGCCCGCGCTCGCTCGCCTGCCTGTGGGAGCCGAGAGGCGCGTGGCCTGACGCGCTGGTTAAAGAGTTGTGCGACGAACTCGATTTAACGCACGTCGTCGATCCGTTCAGCGCGCGCACGCAGACGCCCGCGCGGTGTTATTATCGGCTGCACGGCCGCACGGGTTGGCGTTATCGTTACGAAGACGACGAACTGTCGGAACTCGTCTCGATGCTGCCGCAGGCGGGCGCGTCTTACGTCTTGTTCAATAACGTGCGGATGCTGGACGACGCGGCGCGTTTTCAGGAGTTGGCACGCGAACGCGAATCGGAAGAGGCGTGAGGCCGTCCGCTGATACAGATCAAGCCGCTCGCGGACGTGCCAAAAACAGACGCCGGATGAAGGACTGACCTAAGACGATGGACGTTGAACTGAAGGATAAGATTGCGCTCGTGACGGGCGCGAGTTCGGGAATCGGGCGCGCGACCGCTTTGAAGTTCGCGGAGGCGGGCGCGCGCGTGGCGCTCGTCGGGCGCGACGCGGAGGCTCTGGACGCGGTGGCAAAAGAGATCGCACAGAGCGACGGCGAGGGCGGCGAACCTTACGCCATCGCGGCCGACGTGACGAGAGAAGCGGACGCGACGCGCGCCGTCCGGTCGTGCGTGGAGCGTTTCGGTGCGTTGGACGTGCTGGTCAACGCGGCGGGCGGTCTGACGAACGGGACGATTGAGACGACCACGCTTGAGTCTTGGGACAGGATGCTCGACGTGAACTTGCGCGCCGTCTTCCACCTGATGCAACTGGCCGTGCCGCATCTCGAAACGCGACGGGGAAACATCGTCAACGTGTCGAGCGTGACGGGCTTGCGTGCGTTTCCCGGCGTGCTCGCCTACTGCGTCTCGAAGGCGGGCGTGGATCAGTTGACGCGCTGCGCCGCGCTCGAACTGGCGACGAAAGGCATCAGGGTCAACGCCGTCAATCCGGGCGTCGTGCGCACGCAGGTACACAGGCGCGGCGGCATGGGCGAAGACGCCTACGCAGCCTTCCTCGAACACTCGCGCACGACGCATCCTCTGGGGCGCACGGGCGAAGCCGAGGAGATCGCCGACTTGATCCTCTTTCTCGCCTCCGCACGCGCCGCCTGGATCACCGGCGCAACCTACTCCATCGATGGCGGCCGCGCCCAAACCTGCGCGCGTTAAATAAAGTCTCAAGTCCCAAGTTTCAAGTCCCAAGTCTGAAAGCCGCGCTTGACTTGGGACTTGAAACTTGGGACTTGTTTATTGATTCCGGTTGGTGGGTGTTTGAGTTTTGTTGGCGTTCGAGTTGGTGTTCGAGTTAGTGTTCGAGTTGGCGCTCTTGTTGCCGCTGGTCTTGGCCGTGCGTTCGAGTTTCTTTTTCTCTTCGGCGATGCGCGCCTTCTGGCGCTCGGCGTCGGCTTCGGCGCGTTCGAGTGCTTCCTGGGCGCGGAAATCTTCCGGGTCTAGTTCGACCGACTTTTTGAACGCGCCGACGGCTTCGGTGTAACGCGCGAGCTTGTTGTAGGTCAGGCCGATGTCGTAGTAGGTGGCGCTGTCGGGTTCGGTAAGTTTGATGCCGCGCTTATAAGCCTCGATGGCTTTTTGGTATTCGCCGAGTTTGCTGTAAGCCTCGCCGAGACTGAGTTGCGCCTCCGCGTTTTTCGGCTCTCTGTCCGTCAACTTCTCAAGGACTTTGACGGCCTGTTCGTAAGTCTTCTGTGCCTCTTCTTTGCGGCCGAGCGCGCGATAGGCAAGGGCGAGTTTCATGTAGCCCGCGCCGAATCCGGGGTCGAAGACGGTCGCTTGCCGGAAGGCTTCGGCAGCCTGCTCGTCTCGATTCTGCTTGTAGAGTTCCACGCCGAGCGCGTAGTAGCCTGCGGCGTCCTCGGTCTGCGGCCGCGGGATATCGACGGGCACAGGCGTGGCTTCGGGCGCGGCGGTGGCCGGTGTCGGGCTGCTGCCTCCTGCGGTGGCGGCAGTGGCCGTCGCTGCATCCGACGCTGCCGCTTTGTTTTGTTTGGAACAGGCTGACTGGCTGACTGCGAGCAGGAAAAGGAGAGTGATTGCGAGCGAGTTTCTCATGACCGCGACCTTGCGAAGCTAGGGAATCGGGAGCAGTTATGATCTATGCCAAAACGCGTCGCGAGTCAATGGGACGACGGCGCACGGCCGCAGCGCGGCGGCGTATGCTTCGGTCTCGCGCGTGCGCCGGGCAAAAGAGAGGACGGCGGGTCTCTCTTTTGTCGAGTGCCGCGCCGCCCTGTGGTAGAAGTTTCTTACGCCGTTCGCTTTGCTTCAGAGGCGAGTGGTTACTGCTAACTACTCCCTGTGACAGATGTTCGACGTGCGAAGGCCGTGGATTTTAACGCGCGCTGGGAGGCGGGTCTGTACGAGAGCGTACCGGTCTGGCAGATGGAAAAAGGGGCGGAAGGCTCCCCCAAGCCCGCCGCCCCATTTTGTCCGTCCAGTTGCCGTAAAAGGATGAACGGAATATACGCTCCGTGCTCGCGGCAGAGGTTGCAAAGAGATTGCGGTTGGATTACATAACGAATAAACCCGCAAATTTTTTCGCGCCGCCATGTTGAGAGTTTCCCGCCGCGTGTCTCTACTTTCGCGCCGCTATTTTTGCCCCTTCATCCGCTCGTCGAGCATGGCGGCCAGCTGCGGGTTCGAGCTTTTCAACTTGTTGTATTCGGCTTCGGCCGCTTCGCGTTTGCCCGTCTCCAAGTAGAGCACGGCCAGACGCACGCGCGCTTCGCCATCGTCGGGGCGCAGTTTGACGGCCTCTTGATAAGCCTTAAGCGCCTCCTCAAACTGTTTGAGACGACTATAGGAATTGCCCAGATTGAAGAAGGCGTCGGGGTCTTTCGGATTGTGGCGCGCCGCCTGCTGAAAGGCTTTGACGGCCTCTTGCGGCTGCTCCAGTTTGGTGTAGAGATTGCCCAGATTGAAATAGGCTTCGGCGTGGTCGGGCTTGAGGCTCACGGCTTTCCGGTAAGCGTCGAGCGCTTCTTTCGTGCGCTCCTGTTTGGCGTAAGCGTCGCCCATCTCTTTGTAGGCGTCCGCGTTTTTAGGATTGAGTTTGAGCGCTTCGTTGAAGGCGGCGAACGCCTCTTCGTAGCGCCCCATGCGCGCGTAAGATTGGCCGAGTTCGTAGCGCGCGGCCGGGTCTTTGGGGGCGAGGCGGATGGCGTGCTGGTATTGTTCGACGGCCTCCGGAAATTTTCCGGCGCTGAAATAGGTGTTGGCGAGATTGTAGTAGCCGGTCGCGTCGTTCGGGTTTTGGCGAATGGATTCTTGATCGACTTTAGCCATCTCTTGCAAGGCGGCTTCAAAATTCGGCGTCGGCGACGCCGTCGGGTTGGCCGCTTGATTCGTGGCCGGTGGCGGCGTCGATTTCTTGCAGGCCGCCGCAGATAAGATCAGAAGTGAAAGTATGACGGCCGGAAAAAGCAGAGGTCTGTTCATCGTGTGCGCTCGCTTGACTGTGTTGATCTCGTGCCGGGGCACGGCCGACAAGATTAACAACGAAACTTTGACGGCGCAAACTCGATCCGGAAGTTGAAAGGGAACAGGGAAGACGGCGTGTGCGGAGTTTGCAGCGAGACTATGTGCAGCGAGACCGGGGCGACGAGGGGCGGCGCGTACCGGCGCGACGTGAAAGGCGGCGGGCAAAATGGCGAGAGGCCGACTGCGCCCTCGCAACGCAGTCGGCCTCAACGTCTCTCACACCATTCCGTTTTTGGGGGAAGGATGCGATACGGCTGCGGACTCTAGCAGCAAAAATTCTATCTGACAAGCGATTGCGAGCGGAAGTGGAACGAAGCGCGAACACTTCCTTACCGACTCGCCCTTTTATTCGGAAATGAGCGCATAACCGGAACAATATGCAGCATCAGGCCGGTTATTCCCATCTCGCCGAACGAACAGGGAAAGCCTCGCCGCCTTCGTTCAGGCCACGCTCATGTTGCGTTCCAGATGAAGTTTGACGCAATCGTCCAAGTCTTGAATCAGATGTTTCTTGTCCACGTAGCCGTCGACGTGGGGCGCGGGCGTCTCCGCGCAATCGCCGGGAAAATTCTCGGACGTGATGAGGATGACCGGCACTTGCTCGCAGCCGGGAATCTCGCGCAGTTGGCGCGAAGCGTCCAGCCCGTCCATGCGATGCATGCGATAATCCATGATCACGAGGTCGGGCGGAGTTTCGCGCGCGATTTCGAGCGCACGCTCGCCGGAGTCGGCTTCGTACAAGCGATAAGGGTTTTTCTTGAGTACGTCTTTCGTGAGGCGACGCCAAATGTCAGAGTCGTCTACAATCAAAATGTTGTGCATGTTGGGGGAATCCTTTTGCCTCCGGGGTCAGAGCAAAATCAGCGTATCTCTTTAAGTCATATTTTTTTTTAAGTCAACTATTTCATTTCGGAGGGGAGCGGCGCATTTAATTTTGCAGATCACTTTTTTAGGGACGAGTTCGGGTGTGCCGACGCGCGCGCGCAACGTGTCGGGCGTGGCCTTGCGTCTGCCGCAACGCGCGGAAGTGTGGTTGTTCGACTGCGGCGAGGGCACGCAGCACCAGTTGCAGCGCACGCCGGTTAAGCTCAGCCAGATCACGCGCATCTTCATCACACATCTGCACGGCGATCATCTCTTCGGCCTGATGGGACTGCTCGCCACCTGCGGGCTGGCCGGGCAAGGGCAGCCGATCCATCTCTACGGCCCCGAAGGTCTCGCGGAGTACGTGCGCACCTCGGCGCGTCTGTCGCGCACGACGCTCGCCGACACGCTCAAAATACAGACGGTCGAACCCGGCCTCATTCATCGTGAAGACGAGTTCAGCGTCACTTGTCGCCCGCTCAAACATCGCATCCCTGCCTACGGCTATCGCGTGACGGAGAGCGACCGTCCCGGCCGCTTCGACGTGGAGCGCGCCGCCGCCGCGGGCATCCCGTCCGGCCCTCTCTACGGACGCCTGAAGAACGGCGAGCGCATCGAACTCGCGGACGGCCGCAGCTTCGACGGGCGCGATTTTGTCGGGGCGACGCTCGCGGGGCGCGCGGTCGTCTACTGCACGGACACGATGTACTGCCGCGACTCGGTGGTTCTGTCAGAGGACGCAGACGTTTTGATCCACGAAGCGACTTTCGCCACGGAGGACGAGCCACTGGCCGCGCAGAGCATGCACTCGACCGCCGCCGATGCCGCGCGGGTGGCACGAGAAGCGCGCGTGCGTCAACTGCTCATCACGCACATCAGCCCGCGCTATACCGCGGACGCTCCGGTCACCGCCGAACAACTGCTGGCGGAAGCGCGCGCCGTCTTTCCGCGCACGGACATGGCGCGCGACCTCCTGACCTTTGAAGTTCCACGGCGCGAAGAGAGCGTCGTTCGGGACTCTGACTTTTAGTTGCCGGTCTTGATCGTGATTGAAAAAAACAGTCGAGAGGGTTAGATTGTCTGCGCCCACTTGAAGCCCTTTACAAAATTATCCGCCAACGAAATTCCGAGGAGTAGCCAAAGCCATGTCACGCCCTTCGCCGCCGCGCAACGACCGCTTCGAAGATTACGTCCCCGTCGCCGAACGGCTCGAAAAATTTTACGAGCGTTTTCCCGATGGCCGCGTCATCACACACATTCTCGAACACGACCGCGAGGCGGGATTCATCCTCATCCGCGCCGAAGTTTATCGCAACCCGGACGATGCGCTGCCCGCCGCGACGGGGCACGCCTTCGAGGTCAGAGGCGAAAGTTACGTTAACAAAACTTCGTATGTGGAAAACTGCGAGACCGGCGCGTGCGGGCGCGCGCTGGCGTTGCTCGGTTTCGAGGTGAAGCGTGGGATTGCGAGCCGGGAAGAGTTGGAGAAGACTTCGCGGATGACGGCCGGGGAGAGGGCGGCGCGTGCGTCGGGCAACGCTCCGGCGACTTCAAGTGCGACGGCGAGCGCCTCGCCGGCTACCGTGTCCGCCGCGCTTCCGGCGGAGCAAGGCATGAACCTCGACGCGGAGATTCTGCAAAGCGCCGAGGCGCTCGGCTACGACGCGGCGAAGGTGCGCAAGTGGGTCGATCAAAAATTCAAAGTGACGGGCGGCCTCGACGCCTTGAGCGCGGACGATAAGCGCGAAGTGCTGCGCGTGTTTCGTGAGAAGGCGTCTCCGGCGGCGAAGGGGACGAACAGGTAACGCGATTTAAGAGCGACCGGATTTGCCCGCCTCCTTGCCCGCCTGAAAAATTTCGAGCGCGAGTCGCTTTTGCCGGTCTCAAAGGTTGACGCTTCCGAAGGGTTGACGCTTCGGAAGCGTCAACCTTTGCTGCGTTCGGAGGCGCGCGACGGGAGCGTCTTAGCCGGGCGCAGCTTGTCTTGGGGTTGCGGCGAGAGGCGTCCGAACGCGCCGCTCTCGTAGAGGCGGAAGAACTCTTCGCGGAAAGCTCCCTTCATCAGCTTCGGTTGAATCTTCACGGCGCGCGGGCGCACGTATTTGCGTAAGGTGACGAAATTGTCCAACGCCTCGTCCGCGTTCAGATTGATCTTCACGATGTCGTTGTAGGTCGCCCCCAAGTCGAACTTGCCGAACCTGAACTTGTAGAACTTGCCGTCCGCCCAGATGAGCCGTTTGGCGCGCGTGTCGCGCGAGTTCTGCCCGCGCAAAGTTTGGAACATGATGTACTCGCCGTCTTTGTAGTTGAGGTGCTCGTCGGCCTCGACGGTCTTGCCCTTGCCCGGCCGATTGGCCGTCCAGTAGTCGTAAATCTTTCGCAGCATCAAGTCGTGTATCTCGTTCGTCTCGTCCACTCCGGCGTAGACTTCAATCTCCGCTCCCTTCGTGGCTTCGCAGGGCTGAAACGGCGCGTGGTCGTAGAGGCACTCGTCGTAGCCGGAGACGGTGACGCGGACGAAATCGTGGACGATGAATTTCGACGCGGTGTAGATGTTGCCGTAGACTTCGACCTCGGCCTCGCCCGCGTATTCGATTGACTTGGCATCGCGCAACCAGAGATTGTCCAGAATGGCAAACTCCGCGCCGCGCGAAGGGCGCTCCGCCTGTTTGGACTTGGGCGACTGCTGGGCAGTCGCCGCCGCACACGTCGCGCAGAGAACTAAGACGGCCAAGACGAACGACCTGCATTTCATGTGAGCACCTCCCCGTCGTCGGAAATTGGTCTTGTATCTGTGAAAACGTATCGAAAACGCGGCGGGTTACAGTCTCAAGTGAGAACTAACAGTCACCAATTTCGTTTGCGTTGAAACTAGTAAAGATAAAAACGTTTCTCGCTGGAGGCGCGAAGAAGAAAGACGTAAGGCGCAAAGAAAACCGTTAACTCAAGTCGCCAGTCAATCCTTTGCGCCTGCTGCTTTAACTCTTTGCGCCTCCAGCGCGAACTTCTTTCTCAGCCACTAGGTTGTCGTCTCGCCGATGTCCGGCTCCCAGCCTTCGGCGATGGCGGTGGCGAGCGCGATTTCGGCGAGGGTCAGGGGGCGTTCCGGGTCTGGGTTGTCGCCGTGGCCTTCGCGCGTCGAGAGGGGCGGGATGGGCAGGTAGTCGAGTCCGAGCAGACCGGCCGCGGCCAGTTCCGAATTGGGGAGCGGGCGCGGCTGCGGGATGCGCGCCGTCGTGTCGAGCGCGAAGTATTCGTAACCGCTCTCAGCCCAGTGGCGCAGCACGTGCCACGCGTTGTCAAAGCCTTCGACGATCATTTCGCAGCGTTCTCCACAGGCACGCGCACTCATCCCGGACGAAGCACGCCGCGCGCCCTTACTTTCAACTTAATCGAGCGACGGCAGCGCCTCGCTCTCCGCGCTCGCTTCTTCGGCAAACTCCGCCGCGCCCGCGTCCGTTTCAGTCTCGGTCGGCTCTTGCAAGCGCGCCAGCAGCCACTCGCGAAAGAGCGTCGCCTCGGCCGACTTGCCCGTCCAACGCGCCCGGTCGTACATCGTCAAGGCCATCGTCAAAGCGTGATGCTGCCCGGCGCGGTCGCCCGCGAATTCAAATTGGCGATAGAGTCGTTCGATCAACTCAAGACTCGTGCGCGCCGTCTCTTCGTCTTTGAAGCCGAGCTTGCCCGCGAAGAACTTGGAATAGACGTTCATCGGGTGCGAGGTCGAAGTGTAGAGGTCGAAGTAGCCGGATTTGAGTCCGGCTTCCTGTAAGGTCGAGCCGACGTAAGAGGGGCGCGAGCCGGTGATCATGGCGAGGTCTTCCACCTCGTTGATGCCGGAAGTGAAGAGCGCGAGAATTTGATCCTTCTTGTTCACACGCCGCACGCGCCGTTGCGGCTGCTGTTCGTCTCGCCCGCCGCCGCCCGCCGCCCGTCCTGCTTTGCCGGTCGTCATCGCCTTTAAACCCTCCTTTGAACGAATCGAGTCGCGGTTACTTCGCGCCCGCCCTCCCGCGCCGCCTGTGCGCGTGCGTGGTTGCGAAGGCGCGACGCACGCGCATACGAGTTTCCGCACACAAATTTTCGACGTGTTAAGTTGCGGCCAACTTACTACAACCCCGCGCGGCGCGACAAGAGTTTTTCGCGCGCAGACTTTTTCGCGGCGCGCCCTTCCCCGCGCGCGCCGTTGATTGCTAAACTGGCACGCGAGGGAAATCAATCAACACAAAGCGTGCGAGGGGCGAACACTTCCAGCAGTGGGCGGCGGCGCACTTTTCCGGGGGGCGGGACTTCATGGCGAATTCAACGACGACGGCGCTGGTCATTCACGGCCACTTCTATCAACCACCGCGCGAAAATCCGTGGACTGACTACATCGAACACCAACCGAGCGCGCATCCTTTCGCCAACTGGAACGAACGCATCACGAGCGAATGTTATCGCCCGAACGCCTATGCGCGCATCGTGGATAATTACGGCCGCGTCGAGCGCATCGTCAACAACTACTCGCGGATCAATTTCAACTTCGGCCCCACCCTGCTCGCGTGGCTCGAACGCTTTCACCCCGCGACCTACGCGCGCATTCTCTCTGCCGACCGCGAGAGCAGGCGCGCGCGCTCAGGGCACGGCAACGCCATCGCGCAAGGTTATCACCACGCCATCCTGCCCTTGTGCAACGAGCGCGACCGCCGCACGGAGATTCGCTGGGGCTTGGCCGATTTTCGCCGCCGCTTCAATCGCGAACCCGAATCGCTCTGGCTGCCCGAAACCGCCGCCAACGATGCCACGCTCGGCGCGCTCATCGACGAAAACTTGAAGTACGTCATCCTCTCGCCGTTTCAGGCCGAGCGCGTGCGCCCGCGTGGCAGCGAGACGTGGCTCTCAATCGTTGACGGGCAGATGGACACGACCATCCCTTATCGCTACCTGCACCGCGATGGTTCGGGGCGCTCGCTCGCCGTCTTTTTCTACGACGGCGCGCTCGCCAAAGCCATCGCCTTCGACGGCGCGCTCGCCTCTTCCCACATGCTGCTCGAACGCTTCGAGCGGCGCGCGCACGAAGCCGATGCCAACAACCGCGGCGGGTCAGGCGGCCGGCTCGTCCACGTCGCCACGGACGGCGAGTCATACGGTCATCATTTCAAGTTCGGCGAACGCTGTCTGGCCTACGGGCTTGAAGTCGAAGCGGCCGCGCGCGGTCTGCGTGTGACGAACTACGGGGAGTTTCTGGCGGAGAACGAACCCGTCTGGGAAGTCGAGATCAAGGCCGGGGCTGAAGGAGAGGGCACGGCCTGGAGTTGCGCGCACGGCGTCGGGCGTTGGACGCGCGATTGCAGTTGCCATGCGAGCGCGCCCGAGGGTTGGAATCAACGATGGCGCGCGCCCTTGCGCGCCGCGCTCAACTACGTCCGCGACGAGGCCGCGCGCGGCTACGAAGAACTGGGCGGCGAACTCTTCCGAGACCCCTGGCAAGCGCGCGACGAATACGTCGAATTGCTGACGGGCGCGCTCCCGCATGATCGTGCCGAGTTCTTGGCGCGACAGGCCGGACGCCGCTTGAGCGAGCGCGAAGAACAACGCGCGCTCACCTTGCTCGAACTCCAACGCAGTTCGCTTTTGATGTTCACGAGTTGCGGCTGGTTCTTCAACGACATCTCCGGCATCGAGACCGTGCAGGTCTTGAAGTATGCCGCGCGCGCTTTGGATTTCATGGCCGAACTGCAACTGCCGAGTCCGCGCTCCGGATTTTTGGAACGCCTCGCGGCCGCCGAGAGCAACCTGCGCAAGCACGGCAACGGCGCGGACATCTTTCGCACGTCGGTCGAGCGCACGCGCGTCTCGCCGTCGCGCATCGCCGCCAGTCTCGCCATCTCGACGCTCGTGGACAAGAGCGAGCAGGACGGCGACATCGCCGGCCACGCCTTCACGCTCGCAAACTTCCGGCACGAGCAGCACGGGCGGCTCGCGCTCGCCACGGGGCGCATCGTGTTGGAGACTCTGTCGACGGGGAGGCGACAGGATTTCGCCGTTGCGGCGATGCACGTCGGCGACGCGGACTTCTATTGCGTGCTCCGGGAATACGAGGACGACGAGGCGTTACGCGCGGCGTCGGAAAATCTCTGGTCGCAGTTTCGCACCGGCTCGCTCCCGGCCTTGCTGCGTCTGATGGAGGAAGAGTTCGGCCCGTCGGCCTTCGGCCTCGAACATCTCTTGCCCGAAGGCCGCCAACGCATCTACGAGATCGTCTTCGGCCGCATGGTCGGGCGTTTCTCGGAGCAGTACGAATATCTCTACGAAGAGAACCGGCGCAACATCGAGATGCTGCAAGAGGCTGGCTTCCACCTGCCGGAAGAATTGCGCGCGGCGGCCGAGTTCACCATCACGCGCAGGCTTGAGCGCGAGATGCAGAAGTTCGAGCAGCAGAACGACCCGGCGGCTTTTCGTGAGGCGTTGAAGATCGCGGGCGAAGTGGCGCGGCTCGGTTATCGTCTCGACCGCACGAGCATGCGACGCAAGTTCGAGAAGTTGATCGCCGCGACCGTGCGCGCCGCCGTCTACGACGAAGCCGCGCCGGAACATTACGAGACGGCGCTCGATTTGATCGACCTCGCCGGTGAACTGAACCTGCATGCGAATCTGGAACGCGCGCAAGAGATCGTCTACGAGGCTTTACATGACGGCGGCGCGCGCCGCAACGTGGAAGAGTTGGCTTTGAAACTCGGTCTCGCGCCGCGTCTCCTGCGCGAAGTGTTGCCGCCCGCGCCGCACGAAGCGCACGCCGAACCGCTCGCCGAGTCTGTGCTGTCGTAATTCAGACTAAGGGCGCGAAGACTCAAGAGAGCGCGAGAAAATCATGAAACCACGAAACCACACGAAGTCACACGAACCAGAGCTTCGTGCTGTTTCGTTTCGTGTGGTTTCGTGTGTCTTCGTGGTTCCGGTCTATTCAGGAAAAAATGGTCGAGATTAATCAACCGACAGTTCCGGCGGAGGATTTGGGGCGTCTGTTCTCGTACGTGCATCCAGACCCGCACTCCGTTCTCGGCGCGCACCCGAGGCCGCCGCAAGGCATCATCGTGCGCGCCTATCGACCGGAAGCGGCGCGCGTCGAACTGCTCATCGACGACGAAGCGCCGCGCGAGATGACGCGCACGCACCCGGCCGGACTGTTCGAGATTTTAGTCGCGGACAAAACCCGAACCTTTCCCTACCGCTTGCGCGTCGCTTACCCCGACGGCAACACCTTTACGCAGCGCGACTCTTACCAGTTTCTTCCCACGCTCGGCAATTTCGACGAGCACTTGTTCGCCGAAGGCCGCCACTTGAAGCTCTACGAAAAACTGGGCGCGCACCTGCGTCGTCTCGGCGACGTGGAAGGCGTCTCCTTCGCCGTCTGGGCTCCGAACGCCGACGGCGTCAGCGTCGTCGGCAACTTCAACGCTTGGGACGGCCGCCTTCATCAAATGCGACGCTTGGGCGCATCGGGCATCTGGGAGTTGTTCATCCCGGACTTGGGCGCGGGCGCGCTCTACAAGTACGAGATGCATCATCGCGGTCGTCCCGCCTTTCTCAAGGCAGACCCTTACGCCCTGCAAGCCGAAGTGCCGCCCGCCACTTCCTCCATCGTCTTCGAGCCGGGTTACACCTTCTCGGACGACGAATGGCTCGCGCGGCGTGCGACCGAAGATCACTTGCGACGGCCGTTGTCGTTCTACGAAATGCACCTCGGCTCTTGGCGGCGCGTGCGCGAGGAGGGCAATCGCTCGCTCACCTACCGCGAGACCGCGCCCGCGCTCGCCGATTATTTAGAGGAGATGCGATTCACGCACGTCGAATTTTTGCCGCTCAAAGGTCATCCCTACGGCGGCTCCTGGGGCTATCAGGTGGCGAACTACTACGCGCCCACCGCGCGCTACGGCACGCCCGACGATTTCCGCTATCTCGTCGATTACCTCCACGGGCGCGGCTTCGGCGTGATCATGGATTGGGTTCCCGCGCATTTTCCGAAAGACGCTTTCGCCCTCGGTCGTTTCGACGGCAGCGCGCTCTACGAACATCTCGACCCGCGCAAAGGCGAACACCCCGATTGGGGCACTTACATCTTCAACTACGGGCGCAACGAGGTGCGCAACTTCCTCATTGCCAATGCGCTCTTTTGGATCAAGGAATGTCACATCGACGGTTTGCGCGTCGATGCCGTCGCCTCGATGCTCTATCTCGATTACAGCCGCGACGACGGGCGCTGGCTGCCGAACAAGTACGGCGGGCGCGAAAATCTGGAAGCCATCGATTTCCTGCGCGAGTTGAACGAGACCGTCCACCGCGAGCATCCCGGCGTGTTGATGATCGCCGAAGAGTCCACGTCTTGGCCGATGGTCACCCGGCCGGTCGTGGAGGGCGGTCTTGGTTTCGATTTCAAATGGAACATGGGCTGGATGCACGACACGCTCGCGTACTTCGGCAAGGACGCGCTCTATCGCCGCTTTCATCACAACAACCTGACGTTCGGTTTCATGTACGCGTGGAGCGAACACTTCATCCTGCCCTTCTCGCACGACGAAGTGGTGCACCTCAAGGGTTCGATGCTCGGCAAAATGCAGGGCAGCCGCGAGCAGAAGTTTGCCAACCTGCGCGCGCTCTACGGTTATATGTGGGCGCATCCCGGCAAGAAACTTTTGTTCATGGGCGGCGAACTCGGACAATGGCGCGAGTGGAACAACGACCAGAGCCTCGACTGGCACTTGCTCGACGAAGCGGCGCACAAAGGCGTGCAACTCCTGCTCACCGATCTCAACCGCCTGTATTCGGAAGAACCGGCGCTCTGGGAAGCGGACGTTGACCCGGCCGGTTTCGAGTGGATCGACGCCAACAGCGCCGCCGAGAACATCGTCGCCTTCATCCGCAACTCACACGGAGACGCACAGCGTCGCCGCAGCATCATCTGCGTCTGCAACTTCTCCAACGAGACGCGCACCTATCGCCTCGCGCTGCCCGCGCCCGGCAGTTACCGCGTGCTCCTGAACACGGACGCCGCACACTACGACGGCAGCGCCTCCGTCGCGCTCAACGCCGTCGAAGCCGTGGCCGACCCCTTGCACCTGCGCCCCTATTCCGCGCACGTCGAACTGCCGCCGCTCTCCACCATCTGGCTGGAAGTCCCGCGCGCGGACACGGAAGAAAAGCCGTCAATCGTGAATCGTAAATCGTGAATAGACTAAAACAGTTTTCTTCTATTGACGATTGACGATTCACGATTGACGGCTCTTAATTAAGGAGTAAGTTTACATTTAATGAGTGCAGTGAAAACCATCGGTGTGTTGACGGGCGGGGGCGATGCGCCCGGTCTGAATCCGGCGATCAAGGGCTTGGTCTATCGTTCTTCGGAGCACGGCATCGCGGTCGTCGGTCTCTACGACGGCTGGCGTAGTCTGCTCAATCCGGCGACCGACGTGTTGCCGCTCGACCGCAACGTCGTGCGGCGTTGGGACAGAGACGGCGGCACGAATCTCGGCTCGTCGCGCACGAATCCGTTCAAGACTTCGACCGACACGGGCGAGCCGGTTGATCGCTCGGCGGAAGTCGAAGAGAACATCGCGCGGCTCGGGTTGGATGCCGTCGTCGCGTGCGGCGGCGAAGACACGCTCGGCGTCGCGGCGCGCCTGCACGAGCGCGGCGTGCGCGTCGTCGGCATCCCCAAGACGATTGACAAGGATTTGGCGGGGACTGATTACACGCTCGGCTTCGACACGGCCTTGCGCAACGTGACGGAAGTGATCGAGCGTTCGCGCACGCCCGCCGGCTCGCACGGTTGGGTGCAGGTGATCGAGGTGATGGGACGCCACGCCGGGCATCTCGCCTTGTGGGCGGGCGTGGCGGGCGGCGCGGATTTGATCCTGATCCCCGAACACCCTTTCAGCTACGAAAAGATTTACCGGCATCTCAAGTCGCGGCTCGGCGACACGTCGGCGTCAAGGCGCGACCGCAAGCTGCCGCGCTATTCCGTCATCGTCGTGGCCGAAGGCGCGTACCCGGAGGACGGCGGACTCGTCACGGTTGACGACCGCCACGATTCGTTCGGACATGCGCGCCTCGGCGGCGTCGGCGAAGTGCTCGCACGCCGCATCATGCGCGAGACGCCTTACGATGCGCGCGCGGCCATGCTCGGCCACCCGCAGCGCGGCGGCGCGCCCTCGCCCATCGACCGCGTGATGGGCATGATGTTCGGCGCGCGCGCCGCCGACGCGCTCGCCGGGGGCGACCTCGGCCAGATGGTCTCGGCGCGCGGCATCGCCCCGGCCTGCGAACTCTCGCTCGTCCCCATCACCTCCGTCCTCGGCCGCCTCAACACGGTGGACATCGAGCGCCACTACGACACGGAACGCTATCATCTGAAAAACATCGCCATGTAAGGGAGCGTATGCGCCTTAACAAATTGAGGGGCGGCGCGGCCGCCTTCGCGTTCGTCGCGCTCGCGTTCGCGGTCTTGCTGTCCGTGAGTTTGAAAACTTCTTCGGCCGACGCGCAAATCCCCATGCATCCGGCCTCGCAAGGCAGGCCGCTCGCGCCCGCGGGCACGCACGTGCGCGATGCGACGACGCGGCAGGCGGCCGTCGGCGCGCTCGCCGTCGATTTCGTGCGTAGCCCCGACCGCGACGGCCGCGACGGTCGTGGGCGTTTCCTCGTCGCCATCCACAGCGGCTACGGCATCCAGTTCAACGCGGCGACGAACAAGGCGCAGCAATCGCTCGCCGTCATCGACCTCGAAGCGCGCCCCGCGCCTGTCGTCGTGCAGAACATCTATTTTCCGACGCCGCAGAGCGCACACGTCGGCCTCGTCTTCTCGCCACGCGCCGACGCGGACGGCTCTTACGCGATGTACGTGTCGGGCGGCTTTGAAAACAAAATCTGGAAGTTCCGATTCAACCCGCGCACGCTGCCGCGCGTCTCGCCCGCGTCGCCGGGGCCGAACACCAAAGTCGAAGCCGCTTTCATCGATCTCAACTCGCTCGGCGCGCGCGAGCCGTCGCCGCGCTACAACGGGAATCAAAAGCCCGTCTACCCGACCGGCCTCGCCATCAGCCCCGACGGCGAAACGCTGTTCGTCGCCAACAATCTCGACGACAGCTTCGCCATTATCGCCAACCCCGCGAGCGCGAGTCCGAAGATGTTGCGCATCGACCTCAGACGGCGCGAGCGTCCCGCACACAACATCTATCCTTACGGCGTCGCAGCCCTCTCCGCGCCGGGTTTGAACAAGACCTCGAAAGTTTACGTCTCGTGTTGGAACGACGAGTCGGTCGCCGTGTTCAGCCCCGGCGGCGACGGCGAAGCCCTCTCTTTCATCCCGGTCGGCCGTCATCCGACGGCGATGACGTTCAACGCGGCGCGCACGCGTCTCTACGTCGCCAACTCGAACGCCGACAGCGTCTCCGTTATCGACACGCTCACGGATCGAGAGATCGAACGCATCGACGTGCGGCTCGCCGAGCAATCGGAACTCGTCGGCAACAGCCCCGAAAGCCTCGCGCTCGACGCCGGGGGCGCTAACCTGTACGTCGCCAACGCGCACAGCAACTCCGTCGCCGTCGTCGCGCTCTCGGCGCACGCGCAAGGCGCGGCGGATGCACGCGCGCACGCGCACGGCGTTTTGCGCGAAGCGGACGAGGAAGACGAAGCGGAAGACGAAGCGGAAGAAGCGCGCGAAGCTGTGGAAGCAGCGGACGAAGAAAGTGAAGCGAAGGAAGAAACGGCGGAGGAGGAAAGGGAAGAAGCACGCGAGCAAGTTGAGCGCGCGGGGCGGAGCATCGTGCGCGGCTTCATTCCGACGGGGCGTTATCCGTCGGCCGTGGCAATCGTCGGCTGCACGCTCTTCTACGCCAACGGCAAGGGCACGGGCTTTGAAAATTCTTCCGTCGTCTCGAATTCTTCGGGGCACGACCCGAACGCGCCGAACGACCGTTTCCCCGTCGGCACGGGGCGCGCGGGCGGCATGGGCGGCCAGTACAGCGTCTCGCTCGTCTCCGGCAACATCTTCATGGCCGACGTGCCCGACGCCCCGGCACTCGCGCGCTACACGACCGACGTGATGCGCAACAACAATTTGCTCGCCGCGCCGCGCGCAAAACTCTTTCGCGGTGCGTCGCCCATCAAGCACGTCATCTACGTCATCAAAGAGAACCGCACTTACGATCAAGTCTTCGGCGACGTGGAGCGCGCAGGCGACGGCCAGCGCGCCGACGGCGACCCGGCGCTCGCCATCTTCGGCGCGGGCGCAGCGGCGAGACGACCGGAAGGCGCAACGCAAAACGTCACGCCCAACCAACGCGCGCTCGCGCTGCGCTTCGGCCTGCTCGACCGCTTCTTCGTCAACGCCGAAGCCAGCCCCGACGGCCACAACTGGTCAACCGCCGCCTTCTCCACGGACTACACGGACAAAGCCTATCGCTGGGGCTACGGCGACCGCGGACGCTCCTACGATTACGAAGGCTTCAACCGCCTGCCCGACTATCGTCCCGCCGCCGGGAACGCGCGCGACCGCACGCCGCTTTTCCCGCGCGCCGTCACCTCCGTCGAACTCGAAAATTTCCTGCGCGGCCACGTGCCCTATCTCAACCACTCGCGCGACGTGGCCGAACCCGCCTCGCTCTATCTCTGGGACGCGGCCGCGCGTGCCGGGCTTCGCTATCGCAACTACGGCGAATTCATCTCCACCTTCTCCGAAGCGTTCGTCGCGGCCTTGAACGTCAACCGTCGCCGCTCGTATCCGGACATCTCGCCCACCGCTTCGGCCTTCCCCACGAAGCGAAGTCTCGAAGGTCATCACAGCACGACCTTCCGCAACTTCGATCAACTCACGCCCGACTCCATGACCATCGATTCCTACCGCGCCGCCAGAGAGAGCAACGGCCGCATCGATCCGTTGATCACAGTCGCGCACGCGGACGCGCGCTTTCGCGGCAACTCGCGCCTCGGCGAATGGCTCAAGGAGTTTCAAGAGTTTGCGGCCGAGCGCAAGGCCGGGCGGCCTGACCGCCTGCCGCATCTCTCCATCGTGCGGCTGCCGAACAACCACACGGAAGGACTCAACGCCAACTTCCCGACGCCGCAGTTCTACGTGGCCGACAACGACTACGCCGTCGGTCGTCTCGTCGAAGCGGTCTCGCAAAGTCCTTACTGGCAGGACACGGCCATCTTCGTCGTCGAGGACGACGCGCAGGACGGCCCCGACCACGTCGATGCACACCGCGCCCCCGCGCTCGTCATCAGCGCCTACAATCGCCCCGGCGCATACGTGCACGTCTATCACAACACCGTCAGCCTGATTCGCACGATGGAGATGCTGCTCGGCCTCGCGCCGATGAACCAGCTCGACGCGCACGCCACGCCCATCGACATCTTCCGCGAGGCGGCCGACCTGCGCCCGTTCAAAGCCGTGCTCCCCGAAATCGCCCCCGACAATTTGTTGACGCCGCCCGCACGCGCCGGAGGCGACAGCGAACACGCCGCGATGCGCTACTGGATGCGCCGCACGTCCGAACAAAATCTCGCCTTCGCGGACATGGCGGACCCGCACGTCCTGAACGAGATCATCTGGTTCTCCGTCCGCGGCGCGCGCTCCCCCATGCCCGAAATCTCACGCCTCCCCGCCTTCGACGCGATGCGTCCCCCAATCGAAGACGACGAAGACGACGAGCGCGCCGAGGTGCGCCCGCCACATACGAGAAAGTAAGCGTTAAAAAAGAATTTCTCGCAAAGGCGCAAAGAAAGCATTCAAGCTACGTTGTGACTCAACATCTTTGCGCCTTTGCGTGAGACGCCTTTTCTTCCGTCTCGCCGCCGAGCATCCGCCGGAGTGGCAAAAGTCATCTGAGTTGTTACAATAACGATCCACACTTCACCCGTCGCCATAGTTGCCTTTGGAGGAATAATGAGGAAGTTTTTAGCTCTCGCACTGATCGTCGTGTCTGTCTCTTTCGCCGCTTTCGCGCAGACGCGCCGCCCCGTCTCGACCACGCCGCGCGCCACGCAAACCAGACCCGCGCAGACGCAACCCACGCCCCAGCCGCGCGCAGCCAGCGTCGCCACCCCCGCCGCAACGCCCGTCCGCGCCGCGCCGTCGGCCGCCGATTGCGCCTGCGAGGGCGAGCCGCTGCCCGAAGTCGTCGCCGAAGTGAACGGCGTCCGCATCACGCGGCAGGAAGTTGACTCGCGCATCCAGCCGCAGATCGAGGAACTGCGCAAGACCGTGGCCGAAGCGCGTGCCCGCGAACTCGACTTGCAGATCAACTCCAAACTGCTCGACGCCGAAGCGAAGAAGCGCGGCACGACCACGTCGAAGCTCTTGGAGGCGGAAGTCGTCTCCAAGACCACCGAGCCGACCGAAGCCGAAGCGCAAAAGTTCTACGACGAAAACAAAGCCCGCATCGGCGCGGAATTCGGCGCGGTCAAGACAGACATCATCAGCTACCTGCGCGAGCAGCGGCAGCGCGAGGCGGCGAAACAATTTGCAGACCGCTTGCGCGCCGCCTCCGGCGTCAAGGTCAACGTGCCGCAAGCCACGCCGCCCGCCACCCCGGCCGACCGCGCGCGCATCTTCGCCGTCGTCGGCGGCGAGCAGATCACTTCCGCGCAGATCGAAGACTCGCTCAAGCCCTTAATCTACGGCGTGCAGGAACGCATCTATCAATTGCGGAAAACGGAAGTTGACCTGCGCGTCAACGACGTGTTGCTCGAACAGGAAGCGCAGCGCCGCAAGGTCACGACGAAGGCTTTGCTCGACGCCGAAATCGAAGCTAAAGCCCGACCCGTCACCGACGCCGAGGCGCAAAAGTTCTACGACGAAAACAAGGCGCGCATCAACGGCGAATTCGCGCAATTGAAACCGCAGATCATCCAATACCTGCAAGACACGCAGCGGCGCGATCTGCAATCGGCTTTCGCCGAACAGTTGCGCCGCACCGCCCAGTTGCAGGTCAACCTGCGCGCGCCCGAAGCGCCCGTCCTCGAAGTCGCGACGGACGACCAGCCGGCCAAAGGCAACCCGGCCGCGCCCGTCACGATTGTCGAGTTCAGCGATTTCCAATGTCCGAGTTGCGCCGCGATGCAGCCCGCGCTGGAGAGAATCGTCGCTGAATACGGCGACCGCGTGCGCCTCGTGGTGCGCGATTACCCGCTTGAGCAGCACGAGTTTGCGGCGAAGGCGGCCGAAGCGGCCGAGGCCGCGCGCGCGCAAGGGAAGTATTGGGAATATGCGGCGTTGCTGTTTACGAACCAGCAGGCGCTCGGCGTTGACAAGTTGAAAGAGTACGCGACGCGTGTGGGCTTGGACAGGCAGAAGTTCGACGCCGCGCTCGACTCCGGCCAGATGGCCGACAAAGTGCAACGCGACTTGATGGACGCCCTCCGCCTCGGCGTCTCGGCCACCCCGACCTTCTTCGTCAACGGCCGCGTCGCCAACGAACGCAGCTACGAAGGACTCAAAGCCGCCATCGAAAAAGCCCTCGCCGAAAAGGCGGGCAAGAAGTAACGATAAAAAGCCGTGAATCGTAAATCGTCAATCGTGAATAGAAGAAAGCAAGTTTTCTCTATTCACGATTGACGATTTACGATTCACGGCTTTTTATCTTCCACGAACTTCTTCATCTGTTGATGCAGCGTGCGCCGTTCGAGAAAGAGGCGCAGCACGCGCCGTCGGTTGTTGAAGAGCAGGAGCACGCCTTTGAACCAGCCGCGCATGTCGTAGAGCGTCTCTAGAGAACGCATGGCCGCGTAGCCGCACGCGATGGCGGCCGGGAAGGCCAGTAGTGCCGCGCGCCAACTCAACCAAAAATAAGCGAGCGCCGCGACCGCGAGCCACGTCAGGGGCATGAGTCCGATGGCGGCCAGTATCTTGACCGTGGGCGCGATTTCGTCTACGCCGTGGCGTCGATAGAGGCGCGAGAGCACTTCGCAGGCGATGAAGGCGGGCAGGTGCAAGAGCGCGCCGGGGACGGAGAGCGGCAACAGCAAGAGGACGAGCGCGCCGCGCAGCAGGAAGTGTTGAAAGACGTTCCAACGCGTGTCCGTCAGGAGCGACAAATTTTCCGCGTTGATGCCGAGCGCGTCGAGTTCCTCTTCGTGCTCGACAATCCTGCGCCTGAGCGCGTCGCCGTCCCGTCCCGCGCCGCGCGATAATTTCTCCGCGATGCGCCGGCGCAGGTCGAAGTCGGCCGAGAGCGTTTGGCGCAAAGAGAGCGTTTCGTAGAGCGACGAAAAAAGCTCCTGCGCCTTCGTCACCACGCCCAACTCTTCGTCGTCTGCCACGTTCAACGTCACTTCCAGAAGCGCCGCTTCGATGCGCGCCGAAAGCTCCCTCACCTCGTCGCGCGATGGTTCGCCTTGCTCGTCCAGCGCGACGGCGTGTACTTCAATCGGCGCGCCGAAACGGATCAGCGCCTCGCTGCGAAAAGAGGTCTTCGACGTGTAGTAAAGCCCGACGGGAACGATCTTCAAATCATCGAGCGCGTTACCGCTTTCGTCTTCCGGCGCGCGTTCCGCTTGGACGGAGATTGCGCCGAGCGCGATGCGCGCCGCGCCGGTCTTGACGGGCAGCAGCCGCGTCGAGTTATGCGAAACGCCTTCGGGAAACAGCGCGATGCAGCGATTTTGTTTCAGCAGCGCGCGACAACGCTCGAAGGTCAGACGGTTCTTCGTCACGTCTTCCTCAGTGTCCACGCGCCGGTAGAGCGGCAGAGACTCGACGGCGTTGACCAGAAACTTGATGACCGGGATGCGAAAGAGCGTGGACTTGGCGAGGAAGGAGATGCGGCGCGGCAGCGCGCAGAAGATGAGCGCCGGATCAATCAGGCCGTTCGGATGATTGGAGACGAAGATGAGCGGTTCGCGCGGCGGGACGTTTCGCGCGCCGCCGATCTCTATGCGGCGAAAAAAGAGCCGGAGCGCGATGCTCAAAATCAGGTGGACGAGTCGACGCGTCCAGTTCCCCTTCTGCCGCAACGCCATGTCGCGGAAACGGAGTACGTAGGCATCGCGCATGCGGGAAGTATAACCTCAAACGGGCGCGGGCGGCGAAAGCGGTCTCGTCCGGAAAAAGCGAACGCCCGTAGAAGATGTCCTCACAGCACCTTCTACGGGCTTGTTCAAACTTCCGATGCGCCGGGCGGCGCAAGCTGGAAGCTGTTGTTCGCTTTGTGACCGTTGACGGTCGCGGCGTAAGATGTCCTCACTACACCTTACGCCTTTTATTGACGAGAGGCTAACACCAAACGCCACACGCGTCAATGGAATCCGTAAAAATAATTGGCCGCCGCCGCGCTGCCCGCGCACGCCTCTCGCGCCGTAACGCAGGCGGTTCATATAAGCGTTGACGAGGCATGGAGTAGGCATTGACTTCGCGCTCGCGCAAACGTTATCTTCGCCGCCCGCGCTCGCCGCCGGACGCCGACACGCGCACTTGTCGCCGCGTCAATTTCTTGTCGTTCACGTTGAGGCAATCGCGCCTCGCGCGCCCTAGGAGCACACACATGGCCTCAAATGAAACTTACCCCATCGCACTTTCTCACGGCATCGCACGCTTCGACTTCTTGCGCGAATCCTTCAAGCAAAAATCGCAACGCCTGTTCGGCAAAGTGTTTGACGACATCATCGAGTATCTGACCGGACACGGCGTCAAACTCGACCGCCTCCACTACTTTCGCGGCATCCTCACACACCTCGAAGCGGACGGCTTCGACGTTCATCACACGACGGTGAGTTACGCGAAGAATCTGGAGACGCGCGCCGCGGATTTGCGCGATCAGATCGAAGGCATCCTCAGGCAGACGGGCGCGGCCAAAGCGCACATCATCGCGCACAGCATGGGCGGGCTTGATGCGCGCTGCATGATCGCCAAAGCGGGCATGAGCGGGCGCGTCGCCAGCCTGACGACCATCGGCACGCCGCACCACGGATCGAGTTTCGCCGACTTCGCCTTGAACGAACGAGGCGGAAACGATCTGATCAAACTCGTCGGCCGCGCCATCGACCTGCGCGGCTTCGCCGATTTGTCTCGCGCGGCTTGCGCGCAGTTCAACGAGTCCGTGCGGGAAACGGAGGCGGCGAGCGAGGTCTTCTATCAAACCTATTCAAGCTGGGAGGAGCGCCGGCAGGTCTTCACTTTCCTGCAACCATCCTTTGACGTGATCGAGCGGGCGGAGGGCGCAAACGACGGCCTCGTCTCGGTTGCCTCGCAGAAGTGGCAGGCGGAAATCATCGGCAGCAACGGGCGCATCAAGCAGATCGTGCAGAAGGATTTTCCACTCCCGGCCGACCACTTGAACGAAGTCGGCTGGTGGGACTTGAACGAGATACACGGCGCGGGCGCGCTCGGCGGACTCGACGCGCGCAACGAATACGAAGCGGCCATCAAGAACGTCTACCTCGACATCGCGCGGGATTTGCGCGTGCGTTTTCCCGTCTAAATTTTAGCCGCGCTTAAGTTCCGCGTGCGATCTCCGCGACGGCGCGCGTGAGTCGTTCAACCTCTTCGGCGGTCGTGTAGCAGGCGCACCCGGCGCGTACCAGACCTTCGACGCCGAGCGCGAGGCGTTCGACGACGGTGGCCGCGTAAAAATCTCCGTGCGACAAAAAGAGACCGCGCGCGGCCAACTCGCGCGCGACCGTAGTGGACGCCACGTTCGCCAACGTGAACGAGACCGTGGGCGTGCGCGGCGCGTCGGGCGGCACGCCGTAGACTTTCACGCCTTCGATCTCGGTCAAACCGCGCCACAGTTTTTCCGTCAAGGCCGCGCCGCGCTCGTGGAGCACTGCGAAGGCGGCGCGCAGGCGTTCGCGGCGCGTGTCGCCTTCGCTCGCGCGCGGGGCGAGCGAGGCGAAGAAGTCCACGGCGGCGGCTGCTCCGGCGATGCCCTCGTGGTTGAGCGTCCCGGTCTCGGCGCGTTCGGGCGCATAGTTCGGGGCGGGCGCGAGTTTTGGAAAATCGAGCGACTCAAGAAGAGCGCGTCTGCCGTAAAGAATGCCGACGTGCGTACCGCAAAACTTGTAAGCGGAGCAAGCGAGAAAGTCGCAGCCGAGCGCGCCGACGTCCACGAGCGAGTGCGGCGCATAATGCACGGCATCGACGAACGACAGCGCGCCGACCGTCCGAGCCGCGAGGATCGCGCGGCGCACGTCCGTGATCGTGCCGAGCGCGTTCGAGGCCGCGCCGACGGCGACGAGTTTCGTGCGCTCGCCGAGGAGACTCTCGAAGTGTTCCCAGTCGAGCGTGCCGGTCTCCGGCAACATGCGCGCCGAGCGCACGCGGACGCCGCGCTCGCGCTCAAGCGCCTGCCACGGAGCGACGTTGGCGTGATGATCGAGTTCGGTGACGATGATCTCGTCGCCCTCCTTGAACTCTGTGCGTGCGAGCGCGCGTGAGAGGTGAAGGGTAAGCGTCGTCATGTTCGCGCCGAAGACGATCTCGGTGGGCGCGGCGTTCAGAAAGTCAGCGAGAGCGAGGCGCGCGTCTTCAAGCATCCGGTCAGTTTCGGCGCTCGCCGGATACGCCCAGTGCGTGTTGGCGTTGTGCCGATAGAGATAATCGGCGACTGCTTCGACGACGGCGCGGGGCACTTGCGTGCCGCCCGGCCCGTCGAAATAGGCGACCGGCTGATCGTTGTGAAGGCGTTCGAGCGCGGGGAAGTGCGCTCTGATCTCCGCGACGGACGGGGCGTCGGCGGCGCGGCCTTCGTCGTCGTCAGGCACGCGCAAGGTTGCTTCGTTCATTCGGATTGATGTTCGGATGGTGTTTCTGTAAAAAGTTCGCGCGGCGCACGAGTCAATAACTCGCGGCGCTGAAGTGTTCGGCGATGCCGCGCCGGATGGCCTCTCTGATCTCTTCGTCGGTGGCGTCGGGCGCGGCTTCGAGCGTCACGCGAAACGGCTCTTGTTGATGGAGCACGTCGAGCAGGTCGATTGTCCAAGTGTCGGCCGCGCCCTGCGTCGCCGCCGCCGAAATGAATTCGCAGTCGTTGCGGCGCGACTCGGCCAGTGCCTCGCGCGCCAGTGCTTCAATTCGCTCCAAGCTCATCTGTCGTCTCTCCGCTCCATGTGAAATCGGCAAGTTGGCCGTCGAAGACTTTAGGGAAGATTTACTTTTTCTGTCTCACGTCGTAGGCATAGATCGTGTCTTGATCGCGCAGGTAGAGACGGCCGCCCGCGATGATCGGGTGCGCCCAAGTGGGCAGCGAATCCTGCGCGATGCGAAAGCGTCCCTTTTCCCGATAGGCTTCGGGCGTGGCTTCGACCAGCCCGACCACGCCGTTCTCGCTGAAGCAATAGAGATGGCCGTCGGCATAGACGAGCGACCCCTTGCCGACGCTGCGGTCTTTCCAAGCCACCTGCCCGTTATCGAAGCGCATGGCCGTCAGGATGCCGCTCGAAAAACCGTAGAGGTGATCGCCGACGAGGACGGAGCTGCTGTGATGGTTGCGCATCTCCTTCGTGAAATAGACTTCCTCGGCCGTCAAAGCGCCGCGCGCGCCCGCCTTGATCTCGACGAGGCCGGCGCCCGTGCCGTAATCGGAAGAGATGAAGACGCGATTGCCGCGCGCGACGGGCGTGGCGGCGTTGGCCGTGCGGTTGGCCGCGCGCGAGTATTCCCACAAAAGTTTGCCGTCGCGCAAGTCTAAGCCGACCGCGCGGCGCGAGGTGAAGAAGACGACTTGCGGCGTCCCGCCCGCCGTCAGCGTGATGGCCGACGAATAACCGGCCTCGTCGCTCTGGCTTTTCCAGATAACCGAGCCGTCGCGCTTGTTCAAGGCGACGATGGAAGCGTTTTCGCCGCCCGCGTTGACGAGCAACTTGTCGCCGACGATGAGCGGCGATTCGCTGATGCCCCAAGTGATGTTCGAGCCGCCGAACTTCTGAAGCACGTTCATCGTCCAGACGACGCGACCCGTCTTCGCTTCCAGACACGACAAGTCGCCGTTGCCGCCGAGCGCGTAGAGTCGGTCGCCGTCAATGGTGGGCGTCGAGCGCGGCCCGTCGCCGCGGTCGTTGTGAAAGGCAGAACCGTGCGGGCGCGCCCAGAGTTCCTTGCCCGTCGCCACGTCGAAGGCGATGACGAACTCGCGTTCGCCGCGCAGGCCGAGCGTGTAGAGGCGACCGTCGGCGACGGCGAGCGAAGAATAGCCGCGCCCCGCGCCCACAGCTTTCCACGCGAGCGGCGGCCCTTCGGCCGGCCACTGCTTGAGCAGCCCGGTCTCCGTCGAGATGCCGTCGCGGTTCGCGCCGCGCCACTGCGGCCAGTTGCCGCCCGCCGCCGAAGCAGACGCCGCCTGACCCCATGCCTCGCACGGCACGCACAACAGTAACAACGCACACAGAGACGCGGCCTTCACGCTCAAATTCTTCATGGGGAACACTCCTTACTTCAAGCTCTATTTTTCATATGCTGCAAAATTCGATTTCCGGGGATGCGCGGATTATAACAACGCCGCGCCCGTTCGCCCGCAAAAAACTTTCAACGGGCGGGTACATAGTTTTCGATGAAGCGTTACGCAGTTTCGGATTGATGATTCAATTCGCGCCGCTTTTGTTTGTCAGCGTCAGTCGAATTTAAGAGCGACTAACGAAAGCAAGAAACCACGCGCCTCACACGAAACAACACGAAGCAGAAGTTCGGGCAGTTTCGTTTCGTGTGGCTTCGTGCGTGGCGCGTGGTTTCAAGTTTTTAAGTTTGAGCAGTTGCTCTAAGACTTTCGCGCGAGGCCGAGGAAGGGCGCGTGCGTGTAAGTGATGGAGAAATCTTCGCCGAGTTTGAAGTGGCGTTTGACAGTGGCGGCCGGGTCGAAGAACCATTCGCCGCGCGCGCGCCCGCGCTCTGTGCGGTCGAACCAGCCCCACGGCGGACGCGCGGCGTTTGGCGCGCCCTTCAGCCCACGAAAAGCCACGCCCAAATCGCCGAGCGCGACTTGTCGCTTCACGGCGCGCGCCGCGCCTCCGGCCGCGCTGAACGAACGCGCGCCGTACCCGTAGACCGCGCCGAAAGTTTGATTGACGCCGCCACGCGCGCGCGGCCAGATGGTCGTCGCCAGCGGCACGAGCGCGTAGCCGACCTCCGTGGCCGAAGATTCTTCCGGGTCGTCCGCGCGCCCCGTGAATCTGTAGGCGAGCGTCTCGCCCGCGCGCCCGTGTTTCTCCGCGTCGAAGGCATAGACGCCGTGCCCACGCGGTTCGACGTACAACTCAGGCCGCCCCGACGCGTCCAGCCGCACGCGCGCGTCCACCCCGCCACGTTCGGGCGCGCTCTCGCTCGACGCAGCGCCTTCGACAGCGGCCACGGGCACGTACTTCAAGAAGCGGTCGTGTGCGAGCGTCTCGACGTAGACGACGCGCGCACGCTTCAAGTCAGCGCCCGTCTTCGACGCGACGACGAGACAGCCCTCCATGTCGTTTTCGTGCGCGAGCACGGCCTCGCTCGACAGTCCCGTCGGGTCGTAACGCCCGCCGCGCCGCGCGCCCTCACGGATGATCTGGCTGAGCACCCGCCCGCGCGCCGAGCCGCCTTTGTAATCGCGCGGGTGAAAGACCGCGTAGTGGACGAGGAAGTGCGTCACGGTTTCGCTGACGGCGTAATAGACGTAAGCGCGTTGGGGATAGCGCGCGTCGTCCGAGTTGTCCCAGTTGTTGTCGCCGCGCCAGTCGCCGTCGAAGTCGAAATTGGTGATGTAATCGTGTCGCCGCGTGTCGCCGAGTCCCTGCCGGAAGACGGGCGCGAACTGCGCCGCGATCTCGGTGTCTCTGGCTGTGTGGACGACGGCGCGCGCTGCGGTTGTGCGCTTTTGTGCGAAGACGCGGGACGGGCAGACAATTTGCAGCAGGCAGACGAGGAGCGCGAAGGTTAAAAGTTTGGAAAGTTTCAAGACGACTCTCTTGAGGTCGGAGTTGCGAAGTTCGAGGCCGGACGAACGCGCATCCGAAGCGACGCCTCACGCCCTCTTTAACTTCGGGCACACTCTCCGGCCGGTTTCTTCCTTCACGTTGAACGCCTTGTCTATAGCAGCCTTCGGCTGCTACGGTCAACGGAGGATCAGAAAGACGGTCGCCGTTCGCAAATTCTGAGAAAAGCGTTTTAGGCGAAAGTTTCTTTGCCTCACGGCGTTCGCTTGCGAGAGTCGTGAGCGATCCGGCGACGAGCCGACTCTCGTTCAAGTAGGTATCCGAAGTGAAAAGTTTCGTCATCCTGAGATTGATTCTGCTCTTGGCCTTCGCTTGCCACGGGCAGACGGCGTGCGCGCCGCAGCAGAAGCAAAGAGTGACTTTTCAAGACATCGAAAAATTGCCTGCGCCCGCCGCCGACTCTCGCATCGCCTACGGCGACGAAGCATCGCAGTTCGGCGAACTGCGCTTGCCGCGCGATGTATCATCGCAGAAGCAACGCTTGCCGGTCGTCGTCGTGATCCACGGCGGCTGCTGGTATGCGGAATACGACCTCCGGCATCTCTCGAATTTCAGCGACGCGCTGACACGCGCGGGCGCGGCGACGTGGACGCTCGAATATCGACGCATCGGAGAGGCGGGCGGCGGTTGGCCGGGCACGTTTCAAGACGCGGCGCGCGGCCTAGATCATTTGCGCGTGCTGGCCGCGACGCACCCGCTCGATCTCGAACGCGTGGTCGTCGTCGGCCATTCGGCGGGCGGCCAGCTCGCGCTCTGGCTGGCGGCGCGCGGCCAGCTGCCGAAAGAGAGCTTGCTCTACACGCCCGACCCTCTGCGCGTGCGCGGCGTGGTCTCGCTCGCGGGCATCACAGACCTGCAAGCATTCGGGCGCGGCTGCAACGATGCGGCCGTCAAGTTGGTGGGAGGCACGGCGCGCGAGGCGGCCGAGCGTTACGCGCAGGTATCGCCCGTCAAGCTGCTGCCGCTCGGCGTCCCGCAACACCTGATCCACGGCGCGCTCGACTCAATCGTCCCCGTCAAACTCGCACACGACTACGAAGCGGCGGCCAAAGCGCGCGGCGACACGGTCACGCTCACCACGCTCGAACGCGCCGGCCACTTCGATTTGATCTCCACACGTTCCGACGCTTGGCCGACCGTCGAACGCGCCGTCCGCTCAATGCTGGAAAGGTAAATAGTCAATAGTCAATGGTGAATGGATGAAAACCAGTTTTTTCCATTCACCATTGACTATTGACCATTTACCAGCCTTCCGTTCGTCGTTTCCTCTTCATGCTCGTTCGGCGAGTTCAGCCCAGCGTTCGAGGTCGCGTGCGAGTTGTGCGTCGAGCGTTTCGCGTTCCGTGTAGAGTTGATGGACGAGATGCGCGTCGCTTGAGTTGGCGGCGAGTTCAATTTCGATTGCGGCTTGACGCTGCTCGGTCTGTTGAATGCGCGTTTCCAGTTCCGTTAGTTCTCGTTGCTCTTTGAAGGTGAGCTTGCGCGTCGGGTTCGCCGTCGTCGCATCCGGCGTCGCGTCGTCGCGCACGCGTTTGGCGGAGGGCGCCGACGCGCCGGGCGAAGCGGCGACGCTCGCGGCTGTGGCTTGTTCTTCACGCCGTCGCGCCTCTTCCTGTCGCTCGCGCGCTTCGAGAAAGGCCGTGTAGTTGCCGGGATACTCGCGCACTCGGCCGCCCGGCTCGAAGCGGAAGATGTGTTCGACGGTGCGGTCGAGAAAATAGCGGTCGTGGCTGACGACGATGAGGCAGCCGTGAAAAGCGTCGAGATAATCTTCGAGCGTGACGAGCGTGGGGATGTCCAAGTCGTTCGTCGGCTCGTCCAAGATGAGGACGTTCGGGGCGGTCATCAGCACGCGCAGGAGATAGAGCCTGCGCCGCTCGCCGCCCGACAGTTTCGCGATGGGCGCGTATTGCATCCCACCGTCGAAGAGAAACTTTTCGAGCATCTGCCCGGCCGTAATCACTTGGCCGTCGGCCGTCTCGATGCGCTCGGCCGTCTGTCGGATGTAGTCGATGACGCGTTCCCGTTCGTCAAGCGCGCGCGTCTCTTGATCGTAATAGCCGAAGCGGACGGTCTGCCCGACTTCGACCGCGCCATGGTCTGGACTGACGCGCCCCGTGATGATCTCGAGCAGAGTGGTTTTGCCCGCGCCGTTCGCGCCGATGATGCCGATGCGGTCGCCGGGTTTGACCGTGTAGCTGAAATCTTCGAGCAGCACGCGCCCGTCGTAAGACTTCGAGACGCCACGCAATTCTAAAATTTTCTTGCCGATCCGGCTGGACGCGACGTTGATGTCGAGTTCGGCGCGCGCCGCGTCTTTCGGCTGCGCGATGAGACTTTCGGCGCGTTCGACACGCGTCTTCGACTTGCGCGTGCGTGCCTTCGCGCCGCGCCTGAGCCACGCCAGTTCGCGCCGGACGAGCATCTCGCGCTTCTGTCCTTCGGCCGCCCGCGCTTCCTCCTGTTCCTCTTTGCGTTCGAGATAGTAGGCGTAGTTGCCGTCGAAGGCTTGCACCGTGCCGCGTTCGATTTCGAGTATGCGTCCCGTCACGCGGTCGAGAAAATAGCGGTCGTGCGTGACGAGCAGGAGCGCGCCGCGCGTGCGCGCGAGATAGGTTTCGAGCCAAGTGATCGTCTCGGCGTCGAGGTGGTTGGTCGGTTCGTCGAGGATGAGCAGTTGCGGGTTGGAGATGAGCGCGTGTGCGAGCGCGACGCGCTTGCGCTGCCCGCCGGAGAGCGTGCGCATCCGCGCGGCCGTGTCATGGATGCCGAGTCGGCTGAGGATCACACGCGCGTTCGTCTCCATCTCCCACGCGCCCGACGCCTCCAACTCGTGCGCCAATTCCGAGACGCGTTTCAACAGTCGCTCGTCTTGGCCTTGCCCGGCGGCCAACGCTTGGCAGGCGCGCTCGTAATCGAGCAGCAGTTTCGTCTGCGCGTCGCTCGCGGCGAACAGCGTTTCGAGGACGGTCTGTTCGGCATCATAGGGCGGGTTCTGCGGCAGGTAGCCGACGGTGACGCCTTCGGCGAAGACGATGCGCCCGGTATCGGGCTGCTCCGCGCCCGCGATGAGACGCAGGAGCGTGCTCTTGCCCGCGCCGTTCGTGCCGACCACGCCGACGCGGTCTTGCGAGTCGAAGCCGAGCGTGACATCGGTGAAGAGCGGGCGCAGCCCATAGTTCTTGCCGAGCGATTCGATGGATAAAATGTGCATGTGCGGGGTCGTCTAAAATATACGCGAGCGGACAGAATACGCGACTAACGTTGCACGCTCAATCCGGCGCTCCGTCCGTCTTCGTAAATGCAAGGAGACCAGACCGAAAGAGGTGTGTTAATGAATAGACGTTATTTTATCAAATCGGCCGCGACTCTCGGAGCAGCGGCCGCGTGCTTTCGCCTGCCGCTCATGGAAGCGGCAGCGCAACGAGCCGCGCGGGGCGGCGCAGTGAAGTTCGCGAAAATCGTCAAGACGGACGCGGAATGGAAGCGTCTGCTGACGCCGGAGCAATATCGCGTGACGCGCGAGCGCGGGACGGAAGCGCCGGGTTCGAGCGCGCTCTTGAAGAACTACGCGAAGGGCACATACGTCTGCGTCGCGTGCGCGCTGCCTCTGTTCAGTTCGCGCGCGAAGTACGACTCGCACACGGGCTGGCCGAGTTTCTGGTCGCCCATGGCGAAAGCGAACGTCCGCGAGCAGGAGGACGCGAGCGACGGCATGACGCGCACGGAAGTCTTATGCGCGCGCTGCGACGCGCACCTCGGCCACGTCTTCGACGACGGCCCAAACCCGACCGGCCTGCGCTATTGCATGAACGGCGTGGCGCTCAGATTCGTGCCGCAGCGCGGGCGCGCTTAAGTAAGTAAAGTAACTTAAGAGACCGCGCGTCGCGCCGTGGGCGCGTGAGTGCGAAGCGGCCGTCGCGCCGGAGGGCGCGTGTGTGAGATGATTGAGGCGTGGGAGGGAATCGAATCGTGACGAAGAAAGTTGTCAAGACCGAAGAGGAATGGCGCGCGGAGTTGACGCCCGAACAATACCGCGTCGCGCGGCAGAAGGGCACGGAGCGCCCTTTCACCGGCGAGTACTATGCGTCGAAAGACGAGGGCGTTTACAAGTGCGCCGCGTGCGGCAACGAGTTGTTTGCCTCCGACGCCAAGTTCGATTCGGGCTGCGGCTGGCCGAGTTTTACGGAGCCTGCATCGGAAGAGAACGTCCGCACCGAACTCGACACGAGCCACGGGATGCGGCGCACCGAAGTCTTATGCGCCGCCTGCGACTCACACCTAGGCCACGTCTTCGACGACGGGCCGCGCCCGACCGGCCTGCGCTATTGCATCAACTCGGTCGTGCTCAAGTTGGACAAGAACGATTGACGTGCCGCCCGTCTCAAAATCTATTCCTCTCCTTCCACCTTCTCTTCGTGTCTTCGTGGTGAATGCTTGCTTAACCGACATTCACCACTAAGACACCAAGACGCGAAGATCAACTTCAATTGAAGATGCCGCCAAGCGGTTTTACCTGTTGACATTCGATCCGGGCGATAATATCGTTTCGCACGTCTCGTTCAAGCACCTGCCGGCGGCGTTTGCCTGACCCCCGCGCCGGTTTCCATTGGTCAACTCGCAGCGAAAACCGCCGACCGGCATCGAGACCGGCGCGTTGTCCGTTTCAATTCCAGCGATGACGATTATTGCGACGATAGGCATTCTCGGCGGGATGGGGCCGGAGGCGACCAACCAACTGTGCGCGCTGATCACGGCGCACACGACCGTCAGTAAAGATCAGGATCACATCCCCGTCATCACTTACAACAACTCTCTCATTCCCAGCCGCGAACGTTACGCGCGCGGCCGCGGCGAGAGTCCCGTCCCGGAGATGATCCGCACGGCGCAAGTGTTGGAAGCGGCGGGCGCGAGCTTTCTCCTGATGCCCTGCAATCTCGCGCATCTCTTTTGGCGCGACGTGCAGGACGCCATCGGTATCCCGCTCCTCAACATGATCGAGGAGACGGTCAAATACATCGACGAGCATCACGCGGCGTCGCGCCGGGTCGGGCTGCTGGCTTCGACGCCGACGATTGAGAACGGCATCTATCATCACTCGCTCAGAGCGCACGGGAGGCATCTGCTCGTGCCCGACGCCTACGACCAGACGGAGTTTGTGATGCGCGCGATCTACGGCGCGAGCGGCATCAAGGGCGGCCACAAGGATGCGCCGCGCTCTGTGTTGATCAAGGTGGCCGAGAGTCTCATCAAAGAGGGCGCGGAGTTAATCATCGCGGGCTGCACGGAAGTTTCGCTCGTGCTCAGTTCCGACAATGCTCCCTGCGCGGTCGTCGACCCGCTGGCAATCTTGGCGCGCGTCGCCGTCGCGCGAGCCAAAGTGATCACGGAAGGCGAGCCGCGCGAGGTTTATCCCGTGCGCGAGTGGCGCGGAGCGTGAGCGTCCCGTTGTGAAAGGAGTTTGCGGAAGCGTGAGCCACATCTTGATGACTTTGGCGGAAGAGCGGGAGTCGACGCGCGAAGATCACTTCGCCGTGAAGCTGAAAGTGGACGACGGCGACTGCTACGATTTCTCGGACGAGTTGCAGGCGCTCGGACACGAAGTTTTTTTCGCCAACTGGGACGATTTCCGAGGCGGCGAGTTCGCGCGCATGTTCCACGACAACGCGAAGCGCTTCATCACGCCGCCCGCGCTCTCGGAGATGGACTTGATCTTCGTCTACAAGATGGAAGGCTTCTATTTCGACCTGCCGCGATTCTTCCGCATGGTCGAACGCTTCGCCGAAACCGCACGCGTCGTCGTCAACGACCCGGCCACGATCCGGCACAACATCGACAAGCGATATCTTCTGGATTTGGAGCGGCGGGGAATTACAGTGCCGCTGACGCGCCCGTTCGACGAGACGGTGCGCGAACGCGTGGAGCGCGGCGAGGCGGTTGTGCTCAAACCCATCAGTGGCGAGCGCGGCAGGGGCGTGATGCTCGTCAAAACGATGGACGAACTGGACGCCGTTGCGGGGCACGAAGATGAATATCTGGCGCAGGACTACATCGCGGGCGTGCGTGAAGGAGAGCGCAGCCTCGTCTTCCTCGGCTTTGAATGTCAATACGCGCTGTTGAAGCGTCCCTTGAACCCGGACGAGTTTCGCTGCAACGTATCGGAAGGCGGCACGGCCGTGCTCTACGAGCCGACGCCCGCCGAAATGGATTTCGCTCTCCGCACTCTGCGCGCCTACGAATCGCTCGGTTGTCCCATCCACTACAGCCGCATCGATCTGATCCAAAGCGAACAGGGGCCGATGTTGATGGAGGCTGAACTGATCAACCCCTCGATCTTCGCGCGCTACTTCGACCGCGGGGCGGAGTTCGGCAAAAATCTCGCCGCCTATTTCGACCGCCTGCTCGCCGCGCGTTGAACGTTGGCAGAGTGCTAATGGAAAAGTTGCGCTCGTGGAAACGGCCTGACGAGTATCAATCTCGTCAGGCCGTTCGTTTTTGGGCGTTGCGTATCGGACGCCGCTCGCGCTGCGTCGCGCGGCGGCGTCCGGCGTTTGAGTTTAACGAATCGTCTGCGGCTTGGAGTCTGTGACGCGCAGTTTCCAGTCCTTGATGGGCGCTTCGTTGAAGTAGAGAAGCCACTTCGGATCGACGTAGTTCGTGTTGAGGTTGGTGGCGTAATACCTGAGCGAGTTGGTGAACTGGCCGCCGGGCGCGTTGATGTAACGCTGTTCGAGATAGTACGGCGGGATCGTCTGGTAGTAGATCGTGGCCGAGACGGTGATGGGGCCGACGATGCGCGGGTCGAGCGGAACTTGGTAGGTGACTGTGTCCGAACCCGTGCCGTCGAAGTAGCCGGGATTGGACGCGCGGGGCACGCCGTGCGGCTCCGTGCTGTCGGCGTCGGGGCCGTTTTCGCGCCAGCCCTGCGGCATCAGGCGGTTGTCCTTGATGTCGTCGGCGAGGCTGAGAAAGCTCGTCGTGAAGTTGCCGTTGGCGTCTTTGACGAGTTCCTCGTAAATCTGCACCTGATCCTCGCGCGTGATGGTGTCGTAGTGCGGCTGGAAAAGTTGCTGCGGGTTGGTCGCCTTGTTGAACGACTCGGTGATGAGCGGCGTGAACTGCCCGTTCTTCCAGACGCCGATCACGCCCTTGTCGTTCGTCGCGCCCGAAACCCAGTAGGGCTTGCCCCCGACGTTGACGCGAAACTCGACGAAGGCGCGACGGAAGCTGACGCCCGAAGGGAATTTGTGGCCGGCCAGATTCGTGACCTTGACCTCGGCCGTCAATCCTCTCGGGCTGCGGACGAGCGACTTGACTTCGACCTGCGCCGTCTCGCTGCGCGCCATCTGAAGCGCCGACTTCTTCGTCACGAGCATGCTCGGCACGGGATTGCCGAAGGTCGCCATCGGGTCGAAGAAGGGGACGAAGTTGCCGCTGTAGTCAACGCTCGACAGGCCGAGCGTCGCCGGAAACTGGTTAAAGATTTCCATCACGAACAAATTGAGGCCGACGAGCGTGTGGCGCGAATAGTCGCCCTCCTTGTCCGCGCCGCGCACGCGCAGGTGTATGTCTTCGTCGGGCGCGCGGAATTCGACGGCCGGGAAAGTCTCCTCTTCGATGGAGGCGATCTTAAACTTCAACTGCGCGCCGGTCTTGCTCGGATACTTGCCGGGCATGTGGCATTGCTGGCACGTCTGCGCCGCCGCTTGGTCGATGGGCGCGCGCTCGTCTTGATACTTGCTGTTGCGCCATTCGAGATAGGTGTTCTGTTCGTGGCCGGTCTTCTGGTTCGGGTTGGTGAAGATGTTGTCGCCCGGCGTGTATGCCTTGCCCGGCGTCAAGACCGGCAGGATGACCGTGTGGCACGAACCGCAGAGGGCGGACTTGTGTATCTGGTTGGCCTTCGTCTTGAGCGGCGTCAGGCCGAGCGAATTTTTCATCGGCACTTCGGTCACGTCTTGATAGGGGCCGAAGATTTCGTCGGGCTTGCCGGTCTTGAACTTGCCCGTGTAGGTGGCGGGCGTGCCCAAGCCTTCGTCGGAGATGTGATGACAGACGGCGCACGAGATGCCGTCGCGCGCGAGCGCGCCGTACTCGGCGAAAGGTTGCGGCGGGATTTGATCGAGGAAGCCTAACTGGAAGCCGTAAGGCTGCCCGGTGTCGAGCGCGAGCTGCCGCTGCCCCATGATGCCGTGGCAACTGAGACAGGTGTTGACGATCTGATCCTTGATGCCCGGATACAAGTTGAACTCCGTCTCCAACTGCGAGAAGAAGACCGGGTCGCGCCCCGCGAGTCCCATCATCGACGAACGCCACTCGCTGTAGGGCGACAGGTTGAGGTCGATGGCCGTGGGCGTGGGCGAAGGGCTGGCCGACCCTTGCGTGTAGAGTTGCGAGTAGATCATGTTCGGCTGCGAGGGGTTGTTCTGCGTCGCGTCGTGGCAGCCGATACATTGGTTCGACGTGATGAACATCTGCGGCTTCTGTCCCTGCCCGCGCTGCGTGGCCGTGTCGTACCACTCGATGACGAACTGCTTCGGCGTGGGCAAGGCGACGGGCGCGGGCGTGCCTGCGGCCGCCGACGCGCGGTGCGCGGGCGCGGTCAGCAAGCGCGACGCGGCGCTCGCGCCCTTGGCCTTGTTGTCCTCGCCGTCGGCCGAGCGCTTCATGTGGACGGAGATGTCGTCTTCGTCCGTGAGTTGTCGCGCGGGGCCGATCTGCGCGCGCGTCGCGGCGGAGGCGGCGCGCGGCGCGGCGGGCAGGTTGATCTGGTTCGGCGGCATCGTCGGGTTGAAAGTGATCGGGTTGCCGAGCACGTTGTTCATCGTCGAGAAGGTGAGTTCGACTTTGGCGGAGGCGTGGCAGTTGACGCAGTAGAGGCCGAAGCCCGCGTTCGGGTACATGGCATAACTGGCCGGATTGCCGTCGCTCCAAAACCAGCCGTCGTAAGAACCCTGTCTATCCTTGAACATGATCGCCAAGCCCTTGCAGCGATAGGGGTCGTTCTTGCCGCTGGGGTCGTTGCATTTGATTTTCGGGTCGGCGTTCTGCTGCGCCGGGGCGGGATACATCTCCTTGATGATGGCCGCGCCGTCGGGGATATCGCCCTCTTTGCGTTGGCCTTCGCGGCCATCGCCGAGCCACTTGACGATCTCCGGCGAGTAGTAGACACGCACGGCGTTGTGCGTGCCGTAATACTTGCCGCCGAGATACGAGCCGGTGTCGCGGATTTCAAAGTCGGCTTTCCAGCCGGGGTCTGTCTTGTAGCAATTGTTGTTGACGTAATCGCTCAGGCGTTGCTCGAAGGCCACCGTGCCGGTCTTGCTCGGCAGTTGACCGAGCGGCCAGCCGCAAGGCTTTTGCGGCGCGCCCGGCTCGGACTTGGCGGCGGCGACTTCGACGCCGTACCCGGCGGGGTTGAGCATGACGGAGAGGACGACGAACAGCAGGAAGAAGCAGCAGCAGGTAAGGGTTTTCGCGATCTTCAATCCGGCCTCCTACGTGGGAAAGAAAAGAGTCCTTATTTTGCGTCTGACCGTGCGCGCGCCTTCGGATGAAGAACTCGGGCGCGCGGGTCTTGAGTGGGAGCAACGTGTAAGGCTGAAACTCTTGCGAGACAATCGACCCCGCGCCCGACGACGACGACTACCCGGCTGGTTGTTGAGTGTTAGAAAAAGAGCGGACGGGCCGACCGCGAGGACTGCTTGATAAAGCGTCTACACTGTATGAGCCTTGCCCCGATGCTGTCAACAACTTTTCCAAAACGGTGGTGAGGCAAGAGGATGTTGCCGACAAATAACTTTCAGACGATTGAAAGTGTTGTTGGCAGGATCACGGTTATACTTTAATCAGCCTGCTCTTAAACTTGCCTGCGGAGTTCCGCCATGTCGCGTCTCTTGCTCGGCACAATCTGCGGCCTCATCTATGGCGCGCTGTCCGCCGCTTCCATGATTCCATTGTCTTTTAGCGACAAGCGCGCCGCGCTCATGGGGGCGTTCTTAAACCGCTTTGCGATTGGCTTCGTGATAGGCGCTGCCCGCTTACCTTTACCGGACTGGGCGAGTGGTTTGATCTTCGGCATCCTGCTCAGTTTGCCCGATGCCATCATCACAAAGGCTTACGCTCCGATCCTCATCTTGGGAGCAATCGGCGGCGCGATCATCGGGCTGATCGTCGGCAAGTGGGGCGTGTAAGGCCGGCAACACACTATTACCCCATCACTGAGCGAGGCGGCGTCACGGCGCGGCGAAACGAAAGTCGAGCATGCGTTCGCAGAAGGCGAGCTTGGCGTCGAGTTCTGCCGTCGAGTTCGCGCCGAGGTTGACGAGGCCGTAGCGAAAACTGTTTCCGTCCTGCATGATGTCGGAGAGCAGTTGTCCCTCGCAGACTGAAACTTCGACGCGCGCGTCGGGGCAAGCGCGCCGAAGTTCCGACAGTTGTTCATCAGTCGGCACGCGCGCCACTCTCTTGTTCTCGAAAGTGCGCAGCACACAACTGGCCGCGAGTTTGAATTCGCCCTGCCCACGCGGAAACGCGGGCGCGTCGCCGAGCGCGGTCTGCAAGAGCGGTGCGTAGGAACTCTCGCCGTCAACTTTCTCGAACAAATCCGGAAACTGCGAGGCGATCTTCGGGTTGACTTCGATGATGTGCACGTCGCCCGTCGCCGCGTTGTAGATCAGTTCCATGTTGAAGAGCGCGTTGTCGTAACCGAGACGACCGATGAACGTTTCGGCGATTCCGGTCATGCGCGCCTGCACCTCGGCGGGCAGACGCGACGGGTAGACGAAACGCTCGAAAGAGATCGTGCCGGGAAACATCAACGCGTCGATGATGCCGAGGACGTGCACGCGCCCGCCGCTCACGTAGCCTTCGAGCGAAACCTGCGCGCCTTCGAGCAAACTTTCGGCCAACAGGTAAGACGCGTCGAACTCGTAATCCGTGTGCGCCCGGAGCAGATCGTTGAAGGGGCTGAGGAAGCCTTCGGGCAGCAGACTGCGCGCGGCCGCGCTTTGCAGTTCGGCGAGCGTGTGCACTTTTTGCGCGTTGATGGAGAAGCAGGATTTGACGGGTTTCAAAAAAAGCGGCAAAGGAAGTTTGAGCGAGTCCGCGTCGAGCCCCGTGGGCGGCACGAGTTGGAAAGCGGGCGTGGCCTCCGGTACGTGAGTTTTTTGCGCCACGCGCGAATAGTATTTATGCTCGCAGCAGAGCACGCGTCCGACCGCGACGCCCGGCAAGCCCAAACGCTCGGCGACGATACTCGCCACGGGCATGCCGGGATAGCCCACGCCCGACGTGACACCCGCGAGACCAATATCCTTGTAGCGTTCGATGACGGCTTCGACGAGCGCGAGGAGGTTGAGGTCGCCCGCCGTGGACGAAGGCGCGCCCCGTAGTTGGCGGTCGAAGTAATCGCCCGCGAAATCGTCGAAGACGAGGCGGCAATCGAGGCGCGCGGCGACGGCGGGCAAGTAGAGATATTCTCTGCTCGTCGGGCAGAGGATCAACACGCTCTTCATAAATTTGATGGTGCGAGAATCGGGATGCTTTTAACGTGCCGGAGCAGCACGTCGAAGCGATGACAAAGACAGCCGCACGTTATCGCCGGAACGAATCGCTGTCAAGAGGAAAGAATTTTCGATGGCGAAGTCATGTTTTCCTTTGCGTCTTTGCGCCTTTGCGTGAGGTTATTCTTTGGCAAAGAAAAACATCTCACGCAAAGGCGCAAAGACGCAAAGAGAAGCAGGATGGTCAAGGGTGGTTTGAGCTTCGGTTAATGTTTCCTGTCGAGAGCGCGGCGAAAGCGCGGGGCGGTCTCGTCCGGAGTTATCCCGACACTACGGTTGGCCGAGCCGCGCCACGTAGTAGACGTTGATGATGTCGTGCGGAAGCTTCTTCAACTCGACGTGTGCGAAGCCCGCCGCCGCCAACAGTTCCTGCGCCTGCTCCTCGCCCCACATCGCGCCGAGGCCCACGCCGCCTTGCGCGAGCGAGACGGTCATGCAGTGCATACAGGAAATCGTATAATCGAAGGGCGCAATCGGATGCTCCATGTTGTGCCCGACGTGGCTCGAACCCGCGATGTCCTGCATCAGAAACGTCCCGTCGGGGCGCAAGGCGCGTGCGATGCCTGCGAGGACGCGAGCGGGGTGCGCCTGATCGTGGATGGCATCGAAGGCCGTGACGAGGTCGTACTGCTCGCGCACGTCGAGCGCGGTGACATCTCTCGTCTCGAAGCGGACGTTCCCCAGTCCTTTCGCGGCGGCTTCGGCGTTGGCCTCGGCGACCGTCTCGGTCGAGAGATCGAAGCCCGTGAAACGACTGCGCGGAAACGTCTCGGCCAAGAGGAGCATGGCGCGCCCGCGCCCGCAGCCCACGTCGAGCACGTCCGCGCCCGCGCCGAGGCGTTCGGTCATCCCGGCGGCGAGTGGCAGGATAAAATCGACGAGCGCGGCGAGCACGGTCTGCGCGCTCTCTTCGGCCATCACTTCGTGGAAACGCGGGTAGGCCGAGTAAGGCACGCCGCCGCCGCTGCGGAAGCACTCGACGATGCGGTCTTCCACGCCGCCCAAGACCGAGAAGAACTGCGTGGTGACGGCCATGTTGTTCGGACTTGCGGCGCGCGTCAGGAAGGCCGCGTGTTCGGGCGGCAGATGGTAGGTATCGCCCACCGCGTCGTGCTCGACGACCGCACCCGTCGCCATCGCGCCCAACCATTCTCTGACGTAACGCTCGTTCAGCCCGGCCACCTCAGCAATGCGCTTAGGGGTGGACGCCTCAAGACCGCTCATCGCATCGAATAATCCGGTGCGATGGCCGATACTGGTCATCAAGCCGAGTGACGCGGCGTTGATGACGCCGAGCATCTTGGCGGCAAACGCGTCGGCTTTGGTTTGATCGTGAATGGGCACGGATGTCTGTCCGGTTGCGGAGGGCTGCATTGACTCTACGATTGTCGCTTCCATCATTTCTCCTTCAACGCTCACACAAAGATCGAGATGCAGCGAGGTCTATTGGTATACGCGAGAAAAATTGACGGACAGGATCAAGAGCGCGGCGCATCCGGCAAGCACTTTTCAACACGCGCTTGAACGCTCGGCGCGCCGGCGACAACTCTCTCTCCGGTTTTGACGCGCGCCGCCCCTTTGCCTTTAGATCATATTCGATGCAGACGCTTCCCATCGATTCGCTCTTGCCTGAGGTTGTCGCCTCCCTCCGTGACACGCCCCGGCTCGTCGTCGAAGCGCCGACCGGCGCGGGCAAGACGACGCGGCTTCCGCCCGCGCTGCTCGCAGGCGGCCTCGCCCGCGAAGGCGAGATATTGGTCTTGGAGCCGCGCCGCATCGCCGCGCGTCTGGCCGCGCGACAGGTGGCGGCGGAACTCGGCGAAGACTTAGGCGAGACGGTCGGCTATCAGGTGCGCTTCGAGAACGTGGGCGGCGCACGCACGCGCCTGCGTTACGTCACCGAAGGCGTCCTCTTGCGACGACTGCTCGCAGACCCGCAACTGTCAGGCGTCGCCGCCGTCGTCCTCGACGAGTTTCACGAGCGCCACTTGGAGGCAGACCTCGCGCTCGCCCTGTTGAAACGTTTGCAGCGAGGGGCGCGACCCGAACTACTGATCGTCGCCATGTCGGCCACGCTCGACGCCGCGCCCGTCGCGCGCTTTCTCGGAGACTGTCCGGTGCTGCGCTCCGAGGGGCGTCGCTTTGAAGTTGAGATAGAACATCTCGCGCGAACGGACGAGCGCCCCGTGGCCGCGCAAGTACAGGCGGCCGTCGGCCGCTTGCTCTCGGAAGGCGTTGACGGCGACGTGCTCGTGTTTCTTCCGGGCGCGGCCGAGATCAGGCGCGCGGCCGAAGCCTGCGCCGCACTCGCCGCAGAGTTCGGCGCGCTCGTGCTGCCTTTGCACGGCGAGTTGCCCGCCGCCGAACAAGATCGCGCCGTCCGCCCGGCGGCCAAGCGCAAGATCATTTTGTCGACGAACGTGGCGGAGAGTTCCGTCACGATTGACGGGGTGGTGGCCGTGGTCGATGCGGGGCTGGCACGCATCGCGGAGCATTCGCAGTGGTCTGGACTACCGACTTTCAGCGTCGCGCGCATCAGCCGCGCCTCGGCCGCGCAGCGCGCCGGACGCGCCGGGCGCACACGCCCCGGTCGTGCTTTGCGTCTCTACACGGCGCAAGATTTCGCGGCGCGAGCCGAGTTTGAGACGCCGGAGATTCAGCGCGCCGATCTGGCCGAAGCGGTGCTCGAACTACACGCGGCGGGCATCTCGGACGTGAGCGCGTTTGACTGGTATGAAGCGCCGCCCGCACGCGCTTTGGCACAGGCCGAGTCGTTGCTCCGACGCCTCGGCGCGCTCGGAGACGAACGCCAAGTCACGGCCGTCGGCCGCAGGATGCTCGGTCTGCCTTTGCATCCGAGACTCGCGCGCGTCGTCGTCGAAGCGGCGTCGCGCGGCGTCGCGCAGGCCGCATGCACGGTCGCCGCGCTTCTCAGCGAGCGCGACATACGCGCGCGTCAATCCCTGACCGGCGCGCGTGAATTTAGACCCACGTTGCCGACAGTCCACGGCAAATCCGACGTGCTTCACCTGTTCGATCTGTTCGCGGAAGCTGCCGGGAAAAACTTCGCGCCCGAACAGTTGCGCCGGATGAACTTGGACGCGCGTGCCGTGCAAGACGTCGAGCGCGTGCGGCGACAACTCGCGCGACACGTCGGCGCGAGGAAGCAGAGGACGCCTGACGTTGCGACGAAAGATAGCGTCGGGGCGAAAGACGGCGCGGTCGGGCGCAAGACGCACGACGTTGCGACGAAAGATGCTGCCGGGAAAGATAGTGAAAGAGAAGACGCGGAACTGTTGATCTCGCTCCTCGCCGGATACCCGGATCGCGTGGCGCGTCGGCGCGTCTTCGCGGGCAAGGGGGCGGGCAAGGGGGCGGGCGAGAACTTGGAGTTGTTGCTGGCCGGGGGCGGTTCGGCCACGCTCGCGCCTGAGAGTTTGGTGCGCGAAGAGGAATTTCTCGTCGCGGTGGAGGCGGAGGAACGGCGCGGCACGAGGACGGCGGGCGCGTCGCGCGGCGCTTCGACCGTCGTGCGTCTGGCGAGCGCCATCGAACCGGAATGGCTGCTCGACCTGTTCACCGAGCGCATCGAGGAAACGTGCGAGGTTGAATGGAACGCGCAACTGGAACGCGTCGAAACCGTCACGCGGCTCGCGTATGAAGGAATCACTCTGGCCGAAAGCCGCGCGAGCGTCGGGGGCGGCGAGGGCGTCGCGGCCGTCTTGGCGGAAGCGGCGTTCGCGGCCGGTGACGAAACTTTGATCGACGGCGAAGCAGTCAGGCGCTTCCTCGCACGCCTCGCTTTCGTCCGCGAGGCGTTTCCCGAAAACGAATTTCCCGGCCTTGACGAAACGGACGTGCGCGACGCGCTCAAGAGTCTCTGCGAAGGTCGGCGGAGTCTCGCTGAACTGAGAGAGGCGGCGCGCGGCGACGGCCTGCTCCGAGTCTTGCGCGCGCGCCTCAACGCGGAGCAAGCGCGCATGCTCGCGCAGATGGCTCCGGAACGCGTGACGCTCGCGCGCGGGCGACAAGTGCGTGTCAACTATGAGCCGGGCAAGTCGCCTTGGATCGCGTCGCGGCTGCAAGACTTCTTCGGCATGAGAGACGCGCCGCGCATCGCCTCAGGTCGCGTCGCGCTCGTCCTGCACCTGCTCGCCCCCAACAACCGCGCCATCCAGATCACGACCGACCTCGACGGATTCTGGACGCGCCACTACGCCGCCATCCGGCGCGAACTCGGCCGCCGCTACCCGCGCCACCACTGGCCTGAAAACCCGCTCGCCCCTCAGAGCGCAAAAGGCGACCGTTAAGAGCAGCTAATAAAACTAAACGCAAGGAACACGCGGCTCACAGGTCGATCTGGAAAGTCTTTTTCAGTTCCGCTTTTTTGAGTTTCTGCGTGGTGAAATAGTCGCTCTCGGCTTCCAACGCTTCGACGAGCGGGCGGCGGGGAACTTCCGTGTTGTTAGTCGTCTTTCCGTGCTTGCCCGGCATCGTCGAGACGATGGTTTGCAAACGCTCCGGAGTGCGTTTCGGCGAACGATGCTTGAAGAGTTTCCAGAGCGACTTGGGCGTCGCGTTCAGGCTGCCGTGGTGGCCGACCTTGTAGAGGTTAACGTCTTGGAGCATGCGGCGCACGGAGGGCTTGCTCAGCGCGTATGACCAGTTCTCGATCTGCGCGTCGCCGGGGAAGAGGAATTTTTGCCCGCCCACGTCGAAGAGAAGAATGAGGCTCGTATTGTTCATCACCTTGTCGAGCGTGCGCACGATGCCGAGCAATTGATCGCCGCGCATCGTGCGCATGCGATTGATGAACCAGCGCGTGTAGGGCGGCGCGGCGAGCGCCGAGTAGGTCTTCGCCGTGGGAAAGACGCTCGCCTTGCTGCCGAGCGCGAACTGCTCGGCGGCGGCCGCCTGAAGATGCCAGAACCGCGACTGGAAGTGCCAGAACTCGGCCTCGTCGGCGCTGCGCTGCTTGCGTATGGTCTGCGATTGTTTGAGGTCTGGCGGGCCGAGCACTTTGATACGCACGCCCGGCAAAATTTTCTCCAACCCCGAACGGCTGCCGTAATGCAGATATTTGTTGGGAGCCATGTTCATCAGGTTCAAGACGGCCGAACGGTTGGAGATGTTGTCGTCGCCGAGAAAGGTCAACTCGCGGTGCAGCGTCTTGCCGAGCACGGACTTGCGACGCTCGGCTTCGACCAGCACGGCTTCCGAGATGGCGTGCATGTCGTTGAGCGCGGCGACGAAAGACTGGCGCGATGCGACGAAGGACTTACGGCTGTTGCCATTCGTTTCGGGCAGCGCGCCCGTGTCGGGAGCGGCCTTCGGGTCTTCAGTCCACGGCTGGATGACGAGGTCGGGACGGCAAGCGGCGATGATGTCGCCCGAACCCTTTTTGTTTTTGGCGGTGGCGAAACCGCTGATGTGATCCTTGTGCCGGTGCGTCGCCACGACGGCGTGGAGTTTGCCGCCGCACTCCTTCCGGATGTCTTCGGCCACGCGCAGCATCAGATTCTCGCCCGCCGACTTCGGCTGGCCGGTGCTGCCGAAATCGATCAGGACGTGACGGTCGAAACTTTGGTAATGAAACGTCAGCAAAAAGCAGTCGCCGAAACCGACCTGATAGGTACGCAGCGTCAGACGCGTGGGTTTACGTGTTGGCGGCATAAACGTTCACCATTCCTCGGAGATGTTGTTCGACAGCGCCATCGCGCGTTGCCGGTGCAGGTGTGAGAAACTGCGAAAGGCCGCAGCCCCGTCGCGGAAGAACCCGTACTCCCAGAGAAACTTGAGGCGTTGAGTTTGGCGCTCGCGGTCGTTGACGCGGTTGCGCACGTGATACTTCAGACGCCCGTACTCGTCGAAGATGAGCGCGCCGCCGCCGTACAGTCTGACCTCCTGACTTTTAGGCATCCCTTCGGGAACTTTGATCTGTAGAAGCTTTAACTCCGAAGCCTGAAGGTTGATGATCTGCATGTACTCGGCGACCGTTTCGCGAAGGACGAAGCCGTCAGGCCCGACGCGCAGGCACGGGCGCACGGAGAGCACGCGGCTGTAGGCGTCGTCGTAGAGACTGAGCGCCTTGCGGTTGTCCCAGATGAAGCGGAACACTTCATCCGGGTCGCGCTGCATCGACTCGAAGTGCGTGCGCGTGTAGTTCAAGTTGCTTTGCGGCGGCTCCCAGATGCCGGGGTCGCTCGTCGTGCCTTTGGAGGCCGGGTCGATGCCGTAGCTGATGAAACTACGCCTGAGCGTGTCGCGGAAGTTGTACTTGGCATCCGCCGGGTTGATTTCGCGGTCGGACGTGAGGATGGCGCTCAGGAAATCGCAGAACTCAAGGTTGACGGGCGGCGCATAGTCGAGCGCGCGAATCACCATCGTCAAGAGATAGTCGGCGGCCGTCGCGCCCTCTTCAACCACGCGCCCGCGGTCGAGGTAGCCGGGCGACACGTCGCCGAGCGCCGTCAGACGATTCAGCCACACGCTGATGAAGGCGTTCATCACGGCGGCGACCAAAATCTCGCCGCGCCTGTGCGGTTCGGAGAACTCCCAAGACTTGATGTAATCGCGCGAGGGCGTGAGGTTGGCCGAGCGCCGGAGCACATCGCCGCGCACGCTCGGCAACTCCCGTCCCATCTCTTTGGCGAGACCGAGCAGCATTGACTTGCGCAGGCTCTCGGCCGTCAGCGCGCGGCGCGCGATCTGCTTGGGACGTTTCTCCGGCGCGTCGAGGTCGATGAGGATGCCGACGATGTCCGCCAGCGAGAAGACCGAGAGCAGCGCCACGATGTCGGCGAAGCCTTCGTGGAAGCCCGCCTGTTCGGGCGACGAAGGGTCTGTGTAACGCTCGCGCAAACCGTCGAGCAGGGCGTGCGTCGTCTCGTGCGCCACGACGTCGTGCGAGAGACAACTCCACACCATGCGCCCCTTGCTTCCCGGAAAGTAACCGAACATGAGCGCCTGATCGCGTTCGGAGTAGAAGGCGTTGGCGTCGGCGAAGGCGTGCGGGGCGACCTTGATCTGGTGTCCGTAGAAGCCCCAACTGACGCGCCGCCCCAGCGCAAACTCGAACCGTGCCAGCGTCCGCATCACGATGGCGTAGACGTTCTGCGCGTGAAAGTTCGGATTCGAGAGCAACTCCTCGTCCGAGGCGTCGGCGAAGAGGTCGCCGTCCGTCTCCGACTTGAGCGGGCGATACTTGAGCGGGCGGTAGAGCGTGCCGGTCGAAGAATCGTAGTCGACGACGTGAACGCGATAACCCCACGGGCCGGGCGCGAGGTCTTCGGCGGGCACATCGACGCGCGCGCGCAGGATGCGCCGGCCGGCGCGCACGCTCGGGTCTTGCGCAATGATCGTCAGTTTACGTGTGCGCGGAGGAGTTGATGTAGGCATGGTCTGTCACGCTCCTCGTAGTGATGCGGATGAAACCCCCGGCTCAAAGCATGCCGGACGACAGGCACGGCGATTCGCCGAGCCTCTACCCGCTAATGAGAAAAAGAGCCGTCACCTTTCAACTGTGGGCGAGAATGAACCGACCCGGACGCGACGAAGCGCGTCCGAGACTTTGCCACGGGTGAAGAGAACAACAGACCGCCGGGGCGTTATTTGCCGAAGCTATAGAGCGCGCTGCGAGTCCTGATATAGACGCGCCCGTCGGCAATCGCCGGGGTGGCGAAGACCTCGTCGTCCAACTCATTGACGGCGAGCACCTGCCAATCGCCTGCGGCCTTCAAGACGGACACCTGACCGCCCTGACCGACGAGAAACACCTTGCCGTCGGCGGCCACGGGCGACGCGAAGTATTTATCAATCGCGCCTTGCAGGCGGCCTTGCTTGATGATGCTGCCGGTCGCCGGATCGAACGAGAGCATGATCCCGCTGTCGTTGATCATGTAGAGCACGCCTTGATAGAGCAGCGTGGAGGGAACTTGCGGCACGGGTTTCTGATAGCGCCAGCGAATCGCCGTCGCCGTCTGATCGCCTTGTCCTCCGAGTTTGATTGAGAGCAGGCCGTTCTCCGAAGCCATCATGCCGCGAAACACTTCCCAATCCTTCGCGTTCAACTTCTCGTCGCGGTCGAGATCGAACGCCTCGAAGGCGGCGGCCAGCATCTTGTCCATCTTCTCCGTGCCCGCCACTTCCGACTTCGCGACCAACTTGTCGTTATTCTTATCGTATCTCGTCCACGCCTCTTCAAAGGGAATCGTGGGGATTTGCTGTCCGGGCTGATTCTGCGGGAAGCCCCAGCCGTTGATGTAGGCGTATTCGCCGTCGCTGCTGGCAATCGATTTCATCTCGCACGCCAGACCACGCACCCACCAGACTCTTTTGCCGTCGGCCACCGAGTAGGCCGAGAGTTGGAACGACTCCGGCACGACGATCTGCTTCGCGCCCGTCTTCGGTTGGTAAATGATCGGCGTCGAATAACCGGAGATGACTGCCGGGCGTTCAACTTTCCAACGCACGCGCCCGCTCGTCTTATCGACCGCGATCAAATATGAGCCCGGATTGTCTTGATCGACGGGCAGGATCACTTTGTCGTCGACGAGAATGGGAGACGCCCCGAATCCGTAGAACATATTGAAGGGCCCAAGCGGCAGTCGCCAGCGCTCCTTGCCCGCGCGGTCGTAAGAGATCAAGCCGAACTCTTGGAAAAAGACGTAGACGTTCGTGCCGTCCGTGACAGGGCTCGGCGAGGCGGGATCGTTGACGTTCTGCAAACGCCCTTCGCGCGTGCGCGGCACTTCTCGCTGCCACAGCAGCTTTCCCGTCTGACGGTCAAGACAGATCACCCAGAGCTTGTGATTCTTCGCGCCGGCTGCTGATTGCGGACTGCTGTTTGCTTCCTTAGAATACGCGGTGACGAACACGCGGTCTCGCGTCAGCACCGGCGAAGAATGGCCGGGCGGCAGAGGCGTCTTCCACACCACATTCTTCTGTGGGCCGAACACTTCGGGCAGCCCCGTCGAGACGGAAACGCCGCTCCCGTTCAAGCCGCGAAACTGCGGCCAGTCTTCCGCGAACGCGCCCGTCGTGGCCGCCGTCAACGCGAGCAGCGCGACGAGCAGCGCGACCGAGAGAGCACCGCCGGTGTTCCTCAACTTCGACACTTGCCTGCGCGAGTTTGTCTTGAGAGAGCGAAAAGTTTTGTTTAGCATGTGAACCGTCCTGTCGAGAGCTTGCGGGCACGCGCGATTCTAATTTAAGCGTGGCGAAAAGGAAACGACGAAGCCGAATCGGCGCGTCCGGCTCCGCCAGCAATCCACTTTTTCGGATGCCGTTCCGATGAGGTAACGCCCGTCTTATTTGTGATAAGATCAACGCGCAATGTTTGACCAACCAACGCCGATGAAGTCGCTTACTTTCAGTGTCCGGTTTAAGCTGCGGCGGGTCGTCCGTGTCCGCGTGCTGCGCAGCGCGTTCATGTCCGCCGCCGCTCTCGCATGTTTCTTCGCGTTGCCGGTCTGCGCGCAGCAGGCTGATTCCAAGTCGCCGCCGCCGTCTGTGGTGCAGCCCGGTGCGCCGGGACAGCCGAGCCGCACGCTGCCGCCGGAGACGCGGGCGACGCTGCCGCCGCGTTCGGCGAAGGACGTGGAGTTCATGCAGGGAATGATCATGCACCACGCGCAGGCGGTCGAGATGACGGCGCTCATCGAGTCGCGCACGGAGAACAAGGAACTCCGTTCGCTCGGAGCGCGCATCAGCCACACGCAGGCAGACGAAATGAAGTTCATGGAGCGTTGGCTCGAACTCAGGGGCGAGCCGGTCAAGCCTTCGATGCCGGGAATGGCCGGCCACGATATGTCGAGCCACGATATGTCGAGCCACGATATGGCGGGGCATGATATGTCGGGTCATCACATGCTCATGCCGGGGATGTTGACGCCGAAGCAGATGGAGGCTTTGAGAAAAGCAAAAGGCGCGGAGTTCGACCGTCTGTTTTTGCAGGGCATGATCCAACACCACAACGGCGCGTTGATGATGGTCAAAGATTTGTTCGATACGGCGGGCGCGGGGCAGGATGCTGAACTGTTCAATTTCGCAACGGATGTAGACAGCGGCCAGCGCGCCGAGATCAAGATTATGCAAACCATGCTGGGTGAAAAACCCGTAGAGGAGAAACGATGAGTCGGCTACACACTAACGCTTTCCGTTTACTAACGGCTGCCCTTGTTTTGTGCTCGTGTTTTGCCGCCGGGACGCTGGCGCAAACGGCCTCGCCGTCTCCCGATGCCGCGAAGACGCCGGAAGCCAAACCGGCAAACCAAGCGGGCGCGAATCCGTTTGCTCCGCCCGCGCCGCCGCTTCCCGCCGGGATGAAGGGCGCGGATACGAACGACCCGCGCGCCAAATTGTCGCCGGGCTTGTACGACGCGGGCGAGGCGGCGATGGGCTTGCGGCACGTCACGCTGGTCAAAAAGCCGGAGGCGTTCCAACTTGGCTCCGACGATGCGGATAACCCGAAGGTGCAGAAGACCCTCGGCCTCATCGGCGTCGGCGACTCGTCGAAGATTCCCAAGCCGATCCAACTCGTTCTGGCTCAACTCGCTTTCGCCAACTCAGACCTCGCCTTTCAGGGCAACCATCTCTTTCAGGGAAACTTTTACGGCGTCAGCATCTACGACATCGGCGACCCGGCGAAGACCAAATTGTTGACTTCGATGGTGTGTCCGGGCGGGCAGGGCGACGTGTCCGTCTACAAGAACCTGCTCTTCATGTCGGTGGAGATGCCAAACGGCCGGCTCGATTGCAGCCCGCAAGGTTTTCCGCCGGAGCCGCCGCCCGCCGCCGGACAAGAGAACAAGCCGCATCCGCCCGCGGCGCAAAAAGAACGCTTTCGCGGCGTCAGGATTTTCGACATCACCGACATCAGGAATCCGAAGCAGGTGGGGGCCGTGCAGACCTGTCGCGGCTCGCACACGCACACGCTGGTCGTCGATCCGAAAGATCGGAACAACGTCTACATCTACGTCTCCGGAACCTCTTTCGTCCGTCAAAGCGAAGAGCTGGCCGGGTGTTCGGGCGAGTCGCCGGACAAAGACCCGAACACCGCGCTCTTTCGCATCGAAGTGATCAAAGTTCCGCTGGCGTCGCCGCAAAATGCTCAGGTGGTGTCGAGTCCGAGAGTGTTTATGGATCCGCGGACGGGTGCTTTAAGCGGTCTCACCAGCGCCGCCACGCACGGAAAGGATAAGCCTTTCCCCACCGACCAGTGCCACGATATTACCGTCTACCCGGCGCTCGGACTCGCGGCCGGAGCTTGTTCGGGAAACGGAATTCTGCTGGACATCAAAGACCCGGTCAATCCGAAGCGCATCGACGCGGTCAACGACCCGAATTATGCTTACTGGCACTCGGCCTCGTTTTCCAATGACGGGAAGAAGGTCGTGTTCACGGACGAGTGGGGCGGCGGATTGAGTGCGCGCTGCCGCGCCAACGATCCGAACGTCTGGGGCGCGAACGCGGTCTTCCGTCTGACGGATAACAAGTTGAACTTTGCGAACTACTACAAGTTGCCCGCCGCGCAGGGCGACAGCGAGAACTGCGTCGCGCACAACGGCTCGCTCATTCCCGTTCCCGGCCGCGACCTCAAAGTGCAGGCTTGGTATCAGGGCGGCATCTCCGTGATGGACTTCACGGACGCGGCGCATCCAGTCGAGATCGCCTATTTCGACCGTGGGCCGATTGATCCGAAGATGATCGTGATGGGCGGCTCTTGGTCTGCTTACTGGTACAACGGTCACATTTACTCTTCGGAGATCGCGCGCGGGTTGGACATCTTCGAACTCGTGCCGACCGAGCACCTGACGCAGAACGAGATCGACGCCGCGAAAGCGGTTCGCGTGGCCGCCCTGAACGTGCAGAGTCAGGAGAGAATCGAGTGGCCTCGGCAGTTAGTCGTGGCGAAGGCTTACGTCGATCAGCTTGAGCGCGCGCAAGCTCTACCGGCTGACCGCATCGCAGCCCTCCGGCAAGCGATCCAAAGAGCGGAGAGCGCGCGGCCGAATCGAAAAGAACTCGGAGAACTCAAAAACCTCGCGCCCGACTTGGAGAAGAGCGCCGGGGCGACGAACAATGCGACGGACTCGGCGCGCCTGCGCGCTCTGGCCGACATCCTGCGGCAGCCCGCGCTTTGATCTGTTAGCGCGCGAACCGGGGCGCGGTTTAAGAATGCGCGCCGCGTGCCGCGAGAGGCGGGAAGTCTATTATCAATTAACGACCGTGGTAGAGAGCGGGCGCGAAGTTCAATAAACTTCGCGCCCGCTCTCTACAGAGTCCGTGATCGGCGATAATGTCAACTATGTTTGCCGGAGGCATCATCAACATCATCAGCGACCGGAAGCGGGCGCGCGTCCTGCTGCTCCTGCTCGCGCTCGCGCTGCTGTCAGGTTGCCGCCGGGAAAGGTCTGAGACCGCAATGCCCGCGCCCGAAAGCGTGCCGCCCGCCATGCTTGATCCGTGGCAGGAAGCGGCGCTCAAGGTCGAAGCTGATCGCGGCGAACCGATGGGGCGACAGGCGAAGGTCGAAGTTCCGTCCCAGCTCAAGCACTACGACGACCCGCGCCGTTTCCTAGGCATTCAAGTCGCCGAGTGGCGCAAGCAGGGGTTGCAAACGCCGCACGATTTCGCCGACCTGATCACGCTCGTCAGGCGAGGTGAACTCGTCGAACTGCCCGCGCTCGGACAAAACTACATCCTCTACGGCGTCGGCTATAGCGCCACGGATGAACCGTTCACGCACTACGACAAAGCTGCGGGCAAGAGCGTCACGCTTTACTCCGGCGACGCCGAACTCGAACAGGAGTACACACAGATCGCCGACTCGCTCAAGTTGCTCGAAGAGACCGTCAACGGTCTGCGGAACGAACTGAAGGCCGCGCCGAAGAGCGACCGCGCGCTGCGCACGCGTCTCCAATCGGAAACGGCCGAAAACGAGCGCGCCGTGAAAGCTCTCAAAGAGAGGAAGACGTTACTCAACTCTTTTTATCAAAACGACAAATCGCGCCGCACGCTTGCGGCCGAATATGAAATTATCAGCACGCTGGCGCGCGACTTCGGCGGGCGCGCCTACGACCTCGAAGATGCCGCCGCGCGCAAAGCCTTGAAGGTGCGCCTCCTCAGTTATCTCCGCCCCGCCGCCTTGAAAGTGTTGGAGGAAGTCGCCCAAACATATCGAGACAAGTTCGGGCGACATCTGGCCGTCACTTCTCTGGTGCGTCCCGACGAATACCAGCGGCAGTTGCGCGAGACGAATCCGAACGCCACGCTCATCGAAGTGCCGCCGCACACGACGGGGCTGGCCTTCGATCTCTATTACCGCTACATGAACGCCGCCGAGCAGACTTTCATCATGTCCGAGTTGGGACGCCTGCGCGACGACGGCCGGATCGAAGTGCTCAGAGAGAATCGCGACCATTATCACGTCTTCGCCTTCGCCGACGGGCGACGCCCCGACGAAGAACTCATCCGGCAGACGCTAAAGCGCGGGACGACAGCGGCCGAGCGACCTCCTCCTCCTCCCGCGCGAAAGGCGGAGCGGAAGACTGAAGGCGTCGCGGCGAAGTCGAAGGCGGCGAAGTCGAAAGCCGCGAAGTCGAAAGCCGCAACGAGCCGTCGCCGCTCATAAAGTTAAACACACTGGTTCACGTTGGTCTGCCCCGCAACACAGATGCGCGCCCTTAGCGTTCCTAATGATTGTCCGTGCGTGGCTTTGGCTCAAGCTGCCGGTTGGTTCGATTTTCGATTGCAGCCCTCAAACTAATGATTGACTTATCGTGGATTTTGACTTAAAAGCTCCTTCATCCAGCCAGTCCGAAGCCCCCGCAGTTGAAGTCTCAAATTTTGTGATCGCCCCCTAGCGCCCGACGTAAAAGGATGAGCATCACGTCTAAACTCTCCGCGCTCCTGATTCTGACATTGCTGTTTTCGTCACTTCCGGCTTGCCAGCGACTGCGCGCACGGCAGTCGCTCGAAGCCATCGATCAAATCAACCGGCGTGAGAACGTGCCGATGGCGCAGCCCGCCGTGGCGCGCGATCTGGCGCAGATACGCGAACGCGGCGAGCTGGTCGTGCTCGCGCCCTACAACTCGACCACCTACTTCATCTATCGAGGCGAGCCGCTTGGCTACGAGTACGAGTTGCTGCAAGCGTTCGCGCGCGAACAGGGCGTCGCGCTGAAAATGATCGTGGTGACGGATCGCAAGAGTCTGTTGCCGCTCCTGAACAGCGGCGAGGGCGACCTCGTCGCCTCGCGCCTCGTGCCCACGCCCGAAGACGAAGCGCACGTCTCGTTCACGCGCGCCCTCTATCGCACCGAACCGGCGCTCGTGCAGCAGGAGGCTTCGCCCGACAAGGCGGGCAGCGGAACGGAGAAGGCTCTGGAACCCGGCCCCGCCAACCCGCTTCCCGAAGTTGACATACAGGCGCGGCTCGTCAGCCAGCCCGCGCAACTCAAAGGCGAGACCGTGCACTTGCCGGAAAAGTCCGCTTATCGAAAAACTCTCGTCGAACTGGCCGACGAAGTTGCGGGCGACATCCACGTCGTCGAGACGAGCGGAGAGATGCAGGACGAGGCGCTGGCGCAGAAGGTGGCGCGCGGCGAAGTCGAGTTCACGGTGATGCAGTCGAATCTGGCCGAACTCAAAGAGGCGGAGTTTAAAAACCTGCGCGTGCGACCGGTCGTCGGACGCACGCACAGCGTGGCGTGGGCTGTCCGGCGCAACTCGCCCGCCTTGCTCGGCGCGCTCAACGAGTGGATCGAAGACAAGCAGCACAAGAACAATTCGCTCTTCGACCGGCTCTACAAAAAGTATTTCATCGACCGGCGCGCGCACGTCGAACGCGTCGCGAGCGAGTATCTGACCTCCTCGACCGGAAGGCTCTGCCCGTACGACGAACTGCTCAAGCGGCACGCGGGGACCTTGGGGTGGGACTGGCGCTTGCTGGCCGCGCAGACCTATCAAGAGTCGCGCTTCAAACCGGACGCGCGCTCGTGGGCGGGAGCCACCGGGCTGCTCCAACTCATGCCGCCGACGGCGCGCGAGTTCGGCGTGACGAACCCGCTCGACCCGGAGGATAACGTGTTGGGGGCTTGCAAGTTTCTCAAGTGGCTGACGGACTACTGGACGGAGCGCATCCCCGACGAGGGCGAGCGCTTGAAGTTCATCCTCGCCTCTTACAACACGGGCGCGGGTCACGTCGAAGACGCGCAGCGCCTCACCGAGAAGTACGGCGGCGACTCGAAGAAGTGGGACGACGTTTCCTACTGGCTCTTGCAGAAGTCCACACAGCAATACTCAACCGACCCCGTCGTCAAGTTCGGTTTTTGTCGGGGCCTGGAGCCGGTCAACTACGTCAGCCACATCCTCGAACGGTTCGAGCACTACAAACAATACCTCGTGGCCTCTCGCCGGAGTCCGACGAGACGACGAGCCGTTTGAAACATCCGCCTGAGATTAATAGGCATGGCGTGACACGGCGCGGAGCAGACAACTCTGATCGGCGTATCGCGTCGATCTTTTCGGTTTACGCAGGAAGCCATGACATCGCCGCAGTTCAACTTTTTCGACGGCGCGGATGGTGCGGACGACGCCCGGCCGCATCTCCCGGATGGCTTCCGCTACCAACCGGAACTGATCGGCGCGTCTGAAGAGGACGCGCTTCTCGCGCGCGTGCGCGAGCTGCCCTTCCGTGAGTTCGAGTTCCACGGCTACACGGGCAAGCGCCGCGTGGTCTCCTTCGGCTGGCAATACGATTTCTCCGCGCGCCATCTGCGGAAAGCGGATGACATTCCCGAATATCTCCTCGCGCTCCGACAAACGGCCGCCGCGTTCGCCAAGCTGGAAGCGGAGGAGTTTCAGCATGTCATGGTCACGGAGTACAGCCGCGGCGCAGGGATCGGGTGGCATCGTGATAAAGCGGTCTTCGGAGAGGTCGTCGGCATCTCGCTCCTCGCCCCGTGCGTCCTGCGTCTGAGGCGTGCGCGAGGCGAGAGGAAGTGGGAGCGCGTGAACGTGACGGCCGCGCCGCGCTCCGCCTACTTCTTGAGCGGCGAAGCGCGCTCAGTGTGGGAGCACAGCATCCCGCCGGTAGAAGCGCTCCGCTACTCCATCACCTTCCGCAACCTACGCTGAGACCGACGGTTCGACGCCCCTTCAACGCTCGCCATGTCCGTAGCAATTCAATGTCTCGCAGGTTCCTCTTCCATCTCGATAGCCATTCCGACCAACTCTCTCGACACCCTTTCCACGTCACACCAACGTGAAGAGAGTCGCCCATGACGTTTAACGCCACGGGCGACTCTCTTCGGTAGAATCCATCTTTATTTCGGAGTCCGTCTCTTAATTCCGCTCCTGCGAATTCTGATATGGGGTAATAATCACCCGGACTGGAAATCCTATAACTCGTTTATTGTTCGTAGTACTGCAAGAGGTGCTCCGAAATAATCACCCGGACTGCCTAGATCATATACCGGTCAAAATGAGAAAGTCGTAGAAATAATCACTCGGACTGGAAAACAATATCTAGCTTTACGCAATATTAGTAATGGGGGGGAACATGCCGAGCCAGAGAAAGGGTGCAGCACTCAACCTCCTTGTGGTACTACTCTCAATGTCTGGTAGCCCTCCCTTTCACGGTCCGTGGTGATTGCGGAATTAAGTTCAACACTCTCTGCCTGAAAGTGAGCATCTGGTCGCTCACCCCGTACGTTCTCGCTGCCGTCTCCGGATCCATCTTCCGCCGCCTGATAAGCAGCAAAGCCTCGCGCGGCAAAAGTAGGCACCCTGAGAGCCACTTGGCCTCCTCCTCCTGCTGCTTGTCATACGAACTAAGGATGAGAAGGCCGTCTTCAGTGACATCGACCCGCGCGGGGTCATGACCGATCAGGATGTGAGCGATTTCGTGCATGATGTCGCTCGCGCGGCGCCCGCCCCCATGCGCTGGGTTGACGATAATTAGGTCCTTAGCGCCCGTACAGAGGGTAATCGCCGACCAACTTTCCGGATCTTTCTCTACCAGTACACCTAGGCACGACGGGTCGAGCCCCGGGACCTGCTCGGCCGTCCACACCGCGATCTCGAGGTGCCCGGCCAACGTCAACGGGTCGAGTGGATCCTCAGGCCTCAGACTCAATTCCGTCCGTTGCTGGAGGGCGACGCGCTCACACCAGCTCTTGAATCCCCGAGCGTACACGTTAGAGTTCTTCGTCCTCCGGCACTTGGCCTGACACGACCAGCGCGCGGTGGGCGGCGATGATCATCTGGGCTAGGGCGTATGCGGTTTCCGGGGCCAGAGTCTGGCTCTTCCTACAGTGGACGGCGACCTTCAAAGTAGAGCCGACGGCCGATTGCATACCAAGGACTTCGCCAGGGTCGATGTTGAGCCATCTACACACCTTCCCGAAGGTGTCGAGGTCGGGCAAGTATCCGCGCTCAAGTCTCGATAGTGTGCCGTGGCTAATCCCTATCTCCTTAGCGGTGTCGCGTACGCCCCTCCCCCCTCTTTTATCGATCAGTTTTCTTCCTAAAGTTTGCAGGGTGATTTTAGCCATGTGTTCCTGATGGGTCTGTCTAAGGCGTTAGACAAAGTATTGACATATAAGACAAGGGTGTTTATTATTGCTCCTGTCTTACGGGTTAGACATTATCGCCTCACGGCATCATGTGTCAACGATTTTTGCGGGGCGTCCATCGAGCAAGGGCGGGATGTAAAGCAGTACGTCGGATCGGAGTCCGATGTTTGTTAATGGTCGATCAGTACGAAAGGTCGCCCGGCACGCTCAAGTCACGCGTCACCCGGATAGCACGTAATGAGCACGGATGTCCTACCACCCGCGACCCGTTCGGCTGAATTATAACTATGAGGGAAGTGATGAAGCCAAACGAAAAGGAAAAGACGAATCAGGTAACATTTACCGTGGTTGTCAACGGCAGCCCGACTCAGGTCACTGCCAACGTCCATGCCCCAATACACACTGTCATTCCCGAAGCACTGCGCGAAACTGAGAACACGGGGCAGCCTCAGGAGAACTGGGAGTTACGGGACGAGCCCGGCAACCTGCTGGACCCGCAGCGCAAAATCGAAGATTTTAACTTCGGGCCCGGTACAAAGCTGTTCCTCAGCCTGAAGGCGGGCATCGGTGGCTGAGCACCCTTTATTAGTTGACCCCGCGGTCTCGCGCGAGAAGTTCAAGCGCGAGGTTGAGGAATACAAGCGACTCGAGCATGAGCATCTCAGGCGCGGGTGGATGATGCTACGGGCGGAATACCCGGAAGTGTTCGTAGTGTTCGCCAACCCGGCTATGAATCCGCCTGCAGTGATATTCGGGGCGTTACTGAACTTCACAAATTACGACCTGTGGGCCCCGTCGGTAACCCTGGTGAACCCCTTCACCCGGGAGCCCTATAAGGCACGCGAGGTGCCGGTGCATTTTTTGCGCCGCCCCCCTGCCTCGGAGATCCCGCCACAAGTCATGGTCATGTTGCAGCAGGGAGTGCCTTTCGAGCAGTTAATGCGGCCAACTCGACTGCTGGTGTGGTACACGGCGGAAGACATACCATTTGTCTGCCTTCCAGGAATTCGCGAATATCATGAACACCCCGGCCATTCCGGGGATTCGTGGCTGTTACACCGTGGCCGCGGCGAGGGAACTCTCTTCTTCATTCTCGATCAGCTCTTCAAGTATGGGGTGCAGCCGATCACGTATGGTGTCGAAATGGTCTCAGTCGTGAAACTTGCGCCGCAGGGGATACCCGAATGAAGGGGCTGGCCCACGTCAACAGAGTCATTGTTCCGCGCCTTTGTGTCGAGGAAGCGCACGCCCATCTGGCGCTGGTCGGTAGGCAGGGGTTCGAAGGGTTCGCACTCTGGGCCGGGGCTCTGGAGGGCGACGTTTTTCGTGTCAGCGATACCATCATACCGGAACAGAAGGGCCTGCGCAGCGACCTAGGCGTCTGCGTCTCAGTAGACGGCAGGGAACTACATCGCATCAACGTATGGCTCCATAGCCGCGGACTTACGCTGGTAGCGCAGTTGCACAGCCATCCGACCGAAGCCTACCACTCGGATACCGATGATACTTATCCCATCGCCACCACGACCGGCAGTCTCTCCCTCGTCGTGCCTGATTTCGCCGTCGCGCCCTTCTCACTTGAGGACTGCGCCATCTACCGCTTGCTGCCGCCCCTCAGCTGGGTCGAATTGTCGCCGGAGGATGCGGCGCGGTTAATCGTCATTGAGGATTAGGTATGGCTCTGGCAAACTTTTTTGACAAGGCGGCAATGGCAGCTTCTCAAGTTCTGAGTGGCATCGATCACTCCTCTTTCGCCACAGCGCTCGGGGCGCATAACATCGGCCTGGCCTTTGACGACTCCGCCGCCGAATCTCGGGAAGGCCGGTACGCGTTGGAGTTGTCTATAAATCTGCTGGCCCGCCTCTATCCCAGCATCTCTATCATTCCCCAAGGCCTCAGGGCTGAAGCCGCAGTTGAAGGGCTCGTCACAGTAGCTAAGGCTATCAATCCGGAAATCGAGATCGGCGCGCATGCCTCCCGCGCAACCCTTTTTTTGGCGCTGGGGGTGTCTGTGATTACCTCCGCTTCGCCAGTTATCTACGTGGGGTCCGACGGCTGGGTGGCGCGAGTCTCAACTAAAGGACCGGTCGGATCGGGAAGTACGGACAACCCGTTTGGCGCGTGCGCGGCTGCCTGCTTCGGCACGGCCAACATTTTCCGCGTGGCCTTCGATGCATACCTTCCAGCCGGTGTGCCCGACGAAGAACTCACCCTGTCGCTGCTCGATTACGACCCGAAAGCTGCCGAGCCAGCAAACCTCACGCTCACACCGGTTGACCTTGGCGAAAGTTATCTGGTCGGCTTGGGGGCGATAGGCAGTGCCGCTGTTTGGGCCTTAACGAGGACGCCGGGATTGTCAGGCGTCTTACACCTCGTGGACGGCGAGGTGGTGGACCTATCCAACCTCCAGCGTTATGTTTTGACTGCGCAGAAGAGCGTGAACGAGGCGAAGGTGGTAATTGCGGCCGACCAGTTTCGCGGCACCGGCATTAAAGCGCGCGCACATCACGAACGCTGGGGCGACTTCCTCGGTGGCGTATCCCGGTGGAACTTCGAGCGTGTTGCCGTGGCCGTTGATTCCGACGGTGACCGCATCGCGGTGCAGGCTTCATTGCCTCGCTGGGTCATCAACTCCTGGACGCAGCCCGGAGACCTCGGGGTGTCGCGCCATGGCTTCCTCGGAGAGGACGCCTGTCTCATGTGTCTATATCTGCCCGAAGGGGAGGGGCAACACCTCGATAAAGTAATCGCCGAGGCTATCGGGCTGCCCGAGGCGTTCATGGAGATACGCACTATGCTCCATTTGAATCAGCCCGTGGGGAGATCTTTGCTGGAACGCGCTGCGGCAGCAATGGGCGTAGAGCTCGAACCGCTACTGCGATTCGAGAATGAGTCGGTGCGGTCGTTTTATACGCAGGCCGTCTGCGGGGGAGTTGTGTTGAGCCTCGGCGGCTCTCTCGGCGGCGCTTCAAAGCACCAGATGGCGGCGGCTCCTTTAGCATTCCAGTCGGCACTGGCGGGCGTGATGCTCGCCGCGGAGTTGGTTATTCACGCCGGGAGGCTTAGACCACACCCTCTACCAGTAACCACCAAGGTCAACCTCCTCCGACCGCTCGCGAGCCACCTCTCGATTCCGGCAAGGAAGCATCCGTCATGCCGCTGCATTTGCCAGGACGAAGATTACAAGAAGGCCTATGTCGATAAGTACGGGGCAACAGCAGGCCAATCAAACCCATGAGGTCGCAGGGGTAAACGATCAAATTTAAAGTAGGGGCAACCAAAGAAAACGGAAGAAGACGGATTTCCACGAAAGTAAACTCGTTACCTTCTTCAGACAATTGGGCAAAATGCCGGATGAGTTATGGTAGGTGATTTAATAAATTCATGGATGAAATCTTGTCGCAAGAGTTAAACTATACCGCGTAAACGGCAGCGCATGGAGGATTGAACGATGGAAGAAATTCTAAAGGCAATAGCTAAAGGGGTCTTCGTCCAGCAAGGCGTTAAACTCGGGTCGAAGATCGTTAACAACAAGAGGGTGACCAAGAGCGAGGAAGAGGCTTTTTGGTTATCTCTTCTACTCTTAGGTTTGGTGAATCTGCCAACACAACCGCCAGTGCTTAACACGCTGGCAAGACATTAAGGATGAAGACATGGCCAAGAAAAATGATCGCACAGTGTCGCCCCGACCCGATGGATGGGCTAATAAGAAGGACGGCGCTGAAAGGGCAGCCAGCGTGCATCGAACGCAGGCGGAGGCAATCAAAGAGGCTACGGAGATGCTCAAGAACTCCGGCGGCGGTGAATTGAAGGTGCAGAACCAGCAGGGTAGGATTCGTAGCAAAGATACCATTGCTCCGGGCAACGAAAGCTCTGTCAAAGATAAAGAGCATTGATGCCGTGATGGGCTAACAGCTGGTGAACAGGCTAAGTTGTTGTCCGTCTGAATTCAGAAATGGTTAGCCCTAAAGGTTAACATCTCTTCGCCTCAGAATTACCAGCGGGCGAGATGGCACAGTGCGGGCTTTTGTGGCGCATAGACAAGCCGACATAAGAACCCATCCCGAGCCCACGCGGGAGTTGAATTATATGGATAGAGAAATCGAAGCATTCATCAAAGAGTTCGTTAAGGATTTGGCCGCAAATAATGTCGCCATCTTTGCCGGCGCTGGGATGTCGAAAGACTCTGGCTACGTTGACTGGGCCGAGTTGCTCACGGACATTGCGCAAGAGCTCGGACTGCAGATTGATAAGGAATACGATTTAATTTCGTTGGCGCAATACCATGTGAATGAAAGAAGCCGCGCCAAATTGAGTAAAAAAATAATCGAAGAATTTATCGAAGAAAATGAGACAACTGAAGTTCACCGTATATTGGCGAGGTTGCCCGTCTCAACTTATTGGACCACAAACTACGATACATCAATAGAGAATGCCCTGAAAGAGGCGAACAAGCGGGCTGATGTTAAATACGAGGTCGAGCAGATATTCAACACTCGCCCTAAAAGAGATGCGGTTGTTTATAAGATGCACGGCGACGTGTCGCACCCGACTAAGGCGATACTGACCAAACAAGATTATGAAAAATACCACCTTTCACATGAGCCATTTATTTCTGCTCTCACGGGCGATTTAACAACTAAAACTTTCCTCTTTATCGGTTTTAGTTTTACCGATCCAAATTTAGATTACGTTTTGAGTAGAATTCATGTGAAACACCATGCTTACGGCAGGGCTCACTATTGTTTTATTAAGAGACCGAAGTTAGGAGATAAGGGCAGCGAAACGGAAGCTGATTTTGATTACAACACAAGGAAGCAGCGATTAAGGATCGGGGAACTGAAGCGGTACGGGATTCATGCTCTATTGATTGATGAATACTCGCAAATTACTGAAATATTGAAGGAGATAGAAAACCGCTTCAGACTAAGAACTATATTTATTTCGGGTAGTGCTGAAGAGTACGGAGCGTGGGGCCGGCCGGATGCTCAAGAGTTCATTCACAAATTAAGTAAGAACATAGTGTCTTTGGGTTTCCGCGTAGTTAACGGTTTCGGTTGGGGAGTTGGTAGTGCAGTAATAAATGGAGCTTTAGACGCCGTATATGAGCGCCCAGATAAGCACAGCGAAGATCAATTAATAATGAAACCGTTCCCTCAGTTTAAGACTGGCGAGAAAGATCTCCCTGACCTTTGGGAAGAATATCGACAAAGAATGATTAGATTGGCGGGAATCGCTATTTTCATTTTCGGCAACAAGCTGGACGAGGATAAAAAGATCATTCCCGCAAAAGGTGTTGAGAGGGAATTTGAAATCGCTGTAGAGAATGGCCTCATCCCTATACCCGTTCCGGGAACAGGCTTTATGGCAAAAGAGATCTATGATGAGCTCTCAAAAGATTTCAAATCCTACTACTCGGACAATGAAGGACTAATTCCTCTGGTGGAAGACATCTCTAGACATGGACCACATGAGGCTGATGAAATAATCAGGAAAATCATTCAAATTATCAAAGGAGTAAACAGATAAAGACATGGCAAGAAAAGTATTCTTTAGTTTCCATTACAAGAGAGATGCCGTCAGGGCCGGACAAGTTAGAAATAGCAATGTCGTTGCGAGCAACTCTATCGAAACGTCCGACTTTATTGATGCGGCAAAGTGGGAAACGGTCAAACGAAACGGTCCGGATGCTATAAAAAAATGGATCGGTGACCAACTACACGGTACGTCGGTCACGGTCGTCTTAATCGGCGCGGAGACCTCAAAAAGAGACTGGATAAAATACGAAATTGACGAAAGTGTAAAGCGTGGGAATGGCATGCTTGGCATCTACATTCATAACTGCCCTTTATGGGATAAGAGTTGCGACACAAAAGGAACGAATCCGTTCGACAATCTAACAATGACGCGTAATGGAGTAACTCAACACCTGTCGCAAATCTATAAAACCTATGATTGGATTGCTGACGACGGGCGAAATAACCTCGGGAGCTGGATAGAAGCGGCGGCAAAACAGGCGGGAAAGTAGTTGCTAGCTGCTTTTAAGTTAGGCTCTGTTGATCAGTCTTCATCTCCTCTAAACTCACTCTGACGAGAGGAATGTAGATATGTATCTCACAAAAGACTTTATCCGCAACTACACCGGGTTTGAAGCGAATTGGAAAAGGTGATGGCAGAATAAGCCTTGTCGCTTATTTACATGACTGGAATGTAGGCGAAAGAACATTCCCAATGCATCACGGCTGTGCGCCCATGACGACAATTACGAGAATAACTAACAGCAGAAAGAGCAGCCCCCAGACTGAGTTCTTTACCGCTTCATGACCTAGCGCGAGTTGGTCAACCTTTTTGTTAATTACCTCCCTATTGAAAGCCAAGATTTGAACCATCTGGGAGCACATCCTCTGCAGATATGCCCCTTTTTTCTCATCCCCCTTTGGTGCGATTTCTTCCACCTGTATGTGTTTGTAGGACTTTCTTCCCAAGCCGCTAACGGCGGCCAGAGCGGCCCTTAAGAACTGTAGAGAGATGTATGCACCAATTGCGCCGACCGTCAGAATACTGGGTAGAGTGAATTTGCTGACGCGGCCGCCTGTAAGGAAAGTGACTATGGCTACGGTAACCGTCATTGTTACGGGGATGAGTGATGAGAGACTCAAGAGCTTTGACTCAATGATTTTGGCCCGGTCGTCTTCTGACTTCATCTCGTCTTTCAATAAGTTATAGGCAGCCTCGAGGGTTTCATCATTAGCAGGTTTATTGTCAGGCCACTCGAACGCGACTATCTCCTCTGTTCTTGGTTGGCCGACGAGCGTTGGCCACACCAAGTCTAGCAGCCTGTTCTGAACATCCTTCCGTCCCATTCGTCTAATCCTTTGACCTGTCAATGAGCCACGTGGCTATCGCCTCAGCGATCGGAAAAGCTAGTTTCTCCTCAATCCAAACCCACTGGCCATTCGGGTTAACCTCGAGAAATATGTATTCGTTTCGGGGCGTTAGCACGAAATCTAGCGCCCCGAAATTGAGGCCGAGGGCATCCATGTAATTCAGACAGGCGTCATGGACCTGTGCCGGCAGGTCATGGGCGTAATGTGGGAGGTCTTCGTTGTCCGTTCTGCGCCAGTCTAGGACCGCTGAAGGGTCGCTCTGGGAGTCTATGGCAGCGGCGAAGAGCTGCCGACCAACAACCGTAACGCGAATGTCGAAGAGCTTAGGAATCAGCTCTTGGTAGATCACCGGGGCTATCCTTATAGAAGCGTCTTCTGAAAGGTCGTTCTCCGCTACGCGGCTCGTAAAAACTGCTGTTTGTCTGTCACCGTAATCGAAGTAGCCAAGTCGTAAAGGCTTGGCAACAACCTCCCCACCCTTTTGCTTGAAAAAACCTCTAACACTCTGAGGGTCGTTAGAAATCAACGTGTCCGGCACTGCCATACCCAGAGACTGGGCGACGGAGAGTTGATGTATCTTTGACTCGGCCATTTGGATCTTAGCGGGGTGGCTCATCCACTTCATAGGGTAATCTAAGTCCCCTATTGAGTAGAGTGCACCCTTAAGGAACCATTCGGCTTCCCTGAGGGAGTATTCCACATCCTGTGTTGCAACCTCCCCGGGTAATATTGGCAGGCGATGGCGGCGGAACCAGATGCTCCGGACGGTATCAAGGTTAACCTTCTTATATCCCGTTGCCCACGACCATGATGTAGGGTGGGAACTGCCGAGCGTAACATTTGATGTGGCGAGGAGAGGTAGGTCTTCCGTATTTATTCGGTATAACGAGACGCCTAGTTTCCTCAACTTATTCACCACGTGGTCGGTTGCTAAGTCGACCTTCGTGCTGACAATCAGGATCTCAGGCGAAAGCTCAGTCGTCATCCGTGGTTTCCTGCCCAACGAAAGTGATTTTCGTTCCTGGTGGGATGGGAGCGTCCGGGTTGGCGGCGGCCGATTGTCCATTCATCATGAGGACCATCGCCTCCTCATCGTATCGCAATTGACCCATTCACGGATGTCCTCCGAATTCCGAGTAAGCAGCGGCAATCAACTGTTAACTTCGAAAGGAGATTTGATTATGCCGCCGTTCTAACTCGACCTTGCTTTCTGAGCTCTAGCCTTGATTAAGCGCAGGGCGTCATCGACCGCCTTCTGCACAGCCTCATCCATCCTGTGTTTCGCCTTCCAGAGCTTCGCCCGCTTCATTAGTTGTAATCTAGTAGGCCTGACGCCCTCCTCAATAAAGCACACGGCGGCCCACCTAACTTTCCTGACGTAGAAATCAACGATGAACTCGACATGCTTCTCTACGGCTGCCTTAGTACGGGGCAGCTTGTGGAGGCAGCTTTCGAACCAATGGCGGCGGCCGACTTCCCGGATAATTCTTGACAAGGTTACCCGGACGGGTTCCCCCGGCTGCTCCTTAATCTTTCGTGCGGCGGCAATGACTGCCGTGGCAAAGTGTTTGTCTTCGTCATCCCAGTTCAGGTCGCTGAGGGGCGGAGGCACTCTTCTAGCCTCCGGTAAGTTCTCCTCAAACCACTCCGTCGCATGCTCCCGGAGCCAGTGGTAGGCGTACGGAGCGAGCTTGATCAGCTCACCCCGGTCTGCGGAAGGATTCTTAGCCCTAAGTTCCAGCCAATCGGCCTTCCGGCGCGGCATCGCCGCCGCGACCGTCTCCCTAGGTTTGCGGCCCCGGTGGGCTGCTGACTCGACCTCTAGCCGAGACCGTTCATTTATACGGTCGAGTGGTAAGCGGAGCCTGAGCGCTTGCCTGATTGCGGTGTCCGGTAGGACCCCCAAATCCCCCGCGAGGCCACTGACCGTGGTCGTGGCATCTTGCAAGCGATTTTCGAGAGCCTTCTCCCATAATTCTCCGTAAACGAAAACGTGGTCATGCCTGAACCGATCTTCGGTTGACTTGTCGGGCCCGATACGCAGATAGGCGAAGCCGCAAGCGCACTTGAAGACTCCCCGCACCCCTGGTCTACCTTTGACGCGTTCCCGAATGAAGTGATCAGAGACCACGGGCTGGCGGTAGTGGTCGGCGGCGGGGTTAAGACACGGCCACGGCCCTGCGCCGAACGGGGTAAACTCCTCGAACTTCGTAAAGACCTCTTCGACGGTCAGGCCCAGGAACGTGATGAGCAGCAGGTGACCAAGGGGGTGTTGTGAGAACTCCATGGCGCGCGACCTCACGAGCCGGAGCAGCCAATTTGCTTCGCCGACGACAAGTCCCATTCCGATCGACTTTAGAAAATCTGGGGAGTAAAAGTTTGTCACTGCGCGGAGTAACTCGTTACATCTTATTCGGCCGTTGTAGTAGGCGAGTCCGCGGGCGAGCAGCAAATTGTGATACCGGAAGCGAAGCGTTGTTGGGTCTGGTGAGGGGCCGCGCCAGTTGAGCAGCCATGCGGCGTCTTTCGCCAGTCTCATTAGGAATTTGTGTGTCGGTTCGCGGAGGTTGAGCCGCCGCGCTTTAACTCCTCGCACTGCGTCGTTGGCTGTGACGAAGGCCTGCTTATGAGTTCGGTTTCGCCACTCGGCATGGCTGATCTCCAGAAAAACAGCGTGTCGATGACAAACTTTGGCGCCGGTGATCTGATGGGCTCGGTGCCAGTACGGCTCGTCGAAACTTTTTATGTCTTGTGTGATGCACTCGGGGCAGAAACGCAGGTGAGTGGGCACCTTCACCCCCCCTATGGTGAGCCGTTTGTAGAGCGCGAGCGAAGCTTTCCCGGCCATGGCCTCTCGCACGAATTTGACCCGGTCGGGCGGCAGAAACGGGGCGTGTAACGGGAGCATCGTATGGTCGTCGATAAGTCCGTTGACGGTATGGACGTGACCGGGTGGGAGGGCAGAAACCAGGTGCCCCAACCTCTGCGGGAAATCTAAAACGGCATGGCCTCCCGGGGCACCGAAGAGATCCGCGACCCCCTCATTCGGGGCCCGATGACCGGCGGCGCGGCAGTACCGTGCGCAGGCGCTGTAGAGGAGTTCGTCCGGGTACGGATCGGTGAAAAAGGGAAGTCTCTTGACGGTCATCCGGCTATGCCTTTCTGTCCCGAGTCAGTTACCCCGGCCCGCGTCATAGATTCGTAAGCTGTTAATCCGTCGGCCGCGCCCCCGGCCGCGATACCCCGGAGGTCGCCCTCAGCGTAGATCTCCGTCGCGCCTTTTTTGCCCGCCCGGCCCCCTCTCCCTCGTGGTTTTGCGGGGGCAGTTGTCTTCGTTTCCGGGCTATTTGCCTTAAGGCTCTTAGCATTCAGGCTCTGGGCTTTGCGGCCCTTTAGTTCCTCGTTGATCATCTCGTCGATGTCGGGCATCTGAACGTCCTCATACCGGGCCAGGGTGGTCGAATCACCGGTCCTCATGGCTTCCAAGACCGGCTGCGCCATCTGGAGGCTGTCCCGGGCCACGCTGAAGATGTTGTCGCGCGTTATCTGTTCGTCACCATTCACGATGGCCCGAACCTGGGCCAACATGAAGATCTTAACGGCGAAGTCGGCGATACCCTGCGTCTCCTCGTAGAGAACGCGACTTAGCTCCCTCGTTAGCGGAGACCCTTTTCGCACGTAGACGTACCGCCATAAAGACTCCAGGAACTGCTGCCAGTCGCCCTTCTCCCCAGCCTGTTTAGTCTTCTTAGTCTTCTCCCTGGCTCTGTCTTTCTCGGGCACTTCGACCCACTCGCCCTCTTTCATTGGCTCCCACACCTTGTCGCCGAAGCCGCATCCACGACGTATCTGCCTGAACTCTTTGGCCAGCGCCTTCATGGCCTTGAAGGTGCCGATGAAGACGACGGGTATGCCGATGACATTCGAGAGCTGAACAAAAAAGTTCAGGAACTTGTCATCGCCCCCCGTCGAGGAAGCCCTGAGGTGCTGGATCTCGTCGATCACCAGGACTCCGAGGCCGACCAGCGCGGCGAACCTGGCCATCATGATCAGGAGCACGTCGGTCGTGTACAGCTTGGCCGCGAATTTCTTAAATAGGTTGGTGCCGAGCAGATCGTCGAGCGTCTGAAAGAAACCGAGGCAGAGTGCACGGGCCGAGCCGTCGTGCGGGCACTCGAGTTTTAACCACGTGATCTGTGTTCTGGTGAACGGCGCCCCTTGGTACTCGCGGTGGTAGATCACCTGAGGGTAGAGGGAAAGGATGGCGTTAGCCGAGGACGTCTTCCCGACCCCCGGGAAGCCGATAATGCTGAACCCGAGCGGCGAGTTCTGGACCCGCTGGCTCGGGAGCGCACGGGAAGATGCGAGTTTAACAAGCCGAGCCTCGATATCCTTGAGGCTGTTCCTCAGGAACGGGTTCCTCACCCTGTACCCGCGCCGGATGAGGCGCGAGAATTTGTCCTCCAATTCGAGGTGAATATCGAGCGGTGTGAAGAATTCGAGCGCGTTCATGATAGCGTGCACCCTGAGATGATCCGGCAACCCCTTCTCAGCCTCGTCATATTCCGGCTTATGCGTGAGGGCAGCCAGCGCCTCCTTGCCCGTCAGTACCGGCGGCAGCGCCTCGATGAAGGGGTTGCCCCTGTAAGCCTTAATTCCCGGATCACCATACTCGGCCCTTGTCCGGGATCCGGTGCCGATATTGCACGACGAGTCTTCCATGTCGTCGAAGATGTTCTCGAAGTTCACCATCTATTCCTCCTCTTCCATTTCTGCGCGGAGTTGGGCCGCACGTCCTCTCTGGGGGATGTAAACGGGTGCGACGTCGCTAGTCTCCCTGGAAACGGCAGCCGAACCGGCGACCTCATCGACAACCGCCGCGGCATCCATAGAAGAGGAGGCAGCAGCGCCGTCTTCTGGTCCCGTCGCGGTCTCCGGGCGGGTTGGGGTGTTCCCGCCAGCCTCACCGAGCGACCAGGCGCCGCGCGCGTTCTCGGCTTCACGCTCGGCGGCGCGGTTGGGACGCACACCGGCGACTATCTCAGCCTTACTGAGATCAGCCGCCTCGCGCGCGGGAAGGACAATCCTCTCGGCCTCGGCGAGAACCTTGTCCAGTCGGGCTTGAGTCTTGACGGCGGCGCGATTGGCGCGCGGCACGGACCGTCTGTTGCCCTTCTCACGGCGCGCGAACTCCTCGGCGACCTCGTAGTAGTCACGCCCGATGAAGGTCTCATCCTTCTTGAGCAGATGGCACACCTCCATCTTGGTGGAGACGGGCGGGCGCAGGTAGACGCAAGCCATGTCGCGGAGGTCGCAGGCGACTTTAAGCTTCCAATTCTTGCGGCCGCCCACGCGGTCGAACCAGTGCTCCCGCTCGGCGCGATCGCTGGTGTAGTAAAGGTTCCCGACCTTGATCCCGGCGGGCGTGACGGACGCGTCCATCTCGGGCAGGAGATTCAGGCGAAGGGTCTCGCGGTCGGGAGTCTGAGGCGGGAGACCACTCCGGTTGGACAATCCCCAATTCCATAGATCTATAGGGTAGGGCTCGACCTTATCCGCGATCATGAACTCGTCGAAACGGTATTGAGTTAGCCGGGTCTCGAGATTGTGCTCGAGGATGACGTAGATCATCATCTTCCTGAACTGGTGAATATCCAGGAGGGCGTCGAGCCTGTAGTCGCGGTCGCCGCGGTTGCGGCGGCGGACGGCCCCGGGCACCCACCTGATCGCCCGCTCGGTGCAGACGTCTATGTACTTCTCGACCATCCCTTTGAGGTCCGGGCGGTAGGGCGGGGTGTTCTGCACCCTGATGCCGAGTGAGTGCGCCAGGTTGTCGGCATTGTGACCTTCGACCTCACCCCGGTCGGCGTGAATCGCATCACAGAGGCCTTCGCAAGGCCACTCCCATTTATCGATGGTGACCCCGTACTGGGCACAGAACTCGACCTTGTCGGTGAACGCGTTCTCGAGCGCGAGCATCGCGCCCGTCCAGTTGGGCCCTTCGAGGGTGACGCTGAAGCCCGCGATCATATGGCTGAAGGTGTCGACGACGAGGTGGGCCACGGGCCGCCCGATCAGAAGCGTCGGGTCGAAGGAGCTGACCAGGTAGATGTCGCCGATGAAGGCGTCTATCTGGTAGAGCGAGCGCGGCCCGAAGGCCAGCTGACGGGTGTCACCAATGAGTGGGCGGCCCACCAGGTTGTACTCGCGCTCGCCGTGGCGCGCGAGGTATATCTTCCGGGGTTCGAACTCTTTGTGGTACCAGTAAATGAACTGAGCGTACGTCGGTAACTCGCTGTCGTCAGGGAGGACGGGCACCTCGACGCCGTCGCGGTCGAACTCCGTGCCGACGCGGAAGAACTCGCCGAGCATCATCTTGTAGCACCGCCTGAGCGTCTTCGCCTTCCGCGGTTTGCACAGGTAGTAGCCTTTGAGCGCCCAGCGGAATCTCTGCCGGACCGATCGGTCGATGTTGATTCCATATTGCCCCCCGTCGCCCACATCGTCGTTCAGCTTTGGCGGGCGCCCTAACTTAACGGGGTGGGGAATGCTGTCGTCGCGATTACGCCACCCGCCTTTCTCGGTGATGCGGATGAGCGCGTTCTTCATCTGCCCGCGCTGCCAGTAGTAACGGACCAGGTTGTAGAGGGTCTCCTTCCGGATGCCGGTCTTCACGGAGTGGGCGGCAATGATCGGGCCCCGCGTGTTCGGTTCGAAGAGCGAGTACTCCTGGGCGAGCAGGGGCTCAACCAATGACCACCGTTCGTCTCGCTCCTTGATCCTGTCTTCGCTAAACGTCTCCTCCGGGCGTGCCAGCAGTTTCTGGTATTTGTCCACGGTGTGGATCCGGGCCCTGCCGTCACTCAGCAGCTCGTCGAGGTCGGAGCGGCGGCGGTACTCGGGCAGCGCATGAGGATCGTCCATGCGAATGGTGACCACAATCACTTCGCCCGGATCGGCCTTCAGCAACCGCTCCTCGTACTGTAGTCCCGACTCCCCGTAGAAGCCGATCAGCATGTTCTTCGCGTAAGTCATATTCGGTATCTAGACCAGTACCAGCCTCTGTCCCGGGTTGATGGGATGGCACATGTCCACCGCCCATTGACGGTTAGCTATGAGGTGCCGGACGAGTGCGAGGCTGGTGCCGGGGTCGAGACCCAGCCGATCGTCGGTACCGCTCGTGATGTCTCGCAGGGGGCGGTTCTCCGTGCGGACCCTGTCGGTAAGGACCCTCACCGCGTCGCGTACCAATTCCGGAGGCAGGCGGCAGAAGTCCGAGAGGTTTCTGTAGCCGTGCACCCACTTGATGTTTCCGGACAGCCCCGTTGAGATGTTCAGATCAGTAACAACCTTCCAGTCAACGGGGGTCCTTCGCATCGTCCAGAAGTATCGCTCGATTTCGAGCTTCTCCCTGACGCGCTTCGACTCGAGCTGGTGTCCCGGCTTGACGGAGCGTGCCGCGCCGAAGGTAGTTCCGCCCCTTCTAACCACCATATAAAAATCGGTGGTCATAACAACGTCGTGGCGGGTCCGGGGATCGGCAGGGTGGCGGATGCCGAGCTTTTGGGCAATCTTCCTGGTATAGTTGAGTGGTAGCGGGAACTGTTCCCGGATGTCGGTCACCTCCTGATCCCACTCCAGTGTGTAAAAGTAGTTGAGCTCGTGCAGGCTCAACAGGTGGTGTACCCGCCCGTGCTTCCAACCCTTGACACGGGACACCACGCCCCTCGACGGGACATCCTGGATAGTCAGCCAGGGCTTGTAGGTAGCCCCGGTACCCTGACCCCGACCCTGCTTCGTCCACTTCTGGATGCGTTGCGGTGTTGTGCCTCTTTGTCTCTTTGCCATCTCTTCACCTTTCCGCCGGAGTTCACCCGGCACGAGTAAGCAATAACAAAAACCCGATTGGTGTTTCTGTGGGCAACGTCTAGCTGTTTATGATGTAAACCTCTGAGGGCAAACCTCTCTCGCATTTAACAGCTAATACCCCTCCTTATGCGTTTATGGCTACTGGCGGCTAATACGCTGCGAAGCCTGATCACACTTCTTCCGCCAGGAATGTGATGGGATAAACTCCCCATCTCTGCTTTCTGGAGCTATCTCAAACCCCATAATAATGCGTGTTACGTCATCAATAATTATCCTCATTCGGTTAGACCTAATGACATGAATAGGTATATCAGCCTTGGTTCCGCTGGTCAGTCGGTTCCTAAAACCAAACCCCCTTTTTGTCGGTGGCCTGGGCCGCGCCCGCCCGATGGGCGGCCCGGACGGCGGTTTTGCGGCGGAGTTTCTGTGACTTATGATTGCCCTCTAAAACCTCAGCGGCACCTCGCCGCCTACTCGTTGACACAACTCTTCGTTTCATAACCATCTTTTTCTCCTCGCCCTCTGGTTGCAGTGCCAAGGGGTAACTTTTTAGCAAATAGCGAAAGACGGTTGATCTTCGAAACTACCCCCTGTTTATGTTATAAACCTTTTGTCCTATCCATATAGATTGCTGGTTTGTCAGCTTCAATATTCACCTCATTACGCGCCTCTACTTTTTCGAATAGATCTTCTCTCTGCGGGAGATATGCCAATGGTTAGCTCAGACGAGATTGCAGAACAAATTTACTTTTCCCTGGGCAATGCCGTCAGAACGGCTAGGGAGAGTCGCGGTCTTACCCAAGCCTACGTGAGCCAACAGGTAGGCCTGAATAGAACCTCCATCAACAACATCGAACACGGGCGCCAGCGCATTCAAGTCCACACGCTCTACGCCCTGGCGAATACGCTCGGAGTTTCGCCGAAGGATCTTCTCCCGGAACTCGCCCCCGAATCCGGGCCGGTGCTCTACGAGGACGAATTGGATTTTTTCCCTCAGGACCTGATGCCCGAAGAGGCGGTGTGGATCAACTCTGTTCTCTCCGCGACAGCAGGGCAAGGGCCCACCCTCCGAGATGAAGAGAGGCTTGACATGACACAATGCTTTCCGCACACGGCTCTCAGCCGGGCGGGAATCAAAAGTCGGCCTGTCCCCATTGACGACATTGCGAGGAGGTGTGGCTTCCATGTGATCAACAGGCCGTACAACGGCCCCATCGCCGGGATGAGAAGCAGTCGCAGGCATGTGATCGGCCTCAACTCGCTGCACTCCCCGGAACGGCGGCGGTTTACGTTGGCGGTTGTGATGGCGCATTTTCTTACCATGCCTTCCGTAGACCCACAGCCGATCTTTTTCGCCAGGCAATTGGAGTTCAAAGCCGAAGACATTCTGCCACTGTCCGTAGAGCCGACTATCGAAGGTGTTTCCGGACAGAACTTGGTCCAGTACGCCATGGCACTCCTGATGCCGAAAACGCTTGTCGACAGCGATTTGAAGGGGCTGCGTGTTGATTTCGAGGACGACGCCGAAGTCGCCCGACTCGCGGGCCTCTACGGGGTGAGCCGCCAGTTGATGACGCTGAGGTTGTTTGCTCCTATGGCCGAAGAACTTATCCACAGGACTTAAGAAGCATTGACCCAATGTATTGCCTGGCGTGCTAAAGTCGCCGAGATCGACCGTAGTTTTGCGTCGAATCATTAACCCCTCCACAGGTCCTAGTATCTTCAAGCCTTACCACCTGACCACCGGGCACACGACCTTCGAACCTGTACCAAGCCTATAACTAACGCCCTTCATAAATCCTTGACGGACGGTAAGGCATTGTAATTTAATCCTTACCGTCCGTCAAGGATTAAATGCCCCGCGGGGTGAAGGAGTATGAACGAGGTCGGGGAGTGTCAGAGGCGTGAGGCTGATGCGCGAGGCTTTGTGTGCCGTTAAGATTGAAAAGGTGTGACTAAATCCGTCAATCCTTATTAAACAAATGTGAACGGAAAATTATCTGTTTAGCGACTTGGCGTTCAATCACCAAAGCCTCGTAAGAGAGCCTATTTGTTATGGAATAAAGTGTCTTGTGGATCAGATTGAAAGATGAGGAGGGGTTTATAACATTCCCTGTATTGAGCTCGGGGCAAAGCTGCTCATCGTCGATTGAAGAACGTGCCTAGTTGTTGGCTCGGGCGGACGCGCTGAAGCGCGCCGATCAATATGACGTTAGGCTAGAGTTATCGCGAGCCGTACAGTTATGGCAGATGAGGCGCTACGGGCGCGCTCCTGCTGAGATCGCACCGGACGGCAAAACGGTCACTTCCCCATACCGTTTTCGGCGGTCGCGCGGCCCCCGAAGCGGTTATCAACTCGGGCGGCCTCGCGGCCACGACTGCCCCGTTGATGTTGACCGTCCGAAGAGCCTCCGGGTCGGCGATTACCCTAAGAGTAAAATTGGAGATCGGGTTTCTTAGTGACAGAAGTTGCGAGCTTTAAATGAGGAGTTCAGGTCTTGGGGCTCAGGCTTGAACTTATAGGGGTGGTTAAGGTATGAGCCCGACGCGCCGGAGTAGGGCACTAAAACGCGCGTCGGAGCGCAGGCAATCATATATCGGATCTACCTTAAGTAGACTCAGAGTGAAACAGTGTTCTGAACAAGCGTTATCCAACCATTCAAAGGCCTTCCCCTTTTCTTTTAGCCCTGAATAAACGTACGCCAGTAGATATGGAGGGGTATACCTCTGCTTGGATCGGGCCTTCAATTCCGCAACGGCCGCGAGCGCCTCCCTGCGGCGGCCACACTTACCATAAGCGTAGCCGAGTAGTGCTATGCCCTCCGGGTCGCCTTCCATAAAATCAGCTGCTTTATGTAACGCGAGGATGGCGCTCTCGTACCTTTCCATGAGCACGTAGGCAAGTCCTTTTATGCCGTGCGCTGGCGCGAAAGAAGGATCGATTTCGATGGCCTCGTCGCATTGCTCGATTGCTTTTTCATACTGGCGCATAAAATAATAGATCCTGCCTAACTGAACGCGTATATTGATAGATAGCGGATCAGTGTTCTGAGCAAGTTTTGCTACAGCTATTGCTTCATCCATCTGCCCCGTCGAAGCTAAGCACAATGAATACCATTGCCGGGCTGTCGCGTAGCCGGGGTTAAGCTCGATGGAAACTTTAAAAATCTTTTCGGCCGCAATCCAGTTGTAATTGTAGAGTTCGATAATCGCCAGCGAGGCGTAAGCCTCGGCAAGGGAGCCGTCGATCTCCAGCGCCTTCGACACGTACCTCTTTGACAGGGGAAAAGCTTCATTCGGGGGCAGCACGTTCCAAACCGCAAGACCCCTGTAGCAGTTGGCCAAACCAACGTAAGCCAGAGCGTAAGTTGCATCAAGTTTAATCGCTTCTTCAAAGTGTTTGATGCCTGTGTTTATTCCCTTGACGGTTCTCTTGTTCCAAAAGTAGTGCCCTTTTAGGTAAACGTGATAAGCCTCTACATTAGTCGTAGGTTGCTTGACGAGCTGCCTCATCTCCTCATTCGTCAGGCGGAGACTTAACTTCTCCGAGATTTTCCTCGCGATCTGTTCCTGCACTTCCAGGAGATCCGAGAATAGTTGATTGTAGGTCTCCCCCCACACTTGCGTGCTATCTCGCACGTCCACCAACTCCACGCCCACGACTAACTTGTCGCCCAGGCGACTCACCCTCCCGGCCAACACCACGTCAACCCCCAACTTCCGCCCTGCTTCTACCGGATCATTCTCGTCCCCTTTGAAGCTAAATACGGTGCTGCGGGCGATGACCCGCAAATTCGAAAGTTGCGACAGGCTGTTGATGATGCTATCGGTCACCCCGTCCGAAAGATATTCCAGTTCAGGATCAACACTTTCATTGACAAACGGTAGTACGGCCAGAGCGTTGATGCGTGTGCGGTGAACGCCCGCGGCCTCAGTCATCGGAGGGTCAAGGCTTTGTTCGACCGCTTTGACTCTCGCGATGAAACGATAGCCGTCGCCCGGCACGGTTTCGATATATCTATTCCCCCCAAGCCCGTCCCCCAGGGCTTTTCGCAGCGCCGACATCCTGACCGTGAGATTATTCTCGCCGATAAATTGCTCGGGCCAGATACGTCTCCTTAATTCTTCTTTAGTGACGAGATGCCCTTTGCGTTGGACGAGCAGCAGGAGCATGTCAAAAAGTTTGGGGGTGAGCGTGACGGGCCCATCGTCTCTCAACAATCTGCGCTCAACTGTATCCAGACGGAAAGGGCCGAACTCGTAAATATCTACCACTTTTTCCTGCATGATTCTTTCCGGACTATAAAGCGTGGCGAGTGCGCACCTACTGAGATCGCGCCGGACGGCAAAAGGTTCGCTCCCCCATGCCGTTATCGGCGGTCGCGCGGCCCCCGGGGCGGTTATCAGCTCGGGCGGCCTCGCGCGGCCACGGTGGGTTGGTTTGCGTAAGCTGCTCCAAGCACTTCAGGGCCAATCAGGTGAAGGGAGAGTTAGTGCGGGCACGCTGCACGTCGACGGCATCGGGAGCCTCTGGGCTTATGCCAATGCCGAAGAACGGCTGTCGGGAGGCGCAGTGCCGAGCAACCTTATTTTGTTGAATCCGGGCCATTATTAACCAGCATGGCCAGTAACCTTTGCGCGAGTACTTGATAATCACCTTTGCCGTTAGTGACGCTTGCGAGCATGATAACACCGGTGCGAGACGGACGGTCGAAGATTACCGCCACACTATAGCCTGACAAAGCGCCGAGATGCCCGACCGCCACAAAGTTAGAAGGCATCAATCGCAGGGCGGAAAAGCCTATGCCATCACCCTGATTAAGATCAGAATCAGCGGCGACCAGCGCGGAGAAGGAATTATCAAGCGCTTCCTTTTTAAGAACACTCGAAGGACCTTCACCCAACTCAAACGCCACCAACCGAGTCAGGTCACTAACCGTCGAGTACAGCGACCCGGCGGGAACATTTTTCCCCCGATTACCGTGTTGCCGCAGAGGGGTCAGCGTGTCCAACTTGCCATTATCATCGATGTGATAACCTTTGGCTAAGAACGGGCTGATTTGATTGTTGGGTTCAAAAGCAGTACTTGTCATTCCCAAGGGTTCTATGATTTGCTTTTGAACGTAGCTGACGTAAGGCACGCGGGCGGCGCGACCAAGAGTTGCGCCGAGAATAGCATAACTCGTATTTGAGTAATTATGGTATGTGCCTGGTTCATATAAATATTTCGTATCGGGAAGGGAAAGAATCAACATCTTTTCCCAATCGGCCACCCGGCCCGTGTTATATCGGTCCGCGTTCTTTGGTTCTACGACAAGCCCTGCCGTCATCGTCCCCAGTTGAACAAGCGTAATCGGCGGCGCCCCGGGGAAACGACCCTTTATTTTATTGACCTCCGGAAAGTACTTTTCCACAGGATCGGATAAGTGGACGCGCCCCCGCTCAACTAACTGAAGAAGCATCAACCCGGTGAATTGCTTGGTAACCGAAGCGATGCGGTAGACCGTATCCTTCGTGGCGGGTATCTTCCTCTCCATGTCCGCATAGCCATAGCTCTTCGTCCAGATGAGATTCGGGCCGACGACTACACCGACCGTGACGCTGCCGACGTTATCTTTGGCGTACTCGGCGGAGGTCATTTTATCCACCTGCTCTATAGAATTGCGGAGTTTCGGCGGGACCGGTACTTGGCCGTTAGCAGGGAATAAGCAGCTGAGGGCAAGAACAGGTATGAGCGTTAGGCTGATCAGATGCCTCATAAGATAATTCCTTTCCGATTGACTCATTGCGCTACCCTTATCTACATCATTGGATGTGGCCCCGCGTACCAGGCCCCGGCAAAATTTTCGTCACTCTCAGCCCTGACAAAGAAATTCGACGGGACGAACAGATGCCTCGGAAGTCGCCCTCTGATGCGGCCTGGAGCACCGAAGCGTTATTACTTGAGGCTAACCCCGCCGACTTTTGGGATAGAGCCTTTATTCATTGCCTACTCGGTTACCCGGCACGGTGTAACCGACCACCGTTATGAATGTCGCAGTGCGAGCATCGGATCGATCTTGGTGGCGCGACGCGCCGGGATGAAGCTGGCGAGCGCAGCCACACCGGTAAGCACCAATGAAATTGTAATGAACGTGAGCGGGTCGGTTGCACTGACCCCGAACAAAAGGCTCGACATGACACGCGTTAAGATGAAAGCCGCGCCGAGGCCGATGGCAATGCCGATGAGGACAAGTTTTACTCCCTGCCCGACCGCCAGCCTCAGCACGTCGCTCCGCCGAGCGCCGAGCGCCATACGGATGCCGAACTCGCGCGTGCGCTGCGCGACCGAGTAGCTCATCACGCCGTAGATGCCTACCGCCGCCAGCACGAGCGCGAGGGCGGCGAAGATGCCAAGCAACAACATACTGAATCTTTGTCGCGCGACCGACTCCGAGACGATGTCTTCCATTGTCCTGATATCTGAGATCGGCTGGTCTTTATCCACCTCCAACACGGTTCTGCGCACCGACGCCGCCAGGCTGAGCGGTTCTAGGTCTGTGCTGATGACCAGATCGTTTGGAGCAAAGAATTCGGCCTGCACATACGGCAGGTACATTTGCGGCTTCGGGTCGGCGACAAGTTCGAACTGCCGCACGTCTTTAGCCACGCCGACCACCGTAATCCAGTCGCCAGGGTCAGTGGAAGTGAGCGAGCCGGGCGTGAAGCGTTTGCCCGTCGGGTCTTGATTGGGCCAGAAGCGGCGTGCCATCGTTTCGCTGATCACGGCTACCGCCGGTGAATCTATCTTGTCCTGCTCCGAGAACCCACGCCCCTGCAACAAACCGATGCCCATGGTCTGAAAATAGTGCGGGCTTATAACTCTCGTCGTCACACTAGGCCTCTTGCCTTGACCGGGCGCGGGGTCGGGCCGCCCCTCAATGCTGATTTCGGTAGAATTGCCCTGTCGGTATAACGGGAGGTTGGTCGTAACTGCTGCTGATTTCACGCCCGGCAAAGTTTCTAGTCGGCCGAGCAGCTCGTTGTAAAATGCCGCGCGCCGCCTGTGGTCGGGATACTTCACGTCCGGGAGCTCGACCCGCATCGTCAACAGATTTTCCGGGCGGAACCCCGGATCGATATTGCGCAGGCGCAGGAAACTATTAATCAATAGCGCCGCCCCGATCAGAAGTATGAGCGAGACCGCAACCTCTGTGATTACCAGCAGGCTGCGAATGCGGTTGCCGCGGCTTCCCGTTGCCGAGTCACGACCACCTTCTTTTAGTGTTTCGTTAAGATTGAGTTTCGACCACTGCATGACGGGAGCTAAACCGAAGATCAAGCCTGTCAGCAACGAGATGAGAACAGTGAAGAGCAGCACTCTTCCATCAATCATCATGTCCCCGACCTGTGAAACGCTCTCGGGGATGAAGGCCTTCAGCAGACTCACTCCCCAAAGTGAGAGCAACAGCCCGCCCCCGCCGCCGAGCACGGCTAACAACATGCTTTCCGTTAAGAACTGCCGGATCAGACGCCAGCGGCTTGCTCCTAATGCGACCCGAATGGTGATCTCTTTTTGTCGCACGGCGGCTCGCGCGAGCAGCAGGTTCGCGACATTCGCGCAGGCGATCAGGAGGACGAACCCGACCGCGCCCAGCAGTACGAGCAGCACCGGTTTAATGTCGCCTACCACCTGTTCGTGAAGCGGCGTGACGGCTGCGCCCAGGTTGGCATTTTGCTCCGGAAACTGTTGTTGAAGGCGGGCGGCGATGGTTCTCATTTCGGCGCGGGCCTGCTCCAGGGTGACGCCGGGCTTTATGCGCGCGACGACCTCCAGGTAGTGTTTTTCGCGGTTGACAGCTTCCTGAGGCGTGAAGGCTATAGGCACCCACAATTCATCTTCACGGCTGGGAAACTGGAAGTGCGACGGCATGACGCCGACGACCACATAGCTCTCGCCGTTCAGGGTGAGAGTCTGCCCGACAATGTTGACATTCGAGCCGAACCGGCGTTGCCACAGACCGTGACTCATAATTACCACGCGATTCCGTCCGGGCTGATCTTCTTCAGTCAGAAAGGCGCGACCCACGCGTGGCTCGACGCCGAGCAAGCTGAAGAGGTTAGTCGAGACACGTCGGCCTTCAAGCCTTTCCGGCTCACCCTTGCCTGTCAGGTTGAAGTTCTGTTCGGCTACCGCCGCCATCCCTTCAAAGACCCCGTTCTGATCACGCCAGTCAATGTAGTTGGCGGCAGCTGGCGTATCGCGCGGATACCCGCCTTTGGTGTCGTCCTCCCAGACCATCACGAGTTGGTCGGGGTCCGGGTAAGGCAAGGGGCGCAGCAGGACCGTGTTGACCACGCTGAAGATTGCGCTGTTCGCGCCGATCCCTAAAGCCAGTGCGATCACCGAGACGACGGTGAACCCGGGATTCTTCAACAGCATCCGCGTGCCAAAACGGGCGTCTTGAATGAACGATTCGATCCCGGGCAGCCCCCATTGTCTGCGGTATAGTTCTTTCGTCTGTTCGATGCCGCCGAGCTTGATGAGTGCCTGCCGCCGGGCCTCCTGCGGGGTCAACCCGGCCCTCACGTTGTCTTCGATATGTAACTGGAGATGGCTTTCTAACTCCTCCGCTAACTCCCGGCCCTGGGCCTTTCGGCCGAACGTATGGCCCAGGCGCACAATCAAGGCGCGCAATTGTCGAACTGGCATCAGAACTCCTTTGCGGGGTCTAAGAATCGCCCCATGATGGCAGTGATCCGTTCCCACTCGCGAGCCTCTTTGGCAAGATGCCGGTGGCCGGCGCGGGTCAACTTATAGTACTTAGCCTTCCGGTTATTATCGGAGACCCCCCACTCGGACGACACAAATCCCTCCTGTTCAAGCCTGAGCAAAGACGGGTAGAGGGTGCCGTAGTTGATGGAGAGAAGATCGCCGCTGGTCTGCTCGATTCGCCGTGCAATCCCATAGCCATGCTGTGGGCCCATAGCTTCGAGTGTCTTGAGCACCATCAGGGCGAGCGTGCCCTGCCAAACGTCTGTTTTATCGGCCATCGAGTAGCCTCCTATTGGTTCGTAATAGGAGTATCACACACCGTATATGGGAAAGCAATAGGAATATCTTGGTTGCCGATCAATGTTTGAAGGCGCCGGTGCCCACCAGGAAGCGGGCGCCTTAACTTCAAAGGCAGTGTTGGTGCATGCGACCAGGTGTGAAAAGCCCACCTCGTCGGGCGGGCGTTGAGGGCCGACCGGAGGTCTCCTCTATACCGCGCGGGCGGCAATAATCAAGCGATTAATCTCCAAAGGAAAACCCGGTTATGGCGCCAGGCAGGCCTAAGCTTGTCGATGAACCGCCCGGAGACGACACGAAGCAGGGGGACATGCCGGTCGAGATCGTAACAGTGTGGAAGATCCGCGGGATCCCTGAAATCTTCATTGCCTGTGTCTATTGGATCGAATGGTCGCCGGGAGCCATAGAGGCCGACTACATGCCCCAGCCATCGGCCCATGACTGGTACGCGTCGGCGAGGGCGCGCGGCGAGGGAACGAGCAAGGGCGAGGAAGTAACATACGGACCGGATTCTCAATCTTTACCTGGGACATCGGGCGCGACCGCCGCCACAACCTGTGATGCATCAGGCTGATCAGGAACAGCTACTGGAGGCTCGTGAACGCACTCGGCCGCTAGCGTACAGCGTAAAGGCTTATCCCGCCGCTCGACCGCCAACGCTTCAGCGACGGGCTCCGGCCTATTAGCATCCGGTAAGCCCTTTGTACGAGCGCAAGATGCGTGCGCCCGGCATCGGAGCCACACTGTCGTTAGGCCGCATTTCACCCGCCCAATAGAAAATCGAACTTCAAAGTCGCCTCGCCGCGCACACTCTCTCCTGAGAGTTTTGTCATCATCCCCCTAAGTATGTTCTCCACCCGGTCGTCACCTCGCCGCATAGCATCCCCGGCGAAATCGCCCCCGCGGTTAAACTCACCTTCGAAACGGTAGCTGATCCCACGCACCGGCTTGGTCCTGAACATGAGCTTCCCTGGCCCCACCGCCGCCTCGGTGAACTTGTAAACCATCTTCCTGCTGCCGCGAAACACCGTTAAGGTGCCGCCGTATGACCTGCCTATTTTTCGTAGGGCGATGTTTTCTATTCTATCCCCGTCTATTCCCGGCGCCGGGAGGGCCGGGGAGTTCTGCGCGCTGAACGTGCCCACGGGATTGAAATTCACCCCTTGCCGCTGCTGGCGTTGCGCACCCGATTGGGAGGTGAATGCGGGCGTTATTAAGAGTGCCAAAGCCGGTATCGTGAAAGTGCGAATTCTCACGTATGTCTCCTAATATAAGGTTGTGAATGTAGTTTCTGGCGTCCTATTCAGGGATCTTGGAGCAGTCCACCGCCTGCCAGCCCGGCTCGAGCGGCTGGTGCTCGGGGAAGCCAAAGATCCACTTTCTGTCTTTCAGAAACATTCCCGTGCTCGGCGTCATCTTGCCAATGCCGGTCGGCGTTCTCCACTTGTCCCAGCCAGTCTGGGTGGCGTATGTCCGGAAGGCCCTGGCGCTGACTTTGGTGTAGGCCTTCATCTCAATGCCGTTGAGACGGGTCGCCTCGCTCACCGGCTCGATCGTGGTGGTGACGGCCGGGTCTTGGAGTTGGACCAGGGTATTGCTGGGAGTACACCCGCCACACGAGCGGGAGATATCCCTAAAGTAATAATTGTCGCCGCACTTAGTGATGACAGAGAGCCAGTAGTCCTTAGCGATCTTCTTAGCCTCCGCCTCGGGACCCGCGGCCATTCCGGGAGGTGAGCAAGCTGTGATGACCGCTGCGGTCAGGGCCGACGCTACCAGGAGAAGAATTTTCATAATCCCACCTACCTTTAATATTCTGGAGCCGCTCTATAGACAGTGACTCGAGGCGGTGTCTTTGGTATCTTCGAACTGTCGGTTTCACGACAGATCTGCCGATGAACAACAACCCCTCCTCTTAAACTCATGAGAGGCGGGCGGGCTCCAGAACTTCCGTCCCCGCCGCCGTCTAATACATGTCATATACTAAGAACAAATGTTCTTAGTTGCAAGAAAATTCTCACTGTGCCTTCGGGAGGGAATTCCTGATGGGCACGAACCCGCGCCGCAAGCCCGAAAGACTATCCGAGAAACTCCTAGAGATCCGTCAGAAGCTCGGGCTATCCCAGAACGGCATGATCCGGAGGCTCGGGCTCGAGGGGACGCTTACGCAGGCCGAGATCAGTGCTTACGAGCGCGGGACGCGCGTGCCGTCATTACCGACACTGCTGGAATATGCGGCAGTCGCCAACGTCTGGCTGGACGTTCTCGCCGATGATGGGCTGGATTTGCCTGAGCGCCTGCCCGCCCATGGGAAGAGTGGCGGAAGTAAGCGCTGAATCAGCAAATGGTCTGAACTGCCCCCATCAGTTCCTGGCTACCACCGCCACATCCCGCAACACCCATCCGATCACGCACCTCTGATTCAATACGTTTGTGGTTATGAGCGGCTCGGGCCACACGGCACTTAGTCTCTCCGCGGTCGAGACGAACGTAGACTCATTAACGAGGTGCCGCTCGGAACCATCCGGGAGTAAATGCCTACCCTCGTCGCTCGACGGTGTGATTAACTCTTCCGTACCTGTTGGGGAGGTCGAGCGAGCGAAGAAACGGCCCACGGGCCCCAACAATTTCCACGTCTCGTCGAGCATGGAACTGAATTGTCCCTCGCCGCGGGCGAAGTGCAGAACCGCGCCGCTAATCACGGCGTCGAAACGGCGGTTGGGAAAGTCATATCTTCGAATGCGGAGACGGGGAAGTTATCCGCACACAAGTGAGGATTGAGCGGGGGCACGAGGCCGCGGACGTGCGCGATCATCGCAGTGCTTTGATCCGGGCCGTAGGCTTTGTAACGGGTAATCACTTGGCTGCGCGTCACTATGTTGCGTGCGTATAGGGTGAAAACATCGGCCAGCTGGGGGCTTCGCACACCATGTCCGCCTTGATGCAAGACGTGAGTGGAGATCATCGTCGTGTTCAAAATTTGATAACCCTTTAACTCTTGAATGGTTCTGATATCATACCCGGGTTGGGGTAGATGAGTGGCAAACGGCATCCTTGCTGGCTCAAGCTTGATGCTTCGGCCCAGGTCAGTCAACATACAAATTCGGGCGTTAGATGCTTTCCATGCCGGAAGTAAGGAGCTCGTAGTGGGTGCTATCACCGAGAACACTTTCTTGCGGGGAGTCTTCATCCGTCTCCAGGTCGCCTTACTTGCGCTGGCGGTTAGTACCGGAGTCACGTCGGCTTCACCTCCTGCCGTCAGGCGGCGAGCCGTAATTGTTGTGTTGTCAGTGCCGAGATGCCTTGAAGGACAAAAGATAAGGGTCGAAGCGAAGGGCGGCGTCGCGGGGGGGGTGATGAGTGCCAGCAGCGGGTCTGGAGAGGAATCTTCCACCAGTGTTTTATGCTCATATGGCTTGGAGGTAGTAAGGTGGAGGAAAAGGCACGCCGAGTTAAAACTATCAGTGACGTACCGCCCTAAACAGGAGGGGGAGCAGAAATTTAATGAAATAGTAAGTGTTCCCTTCAGGGGGGGGCGTGAGTATAGCTATCAGAATGGCGTCAAGATTAAGGTGAGTGTTAAGTGAGGGGGGGATTTTTCCGCGCCATAATGTATACGCCCGGCCGCAACTGAGAACGGCACGCACCCGGCTGCGAATTAGCCTTCTTTACATCGTCAGCTCGTCAATCGCAGAGTTGCAGGCGTGGCGGGCGCTGCCGAGCGCCGGGCGCCTCCGCAGAACGTTTGTAATGGGTGAGACAGGTTGACCGCAGTTCTTAGCAGTCGCGCCTCAACCATGTCGAGGGTAACTCTTATCGCCCAGTTCTGCGCGGCTTTTGTCTCACGGGCGCTAGCACAGCCTGCGGAAACCACTGGGCAACAGCCGCGTAAGCTTGGAAGAGTTCGGGGCAACGGCATTGAGTCGCACTACTTTGAGCGCGGCAAGGGCATTCCTCTGATTTTTGTGCGTAGGGGGCTGGGTTAAATACCCCATGTGGGAGACCAGGATGGAGCCGTTCTCACTACATTATCCGTCATCGCATATAGTCGGCGCTATGACTTTTCCCGCCGCGGCCTGCACATTCGACCGGGCTACTCAGCTATCGTCTAAGCGGATGACCTTGCTGCCATGATTAAAAAGCTCAAACTCAAGAGCGCACACACGTCGCGCGTCGGTCGTACGGGGTTTTGAAGGCTCTGCCCCTCGCCGTAAGACAAGACACTACATCTTGTAGCTATCTGCTCAGTGCCTTCACGAGCCTTTCATAGATCTTCCTTGTCAGCCTGACGTCCCGCAGGTTGTAGTCGCGGATGGCGCCCAATGCGCCTGCCCTGTAAAGATCGAGAACACGGTCCCCGCACACCTCCTCACTTTTACTGGTCTCCTCTCCGAGCGCCCACGCCAGTGCGTCCAAACTGACCGGCCCGGTGCTCCGCGCCCCGGCCGCCCACCTGCGGCTGGTGTCGTAAACGCCCTTCGGGTTGTAGGCGCCGAGATCCAAAGGGAAGCTGAGGCCGAGCCCGTGAACCACGCACCTGAAGAAGATAAAGCTCATGTCAAAGTTAACGTTGTGGGCGACGATCTCGTCGGAGTCGGGGTCGAACTCTTTCATGAGTGTGAGGAAGCCTTCGAGAGCGGCGCTTTCGGGCTGCTCTTTACCCCCTTCGTCGATGCCGAAAGTGTGCTCTTTAGGATTCAGACCAGGGGCGTCGAAGTAGGCCTTAGGGGCGATGTGTACCGAGACGCACAACATTCGCCCGGTTACGGGTGAGAGAGCACCGGAGGCGAAGACCCTCTCCTCTTCGGCCGGAGCATTCGCCTCGTATCTCAATCGCTGAGCCTCTGGCATCGAGCCGAGCCGCAGCGCTCTCTCGAGCTGCATCCGCGCCCGCTCTTGGTACCGGGTGAGCGGCAGGGTTTCGATGTCCAGCACGAATGCCCGTGGCAAGACGGGATCGTCTAATTGGTACCGCTTGTACTCCTCGACAGAGATCTCGCGGTAGTCCGACACTACGAGCTGCTGCTTTTCCTGGTAGAAAGATATCTTACCCGTTAGGCCATAAACGCCTGGACGCAACTCGCCGCACTTCCGGATCGTCTCGCCCCAGACCTTGAGGGAGACCCGCCCCGAGCCGTTGTAGGCGCTGGCGTCGTAGTATCGATCACCGTGCCTGGTGGTGCCGCTGCGCACAGAAGTAATGCAGGCGGCGAGCCACACCTCCCTGTCAGTCGGCAGTTGAGGGATGGGGACATTGATGAGTGTCTTCGGAGTATTGAGATTTAAGCCGTTCGCCATGTATACACCTCAGCCCTCTGTAATATCAGCGGGATAGCCTGCGGCACTACCGCCGTCTGGTTCCGCGGCGCTAAAATTTCCGACCATGCGGTCGGCCACACCGAGCCCGAATGCCCGGAGGCCCGCGCCGTGAGCGCTACTACGTCCTATTTAAGAGGTCGTAGATATTTGAGTTTTCTGACAAGCACTGTGCCATATCGTCCGCGGAGGTGCCGGGAGGCAATGTTGGCCGCGGCGTTGGCATCCCTTGGCACGGAAGCCCCGCACCCCCCACAGTCGAGCGTGCGGCCTTGCAATTTCTTGTCACGCAACGTTCCACAGGCACTGCACGTGCGGGTCGAGAACTCTTCTCCAATGCGTTCAACCTCGATGCCTTGTCTACGGCCCTTCTCCCTCAGGTAGGTGTATGTCTTCCCACGGGTCCACTGCGTAATCTTCTGGCTAGCCACTCCGCCCCTGGAGCCCCCGGACTTAACCGACGTCACGTCTCCCACCGCCAGCCGCTGGACGCCAGCGTCACTACAGAAGTCGATGACACTCTTGCTTGCCTTGTGCACATAATCACGCTGTTGCCTTGAGAATCGGGCCGACACAGTGGCCTTCCGCCGGGTGAGCCTCCTGTGTCGGCGCGACCCTTTCGCACAACCATTGAGGCAGCGGTTCAGTGCCGCGAAGCGCTTATTACGCAACCGTTTAATAGATCGCAGATGCCTGCCGTTGACGATCAGCCCGTCTCCGTCTTCGGTGACGACAGCCGCCACATTTATCTCGCCGAGATCTACACCGGCCGCACGGCCTCTGTCGCTTTCCGAACCGCCGAAGCCTATGTCAATCTCTTCCCGTAAACAGAGGCACAGGTCGAAGTGGTCACCACCACGCCAGACCAACTCTGCTTTGCGGAACGTCGAGTCGTGGTACTGCACCGGAAGGTCAAGAACCAGGGGCGTGCCGCCCCTGCCATTCTCCATAATGATCTTCCCACCCCCGACCCGGATCGAACGGGACACCCAGATTACGGTCTGCCGCTCGGGCGTCCGGTGCGGGTACATACTTCGTGGCGACCCGTAGAGGGCTAACTCCCGCCGTCTGAGATCCGCAGCCACCCGGATGTTAATGTCGAGTTTTGCGGCGAGTGCCTGCACGGACTGTGAGCTGAGAGCGTATTTCCCACCCTTGGTCGCGAGTTGGAGATCGCCGCGGGAAGGAAGTGCGTCCTCCTTCCCGGCAACCAGATGCCGGATCATGTCAGACCAGCACCGCCCAGACTCCGCGCTCAACTCGTGACATAGTTTTAGGGCCGACGGCGACGGTCGCAGCCTGACAGTCCGGCTAACGTAAAAGGTTCTATTCGTTGAAAGCGACAATGTTAATTCTCCTTATCGTCGGCCGAGAGCAGCACCTTTCAGGATTGGCGCCGCCGGATCGATAGCGCAGGTCTGCGAATAATCGCCCTGCATGCTCGCCGCGTAGCCAAGCGCGGGTGGCCGAACCCGTCCTTCCGGCCCCTCGCGAACTTGCCCCAAAACGGCCCCGCCTCAGGAGCAAACGTCCTGGCCATTCCCGTGGCGGAACGCCCCCGCCTTCTCAATCGCCTCAGTGAAGTACTCATTAACCTGTCTCCCTTTCCGGCGGCCTTATCGACCGCGTTTACAACATGGCGCTATAGAGTCAACGACCTATCGAGCCTTCGTCACCGCCAAAAATCCATTGTCGTTAATCCTTAACGCATAGTAAGATAATATATAGATTAATTCCTTACTTCCTGTCAAGGATTATATTGGCCTGCGCATGAAAAAAGATAAGAAGTTAGAAGATGAGGATGAGTTCATCACCATCAACGACGCCGCAGAGCTCCGAGGCGTCTCCAAGGCACGCATCCACCAGTGGATAGGCGAAGGGCGCCTGAGGAAGGAAACTCGGTACGGCCGCGTGGTCGTATGGCGGTCGGAAGTGATGGAACTCGAAAGCCTGCCGCGCGGCAGGCCTCGGAGAAATGAGGGGGTGGATTGACTGCCGGTGATAAGCTACGCGCCGTGCGCCCCAATGCACCAAGCATTGAACTAGAGAGTCATAGATGCCTAATCCTGATTACCCAAGTCCGTAGGGATCCGGAACGATGAATTATTTCCGGGGCAAGGCGGACATGACCTTGATCGGGATCGCCCAGTAAAGATTGATCCTAATGAGAAGAAGCATTTCCGACTTACGTATGAGAATGAGATGAATAAGAAGTGGCCGGGGAGCGTGTTTTCATAAACCGCCGGGAGACGCGTGACGGTGCGTGGCTCGATGACGCTGAGACGGCATCCTTAAAGAGGCTGCGTCGCAGTACCAATCCGGCAGCATCCTTTCGATGGCCATCATTGCATGGGACTAGCTTAACTTTTGGTAAGATTTAGTAAAAACTTAAGGATTTATGCCGGGCGATAGTTGTATATAGCTTCCTCAACGGGGGGGGACGCTCCCTCCATTGGTCGGGGGGAGAGGGGAAAGCGGTAACAGTGGGTAACCGCTTTCCCCTTGCAAATAATATAGTTCACCCATCTTCAGGGCAGAGTATCGCAACCCCCATATAAAGTCTTCACATAAATCGTGAGCGTCTTGAAAGAAAGCCACCCTGTTCTTCCAGATACGAAGGCGCGCCCCACCATTTTGGTAGTAGATGACTCCCGCCTTATCCGCCTCCTGCTCAAAACAGTGTTAATGGATGATGGCTATTGCGTCCTGGAAGCCGAGAATGGCATGGAAGCGTACGAAATCGCATCCGGCAGTAAAAGCCCTGATCTAATCATCATCGATTTTAGTATGCCCGGGATGGATGGGTCGGAAGCTATCAGGAAGATACGGGCTGAATGCAGACATTGTCATCACGTGCCTATCCTTATGCTATCTGCCAGCGGACCAATACAACGTGAGGCAGCACTTAACGCCGGGGCGAATGCTTACTTCAGTAAACCTGATGAATTCGAGCAGTTACTATCAACAGTGCGGAATATCCTCGGCGAGGGTGTTTCAGATATATAAATGGCATACAAAAATGGACAGGCTAACAACAGGTTTGGCCAACCCGGTCTACCTGATATTTCACGCGGGACAACCAACCTGACCAGAGATCCCACCACTTAACGGATATCGACTTGATATTTGGCCGGCCACGGCCCCCAGCCCTGTAGCTCATTATCGATATCAGGCTGGGCACGGCAGCTCGTCCATTCACCCTCTCCCGTCGAATCTAATCTTCACGGTAAATACACTAAGGCCCAAACAGTTTTATGAGTTCGCTTATTACTATTCGAAAAGCCGAATTCTCAACTGGTAACAGATTTGAAGGATAGGTTTCAGCGAAATTCGGTGCGTTAACTAATAGGGAGGCTACAGGTTTGTGAGGGCTGCTAGGCCGGCAGCGTCTACCGGAACTGCGAGAGAGGTTGCGCTTTAATTTCGATAATATCTGTCTAGGGCTGCGTAGTCGCCGTGAGAGAAGGGAATGGCTCTGATTCAGGCGAGGATTGAGCCTACCGTGACCGAAGGACTGACTTCAAACTGACAGAGACCTTCGTGATAGTAGCTGCATTCCGAACGAAAAAAATCATTTGAGCTAAGTTCATCAGGGTTTTGTACCGCGCGCCGATCAACCGCATTTACCGCCCGCGCGCGTATGCGAGAACTCGGTAAGGTGCCTCCAACGCCCCGACGTACGCCGGGCCCCGGATGCAATGTTAGTGCTGCCATCTCATTTGGCTGGCGGCTCATAGGCTTTCGCCTGCGCTGGTAAACGAGTTCGCACTCAGGCTGCGCACGATTCTTCTCAGGCTAGTGAGAGCCCACATACATTTCGAGATACACAGGAGAAGGCCATGCCCAGCATTTCTCACGGCGATGTAATAAGGGTTGAAGCACTCAGCACTCCCGCTGAAAACCCTCATGTGCCGAATGCTGATTTAACTTCCAACATTGATTGTCTACACCGGACCCGTTTCGGCTATCTGTTCCGAGAACTGCAAAAAGATGCCGAGAATCTTTTGCCGCAGTGCCCGCCTACCATAGCGGCCCTCGTGAATCTCGGGAGCGCGATGGGTGATGCGGGATCTGATCCTGCCTTCGACTCCGCTATCCCGTCGGCATACACCTACTTCGCCCAATTCGTTAGTCACGACATCACACACGATGCGGTAACACTAGATGTTGATTTAAGTAAATCTCAAATCGAGCCCTGGCCGCTGGATGACATACTGCAAAAGCTTGTGAACAGCAGAAGGCCAACACTGGATCTCGATAGCGTGTACGAGCCTGCTTACTATAAAGGGGAGTGCTATTCGGTGCCGCGCAAAAGCGGTAACGACAATGAGATGATGATTGGTCCGGCTTTGCGGGGCAACGACTTTATCCCTGATCACGATCTTCCCCGGTGGTTGGAGAAAGAAAATCCAGACCCAAATTTTGATCGAACGGCGAAGGTGGGGGACGGGAGGAATGATGAGAATTTAATCCTGTCTCAACTGCACGTAGCATTCTTACGCGCTCACAACGCGATCGTAGCTAAAGGCAGTTCGTTTGACGAGGCGCGCAAGCTTCTCAGGCAACACTATCAATGGATCGTAGTCGGAGACTTCCTGAATCGTGTCGCGGATCCCGATATAGTTAAAGTCATCAGGTCAGGAGCCGTGAAGGTGTATTCGCCACCTGAAGGCGACGATTTTTTCATGCCGCTCGAATTCACGGTCGCGGCATTCCGGTTCGGGCACAGCCTCGTCAGAAGCGTCTACGATTATAATGACGAGCATAAGCAGGCCACACTGTTGAACCTTTTCATGTCGAATGCGTTAGGTTATTCCTTCCAACTCCCCTCCAGTTGGATTATCCGCTGGGACAGGTTTTTAGAGGGCGGGCCGAACGTGGCGAGGCGGATTGATACGCGCCTTGCAGAGCCGCTCGGTATATTACTTGACCCTAAGGGGAACCTGCTGCAATTCGAACACAGATTAGCCGTGCGAGACTTACTGCGAGGATATATTTTGAGAATTCCGACCGGCCAAGCCGTCGCGAGAGCCCTTCACATGCCTGTCATGTCTGAGGCCGAAATTGAGAAGGTGGCGGGAGAAGTAAGCGCCGAGCAAAAACAGGTGCTTCACTACTCCGGCTTTTCCAGCCGCACCCCACTCTGGTTCTACATCCTGGCCGAAGCGGCGCACAGTGGGACGGGCCGCTTAGGCCCCGTCGGTAGCATTCTGGTCGCCTCGGTGATGGTGGAGTTGGTGCGGAGAAGCAAGGATTCAATTCTGAATGACCCGGCGTGGTCACCGACCTTAGGTCAGACGAAGGGGCAATTTGATTTGCCCGATCTTTTTCATCTGGCTGGTGTTTTAAACTGACGAAACCTATCCCAAAGATCCAGGAGAAAAGCCATGGCCATAAGCGACAAAATTGCGGCAAAGGTAAATCAGATTCAGCAGGAAAGAACAGCCAAATTGTTGAATCCTGCCGCGCCGACACCGATCTCTGACGAGTTGCAGGCTAAAGCGGTGGACGCGGTTCTCGGCGGGAACGCAGATCCGGCGTGGGAGACATATATGAGAATCTTCACGAGTGATGCGACGGAGTTATCTCGGCTGGTGCCTGCGCCGCCCAACAGCGATCCTGATCCCGGAAGACGGAAAGCCAGGGCCTACCTGGTTTCCAACGGGGTATGCGGTATTGCTACGACGGGGCAACTGCTTAACGAGGTGACCACGGAGTTAGACTGACAGGTCCCCCTCGCCGCCTACTAGGCGCTCCTCACAGTAGTGACGGCATGGCATGCTTTGAACCTTCGTCGGGAAGGTTCAAAGCATGTCGGCCCCTTACGGACCAAAGATGCTAAATAAGTTTACAGATGGGCGTCCCAATTCGGACGCGTTGGGTGAACTACCTTTTGGCTATAACGCCATTCACACCCTCTCGATATCTGAAAACGAGAAATGGGAGGGGATGTGTGCTTATTATCTCCCGGTGATCCCGGGGAATTCGATCTGGAGGTACAGCCGCGCGTCTCAAGAAGGTGATGCCTGCCAGGGGTGGAAACTGCACATATCAGCAACGATACTTACCGCGAATAAAGTTTTTGGGGCGGCCGCCCCGTATTTAAAGAGCCGTAAGATTTTGTTTAAGGCGCCGCACTCCCTCCGGGAATTGGAAAAGATTAACTCGGGCCTTTACTACGGATACAGTCAGATAGGCAAATTCATCACCGTCTATCCCCGCGACGGTGATGAGGCAGTATCTGTGGCAAGGCGGCTCCATCGTTTAACGGCAGGCTCTTCCGCCCCGCCCGTGCCGTTCGATTTTAAGTACAGGCCAGACGGTTGTATCTATTACCGCTACGGCTCCTTCGAGCCTTTAGAGATGAAGGCGGCGGACGGGACTCAGATCCCGGCCATGCGGGACAGGGACGGTGGTCTCATCCCTGACTTGCGCGACTCGAAATGGATCAAACCCGGCTGGCTCGTCGACCCATTCGTAAGAAGGCACCACCGTCCGAGAGTCGATTCGATCGCAAACCCGCTCGGAACTACCTTCCGAGCATTTCGGGCGTTGGCTCAGAGAGGCAAAGGGGGCGTTTACAAGGCCTTTGATACAAGCGCCAGTCCTCCCCGCCTCTGTATTCTTAAAGAGGGCCGCCGGGACGGAGAGATCTCTTGGGACGGGCGTGACGGCTACTTCAAGGTACAGCACGAGGAACGAGTTCTTACTTCTTTACGCGCCGCAGGCGTGGAAGTGCCCGCCGTCTATTCGTCCTTCGAGGCGCAAAATAACTATTACCTGGTTACCGAATGTATCGGCGGGGAGACTCTGCAGGAGTTCCTCTCAAGAAGGCGAAAAAGGCTGCCAGTGGCGCGCGCCCTCACGCTCGTAAGTGATCTTTCCGTCTTGATCTCTCGCATTCATTCGGCGGGGTGGGCGTGGCGTGATTGCAAACCCTCCAACGTCATAATTACAACGGACGGGAGATTGATGGCGGTGGACTTCGAGGGGGCTTGCCCCATCGACCGGCCTGATCCTACACCGTGGGGGACTCCGACCTTCACCCCGCCCGACTACAGTCAGCGCGGTAACGAATTGTCGCGTAAATATGATGACTTTTATGCTCTCGGGGTGGTGCTCTATTACTTGCTGGCCGGGAGGCTGCCTGACACATCGCCCCCGATCCCTTTAAAGAATTTGAGGCGGAACGTCCCCCGGGAAGTTCTTAAGCTGGCCGGGAGGTTGCTCGGGGCCGACCCGCTGCGGCGCCCCGAAGCACAGCTGGTAGGCCATAAACTTTTGGACGCTATAAGCAGCAACCGCCGATTAACCCCGGTTTAATTTCTAACCATCTTGGGGCGGATGTTTACGCCCCGGCGCATCAAGCCGGGAAGTACAATAATGGACGTCCATGCGTGCCGGACGCCAGCCGCGGGCAGGGATGAGTGAGCTATTCTCCCTGCGGGGCCGGGAGTCCAAGGCGCTGACGTAGGATTATAAACCTCGGGTCCGCATGAAGTTTACCGAACAAGGGATCAACAGGCAGGTAAACCAAAGATGCGAAATGTTCTTCTAACGCTTTTTGCAGCCAGGCGAATGCATTGTCAAGGTCGTCAAGGCCGAGGTGGATGAGCGCGAATTCTTGGGGGGGGATGTAGGTCTGCCTGGATAGTACCGTCATGTCGGATAAGACCCTGAGTGCGTCCGGCCTTCTACCGGTAACGCCGTAGGTGTAGCCGAGAGCGGCCCCCGCCAAAGACTTATCCGCCGCGTATATCTTTTCAAATATTCTGGTGGCGTCCTGGTACATACCTTTCTGCAGGTACACATAACCGCGTGCGTACTCCCCGTTCGTATAACTCGGATATTCCGCGATCAGATTCCCGAAGCAGTCAAGCGCCTGGTCATATCGGCGCGCGTAGTAGAAAGATCGGCAGTAGTTCATGAATACGGCCGGTGAAAAAGGATCGAGATCCTTGGCGGCCTCACTCTGGTGGATAGACTCCTGCTGCCGGCCTAGTATTGCAAGAAGATTTGAATATCCGTAGTGTGCCGCGGCATAGTCGGGATTGAGTTCTATGGCACGCTTGAACTCTTTCTCTGCCTCCGGCCAGTTCCACCGATATCTAACGTTTACGACGCCGAGAGAGGTGTGAGCTTCGGGTAAAGTGTCGTCTATATCTAAAGCCTGTTTGGCCGCCGCTTCCGCCCTCGTCATGGCCTCCTTCGTCTCGGTGTGGCCGTAGGAGACCATGTTGAGCAGAACATAACAGTCTGCTAACCCGGCGTAGGCCCGCGCATATAGGGGGTCGAGTTTGATTGCGGTGTTGAAATGTTCTACCGCCTTTCTAATATTATCCTTATCCCTGTATTTCCAATAGTATCTGCCCAACATGTACTGGCGGAAAGCCTCCGGGTTTTCCGTCCCACGCCCTGCCTGCGGGTTTTTCCGATGCCCCAATAGCCTGAGCTTCAGGTTGGAGGCGATGTTTTCAGATATATCCTCCTGCATGGCAAAAATCTCTGTCATAGTTATGCCATATCGTGCTCCCCACATTTGAGTGCCTTCAGAGGTGTTTACTAAGGCGGCTTCCAGAACCAGTGACTCCCCCTGGCGGATAATCTTCCCGGCGAGTACGGCATCGACGTTCAGATCACGCCCGACTGCCTGCACATCGGTCACTTTACCCTTGTAACCCGACACCGAGGTGAGTGGCTTGACGCGCAGATAAGACAATCCGGAGAGCTTGTTAATGAGGCTTTCAGACAGGCCATCACCCAAATATTCAATGCTGGCATCATCACTGGCGTTAACGATAGGGAGAACGGCTATGGTAGGTACCCGCGTCAGGCGCAGGTAAATGAATGCAGAGAGGGCGATAAGAAGGAGGGTAATTACAGCGGTCGAAACGGTTCCGAGAATTGAAAACTTAAAACGTCGGCCGTCGTTATTAATAACCGCCTCTAGGTTTTCAAGGTCGTAGAGTATTTCGCTCGCGGACGGATACCTGTTCTCCTCATTTTTCTCCAAACACTTTTGTATGATGCTTTCAAGTTCTATCGGGACCCCGGGCGCGATCTCCCGCAAAGGGCGTGGGCGATCATTGAGGACGGCCGAGATGATCTCCGCTTTGCTCTCTTTATGGTACGGATTTTCTCCGGCGATCATCTCATAAAGAACAGTTCCGAAGCTGAAAACGTCACTACGATAGTCAAGTCTCTCGCCACGAAGTTGCTCCGGAGACATGTAAGCTACCGTGCCGGGTATAAATCCTAATTGTGAAGTCTCCGGATGCCGAACTTCCATGCCCGACAGGCCCTGCTTCTGTTGGACAACCTTTGCAAGGCCGAAATCCAGCATCATGGCCTGTTGGGCCGCCGTGACCATGATGTTTTGAGGTTTAATGTCGCGGTGAATTATGCCGTGGGCGTGAGCTTCGGTAAGCGCGTTCGCGATCTGTCTGGCCAAAAAGAGCTTCTGATCAATCCCGAGGAGCCCGGCCTTCAACAGGCAATCCAGGGTTTCACCCTCTATGTACTGCATGACGATAAAGCTGTGACCTGCGTGTTCCTCGAACCCGTGCACAGCGCAGATGTTCGGGTGATACAGTTGTGCTACCGCCTGAGCCTCTTTCATCAACTGCCGCTTAGCCCACTGGTCGTCGACGAATTTACGGGCGAGGAACTTGAGGGCGACTTTCCGACCGAGCAACTTGTCGTCAGCCAGGTAAACTTCCCCCATCCCCCCCCAGCCCAGCAGCCGAATTATGTGATAAGGCCCGACGGTTTCACCGACTAACGATTTCTCATGTGTGTCTTCCGACAAGATCCTCATGCCGAGGCTGAGGACCGGCTGTTCCATGAATTCGGGGTGATCATCTAAAGCCGCGAGGAGAGACTCGACCTCGGCACGTAAAGCAGCATTTCCCGAACAAACACGGTCAAGGTGTCCGGCCCTCTCTTCGGCGGGGAGAGCAACGGCCGTGTGGAACAGTTCTTCGATTCGCTCCCAGTCCTTAAACCTCATCCGTAATCTCGCGTGCCAGCCAGGCCTTCGCCAGTCTCCAGTCGCGCATAACGGTGACGGGGGATATTTTCAACACCTGAGCCGTCTCTTCTATGCTGAGGCCTCCGAAGTACCGCAATTCGACCACCTTGCTTTTCCGCTCGTCGACGAGCGCAAGTTTGCTTAGAGCTTCGTCCAAGGCGAGTAACTCGACAGACTTCTCCGCGGACATAACATCCGCCTCCGAAAGCGACACTCGGAGCGCCCGGCCCCAGCGTTTAGCGCGTTTCTGATCCCGGGCGTAATTAAGAAGAACGCGGCGCATCATCTGTGCCGCGATGCCGAAAAAATGGGCCCGGTTTCCCCACCGCACCTTCTTTTGATCCACGAGCCGGAGGAAGGTCTCGTTAATCAGTGCCGTCGTCTGTAACGTGTGGCCTGCGTCCTCACCTCTCATGTAATTATGTGCCATCCGGTGGAGTTCTCTTTCAACCAAAGGCATCAGCCTATCCAATGCCTTCCTGTCTCCCTCGCCCCAGGCAATAAGCAAGTCGGTTATAGAGAGTTGTGATGACATGCCGTTATCCCGACTTCACCGGCTGACGTGTCAACAGCCGCGCACGCCGACATAGTTAAGGTGTCCGACCTCACCCGGCAGGTGAGCTCAATTTTATTCCGATGATAGTTTTCTGACTCTGTTGGTGCGTTACGTAATGAAAGCAACTGTAAGGACGAGGATGCGCATTCCCGGGAAGCCTTAGCCTAATAGTGACGGACGAAGGCATTTATATAGTGTCAGCCATTCATTTTGCAACGAATTTCTCTTCCGCACGCCTAACACGGAGCAGTTTAATGGCAGCTAAGCTTACTCAAAGCGCACCTCCCGGGAGGGACCTGTCAAACGCGCTGAAAAGCTGGGCGATGATCGGGCTGACGCTGGTGTTTGTCCTGCTGTACGGGGTGGCTCTGTTCGGATGGCTTAAGCCGTCGGCTGACGAAAGGACGTTGGCCCATTTAGAGCCTATGATCTTCGTAATCGTCGGCTACTACTTTGGCAGGCTTCCCGCCCAGCAGAACGAGAAGACCCTAAAGGATGAAATCGGCCGCCAGACCCAGAAAGCCGATGCGGCACAGCACGCCAAAGAACAGTCTCAACAGGTGAGAGAGGCGCTCGAGGAGAAGTTGAAAAACGTGCGCGCGGCCCTGCTCTTTGCCACTCATGATCCGGAGGCAAAGGGGGGCGCCGAACACTTAATTAAGACAGGTATGCCTAATAAAGATGACGCGCTCAGACGTACCACGGCCACGGCGCTTAGTATTCTGGACTCATAGCGGTGTGCGAATCGAACTCCCTTGGAGCGTGGCGAGTCGGCGCGGCCAGGCGTTAAGTGATACGCGCGCCCCTCAACCCCGCTGGGGCGGCGTGTAACCCTTCTCAAGCGTAAATCAATAACTGAGATGGAACTTCGATTTATCAAGCACAGATCAACTTCGGCGCTGGCAGTCATCATGCTGCTGGCTTTCTGTCTCGAATGTGTAGCCGAGGACGGCGGTGCGGGCCAGGCCAAGTGCACGAATGTCGTAGCCGTCACTCCGCAGGGTCAGATCAGTCTTGAGTTTAGGCCGAACAGTGAAAAGAGACTCGAAGTCGTAGGGGACGCGGGCCGCAAGATTCAACTGAAAGCGGAGATGAGTGATCTGGGGTTGACAGACTTTGATGGGAAGCCGCTGCCCAACGCTGACATCATCAAAGTCGACCCGCAGTCTGCCGAACTGACGGCCGCGGGGCTGCCGTTAACAATCAGAATCGCTTCTACGCCCGAGGTACGTCCGGGAGCCTACGTCGGCAGCCTTTTACTGTCGGTCGTTGGCGAAGGGGGTAACGTGTGCGGGGTGAGGGTGCCGATTCAACTGACGGTCCCTGAGGCGGCGCCGCTGTCGGACAAATACACCTTCCGTTATTATCGCCTCTTACCGGTTCCTGACACCCGTCTGTGGTTCTGCTGGAGTTGTTTCCTCCCGGTTAAAGGCCCCATTCAGTCTATCGCGTCCTCATTGCGATCAGACGTGCCCCTCGGCGGGGTGCAAGACGAACAGGGTCACGTTGCACCTGTCTTCTGGACTGGGGAACAAGCTACCACTGAATCAGGGGTTCGTGGTTTGACATTGCGCATCGGGGAGCTTAAGGCGGCCGGTAAATATGACGGCCAACTCGGATTGAGTCGGTCGGGGAATGAACCCGGGAACGTGAGTGTAAGCCTTATCGCCTCCGACATAATGTTATGGCCCATTCTGGTCATAGGATTCGGCGTATGGCTCGGTCTCCGCGTGCAGCGCTATCTCAACGTGGAACGTACGCTGTGGCGGCTGCGCGCGCAGGAGGCGTCCCTGGGCGTTGCATTTAAAGAGAGCCAGCGCCGATTCAAAGAGTCGTCCCTCCCCGCGCATTCCGCCGCCTACGACATCTCCGCGGGTTTCGCGGGGGAGCGTAAAACATTGCGAGAGAAGCTCGAAATCTTGCAGTCATCCGCCGGACTATCGCTGGACACTTCCGACGAAACCTACAAAGCGATACTCGATAGTCTCAAAGCACTGCGCCAGTCTGTGGAAGCCTGGGCGGTTTTCCCAGCCGACCTGATCGCGTTACAGGCGGCGCTCGGGACGGGGTCGGATTTGGTGGCCCCACCACCCGGTTACGCTAAGAAGTTACCCGCCCTTTTTATTGCGTACGGCGAATTCCTGATTGGAAAAACTCTCACGCTCGATGAGTTCGCGCAACTGCGCGGGGACGTGCGGCGCGCCGCTCAGGGTGCCAGACTTTGGTACGCGCTCAGAGACAGGATCAAAAGAGATGAAGATCGATTCGCCGCACTGAAACAATTTGAGCAGCAGATGAATAACGAGCAGAAGGCCCGGCTGAAGGAGTCAGGCCAAGGCCTGCTCAATGCCGGATTAGCCTTGTGGGAAGCCGATAAGATCGAAGCCTTGGAGTCGATGACAGAACCGCAGGCTGAACTAGATACGGCGGAAATGAATCTGCGGCAACTCGCCGCGACATACGGAGGAGGGCTGTCTGGTGGGGGTGACTCGGTAACGCATATCCTCACGACAGCCGGGGCCGGCGTGGGAGCCGTGAGCGCCGCCGCGACCCACGACGACTATGACCGCGAGCGATACTACACAGAATCGATAAGGAGATGGGACAGGTTGCTGACATGGCTCGCATTCCTCGTCGCGACGTTGACAGGCCTCCATAAATTCTACCTGGGTGCTTCCTTCGGAACCTTGAAAGATTATGTCGGCCTGCTGCTATGGGCAATCGGTACGAAACTGGCGGTGGATACCGTCGGGGCCGTCCTCGGCTGGTTTTCCAAGGGCTCAATACTTCGTGGGCTAGACAAGCCCTCCTGACCCGCCCGGGGTTACCCGACGCGCTGTTAAGAAGTTCGGTGGATGAAATTTTTCAGCACATTCTCTGAAGGAGGAGTAAGCCTTTATGTCGTCAAATCATTTCACCAACGGTGACGCGACGCAAATTGCCTACCAGTGCACGATAGACATTACGGGAAGCTCACGGCCGCTCGATCCGAGTGCAGCCCTTTCGGTCTACAACGTGCAGACTGACCAACAAATCTTCCTAATAAAAAAAGACATCCGCAACAACGTCGAGATCGGCCTCCCGGCCTACGGCCGGACAATTGATCTCGCTGCTCTGAACGAGGTCTCCAGGGATACGAAGATCTCCGAGCTGTCGGACATAATATTCGATAACTCTCACACCGTAGTGGGGCCCTCTTTTTCGGCGCGCCCTTACAGTCGTGCTCATGCGGAGGGCGTGACTGATGGGGGCGACGTGTTGTCAAGTTACATTCGCCAAAACCCTCTTCAAGCCGTTCTGCTCTCGATGTCCGTCAGCCTGGTAGCAGGCCTGCTGATCGGCATGTCCAGGCGGTAGTGAGTTAATAATCCGGCAGCGGGTCCGTGAAAGGTCGGGGCCGATGAATTTCTCGCCCGAGCGAATCGGGCGCAGCCCGCTCGTGAAAGGTTGGAGGGTGAATGATATGAACTTAGTCAGAGTAGGGGATTACGGCGTGATCCGACTTCACACTCTCGTGGCGATATTAGCCCTGCTCGTACAGTCCGTAGCAGCCCAGCAGAAGTGTGACGAACTCGTCGGGACGATCCGCCGAGTCAGTGTCTTAGGCGATAGGACTCTCGACGTCAATTTCACCAAGGCCATAACTCCGGACGACTTGAAAAACAATGGGCAGGCGGGCACGTGGATTGTTGTGGATATTACTGAGAGCACTACTGAAAGACCCTACCGCGTCCTGAATCCCGTGGAGAGGAATGACAGCAAGCCGATGGGGACTTCCGAGATCCCGGGGGTTCTGCTCGTCTTAAATCAGAGTTTGGACCGCACGCATGAGTACAGGGTATTCCAGACTCGATTGACTTTCCAAGGCTGCCCTCTGAAAGCCGCGCTCGAGGGGGTGATCCCCATAAAGAAGGATGACAATAACTCGGCGGGTACCCCGGGGCAGCAGGGCGGGGGAGAAGGCGGTTTCAAGCTATGGAGTAAAAAGGAGTCGTCGAAGGGCAGAGAGGACTCTAACGTCTACCTCTCCGGGACCATAGAGGGGGCGCGCGGAAGTAAGACCCAGTTTTCCACCGACATCAAGTTGGATCTGCCCCACCCGACGAACGGTTTTTTCGGTGACGTTGGCCCTTACTTCAATCTCAAAGCCAGCACGGCCGAAGGCGCCGATGCTAACTCGATGAGTTTCGGGGTGAAGCTACGGACGGGCCGCGTATTCCCGAGGGGTGTTGATAAAACGACCGGTAAATTTGTCGAACCGGACACCCGCCTCTTGACGGGTATCACCTTCGATCTCACGCCGGGCTTCGAGTCCGATCGCCGCTTCCGTAATGTCAACACACTACTAGGCAATCGGCTGTACTTCGTCACAAATTCTCCGAGGCTCTTCGGAAAAACTCTCGGAGATCTGATTTACCTTCAACCCTTCATCGGCTACGAGATCGGGCGCAATATAAAGAGCCCGGTCGGGGAGGCAGAAGGGCGGGGCCTTTCACGCGCCTTAATCGGAGGTAGCTTTTACCTTAACCTCACGCCCCGGAAAACTAATGGGTTGTCCTTACAAGTAGACTACCTCAGGCGTTTCCTCTTACGACGAGAAGTAAGCTTCGAAGAAGACGATATGAAGAAGCTCGTCCCACGCGTGTTCGGGAGGAGCCCCAAGGATTACTTGAAGGCCACATTCGAGTTCGGCTTCTCCGACTTCACCGGAGTTAGCGTCAACTACGAGTACGGTCGCCTCCCCCCCAACTTCAATCTGGTGAACCACAAATTCAGCTTCGGGCTCGTTCACAAATTCAAGACGAAGCTGGTCCCGTGAGCGTCCACGCGCCGACGTTTCCGGAGGGACACGCAATCCTATCGGTGAAGCGGCCGCAGCCGTGGCGCAAGAGATAAGAGGGCATTCTTCTTAACAGAAGATTAATGTAGAACGGAGGTCCATAATGATCAAAAAGGTTGCCCTAACAGGCGAAATCCCGGAGTATCACAGCTCGTTGCTCATCGTAAAGATGCGACCCGTCGTGGCGGGCGCGGGGATGTCGTTCGCTGCCTCACCGGGAGCCAGCCCGAGTGCGATGTCTAACCCGGGTATGTCCGTGCTTTCGACTTTCGAACGGAGCGGGCTAATCAAGCGGGTCGTACCTCTCTCCCAGCGCGGCCGGACAGAGTCTGATTCAAGCGGCCTGTTACGTCCCCTCACCACCCTCGCCATGAGCGCCGAGCGGTCGACCCCGGATGACCCGCAATCGGGGGTCAACATAATAGAAATGGAGCGGGATGAGGACGTGGCACATCTTCGCGAGGCCCTCGCGGCAGATCCCACCGTCGAGTTCGTATCCCGGGTGCCGGTTAGGTACCTTTCTGTTAACACCCGGGCGAGCGAGAAGGGCGGAAGACGGCCCGGTGCCAAGGCGCGACCGGCGCAAGGTGGTGCCGTCGCGTTGGCGGCTCCTCCGCCCGCCGCAACCATGTGGAACCTACGCAAGATCCAGTGGGCGCAGGCCAGGGCGCTGCAAACTTTTCAGGAGGCCGTGAACGTGAGGGTGGCAGTACTAGATACCGGCGTTGATGTGAACCACCCCGATCTGGCGGGAATGGTGGCTGACTATACCTATCAGTACCCGGGCGTCCTCACCCCCTCCGGCGCGAAAGACATCATCGGCCACGGCACGCACGTCGCCGGCACGATAGGGGCGGCAATTAACAACAACATCGGGATCAACGGCATCTGCCGGTGCCGGTTGAGCGCGTGGAAGATCTTCGGGGACCAGACGACGTTCGCATCCTGGCAGGACGGATTTGTCTATTATGTCGAACCGGTCATGTACCGGCGCGCCTTAGCCGACTGTCTCGATGAGGGGGTGGACGTTATTAATCTCAGCATCGGCGGGCCCGGCAAGCCGGATCCGCAGGAGCGTCAACTCTTCAACAGCCTGCTGGCGAACGGAACGACAGTCGTGGCGGCGATGGGCAACGAGCGGGAGATCGGCAGCCCTACGTCCTACCCGGCCGCGATACCCGGTGTGATCGCGGTGGGTGCCACGGGTGCGGACGACACCGTCGCAAAATTTTCCAACCGCGGCAGCCACATCTCCCTATGTGCCCCAGGCGCCGGTATCTGGTCCACCCTGCCCACTTACCCCGGGCAGACAGGCTTTCAGGCCGTCCCCGGGCCGGGTGGCAGTCCGCGTGAGGGTAAGCCGTTCCGGCGCGAAACCGACTACGATAGCTGGGACGGCACATCGATGGCCTCTCCCCACGTGGCCGCCGCCGCAGCCCTGCTGATTGCTAAACATGGGAATTTGTCCCCATCAGACGTGAGAGGGTACTTAACGCAAACGGCGGATAAGGTTGCCGGGATGAGCGGCGCCAGCTTCAGCCAAGATTACGGCCACGGGAGACTAAATTTGTTAAGCCTTCTCAGCTAGTGGTATGTTCGGTCTAAGCATGCCGATACGCATCGTCACATTTAACTTCACTCCAGAAGTTTCGCCTGAACGACAGGGCGACGTTCTCGCCGCGATTAACTCATGGCCCGGGGTCAGCAGCGCCGACAATATCAAGCCCGGGGCTAAGCGCGCTGACCTTCGTTTGATGGCCTATGCTTATCTCGCCGAAGACGCGAACGCCGCTGAGGTGGTCAAAAGCCTTACGGAATTGGATGAAGTTGATGCCCAGTCGGTATCCGTTGCCCCGCCCCGTAGGCTGGTTTAGCGTTGCAGCAACGGGTTCGGATTCGGGCCTGAAGATTCACCATAACGAAACTCCCCTCCTCGAGACGCCCGCAGTGGCCTTGAGGATATAGAGGACATAACGGACACTGACGGGGGCCACTATGAGACTCACGCGAATACTAGCGAGCCGCCTTGCCTTGTTCCTGGTATTGACACTTATACCGCTCGCCGTTCCGACCGTCGCGCAAAGGACGAGTGGCCGCCGCCGATCGGCCCCACCCCTAACTTCATTACAACTGCTCGTCCACGTGCTCAACATCGGGCGGGGAGATAGCACGCTCATCGTCTCACCGCCTCGGTAAGATCGTTTTACTCGACGCGGGCAATCCCGGAAGCGAAGATCGGATCATCCGAAAAATCAGAACGTACTCCGGCCACGAGTGCCGCATCGATATGTTCGTCGCCTCGCACCCACATGCCGACCACATAGGGAGTGCCGCCGCAATCATCCGCGCCTCCCGTGTCGCCCATATTCTCGGCAGCAAATACCCTTCGACGACAGCCACATATGGGCGCTATCTGGAGGCGGTCGAGGTGGGTGGGGAAGCGAGGTGCTCGTTAGCCGAGTCGCCGATGTCTGACGGGGGCATTCGATTTTGGTGACGTGATAAAGTTCGAATGCGTATATCGGAAGTACACGCCTGGGCTTCCGTACGCCGCAGATTCTTCAGCCCCGCTCGGTCGCCTGAATAGGTGCAAGCGGTCTCATAAATATCTCAAGCAATAACCTGAGAGATCGAGGTGTTTATGAGACCGCTTGTAATATCCCTCTGAGAAATGTGTCCTTAGTCCAGCCGCGGTCAATCAGCACCACCGGGCCCATGCTTGATTCGGCGGTTTCGTCCCGGCCCCGCAATAAAAATACTAACTTCGAACCGCCGGCACGAATTAAATCACCCTCCGCCAGCACTACTTCACCCACCCTCCGCCTGTTGACGAACGTCCCGTTGGAGCTGTTTAAATCCCGAAGCTTGAATTGCTGGCCATCCCTGGTGATGACGAAGTGCTTTCGTGAAAGGGTCGGGTCGAAGACGGGTACACAGTTCGGTATTTGCCGCCCGATCGTTACCTCATCCGCATCGAGGTAGTAGATCACGCCGCGCAAAGGTCCTTCGATGGCTAACAATCGAGGTTGCATGCACCGCGAGACGTTATCATCGTCACCAAGCTAAAGTCCTTAATAATTTATAAATCATTCCTAAGTTTTACTAGAAGCGGCCTCATAAATGGCCGTGCTACGATTTCGGCATGGCACGGCGAGAAGAATTAACTGCTGAACAACTGGTGCTTACCGAGCCTATAATACCTGAATTGCCACGCCGCGACGGTGGGCGTGGCAGACTGTGGAGAGACACCCGCGAAGTAATGAATGGTGTTCTCTGATAGGGCGTTCGGGCGCACGCTGACAGGACTTGCCCGATCGCTTTCCGCCGTACCAGATCTGCCACCGCAGGTTCCGGCAGTGGGTCAGAGAAGGCACCCCGCGCAAAGTGCTCGAAGCGGTGGCACAAGACCTCGAGGAGCGCCGAGACCCTGATTTATCAGCATGCTTCATTGATGCGGCCTATATCGTCGCTAAAAAAGGGGACTCGGAGTGGGAAAGACCAGGCGGGACAAAGGTACAAAGCTCATGGCGGTGACAGACCGCTCTGGTTTTCCTCTCGCCGTCTACGCGGAGTCTACTAGCCGGTACCAAGTCACCCTTGTCGAAGTAACTCTCGCTCAAGTTCTTACCGCTGGAGGGCCTCAGCGATTGATCGGCGTTAAGGCTTACGACTCCGACCAACTGGATGCGGAACTCAAAGAGCAAGGCATTGAGACGATCTCGCCCCACAAGCCGAACCGGAAGAGATCTCGGACGCAGGATGGCAGGCCGCTGCGGCGCTACACGCGACGGTGGAGGGTAGAGCGGCTGTTCGCATGGCTGCACAACTTCCGACGGATTGCGATGCGCTTCGACTTGCATGACGAGAACTATCTCGGCTTCGTGCATCTGGGCTGCATCAGAATTTTGCTCAGGTGCTATTTATGAGATCGTTTCCAGTCAAAGTACTTTACAAAACGCCCCCTGAAACGTATCTTTCGTCTGCTGTTAGTGTTCTGTTAATCTAACGCTGAACACGTCCCGCGCCGGTTCTTTCAGAACCACGCCAGCCGAACGGCCCCCGAATTTCACACTTCCGTAGTCTCAGCCTAACCCTGAGAGATAATCGCTTATGTTCAACCTATCAGACAGCAGTCATGAGTTTCTAACGGAGAACCCGCGGCAGAGGCGAAAGCTCGCGCTCGCCCTTGTGGGGGCAGTTCTTCTGGTGATCGGCGTCTTCCTGCCTATCGTGAGCATGCCCATGGTCGGGTCTATCAACTACTTCAATAACGGCCGTGGGGACGGAATCATCATCATTGCCCTTGCGGCAGTGACGGCCGCCTTGGCGTTGGCGAAAAAGTTTAAGTTCGTTACTTTCGTCGGGTTGGCCTCGCTCGCTCTCATTACGTACACGCTCTTCCGCCTACTCTCAGGACTCAACTCGGCCAGGGCCGAGATGGAGAAGTCGATGTCCGGAAACCTCTTCAAGGGTCTTGGCGATGCGTTTCTCTCCGCTATCCAGGTACAGTGGGGCTGGCTACCACTGCTGGCCGGGAGTTTTCTGGTCATCGCAGCAGGAACAGTGGCGCCGGAGATGCTAAAGGAGGACCAGACGCCGGTGCCGCCATTAAGTAATCGCAAGGCGTATCAAATTCTGGGCGCGTCGAGCCTTATCTTCTTCGCAACGATTCTCGTTGCGGCATACGTTCCTTTAGGCACATCCTTGCCGCCATCGCTTGCCCAGAAGAAAAATGACAGTACGCTGACAAACCTCTTTGATAATTCGAAATCTCCCGGCGTATCAGGGCAAATTGCGTCCAAGCCGTCAACCTCGGCCGACCCGGAGAAGCAAAACTATCTCCAGTTCCTCCAAGTCAATAAAGTCGAGATCGGGAGGACTATTCTCGAAGAGCCGGGCGTCTTCGGCGAAGTCAAAAACACCGGCAACCGCACACTGAACAGGGTCGAGATCACGATCTACTTTCTGAATAGACAGGGGCAACCCGTCTTTGAGAAGCAGTTTCCCGCCGTACTTGCTGGTAGCGGCACGTTCGGGCGGGATGACAAGCCCCTGAAACCGGGATACTCACAGAAGTTCGGAGTTAAGGCTGAGGACGCACCCTCCGAATGGGCCAAGACCGTCACCGTCAGAGTCACCGACGTTGAATTCGAACAGTAATCTTATGCAGCGAAGACTTCTAATACTGGCCCTGTTATTTGCGGCCTGTACGTTACTTTCAGGCTGCTTCGAGTTCAGGCAAGAGTTCTGGATCAATCCTGACGGCTCGGGTCGCATCCTGATGGACATCGGCATCCAGCAGATGGGGAACTCCAACGAGGGCGCTCAGAAGCGTGTCCCCTCTGAATTCGAGAAGAACATGCGGGAAGCTAATGAGCGCCTCTCGAAAGACCCCAACATCAAGAGCGTCAAGATGTCGCAGGAGATGCGCGATCGTATGCTCCACACCGTTTTCGACATCGAGTGCAAAGACCTCACCAAATTCAGCGAGTCAATGCGCGAGAGCGCTCGGAAGAGTGTGCCTTCGGGAAAGGTTGGGCAGGCGCAGGAGTCGATGGCACCCGTCATTGAGAAGTTACCGAACGGCGACTACGCGTTCCGGATGAGCATGGAGCGAGGACAGAAGAAGCCCGCCTCGAACCATCAGATGAATCGCATCGCCGAGCAGATGGTTGAGCGTATATTCGCTGGCAGATTCTGGATTGTGACTCTCCACGCACCTAAGGTCACGGAGACGAACGGTCAGCTCAACGCCACCTCAAACCTCGTCGAGTGGAAGATCCCAATGACGCAGATCGCGGCGGAGAAGTTACCCTATAAGGAGCTGAACGCCCGCGTCCAAATGCCATCGATCGTCTCGCCGCAACGTTGGATGCCGGAACTGACCTCGGCCTCATCTGGCTGGGGCACCCGCCACTATGCAGTCTTGGGTATTGCGGCAATGCTGCTGTTAGCGGCCGGTCTCCTGCTCTTTAAGTCGTTGAGGAAAGCACCCTAGGTTAGCGGGGAGGAAACACGCGGATGAATTCGCTTCTAAACAATCCGGACGGCGGGGAAACATCGGGGCGGCAGCCCGACTCCCCGCCACCCGCGGGCACGCCCGTATTAGGAGCGCCATCATCCCCGAAGAGGCGCGGGTGTCTCATTCCGCTTCTGCTGTTAGTCCTTATCCCGCTCGCCATCTACGGCTGGAACTATGTGACGCTCCAGCGCAAGATGAACGATGTTTTGAAGCAGGATCCGCGTAACAAAGGTGTGGACGTGAGCACCCACTACAAGACCTACGTCAATCCTAATGTCCTTGTCTATGACCTGCGCGGGATTGAGGGCACCAACTCCAAACTCGACGTCATGCGCGTCCTGTTACAGTTCGCGGAGAAGGTCAAGGACGAGAAGTTTGACAAGTTGGAGTTGGCCTTTAGGGGCGAGACGAAATTCTTGTTAGACGGGGACTACTTTCAAAGCTTGGGGCGAGAATATAACTTCCAGAATCCAATCTACACGATGAACCACTTGTCGGAGAACGTGAAACGCCCCGATGGGACCGACGCGTTCTCGACATGGACGGGTGGCTGGCTCGGCGTGACTACCAGGCAGACGCAAGATTTCAACGATTTTCACGACCAGTGGTACTGGCGGTCCGTGATAAGTAAATGACGCAGAGGAGATTATGATAAGAGCCAAACTGCTTGCCTGCTCCCTATTACTGTTAATTTTCGCCGAGCCTTTCTCGGCCCAGACTGGTGCGCCGCAGCCGAGGAAGTTTCGGGCGACGTATGAGATCCAGATGTACGCAAGCCCCGACTTTCACTCCGAGAAGGTGACGAAAATCCCCTCCGGTGTCGTTCTTGAGGCTTTGGCGGAGACGAAGCGTTACGGCGGATACGTGCAAGTCTCATATAAGAATAAGACGGGCTGGGTACTCAAGGCGGAGATGACGCGCTTCATGGATAAGCCTGCCCCGGAACTTGTTTGCTTCAGCAACGGATACAAGATCATCGGGAGCACTTACCGCTATTTCTTTGTCCTCCGTAATGACGGCATGCTCCCTTACGGCGGGCCAGTTACTCTGCGGCTTTTCGACAAAGATAACAAAGTCGTGTTTGAGAGGAATGTGGATTTTACGTCCGACCCAATTCAGCCGGACACGGCGGGCAATTTTAATATTGATACAGAGGTCGAGGCCCCGCGGTTCGAGCTGGAGCACAAGAACGGCAAAATAGAAGGAACCACCGGCAAGTTCATTGAGCGTCTTTAATTGCTGAAGCCCCGCACAACATTAACTCGAGTTCATACGACGCCGCGCAGCCGCGCGTGGTCATCAATAAAAGATACGGCGCCGACCAGTCGGTAAGCCCGATGTATCTGGGAGGTAGGCGTGAGGTCGATTCCAGGGATTAATGAAAAGCGAACCTTCTTCTCATTATCTACTGTCGCCGTACCGCACTGGACTACCATCGCGCTATAGAAGTTTCCGGCTGCTCCGGCAGCTCGGTGCCTAGAATGGGATTCTCTCGTCTTCGGGGCAAATCTTGTCCGCCAAGACCACCCCGTGAAGCAGCCGTGAGCTAGGTATCGGCTCAGTCAATAGATACGCTCTGATTGCCGCCCATACGGGGCTTTCCTCATCTTCTGCCACATACCAATCGAGCATGTGGTCGATCTTTCCGAACAACTTCATTGACCTCGATGACAACTCGGCCAGCCCGCGCTCGGCCTCGGCTTGTCTCGTGTAATCCCCCGCGTGATGGCAGAGAGCGGCCGTGTCCGATACCGCTTTAACGTCTTCGTTTAGCTCCAGATGAGTAATCAACAACTTCTCCAACATCTCCCTGTCGCAGGCCTCATACGCGGACGCGCAGTGAGTGAGTGCGTTATGGACCGCTGCGTGGATTTCCCTCTTGTCACATCTGAAATAGTGGATTTGGATGTCGGGCATTAGTGCCGCATAGAAAGTGAAACGGTTGTCTCGTGGAAGCTTATGATTATGGCTGGTTTGAGTGTTGCCTGGTAGGCCAATAGTGAAAGCGATATCGTAGTAACAGGGAAGCGGACGATTAGTAACGAGGCGACACTCTTCACAATCGCACCCGATTCGAGACCGTTCCAGGCCGGAGTATAGGGTTTTGAGGCTGCCGGTTATAATCCCGGTTTTAGCATGGAGTTGCCCTCTGATCTGGTCAACCACCGAGCTACAGAGTCCCATCTCAGACCCGAGTCTGTAGAGTGAGTATGCGGCGGCTATTTCAGTGCCTTGTTCCTCATGGCCCAGGGTACTGTAGAGTAATTCGAACGTGTCCGGCTGCGGTTCATACTTCTCGAGCTCGCGCGCGAACATGTCACAGTAGTCGTAAGACACAAGGAACGGCCTTGAACTGTCGGCCAGTACTCTCTCGATGTCGCATGCCCGTATATTCGGTTCCGGAGAGCACTCTACAAACTCGCACTGCCGCCATCTGTTTCGTTCTGCTACGCGCTGGTCATAAATAATTCGGCATGCCAGTCTCTCGCAGTTCTTGAACCCGATGCTCATAGCAATGTCACGGACGTCATCAGAGAGCAGTGAGAAGAATGGCTCTGCCTGATCGACGTCGGCGACCGGTAAGGTATGCATTAGTGCGCTCAAAATTTTAACTCCTGTGGTTGCGGCAACTCGCGGCCATTTCGGTAACCAAAACTAACTCGGAAGCCTTGGAGCATTTCGGGCCCGACGCACCGGGAACTCGGTGATGTCCAGGACCTCTCCGGAAGTCGAGGGCTGGCCACCGCGGGCTTAATGCGAAAGGGCGGTATCGGCGGCGATGAATAGCCATCCGTCTCCGAGCTCCTCTTCAAACTCTTCGTCGAAGAACTCTTTCGCCTGGGCGAGGGCTTCACCAAAGTCAACCCCTTCGAGGCTGCACAGGTGCATCAGATTCGCTAGCAGGTCCGTTACGTTCGTCCCGAGATTGTCACTCTTGATGTCACCTTCGAAGAACGCATCAATTGCGCGATGCGCCCTGGTTGCCCGCTCTTCGTTCGAAGGTTCCAACGGGTCCTTAATGTTCAGCTCGACCATAGTGGTTTTCCTCCTTTGCGCTTTAGTAACGCAATCTCTAAGCTTTGAATACTTCCGCCGGAGCAGGCCGCCAAGGTGGCCGCGCAGAAAAATCTCTTGGATTCGAGCATTACTGGTTCACCCCTGAACCGTAAATGCAGGCGGCCACTCCGCCTCGTGTCCGGGTAATGTTCCTGTGTCGAACCCCTCGGCTCACCCGATCCTTCCCTCTCACTCGTTGCGATCGAGCTCCTCTAAGAGCTCACATAAACATCTAACATGAACATCGGGTCCTATTCAAATGGGTCCCTCCGCGCGAGGCACATCTCCTATCTAACCCTTAAAAACATCTGGGTAAGCACACGGGCTGTGGCGCCGGGTAGGTCGAAAGTGCGCGCCGATTGCAAGCAAATAGCGGAACTTACGGGCTCGCGTGATAAACACAGGGCGGCTGGGAAATCATTCGAGCAGCCTCTTGATTATCGTTTCTAGGTTCCGTATTCTCGAAACAGGGATGTGTCAGGGACGATAATGCCTAATAACTTGCGAGGAAGGGAAACAACAGATGGACATTTTCTTTGTCGACATACCGCATGTTCGACCCTTAAGCAGGATTGAGCGTGCCGTCTCATACGAACAACTGCTAGAAGCCGGTGTGCCGCTCACGGTAGTGGCCTCCTCGAACGGGTTGTGTCGTTCTTCTGAGGAGTGGGACTTCATACTCGTCGCCGACTCTTTTCTGGATCTGTCTGTGGGAGTTATGCGGATAATCTATGACGTGGAGCTTCCCATGTTCGGGGAACGGTCTTCTGTTGTCGCGGATTGCGACGAGGCTCATGGCGCTCTGCGGCGTCTCGCCGAATCTGTCATTAGCGCGGAAGACCGGAGGCTGTTAACCGGGGCGCAGCAGCGCCCGGCATGGGGCAGCTCTGGTTTCATCAATAAGGAGCTAGGATTAACAATAAATACGCCCTGATCTGTACTACCTCCACCGAAATCAATAATTCTTGTGGTGATTTAATAAGTTTTTAAAGATTACGCTCTCATAGAGCAGATACAATACAGCAGTGCGCGAACTAGATTGAGGCCATACCAGGGGCTGTTCTGGCTTGTGGTCGGGACATAGGGTTGAGTCGATACTGTCGATTTGCGAGGGATTGTCAATTGTAAACGAAACCGATAATTTCATGACAGGCGGTTGGCCCGCGCGTCCTCCAAACCCACGCGCGCCTGACGAAAGGACCTCACATGTCCATTCTCCTTATCGAGGACGAGGCCTCTTTACGTGATCTATATTGTGAAA
>DASVUD010000043.1:0-14338 GCA_036387235.1 Pyrinomonadaceae bacterium
CGCGCGCGCTCGTTTGATGAGCGGCAAGTGGATGCGGAAGGTTGCGCCGTGCCCTTCGCCCGCGCTTTCGGCCGCCACCGTCCCGCCGTGCAGTTCGACGAGGCGGCGGACGATGGCGAGTCCGAGTCCGAGGCCGCCGTGCTTGCGTGTGCTGGTGCTGTCGGCTTGGCGGAAGTGCTCGAACACGTGCGGCAGAAAATCCGGATTGATGCCCGCGCCGTCGTCCGCGACGACCATCTCGACCTGCTCGGCGGCGCGCCTGAGTGAGATTTCCACGCGCCCGCCGACGGGCGTGAACTTGACCGCGTTCGACAACAGATTCCAGACGACTTGTTGCATCCGGTCGGGATCGCCCGACACCATGCCGACGTTTCGACCGATGCGCGAGACGAGTTGGATCGACTTGGCTTCGGCCGCCGGATGCACCACGTCCATCGCCGCCGCGATGACGGGCGCGAGTTCGAGCGGTTGCACGTCCAGACGCAGTTTGCCGGAGATGATGCGCGAGATGTCGAGCAGGTCGCCGACGAGTTGCGCCTGCGCGCGCGCGCTCGATTCGATCACGTCGATGGCGTGGTGCTGTCCTTTCTCGTCGAGCATGCCGAGTTTGAGCAGTTCCGCCCAGCCCATCATCGAGGTCAGGGGCGTGCGCAGTTCGTGCGAGACGGTGGCGAGGAAAGTGTCTTTGGCGCGGTTGGCTTCTTCGGCCAGACGGTGGAGGCGTTTCTGATCGTCGATGTCGGTGTTCGTGCCGAACCAGCGGATGATGCGTCCCTCGGCGTCGCGCATCGGCAGCGCGCGCCCCAAGTGCCAGCGGTAATCGCCGTCAGCGCCGCGCCGCAAGCGAAACTCCACTTCGTAAACTTCGCCGGTCTGGAGCGACTTGTGCCAGCGTTCGAGGCAATCGGGCAGGTCGTCCGGGTGGATCACCTGCTGCCAGTTGTGGCCGACGATCTCTGCGCCGTCGCGCGAGAAGTATTCGACGGTGCGCTGGTTGACGTAATCGAGCGCGCCGTCGGGCTGCGCCGTCCAGACTTGCTGCGGGATCGACTCGGCGAGAAAGCGATAACGCTGCTCGTTGGCCTCGGCCGCGGCGCGCACCTCTTGCTGGCGCGCTAAGAGTTCCATGCGCTCTTGCTCGGCGCGTTCGCGTTCGCTGCGTTCGCGTTCGAGCTTTTGATTCAGTTCGGACAAGACGTGCGAGTTACGCCTGAGGTCGAGTTGTAAAGCGGTCTGGCGCGCGAGCACCTGCAAGGCTTCCTTTTGTTCAGGGTCGAGTTGGCGCGGAACTTGGTCGATCACGCAGAGCAGGCCGAGCGCGTGCCCGTCCGCAGTGATGAGCGGCGCGGCCGCATAAAAACGGACGTACGGTTCGGACAAAACATATGGGTTGTCCGAGAAACGCCCGTCGAGGCGGGCGTCTTCGATGATGAAGAGTTCGGGGTCGTTAACGGCCTGTGTGCAGAAGGTTGATTCGCGCGGCAACTCGTCGAACTCGATGCCGACCTTCGCCTTGAACCACAGGCGGTGTTCGTCGACGAGACTGACGAGCGCGATGGGCGTTTCGCAGATGTAGGCGGCGAGCCGCGCGATGTCGTTGAAGGTGGCTTCAGCCCCCGTGTCGAGAATCGCACACTCGTAGAGCGCCGCGAGCCTCTCCGCCTCTTTGCCACAAACGAGGGCTTTCATGTTCTTAATAGTGAATCGTCAATCGTAAATCGTGAATAGAAAAAAACTCTCTGTCTGTTCACGATTTACGGTTGACGATTTTTATTCAGCAACGCCCAACCGGAGGGCAAGGCGGCGGCCGCGAGCGCGATCTTCAACAGGTCGCCGATGATGAACGGCGCGACGCCGAGCGCGAACGCCCGCTCCGGCGAATAGAAGCGCAGGAGTCCGAGCCAGCCGCCCATGAGAACGACGATTGAGCCGAGCGCGATGGCCGCCGCCGCCGTCAAAAAGCGCCTGTCCCAACCGCGCTCGGCCAGCCGGCCCGTCAGAAAAGCGGCGAGCGGAAAGGCCAAGAGATAGCCGGCCGTCGGGCTGAACGTCAGATAGAGCCAGCCGCCGCCTCCGCCGCGAAAGAACGGCAGCCCCAGTGCGCCTTCTAAAAGGTAAGCGACGAGCGCCAGCGCGCCCAGACGCGAACCCAGGAGCGCGCCCGTCAACAACACCGCGAACGTCTGCATTGTGACCGGCACGGGCGTGAACGGCAGCGGCACGACTACCTGCGCCGACAGCGCGATGAACAAACTGAAGGCCACGACGAGCAACGCCGATTTCGCCCAACTCACGGGCGCGAGCCATGCGCCCGTCAGCGTCTCTGCTTTTGCGTAAGTATTCATAGATTCAAGTACCCAAATCTCAAGTCCCGAAGTCTGAAAGCCGCAATTGACTTGCGACTTGAAACTTCGGGACTTGGAACATAGTTAATCCCCCGCCGCGATGCCTTCCCTGTCCGTGCCCATCTTGCCGACGGCCGCGGGAAGTTCGGCGACGATGCGCATACCGTAGAAAGAGCGCCACACGAAATAGACCGAGACGAGGAAGAACAGCGCGGCCAAGACGCGCGTGATCACGGGGCCGTTTTCGCCGAAGCGCCCGTTCACGTCCGCGAGCGAGACGGCGAGTTCAACCGCCAGAAGTCCGAACAGCGTCGTGAACTTGATGACCGGATTGAGCGCCACCGAAGAAGTGTCTTTGAACGGGTCGCCCACCGTGTCGCCCACCACCGCCGCATCATGCAGGGGCGTGTTCTTCATCTTCAACTCGACCTCGACGATCTTCTTGGCGTTGTCCCAAGCGCCGCCCGCGTTCGCCATGAAGATGGCCTGATAGAGTCCGAAGACGGCGATGGAGATCAAGTAGCCGATGAAGAAGAACGGCTCGACGAAGGCGAAGGCCAGCGTGGAGAAGAAGACCGTCAGGAAGATGTTGAACATGCCTTTCTGCGCGTACTTCGTGCAGATTTCCACCACCTTCTTCGAGTCTTCGACCGAAGCCTTCTCCGTGTTGAGATTGATGTTGTTCTTGATGAACTCGACGGCGCGATACGCGCCCGTCGTGACGGCCTGAATCGACGCGCCCGTGAACCAATAGATGACCGCGCCGCCCGTGATCAAGCCCAAGACGAACGGAGCGTGCAAGAGCGACAGGTTCGCGACGTTCGTCGTCATGCCTTGCGTGAGCGCCATGATGATCGAGAAGATCATCGTCGTCGCGCCGACGACGGCCGTGCCGATCAAGACGGGCTTGGCCGTCGCCTTGAAGGTGTTGCCCGCGCCGTCGTTCTCTTCCAAGAGGTGCTTGGCGCGCTCGAAGTTGGCATCCACGTTGAAGTCGCGTTTGAGTTCGTCTTTGATGTTCGGCACGTTCTCGATGAGCGAGAGTTCGTAGACCGACTGCGCGTTGTCCGTCACGGGGCCGTAGGAATCGACGGCAATCGTGACCGGCCCCATGCCGAGGAAGCCGAAGGCGACGAGGCCGAAGGCGAACACGGGCGCGGCCACCATCAGCGCGTCGAGTCCCATCGTGCTGACCAGATAGGCGACGCCCATCAAAGCGACGATGCTGATGCCGAGCCAGTAGGCGGAGAAGTTGCCCGCCACGAGGCCGGACAGGATGTTCAAGGACGCGCCGCCCTCGCGCGACGAAGTGACGACTTCCTTGACGTGTCCCGATTCGGTCGAGGTGAAGACCTTGACGAGTTCGGGAATGATCGCGCCCGCCAGCGTGCCGCACGAGATGATCGAGGCCAGCTTCCACCAGAGCGTCGTGTCGCCGCCGAGCACGGGGACGATCAAGTAGGAGACGACGTAGGTGAGCACCACGGAGATGACGGAAGTGATCCAGACGAGCGACGTGAGCGGCGCTTCAAAGTTCATGCGCTCGGCGTTCGCGTAACGCGACTTGGCGACCGCTTCGTTGATGAAGTAAGAGAGCGCCGAGGCGACGATCATCATGACGCGCATGACGAAGAGCCAGACGAGCAATTGAACGGCCACAGTCGTCTGGTCGCGCACGCCGAGCAGGATGAAGGTGATGAGCGCCACGCCCGTCACGCCGTAGGTCTCGAAGCCGTCGGCCGAAGGGCCGACCGAGTCGCCCGCGTTGTCGCCCGTGCAGTCGGCGATGACGCCGGGGTTGCGCGCGTCGTCTTCCTTGATCTTGAAGACGATCTTCATCAGGTCGGAACCGATGTCGGCGATCTTGGTGAAGATGCCACCCGCGATGCGCAAGGCCGCCGCGCCGAGTGATTCGCCGATGGCGAAGCCGATGAAGCAGGGGCCTGCGTAGTCGCCGGGGATGAACAGCAAGATGCAGAGCATGATCAAAAGTTCGATGCTGATCAGCATCATGCCGATGGACATGCCGGCGCGCAAGGGAATGGCATAGATCGGGTAAGGCTTGCCGCCGAGAGAAGCGAAGGCCGTGCGCGAGTTGGCGAAGGTGTTGACGCGAATGCCGAACCAAGCGACGCCGTAAGACCCCGCGATGCCGACCAGACTGAAGAACAGGATGATGGCGACGCGCAAGAAGTCGAAGCCGAGGAGGAAGCCGAAGTAGAGCACGATGACGGCGGCGATGAACAGTTCGAGGATGAGAATGAACTTGCCCTGCGTGACGAGATAGGTCTTACAAGTTTCGTAGATCAACTCGGAGATTTCGCGCATCGCGCGGTGCACCGGCAGGTTCTTCAACTGCATGTAGATCATCAGGCCGAACAGGAGTCCGAGCACGCAGACGGCGATGCCGATGAGCAGCAAGTTGTGGCCGTCGATGCCGCCGAGGAATTCCACGCGCGAGAGATCGGGGAGGACGAGATTAGCCTCGCCGCCCGGCCTGTGCCCGGTGGCCTGTCCAGACGGGCCGCGCCCATGCGAATCGGGCGGCGCGGCGGGCGATTGCGCCCACGCGACGGAGGCGAGGACGACGACGACGGCGAAACTCGCCACCAACTTCCCGGTCATGTGCTTAACGCGCCCAATCGCGCGTGTCGATACACACTTGTGCAGAAATAAAGCGCAGGCGAGCATGAGCAACACACCTGTCGCAGAGAGCAATATTGATTCCACGGCTAAACGATCCTTCCTGTTTGTTTTAAAAAGTGTTCGGAAAATTTTCCACGCGCGCGGGCAACAGACGACGCCCGCGAGGAAGCCACACACTCCGAAGGCTTCCCACCTAACGTCAGCTAATCGCGCTGGAAGTCGGCCATTATGGCCGATTTTCGCCCCGACTGTCCACCTGAAAGCAGTGACGAGTGACGAGTGACAAGTGACGAGTTAAAGACAAGTAAATCGTGGAGCGTCAATCATGAATAGAGAGAACTGTCTTCTTCTACTATTCACGATTGACGATTCACGATTGACGGCTTTTCCAACTCGTCACTTGTCACTCGTCACTGTCCTTACGCTCTTTTGGGGACGAGGGAGCTTTTGCGTTCGCCGCGCAGTTTGAGTAGGGCGATAACGGTCAAGTAGGTGGCGAGGAGGACGAGGGCGGCGGAGGCGAGGGCGTTGATGAGTTTGATGTCGAAGCCTTGGGCGGCGCGCAAATTTCCGTAGGCGAGTTTCGAGAGCGCCCAGAGCGTGATGGTGAGGACGAAGAGCATCGGGTAGAGCGTGAAGGCGATGCGGCGGCGCGCTTGGTAGAGCCAGACGGTGATGGCGAGCAGCGTCAAGGCGGCGAGCAGTTGGTTCGATGCGCCGAAGAGCGTCCAGAATTCCGTCCACATGCCTTCGCGCGCGAAGATGATGAAGTAGAAGGGGAGCGCGACGGTCAAAAGCGTCCCGGCGAGCGCGCCGAAGTGGCCGCGCCAGCCGAAGAGTTCCTGCACGATGTAGCGACCGAGCCGCGTGCACACGTCGAGCGTGTCGAAGACGAAAGTGGAGAAGGCCATCGCGCCGAACGTCACGGCGAACTTCAGATTGTCCGCGCCGATGAGGAGCGTCATAAACTGGCCGATGCCGTTGCCGTAGATCGTGCCCGGCGCTTTGCCGCGAATGTCGGCGGGCGCGGCGATCATCACCGTGACGAGCGCGATCAGGGCGACGAAGCCTTCGGCCAGCATCGCGCCGTAGCCGACCGGCTTGATGTCGGATTCGCGGTCAACCTGTTTCGAGGTTGTGCCCGAACAGACGAGACCGTGAAAGCCGGAGCACGCGCCGCACGCAATCGTGACGAACAGGAAGGGAAAGAGCGTGCCCGTCAAACCGCCCACGTCCCAAGATTTGAACGCGGGCTGCACGATCTGGTAGCGACCCGACAAGCCGCCGAACAGGACGCCGACCACACCGAGCGCGAGCGCGCTGTAGAGAATAAAGCCGCCGAGATAACCGCGCGGCTGCAAGAGCGCCCAGACGGGCACGACCGAGGCGATGCAGCAGTAGATGAGAATCAGCACGCCCCACGTTTTGTGGTCGAGCAGCATCGCGGTCGAGACTTTCGTGCCGAGCCATGAGAGCGCGAAGGTCAAGGGCACGAAGATACACGTGACGAGCCAGAGCGGCGGGTTCAAGTAGCGCTGCACGAGGCCGAGCAGGATCGAGAGCAGGAGGTACATGACGCTCGCCGCCGCGACCGCGCCGCCCGCGTTGAAGCCGACCGCGCCCTGCTGCAACTCTTCCGTGCCGCTTTTGAAAGTGCCCGCCGTGATGTCCGCGAAGGCGACGATGACGTAGACGAGCGCGATCCAGATGAAGCCCATCATGGCCGCGCCCGCGCGTGCGCCGAGGTGCTCGCGCGTGATCTCGGCGATGGAGCGCGCGCCGTGGCGCACGCTCGCCGCCAGACTCGTAAAGTCGTGCACCGCGCCGATGAGCACGACGCCGAGTCCGATCCACAACAGACACGGCAGCCAGCCGAACGCCTGACACGCGAGGATCGGCCCGGCAATCGGCCCGGCGGCGGCGATGGCCGAGAAGTGTTGCGCGAAGAGATAGAAGGGGCGCGTGGGCACGAAGTCAACGCCGTCGCTCATGGTGTTGGCGGGCGTCGGGCGCGCGTCGTCGAGGACGAACTGACGCGCGATCCAGTTGCCGTAGAGACGATAGGCGACGACCATGAGCGTCATGAATCCGAGCGCGATCAAAGTCAGGCTCATTCGGTTAAATCTCCAACTTGAAAGATGTGTGCGGCGGGAACGGACAGGCGCGCGCAGCGAGCGTTCGGCCTTACCGTCAAGCGGGCGGGATTATAGAACGAACTTCAGTTGCGCGCTAACCACGTCGGAACGAGGCGGTGGTTTAGGACATTCCAGACATAGATGTGTGGGGAAGAATTTCGCGCAAAGAGTTAAAGCAGAAGGCGCAAAGGATTGAATGACCACTTAATTGAGCAGTTTTCTTTGCGCCTTACGTTTTTCTACTTTGCGCCTTTGCGCGAAACGTCTTGATCTCAAACTGAACCACGACCCGGAACGAGCCTCAGTTCCAAGCCAACAGTGGACGACCGGCCGACGCTTGCCAGAACAGCAGCGTGAAGGCGGCGAGATAGACGAGGCCGAGCGCGACGACGAAAGCCACGGCGCGGCGGCGCACCACCGGAGCGTGCCAGCGCGCGAAAGAGTAACCGGCGAGCGGCAAAATTTGCAGCGCGTGGAAGCCGAGGAAATGTGCGACGCGGAGGTCGCCCGCGCGCGTGCTCCAGTTGACGAAGGGCAAGCCCGCCCCGCCGTCCCTCTCTCCGACCGTGTGGGCCATGTTCCCCACCATCGCAAAGCCTTCGAGGCTCGCGAGCAGGAACAGCAACAGCCCCAAGCGGATGCCCCACAGGTAGGCGGGCGCGAGCGTCGCCGCCGGGGTGCGTCCGCAGAAGAGAAGCAGCGTGACGAGGACAAGCGCGGTGTTGAAGGCGATGAGCATGCCCATCAAACCGAAGACGCCCGCGTCGTATGCGGTCGAGACGTTGAAGTGCGACGGCACGCCGCGCGCCGCCTGCGAGATGATGCAGGCCATCTCGCCGACGAAGACTAAGCCCGTGCCCCACGCGATGAACGCGACCGTGCGACGGTAGTGCGCGAGATACGGCATCAACCACGCGAGCGTGAACGTGTAGACGGCGATTGAGACGGCGAACTTCGCAGGCTTGAGCCACGGGTTGACGCCCGTAACCATGCGCCCGTCGAAGAGTGCGAAGACGGCAAACAGCACGAGCAGCGCGACGTGCAGCCAGCCCACGGAAGCCAGCACGCGGTTGCGCCGGTAAACCTCACGCATCAGTTCACGCGCGCTCACTCGTTCGTGCCTCCCACCAGCAACTCGCGCTTGAAGGCGAAGCGCAGCACGAAGTAGAGCAGCAGGCCGACGGGGCCAAACAGGAACGTCAACACGAGACACGGCACGACGAGCAAATGATGAATCCCCAGACGCCCGGCATCGCGCACCTCCCACGCGCCGACGAAAAGATCGAAGGCCAGATAGTGAACCCAACCGGCGAGCAGGTTGTACGGGTCGCGAAACAGCAGGCTCACTTCGGCGAGCGAGCCGAAGCCGCCTTCGGAGCGGCCGAAGTGTGTGGCGACGATGACGAGATAGACGCAGGCGAGGGCGAGCGGCAACGCGCAGGCGGCGATGAAGCGCGCCGTCCATTTCCAGCGCGGCGCGAAGACGAGCAGCAGCCAGCCGGGCAAGACGAGTTTGGTGCAGATCGAGAAGATCGTTTCGGGGGACATGACGTTTCGCTCCATAGGTCACAACTTAAAACGTCGAAAGCGCGCACGAGGTTTAGAGTAAATTTCGTTTGAGCGCCGGGTCGGACGTTCGAGGCGAAAGACGCATCGAGAGACGCGAAGGCGTCTCATTGCGTGCGCGCCGGTTCGAGCGGCGATGAAACAACTGATGACATAACCTCGGCCTAAAAGCGGAAGCCGACGCCGGCGGTGAACTGAAAGTTATGGCGCGTCTCGCTCGGCAGCGAGGGGAGCGACGCGCCGACCGCGAAGCCATCTACGACGCGCTCAGGATACCGGATGATGGTGTCGCCGATGTCGAAGCGCGTGACGATGCGGCGCGCGGGGTAGAACTCGACCACGCCGCCCAAGTCCGTCTCGAAGTAAGTCTTGCGTCCCGGACGGAAGAGGCCGAAGACGAAGTTCTGTCCCCCGAAAGTAATGGCCTGCGTCTCCACCAACTGCCTGACGCGGCCTAAGCTCAGGAAGCCGGGGCGTGCCTTGCCGAAAAGACCGAAGCGGCGGAAGCGGCGTCCGGCTTTGACCCCGAACTGACCCTGCACGCCGTGGCCGCCGATGGAGAATTGCCTGTCGAAGTCCTCCCGCCCCGGCAGATAATCCACTGCGCCTTCGAGGGCGAGATGGTCGTTCAGGTTGAAAGTGAATCTCCCGCCGATGCCCGCTTCGGCCGTCAGCGGGAGGTGGAAGCCGGGCGTGCCGCGATCAATGGAAGCGGGGTTGAAGACGAGCGTCGTGTACTGGATGCCGGCCTCGAAGCGCGGGGCGGAGGCACGCGCTGGTGCGGGCGGCTCGGTCTCGTCCGCGCCTTTGGGATTTAAGAAGCGGTAGGCGACGCCGGTCGTGACCTGCAAATTGTGCTTCGTGCCCGGCGGCAGGTCGCGGATGCTGAAAAACTCGCCCACGCGAATCTCCTTCGAGCCGTAGTGAATGAGCGTGTCGCCCACGTCCACGCGCACGAGCAGATTGCGCGCCGGGTAGAACTCGACCACGCCGCCCACGTCCAACGAGAAGACCGTCCGCCTTTTTACATCGAAGAGGGGGAAGACGAATATCCGCCCGTTTGACGCGGTGAAGGAATCCTCGCCGACGACCGTAAACACTTCGCGGAAGCTGACGAAGCCGGGACGCGCCTTGGCGAAGAGGCCGAACTTGCGCGAACGCTTGCCCACCTTGACGCCGAATTGCCCCTGCGTCATGCGGCCGAAAGTGGCGCGACGCGGCAGGAAGTTCAACTCGGCCTCGAGGCCGAAGTAGTCCGTCACGTTGTAGCCGACGCGCCCGCCGAAGCCCGGCTCGGCCGAAGTAGAGGGAAAAGCGAATTCCGGGGTGTGTAGTTCGAGCGTCGTCACGTGCTCGCCGATCTCCACCTTCGGCGCGTCGTGCCGCTGCGCGCTCGCCTGCTGAACGCAAGCGAGCAGAGAAGCCAGCACTCCGGCCGCCAAAACTAATGTGCGTTTGTACATGCCACGCCTCCTCGCGAAGCTGTCGAATGATTTTGGTTAAGGCTCGGACGTGAATGACGCGCGTGGGTGAGGGCGTCGGTTCAGGCCGTCAATGGTGTTCGCTGATGCGTATGTCGCGCGCGGCGAGGGCGGCGACGAAGGCGTCGGGCGGAATGACGAGTTCCTGCGGGCGCGCTCCCTTTTCGGTGGTCTCGCCGCGCGCCATCATCTGCGCGATGATCGAGGCGGGAAAGGCGGTGGTGCGCATCATGGCGCTCAAGCCGGTCTGCGAATCGAAGCGGTCGATGATGTCGTAGCGCAGAGTCGATTCGCGCCCCGCGAGGCGTCCGCGAAAGGCGAGACGGACGAGCACCACGTCGGGTTCGTCGGCGGGCAGATGACGCGTGAGCAGTTCGCCGAGCAGGCGGCGCGGGCGGACGCGCGTGCCTTCGAGTTCCACTTCTTCGCTCGCCGCGAGTCCGAGGTCGATTAAGAGTTTGAACTGTTCGCAGTGGCCGGGGTAGCGGATGGTTTTGTAGTCGAGTTCGCAGAGGCGTCCGTGGAAAGTGTCGGGCAGGGTGGACGTGCCGCCGGAGGTCTGGAAGGCTTCCATGCGCTCGAACGGCGCGGGGAACGAGAGCACTTCGATCTCGGTCATGGATTCGACCTCGACGATCTGGCCGCCGCGCACGACGCGCGCGCGCTCGACGTACTCGTTGATCAAGCCTTCGACCGAAAAGACGATCTGGTAGTTGAGCGGCGGGCGCGGCTCTTGCGGCAAGCCGCCGACGCGGATGTGGATGGCTTCGAGTTCGTCGAAGCGCGCCGCACCGTGCGCCGCCAGCACCGAGACCATGCCGGGCGCAAGTCCGCAGTCGGGGATGATGTTGATCCGAGCGGCGCGCGCTTCCGCGTCAAGCGCGAGTTCCGAGGCGACGACCGCGTTGTTGCCGCCGAGGTCGCAGAAGTTCGCGCGCGCTTCGATGGCCGCGCGCGCGAGTTGCAGGTTGTGAAAGTAGGTGACGCAACTGATCACAGCGTCGTGCCCGCGCATGAGCGCAACCGTCTGCGCGTGGTCGTTCGCGTCGAGCGCGGCGGGCACGAGTTTCGGGCTCCCGGCGGCGGCAACGACCGACCGCGCGCGTTCGGCGTCGATGTCGGCGACGGTGACGGATTGCACGTCGGGCGAGTTGTGCGCCAGATCGTAGGCCGCGCCGAGTCCCATACGTCCCGCGCCGAGGACGAGTATCTTCATGGCTTCGTGTGGCCGGCGTCCGCGCCGCCGCCGTTCGCTTTGTCTCTCCCGCCGAGCAGCGATCCGGCGATGCCGATCACGAGTCCGCTGATGATGAGCAGAAAACCAGCCAGCGCGTAGCCGTGATTTTCCGACTCGGCCGTGGTCGCTTCCGTGATCAGTTTCCCCATCCCGGCGTCATGCGGAATGGTGAACAGCCCGGCGGCGGCCACCACGAAACCGATGGCCGCTAACTTGAGCGCGAGCGGCGAGCGCTGCGGGCGTCCGAGTTTTTGCCCGATGGTGCTGCGCGTATAACCGTAAGAGAGATAAACCGCCAGACCCAACAGCAACCAGCCGCCGAAACGCCAGTAAGAACCTTCGGGCAGGAAGTAGATCAGGAACAGGCAGGAGAACGCGCCGAGCATCGGCAGAAGATAAGCGCCGAAGGGGACGCGAAAGGGGCGTCGCCTGTCCGGGTCTTTATGGCGCAAGACCGTGACGCCGACGCAGACGAGGACGAAGGCGAAGAGCGTTCCGATGTTGGTGAGGCTCACCATCTCATCGACGGTGGCGAAGGCCGCGATGCCGCCGACGAGCACGCCCGTCACGATGGTCGTCACGTGCGGCGTCTTGAATTTCGGGTGCACGCTGGCGAACACGGGCGGGAGCAATCCGTCGCGCGCCATCGAAAAGAAGATGCGCGGCTGGCCGAGTTGGAAGACGAGCAGCACGGCCGTATGGGCGACGACCGAGCCGAGCGCGACCACGGTGTTCTGCCAGTTGGCCTGCGGCGCGACGTGTTCGAGCGCCATCGTCAAAGCCTCGCCGCGCTGCGCCGGAGTCCACGCCACCACGTCGGGCCACGGGACGATGCCCGTGAAGACGGCGGCGACGACGACGTAAAAGACGGTGCAGATGATGAGCGAGGCGATGATGCCGATGGGCAGATCGCGCGCGGGGTTTTTAGTCTCCTCCGCGACGGTCGAAACGGCGTCGAAGCCGATGTAGGCGAAGAAGACGACGGCCGCGCCCGTAAAAGTGCCCGCCCATCCTTGCGGCTGAAACGGCTTCCAGTTGGTCACCATCTGCGAGGGCGAAACGTAGTAGAGCGCCACGCCGATGAAGAACAGCAACACGAGTATCTTGATGAACACCATGATGGCGTTGAAGCCGGCCGATTCGCGGATGCCCCACACGAGCACGATGGTGATGAGCGCGACGATGCCGAAAGCCAGCAGGTTGAAGACGATGGGCACGCCGCCGAGGTGCGGCGCGGCGGCCAATACTTCCGGGGTGGCCGTGCGATAGTTGGTGGCCAGCCAATCGGGAAATCCGATCCCCAAGTTTCTGAGCAAGCGGTGAAAGAATTCCGCCCAACTGATGGCGACGGCCACGTTCCCGATGGCGTATTCGATGATCAAGTCCCAGCCGATGATCCAGGCGACCAGTTCGCCGAGCGTGGCATAGGAATAGGTGTAAGCCGAGCCTGAGATCGGCACCATCGAGGCCAACTCCGCATAGCAGAGCGCGGTGAAGCCGCAGACCACCGCCGTGATGACGAATGAGAGCATCAACGACGGCCCCGCACCATAGCGTATGATTTCGCCGTTCTCGCCCACGACGCCGGAGGCGGCCGTCCCGACCGTGGCGAAGATGCCCGCGCCGATGATCGCGCCGATGCCGATCAGCGTCACGTTGAACGCGCCGAGCGTGCGCTTGAGCGAGAACTGCGGGCCGCCCGCCACGGCCAGAATTTCATCCAGATTTTTGGTGCGAAAGATGCCTCGAAGCACGTGTCTTTTGATCTCCTGTATTTAGGATCGCCTGAGAACGTTTGTGCTGGCTTTGACGCTATTGCCGGTGTGCGTCGCGGAGTTTGTCACAAGGCCACACCACAAAGCAACAAAACAATTCTGACGGTGGCCGGCGCTCGCGGATTCAGACACGAATCCTTCCGCGGCCGGATTCCACCGCCCGCGATTGTGTTAGACTTCCGCGGCCGAATCTTGATGCTGAAACTTCGATGGGTGAGATGCCGGAAAGAGTTGGCGAGCGGGCGCGCGCCCTGCACGAAAATCTGGACACGGCTTACGTCAATCTGGCGGCGCTGTTGCGCTACCTGCAACAACGCGACTTCAACGGCCGCGTCCACGTCGAACTCGACGAGTACGACGGCGACATCTATCTGACGGCGCGCGCCGGACTGCAAGCGCGCGAAAGAGACCACGTAACGGGGCGCGAAGATGTGGGGCAGTCGGCCTTGCAGCGCATACTCGTGCGCGCGAGCGAGCCGGGCGGGCGCGTCAGCGTCTACGAAGTCGCGCCCGGCGAGACGGTTGATGAGTCGGGCACACGCGCCGGGTCGTTCGAGGGAGGCGCGCGAGCCACGAAGGCGACGCAGGAAGAGATCGACCGGCGCAACGTCTTGCAACTCGGCGGCGAGGTGATCGCCGCCGTCGAACGAGGGGTCGAGGCGGCATCGAACGAAAACTTCGCCGCGCACTTTCAGGCCGCGCGGCGCGAGATCGCGGACGACTATCCGTTTCTCGTCTCGCTCGGCGCGTGTGTCGAATATGAAGCGGGCGAGGCGCGGCTCAAGCGCGGCACGGACGTGGAGAAATTCGTGGCGGGCACGAGCGAATCCCTGCGCCGCGTGGTGGAGCGGGTGGCCGCGACGGGCGAACGCGCGCGGGGCGTGCGCCGCGAAGTCGCACGCGAACTGGCCGCCCTCGCCGAGCGTCGCCCGCGCGCCCTCACGCGCTTCGGCTTCACCCCCCAACTCGAACGCATCGCCGGCATCCGGTGGACGTGAGGGGGGCTGTTGGAAATAGCTCTTAGCTGTTAGCTCTTAGCTGTTAGCTTAAAGGCAAAAGACGGAGAGCAGTTGAGTTTGGAAAGTTAAGATTGAAAAGTAAATTGCAAAGCAGAAGGCAGCCGGAGACGCGTCTCCGGCTGCCTTCTGCTTTG
>DASVUD010000044.1:0-5841 GCA_036387235.1 Pyrinomonadaceae bacterium
TTGGAAAGTTAAGATTGAAAAGTAAATTGCAAAGCAGAAGGCAGCCGGAGACGCGTCTCCGGCTGCCTTCTGCTTGGCAATTTACTTTTGAACGTTAGCGGCTGCTTCCTGATTGAGCTAACAGCTAAGAGCTAACAGCTAACAGCTGCTTACTGGTCTGACTCGACGGGGAGTTTCGCGGCCGTCCAAGCGTTCCAACCGCCGAGCAGGGCGGCGGCGTTCGTGTTTCCCTTGGCTTTGAGCATCTGCACCGCACGGGCGCTGGTATGTTCGCTCGGTCAAGCGCAGTAGGTGATGATCAGCTTGTCCTTCGGCAATTCGCCCATGCGCTTGTCGAACTGTTGCAGCGGGACGGAGAGCGAGCCTTTGATGTGGCTCGCTTTGTAAGAGGCTTCATCGCGCACGTCGACGATGACGGCGCTGCCGTCGGCGACCGCCTTTTGCGTCTCCGCGATAGAGATGCGGCGCGTGTCGTCTTCTTGTTGCGGGGCGGGCGTGGCCTTCTGTGAGGCCGTGCCGCCCTGTGGTGAGGCCGTGCCGCCGCTCGTGCCGCCGCTCGCCGTGGCGGGCGCGCTGCCGTCCTGCGGGCTGCACGCCACCATCGCCGAGACGCACAGGGCGAGCGCGAAGGCCGTCAAAATAAGTGAACGCATTTCCTTTGAACTCCTCGAAATAATTTCTCACGCGCCGGACTGGCGGCGCGAACTCTGGCGCACAGCATCGCACAAAACGGCTGCAATGTGAAAGCCGAGACGCCGGTCAAGTTGCGGCCTAAATTGCTCTGTCCTCGCGCGTCGGAAAGTCGAGCCGGAATCCGCGTCGCTCTGCCGGCAACGAATGAATCGAATGGTGTGTGCCGCCGTCAAAACTCCCGCGTTGCGTCCACGGCACGACGCGCGTGTGTGAGTGAGAAGAACGCGGCGGCGAAGATGGCGAGCGTGCCCGCAGAGCGGATGGCGAGAGCGATCTTGTGTGTGGCGGGCAGCAGGCCGTTGGCAGAGAGCAGGTGATTCCAGTCGTGGATGGAATCTTCGCCGCCGAGCAAGGGCAGTTCGAGGTCGAGCGCGTCGCCCGCGTAGACCGAGACGTTCAGCAAACTCTCGCCCACCCAGAAGAAGACGAGCGCGGCCGAGTAGATTTGCCCGCGCCGGTAAAAATAGCCCGCGAAGACTAAGGGCACGATGACTTGAAACAGAGAGCCGCCCGCCACCGTCAACATTTCGCCGAAGGGCATGAAGACGATGTGACCCGCTTCGTGGATAACGAGGTTCACGCCGTCGATCAAATGCCACTGATGCGGATCGTAAGCGCACCACAAAAAGTAGAGCGCGGCGACAAGGGCGACGACGGTCTTGAAAGTGTCTCTCCTCATTCTAGTCAGTCGCTCTTTGAAGTCTACGCCGCTTTCGCTTGCGCCGCCTGCTGCGTGCGGCCTAGGAGCGCGAGGGCGACGCCGCCGAGGATCAACGCCGCCGCGACGATGAGACGCAAAGACAAACTCTCCGACATCAAGACGACGCCGCCGAAGGCCGCGAGCAACGGCACGGGCAACTGCACCGTCGCCGCGCGCGTCGCCGTCAAATCTTTGAGCGCCGCGTACCACACGACGTAGCCCACGCCCGAAGCGACAGCGCCCGACAGCGTCGCGAGCGCGACGCCCTTTGTCGAGACGTGCGCGCCGCTCGCATTGCTGTGCGCGATGAAGTTGACGACGAAGGCGAGCGGCAGGGCGAGCACGAAGTTGTCGGTCGTGTCGGCGAGCGGGTCGCGCGCGCCGCGCCCGGCGAGCGAGTAGAAGCCCCAAGAGATTCCCGCCACACACATCAGCGCCGAACCGGCAAGCGGCGGCGCGCTCAAACCCGGCGACACCAGATAGACCAGACCGGCGAGCGCGAGCAAGAGTCCCGCCCATTCGAACAGGTGCGGGCGTTCGCCCGAACGCAAAGCGGCGGCGAGCATCGTCGCCTGCACCGAGCCGAACAGAACGAGCGCGCCCGTCCCCGTCGTCAGCTCCGTGTAGGCGAAGGAGAACGCCGCCGCGTAGAGAAACAAAAGCAACGCCGGAATGAATTTGAACGAGCGGCGACGCCGCCACACGGACGACAAGCTCCCGTTGAACGATGCCGTGATGAGCAAGAGCACGCACGCGCCGGAGAGCAGGCGGATGGTCGTGAAACTCGCCGCGTCAATCGTCCGCCCGCCGAGCGCGGCGCGGCACAGGACGGAGTTGGCGGCGAAGGCCACGAGCGCGCAGATGGTCAACAGCGGTGTCTTCATACAACCCGGCGAGTCGCCCGCGTCGGCGACTCAGGAAAATTTAGAGAGCAGCCGTTCGACGAGCCAGTCGGAAAAAGTCTCGCCCGTCGCACGCGGCTTGAGCGAGACGGCGCAAGTTAAAGGAATCGTGCCGGGCGCTGCCGCTTCGTGCTCGATCCAGCGAAGGCCGTAGCCGCTCGTCAAGACGGGTTCGAGATGCAGCGTCTGGAAATCGCACCACTCGTCGCCGACGAACGCGCAGGCGAGCGCCAGAGGGTCATGCAGAAACACGGCGTTGCCGGTCTCGACGGCGTGGCCGTAACGCTTCGTCATGATGGGCGTCCAAGCCTCGATCAACTCGACGAGACGACGCAGAAACGGATGGCTGCTCCGCGCGAGCTTCGACAGTTGCGATGCGTCGAGCCAAGTCTTGAGCGTCACGTCGGCCGTGATCCAACGCGCGGCGCGGATGGCGGGCCGGGCGGGCGGCGTGAAAGAGGGCTTCGCCAACTCGTTCAAGACGTAGAGCGTCGAGATGGGATCGCAGGCGAGGTTGTAGTCTGCGCTCGCGGGCACGAAAGCGTCCCGGCTCGTCTGCGCCTCCTTGCCGTAAGGCGTCGGTCTGAGGTGGACGCCCATGACGGTGAGGTTTGGGATGGAAACTTCGGCCGCGTCGTAATGCGGGTTGGTCAGAAGTTGATACAAGTTGGTGAGAGGCGCGAGGGCGACCACATCCGTGTCGCCCCGGTTGAGGAGCGCGCGGAGTTTCTCGACGGCTTCGTAGGTCGCCTCGCTTGCTTGCGGCGTGGAGGACGAGCGCGTCGGAGTGTTCCGGTCGAGCGTGCCTTCGTTGCCGAACCAACTGAAACGTTGCGCGCCGCACAGACTCGCCAAGTGCGCGCCGTAGGCCGCGCCGGGAAAAGACGAAGGCGATGCCGCCTCAGGCGCGCACGGAGCGTCGAGCGAAAAACCTGCGGGCAGCGCGGGCGGCGCGTCCCACCCGGCATAGACCGGCGCGTGCGCGCAATCCGTGCCCGCCGCCGCCAGAAATTTTTCGAGCATCTGTTTGCGATAGATCGATTGCCTGCCCACGACCGTGAAGGCTCGAACTTCGATCTCGTCTGAGGCGAGCGCGAGCGCGACCGCCACGGCGTCGTCCGCGTCCGTCCCGAAGTCCGTATCGATCACTACACTTCTTCCGTGCATCATCGCTTCAATCCTCGTCCTGCGCCGCAAGCAAGCGACGCGACTTTATCTCTTCGTTCGCGGTTCGAGTCTCCGTTGCACGCCTCACGCACACCGGACGCGGATTATAAAACTCATTCGTCGCCCTCCGGCTAAATAATTTCCGCCCACCGTGAAGGGTGGTTCAAAGTTAATAATTACTATTGACTTTCGCGCGCCGGTGGTTCATCATGCGCGCAGTTTGAGACGAGGCAAGGGGTGAGTTTCGATGCCGGGGAAGAAGAAAACTGACGGCCGTGAGGTGCTCAGGCAGGCGCTTCAAGGACAGGGCGCGCAGGTCACTTCGCAGCGCGTCGCCGTCTACGAATATCTGAGCCGCGTCGAGCATCATCCGACGGCCGAAGAGATTTATCTGGCCGTCAAGCCGCGTCTGCCCCGCATCAGTCTGGCGACCGTCTATAAAAATCTGGAAGCGCTCACCAAGTGCGAGGTGATCTCCAAACTCACTTACGGCGACGGAGCCGCACGCTACGACATCCGCACGGATCATCACCATCACACGCGCTGCGTAGCGTGCGGAAAAGTGTGGGACTTGGAGGCCGCCGAAAGTTCGGCGTGGCTCAAGGGCCTCAAACCGCCGCAGGCGGGTTTCGAGGTGAAGGACTACCGTTTGGAAATCTTAGGCCACTGCCGCGATTGCCGCCGGTAATTTTTTTTGGCATCAAGACAATAATAATTATTGTTCTTAACTTTGAAAGGAGCGAGTTAAAAGTTACATGAGCGATGAGAAGAAGCACGGCGAGCCCGTGACCGAGACGAGCGACGGCCGCGCGAGCGCCACCGCAGAGCAACCCGTCCTGACCAACCGGCAAGGCCATCCCATCTACGACAACCAGAACACGCGCACCATCGGCGAACGCGGCCCCACGGTGCTGGAGAACTATCAATTCTTAGAGAAGATCACCCACTTCGACCGCGAGCGCATCCCCGAACGCGTCGTCCACGCGCGCGGCGCGGGCGCGCACGGCTACTTCGAAGCCTACGGACGCATCGGCAGCGATCCGGCCGCCCGCTACACGCGCGCCAAACTGTTTCAGGAGAAGGGCAAGCGCACGCCCGTCTTCGTCCGCTTCTCGACCGTCATCCACGGCGGCCACTCGCCGGAAAACTTGCGCGACCCGCGCGGCTTCGCCGTCAAGTTCTACACCGAAGACGGCAACTGGGATTTGGTCGGCAACAACCTCAAAGTCTTCTTCATCCGCGACCCTCTGAAGTTCCCCGATGTGGTTCACGCCTTCAAGCCCGACCCGGTGACGAACCGCCAAGACCCGAATCGCATCTTCGACTTCATCAGCCTGACGCCCGAAGCCATGCACATGATCACGTGGCTCTTTAGCCCGCGCGGCATCCCCGCCAACTACCGCGAGCAGGAAGGCGCGGGCGTCAACACCTACAAGATGGTGAACGCCGAAGGGCAGGCCGTGCTCGTCAAGTATCACTGGATTCCGAAACAGGGCGTGCGCTCCTTGACGCAGGTTGAGGCGGACAAGATCACGAACTTCAACCACGCGACGCAGGATTTGTTCGACTCCATCGAGCGCGGCGACTATCCCGAATGGGAACTGCGCGTGCAGCTCATGGCCGACGTGTATCACGAAGAACTCGACTTCGATCCGCTCGACGACACGAAAATCTGGCCGGAAGATCAATTCCCGATGCTGCCCGTCGGGCGCATGGTGCTCGACCGCAATCCGTCGAACTACTTCACGGAAGTCGAACAGGTCGCTTTCGGCACGGGCGTGCTCGTCGATGGCCTCGACTTCTCCGACGACAAGATGCTGCAAGGCCGCACCTTCTCTTACTCCGACACGCAGCGTTACCGCGTCGGCACGAACTATCTGCAACTGCCGATCAACCGTCCCCAAAAGCACGTCGCCACCAACCAGCGCGACGGGCAGATGGCCTATCACGTGGACGGCGTGGAGGCGGGCGAGAATCCGCACGTCAACTACGAGCCGAGCAGTCGCGGCGGTCTCGTCGAAGCCGAGCGCGCCGGGCGCGACCACACGCCTTACGTCGAAGGCGCGGTCGTCCGCCAGAGGATCAGCCGCACGAACGACTTCAAACAAGCGGGCGAGCGTTACCGCACGATGGAGGCTTGGGAACGCGACGATCTCGTGGGCAATCTTTCGGACGCGCTCGCACAGTGCAACGCCGACATACAGGAACGCATGATCGCGCTCCTCACGAAATGCGACACGGACTACGGCCGTCGCGTCGCCGAAGGCATCACCGCCCGGCGCACCGCCGCGCAGCAGTCGCCATCCGCCGCCTCTGCCACGGCCGACTAAACAGTCTCTCAACAAACAACAGGAGGCGGGGACTCGATCTTGAGATCGA
>DASVUD010000045.1:0-1948 GCA_036387235.1 Pyrinomonadaceae bacterium
GCGTGAACAGTTGAGCGGTGCGCCGGAGACTTTGGAGTTGCCGACCGACCGCGTGCGCCCCGCCGTGCCGAGCCACCGGGGCGGGACGGTGAGGGTGCGGCTTGAAGCGGAACTGATGCGCAGGTTGAAGGAGGTGAGCCGGCGCGAGGGCGTGACGCTGTACATGCTGCTCTTGGCCGCCTTCCAAACCCTGCTCTCCAAATACAGCGGACAGGAAGAAGTCGTCGTCGGCTCGCCCATCGCCGGACGCACGCGCGCGGAAGTCGAAGGCTTGATCGGGTTCTTCGTCAACACACTTGCGCTGCGTGGAGACTTGCGTGGAGACCCCAGTTTCCGAGAAGTGCTCAGGCGAGTGCGGGAAGTGTGTCTGGGAGCGTATGCGCATCAGGACGTGCCGTTCGAGCGGTTGGTGGAAGAGGTCGCGCCGCGGCGGAGTTTGACGCACACGCCGCTCTTTCAAGTCATGTTCGCTTTGCAGAATACGCCGCAGAAGCTCGTGTCTTTCGCGCGGGCGGATGCGTCGCGGGAGGATGCCGCCGCGGCGGCGGGTGAATTGTGGTTGAGCGCGGCCGAGTTTGAAGGAGACGCGAGCCACAGCCTGACGGCGAAGTTCGACCTGACGCTGTCGATGCTCGAAATGCGCGACGGCTTGGAAGCGACGCTCGAATACAGCACAGACCTGTTCGAGCGCGCGACCGTCGAGCGCATGCTCCGTCATTACGAGCGCTTGCTGGAAGGCATCGTCGCGGATGCGGGCGGGCGGCTCTCGGAACTGCGTCTGATGAATGATCCCGAAGAAAGTCAGGTGTTGCGCGTTTGGAACGACACGGCGCGCGACTACGCGCGCGGGCGCACGACGGCGGTCGAGTTGTTCGAGGAACAAGCGGCGAAAACGCCGGAGGCGGCGGCGGTCGTCTGCGGCGCGCGTCGGCTCAGTTATGGCGAGTTGAACGAACAGGCCAACCGTCTGGCGCACTACCTGCGCGCTTGCGGCGTCGGATCGGAGACCATCGTGGCCGTGTTGTTGGAGCGCTCGCCCGAACTCGTCGTCGCGCTGCTCGGCATCCTTAAAGCGGGCGGGGCTTACCTGCCACTCGATGCGGCGCACCCGTCAGACCGGCTCTCGTTCATGCTCACGGACGCGGGCGCGAAGGTGTTGCTGACGGAGGAGAGTTTGCGTGCGAAAGTCCCGGCCGAGCCTGTCCTCAGCGTGGTCTGCCTAGACACGGCTTGGTCGCTCTTGGCCGGGCAGAGTCTTGAAAACGCGCGGAGCGAGAGAGACGAAGACAATCTGGCATACGTCATCTACACGTCGGGCTCGACGGGCAAGCCGAAGGGCGTGAGCATCCCGCATCGCGGACTGTCGAACTTGATCTACTGGCATCAGCACGCTTACGGGGTGCGGCCGGAGCACCGCGCGACGCTCGTGGCGGGCGTCGGCTTCGATGCCTCCGTGTGGGAGCTGTGGCCGTACCTCACGGCGGGCGCGAGCATTCACATTCCCGACGACGAAGTGCGCGGCGTGCCGCATAAATTGCAGCAGTGGCTCGCGGACGAGCGGATCACGATCTGCTTTTTGCCGACGCCCGTGACCGAAGCGATGCTGATGTTGAAGTGGCCGCGCGAGACAGCCCTGCGCAGTTTGTTGACCGGAGGCGACCAACTGGTGCGCCGCCCGTCCGCCGCGCTCAACTTCGAGGTGATCAACCACTACGGGCCGACGGAGGCGACGGTGGTGGCGACGGCCGCGCCCGTATCGCCGCACGACGAGAACGGCTCGTTGCCGTCCATCGGACGACCCATTGCCAACACGCAAGTTTACATTCTCGACCGACACCTGCGCCCCGTCCCCGCCGGCATCGCCGGAGAGTTGTACATCGCGGGCGACGGTCTCGCGCGCGGTTATCTCAATCAGCCTGAACTGACGGCCGAACGTTTCTTGCCCGAT
>DASVUD010000046.1:0-3074 GCA_036387235.1 Pyrinomonadaceae bacterium
CGCGCGGTCTCCCGTGCGATACAAGCGTCCGCCCGCTGTGCCGAACGGATCGGGCAAGAAACGTTCGGCCGTCAGTTCAGGCTGATTGAGATAACCGCGCGCGAGACCGTCGCCCGCGATGTACAACTCTCCGGCGATGCCAGCGGGGACGGGGCGCAGGTGTCGGTCGAGAATGTAAACTTGCGTGTTGGCAATGGGTCGTCCGATGGGGACTTTGTGTTCGGTGGCGTCGCAGGGATGAGAGGTGGCGTCGATGGTCGCCTCGGTCGGCCCGTACAAATTGTACAACTTGGCCGCCGGTAAGAGGCGGTGGAAGCGTTGTTGCAAGTCGGGCGTCAATTCCTCGCCGCCGCAGAAGACTCTCTGCAAGCTCGTGCACTCACCAAGCCCGCGCTCTTCCAACAAGAGACGCAAGGCCGAGGGCACGAGTTGCAGCGTCGTGACTTGATGCCTCCGGATGGTCTCAATCAGATAAGACGGGTCTTGATGCCCGCCCGGTCGTGCCAAGACCAGACGCGCGCCCGACAGAAGCGGCGCGTAGAACTCCCACACGGAGGCGTCGAAGCCGAAAGGAGTTTTTTGCAGGACGCAGTGGCTTGAATCCAGCGGGAAATTTTCCTGCATCCAGTGCATGTGATTTCTGATCGCGCGGTGCGGGATCGCCGCGCCTTTGGGCTGTCCCGTCGAGCCCGACGTGTAGATGACGTAGGCCAAGTCGTCGCCGCACGGTTTGTCGTTCGCCACGAGCGTCCCGGACATGGCCGAGACATGCGTGCGCAGTTCGTTCCAGTCGCCGTCGAGACAGAGCACCGGCGGCAATGCCGCAGCGCCCGCGTCCAAGACCCTCGCGTCCAACAGACGACGCTGTGTCAAGAGCAGACACGCGCGCGAATCTTCCAGCATGTAGGTGAGGCGCTCGCGCGGGTATGAAGGATCGAGCGGCACGTAGGCCGCGCCCGCTTTGAGCACGCCGAGCAAGGCCACAACCATCTCGACGGAGCGTTCCATCAACACGCCGACGAGCGCCCCGGCGTGCGCTCCTCGCAGGCGCAAGCAGGTCGCCGACAGTTCGGCCAGTGCGTCCAACTCTCCGTAAGTCACAGACACATCGCCCGCGACCAAGGCGACCGCGCCGGGCGTGCGCGCGGCTTGCTCGGCGAACGATTCGTGAATCAGTTCCGAAGGATACTCTCTCGCCGTTTCGTTCCACTCGCGCAGTTGTTGGAGGCGTTCGCCCGGCGTCAATATCTCCACTTCCGACAGGCGCTGTCCGGGGCGCTCGGTCAACTCTTCCAGCACGCGCACGTAGTGACGCCACATACGCTCGATGCGCCCCGCCTCGAACAAGTCGGACTGATATGAAAACTCGGCCGCCAGGGCATTCGCGCCCGCCGTCAACGTCAACGTCAGGTCGAACTTCGCCGCCTCGTTTTTCATCCCGAACGAACTCAGCTTCAACCCCGGCGCTTCCAACTCGGTCGCCGACTCGTTCTGCAAAGCGAACATAACTTGAAAGAGCGGCGTGTGCGTCAAACTCCGCCGCGGCGCGACCTCTTCCACCAACCGCTCGAACGGCACGTCCTGATGCGCATACGCTCCCAGACACACTTCCCGCACTCGCCTGAGCACTTCCCGGAAACTCGGGTCTCCACGCAAGTCTCCACGCAAGGCGAGCGTGTTGACGAAGAAACCAATCAAGCCTTCGACTTCCGCGCGCGTGCGTCCGGCGATGGGCGAGCCGATGACGACTTCTTCCTGTCCGCTGTACTTGGAGAGCAGGGTTTGGAAGGCGGCCAAGAGCAACATGTACAGCGTCACGCCCTCGCGCTGGCTTAGCTCTTCCAACTTCTTGACGAGCACCGGCGGCAGACGGAAGTTCTGCGTCGCACCGCGCGCCGCCGTTGAATTAAGGCGCGGTCTATCGGTCGGCAACTCCAAAGTCTCCGGCGCACCGCGCAACTGTTCGCGCCAATATGCGACTTGTCTATCGAGCACCGCGCCCGTCAACCACTCTCTCTGCCAGCGCGCGTAATCGGCGTATTGCACCGTCAACTCCGGGAGCGGCGTCTCTTCTCCCGCAACGTATGCCGTGTAGAGAGCAGCTACCTCTTCAACCAGCACGGAGAGCGACCAGCCGTCCGAGACGATGTGATGCATCGTCAACAGCAAGACGTGCTCTTCCACGTTCAGCCACAGCAACTCGGCTCTGACAAGCGGCCCCGTCTCCAGATCGAAAGGACGGCGCGCCGCCTCGCCCGCCAGTCTCAAAGCCTCCGCTTCGCGCCCGTCCTCCGACAACTGGCTCAGGTCAGTGATCGGCAAAGTCATAGTCGGAGCGTCATGGACGACCTGCACCGGCTCGCCTTCGCGCAGGTGGAAAGTCGTCCGCAGCACTTCATGCCGCCGTACCACTTCTCCCATCGCTCGCTCTAAGGCTGAGACATCCAGCGCTCCGGTCAATCGCACCGCCGCCGGAATGTTGTAAGCCGCGCTCCCCGGCTCTAACTGGTCTAAAAACCACAACCGCTGTTGCGCATATGACAACGGCAACTCTCTCTCTGCATCACTTACTGCCTCACCAGCTTCATCAACTGTCGGCGCGAACCGCGCGAGCGGAGGCACGGCGCTCTCATCATTCGTGTCCCCGTCAGCTTCGGCGCGCAGGGCAGCTTCGACCGCGACGGATAAGGCCGCGATGGTCGGCTCTTCAAACAACGTGCGCAAGGGCACTTCGACGCCGAACGCCTCTCGCACGCGCGAGATGAGTTGCGTTGCCAACAAAGAATGCCCGCCCAGCTCGAAGAAGTTGTCCGTCGTGCCCACTCGCTCCAACTTGAGGACGGCGGCGAAGAGTCCGGCCATGATCTCTTCGACCGGCGTGCGCGGAGTACCTTCGCTCGTCGTCTCCGTGTCCACGGAACCAGCACCGCCGCCCGGCGCGGGCAGGGCTTTGCGATCCACCTTGCCGTTGGGCGTCAGCGGCAGACTCTCCAGCCAGACGTAATGCGCCGGGATCATGTAATCCGGCAGACGCGCCGCCAAGTGCGCGCGCAACTCTCTCGCTCCCACCGCTC
>DASVUD010000047.1:0-177884 GCA_036387235.1 Pyrinomonadaceae bacterium
AGTGGACGAGCGGTTCCTGCGACCGGCGGAAGTAGACCTCTTGGTGGGAGATGCGGGGAAGGCGGAGAGAGAGTTGAAGTGGCGACCGGAATACAGTTTCAAAGAGTTGGTCAAGCAAATGGTCGAGGCCGACTTGGCGACCGTTGCGCGGGAGAGCGGCAGAATGAATGCGGCGCGCGGCGTTTGAGTCATGAGCAACGCGCCGCGATAACGTGCAGACGGTGCTGGCAGGTGTCCGCTGCTCGTCTGTTTGCGCGTGATATACTCGGCTGCGTCTGTTCGTTTGAGAGAGAGTGTTGTTTGCCTTTCGTAGTCGGCGAACCCTGACGGAGTTTTAGTCGAAGTTTAGAGATGAGTTTTCCAGAGCACATGACGGACGCGCGCGCGGGCACGGTGAAGGGGCCGGGCGAGCGGCCGCACGAGTTTCTGTTCATCACGGCGGACAACCGGCGAGCGCGCATCGGCGAGTTCGTCTACTATCTGGCGCGCGACGGGGCGGACGTGCGGCAGATTTTGGGGAACATCACTTCGCGGCGGCTGGTGCGCAATCTGCCGGACGCGTTTTTGTCAGACCCGGAGACGCCGCCCGCAAGCATCTCCGCGCTCATCGGACTCGACTCGGAGGGCTGCGAGCTGTACGAGATCACGGTCGAGACCATCGGTTACTTTCACACGCAGATGGGCGATTTCGTCAACCCGCGCATCCCGCCGAACGCGGGCGACGCGGTGTTTCTCGCTTCGTCCGAGACGCTCTCCGGCGTGCTCAGTTCGCGGCGCGCGAACGAGACGGGAGCGGCACACGTCGGGAGTCTGCTGACGCGCAGCGCGGGCGAAGTGCCCGTCGTGCTCTCGGTCAAGGATGTCGTCTCGACGCACCTCGCGATACTCGCTTCGACGGGTTCGGGGAAAAGTTATACGGCCGGTGTGCTGGTCGAAGAGTTGATGATGCCGCACAACCGCGCGGCCGTGCTGATCGTCGATCCGCACGGCGAGTACGACACGCTGCGTTCGATTGAAGGCGACGCGCGTTTCCACGCGGCCGACGGTTATCACCCGGAAGTCAAAATCTTCACGCACGACCGCGTGCGCGTGCGCTTCTCTTCCCTCACCGAAGCCGACATCAAATACCTCTTGCCCGAAGGCGCGAGCGACAAGATGCTGCATTACTTGTCGCAGGCTTACCGGAAGCTGGCGGCGACCGAACGCGGCGGGCGCGCGTTGTGGGGCTATCACGATCTGCGCGATCTGGTGACGGCCGAGAAGTACGGCGACGAAGACGCGCGCGGCGGCTCGTCGGGCGGCAACGCCGGTTCGATTGACGCGCTCCTGTGGCGGCTCGACAATCGCTTCGACCGCCCCGATTCGATCTTCTCAGACCACGAGCACATCGAACTGAAGGAACTGTTCCGCCCCGGTCGCTGCACCGTCCTGCAACTGTCGGACATCGAGCAGCACGAACAGCAAGTGGTCGTCGCGACGCTCTTGCGCCGCGTCAACAAGGCGCGCATGGCGACCGTGCGCGGCGAAGCGGACGGCGCGAGCGAAAGTTTCCTGCCCTATCCGGTCTTCACTCTGCTGGAAGAGGCGCACCGTTTCGCGCCCGCCGGGCAGACCGTCGTTTCCACGAACATCCTCAAGCAGATACTTTCCGAGGGGCGCAAGTTCGGCGTCGGCATCGGACTGATCACGCAGCGCCCCGGCAAACTCGATCAAGACGTGCTCTCGCAATGCATGACGCAGGTGATCATGCGCATCGTCAACCCGATTGATCAGGACACGGTGGCGAAGTCGGTCGAAGGCGCGGGGCGACAACTCTTGAACGAGCTTCCCGCTCTGACGAAGGGACAGGCCATCTTGAGCGGCGTCGGCGTCAACACGCCCGTCATGTGCCGCGTGCGCGAGCGTTTGACGAGACACGGCGGCGAGACTTTCGACGCGCCCGACGAATGGGCGCGCTGGCACACCGAGAGCGAGCAGCAGCACCGCGAACAGGACGAATCGGTCGTCGTCAAACCAACTTCGACGAAGAAGGTCGAGAAGTTTCGCGGCATCCAGATTTAGAGTTTCAGAGAAAAGCAGAAACCACGCGCCCTACGCGCGCACGACGCGAAGAAGACTTTAGCGTTGTGCGCGCGTGTGGGGCGCGTGGTTTCTGCTTTTACGTTTCCTTAGGCGCTCTCAATCGACACGCCGACGTTCGCAATTTCACTATTGACTTGCACCCCTGGCAGTAATATCTTCTCGCCGCTAAAGTTTCCACACGGAGTCGGGCGTGTCCGGGAACGCGCCGCGGGTTAAGGCTCCCGCCTTGCTCAATTCGCTCGCACACTCGCTCCGAAAATTCACAGTAACAAGCGGCCGCCCGGTCGCCGTCAAAATAGTCGCCTTAGAAGGAGTCCAACCCCATGTCAAACGATCCGCTTCAACGTCTCCCGCGCAATTTGTTTTGCCTGTCGTTTCTCGCCCTCTCGCTCATCTGTCTGAACGCCTTCGTCGCCATAGGGCAGACGCCGCACGCCGGCAACGCCGCGCACGCCGGCAACGCCACCGCCGCCAAACCCGCAGCGAGCGACGAGCAACTGCCCGCATTTCAAGAATACAAAGGCGTCCGCATCGGCATGACGGCCGAAGAGGCGCGCAAGAAACTCGGCGCGCCCACGGACAAAGGCGAGGCGCAGGATTTCTACCTCGTCTCCGAAAAAGAGAACGTGCAGCTGATGTACGACCGTGAGAAAAAGGTCTCGGCCATCGCGCTCATCTACATGAACGCGGGCGACAAAGCTCCGACGGCGAAGTCCGTCATCGGCGACGAAGTCGAAGCGCGCCCCGACGGCTCGGTCTACAAGATGGTGCGCTACCCGAAAGCCGGTTATTGGGTCACCTACAGCCGCACCGCGGGCAACTCGCCGGTCGTCTCCGTGACGATGCAGAAGATGAACTGACCACACAGATAAAATGGTAAATGGTGAATAGTAAATGGTGAATGGATAAAACCCGATTTCTTTCCATTGACCATTTACCATTCACTATTTACCAGTCTTCCGTTCATCATTTATTTCTCTCCCGCACATTTGCTTTTACCTGCCCCCGCGATGCTAAGATAACTTCCAGCTTGCCCCCGGAAATATGTCCTACGCCGTTCTCTCCCTTGCGCACGGCGGTAATTTGTTTACTCTCACGCGAAGTTTTTGCGACGAACGCGCGTTAGCTTTGCCGGGAGCGCGATTTATTTTGACGAGGGATCGGGAATGCCAACTTCAACGAAGACTCAAATCTCAGGCCGCGTCGTGGAACTACTCTCGGCGCGTCGCGACGAAATTCTCAACATCTGGATCAAGGAGCGTCTGGAATCCGAAGACTTCCGCGACGAGTTGATCTCCAAGCAGGAACTCCGCCAGCAGTCGCAGCAGATCGTCGAGATGCTGGCGCGCGCCCTCCAGGAATCCGAGCGCGCCGATTTCGACGACCCGGCGTTTGACGAACTGCGCGCCTTTCTCAACGAGATTTCGCGCCAGCGCGCCGTCAAAGGCTACACGCCTTCGGAGAACGCCACCTACATCCTCTCTCTACGCAACGTCGTGCTCCCCATCCTCGCCGAAGATTTCGAGGGCGACACCGTCACGCTCGTCCGCGAGATGGATCAGTTCACGCGCCTCCTCGACCGGATGGGCTTGGTGATGGTGGAAAACTTTATCCGCTCGCGCGAAGAGATCATCCGCCAGCAGCGCGCCGACATGCTTGAACTGTCCACGCCCGTCATCAAAGTGTGGGACAAGATTCTGACGCTCCCCATCGTCGGCACGCTCGATTCGCGCCGCGCGCAGATGATGACCGAAGCCCTCTTGCAACGCATCGTCGATACGGGCTCGACCGTCGCCATTCTCGACATCACGGGCGTGCGCACGATGGACACGCTCGTCGCCAACCACTTGATCAAAACCGTCACGGCCGCGCGCCTGATGGGCGCGCGCTGCATCTTGACGGGCGTCTCCCCGGCCATCGCGCAGACGATGGTGCAACTCGGCATCGATCTCACGCAGATCACCACCCGCGCGCAAATGTCGGACGGCATCAAACTCGCGCTCGAAATGATCGGCCGCAAAGTCGTCTCCGCCGCCGCCCTCTCGCACCTCCGCGCACAGAACGGCGCGACCGCCCCGACGCCGAAAGAACAAGCGGCGACCGACAAGTGCTAAAGGCAGGAACAAGCGACGAGTGACCAGTGACGAGTTGAAGCAACAGTCAAGAGCGATAATTGACGAGTAATGAGTTGAAGAAACAGTGACGCGTTAAGAGCAACGTGTGACGAGTGACGAGTTAAAAACCGCTTTGCTTTAACTTGTCACTCGTCGCTTGCCGCTCGTCACTGCATTACGGAGTAATGCCCATGAATGGTTCGCAGCGTATCCCGATTTTGAAAGTTGGCCGCGTGCTCGTCGTGCCGGTGCAGGTGGACATGGACGACCAGACCGTGATCGGGTTGCAGGAGAGGATTTTGTCGGAGCTTGAACGCACGGGCGCGCGCGGCGTCCTCATCGACATCTCGCTGCTGGAGATGGTGGATTCGTTCATCGGGCGGATGCTGTCGGACATCGCGGCGATGGCGCGTTTCATGGACGCGCGCACGGTGGTCGTCGGCATCCAACCGGCCGTCGCCATCACGCTCGTCGAACTCGGGCTGGAACTGCGCGGCGTCGATACCGTCTTGAACGTCGACGAGGGGATCAAACTGCTGCGCGACGAGTTTGGCGCGGACGACGAGAGCGAGACGGAAGCGGAACTTGAGGAGGAGTGGCACACGCTTGGAGAGCCGCGCCATCACGCTTGAGTCGGAGCACGACATCGTGGTTGCGCGCGGCGAGGTGCGCGCGATGGCCGTCGCGCTCGGCTTTCGTCTGCTCGACCAGACGCGCCTTGCCACCGTCACGTCCGAACTCGCACGCAACATCGTCAAATACGCCGGGCGCGGCCAAGTGATCGCGCAGGCGGCGAGCGCGCCCGACGGCCGCTCGGGCCTGCGTCTCATCTTTGAAGATTCGGGCGGCGGCATCCCGAACATCGACGAAGCCATGCGCGACGGTTTCTCCACGGGGCGCGGGCTCGGCCAGGGGCTTCCCGGCTCGCGCCGCCTCGCGCACGAATTCGAGATCATTTCTTCCCCCGAACGCGGCACGCGCGTCACGGTCGTACGCTGGATATGAAAAACAGAGGTCGGAGATCAGAGGTTAGAGGTCAGTGAGAACTGTCTTCTTCTAACCTCTCACCTCTCACCTCTGACCTCTGAGTTTATGCGAAGCATTCAGTCGATGGAGGTCAGGGACGAGGCGCAGGTGGGGGCGGTGCGCCGCGCCGTGCACGCTTACGCGGGCGGCATCGGATTCACCGAGCGCGAGTTGGCCGAAATCGACATCGTCGTGCAGGAGGTAGGCACGAACGCGGCGCGCTACGCGGCGGGCGGCGGGCAGATTCATTTCACCACCACGCTCGGCGCGGAGCCGGGGCTGGAACTCTTCTACACGGATCGCGGCCCCGGCATCTATGATCTGGATCGCGTCGTGCGCGACGGCGTTTCGACCGGCGGCTCGCTCGGCGCCGGACTCGGCGCGGTGCGTCGTTTGATGGACGAGTTTGAAGTCTACTCAACCGTGCAATCGACCGCGCGGCTCGCCTCGCTCGCGCGCCGCACGACGCACGGCACGGCGATTCTCTTGCGCAAGTGGGTGGCGGGCGCGCGCCTGTCCGACCGGACGCACGCGGCGACCGCGCGGCGCATCGGCGTCTGGGCGCGCCCGCACCCGCAAGAAGATCGCAACGGCGACGCCTACTTCATCCGCCGCCGTGGCGGGCAGACCTTGCTCGCCGTCGTCGATGGACTGGGGCACGGGCAGGGCGCGTACGAGGCTTCGCGCGTGGCGCTCGCGGTGCTCGGCGAATGGCAGGGCGAAGGCTTGGAAGACATCTTCCGCACGACGCACGCGGCGCTTCGCCCCACGCGCGGCGCGGTGATGGGCGCGTGCATCCTCGACAACGCGCGCGGCGTGTTTCAATATGCGGGCGTGGGCAACATCGAAGTGCGCGTCTTCGACTCGCCCGCACCCATTCGCCCCATCTCGAACAACGGCACGCTCGGCTCGCGTCTGGACAAGCTGCGCGTCTGGTCTTACCCGTGGACGGAGGGCGCGCGCGTGGTGCTGGCATCCGACGGCGTCAGCGCCTCTTGGGACATGAACGATTACCCCGGCCTCGCGCAGCACAGCCCTCAACTGATGGCCGGCATTCTCATGCGCGACTACGGCCGCGACACCGACGACGCGACCATCCTCGTCGGGAAATAAGTCTCGAAGTCCCAAGTCCCAAGTCGGGAGAGGCTGTCAGACTTGACTCATGGGACTTAAGAGTTTGTATCCGACTTGAGACTTGGGACTTGAGACTTGGGACTTGATTATGGAAGGTATCGAAACCACCCGACTCGGAGACATCTACGTGCGGCGCGAGGCCGATATCGTCAAGGTGCGCGAACGCGTGCGCCGTCTCGCGCGCGAGATGCGTTTCGACACGACCACGCAGATCAAGATCACCACGGCCGTCTCCGAACTGACGCGCAACATCTACGAGTATGCGCGGAGCGGCGCGATCACGCTCGCCGTCGCCTGTCGCACGGACACGAACATCGCGGGCTTGCAGATCATGGCGCGCGACGACGGCCCCGGCATCGCGGCGGCCAGACTGCGCGCCATCATGCGCGGCCAGTACAGTTCGCCTTCGGGGCTCGGCGTCGGGCTGATGGGCACGCGCCGCCTGATGGACGAGTTCGAGATCGAATCGACCGAAGGCGCGGGCACGCGCGTCACAATCATCAAGTGGCTGCCGCCCACGGAAGCCGCCGAGGTCAAAGAACGCGTGGGCCTCTTGCGCGAGAATTTCAACGCGGACGATGACGAATCGGCCGTCGAAGAACTCGCGCAGCAGAACCGCGACTTCGTGCGCATCCTCGGCGAACTCGAAGAGAAGCGCGAGGAACTCGAACGCCTCAACGAAGAACTCACCGCCTCGAACGCTGAACTCAACGAAGCCAACGCGCGCCTGCGCGAACTGGCCGAGATGCGCGAAGAGTTTCTAGCTCTCACCACGCACGACCTGCGCTCGCCGCTGACGGTGATCAGCGGCGTCATCAGTTTCTTCACGTCGGGACGGCTCGGCGAACTCTCGCCCGAACAGAAGAACATGGTGGCGATGATGGAGCGCAACACGCAGAACTTGATCGAACTCGTCAACGATCTGCTCGACGCCGCCAAACTCGAATCCGGCTCGCTTCAACTCGAACTCTCGGACGTGAATTTGCGCGCGCTCCTGCACGAAGTTTGCGAGCCCTTCGTCCCGCTCGCACGCGAAAAGGAGTTGATCCTCGCCGTCGAGGACGTGGCCGACGAACTGCCCGCCACCTTGCGCGCCGACCGCGCCAAGCTCCGCCGCATCATCGTCAACCTGCTCTCGAACGCTTTGAAGTTCACGCGCAAAGGCGGGCGCATCACGGTGCGTGTGGAGCGCGCGGGCGAGCGCGAAGTGCGCCTCTCGGTCGCGGACACGGGCGTCGGCATCGCGGCCGACGACCTGCCGCTGCTGTTCGACAAGTACGAGCAGGCGCGCCACCGCGCCACGCGCGGCGAGAAGGGCACGGGACTCGGCCTCTACATCACGCGCCAACTCGTCGAACTGCACGGCGGCACGATCAACGTCGAGTCGGAAGTCGGCCACGGCTCGACCTTCTCTTTCACCATTCCAATCGAAGGTCACAACCCGGAAGAAGATGCTTAACAACTGACGAGATTAACTTCTTGTTTCAACTTGTCACTCGTCACTTGTCACTCGTCACTGGCTGCTTATGCACTATCACTTGATCGGAATTTGCGGGACGGCGATGGCTTCGCTCGCCGGGATGCTGCAGGCGCGCGGGCACAAAGTTACCGGCTCGGATCAGAACGTCTATCCGCCGATGTCTACGATGCTCGCCGGGTTGGGGATTCCGGTGATGCAGGGCTACGCGCCGGAGCACCTTGAGCCCGCGCCCGATTGCGTCGTCGTCGGCAACGCGCTCTCGCGCGGCAACGCGGAAGTTGAGGAGACGCTGCGCCGCCGCCTGCTCTATCGCTCGCAGGCCGAAGTGGTCAAAGAGGAGTTCATCCGCGGCCGTCGCTCGCTCGTCGTCGCGGGCACGCACGGAAAGACCACGACGACGAGCATCGCCACGTGGGTCTTGGAAGTCGGCGGGTTGCAACCGTCGTTTCTGGTCGGCGGCGTGGTGCAGAATTTCGACGCGAGTTTTCGCGTCACCGAGAGCGACTATTTCGTCATCGAGGGCGACGAATACGACACGGCCTATTTCGACAAGGGGCCGAAGTTCATGCATTACCTGCCCGAACTCGCCGTCGTGGGCAACATCGAATTCGACCACGCGGACATCTACCAAGACCTCGCGCACGTCAAACTGGCCTTCCGTCGCTTGATGAATCTCGTGCCCATGACCGGCCGCCTCATCGCCGGTTGGGACAGCCCGAACGTGCGCGACGTGGTGGCCGAGTTCCGCTCGAAACTTTATACGCAACTCGAAACGTTCGGCACTTCCGACGACGCGCGCTGGCAGGCGCGCGACATCGATTCGTCGGGCGAGTTGACGCGCTTTCGCGTCTTTCGAGAGGGGCGCGAGTGGGGCGAGTTTCGCACGACGCTGATCGGCGACTTCAACGTGCGCAACTGTCTGGCCGTGATCATCGCGGCGGATGCGTGGGGCGTCGAACGCGCGGCGATCCAGGAAGCTCTCGCCACGTTCAAGAGCGTCAGGCGGCGCATGCAGGTGCGCGGCACGGTCGCGGGTGTCACGGTCATCGACGACTTCGCGCATCATCCGACGGCCGTGCGCGAGACGCTTCTGGCTTTGCGCGGGAAGTATCGAGAGGGGCGGCTCATCGCCGTCTTCGAGCCGCGCTCGACCTCTTCGCGCCTCGCCGTCTTCCAGACGGATTACGTCGCCGCGCTCCGGCAGGCCGACCGCGTCGTCGTCGCCTCGGTCTTCAACCCGGAGACCTTGACGCAGTTCGGCGCGCTGCTCGACACGGAGGAACTGGCGGCGGAAGTAGCCGCCGCGGGCACGCCCGCCGACTCAATCGAAGGCGCGGACGAGATCGTCCGTCGCCTCGCTCCCGAACTGCGCGCGGGCGACACCGTCGCCATCATGTCCAACGGCGGCTTCGGCGGCATCCACGACAAACTGCTCGACGCGTTGAAGAGTGAGCAGTAAGCAGTGAGTAGTGCGAAGGTTTAAGTAACGAACCGAGCGATAGTCATACCGTGCGCCTCAATCAGAGGTGCTTCCATTCAGGAGATTAAAATCTATGTTCAAGCTCTCCCTCAAAGCCACGCTTAGATTTGCCCCTGCGATCCTGTTGCTCTCGGCGGCCTGTGCGCTTCCGACCGGAGGCGGCGGCGGCGGAGGCGTCGGCGGCAGCGGCAGCAATTGGACGACGCACGAAGACCCGGCCGGATTCGCCGTGGAGATTCCGAGCGGCTGGCAGGTCAACAGCGATAACGGTCGCATCTCCATCTTCGGAGCGAGCAACGAGCGCGTCACCATCTATCCGCTCAAGGTGGCCGCACAACTCGACGCGGACAGCGCGCGCAAAGTTCTGTTAGGGGTCGCCAGTCAGTTCTGGCCGAAGCAGAAGTGGGACATGCCGAAGGGCGGATGGCAGTTTGGGACGAACGGTGTCAGGGCGGTCGGAGACGACGGCGGGGTGCGCGAGACGGTCGCGCTCTGGTGGGCTAACACGCCCGCAGGCGCGTCGTGTTTCTTCTACGAAGTGGCGGCCGAAGGGGCGCGCTTTCAGTCCGCCGAAGAGACGTTCGCGCGCATCCTGAAAAGTTTCCGCGTCACGCGCGCCGCGCCGAACAACGCGAATTCAAACCCTCTCTCGGCGATGCAGTTTCAACGCTGGACAGACCCGACCGAGAACGCCTTCAGCCTCGAAGTGCCCGTCGGTTGGAACACGACGGGAGGCATCAAACGCTTCGGCGGGACGAGCCGTGCGAGCGAGTGGGTGATTCAGTCGCCGGACGAAGAGGTGTCGATGCGCAGCGGCGATGTCACCATCCCGACTCAGTTCGTCGAGCCGAGCGAGACCGTCCGCAGTTTCGGTTATCGTGAAGGCCAGACCTACGCGGGCACTAACTGGATCGTCATGCGTTACCTTCCGGCGATGGACTTTGCGACCGACTACGTGCAGCGCACGGTGGGCGGCGATTGCGGCGACATTCGCTGGCTGGCGCAGAAAGACCGCGCCGACTACGTCGAGCAGATGATGCGAAACGGGCTGCTCGTGCCGAGCAACAACTACACGGCCGCCGAAGTGACTTTCACCTGTCAACAAGGCGGCGAGCCGCACGTGGGCTACCTGTTCGTCATCACCTCCGCCACAAATGATATGGGTGTCGGGAGGATGTGGAGCGTGTCAACCCTCTATGGATTCTTCGCCACCGCCGCGCGTGCGAGCGAGGCCGACGCCGTGCTGCAACGCGGGATTGCCAGTTTTGAGATCAACCCGCAATGGTACGCCGCCGAGCGGGGCGCGGAGAGACAGATGGCCGAAGACTTCCGGCGCTCCAGGGAATACGCCGCACAACTTCAACAGCAGACGCAAGCCGAGCGTTGGGCTTCTTGGGAACGCATCACCGAACAGCGCGGCGACATCCTCGCGGGTCAAACTCGCGTCGTCGATCCCGAATCGGGGCAGGCTTATAAAGTGCAAAGCGGCAGCAATTACTATTGGGTTGACCCGAACCGCGAAGTCATCGTCGGCACGAACCAGCCCTACAAACCGACTTGGGACTTCCGCGAGATGATCGAAACCTACAGGTGACGAGCCGCCTTATGCGGTCAGCGGTCAGCGGTCAGCAGTAAGAAAAGGTTTTTCACGGCTGACCGCTGACGGCTTTCTTCTCCTTCACACTTTCAATAAACATTCGTAACGGCGTTGAAGTGTGGCGGGAGTAGAAAGTGTGTGGCCGTGTTTGGACGCGCCAGAGAGGTGATCATCACTTGGAAGAGTTTTCGATGTTCGAGTTTGCCTTGCAGGCCGCGAAAGCCGTCCGACTCGAAGACCTCGGCAACGTCGCCATCGTCTCACGCAAAACTTTCGACGAGCGCCCGACCTTTCGCTTTCGCGCGACCGTGCCGTGCCTCGAATATGTGAGCCTGCTGATCGAGAACGCGCTCCTGTTGCGCACGCACCGGGAGGGGCGCGTCTACGTGGGCTTCGAGAAATTGTCGCGCATGGAATACGTGGCCGACCGTTTCCTGCGTATCTCGGACGTAAGCGAGCGCGTCTACGTCTTCGGCGTTCCCGATTGGACGCCGCCGCGCCACCCGAATTTAGGGATCGTCAAGTTGAAGCCCGAGGCGCATCTGGCGCGCGAGTGGTTCGTCATCGCTCATTCCAACAAGTACAACGCCGCGCTCGTCGCCGTCGACGAAGACGGCTTCGACACGCCCGTCCTCGACGAGCGCAACTTCCGCTCCTTCAAAACCACAGACCCGGCCATCGTCGCACGCCTCGCCGCCGGAGCCGAAGATTTAATCGACCAGTCAAACGCCATTTTCAGTTAGACCATTCGGAAAAACTGAAGCCACGAAGACACACACGCGCACGACACTAAGCAGAGGTTAGTGCTTTTTCGTTTCGTGTTGCTTCGTATGGATTCGTGGTTCAACTCTTAAGTCTCGTCATGCGCTCTTAATGACGCGGAGGCAGAGACTTTCTCGCCTTCGCTCGCGCGCCGCCGGACGACTCCCCGCGTCGGCGCGCGACGGACGGAGCATGATGCTCGTCGTGCTCGGTTCTTCGTCGGAGCAGCGCGAACGCGCCGAGCGCGGCGGCGGCGAGGAGCAGGCGCTTGCGGTTCGGGTAAGGTTCGAGGTGGCGCGTGAAGGGGCTGAAGGTGGTCGAGCGGTGCGAGTATTCGCCCGTCGTCGCGCCCGCTTCGTTCATCGGCGCGAACAAATTGTCGCCGGGGCGCGGCGGTTCGTCGCGCTGTTGCAGTTTGAAGGCCGCGCCGCCCGCGAGCATCAGCCGATCCAAGAGCGCGGGGCTGATGCGTTGCAACACCGTCAGCAGTTTGCCACCGTCGCCGACCACGATGTCGCGCACCGGATGCGCGGCGGCGTAGAGAATCGCCTCGGCCACGAGCGAGGGCTCGTAGACGGGAAACATGGCGCGCGGCTCGACACGCATGCGCGTGCGCGCGTGGTTGTAATAAGGCGTGTTGATGACGGACGGTTTGATGAGCGTCAGATGAACACGAGCGCGCTCGTGTTCGAGTTCCATCCGGACGGCTTCGGTGAAACCTTTGACGGCGTGTTTCGTCGCGCAGTAAGTTGACTGCAAGGGCACTGCGCGATCCGAGAGGACTGAGCCGACGTTGACGATTGCGCCGCCGCCCGCGCGCTTCAGGTGCGGCAGCGCGGCCTTGACGCCGTAGATCATTCCCAACAGATTGACGGAGACGATGCGCTCGATCTCTTCGAGACTGATCTCTTCGGCCGTGCCGTATTCGCTGACGGCCGCGTTGTTGACCCACGTGTCGATGCGGCCGAAGTGACTGGCCGCCGCTTCCGCGAGACGAAAGACCTCGGACGAGTCGGCCACGTCCGTCGGCACGACGAGGGCGCGCCCGCCCGCCTCTTCGACGGCGCGCGCCGCCGTCTCTAAAGCCGCCTCGTTACGTGCCGCGAGCACGACCGCCGCGCCGCGCCGCCCGAACTCCACGGCCGCCGCGCGCCCGATGCCGCTCGACGCGCCCGTCAGCACGACGACCTGTTCGCCCAGTGGTTTCAACATACGTCTCCTTCGCGCTCGTTTGAACTGTGACACGCCTCGACTCGTCGCCCCTTTCGTCGCACCTTCGCGCGCGCCGCTAGCGTGCGCTTTCGCGTTCGCGCGCGGGGCGGCCTGAGAGCGTGTTGGGCGCGTCCAAGTGCGCGCCGTCGTGGACGGCCACGCCGAGCCGTTCGACGAGTTCGCCGCCGAGCCAACCCGTGAACAGAGAGAGGCCGACGCCGAGCATCGAGAGGATGAAGGCGACCATGTCCGGCGCGTGGTTGGCCGTGTCGCGCCTGAGCCACCAACTGAGTCCGAAGAGGACGAGCACTACGTCGTTGCCGAGGCCGTGCACCAACCCGACGCGTTTGGCGCGCGTGCCGTTCGGAATCGCCCACCAATCGACGAATCCGGGGACGGCCGCCAATATGCCGCCGACGATGCCCGCCGCGATCATCCAATAGGCGGCCGTCGCGAGCTGCGCGTTGTTCGTGAAGAGATAGATGATGTCGAAGACGGCGGCGGTCGCCAGCAGCCCGAGCGGGAAGACGATCATGATCGGATGTGCGCCGTGCCCCAGAATTTTGAATTTGCTTTCCATCGGATTCTTTTCCCTCCGCTAGTTGTCGGTCGAAAGACGAAGCGAGGCTCGCTCACGCTTTGTACACAAAGGGGAAAGCGCGAGGCCGTCCGGCAAAACTCTCAACAAGGGGATGCACCGAAGTCTAGCCGACGCGCCAACTCATCACAAGAGCCAGTTGTTTCCGAGAAGTAACATTGAGGTAACAAAAGCTGTTAGCTGTTAGCTGATAGCTTTCAGCCGTCAACCGTCAGAGTTAGCCATCGAACGTTATCAACGAAAACGAAGATGCACTATACTAACGCCCGCTCAACTAATGCTGACCGTTACTGCTGATTGATAAAAGCTAACAGCTAACAGCTACCCAGCCATGTCCATTCTCCAACGCATACGCGAGCGGGCGGCGCGCGACCCGCAACGCATCGTTCTGCCGGAAGGCGAAGACCCGCGCACCATCGTCGCCGCCGCCATCTGTGCGCGCGAACGGCTCGCGCATGTCACCGTGCTCGGCAACGAAGACAAGGTTCGCGCCGCGCAGCGCGAGGCCGGAGTTGACCTCGGCGGGATGGTCGAACTTGTAGACCACACGCGCGCCGCCGACTTCAACAAGATGGCCGCCCTCTACCACGAACTGCGCAAGGCCAAAGGCTTGATGCCCGACGAAGCGCGCATCGCCGTCCAAGACCCGCTCTATTACGGCAATCTCCTCGTGCGCATGGGCGCGGCCGACGGCTCGGTGGCGGGCGCAACCAACACGACGGCGCACACCGTCCGCGCCGCGCTTCATTGCATCGGCGTGCGCGCCGGATTCAAGCTCGTCTCAAGTTTCTTCGTCATGGCGCACCCCGACGCGCGCTTCGGCGCGGACGGCGCGATGATCTACGCCGACTGCGGCGTCGTCATCGAACCGACGGCCGCGGAACTCGCCGAGATCGCCATCGCTTCGGCGGAGTCTTGCCGCGCGCTCCTTGAAGTTGAACCGCGCGTCGCCATGCTCTCTTTCTCGACGAAGGGCAGCGCCAAGCACAAGTTGATCGACAAGGTCGTGGAGGCGACGCGCACCGTGCGCGCGCGCGTGCCCGAACTCGAAATCGACGGCGAGTTGCAGGCCGACGCCGCACTCGTCCCCTCGGTCGGCAACTCGAAAGCGCCCGGCTCTGGGGTCGCGGGACGCGCCAACGTTCTCATCTTCCCAGACCTGCAAGCCGGAAACATCGCGTACAAATTAACCGAACGGCTCGCGGGCGCGACGGCCATCGGCCCCATCCTGCAAGGCTTGGACAAACCGTGCAACGATCTCTCGCGCGGCTGCAAGGCCGAAGACATCGCCGACGCCGTCGCCATCACGGCCGTGCAGGCGCAAAGCCGAAAAGGACAGACATGAACGCCCGTCAAAACTTTTTCGCACGTGCCGTCTTGATTCTCGCACTGCTCGCGCTGACGACGCTCTCGTACGTCTCCTTCGCGCAGCAGACGGCCGATCCGAACTTCGACGCGAAAGTGGCGCGCCCTGCTTACACGTCGAAACATCCGAAAGTTCTCTTCGACGAAGCGCACAACAATTTTCACACGGCCGACGGGCGCTACAAGCCTTTCGCCGACCTGATCAAATCGGACGGTTACCTCGTCACGCCGAATCGCCAGCCCTTCACGGCCGCCGCGCTCAAACCCTACGACATCCTCGTCATCTCGAACGCGCTCGGCGCGCCGCAGATGAACGCGGCCGAAGCGTCCAATTCGGCCTTCACCGATGCCGAGTGCGACGTTGCGCGCGATTGGGTGCGCGCGGGCGGCGCGCTCCTCTTGATCGCAGACCACGCGCCGATGGGCGCGGCCGCCGAACGGCTCGCAGAGAGGTTCGGCGTCAACATGAGCAAGGCGTTCACCATCGACCCCGCGAACTCGCCGCCCGCCGACAACAATCCCGGCTTCATCCTCTACACGCGCGAAAACAGACTGCTCGGCGAACACGCGATCACGCGTGGACGCGACGCCTCGGAGCGCGTGGCTCGCGTCCTCGCCTTCACCGGCCAATCGCTCAAAGGGTCGCCGGAGAGCGTCGCTTTTATGAAGTTGGCCGACACGGCGAAGGATGCTTTGCCGGGTAGACCCGAGCAGACGTCTGCGGCGGGGCGCGCGCAAGGATTGGCGCTTGCGTTCGGCAAAGGGCGCGTCGTCGTGCTCGGCGAGGCCGGGATGCTCTCGGCGCAACTGGCGGGCGCGGACAAAAAACCCTTCGGCATGAATCGCCCCGGCATAGACAATCGCCAACTCGCGCTCAACATCATGCACTGGCTTTCGCGCCTGCTCTGAACACCGTCGGGCAACGCGCGCCCCTCCCCATAGGCATCGAATTAGGGCTACACGCTAAGATTTTCGGCAGTTGGAGTTCAACTTATGCACACAGCCGGTCGCCGTCTCTTTTGGGCGCTCTCAGTCCTGCTCCTTTTTTCTCTGACGACCGAGGAGCGCGCGCAGTCCGGCCGCATCGTCCCGAAGCCGACACAGCCCGCCGACGATCAAATCCGCGTCTACACGGAAGAGGTGCGCCTGCCCGTCTTCGCGCGCAACGAGTATGGCTACTTCGATCCGGCGCTTGAGATCGACGACATCGTCGTGCTCGAAGACAACGTCAAGCAGCAGGTGCGGAGCATCCGCCGGATTCCCGCGAGCGTCGTGCTCGTGCTTGGGACGGGCGGCGAACTCAATCCGGCGCAGCGCACGCGTACGACGCGCGAGGCCGCGCTCAGTCTCGTCTCGCAGTTGCGCGAAGGCGACGCGGTTGCCGTCATGCAGTTCGACCGCCGCATCCAACTGCTGCAACCTTGGACGACCAATCGCGACGCCGCCGCGCACACCTTGCGCACGAAACTCTGGGGCGGAAGCGGCGCGCGTCCGGCCGAAGCCTTGCAGCAGGCGGCCATGCTTTTCGAGGATCAACCCGTCGGCAATCGTCATCTCGTCCTGATCACGGACGGCGTGGAGACGCCGGGCGCGGGCGCGAGTCCCGATCAAATCTTGCGCGTGTTGGAAGGCAACGCCGGGATTGGCGGGCGCGCCGCTTACGCCGAAGCGGTCAAACGCTTGATGGCCGCGCAGGTCTCCGTGCACGTCATCAGCTATTCTACTTTCGGTTTTAAAGAGACGAAGGAGAAAGCGAAGAACGCTCCGAGCGGCGCGCCGCCCGGCAGCGTCAAAGCATCGGGCATCCCCACTTCCGGCATCGACCCGACGATGCCGCCGACGATGAATCGCGGCGGTGCGATTGGCCCTTCGACGAGCGGCTCCGTCGGTTTAGACCCGGCGATGCGTCGCCTGCGTAAGGCTTACGAGCGCGCCATGAAGCGCGGCGAAGAGACGATGAAGACGCTCGCCGCCGACACGGGCGGCCGTCTCTGGATACCGCTCTCGACCGAAGACCTCGCCTTGCAAGGCAGCGAAGTGGCGCGCGAGATCGGCACGCAATACGTCGTTACCTACACGCCCACGCGCCCGCTCGCCCTCAGTTCCCCGAACGAGACGCGCCGCGTCGTCGTCCTCCCGCGCAAAGGCGGACTCCAAGTGCGCACGCGCCGCGTCTACGTCGCCTCGGCCGCGCTGCCACCGACGGAAACGAAATAAAAGCGGTAAATGGTAAATGGTGAATGGTGAATGGAAAGAACCGATCTTCTTCCATTCACCATTCACCATTTACCATTTACCGCTTTTCCTATTTAACTTTCTTCGCCTGTATCTCGCGCCCGTCCGGGAAGCGCAGCGTGGCTTGCGTGACTTGTCCCTTGTCGTCTTTGGCGAAGGTGAACTGGATGTTGGGGCCGGCGACGAAGAACTTGTTGTCGCCCTGCGGCGTCAACTCGATCTTACGTTGTCCCGGCGGCGCGCCCCACAGTTTCTCCCCTTCCAGCGTAATGTCGAGCGGGCCGAGTCCCGTCACGTCATACTGTCCTACGTAGGCGGCAAGCGACGTGGCCTCCACCTTCATCGCAGGGCCTTCCAAATTCTTGATGATCGCCACGGCGTTCGTGTTCTGCGGATTGAGTTCCACGGACTTGCGATAATTCAGGAGCGCGAGTTCGCGGTTGCCCGTACGCATGTAGGCTTCGCCGAGACTGTCGTAAGGGTTGGCGGCTTGCGGATACGCTTCGACGTTCAACTTGAAAATCTCAATCGCCTCCGTGTCCTTCTTCGCGGCGAGCAGTTGATAGCCGAGCGCGTTCAGTTCGTTTTCCTCGAAGCTATACGACGCGCCTTGCGTCGCCTTCAGTTCGCGATACTGTTTGATGGCCGCCGCCACGTCGCCACGCTCCGTGATGGTCTTCATCAAGACTTCGGCGATTGACTGCTTCGGCATCTCGAACGGCTGGTTGTAGAGAATGTTCGTCAGGTCGCGGCTCATGCGGTTGAGGCTCGCGCCCTGCGAGGTGTTGTCCAAAAGGACGATCAGGTGTCTCTGTTCCGGGTAGCGCACGAGGAGCGTGTTGAAGCCGTTGATGCCGCCGCTGTGCGAGACGGAGTTGACGGTCTCTTTCGTCTTCTCGAACGTCACTTTGCCGATGCCCCAGCCGTAGGCGTAGCCGTCGAGAAAGGGCTTGAACATGAGTTCCTTGTTTTTGGCCGAGACGATCTTGTCCGCATAGAGAGCCTGATCCCACAGGTACAAATCTTCCACCGTGGAATAGAGCGAGCCGGCGGCGTAGGGGATGGACATGTCGAGATAGGGGGCGTTCGTATAGCCGCCCGGGGTCTTCTGGTAACCGGAAGCGCGCTTCGGCAAGATCGTGTCGTGGTGATCGTAGCCGCTGTTCTTCATGCCGAGCGGGTCGAAGATTTGCTCTTTGATGACCTGCTCGTAAGGCTTGCCGTGAATTTTTTCGATGATCGCGCCGAGCAGAAAATAGCCGGAGTTGTTGTAGCGAAACTTCGTGCCCGGCTCGAATTCCAGATCGCCGCTCGTGTACTTTTTGACGAAGTCGACGACCGTGTAAGGGTCGCGGCTCAAATCCTCGATGAACTTCGGCTGGCTCGTGTAACTGGGGATGCCGGAGGTGTGCGTCAAGAGGTGATGGATAGTCACTTTGTCGCCCACGTCCTTGCGATAGTCGGGCAGGTACTCGGAGAGTTTGCCGTCGAGTTTGAGCTTGCCCTGTTCGACGAGTTGGAGGATGAGCGCGGCGGTGAACTGTTTGGTGATCGAGCCGAGACGAAACTTGGTGTCCGTCTGGTTCGGAATGTTCCACTCCATGTTCGCCCAGCCCAAGCCCTTTTTGTAAATGACCTTGCCGTTTTCGGCGACGAGCGCCGCGCCGTTAAATTGTCCTGTCTTGTGCGCGCGCGTCAGGTATTCGTCGATGCGCGCGGCCTTATCAGTGCCGCCTTGCGCAAACGCGGCGGGCTGCACGGCCAGTGCCGCCAACACGACGAACATCCACATCACGCGCGGGCGTGCCACTCTTCCGGCTCTCTTCATCTGTAGTTCTCCTCAAAAATTTTGACGTTGTACGGACGGCAACCCGCAAACGACCGAAACGTCGACCGGCGAGCGCACTACTGTGACAGGCAATACGTTCGCGCGGCCTAGAGATGTTCCGGGAAATTGGAAGAAGAAAAATGAGGAGGTCGGAATGGTAAATGGTAAATGGTAAATGGTGAATGGTGAATGGTGAATGGAAGAAAACGAGTTCTTTCCATTCACCATTCACCATTCACCGTTCACCGCTTTTTCAGTTGACGAGGGCGGCGAGCAGAGTCTCCATTTCCGCGTCGGCCGCGAATTTCGCCGTTTGCACGGCCTGCCGCTCCTGCCATTTACGCAAGGAGACGGCGCGCAGTTCGTCCCACTCCGCGCGCGGGATGCGTCGGAAGGCCGCCACCACTTCCGGGTCGAACTGCCGCCCGGCGAACTCTTCCAACTCAACAACCGCCACTTCGTAAGAACGCCCCGCACGATACACACGGTCGCTCGTGATGGCGTCGAAAGCATCGGCGACGGCGAAGATGCGCGCGTTCAAATCAATCTCCGCGCCGCGCAAGCCCTGCGGGTATCCCGTCCCGTCCCACTTCTCGTGATGCTGAGCGACGACGCGCGCCGCTCCTTCCAAGAACTCTATCCCGCGCAAAATCTGCTGGCCGTGGACTGGATGCCGTCGCATCTTCACCCACTCTTCCGCGCAGAGTTGCGCGGGCTTGTGCAGGATCGCATCGGGCACGCCGATCTTGCCGATGTCGTGCAGGAGCGCGCCGAATTCCAGCGAGCGCAAGTCCTCTTCGCTCAAGTTCAACTCGCGCCCCAGACGCAGACTGAAACTCACCACTCGTTCCGAATGCCCGTGCGTTTCGCGGTCGCGCGTCTCCAGCGCGGCGGCGAGAGCTTTCAAAGTCATGCGGTAAGAGTCTTCCAGCGTGGCAAGCGTGCGGTCGAGTTCCGCCGTGCGTTCCGACACCAACTCTTCCAGATAATTTTCGTAGCGCCGCTTGGCGTCGAGCAGCCGCTTGTGTTCGAGCGCGCGCCTGACGGCCGCCTCGACGTGGCGCAGGTCGAAAGGCTTCGTCACGTAGTCGAACGCTCCGGCGCGCAACGCTTCGATGGCCGACTCGACCGTTTGCGCGCCGCTCACCATGACGACGACGGTGTCGGGCGCGATTTCGCGCACGTGTGGGATCAACTGGAGGCCGCTCATGCCCTCCATGTTGATGTCCGTAACGACGACATCGAAGCGCACGGTGCGCAGGCGCGCCAGCGCCGCCTCGGCCGACGAGACCAACTGGCAATCGTAATCCGCGCTCAGCAATTCGTAGAGGACGTTGCGAATCTCCTGCTCATCGTCCGCGATCAAAATGCAGGCGCGCTCGCCCGTCGGTGAAAACATAGACACGCTTCCGCCTTCGTCTGAAAGGTTCCTAAATGTTGAGATTGGAATTCGGGGTCTGGCGCACGCCTACTGTCCCCTCCGGCACGCACATCCCCGCTGGGCACGGGCTATCTTACAGATTCGCGTCCCCCGGCACAACTAATATTTCCCCAACCCTCCGCACGCGCCCCGACCCGCGTCCCCTTAAATCCCCGTCGCGCATCCCCACAGGCGACGGTTGACGCCGCGCCGGATGAGCCTCTATCATGCACACTCCAATCCACGCCGGAGTGGCGAAATCGGTATACGCACTAGACTCAAAATCTAGCGAGCTTCACTGCTCATGTCGGTTCGAGTCCGACCTCCGGCATCAACAACTTACGGGCATTCTTCGGAGTGCCCGTATTTTTATGTTGCCCCTCTCTTCGTCCCTTTGAGGTTACTCTAGGACTTGCACCTGTAATAAAGGCTTCATCTGACTGAAGTGATACTCAGCCGGCAGGCTCTCGGCTTTCTTAAAATATCCGTACGTAGAAATATTGAGTGATGAATGGTTGGATGGATTGTTAAGGCGCAGTCCATTCGAGCGTTAATAAAGTGTCGTGGAAAGCCCGCATCGAAGACCCATGTACTGTGTAGAAACAATTAATCTGGTTCATCAATTTTCAGAAAATGAAATTGCTTTGAATCGGGTCAATCTTCAGGTGATTGACCGCACTATCTATGGGTTTTTAGGCCCTAATGGCGCGGGTAAAACTACGACGCTAAAGCTGATTTTGGGATTGCTTAAAAAGCAACAGGGCGAGATTTTGGTCTTCGGAAAGCCGTTCGAAAAAAATCGCGTCCAGACTTTAAGAAATATAGGTTCAATGATTGAAAGCCCTTCGATTTACGGGCAACTGACGGCTTTTGAAAACATCAGGATTTGGCAGCGGATTTATCGATGTCCGAAAGGGCGCATTGAGGAAGTGTTGGAGTTGGTCGGCCTGGCGCGGACGGGTAATAAGAAGGCCAATCAATTTTCGCTCGGGATGAAACAACGTCTGAGTATTGCGATAGCTTTGCTGCACAATCCGTCCCTGCTGATTTTGGATGAACCGACGAACGGTTTAGACCCGAACGGTATTCTTGAAATCAGAGAATTACTGCAAAACCTGAATCAAAATCACGGCATTACAATCCTCATTTCCAGCCATCTCTTGCCCGAAATCGAAAAACTGGTCACGCACATCGGGATCATCAATCGAGGCAATCTCTTATTTCAGGGAACACTGGCGGAACTAATCAGCAAACGGCAGCAACATTCATTCATCATTTTTGAAACGAGTGACGACTTGAGAGCTTCGCGGATCATCGGCGAGTTCAGCACAATCTCGCGAATCGAACAGGGCAAAATTGCCGTTCCCATGCTTGATAAAGAAGCGATTGCCGCAATCAACCGGAAGTTGGTGCACAACGACATCGAAGTTTATCAAATCAACAAGATTGAGAATGACTTGGAAAAAATCTTCTTTGACGTAATCAACGAGTAACGGAGATGGATTTCATCAATAGCTTTCAAAGCGAGTGGCTGAAGAAGAAACGCAGTCTGGCATCTTGGCTGGTGATTGTCGGGGCGTTCTTCACGCCCTCGATCATTTTAATGTCGAGAATAAAAAACTCAGGCAAGTTATCCGCTCTTTACGTTGCCCCTGATTTTTGGACGAAACTCTGGAATCAGACTTGGGAATCGATGGCGGCCTTTTTGTTGCCCGTCGGGATTATCCTGGCGGTGAGTTTGATTACTCAGATCGAATATAAAAACAACACTTGGAAGCAAGTGCACGCCACGCCGCAAGGATTTATGACGATCTTCTCGGCCAAATTTTTAGTGATCGTGGTAATGCTCACCGAAGTTTTCGTTCTGCTGAACGTCGGGATTTATTTGTCGGCAGTTATTCCTGCAATGCTTTTCAGCAACCTTCCTTACCCGGCCGCGCCCGTTCCCTATCTGTTTTTTTTGAAGGCAAACATCAACTACTTTCTCGATTGTCTGCCCATCCTCGCTCTGCAATATTTGCTCAGCCTGCAATTCAGGAATTTTCTAGTTCCGATTGCGACAGGTTTCGCGATTTGGTTTTTAGGCGTGGGGATGCTCTCGTGGGAATTCAGTTATCTGTTTCCTTATCTCCACAGCACAATTGATTTTTTAATTAGTTCAGGTCAATTCGGTAAACGGAAAGTGCCGCCGTTGAATATTCAACTTCTCGCCGTCATCTATTTTTCCTTATTTACCATCGTCAGCTACATTTTATATGTCAATAAAAAGGAGAAGGCTTGATGAGGTGCGTTACATCGAATAGCTGCCGTTGAGCAGTTCGACTTCATCGGGCGGCGAGGCTTCGGCGGCGAGGCGAGAGGGGACGCGTCGTTGCCATTCGTCGTTGATCAAAGTGGCGGCCGTCTCGGCCGGAACGGGTTTGGAGAAGAGATAGCCCTGGCCGTAGGGGCAGCGCAGGGCTTTGAGCTTTTGCCATTGCTCTTCGGTTTCGATGCCTTCGGCGATGACGCTCATCTTTAGTTTGGAGGCGAGCGTGATGACGGTTTCGACGATGCCGAGGCTCTCTTCGTCCATCGACATGCGGCCGACGAAGGAGCGGTCGATCTTGAGGATGTTGACCGGGAAGCGGTGCAGGTAGCTCAAGGAAGAATAGCCCGTGCCGAAATCGTCGATGCTCAGTTGGACGTTGAGCGAACGCAGTTGCCGGAGCATCGCCGTGGCCGCTTCGGCGTCGTCCATCACCATGCTCTCCGTGATCTCCAGGCGCAGGCAGTGCGGGTCGAGACCTGTCCGGTAGAGAACTTGTTTGACTTGTCCCACCAGATCGGGCTGCTTGAATTGTTTGCCGGAGAGGTTGACGCTGATGGTCAGGGGCGTCTCGGAAGGATAAGTCTTTTGCCACTCACGCACCTGCCGGCAGGCTTCGTGCAGCACCCACTCGCCGATGGGGATGATCAGTTCCGTGTCTTCAGCGACGGGGATGAACTCGGCGGGCGAGTGCATGCCGCGCTCCGGGTGTTGCCAGCGCAAGAGCGCCTCGAAGCCTGAGAGACTGCCCGTCGCCAAGTCGATGATCGGCTGGTAGTAGACTTCGAACTCGCCGCGTTCGAGCGCCTGCCGCAAATCGCTCTCCATCTTCAGACGCGAGACGGCGCGCGCGTGCATCACTTTGTCGAAGACCTCGAAGCGGCCTTTGCCCTGCTCCTTGGCGCGATACATGGCCGTGTCCGCGTCGCGCAGAATCTCTTCCGTGCCGTCGTAGCCGACGGCCGAGAGCGCGACGCCGATGCTGGCGCTCGTGAACACGTCGTAGCCGCTCAAACGGAACGGCGCTTCGATCTCGCGCAGGATGCGTTCCGTGATGGCGAGCGTGTCGGCCGAATGCTGGACGCCGTTCAAGAGGACGGCGAACTCGTCGCCGCCAAAGCGCGAGACCGTATCTTGCGGGCGGACGCAAGTGCGCAAGCGCGCGGCGACGGCCGTCAGCAGTTGATCGCCGACCACATGGCCGAGCGAGTCGTTGATGTTTTTGAAGCGGTCGATGTCGAGGAAGAGGACGGCGAAGAGATGGTCGGGGTGCTGCGCCGAGCGCCCGAGCGCGAGCCCCAGGTGGTCTCTGAAGAGCGCGCGGTTGGGCAGCTCCGTGAGCGGATCGTAGAAGGCCGCACGGTGCAGTTGTTCCTCGGCCAGTTTGCGCTCGGTGATGTCTTGAGCCTGCACGATGAAGTGCATCGGCTTGCCCTGTTCATCGAAGACGCTCGAAGCGCTGACGGTCGTCCAGACGACGTGCCCTTTTTTGTGGATGTAGCGTTTCTCGCGCGTGCTGGTGACGATTTTGCCTTCGAGCATCTGGTAGAGGTCTGCGAGATTAGCGCCGAGGTCGTCCGGGTGCGTGATGGATTGGAAGTTCGTGCGCAGGAGTTCCTCTTCGGTGTAGCCGACGAGTTGGCAGAGCGAACGATTGACGCTCAACCAGCGGCCGTCCGTGGCCGTGAGAGCCATGCCGACGGCCGCGTAGTCGAAGGCGCTGCGGAAATGTTCTTCGCTTTTCCTGAGCGCCTGACTGATGACTTTCTGCTCCTCGATGCTCTCGCGCAGGGCCTGGCTGATGGCGCGCTGCTCCTCCGCGTGCCGCTCAGCCTGCTCGGCCTGCGCGAGCGTCATGAGCAACTGCTTGCGATAGGTCTGATAGGTGAAGTAGATGATGGCGATGATCGGGATCATCGCGATGAAGGCGTAAAAGCCGTTGCCGTTGATCAGTTTGGCGGTGAGGCCGGCGGCCGACGCGCCCGCGAAGTAAGTGATCGAAGTCCAGAGGTAATTCTCCTTCCAGACTTGCAGCACCGGCAGGTCGAGTTTCAAAGACTGGCGCAGCGCCGGCATGCTGGAGTTAACCAGAAACTGCACGAAGCCGATGAGACAGACGGCCGTGATGAAGTCGCCGGAGATCGCGCCGTGTCCGAGTGCGACCAAGTCGCCGAAGAGATAACTGACCACGGAGGCCGTGATGAAAGTAGAGAGGGCGAGCAGTCCCGCGTTGAAGAGCCTGATCAGCCAGACCTTGGAGAAACGGAGCGAGGAACAGAGCGCCTCGGCGGCGGCCAGCAACACGGCGAGTTCGGCGTCGTAGAGAAACAGCGTGAGGAAGATGAAGCTGTCCGAGACGGTGACTTGGACGCGATGTTTGGAAAACTCGATCCCCAGACGCGAGCCGAAACAGATCGTGACGGCAGCGAAAATCAGGAAGCGCACGTCGATGCGCGAAGGGTCGAGCCGCCAGAGACAGGAGAGGCAAACAAGCGCGCCGAGCGCGATGATCAGTCGCAGATAGAATTGGTGGAACTTCTGCTTATTCATTTGGAGGAGTCTTCGCTTGTCTTGATTAACGCGTTGGCTCGCGCATGCCGGGAGGGGCGTCTCGAAAGGGACAGGTAGAGGTGTCCCGTGTCGCTTCTTAAGCGAGCGGCGTGCCAGCGAACTTTCAGACGGAGAGTGCTGAATTTGCCCGGAAACAGGCGGGTTGGAGAGAGAGGGGCGGACAATCGTCAGTCAGCTTGACGCAGAACGACCGTTCAGACAGGTCGCAAGCTCTGTCAACCTGACAGCAAATTCGCGCTTCTTTAAAAGGCCGGGAGAGCGCCGTGCGCGCGCCTTTTCGGTCGCGCGGCTATTGAGGGACGGCCTTGAGGGTGGCCTTGCGGATGGCCTTGAAGGCGGCCTCTAGAGGTAGACTTTGCGATACGTGCCGAGCAGCGTGCCGCCCATGCGCTCATAAAAAGCGTGTGCCACGGAGTTTTCGATATTGACGAAGCCGCAGAACGAGGGCAGCCGGTCGAGCAAGGAGCGGCTGAGTTGCGTCCAGCAGCGGCGTCCATATCCTTCGTGGCGGTGTTCGGGACTCACCCACACTCCCTCCACGTAGGCCGCCTGGGGCGTCTCTGTGATCACGTCGGCCTTGAAGATCAACTTTCCCTGCTCAATTAAAGTCCACACCTTTCCCTTCGCCACGCGCGCGGCGCAGCGCTCGCGGAAGCCCTCCGGGTCTACGTCGAGCGGGTTCATCCCGGTCTCTTCCGCCACCATTTCGGCGTGCGCCGAGACGACCTTGTCCAGATGTTCGAGCGTGGCTTGGCGCAGCCCCGCGATGCCTTCCGCGTCCGTGTCTTTGCGCGTGAACTGATAGAACAATTCCTGTCGAAAGCGACGCGGCTTTTGACCGTCCGCATCGTAATGACTCAAGAATTGATTCAACTCCAACTCTTCCCCCACGATCATGCGGACAGAGGGAGACTCGCGCGCCAGTTCCGCGAACGCGACGAGCGCGTTCGGCGTGCGCGCCTCAAACAAGGTGGCGCGTCCGATGAGCGCGACGCCTTCGAGTTGTCCGAGACGCCGTTCGCGGCAACCGTAAAATCTGCCGCGCGGCGCGGGAACGGACAGGCCATGCTCGCGCATCAGCCCGGCCATGATGACCGTGTGCAGCGGTCGTTCGGAGAGGAAGGTTAAAGCCTCTTCGCTTTCGTCTTCCGGCAGAAGCTCGGCCGCCGCCCGGCGCGTCGTGAGGATGTGTGAGGTGGCTGACATAGTTAACTCTGAGGATTCGTTCCGTCGAAGCTCGCTGGCCGCGTGTGAAAGGACGCGAGGGGAGCCGTGGTTAAAGGTTTTGGTCTCCGTCTTCGTAAATGACGGGCATGCTCCTCGTGTCGTTGCCGTTGAGAAGAACATTGAGCGACCAGATACCGTCCGAGACCATGATCCCATCCGAGACCATGATGCCGTCCGACACCATGATGCCGTCGCCGAGCGCGAGACCGTCCGAGACCATGATGCCGTCCGCGACCATGATGCCGTTGATGAACAGATTGCCGCTGCCCATCGGCAAACCGTCCGAGACCATGATGCCGTCCGAGACCGTAATCCCGTCCGAGATCATGATGCCGTCGGAGACCATGATGCCGTTCGAGATCGTGACCCCGGTTCCGAAGTTTTCGCCGAGGTTGTAAATCCGCTGGTACTTCGTGACGAGGCTCGTTCCGGCGATGTAGCCGTAGTGTTGCAGCACGCCTTGCGCCCAAGTGAAAGTGTGGCCGCCGATGGTCGTGCTCGGCGCGGGCAGCACGCTTCCGGCGATGAGGAGCGGCGCGCCGAGTTTCGTCTGGTTGTTGAGGTCTGTGCGGATAAGTTTCGCCAGTTGCACCGCGCCGTCGACGTTGAGTTGTCCCGCGCCTTGCTCGTAGGTGTTGAAGCCTTTGAGCGGCTGCGCCGTGTACTGGAGCAGCATCTTGACCATGTTCGGCGTGAGACGCGGGTTCGCTTGCAAGAGCACCGACGCCGCTCCGGCCACGAGCGGCGTCGCCATCGAAGTGCCGCTCATCAACATCATCTTGTGGTTTGAATTGCTGTTCGGCGTGACATCGAGCGAGCGATTCTGGTTGACGATGGCGTTGCCCGCGGCCTCGGCGGCGATCAACTTGTTGCCGGGGGCGACGAGGTCTGGTTTGATGACGTGGTCGTAGACGCGCAGGCCGTTGACGGTCAGGTAACTGCGCGTGGGGCCGCGCGAACTATAGGTCGTCATCACGTCGTCGTCGCGCGATTCGGTGTTGAAAGTATTGGAAGCGCCGACGGTGATGGCCGAAGGCTCGTTGCCGGGCGAATGGATGCGGCCGTAGAACTTCAACCCCGAAGCGTCCGTCCCGTCGTTGCCGGCGGCGGCCACGACGACGATGCCGGTGTCAACCAATTTGCGCACCGCCAGACAGAGCGGATCGATTTTGTACGAATCGAGCGCGGGCGCGCCGAGGCTCAGGTTGACGACGCGAATCTTGTACTTCTGGTGATTCTTCTCGCCCAGAGGTTTGTTCGGATCGACGGGCGCGAGAATCCATTGCAAGGCGCGGAGCACGTTGGAAGACGAGCCGATGCCCTGCGCGTTCAGGACGCGCAGGTTGACGATCTTCGCTTCCGGCGCAAGCCCGTTGTAAGCGCCGCGCGAGATGTGATCGGTGGCGGTGGCAAGCGCGGCGACGTGCGTGCCGTGGCCGTAAGGGTCGTCGGTGCGTCCTTCGCCCGTGAAATCTTTCTGGAAGGTGATGTCGCCCACGCCGTGATGATCTTTGTCCACGCCCGAATCGAGGACGGCGATATTCATGTCCTTGCCCTTGAGGCCGCTGTTGCCGGAACGCGCGCGCATGTCGCGCGCGCCGGTCGTGTTCTCGACGAAGCCGAGCAGGCGCACCTCTTGATCCGGCGTCACGACATTCACCTCTTCGAACGAGGCGAGTTCCTCAAGAGTGTCGAGCGGGAGTTCGACCGCCATCGCGTCGAAACTTTCAAACTCGGCTCTGACCCTGACGCCGTTGCGACTGAGCAGAGCGTTCAACCTTCCCGTCGGCGCGCCTTGCAGTTGCAGAATCACAGGGACGGTCTCAGCCCTTGAGCGCGAATGCTGTATGCGCTCGCGCAGCGTGGGCGAAACTTTATCCAGCTTCGGCTTCGGAGTCTTGCCGGTTCGTCGCGCGGCGCGTTGTGCGCCCGCGGGGAGACTCGCGAGGAGAGTTGTGCCGAGCGCCGCGAGTAGTAGAAACGCCGTCAAGCGGGCGAGGTGAGAATATCTTTTCGGGCTAATCATCCATTCATCCTTCGGGAACTCCCACTGCCGTATTCCGCTCGCGGAACTTAGGCTGGTAAGTGCATACCCGCTCCCGTTTTCACAGAGAGGAGGCTCTTATCGGTGACTTCTCTGAAAGAAAGAGCAGACACGGCGCGAGAGGCCATGTCGCTTTGGATAAGCGACAGGTGTGCCACAGGCGAGAAAAGCGAAAGGTCGTCGTAAAGTGTGCAGTATTCGACCGGCGTGCGCGAACCGCGTGCGCCGTCGGGTGAATCACGCTGACCGATTCATTCAAAAGTAACGACGGTGCGCGGTCAGTCTGAACGGCGCGCGGAGAGGCCGCACGCGCTCGCCCGACGCGACGCGCGTTGCGGATGTCTGCGCGGAGAGGCGTTGCGAAGTCGGTTCGGCTTAGTTCGCTTCGGGCGCGGCGTCGTGTGAAGGAGCGTCGTCGCTCAAAAGAGGCAGAGGGTCGATTGCGCCTGCGGAAGTGTAGACGCCGAAGTGGAGGTGAGGCGAAGTGCCGGCCGCGTTTCCGGTTGTGCCGACGTAGCCGAGCACAGTTCCCGGCGTGACGTAGGAACCGACTGAGGCGTCGGGCGCGTAAGCGTCGAGGTGCGCGTAATAGTAGGTGCGCCCGCCCGCGCCGAGGACGTAGACGGTGTTGCCGCCGAGCGCGTTTTCGCCCACGCGCACCACGTACCCGGCGGTCGCGGAACGCACGGCCGTGCCGCGCGCGGCGAAAATGTCTTGGCCTTCGTGAAGGCGTCCGCCCGCACGCGGCGCGTGCCACGAACTCTTAATCCGCGCCGCGCGCACGCCCTCGACGGGCACGCTCAAGACGGCGTCCGGCGGCGCGGCGTAAAGCATCGCGGCTTTGAACGGCAACGCGACGGCCGCCAACTTCACACCCAACCCCGCACGCTCCGCCGCAGCCAAGAGCGCCACCAGAAGCCACGCCGCCGAACTCAAGACGATCAACTTTTTCACACACCTTAGATGTCACGCGGCGGGCGCGGGTTACTCGCGGATTATTCGCTTGTTACTCGCGGCGCGGGCGCTCCCGCCGGTCATGATCCCATTCGGCTCGCAATTACGCCTTAACAGGTATAGAGGCCGTATTGAAACGAAGGCCGCTCGTGATCGCGCCCGTTGCAAGTCGCAATTGATTTCCGCAGGCGCGGCAGGAAAGTAAATGGAAAGCAAACGGTTAGTTGCCGAAAGGAGAGTTCTCACATCATGTTATCGACAGCCCAACTTCGTAAATCCCTCATCCTCGCGCTCGTGTTAGCAGCAAGTTTTTCCTCCGTCGCGTTCGCACAGCAGGCGGCGCAGACCGCGATGCAAGGCAAGCCCGTCGTGTGGCGCGATCCGGGAGACATCTCCGCGCGCGATCTGCGCACGGGACAAGGCGCGGCGAATCTCGCCCCGGTCGCGCCTTACACCTTCGTCGCGGAGGACAGGCTCGGCACGTCGCCGAAGTTCAAGGTGCGTGACGGGCGGGGCATCGTCTGGAGCGTGAAGTTGGGCGAGGAAGCGCAGGCCGAAACGGTGGCGACGCGTCTCGTCTGGGCGATGGGCTACTTCGCGGAAGAGTCTTACTACTTCAACCGCGTCTACGTGCAGAACCTGCCGCGTCTGGCGCGCGGGCAGGAGTTCGTCGAGGAGCGCACGAACATCGTGCGCGGAGCGCGCTTCGAGCCGCGCCGCGAGAACGCCGAGCGCACGGCGCAGTGGGACTGGGAGAAGAATCCTTTCGTCGGGCAGCGCGAGTTCAACGGCCTCAAGGTGCTCATGGCCTTGCTCGGCAACTACGACATCCGGCCGGAGAACAATCTCGTGATCGCCTTCAAAGACCCGCAGAGCGGCGAGGCCGAGGCGCGCTACTTCGTCTCCGACATCGGCGCGACGCTCGGCAAGGTGGGCGGCCTCGGCGGCAAGCGCTCGAAGAACAACCTCGAAGACTTCCGCAACAGCAAGTTCGTCGTCGGCGTCGAGAACGGCTTGGTCAAATTCGACTTTCACACGAAGCCGAAAGGAGGCGGCGGCTTCTTCGCCTCCCTCTTCAAACCCGGCTACGCCAAGAGCCAGGCGCAGAAGGAACGCGTCATCAACAGCATCCCCGTCGAAGACGCGCGCTGGATGGGACAACAGCTCTCGCAACTGACGGACGAGCAACTGCGCGAAGCCTTCCGCGCCGCCGAATATGATCAGGCGACGCGCGACGGCTACGTCGCCGTCCTGCGCGAGCGCATCAATCAACTCAGACAACTTCCGGCGACTTCGGAAGCGGTCGCCGCAAGTCAAAATTCACGGAGGTAAACAAATCAATCTATGACAAACCAGAGCAGCCCGGCCGCGGGAAGAGCGGCAGCGGCGCAACAGAAGCGTCGCCCGTGGCTCGCCGCAGTAATGGTCGCGCTCGTCCTCGTGGCGGGCGCGACCGCTGCCATCACGCGCGGCGCGGGAATTGAACAGCCGTCGTCGCCGCCGCCACTCGTCGCATTGACGAGCCAGACGCCCGCGCCGCCCGTCGGCATCAAGAACTTCGGCCGGGTCAACGAGAACTACTATCGCGGCGCGCAACCGGACGCCGCAGGGTTCGCCGAGTTGAAGAAGTTGGGCGTCAAGACCGTCATCGACTTGCGCGAAGACAGAAAGCGGGACGCGCCCGAATGGGTGCGCAAGGCCGGGATGGAATACGTCAACATCCCGCTCAAAGCCAGCCGCCCGGCAACCGAAGAAGAGACGAAACGATTTTTGCAACTCGTCAACGACCCGGCGAACTGGCCGGTCTACGTCCACTGCAAAGGCGGTCGTCACCGGACGGGCGCGCTGACGGCCATCTACCGCATCACGCACGACAATTGGAGCGCCGACCTCGCCTTCAAAGAGATGTTGGACTACGACTTCGACAACGGCGGCCTCTTCAGCACCGGCGAAAGCCGCAAGCGGCAGAAGCAGTTCGTCTACGACTTTTACGAACAACACACGGCCGCACGCGGCACAGAGGCACAGCCGATGCAACCACAGACTGCGCCGACACAGCATTAACGGCCGGGCGGTTCTCCGAACGTCGTTTGCCAAGCGGAAACTTTCGGAAGCTCGCGGCTTCAGTTTTCACGTCTAGTCAAGGGCGGCCATTCAACGGCCGCCCTCTTTCTTTGCCCCGACGCGTCTTGCGCTCGACGCGCGCGAGCGGTTATCTTTCTCGCCACAGTCAATCAAGTTAGACCAACTTCAATTCGCGGGAAGGCACACGAGAGAGATGTCTGGCGAAGCGAAACCACGCGGCGCGGTGAAACTACGTAACGATCCGCTCTGGTTCAAGGATGCCGTGTTCTACGAAATTTACGTGCGCGGCTTTTACGATTCGAACGGCGACGGCATCGGCGACTTTCCCGGCCTGACCCAGAAACTCGACTACCTGCAATGGCTCGGCGTCGATTGCATCTGGCTGCTGCCGATGTACGCCTCCCCCTTACGCGACGGCGGCTACGACATCGCCGACTACTATTCCATGCTGCCCGAATACGGCACGCTCGAAGACTTCAAAACCTTTCTCGACCAAGCGCACGCGCGCGGCATCCGCGTCATCACAGACCTCGTCGTCAACCACACCTCCGACGCGCACCCGTGGTTTCAAGAGGCGCGCCGTTCGCCCGATTCGCCGAAGCGCAACTGGTATGTCTGGAGCGACGACCCGCACAAGTATTCCGAAGCGCGCATCATCTTCACCGACACGGAACATTCCAACTGGACTTGGGACGAAGAGGCGCAAGCCTTCTACTGGCATCGCTTTTTCAGTCACCAGCCCGACCTCAATTACGACAACCCGGAAGTGCGCCGGGCGTTGCTCGACGTGGTCTCCTTCTGGCTCGACCTCGGCATCGACGGCTTCCGCGTGGACGCCGTGCCTTATCTCATCGAACGCGAAGGGACGAACTGCGAGAACCTGCGCGAGACGCACGAAGTCTTGAAAGAGCTGCGCGCTCACGTCGAAGCGAACTACGCGAACGTACTGCTGCTCGGTGAAGCGAACCAGTGGCCGGAGGACGTGGTGGAATACTTCGGCGCGGGCGACGGCGACGAGTTTCACATGAACTATCACTTCCCGATCATGCCGCGCCTCTTTATGGCGCTCAGACAGGAAGACCGCCGCCCCATCGTGGAGATTTTGGAGCGCACGCCCGACATTCCGGCCAACTGCCAGTGGGGCATGTTTCTGCGCAACCACGACGAACTGACGCTGGAGATGGTGACGGACGAGGAGCGCGATTACCTCTACAACGAATACGCCAAAGACCGGCGCATGCGTCTGAACGTCGGCATCCGCCGAAGGCTTGCGCCGCTACTTGACAACAGCCGCCGCCGCATCGAGTTGCTGCACGGGCTGCTGCTCAGTCTGCCCGGCTCGCCCTTCCTTTACTATGGCGACGAGATCGGCATGGGCGACAACATCTACCTCGGCGACCGCGACGGCGTGCGCACGCCGATGCAGTGGTCTGCGGATCGCAATGCCGGATTTTCGCGCGCCGATTTCGAGCGGCTCTATTTTCCGGTCATCAGCAATCCCGTCTACGGCTATCAATCGGTGAACGTCGAATCGCAGCAGCGTTACGACACGTCGCTTTTGAACTGGATGCGTCTGATGATCCACTTGCGCAAGGAGCACAAGTTGTTCGGGCGCGGGCGCATGACTTTCGTGAAGCCGGAGAACCGGAAGATTTTCGCCTTCACGCGCGAGTACGAGGGCGAGACGGCGCTCTGCGTCTTCAATCTCTCGCAGGTGGCGCAGCCCGTCGAACTCGACCTCGCCGCTTACAATGGGCGCACGCCCGTCGAAATGCTCGGCCACACGCCCTTCCCCCGCATCGGCGAACACCTGTACCAACTCGCGCTCGCGCCCTTCGGCTTCTACTGGTTCATGCTCGAAGAGGGCGCGGCAGAGACGCAACCATCAACTTGATCTCTTTGCGCCTTTGCGCCTTTGCGTGAAACTTACGCAGACCAAAGAAGAACCTCACGCAAAGGCGCAAAGACGCAAAGAAGAGAAAGAAGAATTGGCTTACAGTTAATCGCACGAACTTAGTCATAAACGAACGAGGGGAGACTTTATGTCAGCGAAAGAAAACACGGATGGGCGGCTGGTCGTCGTCTCGAACCGTTTGCCGTTCACGTTGAAGCGCGCGGGCGACTCGTGGCGCACGGATAGGAGCACGGGCGGACTCGCCACGGCGATGGGGCCGATCCTCAAACGCACGGGCGGCATCTGGATCGGTTGGTCGGGCGATTCCTCCGACCCGGCGGACGAGCGGCGACAAAAGATGCTCAAGCGCTGGGCTGAACGCGAGCGTTACTTCGCCGTGGACATCCCGGCCGAAGTCGCCTCCGGCTTCTACGAAGGCTACGCCAACCAGACGCTCTGGCCGCTCTTTCACCAGTTCCCTTCGCTCCTCAACTTCAAGCCCGAACACTGGCAGGCATACCGCGATGCCAACCAACGCTTCCGCGACGTGGTGCTCGAACACCTGCGTCCCGACGACATCGTCTGGGTGCACGACTACCAGTTGATGCTCTTGCCGCAACTGTTGCGCGAGGCCGTGCCCGCAGCGCGCATCGGCTTCTTCCTCCACATCCCTTTTCCCTCTTCGGCCATCTTTCGCCTACTGCCGCGCCGCGAAGAACTTTTGCAAGGCTTGCTCGGCGCGGACTATCTGGCCTTTCACACCTACAGCTATCTCCAACACTTCCGCGCATCGACCTTGCGCGTTCTCGGCTTCGACAGTCGGATGGACAGGCTCGAAGTCGGGGGTCGCTCCGTGCGTCTTGACGCTTTGCCCATCGGCATCGCCCCGCGCGAGTTCACCGAACTGCTCGCGCGCGATACGCAAACCATCACGCGCCGCGTCGAACTGCGCAAACGATTTGAAGGCCGGCGCATCCTGCTCGGCGTCGACCGCCTCGACTACACGAAGGGCATCCCCGAACGCCTGCGCACCTTCCGGCGTCTGCTCCGGCAGTCGCCCGAACTGCGCGGTCGCGTCGTCTTGATTCAAGTGGCCGTACCTTCGCGCGAAGTGATCCCGATGTATAAAGAGTTGAGGCAAGAGGTGGACGAACTCGTCGGCAAGATCAACGGCGAGTTTTCGACGCCCGACTGGACGCCCATCACCTACATCCGGCGCGGCATCCCGCCGACCGAACTCGCCGCGCTCTATTCGGTCGCAGACCTCGCGTGGGTCACGCCCCTGCGCGATGGTTTGAACCTCGTCGCCAAAGAGTATGTCGCCTGCCAGCAGGACGGCGCGGGCGTGTTAGTCCTCAGCGAGTTCGCGGGCGCGGCCTCAGAGATGGGCGAGGCTTTTCTCGTCAACCCTTACGACGAGGAACGCACGGCCGAAACCATCGAACGCGCGCTTGAACTCCCCGCTGACCAGCGGCGCGAGCGCATGCGCGCGCTGCACAAGCGCGTCGTGCGCAACACCGTCTTCGCGTGGGGCGACCGTTTCCTCTCCAACTTGCACGAGGCGGCGCATTCGCGCGCCGATCATTTTTCCGAGAAGCCGCAGAGCCTCCCCGTCGAAGAGGCGACCGCCGCCTTTCACGCCGCCACGCACCGTCGTCTCTTGTTGGACTACGACGGCACGCTCGTGCCTTACGCCAGTCGCCCGCAGGATGCCGTCGCGCCCGCCGAACTCGTCGAACTGCTCGCGCGCCTCGCCGCCGATCCGGCCACGGCCATCGCGGTCGTCTCCGGGCGCTCGCGCCAAGACCTCGAAAGTTGGTTCGGCGAGGTGAAAGGCTTGTGGCTCGCCGCCGAGCACGGCGCGATCATGCGCTCGCCCGAGACGATGCAGTGGGAGCTTTATCGTCCCAACTACACGAGCGACTGGAAAGAGCCGGTCTTCCCCGTCCTCGAACACTTCGTTGACCGGACGCCCGGCAGCCTCATCGAAGAGAAAGAGTTTTCGCTCGTCTGGCACTACCGCATGGCCGACCCGGAGTTTGGCGAATGGCTCGCCAACGAACTCGTCTCGAATCTCGAACAGATGTTGGCGGACACGGAACTGCGCGCCTATCGGGGACAGAAGACGGTGGAAGTGAAACCGGGCTGGGCGAACAAGGGCGAGGTCTTGGCGCGCCTGTCCGAAGCCGCGCCGCAGGCCGAATTCTGTCTCGCCGCGGGCGACGACCGCACCGACGAAGACCTCTTCGCGCGCCTGCCCGAAGACGCCTGGACGATCCACATCGGCGACCGCCGCACGCGCGCCAAATACTGCCTCGCAGACCAAACGGAACTCCGCCGCCTGCTCACACGCTTCGCCGCCCCGCGCACCGAAGGCCAAGCGGCGTGATGGAAACGATCAAGGGACGACAGGTGAATGGTGAATGGTGAATGGATGAAGACAGTTCTTCTTCATTCACCATTCACCATTTACCATTCACCTGTCTTCCGTTCATCCTTCATCGTTTCTTTCATGCCGCTTCGCTGATCGGGTGGGGCGCGATCAGTTCTTTGAGGGCGGCGGTTTCTTTGATCTGGCGCGTGAAATAGTCGCTCTCGTTGCGCGCGTCGAAGCGGGCGGCGAGCGCTTCGCACTGTTCGAGAAACCAGGCGGCGAGAGTTTCCAAGCGATACGTCCCGCTCTCTTCGTGGACGGAGAGCGTGCGCGGCAGGCGCAGCTTCAAGGTCGTGCGCCCGCTTGCGCCGGGGAGGCGTTCGAGCAAGAACCAGCCCGCGAGGTAGTAGTCGAACTTCGTCAAGGCGTCGGCGATGGCGGAAGCGTCCGCGAGATGTCTCTCGAAGATCGAGACGGCGCGCTCGAAGTTCTCCGTCAAGACGAGAAAGGTGATGTGTTCGGCCGCGTTCGAGAGCGCCCCTTTCGGCGACTCGGCGACGAGACGGTAGCCCCGCAGGTGCAGTTCGACGGCCTCTTCCAGATAACCCAAGCGCACGAGCGGCAGCAACAGATGGGCAAACGTATTGCGCGGAATCGACGCGCACTTCATGCGCCCCCGCATGATCGGCTCGGCCGCTTCCAACGCCTGCTCGTCGAATTCCGCGTGGATGAAAAAGTTCACCTCGTCGTTGAGTTCACAGGCCGCGCAGTCGCTCATCTGGTCGCGCGGCAGCTCGCGCCCTTTGAGAAAGCAGCGCGTGGCCTCGGCGTCGTCCCAGAATTTGTAGAGACGCGCGCGCATCAGGTAGTTCGGGCGCAGCGAGTAGCCCGCGCGCTGGTAACGCGCGGCCATGTCGTCGAGCATGTCGAGAATTTGCGCCTTGCCGATCTGCGGGAAGTTGGCGATGGTGTCCAAAATCCACTTGTACTGCCAGAGCGTCTGCCACTCGTCCACGTCCTCCGGGCGGCGGTCGTATTGCGCGAGCATCCACGAATAGGCGACCAGCGCCTTTTCGGGCGCGCCGCCGAAGGTGGCCGCGTGGATGAGCAGTTCGCGCGCGCCGCATTGGAGTTTGAAGTTGCCGCAGATGTCCGCGAGACGGACGGCCTCTTCCAACAGCGCCGTCTTCGTGTCGCCGTCCGGCATGCTGAGAGCTTGCCAGAAAATGTCCCTCACCTGTTCCGTCGTCACGCCGGTCGTCATTGCACCCAACCTCCTTCCACTTCCACGCCCCATTCGAGCAGGCCGAGCAGGCCGTCGTTCAACAGCGCCATCTCTTTGACGTTCAGCGGGCGATGGCTGAGTAGCAGCGACTGCACGTAAAGCATCTGAATCGAGAGACGCAAGAGCGTCTCGTCGCGCATGCGCGCGAGCTTGTAGATGAGCGGGTTGTCGTAGTTGAAGCAGAGCGACGCGAAGGCATCGGCGTGCAGACCGTGCGCGAGATCGCCGAGCACGCCCGACCAGAGTGTGTCCGACACTTCGCGCGCCTCTTCGACCGAACGCATGAAGTTGACTTCACTCGAAGCGTTGTAGAGCGCGGGCAACTCACGCGGCAGAAACTTCCGCACCTCCGCCGAGCAGTTGAACGGGCGCAGCACCGCGTCCGCGAAACGCACGAAATCGGCCGCCCCGTCCTGCTCGTCCAAAGTCAGATACTCGAAGCTGTGCATGAGGCGCGTCGAATCGACGACCTCGATGGGCGTCGCGGGGAACACGTCCCGGTGCTTCGAGAGCAACTCGGCGTCGTGGACGTAGCCCGCGTTGATGACGACCATCGACTGCGAGGCGGCAACGCGCGCGATCTGTCGAAACTGATCCAAGTCCGGCACGTAACACAGGGTGTCGTGCCGGCGTTTGTACTCGCCGAGCGTCATCTGCCCCGCGTTCGTCTCGAAGGGCAACCAGTCGATGAAGAGTCGGTAAAACTCGTCGTCGTCAACGGCCAGAGCCTTGATCGAGAGATAGTGCAGAGAGATCAGTTTTTGCAGACGTTGCGGCTGCTCGTTCGCCAGCTCCACCAAGTATTCGCGCAGACCGCGGCCGAGCGCGGCGCGCGTCGCCGAGAGCGCTTCGTCTTCGTAGAAACTCTCGCGCGAAGCGGTCGGTCTGAGATCACCGGCGTTGACGACGCACTTGACGAAGAAAGCCCAATCGGGCAAGAGACCTTCGGCCGTTTCCGAGACGAGCATGTTCTTGAGATAGACTTTGTGCGTCTTCTTCGTCGCGAGGCTCGGCGAGAACGGCAGGACGTAAGCCACGCCCTCCACGTCGCCCACGCGCGAGCTGAGCGGGATGTAATCGAAAAACTCCAACTCGAACGCCTCTCGCCCGTAGTCGAGATACGCCTTACGCTCGTCACGCGGGTCTGTGAAGGTACGCTTCCACGGCGGCACATCTTCGTTGACGCGCGTCTCTTCGCCGCCCGCATACTTCAAGGTGACGGGGTAGGGCAAGAGACTTCCATAGTGGCGCGCCATGCGGCCGACGGCCTGCGGCTTGAAATATTCTTCGCACCCCGGCTTGCAGCGCAGGCGCACCTGCGTGCCCGGCTCGATCATGTCCGCCACGTCTGCGAGCGTCTTGATCGTGTAAGTGCCGTCGGCGCGACCGCGCCACTCGATGACGGGCGCGCGCGCGCTCTTGGCCGAACGCGTGCGGACGACGATCTCGTCGCTCACGACGAAGCAGGACAACAGGCCGATGCCGAACTGCCCGATGTAGTCCGTGCGCCCCTCGGACAGATCGCCGCGCTTGGAGGTCTGCCCGATGGTGGCGAGGAAGCGATGCACCTCTGCTTCGTCGAGGCCGATGCCGTCGTCAGAAAAGACGAGCGCGAATGGTTCGCCGTCACGCGCCGCGCCGGGCACTTCGATGCGGATCGCGCCCGCGTGCGTATCGTCGAGATAGCGGCGCGCGAGGATGGCGTCCACGCCGTTTTGCAGCAACTCGCGCACGTAGATTTGCGGGCTGCTGTAGATGTGGTTCGACAAAAGATCGATGATGCCGCCCAGATTGATCTGAAATTTGTAGTCCATAAAAGTCTCTCGACAATTCACACGACAGCGAACAAGCCGCATCGCGAACGCTCGTCAAACAGTCAAAACTCGACCGCCGTAAACTCGCCAAACGTTCCGTTGATTTTCCGCGTCCCGGCCGTGAGACTGAGAAGTTCACGCCGCGGGCGTCGAAGGCGGGGAGAAGGCAAGGCCGCTAAACAACTTCGTCACGATCACGAGCGCGGCCGGGCAACTTGCTCCTCCGGCCGCGAGACGCAGGGGGCGACAAAACGGGCGAGCCTCTCGCCGCGCGTCGCGCTCGTGCGCATCTCTCCATGCACCGACAATATATAACTCAGGCGCGGATTTCTGACAACATTTTTTTATGTCAACAGTAAGTTGGCCGATACTCAGCGACGGTGAGTTGACGACTTCAAGGTTGCCGACGCGCACGATGGCCGCGCACGGTCGTTGCGTGAAGACGAACCGGCCACGAGGAGTGACGGCTATGCATCACTCCTCGTGGCCTGTTCGTTGCGGACGGCTCAAGGCCGTGCGCGTCGGCGCGGTCGCGCGCGTGGTCGCGTTCGGGCGCAGGAGGCGCGCGGTGGTCAGACGTGGCGATGGCTGCGTCGCAGCGCGCGTGCTTCGCTGCGGCGGCGCGCGAGGCGATTCGCGACGGGCGGCGCGGTGAGTTTGAGCGTCGGCGTCGGAGCGAGGACGGCGGCCGACGCGAATTTTTCGAGCGGCGCATTCGTCGCGACTTTTTCCACGGGCGCAACCGCCGCGACGCGTTCGGGATGGTGTTGACGACGGAGCGAACGCTGTCGCAACTCCTCCCAGTCGGCGGGCGGGATGCGCCCGAAGGCCGCCACCACTTCCGGGTCGAACTGCCGTCCGGCGTGTCGTTCCAACTCTTCGGCCGCCGCCGCGTAGGGCTTCCCGGCGCGGTAGACGCGGTTGCTGACCATCGCGTCGAAAGCATCGGCGACAGCGAAGATGCGCGCGTTCAGGTCAATCTCCGCGCCGCGCAAGCCCTGCGGGTATCCCGTCCCGTCCCACTTCTCGTGATGCTGAGCGACGACGCGCGCCGCTCCTTCCAAGAACTCTATCCCGCGCAAAATCTGCTGGCCGAGCGCGGGATGTTGCCGCATGGTCAGCCATTCCTCTTCGGTCAGCGCGGCGGGTTTGCGCAAGATCACGTCCGGGATGCCGATCTTGCCGATGTCGTGCAGGAGCGCGCCGAATTCCAGCGAGCGCAAGTCCTCTTCGCTCAAGGTCAACTCGCGCCCCAGACGCAGGCTGAAACTCACCACCCGCTCCGAATGCCCGTGCGTGTCCGTGTCGCGCGTCTCCAATGCGGCGGCGAGCGCCTTGAGCGTGGTGCGGTAGGCGTCTTCGAGCGAGGCGAGAGCCGCGGCCAACTCCTTCGTCCGCATCTTGATCGACTCTTCGAGGAAAATTTCGTAGCGACGTTTGCTGCGCAGCAGTTCGTGGTGCTGGCGCGCGCGTTCGACGGCCACTTCGACGTGGCGCAGGTCGAAAGGCTTCGTCACGTAGTCGAACGCTCCGGCACGCAACGCTTCGATGGCGTATTCGATGGTCTGCGCGCCGCTGATCATGATGATGACGGTTTCGGGCGCGATTTGGCGCACGTGCGGGATCATCTGGAGGCCGCTCATGCCTTCCATGTTGATGTCGCTGATGATGAGGTCGTAGCGCGATGCGCCGAGCAGCGCGAGCGCCTCTTCGGCCGAACCGACGGCGCGGCAGTCGTAGTCCGCGCACAAAAGTTCTTGCAAGATGTTCCTGATCTCCGGGTCGTCGTCGGCGATGAGGAGACGCCCTCTGGCATTGGCTTGTTCGGACATATTGACCGCCCTTCGAGAGAAACTACCGCCTTCGGAAGTCGCGTCGCGCGGGGTTCGCGGCGGCGGCGCGCATCCGGCCTTACACATTCAACTGGTAACAAATGGGGTCGGGTTGAACTAAATCTATTCAAGCGGGGAGGGTCGCGCCCGTATCGTTCGCAAGAGTCGTGCCAAGTGTGGCCGCGCGCACGCCCTGATGCGCACGCTTTTAAGCGCCGGAACGTTTGAAACTTCGACCGCTGCTTTCGGAGTTAATGCTGCGACGCAACTCGGAGGTCGCAAGCCTTGAACACAAACTTCCTTACTTCAACCAACGCCCTTCAGAGACGACTCGCAAGCACCGTCGCGGCCAACCGACGGCGCGTGCGCGTAGGCGAAAAGGCGTCCGGCGTCGCGCCGCAAATCACTGCGGCATGATCCGCACTCACGCGGCATTTTGCGTCTAAGTTTAAACATCGGACGCGTCTTGCCTGTAACGAATCGGGTCAAGTTTTTGGCCGCACGAACTTGGATAATTCGTCACGCGGGCGCTCTCTCGGGTTCACGCCGCGCGCCGCCCTTCTTCTTCCCCATCAGCAACATGCGCCGGGCGCGCCCCGTGCCGGTTTAGAAGTCGCTTTAAGTCGTGCTTCGTTCGTGCGCGGGCGTCTTTCGAGTGGACGTCGCGGGGAGCGCGGCGCGAGGTACGCCTATTGCCATAGCTCCTATTGCCATAGCTAAAGCCAGCACAGAGCATCAAGCCACTGTGAGCCACACCGTCGAAATTTTTGAGCAGGCCGCACCCGACAGAGGAGGAGCCAAGGTGACAATCGTTAAGCAGTTTCGAGCGATCTCCGCATGGCTCGTCCTCTCTGCGCTCCTGCTCTTGCCGTGCGCCGGGCTGTCGGTTGAAACGACGGCCGGCGCACGTTCTTTGTCTTCCGGTCAGGCCGAGAAGATGTCGCCCGACCTGCGCGCGGCACTCCGCACGACGCGAGACGGAGAGCGCCTGCGCCTCGTCGTCCAGTTCACGGACGAGGGGCGCAATATCCCCGGCTCGCTCTTGCAGAACTTGAGCGGCGTCTTGCTCAAACAATTTGCGAAACTGAACACGCGCCTCGTCAGTCTGCCCGCACGTGCCACCGAAACTTTGGCCGCGCGCGAAGAGGTGCGCTACATCTCGCTCGACCGCACGGTCGTCTCTTCCGGCCACATCGCCACGACCACCGGCGCGACGGATGCGCGCACGCAAAGTTCCGGTTCACTCTTCGGCTTGTTGTCTACGACCACCGAGCTTGACGGCTCAGGAATCGGCGTCGCCATCGTTGATTCAGGACTCGACGCGAATCACGTCTCTTTCACGGACGAGCTTGGCCTGAGCCGCATCTCCGCCAGCCGCGACTTCACGGGCGAAGGACGCACGGACGACCCTTACGGCCACGGCACGCACGTCGCTTCGGCCGCCGTCGGCAACGGCCGCGTCGCGCAAGGCGCGTATCAGGGCATCGCGCCGAACGCCGACATCGTCAACCTGCGCGTGCTCGGCGCGGACGGCACGGGCACGACTTCGGGGCTGCTCGCCGCCCTCGATTGGACGCTCGCCAACCGCACGCTCTACAACATACGCGTCGTCAACATGAGCCTCGGCGGCGTGGCCGTCGATTCTTACTTGAACGATCCCGTGTGTCGCGCCGTGCGTCGTCTGGTGGACGCAGGCGTCGTCGTGGTCGCCGCCTCCGGCAACGAAGGCAAGGCCGCCGACGGCACGAAAATTTACGGCCGCATCCACAGCCCGGGCAACGAACCTTCGGCCATCACGGTCGGTGCTGCAAACACTTTCGGCACAGACACGCGCGGCGACGACACGATCACGACCTACAGTTCGCGCGGCCCGACGCGCAGCTTTTGGACGGACGCGGCGGGCGTGCGCCATTACGACAACCTCGTCAAGCCGGACATGGTTGCGCCGGGCAATCGTGTCGTCTGGGCGGAAGCCTTCAACAACCGCATCATCACGGAGCATCCGGAACTAGACGCAGGCGTCAGCACCAACTCCACGCGCCGTATGATGTACATGAGCGGTTCATCGATGGCGACACCCGTCGCCGCCGGAGCGGCCGCGCTGCTCTTGCAAGCCAATCCGCGCCTCACGCCCAACCTCGTCAAGATGTTGTTGATGTACACCGCTCAGCCGCTCTCAGGATTTAATATGTTCGAGCAGGGCGCAGGCGAACTCAACGTCGAAGGCGCGGTCAAACTCGCACGCCTCGTCCGCACGGACTTGTCGGTCTTGACGCCGCTCGGTCTTGACCTGATGACGACGAGCACGCTGCCCGCGCCCTACGACGAGATCGCGGGCGGGCGGGTCAATTGGTCGCAGGGGTTCGTGCTCAATCACACTTACGTGACGGGTCTCGACCTGATTCGGAAGTATCAGAAAGTTTACGGCCTCGGCGCGCTGCTCGGCGACGCCGTCATCGAGAATGGCGGGGAACAGTTTGTCGACGGGTCGAAGATGTCGGGGACGGTCGCGCTCGGCGAGAACATTTTAACGAGCACCGGCGGCGCGTCGCTGGCGGAAGGCACTGTTTTTCTGAGCACCGGATGGCTGCTCGGAGACGGCATCATCATCGGCGACGGCATTATCGTCGGTGACGGGATCATCGTGGGCGACGGCATCGTCATCGGCGATGGGATCATCGTGGGCGACGCGCACCTTCAACGTGCGCAGTCGATCCGGGTTAATGGCGACGACACACCGGCGATGAGGTGAAAGGTCGCTTACGAAGTTGACGACAGCGCGATAACCTGAAATACTGCCGCGCTGTCAGTCACGTCGCGTTCTCAAACCTTTGCCAACTTTACTACCCTCGCGATGTGTCTGATCAACTCCCCCAATGGAGTTGCACAGTGTTTTCTCTTTCCTACTCGAAGGGTTTCGAGAACGATCCAAGTTGAGTGCGATGCGTGGGGCGACGACTCCCGATTCTTGTCCGCGCTGTCGTCTACGTTCGCCTCAAAGGAGGAGTCAGGTGAAATACTCGCAACAACCCCTTGCCATCAAGCGGCTCATGCTCCCCCTGCTGCTGCTCGCATTGTTGGTTAATCAACTGCCCGCCACCACAGCGTCCGCCGCCGCTGCCACAACTGCTCCGGCAGCGACACGCCCCGGCGCAAGCGAGAGGCTGAGCGCCGAACGAAACGTCGACCCGAGCGACGACGACACGGCGCGCGCCTCCGGCAGTAAGGTTTCGTCCGAGTTGCTCGACGCGGCGCGTGGCAAGCGCAAGCAGAACGAACGCCTCAGAGTGATCGTGCAGTTGAACGGCAAGGCGGACGCGGCCTTCGAACAGTTCATGCGTGCGGCGGGAGCGCGCACGACGCAGAAGTTTTCCAAGCTCAACACGCAAGTCGTCGAACTGCCCGCACGCGCCTTGAAGGCGCTGGCGGCGCGCGGCGAGTTGCGCTACGTCTCGCCCGATCTGGCGACCGTCCCGGCCGGACACGTCTCGAAGACGACCGGCGCTGACGCGGTGCGTGAGTTGAGCAGTTCGGGCACTTCGAGTCTGGACGGAACCGGCATCGGTATCGCCGTGCTCGACTCCGGACTCGACGCGAGCCACGTCTCGTTTCTGAACAAGAGTAACAGGTCGCGCGTCGTCCACAGCCGCGACTTCACGGGCGAAGGACGCACGGACGACCCTTACGGCCACGGCACGCACGTCGCCTCGGCCGCCGCCGGCAACGGCCGCATCGCACAGTCTCAATACATCGGCATCGCGCCGAACGCCAACATCGTCAACCTGCGCGTGCTCAATTCGCGCGGGCAGGGCACGACTTCGGGGCTGCTCGCCGCGCTCGACTGGGTTTTAACCAACCGCCTGCTCTACAACATCCGCATCGTCAACCTCAGTCTGGGCACGCCCGCCATCGAATCCTACCGCAACGATCCCATGTGTCGCGCCGTGAGGCGTCTGGTGGACGCGGGAATAATCGTCTTCGCCGCGGCGGGCAACAACGGTCGAAACAGCGCGGGACAAAAAATCTACGGTCAGATTCACGCGCCGGGCAACGAGCCTTCGGCCATCACGGTCGGCGCTTCAAACAGCTTCGGGACAGACCCGCGCGGCGACGACGGCGTGGCTTCTTACAGTTCGCGCGGCCCGACGCGCAGTTCTTGGAAGGACATCGCGGGCACGCGCCACTACGACAGTTTGATCAAGCCCGACGTGGTTGCCCCCGGCAACAAGTTGATCTTCGCGGAGGCGGACAACAACTATCTCGTGCAGCAGAATCCGGAACTGGACGCTGGCGTCAGCCCCGTCGATAACCGCCGCATGATGTACATGAGCGGTTCATCGATGGCGACACCGGTCGCCGCCGGAGCGGCCGCGCTGCTCTTGCAAGCCAACCCGCGCTTGACGCCCAACCTCGTCAAGATGTTGTTGATGTACACCGCTCAGCCGCTCTCGGGATTTAATATGTTCGAGCAGGGCGCAGGCGAACTCAACGTCGAAGGCGCGGTCAAACTCGCACGCCTCGTCCGCACGGACTTGTCGGTCTTGACGCCGCTCGGCGCGCCGCTGTTGACCTCAGCGCCGCCCGCGCCGCAGACGACCATCGCCGGGCACACTTTCACTTGGTCGCAAGGTTTGATCATGGGTCGCACCTACGCCACCGGCTCAAACATCGCGCTCAAGTATCAGAAGATTTACGGGACGGGCATCCTCTACGGTGACGGCATCCTCTATGGTGACGGCATCCTCTACGGCGACTCCCTCATTTTCTCCGACGGCATTCTCTACGGAGATAGCGTGATGACGAGCGATGGCGGAGTGCTCGGCGACGGCAGCGCGTTCCTCGGCGTCAACACTTTGTTCGGCGACAGCATTCACTACGCCGATGGTTTCAGCTTGGGTGACGGCATCCTCTACGGTGACGGCATCCTCTATGGCGATAGCGTCCTGCGCGGCGATTCCATCGCGCAGGCCATGTCGGCGCGCACGAGCGGCGACTTGACCTCCGCCATGAACGTAGTAAACGACACGGGTATCGACACCATTGACTACTAATCGATTTATGTCCGGCGCAAGAAGAGTGCGCTGCGTCTCCGCCGTAAAAAGACGTACAGACTATTGAAGGAGATCGTTATGCCCCACGTAGCCAGATTGGAAAAGGCCGCCGCCGTCGAGACCCCCATCTCCCCGGCTTACGCGTCGCCCGCTCCCGAAGTCCAGCCCTTGACCGAAGCGCAACGGCAGGAAGTCCTCGCTTTCCTGTCCTCGCGCTCGGTTGACACCATTTTTCTGTACGGGTTGATTTGCGACAACGGGGTCGAGAGTCCCTTGAATCGCGGCACGCTCTACGGCTGCCGCGACCGGGAAGGACAACTGGAAGGCGTCGCGCTGATCGGCCACGCGATGGTCGTCGAAGCACGCACGGAGCGCGCCTATGCGGCCTTCGCAGCGCTCGCACGCGACGCGCGCGCCCATCTCATCCTCGGCGCGCAAGAGAAGATCGACAAGTTCTGGTCGTACTACGGGCGAGACGGACAACAGCCGCGCCGCATCTGCCGCGAACTCTTGATGCAGCAGCGTTGGCCGCTTGAGACCTTGACGGAAGCGGCGGCCTTGCGTCCGGCGACGGCCGACGAACTCGAACAGTTGGTCGTCATCAATGCGGCGATGGCCTGCGAAGAGAGCGGCGTCAATCCGCTGGAAGTTGACGAGGAAGGATTCCGGGCGCGCCTGCTGCGCCGCATCGAGGCGGGGCGCGTCTGGGTCTGGGTCGAAGGCGAACGCCTGATCTTCAAAGCTGACGTGATGGCGAAAGCGCCCGGCTACACCTACCTCGAAGGCGTCTACGTCCACCCGGAAGAGCGTCGGCGCGGCTACGGACGGCGCGCCATGTCGCAACTCGCGCGCCTGCTGTTGTCGCACAACGAAGCGCTCTGCCTCCTCGTCAACGAGCAGAACAAAGACGCCCAAGCCTTCTTCTTCAAAGCGGGCTACAAACTGCGCGATTGCTACGACACCATCTTCCTCCGAACGAAGCTGGACGAAGGCAACTGACCCCCTACCTCCCCTCGCGCGAGGACGACTTGATGAACAGACAGCAGTTCGCTAAACCCTTCATGTGGTCGATCATCGTCCTCGGCGCGGCGGTGTGCGCCCAGTCGATCTATCGCTTGCCGCTGGCACAACTCGATCTGCTCTTTCTGCTGCTGGTCGTCGCTACCGTCATCACGTCGAACATCGCCGTCCCGCTGCCGGGCGTCAACGGCCGCATCACGGTCTCCGAGACGTTCCTCTTCCTTGCGCTGCTGCTCTACGGCGGCGAGACGGCGATCCTGCTGGCCGCGCTCGATGGGTTCTTCTCCTCGCGCCTGATCAGCCGCAAGGCCATTACGCTCGCCTACAACGCGGCGCAACTCGCCCTCTCGACCTACATCACTTTTCGCGTCCTGCGGCTCTTCTTCGGCGACGTGATCAATCTGGCGCAGGGCGATTTCTCGGTCAACTTCCTGATCGCCGTCTGCATCATGGGGCTGGTGCAGCACGTCGGCAACTCCGTGCTCGCTTCAACGGCGCAGGCGCTCAAACACGAACAATCCATCTGGCACGTTTGGAGTCGAGACTGCCTCTGGCCTTCGATCACCTATTTCGCGGGCGCGTCCGTCGCCGTCATCACGGCCAAACTCGTCGGCATGTTCGGCCCCTACGCCATCATCGCCACCACGCCCATCATCCTCAGCATCTACCTGACCTATCGCACCTATCTCAAGAACCTCGAAGTGACGGCCGCCTCGGCCAAAGCCGAAGCCGAAGCCGCCTCGCGCGCCGAAGCGGCGAAAGCGCAGGCCGAACAGGCCGAACGCCACGTCGAAGAACTCTCGCACTACATCGCCGAACAAGAGCGCATCCGCGAGCAGTATTCGCAGATCGAAAAACTCTCGGCGCTCGGCGAACTCGCCTCCGGCGTTGCGCACGATTTCAACAACACGCTCGCGGGCATACTCGGCCGCGCGCAGTTGCTTTTGAACACGACCGACCCGGCCAAGATCGAGAGCGGACTACAGATCATCATCAAGACCGCGAAGGACGGCGCGAAGACCATCAAGCGCATTCAGGACTTTGCGCGCCAGCGGCGCGACCACGCTTTCTCGCCCGTCGCCGTCGATCAACTGCTCTTGGACGTGAGCGAGATGACGCGCCCGCGCTGGAAGGATCACGCCGAGGCCGCGAGCGTCCACATCAACCTCGAACTCAAGATCAGTTCGAAGGCTCTCGTGCTCGGCGACGAATCGGAGTTGCGCGAAGTGTTGGTCAACATGGTCTTCAACGCCGTGGACGCGATGCCCGCCGGCGGCACGCTCACGCTCGCCACGCGCGAGGTGAACGGCGCGGTGGAGATTTCCATCGCCGACTCGGGCACAGGGATGAGCGACGAAGTGCGCTCGCGCATCTTCGACCCGTTCTTCACGACCAAAGGCAAGACCGGCATGGGGCTCGGCCTCGCCGTCTCTTACGGCATCATCCGTCGCCACGAAGGGACGGTCGAAGTCGAATCGGAGACGGGGCGCGGCACGACTTTTCGCATCACTTTGCCGTCGGCGAAAACGGGCGTGAAGCCGCAGGCGGGAAGCGACGGGCAGCAACCCGCGACGGTCGCCGAGTCGTTCCGCACGAAGTTTCTGGTGGTTGACGACGAAGAGTCCGTGCGCGAACTGCTGCACGACATCCTGGTGGCGGAAGGCCATGAGGTGATCGTTGCCGCGAGCGGGCGAGAGGCGCTCGCGCTCTTTGCCGAGACCACCTTCGCCGCCGTCCTGATGGACGTGGGTTTGCCGGGCATGAGCGGTTGGGAACTGGCGCGCTCCATCCGCGAGCGCGACGCGCGCATCCCGCTCGCCATCATCACGGGTTGGGGCGAAGCCGTCGGCTCGAACGCGCAGAAGGCGGCCGGCGTCGATTGGGTCGTGGCGAAGCCTTTCACCATCGAGCAGATCACGTCAATTGCGCGGGACGTTTCCCGCCGACAGCAGCAGGAGGCGGGCATTGGACGCGACGCATCCACCGTGGCGGCGTAACAGCAACGCCGGACAGCCGCGACGCGCCACCCGCCACGCCGCGCAACTCGACGCGCGCCTACTCTTTCACCTCACCGCACACACTTCAAACGGCACACACGCAGGAAACGCCACACCGACGACGCAGCCGCTCCGGCTCGTCGGCCGCACGCGCAACATCAGCGAAACCGGCCTCGCCTTCGTCGTCCCCACCCTACGCATCGGCGAAGGATTTGCCGCAGTCATCGGCCGCCCGCTTCTGATCACGCTCTATCTGCCATCAGGCAGCGTTGAGATACAGGCCACGCCCGTGCGCTACGAACCGCTCCCGCCCGGCACTCCCGAACGCGGCTACCTGATCGGCGTCCAGATCACAGAGATGGCCGACGACGAATGGGTGCGCATGGTCGAATACGTCCGCACGCTCCGCTAACAATTCCGAATCTCAAATTGGGCAATAATATAGTCGGCTCAGCCCTTGCGGATCAGAGCCGCGCTTGTTCGTGTTCGGGTGCATGCCGTTGTTAGATGGCGCGGTCATCAGGAGGCGTCTCTTCCTTCCGCTCGATAAGATTAGGCTTCTCACGGCTACCACGCCAGCTATGCAGAATGAAAAGAGCTATAGGGCCGACAACAAGAATGCATAACGCGGCAAACCATAAAAGGATTATGACCCACGACTTGAGCACCTCAGGATCGAACGGTCCATGCATCACTGAAGACATCTAACGCCAGGCATCACCCGCCGCCCCGAGTGATTGCCGAAGATGAGAGCGGTCGTGTCGGCGGTCGGGTGCATGCCGTTGTTAGATGTTGCCTTTCGATTCTAAAGGCTCCTTACGCTACCCCGAAACATTCGGAGGCCAGAGTTAAGAACATCGTGCATGATCTTTAACTCTCGCCTTGTCCAAGCAGGGTGGTACTGTTTTCCCTCCGGCGTCACGGCCGGAAGGTTACACCCCCAGAATAACTTGTCGTATATCTTCTGCGTCAATTCCTGATCCGGATCAAAACCGCCATTGATGGAACGAGACACGTCCGCAAACAGGTTCCACGCGCCATTAAAGCTGTTAGGGTCGATCAACTCTACATTTCTTTCCTCAAGCCACTTTCCTAACACATCTAAATCGAGAAGAATCGGCTCCTCTGCGTCAACGCTGACATTGCGCGCCTCCGCGTATTTAACAAGGCTACCGGCATCTTTGAAACTCGGCACGCTCCCATCCGCGTCCACGAAGACCCCATCCTTTTCATCCGAATACCAGATGAGAAAGGAGTCGCTTCCATTCAGGCGATACCACAGAATGTAATACTGAGGATTCATTAGAGGAAAACATCTAACGCATATTGTGCCGAATGATTCGGCCTAACTACGCCAGAGAGCGTGAAAGGCCGATATACATTAGTGCTCATATTCGTTATGCGTTGCAGTCTTCGCGGTTGTCTTCCAGATTGTGTCGTTTGATCATGCGTTGGAGGGTGCTGCGGTCGATGCCGAGGATGCGTGCGGCGGCCTGCTTGTTGTTGTGCGTGTGTTCGAGCACGCGCCGGATGTGGCGGCATTCGAGTTCGGAGAGTGAGAGCAGAGACTCGTCGCTCGCGTCCGCCGGCTGCGTCGTCGCAGGTGAGGCGACCGCAGGAGGGGCGGCGACGATGGGCGCGGGTTCGACCGCCGAGCCGCTGATGCGTTCGGGCAAGTCTTCGGGGCGCACGATGCCGTCGCAGAGCGCCGTGGCGCGCACGATGGCGTTTTCCAGTTCGCGTATGTTGCCCGGCCATTGATAGTTTTCCAGAATCGCCACGGCCTCGCGCGAAAAACTGAGGGGACGTTCGTTCGCGCGCTTCGAACGCTCCGCGAAGCGACGCGCGAGCGGCATGATGTCTTCGCTGCGCGCGCGTAAAGGTGGCAGGTGCAGCGTGACGGCGTTCAAGCGATAGAGCAAATCTTGACGAAAACGCCCCTCGCGCATCTCCCTCTCCACGTCGCGGTTGGTGGCGGCGATGACGCGCACGTCAACTTGCAGCGTGTGGTTCGAGCCGACGCGGCGAATCTCGCCCTCTTGCAAGGCGCGCAGCAGTTTCACTTGAAAGGCTGGCGTCGTCTCCGTGATCTCGTCGAGGAAGATCGTGCCGAGGTGCGCTTCCTGCCACAGCCCGCGCCTGTCCATCGTCGCGCCCGTGAACGAACCGCGCACGTGGCCGAACAGTTCCGACTCGATCAACTCCGCAGGGATCGCGCCGCAGTTGACGGCGACGAACGCGTTCTCCGCGCGCTGGCTGCGACGGTGGATGGCGCGCGCCACGACCTCTTTGCCCGTGCCCGATTCGCCCGTGATGAGCACCGGCAAGTTGGTTCCCGCCACGCGCCCCACGAGTTTCATCGCCTCGACGAAGGCCGCGCTCTGCCCGACCAGATCGATGTCCGACGTGTAGACGGGCGGCAACAGATCGCCCGTCGTGTTCTGCCGCGCGCGTTTCTCGATGCCGTTTCTAACCGACTGCGCGATGGCGAGCACGTCGTCGTTGTCGAAGGGCTTCATCAAGTAGTCGTACGCGCCGGAGGCGACGGCGTCGAGCGCGCCGACGGCCGAGCCGTGTCCGGTCATCAACACGATCTGCGCCTGCGGTTGTTCTTCGGTGAAGCGGCGCAGGATGGCGAAACCGTCGTGGCCGCCGTCGCCGCCGAGCTTCACATCGCAGAAGACGAGCGCCCACGTCTCGTGGCTCAGCAACTCGAAAGCGCGCTCGGCCGATTCCGCTTCGCTCACCGTCCAGCCGTCTACGCGCAGCACCTCGGCCACGTTGTCGCGGATCACGTACTCGTCGTCGATGACGAGGGCTTTCATGTTTTCGTTCAACGGTAAGGCCATAACAATTTCAACACTGCGGACGCGAACGCGGACGAACGAGGGCTGAGCATCGATAAGAGACAAAAGATGCAATCGCCCTGTCGTTTCACTTTATCCTAGCCCGCGCCCGTGCTGCCGAAGCCGCCCGCGCCGCGCGTCGTCTCGTCGAGCGCGTCCGCCCACACGGCGTCGGGCGTGATGATGGCTTCGACGATCAACTGCGCGACGCGCTGCCCGGCTTCGAGCGTCAACGCCGCGTGCCCGTGGTTGACGAGCGCGCAGACGATCTCGCCGCGATAGTCGCTGTCGATAACGCCGGCCAGAACGTCTAAGCCGTGACGGACGGCCAAGCCCGAACGCGGCGCGATGCGTCCGTAGAAACCGCGCGGGAGCGCGACGGCCAAACCCGTCCGCACGGCCGCGCGCCCGCCCGACGCCTCAAGCCTCACCTCTTCGACCGAGAAGAGATCAAGCCCCGCCGCGCCCGCGCTGCCACGCGCGGGCAGACGCGCCGCCGGGTGCAGACGCAAAAATTTCAACACGTCGGTCATCACTAAACTGAACGGAACAGGACAATAATATTTTTTTCGACTCAACCGAATCAACGGGAAGCAGGCGGTGAGGCTGACGAGCTACGCCGCCTCGATCAGGCGTGTGAGCAGGTTCTTTAACTGGTCGGGTTCTTCTCCGAGGTAATGTACCCAGTCATTGCCTTCGACGTTTACGTCCGTGCCTTCCACATCTTTGCTGTACTTTTCAGGCATCACGACGAGCGGCGTCCGGCCGTCATACTTAGCCTGTGCGCGGACGCTGCGCCCGATTCTCAAAGCCTCCGCCAAAGGCTTCCGGACAAGGTTGACCAGCACCAGATCGGCGTGGACGTGCCCGCCGATGACTCTTTCCAGCGCGTCCTCCTCGTCTATTGCGACGATGACGTGGTAGCCGTCCCTGCGTAGATTATCGACTAACGGTTTGCGCGTCTCTTCATCCTCTTCGAGCAGAAAGATGGTCGGCTGCTTCCCCTGTTCGCTATTCATCATTTTGTCTATCCAATCATTGAAACCCTGATGACATAGAATTTATTTTATCGGTGCGGTTCGGGTCAACGATTATACGCAAAAAACTTCCTTCCGTGTGTACGCTCACCACCGTTCCTGTGTACGCCCGGACACCGTTCGGTACGCTACCGGATAGTACGCTCAGCTACATGAGGGTACACTGCGGACGTAAGCTAAAGAGCAGCCACGTTAGTTAGAACATCTTACCCTTCGTCATCAGGTCAAGCCGACTTCTCCTTGTGCCGACTGATTCTCAATCATCGCATGACCGACACAAGGACGAGACTTGAGCCAAAACGATTATCCCCAGCAGACCATTCAGAATCACATTCTTGTTTCGCTGCCCGCCGAGGAGTACGAGCGATTAGCTCCGCATCTGGAAGATGTCCGCATCCAGCTTGGAGAAATCATCTCGCACCCCGATGAGAAGATTGAATACGTCTATTTCCCGAAGCGCGGCACGATCTCGGTCTGCGCCATGTTGGAAGACGGCTCGCAGGTGGAAGTCGGGGTCATCGGCAACGAAGGCATGTGCGGTCTGCCCGTCCTGTTCGGGACTGACAGCGTGCCGTTGCAGGCAATGGTGCAGATACCGGACGGGGCGGTCAGGATAAAGACGGAAGCCTTCAAGAGCGTCATCAAGGATTGCCCGACCTTACACCGTTCGCTGATGCACTACGCACAGGCTTTCTACGTCCAGGCGGCGCAGACGGCGGCCTGTAATCGCTTGCATTCGATAGACGGACGGCTGGCACGCTGGCTCTTGATGTGCCAAGACCGCACCCGTTCGGATATGCTGGCACTGACCCACGAGTTTATGAGCATCATGCTCGGAGTCAGGCGCGCGGGCGTCAGCGAAGCCGCCAACAAGCTCAAATCCGACGGTCTGATTGATTACCAGCGCGGCGTGGTTCGCGTGCTCGACCGCAAGGGTTTGCAAGCCGCCACCTGCGAGTGCTACTGGATCATCAGGAAAGAGTTCGACCGTTTCCTCGTCGCCAATCAGCCAGCCGGGTAAACAATTCCCTCTCTTAACCCCCGCCTCCGCCTCCTCCGGCGAGTCGAATACATTATCTGCCGGAACGATAAGCCGGAGCGAAACGCACGCCGCCCTACATTCTTCCCGCACACGTTTCTTCCAAGCTCTGATCTTTAACCTCTAACCTCTGATCGCTTTCCTCTCAAGTTCTCGCTTCGTTGATCCAGATCGGTTTCGAGTTGCAGCCCGTGCCGTTACTGCGCCACTTCGGGCACGACCAGAAATAACTGCCCGCGCTCGAAGGGCCGCGCTTCACGGTCGGCGTCTCGCATTCAGGGCACGGCGGGCCGGTCTCGACTTTAGGCGCGACGGGGGTCGCGCCTTGCGTCGCGCGCTCCGCGCCTCTTGAGGCGTCGCCCGCGCGCGGCTGCTCGTCGTTGATCCAGACGGGCGCGGCGTTGCAGCCGCTCTTGTCGCTTTTCCAACGCGTGCAGCCCCAGAAGTAGCTCTCGTTTTTGAAGGGGCCGCGCTTGACGGTCGGCGCGCCGCACTCCTTGCACGGCGCGCCCGTTTCCGGCGCGGGGCGCGCCTCTTCCAGCGCGCCTCGCTCGTCGAACCAACGCTGGCCGCGACACTCCGGATAACGCGCGCAGGAGAGAGACGCGCGCTTGCCCTTCTCCTTCGGCACGCGCAGGCGCAGCGCGCCGCCGCACAGGTCGCACTTCGTCGCCAGCAACAGTTTCCGCTGCTTCGCGTTCTTCGGCGCGTCGCTGATGAAGCCGCACGCGTCGCGCCCTTCGGAACAGACGAGAAACTTCCCCGCCGCGCTCACGCGTTCGACGAGAAAACCCGCGCGCTCTTCCAACTTACACTTCGGACAATCAATCGCATCTTCGGGGCGCGCGATGGTGGCGGACGCCGCCCCGCCGCGCTTCGCTCCCGCCGCGCCCGCCGACGCCGACGCCGCGACAGCGCGCTCCATCTCGGCCGCCCCGATCTGCGCGACGAGTTCCGTGACCATCACTTTCACTTCGCCCATGAACGCGTCGCGCGCATACTCGCCGCGCGTCATCCGCGCCAACTTCTGTTCCCAACTGCCCGTCAACTCCGCCGACTTGAGAAGTTGCGAAGGCAGCAGCTTGATGAGCGCGATGCCTTTCGGCGTCGCCGCGAGCGATTTCTTGTCGCGCGTGATGTACTCGCGTTTTAAGAGCGTCTCGATGATGGCGGCGCGCGTGGCCGGAGTTCCAAGACCTGAATCCTTCATCGCCAGACGCAACTCTTCGTCTTCCACCTTCTTCCCCGCCGTCTCCATCGCGCCGAGCAAACTCGACTCGGAATAACGCGGCGGCGCTTTCGTCTGCTTCGCCACGGCTTCGACGTTTGACACGCCAACCGCCTCTTTCGCTTTCAACGCGGGCAACTCCGCGTCTTCCGCCTCGTCTTCGCCGTCCGCTTTCTTGCGCTCCTCCCTGCCCGGCGGATCGACTTCGCGCCAGCCCGCCTTGAGCACCACCGTGCCGCGCGTCATAAACTGCTCGCCCTCGACCGCAGTGATGATCGTCGTGCGCTCAAGCTCCGCGTCCGGGTAGAAGGCCGCGAGGAAGCGGCGCGCAATGAGGTCGTAGATGCGTTTCTCGTCGGGCGCGAGCGCGTTCGGCTCGACGCGCTGCTTCGTCGGGATGACGGCGTGGTGATCCGTCACCTTCTTGTCATCGACGTGGCGGCTCGACAGCTTCGGCTCTCCGCGCGCGAGAATCGTCTCGATGAATTTCACGTATGGCCCGACGCCCGCCGCTTCGACGTGCGCGCGCAGTTCCTGATTAACGCTCTGGGAGAGATGCCGCGAAGAGGTGCGCGGGTAGGTGATGAACTTTTTCTCGTAGAGCGTTTGCGCCAGTTCCAGAGTGCGCGCGGCCGAGAAGGCATAACGCGCGTTGGCGGCGCGTTGCAAGGCCGTCAGGTCGTAGAGGAGCGGCGCGCGTTCCTTCGACGCCTTCTTGTCGACTTTCTCGACCGCGCCCCGCTTGCCTGTGACTTTGAAGACGACTGATTCGGCCGCGTCTTTGTGGTCGAAGCGACTGCCCGCCTTGTTGAACCAAGTGCCGCGATAGGTGCTCCCCGTCACAGTCTGAAAATCCGCGACAACCTCGTAGTAATTCGTCGGGACGAAATTGGCGATCTCTTCGTCGCGCCCGACGATGAGGGCGAGCGTCGGCGTCTGCACGCGCCCCAGTGAATAGACGCCTTCGTGCCCGGCGCGTCGCGCCTTGATGGTCTGCGCGCGCGTGGCGTTCAGGCCGACGAGCCAATCGGCCTGTTGACGCGAGCGCGCCGAATCGCGCAAGCCCACGTAGTCGGCGGCGGGTTTGAGACGATTGAAACCGGCGATGATCTCGTCGCGCGTCAAAGAGGAAATCCAGAGACGCTCGACCGGCTTGCGGCAGCGCGCGAGCGTGTAGACGAGGTCGAAGATCAGCTCGCCCTCGCGCCCGGCGTCGGCCGCGTTGACCACGCTCGTCACGTCCGCGCGGCCGAGCAGCGTCTTGATCACTTTGAATTGATCGAGCGTGCGATCCGAGGCGTGATACTTGAACTCCGCGGGGATGATCGGCAGCGTCTCCATCCGCCAAGACTTCCACGCCGGATCATAACTCTCGGGGTCGTCGAGTTCGACGAGATGCCCGATGCACCACGTCACGATGTCGGTCTTTCCTTCCAGATAGCCCTCGCCGCGCCGCGTCGCACCGAGCGCCGCCGCCACGTCCCGCCCCATCGAAGGCTTCTCCGTGATAATGAGTCGCATAAGTTAGCTGTTAGCTGTTAGCTGTTAGCTGTCCGATCCAATCTTTAGTAGCTCTGTTGATAACTACAGGCAACGAACTAAGGAGACAGAAAATTTAATCTCGTCACTCGTCACTTGTCACTCGTCACTGTTTTCACAATCCCGCCATGTCCCACTTGCGCACCACGTCGTTGACGAGCGCGGCGATCTTGTCCGTGACTTTGGCGAAATACTCGTCGGCCTTGCGTTGGTCGAATTTCGGGTAGCCCTGCCCCGGTTGATAGAGGCCGATGGAGGAGGGGAAGGGAGTGGCCGACCAAGTGCCCGCGGGCGGGTAAGCGGTGGCGAGTTCGTCTTTGTAGCGTTCGGGATGAACGAGCGTCGGGTCGATGGCCTGCACGAAGGCCGTCTCGTTCCAACCTGCGTGGCCGCCGTCTTCGCCGAAGACCTGCTTCGTCACGTCCGAGGCGTAAGACCACCAGTTGACGACGAGCGTGCGCACCTTGCGTTCAGAGGCGACTTCGGCGGCGACCGCGTTGAGCACGGCCGTCTGCCCGCCGCCGTGGCCGTTGAGGATGACGATGTTGCGAAAGCCGTTCTTCGCCAGGCCTTCGAGAATTTGTTTGACGAACGGGCGATAGGCCGCTTCCGTGATCTGGAACGCGCCGGGATAAGCCTCCATGCTGCCCGTCATGCCGTAAGGCAGCACGGGCGCGATCATGGCGTTGGTGCGGCGCGCGATCTGCCGCGCGATGGCGAGCGGCGCGGTGTTGTCCGCGCCGTTGTTCGCCACGCCGTGCGGCTCAAGCGTCCCGGTCGGCAAGAGCACCGTCTGGATGCGCGCGGGCACAGATTCTCGAAACTCCATCCAGTTGATGCGATCCATCTCGCGCGTCGAAACCGTATCGGCCGACTGTGGTTGCGACTGCGTTTGCGACGGTCGCTGCGACGGCTGCTGCCCGGCGCGCGCCGCCTGTTGTGTCTTCGCGCCTTCTTGCGCGAGAAGCATCGGCGGCAGGAGCGCCGACGCCAGTAAGAGCATCAAGATCGTCTGCACTGTTTTCATCGTGTCATATCCTCGAAACTTGTTTTCACCGCCACCCCGCACGCGCACGCGGGTCGCTTGACTGCCGCACGCCGCGCGCGCCATATTTCCCGGCACTAAATCGCAGGGACAATCTTTAACTGCGAAAGGAGACGCTTGAATAAAATGTTTCTCTTACTCGATCTAGCCCCGACGCCTCCGGGCAAAGCAGAATCGTTCGTGCTCGTCTTGGCCGCGCTTCTTTTCACCCTGACGGCCTGCGCGTGTCTCGCAACGCTCATCATATTTTTTGTGCGCCGCAGACGCAAAGCCGCACGCGCGACGAACGATGCACACGCGCCCGCCCAGACTGAAATTGCTTAAGCTTGACGACCGCACAACCCATCTGCCTACCTTCGTGTCCCTTAGTGACTTTGTGCCTTAGTGTTTAATCAAACGTCATTCACCACAAAGGCACTAAGACACGAAGGTAGACGCGGCGGCGGTCAACTTATCACGCCGAACCAATCGTAGGCATTGAGCAGTTCGCCCGTAGCGAAGGAGATGAGGTTGGCCGTCGTGATGGCGGCGAAGTCGCGCCACATCGAAGCGCGCCCCAGTTCGCCCGGCTCGCCGAAGGCCGTCCAAAAGAGCGCGCACTCGGCGACGGGCGCGAACGTCTCGGCCGTGACGAGATAAGCGAACCGGGAGGAGTTGCCGAAGAGGAGCGGCAGCACGAGTACGACGACCGGGTAAGTGCAGGCCGTCAGCCACAGGCCGGAGAGAAATTTGCGACGGAAAGGATGTCGCGCGGAAAGACCGAAGAGGAGCACGGGCGTCTCAAGCGCAACGGTCAAGAGATACCCGACGGGCAGAAACCACCAGAGTTGAAGCGTGCGCGCCGACACCTTTACAACATCCGCAACAGGAAAGGCGCTTCGGCCAGAACGTGCGCCATGGCGAGCGTGAAGTAGAGATCGCGCGTGGTGGAATAGTCCGCGAGAAAGGCGAGCCAGAGCAGCACCACGCAGACGGCCGCGAGGACGAGCGCCGTGCGGATGAGACGAGGCCAGCTCCTCTCTGTGCGGCGCACGAGCGGCAAGGACGAGATGCGCCACGGCACGTCGCGGCGTCTCGCGCCGCCCATCGTCGAAGCGGCGAGCGGCAAGGCCAGCAGCCACACGCCGTAATGAATCGTTTCGAGAAAGACGTGCGTGGAGACGAGCAGGTGGCTTGAGACGCCCGTCAACAAATTCGCCCCGGCATGGCGCGTGATGCGAAGCGCAAGCGCATCGCCGCCGCCCGCGCTCTCCACGACCGATGACGCGAGCGCGGGCGCGTCGGCCAGTTGCCACCAGAGCAGGCCGACGCACAGGGGCACGAAGGCCAAACAGAGGTGATAGGCGCGCAGCCAGCCGGGGCGCGTGCGCCGCAGTTGGCGTTCGAGAAACCAGAGCGCGACGAGCGGGTGCAGGTAGACGAGCGCGAGGCTGAACATTTGCGGCGCGAGCCAGTTGGCGGCGATGAGCGCGCAGGCGGCGGCGAAACTCCAAGACCAATCACGACGGCGCGGCGTCTGTCGCCCGCGCATCCACACGAGGGACGCGAGCCACAAAATCAAGAGACTGTTCCAGACGCCCAGAGCGAGCGTCCACTCGTCTCCCGTCCACACGAGCGCGTGCCCCAACAAGGGCAACGCCGCGTAAGCCGCGAGCAGAAAGGCAATGCCTGCGAAAGCGACGCAGAAGAAGTTGCGCGAACGCCCCAGACGCGCAGGCAAGCGCGCGATGAAATAACGCAACTCGAACCAGTTGTGCGGCCCGGCGAACAAAAAGACCGTGACGATGGAGAAGCGCAGAGGCATCCACCCCGCCAAGAGCGCCGCCGTGCCCACGACCAAAAGCGCCGCGCACGCGAACACGGGCGCGCCCGCGCCCACATGCGCCGACGACGCCGCCGCATGCCACTCGAACCTTTCCAAGTTGTCCGCGCGTTCCACTTTTCGTTACCTGCTCTCTGTCGCCGTTGTCGCGGCCGGGACAATCAACTTGAACACGTTCGGGTCGTCCACGACCTCCACACGAATCACGCCGTTCAATTCTTCGTTCGGCGTCGTGGCACGACGGAGCGTTCCGGCGTCGAGCGTGCGCGGTTCGGGCGGGCGCGCGTTGGCGAGCGTCTTGAAGGCCAGCGCACCGGCCGCCGCGATGAGGACGAGCGCGACCGCCGCCGACTGGCGCGCGGTGCGCGAGCGCGTGCGCGCCAGGAAGATGCCCGCGAAGGCGAGCGCGAGCGAGAGGAAGACGCCCGCTAGAACAGTCTGCGCCGGGCGCGAAGAATCGACGAGGGCGGCGGTCGAGGCGTTCGATGTCGCGTCGTCGCGCTCCGCTTCGGCGCGCAGTTGCCGCAGCATGTTCTTCGGAATTTGCAGGCGCGCTTCCGTCGCGTCGTTGCGCGACTCGATCAACATGCGCGCGGCGGGAAGCGTGGCGGTGCGTCGCGCCTTTTGCGGACTCGGCGCGGGTTGGGGCGCGGAGATATCGGCGAAGGCGGGGACGGCGCACACGGCCAGCGCTAGAGCCAGACAACAGAGTCTTAGTTTCATACTCGATGATCCTTTTTGTGTTGAACGGTCAAAGGTGAATGGAAGAAGATAGTAAATCGTGAATCGTCAATCGTGAATAGAGAAAAACTGTCTTTCACCATTTACCATTTACTATTCATCATGCACCGCTTTGTATGGTACGGCTTCGTGATTGTCAAGATGTTCGGGCGCGAGGGTCGAACGGTCGTGCGATTGTGCGAGGCGGCGAAACGGAGCGGCCGGAGCGAAAGTCGGAAACGTGCGCGGCGGTCGCCCTTTAGTTGCCGCGCCGGGCGAGACGGTTGCCGCGTCCATCAGTTCAGCCTCCATGCGGGATGAACGACGGGGCGCGATAAACTTGCAGGCGGCCGCGCCTTCATCTCGGATGCCGGTTGCGGTCGGTCTCGGTCTGCGGATATATTTCCGTTCGCACCACCGCCGCCGCTCGCGGCAGACAGTCGCCTTCAAATCGCATCGGCCCATTCATTGAATCTCGCAACGCACGCGTCCGGCAGGGAGTGCCGGGAGGAGAGAGCCTTGAGCCAACGTCAAGAAGAAGATCAACCCACGCACATCAACCGCAGAGAATTTATCGGGACGAGTCTCGCAGCCGCCGTCGCCGTCGCGGCACACGCGCGCACGACGAATGCTTCGTCAACGTTCGCGCCGCCTTCCGCCGCCATCGCGGACGAACTGGAAGAAGCGACCATCGCCGAATTGCAGGAAGGCATGCGCGCGGGTCGTTGGTCTGCGCGCGAACTGGCGGAGAAGTACATCGAGCGCATCGAACGCTTCGACCGCAAAGGCGTGGCGCTGAACTCCGTCATCGAACTCAACCCGGACGCGCTCTCTCTGGCCGCCGCGCTCGACCGCGAACGCAAAGGGGGGCGCGTGCGCTCGCCCTTGCACGGCGTCCCCATCCTGCTCAAAGACAACATCGACACGTCCGACCGGATGCAAACCACCGCCGGCTCTCTCGCCCTCGCCGGAACGCATGCGCCGCGCGACGCCTTCATTGCCGCGCGCCTGCGCGAAGCGGGCGCGGTGCTCCTCGGCAAGACGAACCTGAGCGAGTGGGCGAACTTTCGTTCCACGCATTCGACGAGCGGCTGGAGCGGGCGCGGCGGGCAGACGCGCAACCCTTATGCGATAGACCGTAACCCGTGCGGTTCGAGTTCCGGTTCGGGCGTGGCCGTCGCCGCCAACTTCGCCGCCGCAGCAGTCGGCACGGAGACGGACGGCTCTATCGTCTGTCCCGCCGCGGCCAGTTCGCTCGTCGGCATCAAGCCCACGCTCGGTCTCGTCAGTCGCTCTGGCATCATCCCCATCGCGCACAGTCAAGACACGGCCGGGCCGATGGCGCGCACCGTCGCCGATGCTTGCGTCTTGCTGAATGCGCTCGCAGGGATCGACGCGCGCGACCCCGCGACGCAGACGAGTCGCGGCAAGTCGCACCCCGATTACACGCGCTTTCTGGACGCGGGCGGCCTGCGTGGCGCGCGCATCGGCGTGGCGCGCAAGTTCTTCGGCTTCAGCGACCACGTAGACAAATTGATGACCGAAGCCATCGACGCCTTGAAGCGCGGGGGCGCAACCGTCGTTGACCCGGCCGACCTGCCTTCGCACGGCAAGTACGACGACTCCGAGTTTGAAGTGTTGCTCTACGAGTTCAAGGCCGACCTCAACAAGTATCTGGCCGAGCGCGGCGGGGGCGTGCCGCGCTCGCTCAAGGAACTGATCGAGTTCAACGAGCGCAACCGCGAGCGCGAGATGCCCTACTTCGGCCAAGAGATTTTCCTCAAGGCGCAGGAGAAGGGCGCGCTCACGAGCAAAGCCTATCTCGCCGCGCTCGCCAAAAATCATCGCCTCTCGCGCGCCGGAGGCATCGACGCGGCGCTCGCCGCACATCGTCTCGACGCCATCGTCGCCCCCACGGGCGGGCCGCCGTGGACGACCGATCTCGTCAACGGCGATCACTTCACGGGCGGCAGTTCCACCCCGGCGGCGGTCGCGGGCTATCCGGACATCACCGTCCCGGTCGGTTATATTTACGGCCTGCCGGTCGGCATCTCTTTCTTCGGCCGCGCCTACAGCGAACCCGTGCTCATCCGTCTGGCCTACGCCTTTGAACAGATGACCAAGCATCGCCGCCCGCCACAGTTCGCCAACACCGCGAACCTGCGCGATTAACAACGCGTTTGAAAATTTGCGAATCCTCTTTCCTTTGCGCCTTTGCGTGAGATTTATCGTTGCCAAAGAAATAACTTCACGCAAAGGCGCAAAGACAAGCAATTTAGAAATTGACTCTATATCGTCTGAGGTGAGTTTATGATCATCACGACAGAGTACGTTGACATCGAAGTTGGCGGCAGCCCGATGCGGATGCTCGTGGCCGCGCCGAAGGCCGAAGGAAAGTATCCGGGCGTGCTGTTCTATTCCGACATCTTCCAACTGACCGGGCCGATGGTGCGCGCCACGGCGCGACTCGCGGGCTACGGCTTCGTCGTCGCCGCGCCCGAAATCTATCATCGCCATGAACCGCCCGGCGCGGTCATCCCCTTCGACGACGCCGGACGCACGCGCGGTCTCGAAGGCGCAACCAACACTCCCGTCGCGGCCTTCGACGCCGATGCCCGCGCGGCGCTCGACTATTTGGCCGCGCACCCGCGCGTAGCACACGGACAACTCCTCGCCGCGGGCTTCTGTCTCGGCGGCCATCTCGCCTTTCGCGCCGCGCTCCAACCCGACGTGCGCGCCACCGTCTGCTTCTACGGCACGGGCATCCACAACGGCAAACTCGGCAAAGACCCCGACGCCCGTTCGCTCGAACGCGCCGCCGAAATTCGCGGCGAACTATTGATGATCTTCGGCACGCTCGACCCGCACATCCCCGCCGACGGCCGCGCCAAGATCGAGAGCGCGCTGCGCGAAGCCGGGGTCAACTACTCCATCAAACTCTACCCGGCCGAGCACGCCTTCATGCGCGACGAAGGCGCACGCTACGACCCCGAATCCACCGACGCCGCCTTCGCCGACATGATCCAACTGTTTAGAAAAACGTTTAAAGAGTGAATGGTGAATGGTAAATGGTAAATGGATGAAGACAGGTTTTCTCCATTCACCATTTACCATTTACCATTTACCGCTTCTACCCATTCACCACTTCGCCGCCGTTCGGGTGGAGGATTTGGCCTGCGATGTAGGAAGAGTCGTCCGAGGCGAGGAAGACGTAGGCGGGCGCGACTTCTTCGGGTTGGCCCGGTCGTTTCATCGGCACGTTCGCGCCGAAACTCTCCACTTTCTCCGGCGGGAACGTCGAAGGAATCAGGGGCGTCCAGATCGGCCCCGGCGCGACGCCATTCACGCGTATGCCGCGCTCGATGAGAGACTGCGAGAGCGAGCGCGTGAAAGCGACGATGGCGCCTTTGGTCGAAGAGTAGTCGAGCAGTTCGGGACTGCCCTTGTAGGCCGTCACGGAAGTCGTGTTGATGATGGCGCTGCCCGGCCGCAAGTGCTTGAGCGCGGCTTTGACGAGATAGAACATCGCGTAGATGTTCGTGCGGAAGGTGCGCTCCAGTTGCTCGGCCGTGATCTTCTCGATTGAATCCTGCGGGTGCTGCTCGGCCGCGTTGTTGACGAGCACGTCCAGACGCCCAAGCTCGGCGACCGTGCGTTCAACCGCCGTGCGACAAAAAGTCTCGTCGCCCACGTCGCCGTCGACGAGCAGGCAGCGCCGCCCTTCCGCTTCGACGAGTCGCGCCGTCTCGCGCGCGTCCTCGTGTTCGTTCAGATACATGACGCAGATGTCCGCGCCCTCGCGCGCGTAGGCGATGGCGACGGCGCGGCCGATGCCGCTGTCGCCGCCCGTGATGATGGCGACGCGGCCTTCGAGTTTGCGGCTGCCGATGTGCGTCGCGTCGTCCGCCACGGGGCGCGGCGTCATCTCCGCTTCTCTCCCCGGCTGCTCCGCCTGCTGCTGCGGCGGCATGGTCTTCTGTTCGTCTTGTCCCTCTTCCTCTGCCATAACTTCTCTCCCCCTTTTCACGCTCAACTTAAATTTTTACGCGCCCGCCGAAAAATGATCGACGGCGGGCACAAACAAAAGCGCCCGCGCACCGCGAGAGCGCACAAGACCTTTCGGAAACTCGCGCTCCGCTCACTGCGCGCGGACGGTCTCGAATTTTCTAAGGCGAAGGCGGAAAAGTCTAGCGGCGCGCGCCAACCACGGTCTGTCCGTTCGCGGACGAAGCGCGAGCGCGCCGTGCGAAAGTGAGTACGAACACGTACAGACGCACGCCTTCCGCGCCCTTTAAAGTTTCGGTCATCCCCCGTGAGCGAAGTTTAAAAATATAGTTCAAGCAGGTAGGTGTGGCGATGAACAAGAATGAACAGTTGACGGGGACGGTCTATCAGGAAGTTTGTACTTGGTGCGGCGTGGTCGTGCGCCGTCTCGACACCAAAAACTCTCGCGGCATGTGTCTTAAATGCTACGCGCGCATGCTGAGCGACCACCAACGCTCCTCCCCCACGCTGCCCAAAACTTACCGGCAGAGCGAACGCTGACGGCCGCACGGCGCGTTCTCAAAACGTAGAGCGATGAAACCACGCGCGACACGAAACAACACGAAGAAGTTAGTGTCGTTCAGTGTCGCGCGTAGTTCCTTTGTTTTGTTAGCGGCTCTGAGCGTCAGTCTTCCGGCAAACTCCACGTCTGCCCGATCTCGGTCAAGGCCACGCGCCAGCGTTCGCGTCCGGCCACGGCGTGCAGGCGCTCGACGGGTTCGCCCTGCGGCTCGCGGCTCAGACGAAAAGTCGAATGGTGCATCGGCAGGATGTAGGTCGCGCCCATCTCGCGCGCCATGCGCCATGATTGCTCAGGGTTGGCGTGCGCGTGGATGTAAGGGTTATAAGCGCCAATCGGCATCATGGCGAGCACGATGCGCGCGCGCCCTTTGAGACGCGCGAAGGCGCGCGTGTCCGCCGTGTCGCCGCCGAACACTATCGCGCGTCCATCTTTTTCGATCAAAAATCCACCGTAACCTCTCTGGCTATCCGTTAGCTTACGCGCCCCCCAATGGTTCACCTCAACCGACTCGACGCGCGCACCATTAACTTCCGACGCCTCTCCCCACGCCAATTCGTCAACGCGCCGGAAACGACGCACGAGGTCGCCGTTGCCGCGCTGCACGACGGCGCGCGCGAGCGTGCGGCGCGGCAAGCGCGCGAGCGTCCCCGTGTCGCAGTGATCCATGTGCGCGTGCGAGACGAGCACGGCATCGAGCGCGGGCAACTCGTGCGCCTGAAGCGCGGGCGCGACGAGACGACGCGGCCCGACCGTCAACAAACCGGGCACGCGCAAGCCCACGCGCGCTCTGAGCGCCGGGTCGGTCAAGAACCACGTCCCGTAAAAATTGACGAGCACCGTCGCATGACCGAGCCACGCCACGGTCAGACGGTCGTCCGGCCACTCCGTGGGGCGCGGGCGATGCGGCGCGGGCGCGATTGCTTCGCGTCGCTCGCGCAGGCGCTCCTCCAAGAAACGCCGCCCGAAGCGCCGCGCAAATCCCGCATACGTTCTTAAATTGCCGACAGTTGTATTCATGTCCCGTTAGATGCACGCGGGCGGTCAATCGTCCGTCACCGGAAGCGACGAATAACTGACTACCGGCAAAGGATATTGTATGCTCAAGGCGCGCGGTTATCCCGTTTGAACTTTTAAGCACCTACACTTGCCGGACACTCGACAGACATTGACGGCGTGGCTGCCCGACGTGATTTACACGGGCGGGCGATTCTCGAGCGGCCTCGCGCTCGTCTCGGACGGCGCGGGTCGCATCCTTGAACTCACGCGCGACTACGAACCACACACGGCGCGCGTGGTGCGCCTCAAAGGGCGTGCGCTGCTGCCCGGCCTCGTCAACGCGCATTCGCACGCCTTCCAACGCGTCATACGCGGGCGCACGGAGCGTCGCTCGGCCGCGCACGATTCCTTCTGGACGTGGCGCGAGATGATGTACGCCGCCGCCACGCGCCTCTCGCCCGAAGACATCTACGATGCCTCGCGCATGGCCTTCTTGGAGATGGCCGCCGCAGGCATCACGTCCGTCGGCGAGTTTCACTACCTGCATCACGCGCCCGGTGGCACGCGCTACGCGGACGCAAACGAACTGGCGAAGCGAGTCGTCCGCGCCGCCACTGACGTCGGCATCCGCATCGCGCTCCTCAACGTCGCCTACGCGCGCGCGGGTTGGAACAAACCGCCCGACGCCCGGCAGGCGCGCTTCATCGAAGACGACCCCGCCGAGTTTCTCAAGCAGACCGAAACTCTCGCCGACGACCTCGCGCGCGCCGAAGCCGACTCATCAAGAGAATCGGAAAGCAGCGCGACAGCCGCGTGGGTCGGAGTCGCGCCGCATAGCGTGCGCGCCGTGCCGCTCGAATACTTGCGCGAGGTGTCGGAGTTTGCCGCCGCGCGGGCGCTGCCCGTCCACATGCACGTCGCGGAGCAACCGGCGGAGGTCGCCGCCTGCACGGAGGAACACGGACGCGCGCCCGTCGCGCTGCTCGCCTCAGAAGGTTTACTGAACGAACGCTTCACGGCCGTCCACGCCGTCCACATCACACCGGCGGACGTGCGTGCGCTCGCACGCGCACGCGCGCACGTCTGCGCCTGCCCGACGACCGAACGCAACTTGGGCGACGGCATCGTCCCGGCCGACCTGTTGCTCGGCGCGGGCGTCCCTCTCGCGCTCGGCACGGACAGCCACACGCAGATCGATCTGCTCGAAGACGCGCGCGAACTCGAATACCACCTGCGCCTGCAAAAACTCGAACGCGCCGTGCTCGCACCCGCGACGAGCGGACGCGAAGAAGACGACGGCGACGACGAGGAAGCGGGCGGCCTCTCCGCGCTCGCCGCGCGACTCTTCGATTGCGCCACCGCGAGCGGCGCGTCCTCTCTCGGCGCACCACTCGGCGGCGCGCTTGCGCCGGGACGCCCCGCCGATTTCTTCACCGTCTCACTCGACGATCCTTCCATCGCCGGAGCGTGCACGGAAGACCTCTTGCCCGCCGTCGTCTTCTCGCTCGCGCGCACCGCCGTGCGCGATGTGGTCGTCGGCGGTCGCACGCTTCTCTCCGATGGACACCACCACGCGCAAGATGAGATCATCGAACGCTTCACAAATCTACAGCGCAAACTGTGGCGTTGAACGTTCGCGCACCAATATGAATGTTGCACAGACACTCGCCGAACTCGTCCGGGTCGACTCCGTTTCGTCGCGCTCCAACCTGAGCGTGATCTCTTACCTCGCCGCGCGTGTCGAAGCCCTCGGCTTATGTGCGCGGATGTTTCCTTACATCGACGCGGACGGCGTGAAGAAGTTCAACCTCGTCTGCGTCCCTCCATCGGTTGATGCGGAGCGGATGGAAGTTGAACTCGCGCTCGTCGGGCACACGGACACAGTGCCCTTTGATGCGGCGTGGGCAGAGGCGCTCGTGCTGACGGAGCGTGAAGGGAAATTTTACGGGCGCGGGGCGTGCGACACGAAAGGCTTTATCGCCGCCGCGCTCGCGGCCGTCGAGCAAGTGGGCGTAGCCGAACTCAAGCGACCGCTCGCGCTCGTCTTCACGGCGGACGAGGAGGTCGGCTGCATCGGCGCGAAACGACTCGCCGAGACGGGCGCGCTCCGTGCACGCTACGCGGTCGTCGGCGAACCGACTTCGCTCCGGCCGATGCGCGCGGGCAAAGGTTATTGTCTGGCGGAGGTGCGCGTTCGGGGGCGCGAGGGGCACAGCGCGTATCCGTCGCTCGGCGCATCGGCCATCTTTCGCGCGGCGCGTCTCATCACGCGCATCGAACGCGTCGCCGAAACTTTACGCACCGTCGATGCGCACGCGTCGTTCGACCCGCCACACACGACGCTCAACGTCGGCTTGATCAATGGTGGCACGGCCAAAAACATCATCGCGGGCGAATGTCGCTTCACGCTCGAATGGCGTCCCGTTCCCGGACAGGCAGCGTCGCACGCCGTCGAACTCATCCAAGCCGAGGTCGAAGATTTGCGCCGGGCCGAACCGGACTTCGATTGCCACATCGAAATCCTTCGGCTCGACGGAGGCATCGAGACGCGCGCGGATTCGCGACTAGTCAGCGCGCTCGAAACTTTGAGCGGCCAGACGGCGGGCTCCATCGCCTTCGGCACGGAAGCCCCGCAACTCGCCGAGATGGGCGCGGAGGCGGTCGTCTTCGGCCCCGGCCAGATTCAAAACGCGCACCGCACGGGCGAATTTGTGCCCGCCGCCGAACTCGATGTGTGCGTTTCGATCCTCGCGCGCACGATTGAAAATTTTTGTCGCTAGTCAGTCGATAGTCAATTGATAGCCTGTCGATAGTCAGTCGATTTTTTTGCCGGTCATCAGTCATCAGTGTTTCTCCGTTCGACTCTCTTTTATGCTTCAGCAAAATTTCACATCCGCATTTTTTCAAACGCTCGCGGGCGCGCTTCTCTCCGTCGTCTTCCTGTGCGGCCACGCGGCTGCACAGCAGTCGCAACAGCCGCAACAGAAACCTCTGACGAGTCAGGAACTCGTGCGGCTCGTCTATCAACTCCCGGCGCAGCCGCAGAAGCGCGACGAGATCGTGGAAGAGATCAGGCGACGCGGCATCGACTTCGAGTTGACGACGGGCTTACGCGGCATCGTCGCCACCAAGAGCGGCAACGACACGCTCCTGCGCCGCACGCTCGAAGAAGCCGCGCGGCGACGTGCGAATCCCGCGACCTATGCGCCGCCTTCCGTTGTGGAAGCCGCGCACGTGTTGGCCGAGGCGCGCAAGGCTTCGCTCGAAGCCGCGAAGAGCATCCCGGATTTCGTCGTCAAACAACTCGTCACGCGTTCGGAGGCGCGCGGGCGGACGCAGAACTGGCACGTGCTTGACCGTCTCACCGTCGCCGTCAGTTACCGCGAGAGCGCGGGCGGCGAACAATACAAACTGCTCGCCACGAACGGCATCCCGAACCTTTCGAGCGGAGCCGAGCGCGCCAGCTACGAGCAGGCGGGCGGCTCGACCACCACCGGCGAATTCGCCTCGCTCCTCTTACGCATTTTCTCCGAACAGGCGGCCACCGCTTTTCAAGCCGCCGACACGGACACGCTGCGCGGACGCCGCACCATCATCTACAACTTCGACATCAAAAAAGAGAAGGCCGACAATCACCTGCTCTACACGGGCGAAGACGAAACGCGCATGACCAAGACCGGCTTGCGCGGGCGCATCTGGGTTGACCGCGAAAAATTCCGCGTCCTTCGCGCCGAGTACACCACCACGGACGTTGAACCCAATTTCCCCATTCGCCAACTCGACAAGACTATCGACTTCGACTGGGTGACGATCTCCGAACGTCAATATCTTCTGCCCGTCGCCGCCAACGCCACGTTTACCACTGCCGTCTCCGTCAACTACATCGAACCCGGCGGGCGCGGCAAATTCACGCAGACCGAGATCGTCCAAGCGCGCAACGAAATCCGCTTCCGCAACTATCAACGCTTCGGCAGCGAAGTGAAGATCATCGAAGACGACGACTTCACCGAAGTGGAAGCGACGCCCGCGAAGAAACCTTGAAAGCAGAGGTCGGAGGTTAGAGGTTAGAGGTTAGTTAAAACAGCTAAAGGCCGGCGAGAGTAATAAGTAGTTGCTCCAAAGCTACTACTTGTTATTCTCGTCGGCCTTTAATTTCTTCCTACTGACCTCTAACCTCTGACCTCTGCTTTCACGAATCCGCTTGCCCGGCATACTTGTCTGTGCTGGCGTTGGAGATAACGGGCGCGTCGGTGGTGAGGGCTTGGTTGACGAGTTCGCGCTGTTCGAGTTCGTGGATGGTGTAAGAGCCGGTGGCGGGACTGGCCGAGGCCGTGCGGCCGACGTAGTAAGGGCGCTCGCAACCGGGCAGCATACGCATCAGACGCGGCTCGACGAAATGCCAGCCGCCGTAGTTCTTCGGCTCTTCTTGCGCCCAGACGAGTTGGTCGGCGTTCGCGTAGCGCGCTAACGTCTCGCGCAAGGCGCGTTCGGGAAACGGATAGAACTGTTCGAGGCGGACGATGGCGACGCGGCGGTCGTCCGATTTCAGACGCGCCGCGTTCAGATCGTAATAGACCTTGCCGCTGCACAAGACGATGCGGCGCACGTCCGCGGGGTTCGCGATCTCCGCATCGTCAATGACGGGTCGGAAGCCGCCCGTCGTGAGTTCTGCGACCGTGGAAGTGGCGGCGGGCAGGCGCAGCAAGCTCTTCGGCGTCATCACCACGAGCGGGCGCGCGATCTGCTGTCGCACCTGTCGGCGCAGCAAGTGGAAATACTGCGCTGGGCTAGTCGGGTAACAGACCTGCATGTTGTTCTCGGCGCAGAGTTGCAGGTAGCGCTCCAGCCGCGCGTTGGAATGTTCCGGCCCCTGGCCTTCGTAGCCGTGCGGTAACAGCAGGACGAGGCGCGAGGGCTGCTGCCACTTGTCCACGCCGGGCGCGACGAACTGATCGATGATCACCTGTGCGCCGTTCGAGAAGTCGCCGAACTGCGCTTCCCACATGACGAGCGCGTCGAGCGCGACGACCGAGTAGCCGTACTCGAAGCCCATCACGCCCTGTTCCGATAGAGAGCTATCGAAGACCTCGAAGCGCGGTCGCCCCTGTTCGCGCGCGGCGAGTTCGGAGAGCGGCGTCCAAGCCTTGCCCGTCTGCGTGTCGTAGAGAATGGCGTGGCGCTGCGAGAACGTGCCGCGCCCCGAATCCTGTCCGCTCAGGCGCACGTTCGTGCCTTCGAGCGCGAGCGAGCCGAAAGCCATCGCCTCGCCGAACGCCCAATCGAGCGGCACCGCGCCCGCGCCCATCCGCTCGCGCCGCGCCAGTTGGCTCACCATCTTCGGGTTGATGTTGAAGCCTTCGGGCACGACCGCGATCTTATGTCCGAGTTCGCGGATCACTTCCGCCGCAACGCCCGTCTCCAACACGTCCGAGCCGTCCTCTTCGACGATGGGCGGCGGCAACTCCGTCATCTTCGGCTTGCCGGCGACGATCTCTTTGGCGCGTGCCTGCGCCTGCTCGTAGTGCGCGATGCGCTCTTTGATCATCGTCTCCACGTCCGCTTCGGTGAGCACGCCTTCGCCGACGAGTTTTTGCGCGTAGATGGTGCGGACGCCGGGATGCGCTTTGACGCGCGCGTACATGAGCGGCTGCGTGTAGCTCGGCTCGTCGCCCTCGTTGTGGCCGAGGCGGCGGAAGCCGATCACGTCGAGCACCACGTCTTTGTTGAACTCCTGCCGGTAGTCGAGCGCGATGCGCAGGACGCGGTAAGCGGCTTCGGGGTCGTCGCCGTTGATGTGGAAGATCGGCAGTTGCGTCATGCGCGCCACGTCCGTCGAGTAGATGGTGGAGCGCCCTTTTTCGGGCGAGGTGGTGAAGCCGATCTGGTTGTTGATGATGATGTGGATCGTGCCGCCCGTGCGATAGCCGCGAAGCTCCGCGAGGTTCAAAGTCTCCATCACGATGCCCTGCCCGGCGAACGCCGCGTCGCCGTGCAAGAGGACGGGGAGCGACAAATCAATTGCCACTTCGCGTTCGGCGTCCGTCGCGTCCTGCTTGGCGCGCACCATGCCTTCGACGACGGCATCGACGAATTCCAGATGGCTCGGATTCGGGGAGACCGTGATGCGAACCGTTTGCCCGCTCGTCGTCCGGCGTTCGCCCTGCGCGCCCTGATGATATTTTACGTCGCCTTCGTCGGCCGGAAAGTTCGGATGCACCGCGCCCTCGAAGGCCGTGAAGATGCGTTCGGAAAAATTGCCGACGACGTTCGCCAGCACGTTCAGACGACCGCGATGCGCCATGCCGAGCGTGATGTCTTGGACGCCGCGCTCGCCCGCCTTCTCGATCAACTGGTGCAGGAGCGGGATGATCGTCTCGCAGCCTTCGAGCGAGAAACGTTTCGCGCCGAGGTACTTCGTGTGCAGGAAACGCTCGAACTGTTCGGCGGCGATCAAGCGGTCGAGCAGTTGTTTCCTGATTTCGGGCGAGAGCGGTTCGGGGTCGACGAACTCGCGGCGAATCTGTTCGCGTATCCAGAGCTTTTGTTCCTTGCTCTGGATGTGGCGGTATTCCGTGCCGACCTTGCCGCAATAAGCGCGGCGCAGGATGTCCAAGATGTCGCGAAGCGTAGAGCTTTCGCGCCCGCCAAGTCCGCCCGTGATGAAGGTGCGATCCAAGTCCCAGATGGAGAGGCCGTAAGTTTCCAGATCGAGGTCTGGATGAGCGTTGAGCGGCATCGCGTCGAGCGGGTCGATGTCGGCGACGAGGTGGCCGCGCACGCGATAGGCGTTGATCAGTTCGAGCACGCGCGCCTGTTTGACGATCTGCTCCTGCGTGCGGTCGCCGCCGAGCAGCGCGGGGTTGCGATCCACAGCCCAGCGCATCGGACGATAGGCGATGCCGAGGTCTTGAAAGATGCGTTCGTAAAACTCGTGTTGACCGACGAGCAGTTCGTGGACGTGCGCGAGGAACGCGCCCGACTCCGCGCCCTGGATGATGCGATGGTCGTAGGTCGAAGAGATGGTCAAAGTCTTGCTGATGCCGAGCAGCGAGAGGGCTTCCGGCGTCATCGCGTGATACTCGGCCGGGTATTCGATTGCGCCCGTGGCGATGATGACGGATTGACCGGCCATCAGGCGCGGCGTGGAAGCGACCGTGCCGATGGTGCCGGGGTTCGTCAAAGAGATGGTCGTGTCTTGAAAATCGGGCACGCCGAGTTTGCCTTCGCGCGCGCGCTTGACCACGTCGTCGTAAGCCTTGACGAACTCCTTGAACGAGAGCGCGTGCGCCGACTTGATGTTCGGCACGAGCAGCGAGCGCGAGCCGTCCTTCTTTTGGATGTCGATGGCGACGCCGAGATTGACTTCCGTGCGGCGCAGGCGCGCCGGTCTGCCGTCGGAGAGCGCGAAGCCGTCGTTGAGTTGGGGATACTTTTCGAGCGCGCGCAAGCATGCGTAGGCGATCAGGTGCGTGTAGGAAGTTTTGCCGCCGCCATGCTCTTTGAGATGCTTGTTGATGATGGCGCGATTCTCTTCGAGAAGTTTGACGGGCACTTGCCGGTTCGACGTGGCGGTCGGGACGGTGAGACTCGTCTCCATGTTCTCGACGATCTTCAAGGCCGCGCCGCGAATCGGTGCGGCTTCGGCGGACGACTGCGACGCGGGCGACGCGCTTGTCGCGGGCGGCGCGGCCGTTGCACTGGTCGTCGCGGCCGTCTGCGACGCGGGCGTGGCGGACGTTGTCGCGGCGGCGGCAGTGGTCGCACTTTGCGGTGCGGCGGGCGCGGTCTGCGCAGTCTGCGCGGAGGGAGCGGGCGCGGCCGTCGCGCTTGTTGACGCCCCGGCCGTCGCCCCGTCGCCGTCCGTGCGCGTCGCGGCGTTAGTGGCGGCGGTGGTCGCGTTGGCTGCGCCGTTGCCGGACGTGGCGTTCGACGAAGCGGCGGCGGGTGCGGACTGCGGCGCGGGCGTCTGGCCGAGCATCTCCGCGAAATAGGCGCGCCAAGATTCGTCTACGAGCGACGGGTCGCTGCGGAAACGCTCAAGCAGCGTCTCGACGTAGTTGGCGTTCGCGCCGAAGTTTTCGGCGATGAATTGCGAGTAGTCGAACTGGTTCTGTTGTGCGCTCAAAGTCTTGTCACCTCTTTGGAGAGAAGCCGCGCGCTTCGCGGCCTGCCCGGCGGGCGGCGGCACGCGCTCTGTAAATTGTCCGTTCGGTGTTCGAGTAATAGCCTATCACTTTCCGTCTCGCATCGCATCCGTCTTGCCCACTTGCGGCGCAACCCGTTCGCCCTCTTCCAACATCACATGAGCGCCCTCGAAAATTCGCCCCACGCGAGTGTGACCGATGCCGTCAACTAAAACTTCATTGAACGCCGCGCTCTGCTGCTTGAGCATCTTCGTCGCCTGCGTGCTCGGCGCGTGCAGTGTCCCGCGCGGAGACGCGCCGCAGGGGAGCCGTCACACGCGCGCGGCGCGTGCCGACTCTTCCGCGCCTTCAACGCAGTCGCCTCTCGCCTCGCCGCAGCCGACCGTCAAGCCCGTCTACGAGTCGCCCGTGCTCGAACGCCTCGTCGCGGCGGCCGTCGAACGCACCTCGCACGAAGTCGAATACGACGCGAGCTATTTCAAATTGGACTATCCCGGCGGCGACGTGCCCGCCGAGAAAGGCGTCTGCACTGACGAAGTGATCCGCTCTTACCGCACGCTCGGCATAGACTTGCAGAAGGAAGTCCACGAAGACATGGCCGCCAACTTTTCGCTCTACCCGACGAAGTTCGGCCTCACCTCGACCGACACGAACATCGACCATCGACGCGTGCCGAACCTGCGCGTCTTCTTCGCGCGCAAGGGCAAGTCTCTGCCCATCACCGAAGCGGCGGCCGACTATCGCCCCGGCGACATCGTGACGTGGGACTTGAACGCCTCGCAGACGCACATCGGCATCGTGGTTGACATGCAGTCGGCCACGCCCGGCCGCTACATGATCATGCACAACATCGGACAGGGGCCGAGGATCGAAGACGTTCTCTTCGCCTGGAAGATCACAGGCCACTACCGCTACACCGGCCCGCCCCCGCTTGCACCGACGCCGACGCGCACACGGCCTCGCTAATTTTTTTCCGCCCTCCCGCAAGTTTCTTCCCGCGTCCGCATTCAAGTGGATGACAAGGTTTAGGAAGTTTGACCACTACCACGGACGCAGGAGGACTTATGAGCCACGCACACGAAAGCGCACGCACCTCGCCGACTTCGACACGCAGACTTTTCCCCGCCTCGCCACCCTCGCGCCGGCACGCGCGCCCGCTCTGGATCGCGCTCTGCATCGCGGTCGCGCTGCTGTTGTCTTCGTGCGAACGCGTGTCCGAGCCGGGCAAAGTTTCGCAAAACAGAAATGAACGCGCGGCGGAAACAGAGACGCTATCGAGCGCCGACGCGGCCCAGCCCATCGTCGCCTCGCCCGTCGGGCAACCTCTCGCGAAGTCCGCGGCGAGGGCGCGGCGTGAGTCGGTCGGACGCGCCGACCGTGCCGATTCAGACGACCGGGAGTTCAACACCGAAGCCTACAAGCACATCGACGAGAACCCCTTCTTCGAGGCGGCGCGCGCCCCGCTCTCCACTTTCTCCATCGACGTGGACACGGCCTCTTACAGCAACACGCGCCGTTTCCTGCGCGACGGCCAACTGCCGCCCAAAGATGCCGTCCGCATCGAAGAGTTGATCAACTATTTCTCCTACGACTATCCGCAGCCCGCGGGCGACGCGCCCTTCTCCATCAACGCCGAAGTCTCCGCTTGCCCGTGGAACACGAAGCATCGCCTCGTCCACATCGGCTTGCAGGGCAAGCGCGTGCACAAGGAAGACTTGCCGCCCGCCAATCTCGTCTTCCTGCTCGACGTGTCAGGCTCGATGAACTCGCCCGACAAACTGCCGCTCGTCAAATCGTCCCTGCGCATGCTGGCCGAACAACTCTCGGCGCGCGATAGGATCAGCATCGTCGTCTATGCGGGTTCGAGCGGGCTTGTCTTGCCTTCGACGCCCGGCGACCGTCGCGGTGAAATTCTCGCCGCGCTCGACGCGCTCGAAGCCGGAGGCTCGACCAACGGCGGCGAAGGCATCCAACTCGCGTATCGTGTCGCCGCCGAAAATTTCATCCGCGGCGGCATCAACCGCGTCATCCTCGCCACGGACGGCGACTTCAACGTCGGCACGACGAGCGAAGGCGAACTGACGCGGCTGATTGAAGAGAAACGCAAAACGGGCGTCTTTCTCTCCGTGCTCGGCTTCGGCACGGGCAACGTCAAAGACGCGACGATGGAGACGCTGGCCGACAAGGGCAACGGCAACTACGCCTACATCGACGAATTGCAGGAAGCCCGTAAAGTGCTCGGCGAACAACTCGGCGCGACCATCGCCACCATCGCCAAGGACGTGAAGATTCAGGTGGAGTTCAATCCGCGACAGGCCGCCGCCTATCGCCTGATCGGTTATGAAAATCGGCTGCTGCGCGATCAGGATTTCAACGACGACACGAAAGACGCAGGCGAGATCGGCGCAGGCCACACCGTCACGGCACTCTACGAAGTCGTCCCCTACGGGCAGAAATTCGAGAACCCCGGCGTCGATGAGTTGAAGTATCAGAAGCCCGCCGCAGTGTCCGCGAACGCGAACAGCAAAGAGTTGATGACGATCAAAGTGCGCTATAAAGAGCCGGACGCGGACACGAGCAAACTCCTGAGCGTGTGGGTCGCGGACGCAGGGAGTACGCTAGAGAGCGCATCGAACAACTTCAAATTCTCGTCGGCCGTCGCGGGCTTTGGCCTGCTCCTGCGCGACTCGAAATACAAAGGCGACGTGCGCTATGCAGACATCGCCCAACTCGCACGCGCCGCCACCGGCGCGGACGCACAAGGCTATCGCACGGAGTTCGTCCAACTCGTCGAACGCGCGCAGACCCTCGCCCGGCAGAGCGCGAAAAACGATTGACAAGACAGTGAAACCACACGCGTCGCACGAACCACACGAAGAAGAAGTTTAAAGGATGTGCGGTTGAGTGTTGCGAGGGCGCGATTTAACGCAGAGGACGCGGAGGCGCAGAGGACGCGGAGAATCATTGTCTTCTCCGCGTCCTCTGCGTTGAAATGACCGCGCATTAAACTCAACCGCACATCGCTCTCGTGTTGTTTCGTGTCGCTTCGCGATTTCTCAGTTTTGTCTAATGCGCTTAACCTCACTCCCTTTCCCCTTTTCCCCTACGTCTTTCAGTTATAATCGCGCGCGATGGACGAGCAACTGTTGCGCGAATTTTTGGCGGAGGCCGACGAGCGGGTCGAGGCTCTGTTCGCCGACGTGGAACGCTTGCGCCGCGTCTCCACGGCGTCGGACGGGCGCGCGCGGCGCGAACTCGTCGCGCGTATCTTTCGCCACGTCCACACGCTCAAAGGTTCTGCCGCCACGCTTCCCCAACTCTCCGCGCTCAGTCGTCTCGCACACGAATTTGAAAACCTGCTCGACGCCGCGCGACAGGGACGCATGCCGCTGACGGATGCGGCCATCGACGCGTGCGAAGATGCCACGCAGGCGCTCTCGCTCCTGCTCGAACGCGCCGCGCGCGGCGATGATGTCGTGTCCGAGCCGCCGCACGCCGTCGTCGAACAACTGCGCCGCCACGCCGGGGCGTCGGCTGTCGCGCACGCCGCACACGCAGACGAAGTTGCCGCTCGAACGGGCGCGGGCGATACGGAGGGCGCGCGGCAGACGTTCGCGCGCGAGGCGGCTGACGAGTTGCCGGAAGAGATCGCGCGCGGCTTATCGGCGGCCGAGCGGCAACATCTGAACGAGTCCGTCGGCGAAGGCGCGTCGGCGTGTGTGATCGCGGCGGCGTTCGACCTCGCGACTCTGGACGAGCATTTCGGACGCCTCACAAGCGCGCTCGGCGAATGCGGCGAAATCATCTCGACCTTCCCCGGCGACCCCGGCGCGCCCGACCACATCAGCTTCCACATTCTCTACGCCGCCAACTGCACGCGCGCCGAACTCGAAGCGCGCCTCGCGCCGCACGGCGCGCGCATCGCGTGGACTGCCACCGGCTCCGCGTCGCGCGAGGTCGGCGCTCGTGCAACGGAGCGCGCGGACGCGTCGCCCGCGACGGTCTACGTGCGCGTGCCGCTCGGTGAACTCGACGAACTCGTGACGGCCACGCACGAACTGTTCAACGAGACGCTGGCGATACTCGAACAGGCGGGCGCGGGCGGCGCATCGATGCCGTTGGACGACGAGCAGCAGGCGCATTCGTTGTCGTCACTGTGGGAGGAGAGCGCGCGGCGTCTGCGCGAAGATTTCGGGGCACTCGAAGACCGTGTGATGCGTCTGCGGATGCAGCCGCTCCTGCCCGTGCTCGAACGCGCGGCGCGTGCGGCGCGCATCGCGGCGCGCGTCGCCGGGAAAGAGATCGACCTGGAGGTGACGGGCGGCGAAGTGCGCGTCGATAGGTCGCTCGCGGAGCAGATCGCCGAGCCGCTGTTGCATCTCTTGCGCAACGCCATCGACCACGGCATCGAACCAGCCGAAGAACGACGCGCACAGGGCAAGTCTCCGCGCGGTCGCGTGCGTCTGGACGTGGCGGCCGAAGGCAGTCGCGTGCGCGTGCGCGTGGCGGACGATGGGCGGGGCATCGATACGGAGTGCGTGGGGCGCGTCGCCGTCGCGCAAGGACTCGTCGCGCCGGGCACGCGGGTGACGGAGGAACACGCGCTGCGCCTGATCTTTCGTCCCGGTTTTTCGACGGCCGCGCGCGTCTCGGACGTGTCGGGGCGCGGCGTCGGGTTGGATGTCGTGGAGCACTCGTTGGAGCGCGCGGGCGGCGAGTTGCGCGTGCGCACGGTGCGCGGCGCGGGCACGACTTTCGAGTTGCGCGTGCCGCTCGCGCTCTCGCTCGTCCGCGTCGTGCAGGTGCGCGCGGCGGGCGGCCACGCTTACGCGTTCGACGCGAGCCACGTCGTCGACACGGTCGAACTCGAACCGGCGGAGATCGAGTTCGACGACGAAGGGCGCGCGCGCGCGCATGTGGACGGCGGCAAGTTATCGCTCGTGTGGCTCCGGTCGCTGCTCGACGGCGCGCCGGTGCGGCCGCCGGGCGACGCCGGGGCGCGCCGCGTGCCCGCTCTCGTCTTGCGACGCGACCGCGACGAGACGGACGCTTGGCAGCGCGCGGGAGATGCGCCAACTGAGCGTCTCCTCGTCGCGGTCGAAAGTATTGAAGGCGTGCGCGAAGCGTTGGTGCGCAGCCTCGGACGATACGCGACGCGCTGGCGCGGCGTCGGCGGCGCGTTCGAACAACGCAACGGCACGGTCGCGCTCTTGCTCGATCTGCCGAAGCTGCTAAAGCGACGCGGCGAGCAGTAGTAACAGGAGCAGCGGTTAACTTGAGTTCGATTTAAACGTCCGCGGCACGTGCCGGCGAGGCGAGCGTGACGACGGCAGCGACGGCAAAGAGCAGGATGCCGACGAAGACCTGCGGCTGCTGCATCAACCACAAGGTCGCGGCGAACAGCGCGGCTACGACCACGTTGGATAAGAAGCAGAGCACGCGCACGAATTTGTCTCGTCCCGCCATCCTCGTCGCAATCAAGTTCAGAAAGCCCGCGAAGATAATGGCGAAACCCGCGCTCGCGAACCACAGCGCGTCGAGCACGAACTCGTCGTAATCGTGAAAGGTGAACAACAGGTGCGCCACGCCGAGCGCGATGATCAGATAAGCGCAGACGATGTGGATGGTTCTGAGCATGACGGGTAAATAGTAAATCGTAAATCGTGAATAGATAGAAAAGCCGTGAATCGTGAATCGTCAATCGTGAATAGGTTCAATCCGGTTTTTTCTATTCACGATTGACGATTCACGATTTACTTGTTTCATGCGACGTTCGGTCGTCGCTTGTGCCAGTCGGTAGCGTGTTGGTAGGTGTCCGCGAGTTCGACGAGGGTGAGTTCGTTCCAAGCGGCGGAGATGAATTGGATGCCGGTCGGCAAGTTGTCCTGCCCGAAGCCGTTCGGGATGGAGATGGCGGGCACGCCGACGAGGTTCGACGCGCCGATGGGCGACGATGCGCCGATGCCGGGATAGGCTTGGTCGAAAGTTTTGCTCACCGGGTATGAGACGGTGCTGCGCGAAGGCGCGACGAGCACGTCGTACTTTTGAAACAACTCGCGCCAAGCGCGCCGCATCGGCACGCGCATCCGCATCGCGTGCAAGTAATCGACCGCCGTGACGAGCGACGCCGAATAACCGCCGATGCGTCCTTCGGGCGACGCGAGTTCGCGCACGCGCCCTGATTCGATCAAGTCTCGAAACGCCGCCGCGCCCTCCGCATCGACAATCGTGCCCACGGCCGCCCCGTAAGGATAATCGGGCAGCTTCACGTCCATCTCCACGCGCACGCGCTCTCGCCCTGTGCGCTTCAACACTTCGAGCGAGGCGAGGAAGTTTTCGCGCACCTCCTTCTGCGCCTTCTCGTAAGAATCTTTCATCACGGCGAGACGAAGCGGGCGCGCGTTCGGGCCGGATGTGCGCCGCGCGGTCTGTGCGTTTGCGGGATAACGAAAACTGCCGTCGCGCGAACTCGCGTCGAGCGGGTCGCGCCCGGCGATTGACGAGAGCACTGCGGCGCAGTCGGCCGCGGTGCGACACATAGGGCCGAGTTTATCGAGCGTCCAAGAGAGCGCCATCGCGCCGTGGCGCGAGACCATGCCGTAGGTCGGGCGCAGACCTGAGACGCCGCAGAAGGACGCGGGCGTGATAATCGACCCCGATGTCTCCGAGCCGATGGCGAAGGCGACCAGACCGGCGGCCACGGCCGCGCCCGGCCCCGAAGACGAGCCGCCGCTCCAATAGTCTGTGTTCCAGGGCGTGCGGCACGCGCCCGTCCAACTTGCGTCCGCTTGGTTGTAGCCCATGCCGCCCGCGAGTTCGATCATGGCGAGCTTGGCGCAGAGGATCGCGCCCGCGTCGCGCAGTTTGCGGATGACGGTGGCGTCGTAGTCGAAGCGTTGCTCCCGGTAGGGCGTCGCGCCCCAAGTAGTGGGTGCGTCGCGCGTGGCGAGCAGGTCTTTCGCACCGTAGGGGATGCCCTGCAGGAGTCCCTTGTAGCGACCCGCGCGGATCTCTCGCTCGGCCTGATGTGCTTCTCTGAGCGCGCTCTCGCGCATGACGTGGGCGACCGCCCCGAGCCGCGCGCCGAAGCGTTCGAGCCGCGACAGATAACCTTCGGTCAACTCCACAGGCGAGAGCTTGCGCGCGCGTATCTGCGCGGCCAGTTCGACGACGGAAGAAAAGAAAGTGTCTTCGTTGAGCATAATCAAACGGGAAGCGGAAGAAGGGTAAAGGGAAAGGGGGAAGGGGGAAAGGTTGAAGACAAAAGCGCGGAACTTGTGCCGGACAAGGCGCGCAACGTGCGCTCGCGCGAATTCGCTTCTTCGCCGCAGCGACCGAACGTCCGCGAACTAACCGCGCGACTCTTACCTTTCCCCCTTCCCCTTTCCCTTTCCCCAAAGCTTTTCAAGCGATGAAGATGAAATCCGGCTCGTCCGCGTTCTTGAGTTTGAAGGCGCGGAGGCGTTCGGCCGTGCGGACGTTGCCTTCCATGTCGCGCTTCATGCGCGCGCGTTCGTCGGGCGTGAGTTTGTCGCCGAAGCGCAGGCGGCCGACTTCGGCGTAAGCCTCGGCCAGAGGCGAAGGCGGCTGCGGCGCGGCCTGTGGCGTCGGCTGCGGGTTGGGCGGCGCGGGCGCTTGCTTCGTCGCGGGCGGCGTCTGCGCCTTGAGCGCGGCGACGTGTGCGGCGACGAACGGCGCGGCGAGTGCTGCCCCGGCGATGGTTTTCGCAAACCGGCGACGCGACGTGCGCCGGGGAGCGACCTCTTCGGCCGTCGCTGCTGCTCCGGCGGCGGCGTCGTGTTCTCGTTTCTTCATAAGTTTACTTAAACGGGTCGGCGTGAAAATCTACGTGCGCCGGGAAAGCTACAACACGCGCGCGGCGGACGCAAACTTTTTCGTGAATGCGCTGTCGCGGAGACAAAGCGACCCGATGGCGCAGGCCGGCGTCGGCCTGAGACCTATGCCCGACACGCCAACTATTATTCGAGACGACTCATATCAACAAATTTATTGACTCCGCAAAGTTGATCGCTATAATTTTTCGTCATTTCAATGTTCCCGGTAAGCCTCACTCGCTTACCGCCTCTTCAAGACAACACATCAGGAACAGAAATGGGAAACTGATGAAGCGAATTCTCACCTCGACGCTGCTTCTCACTCTCACGATAGCTTTAATCTCGGCCGATGCCACTGTCGGCACTTCACACACGAATGCCGCCGGTTGTCAGTCACAGCGCCGCGTCAAGATCAAAGCCGTAGTTTCACCGCGCGCCCCGGTCGGCATAGATAGCGCGGCGGCCACGATAAGCGACAATCAACTCGTCTTACAATATGCGCTTGATAACCGAGCTGACAGGCAACCGTCACCCGTAGAACTGCTCGCCTTTACTCTCGATGAAAGCGGGCGGGTGAAAGGCGGCGAGGGTTGGATGACCGGCAATACTACGACTGAGAATCAGACGGAGAGTTTGCTGCGCATTCTGAAAACCAAGCCGGAGGATGAAAATCAACTCTTGTTAACGGTGTGGCGCGTCGGCGCATTTGAAGTTAGCGAGACTGAGTTAAAAAACATTCTTCGTTCCCATGCCGCGAGGACGGAGCTATCACTAAAGGGTCGTTTGGTCAAAGCTGCTCTGATGGAGGGAGAATATTGTACGGATAGGCTGGCGATTGCCAAGACATCATGTTCGTGCGGGGTCAGAAGTTTTAGCTGCAACCCCTCGAACGGAGAGTGGTCTTTTACCTGTTATACCAAAGCCGAATCGCCCGCCCAATGCATACAAGGAGAAGGCGAGTCCGAATAACGGATTGCAACATTAAGTAAGAAAGGCCGCCGTGTTTTATTCACGGCGGCCTTTTCGTTAAGTTGAACTTAAGAGGCGAACGTTCAGGGTTTTTCGTAGCCGAGGATGCGTGCGGTGAGACGGGCGGCGCGCGGGTCTTCCTGAAAGGTGACGAAGCCTTCGCGCGTGGCGCGACGGGGGAGGAAGGCGATGGTGAGTTCGCCGCGCGCCGGAGGCTTTTGCCCGCCCGCGCCCGTTTCCAACAGCACTTCGACGAGGACGCCTTCGGCCGTCGCGTCGCCGTGGTTCATCACCGTGATGGGAACGATGAAGTTGTGCGCGCGCTGTTCGGGCGCGCCGAGCTGAACTTCGATGCTCGGCGGGTCGCTGCCCATCGTCGCCCCCTCGTAGACGAGGTAAGCGAGCACGGACAGAAGGACTCGGCCAGCGTGCGGCACGCCTCTTCATTTTTCTTCGTGGACTTCGGCAAATGATGAAGAAGAAACGATGAACGGAAGACTGGTGAATAGTAAATGGTGAATGGTGAATGGTGAAGAACTGTCTTTCTCCATTCACCATTGACCGTTTACCATTTACCGCTTTCCCTTCATCGTTTAGTCAGGACGCCGAAGCGGTGCGTTCCTCGTCGTCGTCTTCGTCCTCTTCGGGCGTGTCGTCGAGAGTGGTGGCGGCAGCGGTCGCTTCGTCTTCGTTGACGACTTCAGTTTGCGGGTGCTCTTGATCGAGGTCGCGTTTGATGGCGTCGAGGATGCCGTTGATGAACTGCGTCGCCTCGTAGGTGGAGAAACGGCGTGCGATCTCCAACGCCTCGTTGATGGCGACGGTGCGCGGCGTCGGCTCGTGCAAAAATTCGTAGACGGCGAGCCTGAGGACGTTGCGATCAACGACGGCCATGCGCTCGATGCGCCAGTGTTCGGCGCGCGAGCGGATGCGCTCGTCGAGTTCGGGCGTGCGCGAGAGCGCGCCGAGCGCGAGCCGCGTGGCAAACTCGCGCGCCGCGTCGTCCAGTTCCGACTCGCCCAACTCCGCCCAGTAATGCTGCACCAATTGGTCGGCGCGCACCGCTTCCTTTCGCGCCGCACCCATGACATCAGCCGCAAAGAGCATTTGCAAGGCGCACTCGCGCGCCTTACGTCTCGAACCCATGTATTAATACCCCGAAGTGACAAGTGACAAGTGACAAGTGACGAGTTGCAGACAAGCAGTTGATTTAACTTGCCACTCGTCACTCGTCACTTGTCACTTGTTGAATGCTTCCTTGTAAAGATTGACCAACTCGACGGCCGCCATCGCGGCCTCGAACCCTTTGTTGCCCGCCTTCACGCCCGCGCGGTCAATCGCCTGCTCCAGCGTGTCGGCCGTGACGATCCCGTAGACGACCGGAATCCCCGCGCTCATCCCGGCCTGCGCCACGCCCTTCGTCACCTCGCCCGCGATGTAATCGAAGTGCGGCGTCTGCCCGCGGATGATCGTGCCGAGACAGACAACCGCGTCGAACTTTCCCGTCTCCGCCACCTTGCTCGCCATGAGCGGTATCTCGAACGACCCCGGCACGCGATAATGCTCCACCTGTTTTTCGGCCGCGCCCAGACGCTCCAGGGCATCGAGCGCGCCTTCGACCAGACGCGACGTGAGAAAGTCGTTCCAACGACTCGACACCAACGCGAAGCGAAAGCCCTTCGCGTTCAACTGTCCTTGATGTGTGACGGGTTGCAAGTGTTTCCGGCGACTCCGAGTTTTTTGGAAAATTGATTCTCAGGCAGTATAGGTAAAACTTATGGCGGGTGACAAGCGGTGGTGAATTGTGGAATGCGGATTTAGGAATGCGGATTATAAAACGGGTACTTGCTTTTCAACCCGCAATCCGAAGTCCGCATTCCACAATCCGCATTCCACAATCCGCACTCACTTGCCTTTGAATTGCGGCGCGCGTTTTTCGAGGAAGGCGCGCGTGCCTTCGCGCACGTCCGAGGTGGAGAAGAGTTGGGAGAAGAGTTCGGCTTCGAGGGCGAGGCCGTCAGAGAGCGAGAGGCGCGCGCCGCGTGTGACGGCGCGGAGACAGGCGCGGATGGCGAGCGGCGCGAATTGGGAGATATTGAGCGCGAGCGTCCGCGCTTCGGCCGAGAGTTGTTCGGCGGGGACGACGCGGTTGACGAGGCCGAGACGGAGGGCTTCGGCGGCCGGAAGATTTTCACCCGTGAGCATGGCTTGGAGGGCGCGCGCAGTGCCGACACAGCGTGCGAGGCGTTGCGTGCCGCCGTAGGCCGGGATCATGCCGAGCTTGAGTTCGGGCAGAGAGAAGGCGGCATGGTCGGCCGCGATTCTGAGATGGCAGGCGAGCGCGAGTTCGCAGCCGCCGCCCGCCGCGATGCCGTTGACGGCGGCGATGACGGGCACGCTGCACAGTTCAATCGCTTCGCAAGTCTCCTGCCCGCGCCGCGCCGTCTGAAGCGCGCCCGTTTCGTCCAAGCCTTCGAGTTCGGAGATGTCCGTGCCCGCGCAGAAGGCCAACGCGCCCGCGCCCGTCAGGACGACGGCGCGCACGTCCTCTCGCTGCTCCAACGCGCGAAAAATTTCCGTCAGACGTTCGAGCATGGCGCGCGTGAGGGCATTTCGTTTGGCGGGGCGATTCAGGCGCACGCAGAGCAGCCCTTCGCTGCCGCCGAAGCGTTCCTCGACCGAGATGTCGTGCGTCTCTACAGTGTCGGGAACGTCAGGAGTGTCAGCAGTGTTAGGAGTATTGGTAGTGTCAGGCATGTTCACAGTTAACGGCGTGCCCGCTTGGTTCGTCGCATTCGTCGATGCCGGGCACATCTTCGCACGTCAAGAGGCGGCGGGTTTCACTTCGACAGTGTAGGAGACGGTGATGATGCGGCCGCCGCGACGAAACTGCGTCCAGATGCGATAGAGACCGGCTTCGGGGAACATCGCGCCGAATTCGACTTCGGGGCCGCCACGCAAGAGCGTGCGGTCGACGCCTTCCGGCAACGTCTCGGTCGGGTGCGAATGTAAGTAATCGGATTGGTCGGCGTCGAGGATGAGCGTGTGCCCCCACGCGCCGAGATAGGGTTCGAGGTCGCGCACCGGCTCGCCCGTGCGCGCATCCGTCAGACGATACTTGAGCCGCACGAACGCGCCGGGCGTGAGTTCGCCGCCGCCCCAGTCGAGACTGATCTTCACGTCGTCAACGGTCTTCGTGTAAGACCTGTCGGCGACTAACGCGGCGGCTGTGGCGGGCGCGCGACGCGTGCGATAACCGGCCGTCGAGAGTTCGCCGTGCAGCACTTGCAGCGTGCCGCCGGAGGGAAAGAAGTCCGAATGAAGTTTGTAGAGACCGGCGCGCGGCAACGTGGTCTCCACCGTGAAACTGCCGTCCGCGCCGAGTTCCGGATGAATGTGCTGGTACTCGTTCATGTCCGCGCTGACGATGAAGAGGTGAAACAGCCGCTCGTGATTCAACACGAAGTCGCGCACGCGCGCACGCGTCTCCGGGTGCGTCACGACGAAGCTCAGACGCACCCGCTCGCCCGCCTTCGGCGCGCGCGGCTCCGACGCGACTGAGAGACCATACGCGCCGCGCACCGCAGGCCGCACGCTTGTGAGCGGCATCCCGCACTTCGGGCACACGCCCTCCTGCGCTTGCTTAACTTCCGGGTGCATCATGCACGCGAACTCGTAACTCGGAGCGAGCGTCTCCAACGCGCGCACGCGCGCCGCCGTCGCCTCGGCCGCTGTCCGCGCCGGACGTGCGGACTGCGCGCTCGCCCCTCGCGTGCCCGTCGCGTGCCCCTTCCCGCGCGCGACCAACTTCATGTTGCACTTCGGACAACTGCCCGGCCTCCGCGCGGTCACCTCCGCGTGCATCGGGCACACGTAACGGGTCGCACGCGCGCGTCGCCGCTGCTGCCCTTGCGCCCCGCGAGTCGCAGCCATTTGACAGATGCCGAGGCAGGCGACGACAACGAATGACAGGCGCAGCAAGAACGCCATGAGCTGTCTGTTGGAGTTAGATTTCATAGAAGCGACAAGAGAAACGATGAACGGAAGACTGGTGAATGGTCAATGGTGAATGGTCAATGGAAGAAGACGGTTCCGCTCCATTGACCATTCACCATTCACCGCTTTTACTTCATCGTTTCCCTTCTTTTCAGACCTGGCCGGCAAGTCTCCGGCGGTTAGGCGAAGCGGCTGGCGGGCACTTCGAAGTTGTAAGTCTCGCCGTGGCTCAGATATTTGACGCGCTCGGAGAAGCCCGCCGCTTCGACGGCTCGTTTGAAATCTTCGAGCGGCGATTGGAAAACTTCGTAATCGTTGTAATGGATCGGGATCACTTCGCGCGGGTTGATGATGCGGATGGCTTCGACGCCCTGCTCGGCGTCCATCGTCAGAAGTATCCCCATGATGCGCGTGCCGCCGAGATGAAAGAGCGCGAGGTCGATGTCCGGGTAACGCTTCGGAATTTCGTTGAGGTCGTCGTGGACGAGCGTGTCGCCGGTGATGTAGAGACGCAGCGTGGTTCGTTGTCCGGACGCGCTCTGGAATTCGAGCATGCTGCCCATGACGGGCGGGAGGAACAGATCGACGGCCGTGGGGCCGTGTTTGCCCGGCATCGAAGTGACGCGCACCGATGCGCCCCCCTTTTCGGCGACGACCGCGTCCCAAGTATCGAGCGCGATGGGCGCGGTGAAGCCTTTCTCTTTGAGATTGCCCGCCGCGTGCTCGGTCGTGATGATGGGCAAATCCTTTTGCAGACGCTCTTCGACGATGCGGTCGAAGTGGTCGCCGTGATAATGCGAGAGCACACAGAAGTCTATCGGCGGCAGTTCTTCGAGTTCGATGGCCGGGTTGGTCAGGCGTTCGGCCGTGAGACCGTAACCGAGGTGCACGTGGTCGCCCGCGTGCAGGAAGTTCGGGTCGGTGAGGATGGTGAAACCGGCGTAACGCAAGATGACCGTCGCCGTCCCCACGAAAAAGATCGAGCCGCTCCCGAAATCAGGACTCGCGCCGCCCGTCGTCGCCGTCGTCGCAGCCGCACCGGCAGCCAGCGTCAACTTTGTCTCTTTGCTCATCAGTTAACCCCCTTTAATCGAAACAGCAGTGACAAGTGACGAGTGACAAGTGACGAGTTGGAAGACAAGTTCTTGGTCTTAACTTGTCACTCGTCACTTGTCACTCGTCACTCGGTTTCAGACCAAGTTCATTGGCACGGGATGCTTCGGGTCTACGGTGTAGTCGTAGAAGCCGCGCCCGGTTTTGCGCCCGTAGAGTCCGGCCAGCACCATGCGCTTGAGCAGGGGCGGCGGCGCGAAACGCTTTTCGCGGAATTCGTTGAACATGATCTCGGCGATGTAGTAGGTGGTGTCGAGGCCGACGAAGTCGCCGAGCGTGAGCGGCCCCATCGGGTAGCCGCAGCCGAGTTTCATCGCGTTGTCGATGTCCACAATCGAGCCGACGCCTTCTTCGAGCGCGCGGATGGAATCGAGCATGTAGGGGACGAGCAGGCGGTTGACGATGAAGCCGGTCTTGTCGTCGGCGCGCACGGGAACTTTGCCGAGCGCGCGTCCGAAATCGACCGCCGTTTCGTAGACGCTCGCGTCCGTCAGGATCGTCTTGACGACTTCGACCAGTTTCATGATCGGCACGGGGTTGAAGAAGTGCAGGCCGATGAAACGCGTCTGGCGTTCGGCGGATGTGGCCGTCATCATCTCCGTGATGGAGAGCGAAGAGGTGTTGGAGGCGAAGATGGTGTCGGGCTTGCAGAGTTCGTCGAGTTGGCGATAGGTGTCGCGTTTGGTGTCGAGGTTTTCGATGATGGCTTCGATGATGATGTCGCAGTCGGCCAAAGCGGCAAACTCGGTCGTGCCCGTCAGGCGGCCGCGAATCTCGCGTTGTTGGTCTTGGGTGATCGTGCCCTTCTCCGCAAACTTGGCGAGCGATTTGTCGATGCCCGAAAAGCCGCGCTCGCACAGTTCGTTCGACACTTCACGCACCACCACCTCGAAACCGGCGGTGGCCGCCGTTTGTGCGATCCCCGAACCCATCAGGCCGCAGCCGAGCACGCCTACTTTTTTGATTTCCATTCTCGTTTCAAGTCTCCTGTCTTCGATGTTTATTGCGCGATAATTTTAACCGTTCATCTCCTCGTCGCGGGCGACGCATTTTCATTTTGGGGCGGCGCATTTTTATCCTGAGACGGCCTCGTTTCATTCGCGGGCGGCGCGTTTTCATTTGGCGGCGCATTGTCATTTTGCGGCTCAAGGACGATGCCGTAATTGCCGCCCTCGGTCTTCACCCATTCGTCGAAACGCTGATCCCACGACGCGAAATCAGAGACGAGTTGTTTGAGTTGGCCGCGCCCCGGCGCGTCGTTTCGTTCCTCGGCGCTGAGCAAGGCCAGAGCGCGCCCGCGCACGAGCAGTTCCCTCAGTTCGAGACGAAGCCCGTCGGGCTTGGCGTCGAGCGGCGGGACGCGTTCGAGTTGAACGATGGCGCGCGTGGCCGCCTCCGCGTCGCCGCGATTGACGACGGCGTGAAAAGCCTTTTGCCCTTCGTTGAGCGCCTCGACGTAAGCGTCGATGGTGCGGGCGCGCACTTGCGCCGCGTTCTCCGGCAACGGCTGCGCGCTGCCCATGTAGCGCACGACCTGTCCGAAGCTGACGACGACCAAGAGGAGCGAGGCGACCTGCAAGACGTGCCACAGGACGGCCACGCTCGCGCTCTGTCCCGGACGCTTGTAGCCGACGAAGAGCGCGAGCAGCGCGCCCGCGACGAAGCCGCCCATATGCGCCGCGTTGTCGATGTTGGGGATGCTGTAGCCGATGAAGAGATTGATCAGGATCGTCGGGATCATCCCCGTGCCGAAGGCGCGCTTGAAGCCTTCGGGCAGTTCGTGTCGAAACTTGATGCCGAACACGAAGAGCACGCCGATCAAGCCGAACAACGCGCCCGACGCTCCGGCCGACGGCACGTTGTTATCGCCGCGAAAGAAAAAACTCCCCAGCGCGCCGCCCTGCATCCCCGGTCTCGACGCCAGATAACTGGCGAAGACTCCTCCGATGCCCGTTGCGATCCAAAAGAAGACGAAGCGCGCCGAGCCGTACAACTTCTCCACGTAAGGGCCGAGGATAAAGAGGCTGTACATATTCACCAACAGGTGAATCGCGCCCGTGTGCAGAAAGATCGGCGTCACGAATCGCCACCATTGCCCGGCGTCGATCAAGGTGTTGACTTTCGCCCCGTAAACGACGAGCACACCGCTATCGCGCGAGCCGTCGGGCGCAGCCCAACTCATCAACAGAAAGACGAAGACGTTGACGGCGAGAAAGACGAAGGTGAAGGTTGAAGGGCGCGTTAGAACAGCGCGCGCGAAACGCATCGTCTCCGGGTCGGTCACAGACCGCTCGTGAGGCTGCGACGTCTGCTGCTGCGGCGGCGGAGACGCCGGTTGAGCGCCCGCCGGAAAGCCGCACACGGCGCACTCCGCTTCGCCCGCGCCGACGAGCGCGCCACAATTGCGGCACACGCTCGGACGCCCCGCATACATATCTCTCGTCGGCTCTGCCCCGGACAAAATTCCACTCCCCCAGAAGCGCGCCCCGTCACGCAAACTCACGAATGCACGCCGCGCTCCTCAAACGCCCCGGACGCCGCGAACTCCACGCCCCACCTGCGCGTCCTAGCGCCACCACGCTCCGGCCACGCCCCGCACGCGAACCACACGACATCTCACAAATTATTCATTCGCCCGAAAGTTTACAACGAAGCACGATGAAGAAGAAACGATGAAGGGAAGACTGGTCAATGGTCAATGGTCAATGGTGAATGGTCAATGGATCGGAACTGTCTTCATCCATTCACCATTGACCATTGACCATTGACCATTGACCGCTTTACTTCATCATTTCACTTCTCCGCGCAGTTTGATGTCGCGCGGGGCGTCCGTGTCGGAGGTGATGTTGAGGGGCGCGCGCCACTGAAGCGTCTTGACGCGGCACGCGCCGGTGTTGTCTTCGCGGCAAAAGTAGAGCGTGTACTGGACGCGCAGTTCGGCCGCGCCGCCGGTCATGAGACGCAAGGGCACGCGCAATGGGAGTTGCAGCAAATCTTTGCCGCTCTGCGTCAGCCGACGTGCATCGCCCGCGAAGGCGACGCGCTCCGCGCCGCTCTCGATGGTGGCCTGTAGGCGATGCGGCGCGAGTTCGTTCAAGTGATAACCGGCGGGCAAGGCCACTTCGATGACGAGCGCGTTCGCCGTCGCCGCCGCGTTTGAAGAAAGCGAGAGACGCTGCGGCGCGAGTTTGATCTCTTCGGCGTTCGGCGCGAAGGCGGCCGTTTCGGTCTCGGCCGCGCGCGCGGGAGTCGCGGCGGGCGGCGGGCGCAAACCGCGCAAGGGGAGCGTCGAAGTCTGCCCGCTCGTGAGATCGATTGTGCGGACGGCGTGGTTGTTCGTGTCGGCGACGTAGAGCTTATGACCCGCGACGGAGAGGCCGCCGGGTTCGTAGAAGGAGCTTTGCGCGCCGTCCGCTTGGCCGGGCTTGCCCGTGCCGGCGAAGGTCTTGACGACGCGCGTTGCGGGGTCGAGCCGTTTGATCTTGTGATTGTAAGTGTCCGCGACGTAGACCGCGCCGTCCGCGCTGGCGACGCCGAGCGGGTGTTGCAAGCGCGCCTCGTCGCCCGCCCCGTCCGCGTCGCCGAACTCGAAGAGGTCGCCGCCCGCGAGCGTCCGCACCTGCGCGATGGACGTGTTCGTCCGCGCCGCGTTCGCCTGCGCCGTCGAGACGTTTTGCGCGCCGTCGGGCGCGGGCGAGGAGAACAGAGCGACGGCGCGGATGATGTTCGATTCGCTGTCGGCGACGTAGAGCGTGCGGCCATCTGATGCGAGGCCGGAAGGCTGCGCGAAGGCCGAGGCGTCGAGCGAACCGTCGAGTCGCGCTTCGCGCCCCGACCCGGCGAAGACGGACACTTGGCCGCGCGTCAGGTCGAGTTGCCAAATCTGATGCGGCCCGGCCATCGCGATGTAGAGCGTGCGGCCGACGAGTTGCAAATCCCACGGCGAGTTCAAAGCCGTCGAACGCGCACCCTTGCGCGCCGCCTCCGCGTCGAAGCCGTATTCTTGCGCCCCCGTGCCCGCGATGGTCTCGACGGTGCGCGCCTTCAAATCGACGCGGCGCACCGTGTGGTTCTCCGTGTCCGCGATGTAGAGCGCGCCGGCGTCGAGCGCAAGCCCCTGAGGGCGTCGAAACGTGGCGCGCTCGACGCGGCCGTCCGTCGCGCCCGCGTCGCCCGTGCCGATTGTTTCAATGACAGTGCCGTCGAGTTTGGCGACGACGATGCGGTTGTGATTCGAGTCGGCGACGTAGAGCCGGTCTGTCGTCGCGTCGGCCAAAATCTTGCCGGGGAAGGCGAGCGGCATGTCGCCCGCCTTCGCGCGTTCGAGCGCGAGCTTGAGCGGTTGCTCGTTCAACTCGCCGCGCGTGCGAAACTCCGTGACGAGTTCGGCGATGGCCTCGTCGAGCATTTCGTAGTTGCCTTCGCCCTCCACTTTGCCGACGACGTATCCGGCCGGATCGACGAGCACTTGCGTCGGCCAAGCGCGCACGGTGTAAGACCGCCAGACGGAGAAGTCCGCGTCGTTGACGACCGGATGCTCGATCTCGTAGCGCAGGATAATTTGTCGTATGTTGTCCGACTGCTTCTCGTTCTCGAACTTGGCCGAATGGACGCCGATGACGACGAGGTTGTTCGGATATTTCGCTTCGAGCCGTTTGAGATCGGGGATGATGTGGATGCAGTTGATGCAGCCGTAAGTCCAAAAGTCGAGCAGGACGACTTTGCCGCGCAGCGCCGTGAGCGAGAGCGGCCGGTCTGTGTTCAACCAACCGCGATGGCCTGTGAGTTCGGGCGCACGCACGCGCCCGCGATCCGGTATGGACATCTCAAGACTCTTCCGTTCCGTTTCTTCAACGAACTGGCCGACGACGACACCGTGCATCGCGCACACGAGCACGAAAAGAACCAACACACGCGCGAAACTCACATCCCTATTCGCCATCGACACTCCCAATTCTCAATTTCCGACGCCTGCGGCCGCGCACGATATACGCGCCCCGCGTCCTCGGAGGTTTCGCCCTGAACTCAATCGCTTTGTCCTTCGGCTCTCTTTGTGTCTTCGTCTCTGAGCGGTAAAGACCAGTTAAGCAAGCATTCATCATCGAGACACAAAGGCACGAAGGAAGACAAACGGAAGTTTGAACTTTGGGCGATGTGAGCGCGCGTCGTTTCTCGCAAAGTTTTGCGCTTCAGTTTACCATGTCGGGCGAGATGAAAGAGCGCCGCCAATTGTTCGTCATGCGCACGGGCGCGCACCTGTTCGCCGTCTACCGGGACGAGGTCGAGGCGACGTGCGAGAATCTGACGCCGACGCCGCTGCCCTTCGCGCCCCCGCCCGTGCGCGGCATCGTCAGCCGGCGCGGCCGCATGCTCACACTCATCGATCCGCACGCGCTCTTGCACGGCTCAATCCAACAGGCGCAAGCGCAAATTCTTAACTCGCCCGCCGCGATGCAAACGCCCTACGTCGTCGCGCTCAAAGGCGACGAACAACTCGCGCTCGCCGTCGAAAGCATCGAACACGAAATTGAACTCTACGACGACGACGCAGCGGACGTTGAAGTTGAAGCAAGCGACCAAACACCCTTCACCTCATCCGCCGCATCGCCCGCCGCCGCGACGAACGCGACAGACGCAACCGGCGCTTCAAAAGCCGCGCACGCCTTCAACGCTTCCCCTCCCCTCGTGCGTCGCCACATCCCCTACCGCGCGCGCACGGTCGCCCTACTCGACACCGCGCGCCTCTTCGAGTCCGCCATGCGCGGCGTCGAACGCAGGCGACAAAGAACGTGAAAATTCGTAAATCGTGAATCGTAAATCGTAAATAGAGAAGAACTGTCTTTGTCTATTTACGATTTACGATTTACGATTTACGAGTTATGAATGAACAGGCTTTCGGGGTGCTGGAATACGACGCGTTGCGCGCGCTGGTGAGGCGCGGGGCGCAGACGCCGATGGGGCGCGCGCGCGTGGAGACGCTCGCGCCGCTCGCGGACGTGGAAGCGGTGCGGCGCGCGCTTGCGGCCGTCACGGAATGCGTCGAGTTGCGGCGCAGAGGCAGCGGCGGCGGCGCTTGGTCTTTCTCGGAGTTGGCCGACCCGTCCGAATCAATCGCGCGACTGCGGATCGAAGGCGCGACGCTCGATGCGCTGCCGCTGTTGGAACTGGCGCGCCTCTGCGACCAAGTGGGCGCGGCGCGCGCGCTCATTCAATCCGAGCGCGAAGATTTGCCCGTGCTGTGGGAACTCGTCGCGGATTTGCCGCGCGAGTTGTACAGTCTGGCCGCGCGCGTGACCGGGAAGATTTTGCCGAGCGGCGAACTGGACGACCGCGCCAGTCCCGAACTCGCGCGCATCCGCCACGACATCAACCGCCTGCGCTCGCATATCACGCGCTCTCTGGAAAACCTGATGCGCCGCTCGGACGAGGCGATTCAAGACCAACTCGTCACCGTGCGCAACGAACGCTTCGTCATCCCCGTGCGCTCGGATCATCGCGGGCGCATCGGCGGCGTCGCGCACGGCTTCTCGTCATCGGGCGCGACCGTCTTCGTCGAACCTCTGGAGACGATTGAGAGCAACAACGAACTGCAAAATTTGCGCGAGACGGAGGAACGCGAAATCACGCGCATCCTCTCGACCTTGACGGACGACCTCAGACGCGAACTGCCCGCCATCGAACGCGCCGCCGAGGCCGTGGCCGAACTCGACTTCATCAACGCGAAAGCGGCGATGGCCGTGCGCTTCAACTGCGTGCCGCCCTACGTCGGCGCGGAGGCCGCGCTCGAATTGGATGAGGCGCGCCACCCCTTGCTCGAAGAGAACTTGCGCGCGAGCGGCGGCCGGGTCGTCCCCGTCTCGTTCCGGCTCGATGCGGAGCATCCCTTGATGGTTATCTCCGGCGCGAACGCGGGCGGCAAAACAGTCGTGTTGAAGACCGCCGGGCTGCTCGCTCTGATGGCACTGTCGGGCTTGCACGTGCCTGCGCGCGCGGCGAGTTTTCCGTTCTACCGTTCGGTGCTCGCGGACATCGGCGACAGCCAATCGCTGGCCGCGAACCTCTCGACCTTTACGGCGCACGTCGCCAACATCAGCCGCATGCTCGCCGGCTGTCGCGCGCCCGCGCTCGTCTTGCTCGACGAAGTGGGCACGGGCACAGACCCGGAAGAAGGCTCTGCTCTGGGCGTCGCCGTCGTGGATCACTTCCGGCGCGCGTGCGGCGCGCACGTCGTCGCCACCACGCACTACAGCGGCTTGAAGCAGTATGCGGCGAACGAACAAGGCGTCTTGAATGCGAGCGTCGAATTCGACGAGCGGACTTTGCAGCCGACTTATCGCCTGCTGGTCGGACTTGCCGGTTCGTCTTCCGGCATAGAGATCGCGGGGCGGTTCGGCTTCCCGCCCGAAATCGTCGCGGCCGCCGCGGCGCGCGTGAGCGAATCGACGCGCGAGGCTTCGGAATACCTGCGTCGCATCAAGCGCGAATCGGAAGAGGCCGAAGCCCAGCGTCGCGCGCTCGAAGAAGAACGCGCGGCGGTCGCCGAAAAATATTCCACGCTCGACCGGGACGCTGAACGACGCGAGCGCGAACGTCAGATTGCCTTCGAGCGCGAGATGCGCGAGCGGCTCGCGGAGTTTGAACAACGCTCGAAGGAACTCTTCTCCAAGATCGAAGATCGCGCCGAGCGCGCGCGGGTCGAACGCGAGGCCGCCGCGCGCGCCGCCGAGTTGCGCCGCGAAGCGCAGCGCGCCGCCGCCGCAACAACGGGCGCGCGTTCCGCGTCGAAGTCTACGCCGAACGCGGCGGAAGGCGCGGGCGGCGTGCGCGTCATCAGACAGTCGAGCGCGGAAGTGAGCGCGCCGCGCGGGAAAACGGGAGGCGAAGCGTTTCAACCGGCGACGGTCGAGCGCGACATCGTCAAAGGCGACACGGTGCGCCTGCGCACGCTCGGCAAGACCGGCGTGGTTGAAAGAATCGCGGGCGCGGACGCGGAAATTCGCATCGGCCACGTCCGCCTGCGCGAGAAGCTGATCAACCTCGAACTGATGGAACGCGCGCCGCAAGGCAAAGGAGAAGGGGCGCGCGGCGGCGGTGGAGGCGGCGGTTCGCAACTCGAACGCATGGCCGCCGCGTCGCGCGCGACGGCCGATGTGCGTCTCAGTCGCTCGAAGGATGAACCGGCGGCCGAACTCAACCTCATCGGTCGCACCACGGACGAAGCCGTCGATGCGGCCGACAAGTTTTTGGACGAAGCGTACCTGAACGGCCTCGCGCGCGTGCGCATCATCCACGGCCACGGCACGGGCGCGCTCAGGCGCGCCGTCGCCGACTTCCTGCGCACGCACGCGCACGTCGAATCCTACGCCCCCGCCCCGCCCGATCAAGGCGGCGCGGGCGCAACCCTCGTCGAGTTGAAACAGTGAACGCCGAAGGGCATGAGCAGTCAGAAACGCGTTGATAAGAATTCAAGCATGAGCCATCAATCCACACTCTTGAAGTTAAGCATTGCGGTCTCGCTCACGAGCCTCTGGCTGCTGGTCAATCTCGTTCCGGCGCAGGCGCAGGAATTCGACCAGTACGGCCGCTGGATTAACGGCTTCACCGAACCGTGGACAATCGAATCCGATGATTACAGCCGGGAGGAGATCGAGACGGCCATCAAGCGCTGGCTGCGGATGAACGACGGCGCGGATGCCGAGTGGCCGGGTCGGTACGGCACGGGAGGCGAGACGCACGGAACGTACCTGCGCTGGTCGCCGGAGGCGGGCTACGTCATGCTGTCGATCAGTACGTGCGAGGCCAGAGTGCTCAGCGTCGATTACGGCAAGGTCGAAGCATCGCCGGGGCTGGTGCGCTTCATCTCCGAACGCGCCGCGCCGAAAACTTCTCCGGCCGGGAGCAAGCATTCACACACGCGTGGGCGTTCGCCGATCAACACCTACCTGACGATCAAGTGGCGCGGCTCTCGTTACCTCGTGCCAGAGACGGGACTCGCCGAATTTTGCGACCGCGCCGCCGGGCTGGGGCAGTACAACAACGGGCTGGCCGAGCACGCCGAGGACTTGAGCTACTCCGGCTTCTTCGGCAAATCTTACAAAGAACGCGCACAAGTTTCCGAAGAAACGCCAATCGTGCCGGAAGGTTTCGAGCGGTTCGTGAAAAGTCCGGTCGAGGCATCGGTTGCGGCCGTCGGCGCGAAAAGAATCAAGCGGCTGACGCTCGAAGACGGCTCATTCATTTATGATGCAGTGCGGACACTGTATCTCGACGCCGGGAGTTTGCACGGCATCAAGCGCGGCATGACGCTGCGGGTGGTGGAATCCGACGCGGACGCCGAAGTGAAAATCACACGGGTCGGCAAACGCTCATCGGACGGCATCCTCGTTCGCCGTCTGGATGATAATCTGAACGAGGCTTACAAGGATTGGGAGACGGAGGAAATCAAGGAATACCCGGAAGCGCGCGTCGGCTGGCGACTGACAACCAGCCCGCTCTGGTAAGTTATCTTTCGCAACCGACTCCCGCTTCCCTCGCTTCAACCTCATCATGCGCTTTCCGCAAACATTCATCGACGACTTGAAACGGCAGGCCGACATCGTGCGCGTGATCCCCGTCTGCGTTAAAATCACCTGACGAGAGGGAGCTATGACACGACAGCAATTTCTTGAAGAGATCAAACAGTTATCCGTCGCCGAACGCATCGCGTTGATTGAGACGATCACGCGCACGTTGCGTGAAGACTTGAACATTGAGGGGAACGGAGGTTCGTTCACTGCCGCAGCTAATGCGGGGCAAAATGGCGAACCGGAGAGAGAGCGTAAAATCGCTGCCATTCGGCGGCTGCGTGGCATCGCTAAATTTGATGGCGAGCCGCCTTCGGACGAAGAGTTGAAGGAAGACTATATCAACTACCTGACGGAGAAATACTCCTGATGCGGATTCTGCTCGACTCCGACGTGGTGCTCGACTTCGTATTGGAGCGAAAGCCCTTCGTTGAAGCCGCCGGAGAGTTGTTTGAACTTATCGCGGAAGGCGCATGCGACGGATACATCTCCGGCATCACTCCGGTTAATGTGTTCTATCTCACGCGGAAAGCTAAGGGTGTCGACAAAGCGAGACAAGCAATCAGCGACCTGCTAATAGTCTTTCAGGTTTGTGCTATCACCCCTAATGTTCTCGAAGAGGCATTCGCATTGCCTTTCGCCGACTACGAAGACGCGGTGCAACACGCGAGCGCGGCAGCTATCGGTCTCGACGCGATCGTCACGCGCAATCTAAGCGATTATCAAAACGCCACGCTGCCCGTCTATTCCCCAACGGATTTTCTTAATCAATTGAAGGCACAACCTTAAAGCAGTGCGTTTCCCGCAAACATTCATCGACGACTTGAAACGGCAGGCCGACATCGTGCGCGTCGTGCAGGACTACGTGACGTTGAAGCGGAAGGGCGCGAACTGGATGGCGTGTTGCCCGTTTCATCAGGAGAAGACGCCTTCGTTTTCCGTCAACCCGTCGAAAGACATCTTCTATTGTTTCGGTTGCCAGAAGGGCGGGAGCGTCTTCAACTTCGTGATGGAGATGGAGCGCGTGTCGTTTCCCGAAGCCGTCAAGATCGTGGCCGAGAAGGTGAACATGCCGCTGCCAGAGATGCAGGAGGACAAGCGCTTCGAGGCGCGGCGCAAAGAGGCCGACGAAGTTGTCCAACTCAATTCGTGGGCGCTCGAATGGTGGGAGAGGATGCTCGCCGAAGGCGGCGCGGAGTCGAAGGCGGCGCGTGATTACATCGAAGGGCGCGGCATCACGGAAGAGACGCGCCAAACTTTTCGACTCGGCTACGCGCCCGACAGTTGGGACGGCCTCGGTTCGTACTTGAAACGCAAAGGCGCAAGCGCCGGGCAGATCGAGCGGAGCGGTCTGGTCGTCAAAAAAGATGCGGGCGGTTTTTATGATCGCTTTCGCGGGCGCGTCATCTTTCCGGTGCTCGATGCGCAGGGGCGCGCCGTGGCTTTCGGCGGGCGCGTGATGGGCACGGGCGAGCCGAAATATCTCAACTCGCCGGAGACGGCGGCCTACACCAAGGGGCGACACCTCTACGGTCTGCACCAGACGCGCGACGAGATCAGGCGCAAGAAATTTGCGATTCTCGTCGAAGGTTATCTCGACTTGATCATCCCTTACCAGTTCGGCGTGAGGAACGCGGTGGCGAGTTTGGGCACGGCTCTGACGCCGGAGCAGGCGAGGCTTCTGGGGCGGTTTGCGCGTCGCGTCGTGGTCAATTATGATGGTGACAGGGCTGGCGTCGCGGCTGCCAAGCGCGCCATTGAAACTCTCCTCGCGGAAGATTTTGACATCAAGGTACTGGTGCTGCCGGAGGGCACAGACCCGGACGAGTTCATCAAGGCGTCGGGCGTCGAGGCCTACAACGAGCGGCGCGGTGCGGCGCTCCCCCATATACAATTCGTGCTCGATCAAGCGATGCGGGATCGCAACCTTCGCCGTCCGGCCGACAAGGCCGAGGCCGTGGAAGAAGTGCTCCCGTTTCTGCGCGCTGTGCGGAACAAAATTCAGAAGCGCGAATATTTTGACATGACGATGGACGCGCTGCGCGTCGAAGAACCGGCGCTCCGGCGCGAACTCTGGCAGACGGTGGCGAAGTCGCCAGCGACGGCGATAACGGCCGGAGCACAGGCCGATTCTTCCGCCGCCTTGCAAGACAGAGTGGTTCGCGCCGAGAGCGCGCCGCTCACGGTCGCCGAACAACGCCTGCTCGAACTGCTCGTCCACGACGGGGAACTGCGGCGCACCTTGTTGCCGCGCATCGACCGGGAAGACTACGAGGACTTGCCGACGGCCGGAGTCTTCCGCGCCATCGCGGAGACGGAAGCGGCGGGCGCGGAAGTCAACTTCGACACGCTCGGCCAGCGCACCGAAGGCGATCCGATAGCCGCAGACCTCGTGCCGCTGCTGTTGATGAGCGAACCCGTGGAGCGCGCCGAGGGCGAAGTGGCGGACGAGGCGCTGGCGGAAGCGGAGAGTTGTTTGCTGACGCTCAGGCTGATGCGGGTCGAGCGGCGGCTGAAAGAGTTGGCGGTCGAGATCGCGGCGGCCGACCGCGCGGGCGACGCCGAGCGGCGCGATGCGCTCGTGATGGAGAACTTGAATTGGACGCGGCGCAGGAGCGCGCTCCTGCCGCGTAGTTGAAACGGGACGGACGGTAGTTTTCGCTTTTAGTGCTACAGCTATGTCGAGCATGGAAGAGAAAGATCAAGACGACGTGGTGCAACGTCTGTTGGAGTTGGGCGGCGACAAGAAATACTTGACGTTCGACGACCTCAACCGCGAGTTGCCCGACTCGGTCGTCTCGCCCGACGATATCGAAGACGTGCTGCAAAAGTTGGACGGCGCGAACATCATCGTCGCCGATTCCGATGAACGCCTCATCGCACAGGTCGCGCAGTCGGCCGTCTCCTCCGGCGCGGTCTCACCCGAAGACGCCGCGACTCTGGACGAAGACGAAGCGAGCCTCGACCTGTCGGCCGGGATGCTCGACAAGACGAACGACCCGGTGCGCCTCTACCTGCGCGAGATGGGCGTCGTGCCGCTCCTCACGCGCGAGGGCGAAGTCGCCATCGCCAAACGCATCGAGCGCGGCCAGACGAAGACGCGCAAAGCCATCTCGCGCTCGCCCATCGCCGTCTGCGAACTGCTGCGCATCGGCGACGATCTGGAGGCCGACCGTATCAGCATCCGCGATGTCGTCAACTTCTCCGAACAGGCGGAGCTGACCGGAGTCGAAGACAAGGCCGAAGAATATTACCAGTGGACGATTGAGGGCATCGGCAACATCCGCAGGCATTTCAAGGCGGGGCTCAAAGAGTGGGAGCGCCTGCGCGCCGAGCAAAAGCTGGTGCGCGGCAAGCCTTCGAAAAAGTTGCTGCGCGTGCGCCGCCGGGTCGCGCGCACGCGCCTAGAGATCGCGCAGGAGATCGGGCAGTTGAACCTGACGGAGCGCGCGCGCCAGCGCATGATCAATGCCATTCGCGCGGTCGTTAAAGAGATGCGCAACGCCGAGCGCGAGATCGACAAATACACCGAGCGCCTGACGAAGCGACGCCTCAAGCCCGAAGAGGAACGCGACTGCAAGCGCCACATCGCCTCGGCCAGACGCAAGCTGCAACAGGTTGAGACGGACACTTTGATCTCGCCCGTCGAGATCAAACGCTCGCTGCAAGCAATCGTCGCCGGTGAGCACGAGACGGGACAGGCCAAGCGCGAACTGATCGAAGCGAACCTGCGTCTCGTCGTCTCGATTGCGAAGAAGTACACGAATCGCGGCTTGCAGTTTCTCGACCTCATTCAAGAGGGCAACATCGGTTTGATGAAGGCCGTGGACAAGTTCGAGTGGCGGCGCGGCTACAAGTTTTCGACCTATGCGACGTGGTGGATTCGTCAAGCGATCACGCGTGCGATTGCCGATCAGGCGCGCACCATCCGCATCCCCGTCCACATGATCGAGACAATCAATAAGTTGATTCGCACTTCGCGTGCGCTCGTGCAAGAGCTTGGGCGCGAGCCGACGAGCGAAGAGATCGCGCGCAAGATGGACATCCCCGTCTCGAAGGTGCGCAAGGTTTTGAAGATCGCGCAAGAGCCGATCTCGCTCGAGACGCCCATCGGCGAAGAGGAAGATTCGCACCTCGGCGACTTTATCGAAGACCGCTCGATTTTGAATCCGGCCGATGCGGTGGTGGCGTCGAACCTGCGCATGATCACGGACGAGGTGTTGGCGACGCTGACGCCGCGCGAGGAAAAGGTGATCAAGATGCGTTTCGGCTTGGGCTCGACCGGCTCTGAACACACGCTCGAAGAGGTCGGGCAGCACTTCGCCGTCACGCGCGAGCGCATCCGGCAAATCGAGGCCAAGGCGCTGAGGAAGTTGCGCCACCCTTCGCGCTCGCGCAAACTCAAGGCGTTTTTGGAAGGAACGCGACAGTAAAACGTCAGGTGTCCGATTGTTTCCGACACGGTTTGTCGGCGTACTGATGGCCTGTTTCCGGCATCTAACATCGAGCATCCGACATCTTTTTTAATGAAGAAAATCATCGAAAGTTATAAGAGACGCCTCTCGACCGAAGAGGGCTACGTGGTGAAGCGCGGGGCTGCTTTGCGCGTCGCACTCTGTTATCCGAACGTGTACGCGGTCGGGATGGCGAATCTGGGCTTTCACGCCGTCTACGAAATCTTCAATCAAATTCCGGAAGTCTCCTGCGAGCGCGTCTTCCTGCCGGACGAACCGGAACTGCGCGAATACGAGAAGACGCGCACGCCGCTCCTTTCTCTGGAGACGCAGACGCCCGTGCGCGATTTCGACGTGGTGGCCTTCTCCATCTCGTTCGAGACCGACTATTTGAACATGGCGCGCTTGCTGAAACTGGCGGGCGTGCCCCTTCGTGCGTGTGACCGCACGGAGCATGATCCGCTCGTGGTGATGGGCGGCGCGGCGTCGTTTCTGAATCCCGAACCCATCGCGGATTTTACGGACGTCGTCGGCGTCGGCGAGGGCGAAGTGCTCGTCCCGCAACTGGTCGAGACCATCCTAGAGAACGAGGGCGGGAAGGAAGATTTACTGCTCGCGCTCGCACGGCGCGGTCGCGGCTTCTACGTGCCCGCGCTCTACGAAGTGCGACTGACTGATGCGGGCACAATCGAATCTTACACGCCGAAGCAGCCGGGCGTGCCGATGCGCGTCGGGCGCGCGGTGGCGGCCGAGAATCCGAAGGAGGGGACGCTCCGGCGCGCGATGCGACGCGGCGACTTGGAGATCGCGGAGAGCTTGCGCCAACAGAACGTGTTCGCGCCTTCGACGGTCGTGTGGTCGCCCGAAGCGGAGATGGGCGAGCGTTTTCTGATCGAGATTTCGCGCGGCTGTTCGCAAGGGTGTCGCTTCTGTTGGGCCGGATTCAACTACTGGCCGCCGCGCGTCGTGCCCGCGCGCGACGTGCTCGCGAAGGCCGCCGAGTGGCGCGCGCGCACGGACAAGATCGGGCTGGTTTCGACGGCCGTGTGCGATCATCCTGAGATCAGCGAAATCCTACAGGGCCTTCGCGAGATGAACTATCGCATCTCCGTCTCAAGTTTGCGGCTCGACCAGATCGAGGACGAACTGTTGGACGCGCTCGTCGAATCGCGCGACCAGCAGATCGCCGTCGCACCGGAGACGGGTTCGGATCGTCTGCGCAAAGTCATCAACAAGAATTTGACGAACGACGAGATCGTGGATATCTGCGGCGCGGTCTTCGACCGTGGGATGCTGACCATCAAACTTTACCTGATGGTCGGTTTGCCGACGGAAACGGACGAAGATTTGACGGAGATGGTCGTGCTCGTCGAACGTATCAAGGACAGGATGCTCGAAGCGGGCAAACGCTTCGGGCGCGTCGGCAAGATCATTCCGGCGCTGAACGGGTTTGTGCCGAAGCCGAACACGCCATTTCAGTGGGAGCCGATCTGCGAGGAACGCGAGCTGAAGCGGCGTCTGAAATTGGTCTCGAAGCAACTGGCGCGGATTCCGAACGTCGAAGTGCGCGCGATGTCCGCGCGTATCGCGCACGAGCAGGCGCTCTTTTCGTCGGGCGACCGCACGGTCGGTCGCGTGATCGAAGTGTTGACGGAGAACGGCGGCGACCTGCCCGCAGCCTTGCGCGCGACCGGGTTCGACACGGCCTTTCACACCGGCCGCGCGCGCGCTTACGAGGAATTTTTGCCGTGGGAAATCGTCGATGCGGGCATGGGACGCCCCTTCCTTGAGCGCGAACACGAGCGCGCGCAGATCGCGAAATCGACCGCGCCGTGCCCCTCGGTCAGCACGTGCGAGCGTTGCGGCGTCTGCCCGACCACGTGGCTCGCCAGCGCGCCCGCGCCCTACGTCCAACTGCAAGGCACGCTCGGCGCGAAAGTCGCAAACGTATAAGCAGAGGGTAAAGGGGAAAGGTAAAGAAAAGGGAGCGCAGCCGTCGATGGCTGCGCTCCCTTTTTTAGCTCCGGTTTGTCTTTACCTTTACCCCTTCCCCTTTCCCTTTCCCCTATTTACTCCCTCCGCCTGACAGCAGATTGGTACTGCTCGCGGTGTGGTCGAATTTGTATTCGTAGGTGGTGACGACGAGCGGGACGGGGACTGTATATTGGACGTGCGCTTCGACGCGCGACTCGCGATTGGCGACCGTGATCTGAGTGTCGGGCGGCGCGCCGTAGCTCGTCAAATTGCGGCGCAGTTGGTCTTCCACCCAACGCGTGTCCTTGTCCGTAATGACGGCGTTGTTGACCGTGTCCTGCATGAAGACTTTCAATTGCGAACCCTGATAAGCGATGGGAACGTACTGGTAACCCGCGTAAGCGGCCGCCACGATGACGGCCATCAGGAGCAGGAAATTGAGGCGTGAGCTGCCGCGCTCGGACGGCCTTCGCCGCACGGTTCGATAGTTGTCTCGCACCTGATTCATCTCAGTTAGTCCTCACTTTTTGCCCGTCGAACTTTCAGCCAGCACGGCACGGAGCGCCGCCGTGACGACGCGCGGCGGAATCTCTTCGCCACTCACGATGCGCGCCCGCCCGATTCGTTCGAGCAGCACCCAACGGACGTGGCCGCCGACGCTCTTTTTGTCGGAAGCGATAGCGCGTAAGAGGGCGCGCGGGTCTAGGTCGTCCGCGCGGGGCAAGCGCCCGGCGAGACGGACGCAAGCTCTCAGAGATTCTAACTCCGAAGCGGCGAGCATGCCTAGCCTTTCGGAAATTTCGGCCGCGACGAGCATCCCGTATCCCACTGCCTCGCCGTGACGGAAGCGCCTGTAATTCGTCAGGGCTTCGAGCGCATGCGCGGTCGTGTGTCCGAAGTTCAGGATGCGTCGCGAGCGCGCATCAGTGCGCCCCGCATCCTCGCGCTCGTCGCCCGCCACGATCTTCGCTTTGAAAGAACACTGCGCGGCGATCAACTCCGCGACTTGATCCGCACGCTCTTGTGTACGTTTCAAATCGTGCGCGGTTTCAACTGTTCGTCCCGCAAAGAGAAAGCGGCGCGTCTGCTCGAACAACGAGCGACTGCCGATGGCGCCCTGCTTGATCGCCTCGCACCAACCGGCAGTCAGTTCGCGCGAGGGCAGCGTCCGCAAAGTGTCGGTGGAGATGACGACGGCGCGCGGCTGGTGAAACGCCCCGATCAAGTTCTTCCCTTCGCGCGTGTTGACGGCCGTCTTGCCGCCGACCGACGAATCGATCTGCGCCAGCAGCGTCGTCGGCACTTGCAGGAGAGCGACGCCGCGCAGGTAGACGGCCGCCGCGAAACCCGCCAAGTCGCCGACCACGCCGCCGCCAAGCGCGAGCACGGCATCGCTGCGCTCAAGTTTGCTCTCTACAAAGAGACGAAGCGCGCCTTCGGCCGTCCGCAAATTTTTGTGGCGCTCGCCGTCGCCCATCAACCAGTGCGAAACTTGAAAACCGGCGTCGCTGAGGCCGCGCATAACCGGAGCGCCGTAGAGTTTGAAGACGCGCGCGTTTGAGACGACGGCGACGCGGCGCGCGTCGGGCGTAAGCGTCGCGCGCGCGACCGGGCCGACGCGTTCGAGGGCGTGCTCGCCGATCTCGATCTCGTAATTTTCCCGCGCCGGGAGGCGCACGCTGACTCTTCGCATGAGTTTCATTCGCGCGTCAGAACGGAGTTGAACGAGTCGGCCAACAGGTCGAAACTGGGAGCGCCGAGGCCAGCGAGCGCGGCCAACTCTTCGACCGTGTAGCGCGAAGCAGTGTTCCACACGTCAATCAACTCGTCCGCCGCTTTGTTGTTCGACCACCAGCGATGGCCGTGGCGCGTCCGTAGATATTCGCCGAGCGCGGCGGCGAAGAGACGCGCGCGCAAATAAACACCGGGCGACGACGGAGACGACGCACATTCTCCGCCCTCTTCGCCGAAACCCGGCGGAACCAAATCCCGGAGGAACAGCGACGGGTGCGCGTCGAAGTTCGTCGTCTCCGAGAGAGACGCGGCATAAGTTTCGGCGAGATGTTCGGAGCGCACGTCGGTCGCCGTTTCCAGCGCGTGCTGTTGTTGAAGACGGACGCAGGCAAGGCGCGTGCGGTGCAACTCGACGAGCGCACCCGCGCGTGCGATCTCGCTCGCCTCCGAAGGCCGCACGTTTCTGTGCGCGGCGAGCCATGAAGCATCGTAGAGAAGATCGCCGAAGAGGAAAGCGAAGCCCGCGCGCGTCGTATCCTCGGGCGCGTGGACGAACTCCGGGTAACGCGCGGCCAGCTCGTGCGATGCCCAAGCGAAGTGTTGGACGCGTCCCGCCGTCTCCAAAAACTTCCGGTAATAACTTGCGCCGCCCTCATTTTGATAGACGAAGCGCACGTCCTCTGGCGGCCTCACGGCAAAGCACCCGGCGCACGCGGCGACGCCTCCACCGGCGCTCGTTTCGATTCGCACGTTCGCCTGTCGCGCGACGCGAATCCCCAGACCCGTCAACGTCTCCTCGTAAGTGGCGCGCAGTTCGCTTGCTGGAAAGAATTTGTCGAGGTGCGTAAGCCGCGCGAAGAAGAGACTGTCGGCATAGACAAGCGTGCGCGCGGAGGCGTCGGGCAAGTGGCGCGCAGACCACTCGAACAACTTCGCGGCATAGACGTGCGCGCTCTGTTCGAGAAAGACGCGCGCGCCCGCGTCGAGCGATTCGGCGACGGCCTCCGTGATTCCTGACGCGAGAGCAAAATAAGAGTCGTGCCCGATGGAGCGTGCGCCTTCGCGCAGAGCCTCGAAGCGAGCGGCGCGCAGGTCGGAGCATTGGCCGAGCGCATTGAGCCAGCGCGCGGAGAGTTCGCGGCGTCGTGCGGGGTCGGTCTCAGATGCGATGGCGGCATGCGCTTTGACGACAGAGACGCGCGCGCCTTCCCACTCGACGCGCGGGGAGGCTTCGCAGCTTGTCAGTTCGGCGGTCACGTCCGCGGCGCGCGCCTCTACGTAGCCTGATTCGGCCGCGCGTAGTAGCGTTGTCAGTGCGGCGCGCTCGGTCTGGAATTGTCCGGGAGTTTCTTCGCGGGCGCGTCGGAGGTCTTCGATGGCGTCGCGCGTCCAGAGATCGGCGTAGCGGTCTCGGAGCGGCGCGAGGCGCAAGCGCGGCTCGCGGCCCGTGTGATGATCGTATCGGGCGCGCTCAAGCGCAGCCGAGTAGGCGGCGTAATCGCGCCGGTAGTCGCCCGTCTTCATATGAACGGCACGAACCGCTTCACGCTTTCGTGGAAAAGTTAAATTGCCGAAAAGAGATTTTTCCGAAACGAGAGCGATTCTAACACGCGTGCCGGAGAGCGGTGTATACGGGAAGGCGCGGGTCGGGTCTCGACAAAAGCAGAACCGGCGCAGCGAACTTGGGGAACGCTGCGCCGGTTCTAATTCGTGGCTACTGTCCTCACCCCAGCAACCACTGAGACGGAGGATCCACCAACCGTCTCTCTTGCCCCACAATATACATCGCAACGTCTATGCCATGCAAGCGGTTTTTCATTTTTTTTTGCTTAATGGCCGTTTTTACTTAGGGTTTTCGACTTTTTACGACCTTCGGACGACATTCACAGAAACTTCGCAGAGGTGACTAACCGGTAATATTTACACCAACTAGCGAGTAAAGTTTTCCCGGCCGTTACCGTTTCCGTGGCCGAGAGCGCGCTCGATGACGATGGCTAAATTTTGAGCCAGCCGCTCGATTTCGACCTGATGCTGTCCCTCGATCATGATCCGCGCAAGCGGCTCAGTGCCGGAATAGCGCAACAGCAGACGCCCGTTGCCCGCCAGCGAGTTTTCGGCCTGACGAGCTTCCGCCGCAATCTCAGCGACTTCTTGAAACGGCCGCTTCTCGCCGACGCGCACGTTGACGAGCACTTGCGGGTAGCGCGTAAAGCCGTCGGCCAGTTGTTCGAGCGACGCATTGGTCTCGCGCATCGCGCGCAGCAGAAAGAGCGTCGTCATCATTCCGTCTCCGGCGAGGCTCGCGCGCGGGAAGATGATGTGGCCGGACTGTTCGCCGCCCAAGGCCGCGCCCGTGCGCAGCAACTCTTCGAGCACGTACTTGTCGCCGACATCCGTGCGCAGCATTTCGATCCCGCGCGACTTGAGCGCCAGCTCCAATCCGATGTTGCTCATCACGGTGGCGACGACCCGTTCGCCCGGCAGTTCGCCGCGCCCTTGAAAACTTTTCGCCATCACCCACAGGGTCGCATCGCCGTCAACGACTCGACCGCGCGCGTCCAGAAAGAGCGCGCGGTCGGCGTCGCCGTCGAAGGCGACGGCGAGGTCGGCCTGTTCGGCTAAGACTTTGTCGCGCAGTCGTTCGACGTAGAGCGAGCCGCATTCGTGATTGATGTTTTGCCCGTCGGGCGCATTATTGACGGCCGACACCTGTGCGCCGAGACGCGTGAAGAGCGCGGGCGCGAGATGCGACGCCGCGCCGTTGGCGCAGTCCACCACGAGCCGCAGGCCGTCCAGACGCAGGCCCGCCGCGACCTCTCCCGCCAGATAGTCCAGATAGCGCGCCTGCAAGACGACCGCGCGCTGCTCTGCGTCTCGCGTGCCCTGCGGCTTCGCGTCTTTTGTGCGGAGCGCCGCTTTGTCGTCAACTTTGTCGTCAACTTCTACTTTTTGCGATGAGACTTCGAGACGTTCCGGCGCGTGCGATTCGTCGGAGCCGGCGCGTGCCTGTCGGATGTCGGCTTCAATCAGGCGCTCGGTCGCGTCGTCGAGTTTGCGCCCGGTGGGGACGAAAATTTTGATGCCGTTGTCTTGATAGGGATTGTGCGAGGCGCTAATGACCACGCCCGCCTCTGCCGGAAGCGCGCGCGTCAGAAAAGCCACGCCCGGCGTCGTGATGACACCGGCCGACTCGCACACAGCACCGCCCGCGCGCGCGCCGTCCATAAATGCGCGCTCGATCCACTCGCCCGACTCGCGCGTGTCGCGTCCGACGACGATGCGCGGCGCGCGTTCGCCGCCGGCTCGTGCCCCCAGTTGACGCGCTAGCGACCGCCCGGTCGTCTGGATCGTCTGCGCGTCGAGAGGGAAACGCCCGGCCTCGCCGCGCATCCCGTCTGTGCCGAAAAGTTTTTTCATTGATAGCTATTAGCTGTTAGCCGTTAGCCATTAGCTCTCAGCAGTCTTGCAGTTCTTTCTAGCTGACGGCTAATGGCTGACGACTGATGGCTCTCTTCAAGGTTTCGTCGAGATCAGTTCGATGCGGCCTTCCAGATTGGGCGGCAGCAGGAGACGCGGGCGCGTCGCGCCGTCGGGCATCTGTTCGAAGATGATCGACACGTCGGCGGCGCGCAAAGTTTCGATGACGGAGCGTGCGCCGCGCACTTCAATCGCGATGCGCGTCTCCGCACCGTCGGTCGCCGCGCGCGCGGCCACGCCTTCGAGGCGCTTCGTCGCACGCGCCTCTGAGATTTTCACGTGCACGTCAACCACCGTGTCGAGGGCGACGATCTTGCGATCCTGTATGTCGATGGCGATCTGCGAGGCGGTGAAACTTTCGGCGTGCCCGTCGAGCAGGATGGTTTCGGTCGGCGCTTGTTCGAGCGCATTGACGTGGCTCTCAGGGCCGCGCACGCGCACGCGCCCCGGCTGCGATTCGAGTCCGACCAACTCGTATCCGTCCGGCACACGTCCCGCCGTCTTCGGTTCAACCGTCAACTCGCGCTCGATGCGACGCTCCAACCTGAGCGGAATGCTGCCCGGCTCGATGCGTTCGACGACGACGCCTTCCGCGTTGACGCTTTCCGGCAGTTGCAGCGTGATGTTGTTGGGCGAAAGACGCACGACGCGTTCGCCCTGCTGGTAACTGCTGGCGTCGTAGCTCAAAGAGAGATCGCCCGACTTGATGGCGTCGAGCACGCGCTTGCTGCCGCGCAAAGTGAGGTCGACTTTGTCGCGCGGCTCGTTGCTGATCTCCATGTCTGCGGGAAGCGCGAAGAAGAGGCGCACGTCGTGCAGCCGCGCCGTCGTCGGCACGCGCTGCCCCGTGACGGCGAACCACAAGCCGAGCGCAATGGCGAGCGCGAGCAGTTTCAAACCCCAGTCGGCGAACAGGAGGTCGTACAGCCAACGCCGTCCCATCTGCACGGCGTCTCTTTCCATGTCACGCAGAGTCATAAGAGCAGAAGTCAGAGGCTGGAGGTGAGAGGTTAGTGAAAGACAGTTTTTGTTTTTAACTGACCTCTGACCTCTGACCTCTAACCTCTGTAGTTAAGTTCCTTTCGCTTTCGGATTCGGCGCTGAGTTGTGCCGGTTCATCCGTGCGTGCGGGGGATTTGATGGCGTCGAAGATGGCGGCGCGCAGTTTGGTGGCGTCGAGGCCTCTGCGGATTTGTCCGGCCTGCACGAAGGAAATAAGCCCCGTCTCTTCGGAGACGACGACCGCCACGGCGTCCGTGTCTTCGGTGATGCCGATGGCGGCGCGGTGGCGCGTGCCGAGGTCTTTCGACAGGCGCGGGTTTAGGGTCAGCGGCAGAAAACAGGCGGCCGCCGCCACGCGGTGGCGACGTATGACGACCGCGCCGTCGTGCAAGGGCGTCGCCGGATTGAAGATGGTGACGAGCAAATCGTAACTGAGTTCGGCGTCCATCTTGACGCCGCCGTCCGTCACGTTCTTCAAGCCGACACCGCGTTCGATGACGACGAGCGCGCCCGTCTTGGTCGAAGCGAGCGTGGTTGCCGCGAGCACGATCTCGTCGTAGACGCCCTCGCCGAATTGCCCGCGATGGCGCGCCAGACTCGGCAGCCGAATCTGATTGCCGAGCGAGGTCAGAGCCTGCCTGATCTCCGACTGGAAGAGCACGATGATCAGGATCGGCAGATAGAGCAGCACGCCGCGCAAGACGTATTCGAGCGTGGCGAGATCGCGCCGGTAAGCGATCCAGTAGAGCAGTGCGAAAGCCGTGATGCCGATGGCCATCGGCACGGCGCGCGTCCCGCGCAAGAGCTTCAACACCGTGTACACGATCAGAAAGACCAGCACGATGTCGAGCAAATTGCGCGGCTCGCGTAGTCTCTCCAAATATTCCGTGTAGGTCGGCGCGATAAACATTTGACGAGTAGTAAGTAACGAGTGACGAGTGACGAGTAAGAAAACGAATTGTTTTTACTTGTCACTTGTCACTTGTCACTTGTCACTTCCTTTCCTCACCCGATGTGCTGCGGGATGGGCGCGCTCTGTTCGGCGGTGCTTTTCCGCGCGGTCTCCAAAAAGATCATATCAACTTTAGGCTCGGCTTTTTTGATCAACTGCTCCACTTCGTTGACGACATTCTCGATGTCGTCCGTTCCCAACTCGTCGCGGAAATTGACGTGCGCGTTGATCAAAATCTGCTTCGGCGCGAGGTGCATGGTCAGCAGTTCGACGACTTCGCAGACGTGTTCGTGGCTGAGGATGGCTTGACGTATGCGCTCGACCGATTTCGGCGTGGCAGCTTCGCCGAGCAGCAGGCCGCGCGCCGAACGCGCGAGCGAGAAAGCGACGATGGCGAGCACGACGCCGATCAGCATCGAAGCCAGCCCGTCCCAAAACGCGCCCGGCCGCTGATTGGCAAAGAGCGCGGGGCCGACCTGATGATCCGTCAGGTAAATGCCGGCGGCGGCGATGATGATGCCGAGGAGCGCCGCCGTGTCTTCAAAGAGCACGGTCTTGGCCGTCGGGTCTTTCGATTCGCGCAGGTACTCCGTGAAGGTCAGGCCTTCGTGCCGCGCTTCCGTGATCTCTTGATACAAGGCCAGCCCGATTGATCCGGCTTCGAGCACGAGCGAGATGCCGAGCACCCAGTAAGCCCACGCCAGTTGTTCGGGCGGGTGCGGATGCCAGAGCTTTTGGAAACCTTCGTAGAGCGCATAGCTCGCGCCGACGCCGAAGATGAAAATGGCCGCGATGAACGACCAGAAGAAACGCTCTTTGCCGTAGCCGAACGGGTGTTTTTCCGAAGCCGGGCGCTTGTAGAAACGCAAGCCCAACAGCAGAAAAACCTGATTCGTCGTGTCGGCCAGAGAATGCAGCGATTCGGCCATCATGCCCGAAGAACCCGTAATCACCGCGGCGATAAATTTCAAAACAGTAATCAGCGCGTTCGCAACGAGCGCGCCCAGCACAGCCAGCATCTACAGTCTCTCCCGGAGGGTTAGAGTTACACGCATCCGCGCCGATTATGTCGAAAAGCTCGACACAAAGCAACAACCGCCCCCGGCGCGCGCCGGGTTGTGGGTTGGCAGGGACGACTAAAAACAATCGAATTATTTCGTTTCTTTGCGCCGCTTGAGGCGCGCGCGTTGGAGGAAGCCGACGAGTTCGCCCGCGCCGTTCAAGACCGCGAGCGCGCCCGCCCCGTTCTGTTTCATCAACGCGTCGGCACGCGCGAGCGGCGTCTGCGGATCGACGAAGAGTTCGGGCGCGACGGGTCGCATGACGTCTGCGACGCGCGTGCGATGACGGCTGGCATCGGGCAGTTTTTTCAAGTCCGCGAGCGTCAGGATGCCGTGCAGGCTGCGCCCGCGCGCGACGGGGAAAGCCTCCTGCGGGTGCTGCGGCAAAAAGAGATCGATGAAATGGCTGACGAGCGTGTCCGGCTCGACCGAGACGGGCGCGCTCATCGCCTCGCCGACCGTCTGGAGACTCTTCTGCTTGCGCCCGACGCTCGCCGCCGCGCTGTGCAAAAACAGCGCGACCACCACCGACCACAAGGCCATGAAGAGGTCGCCCGTTTTGAAGTAGAGCAGCAGGGCAAAGGCGAAGAGTGTCCAAGCGATCAGTTGGCCGCCTAAGCTGGCGATGCGCGTCGCCTCTTCGAGTCGTCCGTTCCGGTGCCAGAGGAAGGCGCGCAGCACGCGCCCGCCGTCGAGCGGGTAGCCGGGCAGCAAGTTGAAGACGGCCAGCATGAGATTCCAGAAGCCGAGGATGAAGAAAACCGCGCCCGCCAGTTTTTGCTCGAAGGCGGCGGCCAGCATCATCGCGCCGAAGGCGGCGACCGCGAACAGGAAACTCGAAGCCGGCCCGGCCACGGCGATGCGAAACTCGGCGCGCGCATTGTCCGGCTCGCGGTCGAGCCGCGCCATGCCGCCAAACGGATGCAGGACGATCTCCTGAGTTTCAATGCCTTCGATGCGCCCGACGAGCGCGTGCGACAGTTCGTGGCCGAAGATGGAGAGAAAGAGGCCGAGCGTCGTCACCAGTCCGACGACCCACGCGGCCGAAGCGGTGACGTTGACGTAGCGGACGAGCGATGTGCCCTGCTGGAAATTGCTGGCGATGAGCCAAGTGCTCAAGGCGAACACCATGAACCAGCGATAATCGATCCTCACGGGAATCCCGAAGACGCGCGCGACGCGCACTTGCCGGTGAAGAAAACGAGCGTAAGACATAAAAAAGCAGTGACGAGTGACAAGTAACGAGTGACAAGTGACGAGTGACGAGTTTTTAAGACGGCGCACGCGCCGCTTTTGTTCCCTTGTGGGGAAAGCTATCAGCCGTTAGCGGTCAGCCATCAGCAAACGCTTCCGGCTTTCCGCTGGTCGCTGACGGCTGATCACGTCTCGAACGCGTTGCCGGCGTCGCTGTCGAGCAAGAGCGAGGGTTCGTTGCGGGCGACGCGACGAAGGAGCAGCGGGTCGTCGAAGAGTTGGGAGAGTCCTTTGACGATGGCGTGGCGCGGGTCTTCGGCCAGATGCGTGGACAGGCGCGTCTCGCTCTGCACGAAGGAGGTCATGCCTTCGAGGAGCGCGCCGCCGCCCGTCAGCATCAGGCCGCGGTCGTAGATGTCGGCCGCCACTTCGGGCGACAGTTCGGCCAAGCCCCGCTGCACGACGCGCACGATGCGCTGCACGACGCCTTCGGCCGCGAGGCAGACCTCTTCGCTCGTCACGTCGGTCGCGCGCGGCGTGCCGCTCTGCACGTCGCGCCCTTTGACGGTCAACGTCCGCGAGGGGTCTTTCGGTTCGATGGCCGAGGCCAGTTCGATCTTCAGACGCTCGGCCGTCGGCGCGCCGATGATGAGACCGTGATGACGACGCAAGCGATCCATGATCGCTTCGTCGATATCCGAGCTGCCCACGCGCTCGGCCTGCGCGTAGACGATCATGCCGAGCGCGACGACCGCCACGTTCGTGGTTGCGCCGCCGATGTCCACCACGGCCGAAGCCTTCTGCTCGTCCACCGAGACGCCCGCGCCGATGGCCGCCGCCAAGCCCTCTTCGACCATGTAGACGCGCCCGATGTGCGCCGCCTCGGCCGCCGCCATCAGCGCGCGCTGCTCGACGTGCGTGACGCCCGACAAGACGCTCATCACGGCGCGGCGGCTGAAATGCGAGATGCCGCTTCTGGCCTTGCGCACGAAATGATCGAGCATGCGCTGCGAGCGTTCAAAGTCGGCGACGACGCCGTCCACCATCGGCATGACGAGCGTCACGTCGCGCGCCTCGCGTCCCTGCATGGTGTGCGCCTCGCGTCCGATGGCGACGATTTCGCCGGTCGTCTTGCTGATGGCGACGACTGAAGGTTCGTCCACGACGATGCCGCGACCGCGCACCGAAATGATCGTGCTGGCCGATCCCAAGTCAATCGCCATCGAATCGGAAACCAGATCGCGCAACGCGTCCAAACCCATCAACGAACGCGTCTTTCGCATGAAGGAGCCTGATCTCATAACACCGAAACCCGTTGCACACGCCGAAAAAGTTTTGTCTAAAGGAGCGCGAACATCATAGCACACGGCGACGACGCCGCGCCGAACATACGAGAGACATCCGGCCGGCGGCCGCACGCCGTTCGGCGCACGCGAAATTGACGCGCTCTTAACATCCTGTTAACGCGTTTTTAACTTCCGCCTTCTACCATCCGCCTTATCTTCGCGCCCGACGCGGCCACGCTTATATTTACGCTGCAAGTTCTTTATGATGCTCTCGCCCGCACCACCCGGACGGCCCCGTGCTCAAGGTCAGTTCGCGTTCAGACGCCGGGCGTCTTAGCGCGCAAAGCTCGCGAAGCGCGGCTTCATTCTCTTTACAGATAATACAAACAAGGAAGGAGTTCTCCATGATTACTGCTGCCCGGCGCGCCATGCTCGCGTGCATCTTTATCTTCGCCCTCACCTTTGGCGCGCTCGCGCAAAGCAGCACGCCCGCCACCGCAACCGGCGACGCAAAGGCCACGCACGCGCCCGTCGCCGATGCGCGGAAGGACGCCCCGCAAGATGCGCGCGACACGGACGCGCTCGACGACGTGCGCAAACAGTTGCACGAGCAGCAGGCCGAAATCGAACGCCTGCGCACGACGCTCGCGGAGCAGTCGAAACTTTTGAACGAACTGCTCGCGCGCACGGCCGCGGCCGCCGCCCACAGACCCGACGCGGCGACGGTCAAAGAGGCTGTCTATGCTTCGAGCGATGTGGCCGTGACCGGCACGCTCAACGCCGAACGCGCGCCGGGGCAGGAGACGGGAGCGGCGGCGAAGAATCCGCAGACCGAGGGCGTTGATGCGCGCGTGCGCGCGATTGAAGCGCAGACGAAAAAGACCACCGAGACGCTCGCGCGCCAACTCGGCTCGATCACTTTCAGCGGCGACCTACGCCTGCGCTTCGAGTCGCAGGTCGGCCAGTTGAACGCACTCACGAACGCCGAGAACCCGGCCATCCTCGGCAACGAACTCAGCGCGCGTAACCGCGCGCGCCTGCGCGCGCGCCTCGCCCTGCGCGGCCAGATCGGCAATCAGTTCGACTGGGGCTTGCGCTTCGCCACCGGCACGCCCTCCGATTTGACGAGCAGCAACCAGACGCTCACCGATTTCTTCGAACGCAAACAGTTCGCGCTCGATCAGGCTTACCTCACTTACAGACCGGCGGCCGTGCCCGGCCTGCGCCTGCAAGGCGGGAAGTTCGAGACGCCCTGGCTGTTCACCGAGATGACCTTCGACGTTGACAACCAACCCGAAGGCATCAACGAAACTTACACGCGCGATTTCAAGCACGACCTCTTCAAAAACCTGACGCTCGTAGCGTGGCAACTTCCCCTGCTCGAACGCCAGGCGGCCTTCGTCCTCGGCGCGGACGGGCGCGTCAACGTCGATGCCACGCGGCGCGGCGGGCGCGACCTCGCCCTCTACGGCGCACAGGCGCGCACGCGTCTCGCCTTCGGCGACAAAACTTCGCTCACGCTCTCCGTCGCCGACCTCTATTACTCAGGCACGCAGTTCATCACCCCCGCGCAATTCTTCGGCGGCCAACTGCAAGTGCCCGTCACCGTCACGATTCCCGCGACGACGAACGCCCCGGCGCAGACGGTCGCGGGCTTCGCCAACATCTCGCGCGACCTGCTCGTCGCGGGCAGCAACCTCGGCATCGTCGCCGCCAACACCAACGCCGTCAACCGCGACGGGCGACTCTCGTCCGGCTTCAACCTCGCCGACTTCATCGGCCGTCTTGAGTTCACGCAGAGCAAACGTTTCCCCGTCACCTTGATCTTCAACTTCGTCACGAACACGCAGGCGCACGACGTGGTGCAGACGGGCGCGGGCGGCGCTAACCGCATCATCGAGAACGACGAGAACCACGGCTATTGGGCGGAGATACAGGCGGGGCAGACGCGCGCGCGCGGCGACCTGTTGTTCGATTACACTTTCACGCGCATCGAGAAAGACGCCGTGCTCACGCCCTTCAACTTCTCCGACATCTTGCAGCCTTCGGACGTGCGCGCGCACCGCTTGATCTTCACCTACACGGCCGACCCGCGCGTCCTGCTCACCTTCACGAGCATCATCTCGCAGCGGCCGCACGGCTTGGCCGGGGCGTTCGGGCAGACGCCCGCCGGTTCGCTCAACCGCCCCACCACGCGCCTGCAATTCGACACCATCTTCCGTTTCTGAAAACTATGGAACCACGAATCCACACGAAACAACACGAAACAGATGTTCATTCTGTTTCGTGTTGTTTCGTGTGGATTCGTGGTTTCTAAGTTTTCTTACCCGGCTCAAGCCACCACTTGATAGCGGACGACTTTTTCCGGCGTGCGCACGGAGTTGACGAGCGTTTCGACGGCCGGTTCGACCGTGTACGTGTCGCAGATCAAATTCTCCGCCAGCTTCGCGTTCACCGGCTTCGAGAACAGATACCCTTGACCGTTTTCGCAGCCCAGACGGCGCAGCGCCGCCAGTTGCTCTTTCGTCTCCACGCCCTCGGCGATGACGTTCATGCCGAGATTCTGCGCGAGACTGACAATCGTGCGCACGATCTCGACGTTCTCGCTATCCTCCGACATGTTGACGACGAACGAGCGGTCGACTTTGAGCGTGTCGATGGGGAAGCGGTGCAGGTAGCTCAAACTGGAATAGCCCGTGCCGAAATCGTCGATGCTCAGTTTGATGCCGAGCGCGCGCAGTTTCTTGAGCATCTCGGTGGCCGTCTCGACGTTGTCCATCACGGCCGATTCCGTGATTTCGAGTTTCAAGCCTTCCGGATTGATCTTCGTCTCTTGAATGATCTGCGTGACGCGTTGGATCAAGTCGCTCTGGATGAACTGTTTGCTCGACAAGTTGACGCTGACGAACAGGGGCGGGTCGGACGGGAAAATCTTCTGCCAGCGTTCCATCTGCCGGCACGACTCGCGCAAGACCCACTCGCCGATCTCTATGATCAGCCCCGTCTCTTCCGCAAGCGGGATGAAGTTGGCGGGCGAGATGAAGCCGCGCTCCGGATGATTCCAGCGCACCAGCGCCTCGAAGCCGGAAATCTTGAACGTTTCCAGATCGACGATTGATTGGTAGTAGACCATCAACTCCTGCCGCTCGATAGCGAGGCGCAAGGCCGTCTCCATCTGCAACAGATCGTTGACCTGCGCGTGCATGGCCGAGTCGTAAATTTCGTGCCGGTTCTTGCCGAGCGATTTCGCGCGATACATCGCCGCGTCGGCGTCGCGGATCAAGCCTTCGGCCTGATGATAGCTTGTCCAACTCGACGCCACGCCGATGCTGACCGTGGTGAACACCTCGCGCCCGTTGAGCGTAAACGATGCGGCCAACTCGCCCTTGATGCGCTCGGCCACCTCAATCGCTTCCTTCTCCTCGTAAATGTCTTCGAGCAGGATGACGAACTCGTCGCCGCCCAGACGCGCCACCGTGTCGCCCGCCCTGACGCACTTCCACAAGCGCACGGCCACTTCTTTGAGCAACTGGTCGCCGACCGAATGGCCGAGAGAGTCGTTGATCACTTTGAAGCGGTCGAGATCGACGTAGAGGACGGCGAACTTGCGCGACTCGTTGCGCTGCGCGCGGGCGATAGCGAGTTCGAGGTGGTCTATGAACATCGCGCGATTGGGCAGCCCGGTCAACACGTCGTGCATGGCTTCGTGTTGCAGTTGCTCCTCGGCGCGTTTGCGATCCGTGATGTCCTGAATCTGGAAGACGAGCGGCGTCGAGGCGGCGTGCGAACCGCCCGCCAGAGACGCGCTCCACAGTCCCCACACCTTGTGTCCCGACTTGTGCTGGAAACGCACCTCGCATTGGTCGATGGTGCTGTTGCCTTTGCGCAGGCGCTTGATCGCTTCGACGGCCACGCTCAAGTCGTCCGGGTGGATGACGGTGAGAAAGTCCGTCACGATCATCTCGCGTTCCGAGTAGCCGAGGATTTTGCAGAGCGCGCGGTTGACCTGGAGCCAGCGGCCTTCGGAAGAAACGAGCGCCATGCCGATGGCGGCGAAGTCGAAGGCGTTGCGGAAACGGTCTTCTTCGCTCTGCGCGCTGCCCGCGCCCGCCGCCTGAGCCTGCGCGGGCACGCTGATGAAGTGATTATCCCGGTAAGACGTGTAAGCGAAATACGCGATTGCCCCGGCCACGCCGACGAGCGTGACGAGGTTGAGGCCGACGAAGTGCGCGGCCGAGGCCACGAGCGCGGCGACCGCTCCGGCCGCCAGATAGATCGCGAGCGGCTTCAGATAACTTTTCACGAACGCTTGCCAGCGTTTCTGTTCCGGGCTCGCGCTCCGGCCGGTCAACAAGACGGCCGCGCTCAACACCGACTGGAGGATGATCACCGCTCCGACCGCCGTCAGGCTCGCGGCCGCGTCTTGCCCCTGCACGAGTTGCGGCACGGAGCCGAAACCGAAGCGCAGCAAGAGCGCCGCGAAGAAGGTCGGGAGGATGGAGATGGCCGAACGACAGATGAGCGACGTGAGGCTCTTGCTCGAATGCAGCAGGACGCACGGCACGACGACGCAGGCGACGACGGCCGCCGCTTCGGCGTCGAACACCAAAAGCGTCAACAGCAATAGGCTATCCGTGAGGTAGAGATGATTGCCCGCCCCGGCCGTCTTCAACGGAAAGCCGACGCTCGCGCGAACTGTGACGAGCGCGAACAGCAGCAACGGAAGACCGATGTAGGCCACCGGCAAGCAGTACAACGCCGCCAGAAAGACGACGGCGTAGATCGACAAAATCACCTTCGTATAGGTGCTGACGGCTTCGTGTTCGCTCAGACTCTTCATGCGGCTTCAACGGCGGTCGGGATTTTTTGGCTCGCCCCAAGCGAGCATCTGCCACATCCGTCAAGCAATTCAAAGGCCAACGCCGCCCGCGCAAATTAACCCTGTAAATCCCCCGAAAACGCCGACAACCGCGCTCCTCTCAAAGAACTCGCTCATGCATCCGCCGTTCAACTTGACGCGCCCCCACGTCAGTTTGAAAGAAATAGCGTCAACTTGTTTTCCCCTCCACGCGCGGTTAACAAGACAGCGAAAACGAGTAGAACCGCGCGAGTTGTCGAAGCGCGGTTCTACTCGTCTGCTCTCAGAGTTCTATCGAGACTACTTCAACGGACGCTCGCCAGTTCGTCGATGCGCGTGCGCACGGCGCGTGTCATCAGACGAACTTCGGCCGGGGTGTAGTTGGCGGCGCGGAAGGCATCGGCGATCTGTTCGTCGGTCAAACGGGAGAGCAAATTGCCGAGCCAAGCGGCCTCCTCGATCCTCAGATCATCGAAGAGGCGCTGGCTCTTGCCCTTGTAGAAGAATAAGACCCGCCCGTCCTTCACCTCTTCCACAAATTGATCGTCGGCGTAGTCGGCCGGGTCGTTGCGGTTGCGCTTGATGCGCCAGATGACGGGCGCGTCCACCTTGACCTTGCCGAAGGTCGCGCCCAGATCGCTGACGATGTAGTGCAGACGATTCTCGCCCGTTTTCAAGTTGGGCACGAGCAGGACTTTGTTGTTCGTGTCCTTGATGTCCCAGTTGTTCAAGAACGCCATCATGATGATGAGCGCGCGCAACTCCTTCGTGCCGGAGAAGGGGTTGTCCTTCCACTTCCATTCGTCGAGCCGCTTGATGTGCTCCGGGCGGGCTTCGAGCCTCACGTTCTCAAACGTGCCTTTGCCCTCGATGGTGAGCCGGGGGACGAGGTAGTTGATCTCCGTCATGTAACCGATAGCCCACAGCAAGCGCACGGCCGCCGTCTCGCTCTGCGCCTCCTTGCCCACTTTCGCCACCCATTCGCGTTCGGAGGCGTCGCGCACGCGATACTTCGTCGAGTAGCCGCCCGTCTCCTGTTTGATGAAGGTGACGCGTCTCAGGTCGGGCTTCATCGCCTCGCCGCCGGGGCCGTGCAAGAGGTCGCGCGCGGAGATGTCGCCGGGGTCGCGCCAGAGCACGGGCGTTCCCGTGGGAACGACTTTGCGCTTGCCTGTCTTAGCTTCTTGAGCCGGCGCGGGAACGTTCCAGAGAGCGCCGAGAGCGAGCAGTAACACAAGCGTCGTCAGAGAAAGCCTGTTTCGTGATGCCATTTTTTTCGTCCTGATTATTTCCCTTTGCCAAAAACAGGAGAGGTTACGCGCACATGCGCCAACTTGAGGAGCAAACTGTTTTCGCAAGTAGTATGCCGCACAACTTTTTTCGGATTACGACGGGAAAATGCGCCCTCACAGCCTCGCCGACCCTCTCCGGAGCGGCCACAAAGCATGCAGCAGTGGTTAGATTCCATCCATCGTTCGCCGCGCGAGAACGCGCACGCCTCCCCGAAACGATGAAGTAAAAGCGGTGAATGGTGAATGGGCAATGGTGAATGGAAGCAGAACTGTCTTCCACCATTCACCATTGCCCATTCACCATTCACCAATCTTCCGCATCCCGCGTTCACCTTGAAAGTTCCGGGCAAGTTCGTCTATAGTGCGGCTTCTTTCAATTCCACCACGGAGCCGAGGAAAAGATGGCGCGTTTCAGTTTTCTCCCACGCGAGGATCAATACTTCTCTTTCTTCTCGCAGATGACCTCTTACATCTACGACGCCTCGACGATTCTCGTCGAAATGATGGGCGAAGGCAGCCGCGACTACAACGCCTATGCCCAGCGCATCAAGACCATCGAGCACGCTTGCGACGAGTTGACGCATACCATCTCCACGAGCCTCAACAAATCTTTCATCACGCCTTTCGACCGCGAAGACATCTACGAGTTGTCGAGCGCCCTCGACGACGTGGTCGATCTCATCGACGACGCGGCGCGCGCGATGGTCATGTTCAACATCCAGAACAGCACCCCGCACGCGCGCGCCTTCGCCGACGTGATCCAGCGCATGGCCGTCCAACTCCACGAGATCGTCTCGACGCTGGCGCGCCCCACGGACATGAATCAGCGCCTCGTCGAAATCCATCGCCTTGAGAACGTCGCCGACGACACCTATCACGCGGCCATCGGCGAACTGTTCCGCCAGGAAGTCGACCCGCTCACCGTGCTCAAGTTCAAAGAGATTTACGAGAAACTCGAAGCCGCCGTCGACCGCTGCGAACAGGTCGCCAACATCATCGAAAGCGTGATCATCAAAAACGCCTAAGGGCAGAGGTTAGAGGTCAGAGGTTAGAGATCAGTTAAAAACTCAAACTGTCTTCGACTAACCTCTCACCTCTCACCTCTGACCTCTCTGATTGCCTATGTCTGTCACCCTGTTCTTCGTCATCTTCATCATCTTCATCGCGCTCGTCTTCGACTACATCAACGGCTTCCATGATGCGGCGAACTCGATTGCCACGGTCGTCTCCACGCGCGTCCTCTCGCCCGGCATGGCCGTGGTGTGGGCGGCCTTCTTCAACTTCGTCGCTTTCGCCGTCCTCGGCACGCGCGTCGCCAAGACTATCGGCGGCGACCTCGTCGAGATCAATTTGATTCAACCAGACCAGCGCCTCTACGTGCTTTTGGCCGCCCTGCTCGGCGCGGTCATCTGGAACTTGATCACGTGGTATCTGGCGCTCCCCACGTCGAGTTCGCACGCGCTCGTCGGCGCATACGCGGGCGCGGCCGTGGCGGCCTACGGCGGCTTCGAGGGGTTGTTGAAGCCCGAAGGCTGGATCAAGACGCTCCTCTTCATCATCGCCTCGCCGCTCATCGGCCTGACGTTCGGCTTCATCCTGATGGTCGCCGTCTACTGGCTCTTCCGCCGCTCGACGCCGACGCGCGTGGACAGGCTGTTCCGGCGCGGGCAACTGCTCTCGGCCGCCGCCTACTCGCTCGGCCACGGCGGCAACGACGCGCAGAAGACGATGGGCATCATCACCATCGTCCTCGTCTCAAGCGGCCTGATCGAAGCGGGCGCGGGCGGCAAACTTCCCGAAATTCCGCTCTGGGTCGTGCTCACGGCGCACGCGGCGATTGCCGCCGGGACGCTTTCGGGCGGCTGGCGCATCGTGCACACGATGGGCTCGAAGATCACGAAACTGAAACCCGTCGGCGGCTTCTGCGCCGAGACGGCCGGAGCCTTGACTCTCTTCGGCGCGACTTTGGCAGGCATCCCCGTCTCCACCACGCACACGATCACGGGCGCTATCGTCGGCGTCGGCGCGACGCGTCGTCTGTCGGCCGTCAAGTGGGGCGTCGCAGGCCGCATCGTCTGGGCGTGGGTGCTGACGATCCCGATTGCGGCCATCATCGCCGCGCTCTCGTTCCTCTTCATACGCCTCGTCGATCGTCTTATCTGATGCGGGGCGCGCGCTGTCGGATTAGTTAAACGCGCGCCGCCCTTTCAATCCCAGTTAACATAAATTTAAAGTCGCGTTCAGTTGCGTGTAACAGCGCGCCGCTATCCTCTGGAATCTTCTGTCGAGACGACAAACTTCCGAGGAGAGTGACGATGCTACCCACACCCGACGAGACGACGCGCGCACAACGACGCGGCACTGTTCTATCCACGGCCTTACTCGCCCTTGTGCTCGCGTTCGCCTCCGCCTGTAGCGGCGAGCGTGCCGACAGCACGACGCCGGGCGCGAGCGGCGACACCGTCCGCTTGCAGGGCGCGGGCGCAACCTTTCCGAATCCGCTCTACCAAAAGTGGCTGAGCGAATACGGCAAGGTCAACCCGAAGGCGAAGATCGATTATCAATCCATCGGTTCGGGCGGCGGCATCCAGCAGATACAGTCCGAGACCGTGGACTTCGGCGCGTCCGACGCTCCCTTGAGCGACGACGATTTGAAGAAAGCGCCGGGCGAACTCTTGCACATCCCGACCGTGCTCGGCGCGGTCGTCATCACCTACAACTTGCCGAATGTGACGACGCCCCTACGCTTCTCGCCCGAAGTGATCGCAGACATCTTCCTCGGCCGTATCAAGAAGTGGAACGACGCGCGTATCGCCGCCGACAATCCCGGCGTCACGCTCCCCACGACGGACATCGCCGTCGTCCATCGTTCGGACGGCAGCGGCACGACCGCCGTCTTCACGGACTATCTGGCGAAGGTCAGCCCCGCATGGAAGACGAAGCCGGGCGCGGGCAAGTCGATTGACTGGCCGGTCGGCATCGGCGGCAAGGGCAACGAAGGCGTGGCGGGGCAGGTGAAGAACACGCCGAACACCATCGGCTACGTCGAACTGGCCTACGCCGTGCAGACGAAACTGCCGGTCGCGCTCGTCAAAAACAAGGCGGGCAATTTCGTCGAACCGTCGCTCGACGCGGTGACGGCCGCCGCCGCCGAGAGTCTGCCAGCGACGCCCGAAGACTTGCGCGTCTCGATCACGGATGCTTCGGGAGCGAGCGCCTATCCGATCTCCAGTTACACTTACATCCTCGTCTACAAGGATCAAAAGGACGCCGCCCGGGGCAAAGCTCTCGTCGATTTCCTCTGGTGGAGCATCCACGACGGCGAACGCTTCGCCAAAGATTTGCAGTACGCGCCCTTGCCCGCGCAGATCGTCGAGCGCGCCTCGGCCAAGCTCAACTCCATCACCTCCGGCGGCAAAACTCTACGCGGAGCGTAGAAAGTCCCGAAGTCTCGAAGTCCCAAGTCTCAAGTCAGAAGAGGTTTTCAGACTTTGGACTTGAGACTTAGGACTTAGGACTTGGGGACTTGATACTTGGGACTTCGGGACTTATGAAGAACTCTTCGCCAACGTTGCCGACTCCGGCATCCGCTTACGGGGCGCGCGTTCGCGCGTGGAACTGGCGGCGCGTCGTGTCGCCGACGGGCAACATGGGCGACGCCGTGTTTCGCGCCTTGTTGTTCGGCTGCGCGCTCTCCGTACTGTTGCTCGTGGGGGCGATGATCGCGGCGATGGCGGCCAACTCGCGCCTGTCGATGAGAGAGTTCGGTTTCGGTTTTTTGACGAGCCGCGAGTGGAATCCGGTCGAGGGGCGTTTCGGCGCGCTGCCGTTCATCTACGGCACGGTCGTCTCGTCCCTGCTCGCGCTGTTGCTGAGCGTGCCGTTGTCCTTAGGCGTGGCGGTTTTTCTCGTCGAACAAGCGCCGCGCCGCTTGGCGCGCCCCGTCACGTTTCTGGTCGAACTGCTCGCGGCGATTCCCTCCGTGGTCTACGGGCTGTGGGGCATCTTCGTGCTCGCGCCCGTCTTGCGCCAGTACGTCGAGCCGTCGCTGCAAAAGTGGCTCGGCTGGACACCCTTCTTTCAAGGCCCGGTCACGGGGATCGGCCTGTTCACGGGCGGGATCATCCTCGCCATCATGATCACGCCGATCATCTCGGCCGTGGTGCGCGACGTGCTCGCGGCCGTGCCCGTCTCTCAGCGCGAAGCGGCGCTCGCGCTCGGCGCGACGCGTTGGGAGACAACGCGCGTCGTCTTGAGTAACGGCGGCCCCGGCATCGCGGGCGCGATCATTCTGGGATTGGGGCGAGCTATCGGCGAGACGATGGCCGTCACGATGGTGATCGGCAACCGCGCGGAGATCAGCGCGTCGCTCCTTGAACCGTCTTACACCATCGCCTCCGTCATCGCCAACGAATTCACGGAAGCGACCGAAGCGATCTACCTGAGCGCCCTCGTCGAACTCGGTTTGATTCTCTTCCTCGTCACTTTCATCATCAACGCCGCCGCGCGTCTCCTCGTCTGGAGCGTCACGCGCTCCACGAGCGGCACGGCCAGAGCGTGAGAACTTTAGGGGAAGGGGGAAAGGTAAAAGGGTAAAGGGGAAGACAAGTATTCGCGGGTTTCGGTTTCAACCTGTACCCTTTTACCTTTCCCCTTCCCTAAATTTCTTATGAGAAGCACGCACGCCACCAGACGATACGCCGCCGACGCCGTGATCCGGGCGTTGACGGCGGCGTGCGCCTTCTTCGCCGTGGCCGTGCTCGTGTCGATTCTCGGCTACATCGTCTATCGTGGCATTGGCGCGATCAGCTTTCAATTTTTAATCGAGACGCCAAAGCCCGTGGGCGAAGGCGGCGGCATCGGCAACGCCATCCTCGGCACTCTGATTCTGCTCGTGATGGCCTGCGCCGTCGGCCTGCCCTTCGGCATCGCCACGGGCGTCTATCTGGCCGAGTTCGGCGCGGGACGCTTCGCCTCGCTCGTGCGTTTTCTGACAGACACGCTGACGGGCATCCCCTCCATCCTCGTCGGCGTCTTCGTCTACACGATCATCGTGTTGCCGTTGAAGCAATTCTCGGCGCTGGCGGGCGGCGTCGCGCTCGCGGTGATCATGCTCCCCATCGTCGCGCGCACGACCGAAGAGATGATCCGGCTCGTGCCCGTGAGTTTGCGCGAAGGCGCGCTCGCGCTCGGCGCGCCCCAGTGGCGCGTCACGACCGGAGTGGTGCTGCCCGCCGCTTCGGGCGGCATCGTGACGGGCGCAATGCTCGCGGTCGCGCGCGTGTCGGGCGAGACCGCGCCGCTCCTGTTCACGGCCTTCGGCAGCCGCTTCTTCAACGTCTATCTCGACCAACCGATGGCTTCTCTGACCGTGCAGATTTACAATTACGCCATCTCGCCCTACAACGAATGGCACGCGCAGGCATGGGCGGCGACGCTCATTCTGATGACGCTCATCCTCGTCATCAACATCACCGTCCGCTTCCTGACGCGGCGGAAAATCTGAACTCGTAAATCGTAAATCGTGAATCGTCAATAGATTCAATCCGGTTTTTGTCTATTCACGATTTACGATTCACGATTTACTAATTCTTATGTCAACGACGGCAACATCTTTTATGAGCGGCGCGCGCGCGGGCGACGTTGTGGCCGCAGCGGCGCGGGCGAAAGTGAGCGTGCGCGAGCTGAACTTTTTCTACGGCGCGACGCAGGCGCTCTTCAACCTCTCGCTGCAAGTCGCGGAGCGGCGCGTGACGGCCTTGATTGGCCCTTCCGGCTGCGGCAAGTCGACTTTCCTGCGCACGCTCAACCGCATGAACGATACGATTCCGGGCGCGCGCGCCCAAGGCCGAATCTTGATCGACGGCGAAGACATTTATGCGCCGGGCTTGAACGTCGTGGATTTGCGGCGGCGGGTCGGGATGGTCTTTCAGAAGTCGAACCCGTTTCCGACATCCATCTTCGATAACGTCGCCTACGGGTTACGCATCAACCGCCTGACGACCAACAAGACGGAGTTGCAGGATCGAGTGCAGCAGGCTTTGGAGGGCGCGGCCATCTGGTCTGAGGTCAAAGATCGTCTCAAGAGTTCGGCGCTCGGGCTCTCCGGCGGGCAGCAGCAGCGTCTGTGCATCGCGCGCGCGCTGGCCGTGCGTCCCGAAGTGTTGTTGATGGACGAACCGGCCTCGGCGCTCGACCCCATCGCCACGCAGAAGATCGAAGAGTTGATCTTTGAACTCAAACGGCAGTACACCATCGTCATCGTCACGCACAACATGCAACAGGCGGCGCGCGTCTCGGACACGACCGCCTTCTTCTGGCTCGGCAAACTCATCGAGGTGAACGCGACCGAGCGGATATTCACCAACCCGAACGAGAAATTGACCGAGGACTACATCACGGGGAGGTTCGGCTAAGGGATTTGCGACCGGCGGATCGCGGATCGCGGATTTTAAATCCGCGGTCTTGGACGTGAGAAGTGAACTTGAAGGCGTTAGTCGCGATCAGCAATCTCGACGGCCGAAATTTTTATCATGGAACGGCACAGGACTCTCGACTACGATCTGGACAGCTTACGCAACCGCGTGCTGTTGCTCGGCGGCAAGACCGAGACGGCGCTGGCGCGCGCCATGTTCGCGCTGGCCGAACGTGACACCCCGGCGGCGCGCGAAGTCTTGCGCGACGACGACGAGATCGACCGGCTCGAAGTGGAGATCGACACACTCTGCATCGACGTGCTGGCCTTGCGCCAACCGGCCGCGCGCGACTTGCGTTTCGTCGTCTCGGTGGCGAAAGTCACGCCCATCCTCGAACGCATCGCCGACCACGCCTGCAACATCGCGCGCGCCGCCATCGACCTGAACGACGAACCGCAACTCAAATCCTTCGCCGAACTGCCGCGCATGGCCGAACAAGCCTCCGCGATGCTGCGCGCCGCGCTCGACGCCTTCACCACTTCCGACGCCGCGCGGGCGCGCGCCGTCATCGACGGCGACGACGAGATCGACGCGCTCTACGAGCACCTGTTCCAAACACTGATCAAGCTGATGGCCTCCGACCCGATGACGACGGCGCGCGCCGCGCGTCTCCTGCTCGTCGCCAAACATCTCGAACGCGTCGGCGATTACGTCACCGACATCTGCGAACTCACGGTCTACATGGCCGAAGCGGCCATCATCAAACACAGGAAATAAGACAGTGACGAGTGACAAGTGACAAGTTTTAAAAGCAGTGACGAGTGACAAGTGACAGGTGACAAGTTGAAAACCAAGAACTTGTCTTTAACTCGTCACTTGTTACTCTTAACTGTCTTCTTGTTGCTTTAACTCGTCACTTGTCACTGTTGTTGACTCACTTGTAAAAATATGCCAAAGCCGATTCTCATCGTCGAAGACGACCCGGACATCGCCGAGGGGTTGCGTTACAACTTGGAGCGCGAGGGGCTGGAAGTTTTGATCGCGCCGACGGGCGAGCAGGGCTTGACGGCCGCGCTCGATGCGCGACGCGCGCCCGCACTCGTCATCCTCGATCTGATGCTGCCGGGCATGAGCGGCATGGAGTTGTGCCGCCGCCTGCGCCGCGAACCGGCCACGCGCCGCACGCCCATCATGATGCTCACCGCCCGCGCCGACGAAGCGGAGCGCGTCGCCGGTCTCGACCTCGGCGCGGACGACTACATCACGAAACCTTTCTCCGTCAAAGAAGTGTTGGCGCGCGTGCGCGCACTCTTGCGGCGCACGGACGAAGCGAGCGCGCCCGGCTACGGCGACGAACGGCTCACCATAGATTTCGCCGACATGCGCGTGACGTGCGACGGCGCGCCCGTCAAGCTCACGCGCAAAGAGTTTGCCCTGCTCGAACTGTTGTCCAAAATCGGCAGCCGCGTCGCTACGCGCCAGCACATCCTCGATAACGTGTGGGGCTACGAATACTACGGCGACACGCGCACGCTCGACGTGCACATACGTCGCCTGCGCCAGAAACTCGGCGCGTGTGGCGGCTGCATCGAAACGGTCGTCGGCGTCGGCTATCGCTTCGTCGGCTGTCCCAACCCCGGCGAGACGGAAGCGACCGGGTAGCGGAAGCGAAGCAGACGCCAAAGCATGGCGGTTGACCGCGCGCGCTCCGGTGCTTGAGAATCAAACGCGCGCGCCGCTTCAAACTACGCCTCGTCCGATGCCCCGCCGGGCGGACTTTGACTTCGAGTCTCCGTTGAGCGGGCACGAACTTCACAGATGTCTCTCCGCATATCCTTAGCTGTCTCGCTCGCCGCCGCACTCCTCGTCTCTCTTTTCGCGCTCGCCTGTTGGCGACCCCTCGCGGCGCTCACGGCCTGCGCCTTCGCGCTCGGAGGCGCAGGCGTGGCGCGCCTTTTGGCCGGTCGCACGTCGCCGCACGGACGCGACGCGGGCGCGACTCAATATGAGAGCGAGAGGGCGACGCAGACAGTGGGAGGGGCGAAGGCGGCGGCGCATGCGGTGGCGACTGAGATCGTTCCGGCGGGCGAGTTGATCGAGACGATGATGGACAGCATGCGCGAGGGGATATTGGTGGTGGACGCGGACTTGCACGTCTTGACATCGAACGCTGCGTCGCGCGCCCTCTTCGGATTCGACGAGAGCGGCGCGGCCACAGGGGCAGCGGCGGCGGTCGCGGGGCGACGACAGAAGCTCGGCGAGTTGACGCGCCAAACAGAAGTGCTCTCGGCTTATTTGAAAGCGATTGAGCGGGGCGAGCGCGTCGAGGTCAAAGTCGAATTGACGGGCACGGAGCGGCGCGTCTTCGACCTGCGCGTCGCACCGCTCAGGCAGCGCGACACGGGGGCGCTTCCGGGCGAAGTGCGCGGCGCGGTCGGCGTCTTCTTCGACATCACACGGCTCGAACGTCTGGAACGCGTCCGGCAGGAATTTCTCTCCAACGTCTCGCACGAACTGCGCACGCCTCTGACGGCCATTCGCACCTTCGTCGAGACGCTCGACGGCGGCGCGCTCGAAGACGCGAACAACAATCGACGCTTCCTCTCCATCATCGACCGCAACGCCGCGCGCATGCACAGCCTCATCGACGACATACTCGAACTCTCAGCCATCGAGTCGGGGAAGGTGTCGGTCGAGGCGCGTCCCGTGCGCCTTCGTTCCATGATCGCGGACGTGCAGACGGCGCTCGCGGCGCGTGCCGAAGAGCGCGGCGTCGTGCTCAGAAACGATGTGGCCGAAGACGTGCTGGTGCGGGCCGACGCGCGCCGTCTCGAACAGATGCTCACGAACCTGTGCGACAACGCCATCAAGTTCAACCGGGAGGGCGGCGCGGTGACGGTCGCGCACGAACGCGCGGGCGGGCGCGACCGCATCTCGGTGGCCGACACGGGCGAAGGCATCGCGCCCGCGCACGTCCATCGCATCTTCGAGCGTTTCTACCGTGTTGACCGCGCCCGCTCGCGCTCGCTCGGCGGCACCGGGCTCGGCCTCGCCATCGTCAAACACCTCGCGCGCGCGCATGGCGGCGAGGCTACTGTCCGCTCCACGCCCGGCCAAGGCTCGACATTCACCATCGAATTGCCGCACAGTGAAAACGATGAAGGATGAATTAAAAGCTGAAAGACGAAACAGGAGGAAGGATGAACGAAAGCCAAATGCTTTTCTTCATCGTTCATCGTTCATCCTTCCTCGTTTGTCTTGACGCTCGGCGAGAGCGGCTGTTACACTTTTGTGAAGATTTAAGGCAGGGTCTACGGCGCGTCCTGCGCCACCAGAGCAAGAGGGTTCAACCTACAAAACCCGGCCACTGCTCACGCAGTGCAAACTTTTCTTAGACAGTGTTAGAGGAGGTACGTGGTGGGCTTCAAAATCGGTCAGAAAGTCGTCTATCCCAATCATGGCATCGGAACTATCGAGCAGGTTGAGCAGAAACAGATAGGCGCAGCATCCATCCCCTTTTACACCCTTCGCCTCGCAGCCACTAACTCAGTCGTCCTTGTTCCTGTCGCCAACGCCGGCGAAGTCGGCTTGCGCTCGCCGATCTCCTCGGCCGAATGCGAGATGTTGTTGAAGAACTTGGGCGACGATTTCGCCGCCGCACCGAACGATTGGAAAGATCGCTTCAAAGAATTCTCGGAGAAGATGCGCACGGGCGACATTTTCGAAGTGGCCGACGTGCTCAAACACCTCACCTACTTGAGCCACAGCAAGCCGCTCAGTTTCCGCGAGCAGCGGATGCTCGAACGCGCGCACTACCTCGTCGTCTCCGAACTCGCCGCCGTCTGTCGCCAACCGGAATGTAACGTCGAACCGCGCGTCGCGCAGGCTCTCGCGCGCGCCTGCGCCAAGCACGAACGCCGCCCGGCCGCCGCCGCAGGCCGCACGCGCGCCGCCTCGGTCGCCGCCGGACACTGAGAAAACTTTTAGGGGATAGAGGTCAGAGGTTAGAGGTCAGAGATTAGTGAAAACCATCTTCACTAATCTCTGACCTCTAACCTCTGACCTCTTCTCTATTTTTCGACGGTGCGACCGGCGAGGCTGGCGACGACGGCTGCGAGTTCGGCCGGTTCGACGGGCTTGGGGACGTGCAGTTGGAAACCCGCGAGCAGCGCGCGCATGCGATCTTCGGTGCGCGCGTAGGCGGTCAGCGCCGCCGCCGGGACACGTCCGCCGCGTTCGGGCGGCAGGCCGCGAACTTTGCGGATCAAGCTGTAGCCGTCCTCGCCCGGCATCTCGATGTCGCTGATCAAAACGTCGGGTCGCCACGTTTCAAGTTGCGACAAGGCGTCCACGGCGTTCGAGACGGCGCGCACCTCCGCGCGGCATTGCGTCAGCACGAGCATCAGCATTTCGCGCGAATCCGGTTCATCCTCGACGAGCAGCACGCGCAAACCATCCAACTCCGCAGGACACTCAAGCGTCATGCCCCCCCCGGCCGTCGGATGTTCGGCCGCTGCGGCCTTGCCCATCGCGCGCCCCTCGCCGTTTGCTCCAAACTCCCGCTGGTGCACGATCATCAGCGGGAGCGAGACTTTGAACGTCGTGCCGCGTCCCGTACCTTCGCTCTCCACCGTCACGGTGCCGCCGTGTAGCTCGACGAGATGACGCACGATGGCCAAACCCAAACCGAGTCCGCCGTGCTGCCGCGTCGTCGAAGGGTCGGCTTGGCGAAAGCGGTCGAAGACGTAAGGCAGGAACTTCTGCTCGATGCCCTGCCCCGTGTCCGCGACGCTCAGTTCGAGATGCGAGCCGGCACGCGCGAGCAAGACCTGCACGCGGCCGTCCTTCGGCGTGAACTTGATGGCGTTCGACAGGATGTTCCAGACCACTTGCTGCAAGCGGTCGGGGTCGCCGGAGACCGGCCCGGCGTGCGGGTCGAGCACGACCTGCAAACGGATGCCTTTGGCTTCGGCCGCCGGGCGCACGGAATCGACGGCCGCTTCGATGACGGGCGAGAGTTCGACGGGACGAACGTTCAAGCGAAGTTTGCCGCGAATGATGCGCGACACGTCGAGAATGTCGTCGATGAGTTGCACTTGCGCCTGCGCGTTGCGTTCGATGGTGTCGAGCGCGCGCCGCTCGGTCGCCTCATCGAGTTGCCCCGTGCCGAGCAGGCGCGTCCAGCCGAGCACGGCCGTCAGAGGCGTGCGCAGTTCGTGCGAGAGCGTGGCGAGGAACTCGTCTTTGAGCCGGTTAACTTCTTGCGCCTCGCGATAAAGTCGCGCGTTATCGACGGCGAGGGCGGCGCGCTGCGCGAGGTCTTCGACGAAATTGATGTCGGCCGCCGTGAAGCGCCGCCCCGACTCGGCCGCCATCAAAGTGATCGCGCCGAGCACGCGGTCGTGCGCGATGAGCGGAACGATCATGCTCGACCTGAGACCGAGCTGGCGCAGGATTTTGAGGTGTTCCGGGTTGCGCGCGAGGAGCGCGAGCAGTTCGTCCGGGATGTTCGGGCAGAGTTCCGGCCGTCCCGTGCGGACGACTTTCGAGACGCCTTCCGGCTCCGAGATGTCGTGCGGGTAGAGTCGATTCAGTTCCCATGCCAGTTCCACCTTCGCCGGGTCTTGGTGCGTGACGGCGATGCGCTCGATGGTGCGTTCGTCCGTGAGCATATCGACGGTGCACCAGTCGGCGAGGCGCGGGACGATGAGCCGCGCGAGCGCCGTCGTGGTCGTTTCGTAATCGAGCGAGGAGACGAGCACGGCGCTCGCTTCGGCGAGAAAACGCTGCTGCTCTTCGGCGTGCTTGCGGTCGTCGATGTCCGTGCACGTGCCGAACCATCTGATGATTTTGTTGTCGTCGCCGCGCATCGGCAGAGCGCGCCCCAAGTGCCAGCGGTAACGGCCGTCGGACGCCTGCCGGAAACGATATTCGATCTCGTACACCTCGCCCGTCTCTACCGAGCGACGCCAATGTTCGACGGAGCGTTCCACGTCGTCCGGGTGTAGGACGATTTTCCATCCCCCTCCTTCGCTCTCTTCGCGCGAGAGGCCGGTGTATTCGTACCAGCGCCGGTTGAAGTAATCGACCGTGCCGTTCGGGTCTGCCGTCCAGATGATCTCCGGGATGGCCTCGGCGAGAAAACGATAGTAACGCTCGTTCGATTCGGCGTTGGTGCGCTCTTGTCCGGCCGACTCGAAGAGACGCGCGTTGTCCATCGCGATGGCGGCCTGCGCGGCCAAGCCTTCGACGATGCGCGCGGCGCGCTCCGTGAAGACGCCTCGTTCCGGGTGGCCGAAGAACAATCCGCCGAGCACTTCGCCCGAACGCGAGATGACGGGCACGGCCAGATAACTCGCTACGGCCAAGTCGCTTTCCGGCATCCCGTAGTAAGGCGAGTTCTTGCCGTAACGCGGATCGACTTTCGCGTCCTCCATGCGGATCGTGCCGACGCTGCGAAAGGTGGGGCCGAAGAGGTCTGCGGCGCGCGGCAAGGCTAAGCGCGCGGACGTTTCCTGCGGCACGCCGGAGAACGTGTAGAGCATCCGCGGCGCGCCATCTCCGTCGAGCACGTTGTAGAAGAAAGAGCCGAACTGCGCGCCGGTCAGTTCGGTCGCCGCGTCGGTGACGGCCTGTACGAGTTTGTGCAGATCGAGTTCGGCCGCGAGCATCTGCCCGACGCGATTGACCGTCTCGACCGCCTCGGTCTGTTCGCGCAGAGCCTTCTCGGCCGCCTTGCTCTCCGTCACGTCGCGCGCGATGCCGACGATGCGGAAGACTTCGCCCTCCTCATCGCGGACGGGAAAGCCACGGTCGTTGAGCCAACGCGTCGTGCCGTCCGGGCGCACGATGCGATACTCGACTTCGGTGCGCGCGCCCGCGCGTTGCCGCCTGAGGGCGTCGGTCATGCGCTCGCGGTCGTCGGGGTGAATGGGGGTGAAAAAGGCGCGTTCGTCTTGGTAGAGATGTTCGCGCGTGCCGCCCCAGATCGTCTCGTAGGCGGGATTGGCGTAAACGATTCGCGCTTCTTTCAGGTCGTAGACCCAGAAGACCTGATCGGTGTTGTCGGCCAACTGGCGGAAGCGCCGTTCGGACACGGCCAGACGGCTTTCGGCGCGCTTGCCCCGCTCGATCATAAAGACGATGAGGAGCGTGACGGCGACGAAGACACTGAGTTGGATAAAGGCGGTCGCGCCGATGTTGAACGAATAGGCCGGGCTGAAAAAGAAGTAGGCGCTGGTAGCGACCGCGAGGGCGATGGCGAGCAATCCGGCGCGCAAGCCTCCGTAGATCGTGCTGACGACGACGGCCGCGTAGAAAAAGGCGAGCCGCACCGGCTGGTTGAAAGGCCACAGCGCGAAGGTGCTGAGAGTAGACGCCCCGACCGTCAAGACCGCGATGAGGTAACGCCCCCAGGTGGATCGTGTCAAATTCAACATCTCGTTTGTCCGCGGGTGACCGGCGCGGGCGGCAAGCCGCGAAAGTGGTTTACGGGAGGACAGCGGGGACACGCCTCGACGCATTCACGGCGAAAAAACCGCTCTCGACCTTCATACGCATGGGGGCTGGACACAGGCCGCCATCATACTAGATTTGCGCGCGCCGTGGAAAGATTCGGGCGGCGCGGTAGTATCACTAAATTCAAATTGGAGAAGAGTGGGGTCGTTTAAGGCTGTGCTCTGCATCTCTGCGTCCTCTGCGCCTGCGGTGTACTCGGCGTTGAATGCTTGGTTGACTCAGGTTCACGCAGAGGCGCGGAGTGATGACGCGGAGGACGCAGAGAGTTTGGATTCGCAGTCGAAAGAATTCGCGGTCGAAAGGATTCAACGCATGCGGCGCACGCGGCCGTCGGCGTCGCGCATGCCTTCGATCATTTTCTGAATTTGGTCGGACACGTTCTTCCACGCCGTGTCTTTGTTCGGCCAGTTGCGCACGGGCTTTCCGTTTTTCGGCACGGCTTCGAGTTTCGACAACTGCGGGATCACTTTCCAGTTGGCGTCGCGGACGATGACGGGAACGACGCGCGCCTCCTTCTTCTCGTGACGTTCGAGCGCGCGCGCCATCTCGCGCCCGTAGCAATAATCGGAGGCGATAAAGTCTGAACTGACGAGCAGGATGATGATGTCCGCGCGTTCGAGATTTTCGTTGATCTTCTCGCCGATGTCTTCGCCGGGACTGATCTCGCGGTCGTCCCACGTCTCGATCAAATGCAGACGCCGGAGCGGGCTGAGATGAGTTTTCAATTCGCTCAGCAAGCGCTCGTCCCTGTGCGAATAGCTGACGAAGATGCACGCCGCGCGCCCGCGCCCGAAGCCTTCGCGCACGCGCGCGCTTTCGCGTTCGCCCTTGAGTTCCACGCCGTTCAGCAGTGCGTCCACGTCGATCTCGATGACTTCGCCTTCGACGATCTTCGGAAACTTTTTCGTCCCGCTCTCTTCCCACGCGAGCAGTTCACGGTAAGGCACGGTTGCGCCGGGCTGGCCGGGCAGCGGCACGATCTCGTCCGGTTGCAGCTTGCGTATGTCGGCGTGGATGCGGTCGAAGTTGGCGCGGGCGCGGCGAAGTATTGAATGGGCGCGCGGGCGGCGGGCGATTGTCATTTTCGTGCGGGCAATGTTATATCTCCATTCCGCTCTGATGGGAATAGATTTGCCGCCCCATGTCCGCACCGTGCGGGCGCGCGGCGCGTGTCTTTAGTTCGACTACAACATAACGCGAAAGGCGCATCGGTCATCATGGCTACCAACACACCTATCACGGTTGCACACGGCGACGGCATCGGCCCGGAGATCATGGAAGCGACGCTGCACATCCTGCGCGAAGCGGGTGCGGCAATCGACATCGAGACGATAGAGATCGGCGAGCAGGTCTATTTGCGCGGCGACACGGCGGGCATCCCGGCGAGCGCGTGGGACAGCTTACGGCGGACGAAAGTTTTCTTGAAAGCGCCGATCACGACGCCGCAGGGCGGCGGCTACAAGAGTCTGAACGTGACCGTGAGGAAGACGCTCGGACTCTACGCCAACGTGCGGCCGTGCGTCTCTTATCATCCGTTCGTCGATACGAAGCACCCGAAGATGGACGTGGTCATCGTGCGCGAAAACGAGGAAGACCTCTACGCGGGGATCGAGCACCGGCAGACCGCGCAGGTCTATCAATGCCTGAAACTGATCTCGCGCCCCGGCTGCGAAAAGATCGTGCGCTACGCCTTCGAGTACGCGCGGCGCAACAACCGCCGGAAAGTGACTTGCTTTACGAAAGACAACATTATGAAGATGACCGACGGTCTGTTTCATAAAGTCTTCGACGAGATCGCGGCCGAATACGCCGACATCGAGAACGAACACTGGATCGTGGACATCGGCGCGGCCAAACTGGCCGACACGCCCGAAGCCTTCGACGTGGTGGTGATGCCGAACCTCTACGGCGACATCCTCTCGGACGTGGCAGCGCAGATCGCAGGCTCGGTCGGACTCGCCGGCTCGGCCAACATCGGAACGTCGGGCGCGATGTTCGAGGCCATCCACGGCTCCGCGCCGCGTCGCGCGGGGCAGAACCTCGCCAATCCTTCCGGCCTCCTGCTCGGCGCGGTGATGATGCTCGTGCACATCAACCAGCCCGAAGCGGCCGAACGCGTGCACAACGCTTGGCTGCGCGCGGTCGAAGACGGCGTCCACACTTACGACATTTACGCGGAGGGCGTGAGCAAGCAGAAGGTCGGCACGCGCGAGTTCGCGGCGGCCGTGGTCGAGCGTCTGGGGCAGACGCCGCAAACTTTGAAGGCCGTCAAGTACAACGCGGGCGGCGGCGACGAGACGAGCACGGCGGGCGCGGGGACGAGCGCAGTTGAGCAAAAAGAGTTGGTCGGCGTGGACGTGTTTTTGAACTGGGAGGGCGCATCGGCCGCGGAGTTGGGCGCGACGTGCGACGGCCTGAGCGGCGACGGTTTGAAGTTGAAGCTCGTCGGCAATCGCGGCATCACCGTCTGGCCCGAAGGGCTGCCCGAAACTTTCCTCTCAGACCACTGGCGCTGCCGTTACCTCGCCGCGACGGACGGCGCGGCCATCTCACACTCGCAGATCACTTCGCTTCTGCAACGCATCGCCGACCACGGGCTTGATTTCATCAAGACCGAGAACCTCTACAACTTCGACGGCAAACCCGGCTACTCGCAATGATGCAAGTAGTGATTTGAAGCGCGGCTCGCGCAAACGAAAGCCGAAGAGAAACGTTAACGAAGACATACGTATAAAGTCATCGCCATGAAGTCACTCGCCTTCAAGTTTCGCCGCGCGCTTCCCGTCGCGCTCGCCTGTGCGTTTGTCCTTGCCTTGAACGCGCGGGCGAGCGCGCAAGGTGCGGCCGCTCCCGCTCCGGTCAAGTTCGTGCCGCCCGACAGGACGTTTATGGTCTCGATGCCGGACAGCCCTGCGTCCACAGCGGAGCAGGCCGTCTCAGGCGAGTTGAAAGTCGAAGGGCAGCGTCATCAACTGCGTCAGGAGAAGGCCGAGTACGTCGTCTGGTCGCTCAAGGCCGTGGGCGCATCAGCCTCGCTTACGGACGACGAGCACGAATATCTCGACCGCGCGGCCGAGATCGCCTGGAACTTGTTGATCAAGCCGCGCGGGGGAAAGGTCAAGAAGTTTCTCTTCCGCCTGCCGCAGTACAATCTGATTTACGACCGTGAGATGCCCGTCGCAGGTTATTACGGTATATACGGCAGAAGCTACCGCCTCCAACTCGACGAACAGCGGGGCGAAGCGCGCATCTACGTCGCGGGTTCGCAAATCTACATCGTCGCCGCCGCGAGCGAGTTGCCGGATGCCGATAAAGTCTTGGAGTTCATCAACTCGTTCAGAGTGATTTTGCGCGAGGAGAGCGTGGGCGTCGGGATGGGTGTCGGCACGGGCATGATGGACGGCATCGGTAGCGGGGGTGTGGGTGATGGCGGTATGGCCGTCCCGACGAATTACACGCGAAACTTTTCGAGGCGAGAAGTGACGCAGAACGCCGTGGTTCGTTCGACGCGTAAACCTGATTACACGGAAGCGGCGCGCAAATTCGGCGTCGTCGGAACCGTGCGCCTGCGCGTCGTGCTGTCGGCCAACGGGCAAGTGACGAACATCACTCCCATCTCGCGCCTGCCGCACGGCCTGACGGCGAAAGCCATCGAGGCAGCGCAAAAGATCAAGTTCACCCCCGCCGTGAAGGACGGGCACATCGTCTCGCAATACGCCACCATCGAATACAACTTCAACATCTACTGAAGGCCAAGTGAACGAAGAGTCGAAACAGGAAACGACGCCGGACGATGCCGCCGCATACGACGCGGAGCAGCCAACGCCGCTCGTCTCCGTCATCATGGGCAGCACGTCCGATTGGGAGACGATGCGCGCGGCGGATGAAGTGTTGCGGGAGTTCGATGTCGCGCACGAGTGCCGCGTCGTCTCGGCGCATCGCACGCCGCGCCTGTTGGCCGAGTTTGCGAGCGCGGCCGAGGGGCGCGGCATCAAAGTGATCATCGCGGGCGCGGGCGGCGCGGCGCACTTGCCCGGCATGGTCGCCGCCGGGACGCTCGTGCCCGTGCTCGGCGTGCCCGTCGAGAGCCGCGCGCTCAAGGGCTTGGATTCTCTGCTCTCCATCGTGCAGATGCCCGCCGGGATTCCCGTCGGCACGCTCGCCATCGGCCAAGCGGGCGCACGCAACGCAGCCCTCCTCGCCGTCGCCATCCTCGCCTGCGAAGACGCGCCTCTGCGTGAACGCCTGCGCGCCTTCCGCACGAAGCAGACGCAGAATGTTCTTGACGCAAAACTGACGTAGACGCGGAATAGTTGCAAAGCTGCACGTCGGGCTGTTGTTCAACTTTGGTAGCTTGGGGCAGCTTGAGTGGAAGCGTTATGTTATCTGAACCTAAAAACTGAAACCACGAAATCACACGAAACAACACGAAGAAGAATGAACACCCTGCTTCCCGGCGCGACCATCGGCGTGCTCGGCAGCGGCCAACTCGGTCGCATGTTTGCGATGGCCGCGCGTCGCATGGGTTATCTCGTCCACACCTTCTCGCCCGAAACCGACACGCCGACGGGTCAGGTCGCCGACGTTGAAGTCACGGCCGCGTATGAAGACTTGGACGCCGTGCGCGAGTTTGCGTCGCGCGTCGAAGTGGTGACCTTCGAGTTCGAGAACGTCCCGGCGGCGACCGTCGAAGCCATCGAAGGACTCGTGCCCGTGCGCCCGAACGGCGCGGCGCTCTACACGACGCAACATCGCCTGCGCGAGAAGACCTTTCTCCAACGTGCGGGCTTCCCCGTCACGCCCTTCCGGCGCATCAACGCGCGCGCGGAACTCGACGCGGCGCTCGCCGAACTCGGTTGTCCGGCCGTCTTGAAGACCGCCGGGTTCGGTTACGACGGCAAAGGCCAACGCCTCATCAAGTCGATTGACGAAAGCGCGGAGGCTTACCACTCGCTCGGCGGGCAAGAAGCGATTCTCGAAGCGTTCGTGGATTTCGAGCGCGAGGTGTCGGTCGTCTGCGCGCGCGGCACGGACGGACAGACGGCTCATTTCGGCGTCGTCGAAAATTCGCACGAGCGGCACATCCTCGATTGCACCGTCGCCCCGGCGCGCGTCTCGCCGGAAGTCGCGCGCCGGGCGACGGAGATCGCCGAGAGCCTGCTCGCGCAACTCGACATGGTGGGCGTGCTCTGCGTCGAATTCTTTCACACGCGCGACGGCGGCCTGTTCGTCAACGAACTCGCGCCGCGGCCGCACAACTCAGGCCACTTCTCCATCGACGCCTCTGCCACGAGCCAGTTTGAACAACAGGTGCGAGCAGTCTGCGGCCTGCCGCTCGGCTCGACCGAACAACTGCGTCCGGCCGCGATGGCGAATCTGCTCGGCGACCTCTGGCGAGACGGCGAACCGGATTGGCGCGCGGCCTGCGCCGTCCCGCACGTCAAGCTGCATCTCTACGGCAAGCACGAAGCGCGCGCGGGGCGCAAGATGGGACATCTCACCGCGCTCGCCCCGACCACGGACGAAGCGCTCGCGCTCGTCCGCACGGCGCGCGCGGCTCTCACGCGGCGAGAATAATCAGTTCAACCTTGTCGACATGCGAAGAAGGCCGGAGAGTGTTTCCAACTCTCCGGCCTTCTTCGCATGTTTGAGGGTAAGCGTTGCCGCCGCAGTCGCGGTGTCGGCTTAGACGCCGACGAGCCGCACGCCGCCGTTGATGCCGTGCGCTTCGATGTTAGCCCCGCCCGTGCCGATGCGCGCGCGCAGGCGGTTGCGCTTCTGCTCTTTCACCTCGACGTTCGGCGCTTCGACTTTCATGTAGCCGTTCACGCCTTCGAGTTCGACATCGGCGTTCACATCGCGGCCGACACGGATTTCGACGCCGCCGTTGATGCCGTTCACCTGCAAGCCCTTGTCGTTGAGTTCGATGACCGTGACGACGACGCCGCCGTTGACGCCGGAGATTTCGGCGAAGCCGTGCGCGCCGCCGAGTTCGACGCGCCCGTTGATGCCGGAAACTTCAACCGCGCCTTCCATCTCGCCGATGCGGACGTTGCCGTTCGTGCCGCTCGTTGCGAGTTCGACGTGGCGCGGGAGTTTCAACAAGACGTTGTGGCGCACTTCGCTGCTGCCGCCCCGCAGCCACTTCCAGAAGCTCCCGCCGTAATTGCCTTTGCCGCGCACGACCAGACTCTTCTCCGTGTGCTCGACGGTGATCCGGGCATCGTTGAGGTCGCTCATGCTGCTCGCCGTGCTCGTGATGTGGACTTCGGCCGTGTTGCCGTCGATGGCTTCGACGGTGACGGGGCCGTTGATGCCGTGCACTTCAACCGAAGCACCGTCGGCGAGTTCGTAAGACTCGTCGATGCGCCGCTCGCTTCCCCCGCTGGCCGGGGCATCCGGGGCGTCCGGCGCGTTCGGTGCGGGCGGCGCGGGCGGCGCGTCTCCTTCGTGAGCATCATGTGTGTCATGCTGCACGGAGCGGACGATGCTCTGCCCGCCGCTCTTGATGCTTCGCCCGGCCACCCAAGCCACCATCACCGCCACGATCACGATAAAGATTCTGAGTTTCATCGTCGCTTCTCTCTCTCGCGGCCTTTCGGCCGGGTCTTCAACCAATGCTCGCTTTTACGATATTCCAACGCGCGCAATTTGTCTTCCCTGATCTAGTCCACGTAGAAAAACGTCAGAAAGCGCGCCCCGGTTCAGTCTATTTTCGGGAAACGATGAACGACGAACGATGAACGATGAAATGAAGAGAAGTAAATCGTGAATCGTAAATCGTAAATAGAGGAACGCGGATTTTGTCTATTTACGATTTACGATTCACGATTCACGGCTTTTCATCATCGTTCCTCCTTCATCGTTTTCCTCTGTTCGCCCTTCTGCTGACTGTTGGCGGCGGGCTGCGTGAGGGCTTCGACGTTGACGAAGAAGCGGAACGCGCCTTCCTGTTGCACGCCGAGGAGGAACTGCACGTCGAGGCTCGCGTTCGGGATGAGCGCGCCGCCCGTGAGCGGCACGACGAGCGTGGAGTTGAGGCCGCCGCCAAGCGTCTGCGCCGGCGGTTGTTCAACGAGCGTGCCTCTGACGAACACGCTGCCGCCGCCGGTCGTCTGCACCTCCGCGTCGGACGAACTGGCGGCGCGAAGGTCTGCCTGCGGCGTGCCGGCGACGGGCGAGCCGAGCGTCGTGATGCCGGTCAGGCGGAAACGCAGTGCGACGACGGTGCGCCCGGTCTTGTTCGTGAAGCGGCGGCGGAGGGTGAGCGTGCCGAACTGCCCGTTCGGAATTTGCCCGCCCGCGCGCACGCGATTCGGCGGCGAGAATGAAGCGGCCTGCGGGTCGATGAGCGACGCCTTGATGGTCGCGTTGTGTTCCGTGGGGCTGCTCAAGTTTTCCGGCGCGGGCGCGCCGAGTTCGGCCGCGATGCTCGTGCCCGTCGCCGCGCTCTGCAACGGACTCTCGACGGCGACGAGCACGAAGTCGTCCGCGTTGTTGTCCGTGTCTTGCGGCGCGCCCGAAGTTTGTTTGCGCACGAGGCTGTAATTTGCCGCCGGTGTCGCGGCCGTGCCGACGTTGCGGCACAGCCCGCTCGTGCGTCCCTCGCTCAGACGCGCATCGGCGCACGCGCCGCCCGCCGCGTCGAGGCGATTCGCCGTCGTGAAGTTATTAGCATCGGAGGTGCGGAACAGGGCGATGCCACGGAAGGCCTGGGCGTCCGTGTCGCCGGAGAGATCGCCCTGCTGGCTGGTGAGGTCGGCGAGCGCGCGACCAGCGCCGCCGTAAGCGCCGAGCGTGTAGCCGCCACCCGCGACGAGGAGATGCGCGCGGGAGGGGATGACCGTGCCCGCGGGGATGATGCGATAAGTTTCGAGCGCAACGCCCCACGCACCGTCGCGCCCTGTGACTAAAGCCCAACCGGCCGAGCCGTCGGAAGTGCTGACGGTGATCGCCTCGCCGGTGTTGTTGTAGAGTTCGACGAACTCATCGCGCAAACCGCCGGGGCCGTCCAGACGATACTCCGTAATCGACACCTCGCGCGCGTTCGCCGCTTTGGCGAAGACGGCCGTGTAGGTCGTGTTCGCGGCGGGCACGTTGATGTTGTGCGTGGCCGCGCCCCCGTCAGACCATGAGACGAAGTTGTAAGCGACGCCGTTCAAGGTTTGCGGCGACAGAGCGCCGAGCGTGCGCTGGATGCCGACGACGTTGAGCTCCGCGTAGCCGTCCGTCTTCGGCTGCCCATCGAGCGTGACCTGTAAACCGGCGGGACTCGTGCGGAGCGTCACGGTCGAGGTGCACGGCGTCACGTCGCGGAAGACCGTGTGCGACAGGCCGCCCGAATCCGTGACGGTGAGATAGATGCGATAGAAGACGTTGGCCGCCGTCTCGCCCATCGTCGGAATGGTGAAAGAGCCGCTTGTTGCGCCCGTGGTCGCGGGCATGAAGGGGTGCGTGTGCGTGTCGTGATGGAAATCGACTTGCCAAGTGAAGGCGCTCGCGGGAAGCGCGCCTTCTTGAGCGTCGGTGGCCGTGCCCGAATAGTTGATCTGATCGCCCGCGTTGTAGAACGTGCCTTCGGGCGGCGTGTCGATCTGCGCGATGGGCGCGGTGTTCGAGCCGGTGACGATCAGTTTCGCGCTGTTGCTCGTCGCGCTGCCGAAGGCGTTGGTGACGATGCAGCGAAACTGCGCGCCGTCGTCGTCGAAGGTGGCGGGTTCGAGCGAGTAGCTCTCGGCGTTCGCGCCGGGGATATTCTCGTTGTTGCGCTGCCACTGGTATTGCAGCGGCGCGCTGCCCGTGGCGGAGACGGTGAAGGTGACGGGCTGCCCGGCGGCGACGCTCCGGCTCTGCGGGTGCGTGACGATGGAGGGCGGCGTCTGCCCGGCCGGATATTGAATGCGACGCAGTTGGCCGTTTGCGCCGCGCTGCAAATAATAGAGACTGCCGTCCGCGGAGACTTGCAGATCGACCGGCGAAGACGCGCCCGAAGCGAAGTCCGTGGCCGTGCCGCTCGCCGGGTCGAAGAGACGTATCCAGTTGCTGCAAAAATCGGCGAAGAAATATTTTCCGACGTAAGCGGCCGGGAACTGCACGGTCACAGGGTTATAGAACGCGCCGCCGGTGATGGCGCAGCCGGTCGTCGCAGTCGTGCCGTGGCCGTACTGAAAGAGCGGGTTGCGAAAGTTTGCGTTCGCGCAACTGCCTTCGCAAGTCGGCCAGCCGTAGTTCGACCCGCTGATGCCGTCGTTGATCTCTTCGACGGCGTTTTGCCCCACGTCGTTGATGAACATGCGACTTGTGCCGGGTTGAAAGTTGAAGGTGTAAGGGTTGCGAAGACCCAAAGCCCAGATGGCGCGGTTCTTGCCCGTCGCGGTGTTGAAGAAAGGATTATCGGCCGGGATCGTGCCGTCCGGGTTGAGACGCAGCATCTTGCCGAGCAGGTTCGAGAGCGTCTGCGAGTTCGACGGCGTCGCGTTCTCGCCGACGGCGACGTAGAGTTTACCGTCCGCGCCGAAGTGCATCGCGCCGCCGTTGTGGTTGGTGGCCGAACTCAAATTGTCCAAGTCGAGCAGAACCGTTTCGCTGCCCGCGACGGCCACGTCGCCGTTCGCGGTGAAGCGACTGACGCGGTTGTGGATGGTGGGCGTGGTGGCCGTGTAGTAGACGTAGACGTAGTTGTTCGACGCGAAGTTCGGGTCGAAGGCGACGCCGAGCAGGCCGCGCTCGCCCGATGCGCTGACGGTGACGTTGAGAAAAGGCGTGGGGAGTAGCGCGCCGTTTTTGACGACGCGCAAGTTGCCGTCTTGCAGGCAGACGAAGATGCGGCCGTCGGGCGCAAAGGCGAACGCCGTCGCGTTCGTCAAGTTGCCCGCCACGACCGTGTCCATGAAGCCCGTGGGCACGGTGGCCGCGCGCGCGTTGCGTTGAGGAATGAAACACAAGCTCACGAACAACGCGAAGCTGAAAGCAGCGGCCGAACGCGCGCGACGAAAAGACGAGTTCATAAAACACACCTTGAGTGAATTTCAACTTTGAGTACTTCGGGGGAAGACTTCGGCTGTGGCTGTGATTGTTGACGACGAGGATTATCCGCGCCCTCCGCAACGGGCGTCAAGGAAAAGAGATGGGGAAAGGGAAAAGGTTAAGCGCGTTAGCCAAAACTAAGAGCGGGACGCGAAGCACCTGATGGCTTGCGTCCCGCTTCTTGTCTTCAAGCTGACAGCTAATAGCTGAGAGCTAACCGCTTCTTTAACCTTTCCCCTTTCCCCCTTCCCCTTTTTCCTATCTCTTTCTCCTTCCCCTTTCCCCTGTCTTAATGGCAACGTACGCGGCATCTGTGATAAATTTCCGCGCACCGGAGACTCTTCCCTGAACACACGAAATTTTCGAGGAGACCTATATGAAGCGTTCTATTGTTTCGGTCGTCTTCCTGACGTTCGCGCTCGCGCTCTCGGCCGTCTCGGCGCAAACGGCGCAAACGGCGAAGCGCCCGATGACCATTGATGATCTGTTGAAAGTTCGCCGCGTCGGCGACCCGCAACTGTCGCCCGACGGACGCCAAGTCGTCTTTCAAATCAGCGACCCCGACCCTGCCGCCAATCGCAGCCGCACGCAGATTTATTCTGTTCCGTTCGCGGGCGGCGAACCCGTGCAACTGACGACCGGCGACTCGTCGGCCTCGTCGCCACGCTGGTCGCCCGACGGCCGCCGCATCGCCTTCGTCCGCGGCGGGCAGATTCACACGATGGACGCGACGGGCGGCGACATCAAAAAGATCACTAACATCTCCACCGGCGCAAGCGACCCCGTCTGGTCGCCCGACGGGCGCTGGCTCGCCTTCGTCTCGGACATCTACCCCGATTGCCCCGACGACGCCTGCAACCAGAAACGCGACGCCGAAGCTGAAGCGGGCAAGGTCAAGGCGAAAGTGATCGACCGCCTGCTCTATCGACACTGGACTGCTTGGAAGGACGGCAAGCGCACGCACGTCTTCGTCGTCTCTGCGGACGGCGGCGCGGCGCGTGACCTGACGCCCGGCGACTTCGACGCGCCGCCCTTCTCTCTCGGCGGCCCGCCCGACTATGCCTTCTCGCCCGACTCGAAAGAACTCGCCTTCGCGCGCAACACCGAGAAGGTCGAGGCCACTTCGACCAACAACGACATCTTCGTCGTGCCGGTCGCGGGCGGCGAAGCGCAGCGCATCACGGGCGACAATCGCGGCTCGGATCAATCGCCGCTCTATTCGCCTGACGGCCGTTACATCGCTTACCGCTCGCAGGCGACGCCCGGATTCGAGAGCGCGCGCTGGCGTCTGATGCTCTATGACCGGCAGACGAAGAAGACGCGCGAACTGCTGCCGAAGTTCGATGCCTACGTCGAAGGCTTCAGCTTCACGCCCGACGGACGGCGCATCTATTTCGTCTCAGGCGAGCGCGGACGCCAGCCGCTCTACGTCGTGGGTGTGGCCGACGGCGAGTTGAAGAAAGTCTTCGACGGCTTCAATGACGACGTGCGCGTCGCCCCTGACGGCGAAACCCTCGTCTTCACGCGCGCGAGCGCCATTCAGCCGACGGAGATTTACCGCTACTCGGCCGAGGGCGGCCACCACGTCGTCTCGCAGTTAACGAGACTGAACGACGCTTACCTCTCAAATTTCCACTTGCAGCAGGCCGAAGACGTGGAGTGGACGGGCGCGGGGGGCACGAAGATTCACGGCTGGCTCGTGCGTCCCGCTCCGGGCACGACGAGGGCTGCGCGCCATCCGCTCATCGTGCTCATTCACGGCGGGCCACAGGGCGCTTGGAACGACGCTTGGAGTTATCGCTGGAATCCGCAAATCTTCGCCTCGGCGGGCTACATGGTCTTCATGCCGAACCCGCGCGGCTCGACCGGCTACGGCCAGCAATTCACGGATGAAATCTCAGGCGACTGGGCGGGCAAAGTCTACACGGACATCATGAACGGCGTGGCGCAGGTGGCCGCGCGTCCCGACGTTGACCGCGAACGCATCGGCGCGGCGGGCGGTTCATACGGCGGCTATATGGTCAACTGGATTCTCGGCCACAACGACCATCCGCAGGTCAAGTTCAAGGCGCTCGTCTCGCACGCGGGCGTCTTCAATCTGGTGAGCATGTACGGCGTGACGGAGGAACTCTGGTTTCCCGAATGGGAATTCAAGGGCACGCCGTGGGACAACCCGGAACTCTACACGCGCTGGTCGCCGCATCTACACGCCAAGAACTTCAAGACGCCCACGCTCGTCACGCATGGCGAACTCGATTTCCGCGTGCCCATCGGCGAAGGCTTCCAGTTGTTCACCTATCTGCAAAAGCAGAACGTGCCCTCGAAGTTGCTCTACTTCCCCGACGAAGGCCACTGGATTCTGAAACCGCAGAACTCCGCGCTCTGGTACAACACCGTCATCGGCTGGTTCAACCAGTATCTCAAGACGACTTAAGGAACAACGATGAACGATGAATAAAAAGCGGTAAATGGTAAATGGTGAATGGAAAGAACCCGCTTTCTACCATTCACCATTTACCATTTACTAATCTTCCGTTCATCGTTCATCGTTTCCCATCATCGTTTTCTCTTCATCCTTTTCCGCTTGTGTTATAATCCGCTTCGTCTACCCTGTTCCCGGTTCAGTCCTAAAACATAATCCGACGATATTTGCTTTTCAGAGGAGATCGTTATGAAGAAAGCCGCCCCTTTGCTGCTTAGTCTCGCCGTCGGCACTTCCCTGTCGCCCGTCCACACTCTCTCGGCCGCAAAGGCACACGCTTTAAACTCCTCGCTCTTCGTCGCCTCCGCCGCGCAAGGCAGAAGTTCCATCACGGTACGCATCTACGGGCCGGAGCGAAATCCTCTCAACGAAATCTTCGTCGAACTGCAAAACGACACCTATTTCACCGTCGCGCGCGGTCGGACGGACAGCAGCGGGCGCGTCACCTTCGGCGGACTCAAAGACGGTCGCTACATGGTCAGGGTGTTGGCCTACGGCACGGACTACTTGGAACAGGCGCAGGAGGTGGTGCTGGCAAGTTTGAGTCAGTTGCCGTCGGATTTGGGCGGCGGCGGCGGCACGAACGAATACATGGATATGTATCTCAAGGTGAGGGAGTCGGCGACGGCCAGCCCGTTCTCCGCGCCGCCGGGCACGGTCTTCGCTCAAGTCGTTCCGGCAACGGCACGTAAGTTATACGAAAGGGGCGTCGGCGAGCTACGCGAAAAGAAGGAGAAAGAGGGATTCGAGAGTTTGAAGAAAGCGATTGAGACGTTTCCCACCTATTACCTCGCCTTGGAACGTCTGGGGACGGAATACGTGATGCGCGGCCCGGTCTATCACGAAGCGGCGCGCATCCTGTTCACCAAAGCTCTCGAAGTCAACCCGAAAGCGTTTTCCAGCACCTTTGGTTTGGGGATGGCGCAGTATCAACTGAAGATGACGGACGACGCCATCGAAACGCTCAAACGCGCCACCACGCTGCATCCCAACTCTCTGCACGCCTATATGTGGCTCGGCATGGCGCTCAAACAGGCCAAGCGCGCGAGCGAGGCCGAGATCGCCTTGAAGCGAGCGAACGCCATCGCCAACGGCAAGATGGCGGAGGTGCACTGGCAGTTGGCGCGACTCTACAGCGAACAGAACCGCTATCAAGAGGCCGCCGACACCCTGGAACTCTATCTTAAAGCAGAGACCAACAAGAGCGATGCCGCGCAGGTCAGACAACTAATTCAGCAGTTGCGCGAAAAGGCCGCGAAGGCTTCGGCGACCGCGACGAGATAAGCAGACCGCACGCGAGGCGCGCTAAACGCATATAACGGTTTCGCTGCGACGAACACGCGCCGCTTTTCCGCGCCCATGCCTTCGAGAGCATCGCGCAAAACTTAAGAGTTCACACACGCGCGCGCCACCGAGAGACAGCACGAACATCCGTGCTCTTTCGCGTGGCGCGTGTTTTCATATTTATGTTGGCGGCTCTTAAGGTAGGAATTCGAGTTGCGGCGGAGACGGCGGAGACAACGGAGGCGACTGCGGCGGATGAGTTCAGGTTTCGCGGCGGAAGCGTCGGATGCGGAGAGTTCCCCAAGGCGAGCTGCCGCCGCTTGAGAGGTCGAACTCAAGTTAAAAAAAAGCCCACCCGGAAATTCCGGGTGGGCTTTAAAGTTTGTGACAGTGGTTGGAGCTTTAGAACAACAACCGGAAACCGAGGCGAACCTGACGGCCAGCCTGGAACGAGTTCGGCAGGTTGAAGCGGGGGTCTTGACCACCGTTAGCAGTCTGGTTCAAGAAGGACAGAACCTGCGTCGCCGTCGCCTGACGCTGGAAGAGCGCGATGGCCGCGCCTTCCGAGATCGTCGCGCCGAGTCCGATGTTCTCGCCGCCGACCGAGGTCACGTTGTACAGGTCGTAACGGCCCAGCTCGTTGCTCTCGTTGAAGAGGTTGATGACATCGAGATCGAACACCATCGTGAAGCGCTCGTTCGTACCGAAGCGATACTTGTGACGAAGACCGAAGTCCGTCTGCGTGAACGCTTCCGTGCGGCCGAGGTCGCCACGGGTGGTGAGAATCTGGTTGTTGATGCCATAGAAGGTGAAGCGCGTGGTGACGGGCGTGCCGCTGCGGGCTTCGGTGAACATGGAGAACTCGGTGCTGTTGCCAGCGCCAAAGCCCAACTGCTCGTTGAAGTCCAAAGTGTAAGCGCCGTAGAACTTGACCACGTGCGGACGATCCGTCGGCAGGCGTCCGTTGTCGGGACGGCCGAGGGCGGTGAAGCCGATGAACGGCAAGTCGAAGTTGCGGTTCACGTTCGGGCTGGTGCGGCCGGTGCCGACGCCGCCGTTGGTCGGCGTGAATTCGTCGGAGCTGGCGAGACCGGAGTAGTTACCGAACAGGCGGCTCCAGGTGTAGCTGCCGTTGAAGTAGTAACGACGCGTGAAGCGCTTGTCGATGCGGAGTTCAACCGCGTCGTAGTCGCGCACGGCCTTGAGCGGCACGAAGCCGAAGCTGTTGCCGATGGTCGCGGCGAGACCTTCGCCGGGGTTGCCGATGACGTAAGCTTCGCTGCCCTGCGCGTTGAGGAAGCCGATGTCTTCCACGGCGCGGTCAACTTGCTTGTGCGTGTAACGGCCGCTGAACAGGTAGCCGCCGCCGAGATCGCGCTCCGCGCCGACGGTGAATTCCGACTGGCGGAACGGTTTGATGTCCGGGTCGATCGCGCCGAACTCAACGCCGAGGCCGACGTTCGACGGGATGCGGAAGTCCGCCTGGCAACGGCTGAGGCCGGTGCTGTTCGGAATCGGGCAGTTGCCGCCCGGCGGGTTCGGGTTCGAACCGATGATGCGCGGCACGGTGAACGTGTTGAAAGCGCCCTGTCCGGGGAACACTTCGAAGTAGTCGCGGCGGAAGAACTCGCCGCCGAACGAACCGCGCGGCAGTTCATATTTGAAGCGGTCGAAGAAACGGCCATAGCTGGCGAAAATCTTCGTCTTGCCGTCGCCGAACAAGTCGAAGGCAGCGCCGAGACGCGGAGCCAACTTGTCGCCGAAACCGAATTCGATGGACGGGTTGCCCGGCGTGAAGCTCGGAGCTTCTTCCTTCTCCGTGCGGATACCGACGTTCAAGGTCAGGCGGCTGAACGGCTGCCAGCTATCCTGAATGAAGAGAGCGTCGTTGGTGCTCGATGCGCTACCGGCGCGCGCGAAGCGCTGGAGCAAGCCGGCGCCGATGGCACCCGGGGTCGGGGGCAGCAGCGAAGCCGGAACGCCCGACACCGCGTTGATGCTGCGACCGTAAGTGATCGCGACCTGATCGACCGTTTGCAGGAACACATCGTTCGCCAAGCCGTTGCGCTGGTAGCCGCCCTTGAACTGGTGGCGACCACCGAAGTTGTTCACGAGGTAGCTGGCATCGGCATCGAACGTGCGACGACGCGACGTGTCGTTGAGCAAGGTCTGGAAGGCCGGGAAGTTCTGCGTGCCGGGCGAGCAGCCGGCTTCGGCCGGAATCGTGCCGAGGCTGTTGGTGCTGCACGAGAAACGCGTCTGGCCGACGGGCGAAGGCACGCCGTAGGAGTCCAACTTCTCGTTCAAGAAGCTGTAGCCGCCGCGCGCGTTGATGACCAACTTGCCGGTCGGCGTGTAGGTCAAACCACCCGTCACGTTCTGCGAGTTCTGACGACCACCGCGGTTGTTCAAGAACTCCGTACCTTCAACGCGGCGTCCGCCGGGGAAAACGATGGCCGGAACGGTGCTGGTCAACTCGGAGCCGAATGCGGGCGGAATGCCCTGCAAGGCAATCGGGTTGTAAGTCCACGAACCCTGGAAGCGCAGGTTGTTAAAGACGTTCGCGTCGATGCGGTTGAAGAGGTATTCGCGACGCTGCGACTGCTCGTAACGGCCGGAACCGCCGATAGTACCGGTGGTCGGGCTTTGGAACGTCACTTCGCGGATGGTGTTGAGGAACTGCGGAACGTAGCTCGACAAGAACCACACGCGGTCGCGCACGATCGGGCCGCTGAAGGTGACGAACGGGAAGAAGTCCGTACCGTTGTCACGACGCGGCTGGACGTAGCGAGCGCTGCCGACAGGAGGAAACACGTTGGTCAGGTAGCGACGCGGGCCGGCTTGAAGCTCGGCCGGACGGAACTGGATGCCCGTCTCGCCGTGCCACTCGTTGCTGCCGCCACGGGTCACCACGTTGATCACGCCGCCGGTCGCGCCGCCGAATTCGGCTTCGAAACCGGAGGTCTTAACCTGAACTTCCTGAACGAACTGGAAAGGAATGTTGTTGTTGGTGTTCAGCGAGCCGGTACGGAAGTTGGTCACTTCCTGACCGTCGATGATGAAGGTGTTCTCCGAACCCGAAGCACCGTCAATCTGGAAACCACCGCTGGCCGGTTCGTTGCGCACGGCCGGAGCGACCTGGAGCAAGCTGGTGAAGTTCGTGCCCTTGGGCAGCAACTCGGCCACTTGCGCCGTGATGTTGGTTTGAATCTTGTTGTCGGTCGGGTCGATGGCGATGGCATCGGAGGTAACGGTAACCGTCTCGCCGACTGCGCCCGCCTGCAACTGGATGTTCACCGGGGTCGTCTTACCCAAGACGATCTCGACGCTGGGCACGTTCGCGGCACTGAAGCCGGAGATGGCCGTCGTCGTCACGGCGTAGAAACCGGGAGGAATCTCCGTCGTGCGGTAGAAGCCGCTCTCGTCGGTCGTCACCGAGCGGGTAAATCCGACGGTCGCGTCAGGACGCGCGCCTTCGGTTCTGCCGCGGCTGGTGATCGTCACCGTCACGCCGGGCACGGCCGCGCCCGCCGGGTCAGTGATCGTGCCCTCTATTCTACCACCCTGCTCCTGCCCGAACGCGGCCACGCCGGTCAAGCAGAGAAGCAGAGCGAGGATAGACGGCAAAAATTTAATTTTCTGGATCATACTTCGCTCCTTAGAAGTCTAAAGTCAACATGAAATGATGTGAGCAATTTGCGCTTCGACCGAGTCGTTGCGCCTACACTGTTTTCACCATTACGCCTAAAAAGAAACTTTTGGCGGACAGGAAGTCTGCAACTTAGATACCAGAACCGCCCGCTAAACCGCGCCCCGCATCTAACTACCGTTTTTGCACTAGTTATCCGGTCGCCCCGCCGCTTTCGAGAGCGCCCCGCGCGCCTTTTTTCATCTCCAAAACTACGAAATCTCAGATTTCCGATCTTTATTTCTCCAACTTTTTGAATTTATCAAACCGATCACTTCAGCCGCGCACGCGGTTCATCCCGCGCGAGCGCCCGAACTTGAGGCGAAGGCCGCCCAACCTTCTTAGATTTCAACCGCGGATCCCACGCGCGTCACACGATAAAGGCACGAAACTGCGGTTCGTGCCTTTATCGTGTGACGCGCTTGGTTTCTTGATTTTCCGAGAGGCGCTCTAAAGATTTTCGAGCGGGACGGGTTCGATGGGGTCGGCCAACTCGAAGTTGAAGACGCGCGAGTAGAAATAGAGTTCGCCTTCGAGCGCGCGTTTGATGTTCTCGGCGCGACGGAAACCGTGCTGCTCGCCCTCGAAGGCGACGTAGGCGACGGGCAATCCTTTCGCGCGCAAAGCTTCGACCATCAACTCGGCTTGATTGGGCGGCACCACCTTGTCTTCCAGTCCTTGAAAGAAGATCACGGGACAGGAGAGTTTGTCCGTGAAGTTGATGGGCGAGCGCGCGTGATAGAGGTCTGCGCGTTCGGGGTAGGGGCCGACGAGGTTGTCGAGATAACGCGATTCGAACTTGTGCGTGTCGCGCACCAGCGCGCCGAGGTCGCTGACGCCGTAGTGGCTTGCGCCGGCGCGGAAGGTGTCGCGGAAGGTGAGCGCGGCGAGCGTCGTGTAGCCGCCCGCGCTCCCGCCCGTGATGACGCAGCGCGCGCCGTCCACGAGTCCCGCCGTGGCGAGATAGCGTGCGCCGTTCGCGCAGTCGTCAACATCGGTGATGCCCCAAGTGCCGTTCAAGCGGCGTCGATAGTCGCGGCCGTAGCCGGTGCTGCCGCCGTAGTTCACGTCGAGCACGGCGATGCCACGGCTCGTCCAGAATTGGATGTTGAGGCTGAGCGTGGTGGAAGCGGCGGCGGTCGGCCCGCCGTGGCTTTTGACGAGGAGCGGCGGTCGCTCGCCTGTGGGCGCGTTAAAGTCGCGGTTGCGCGGCGGGTAGAAAAAGGCGTGCGCCGTCTGCCCGCTCTCGGTCGGAAACTCCACGGGCTGCGCGATGGAGAGATAGCCTTCGTCGATGTTGTGCTCGCTCGCACGACGCAGCACCTCGAACTGTTCGGAGGCAAGATCGAAGCTGACGATGGCGGCCGACTTTTGCGGCGCGCCCGCGCGAAAGCAGGCGCGCCCCCGTGCCGCTTGCACGTATTGCAGGTCGGCATAGATGCTCTCGACGGGGCGCAGTTTCTTCTCGGTCGTATCGAGACGCGCCAGATTCGACATGCCGCGCACGATGTAGGCGCAGACGATCTCCGTGTCCGAGGCGAAGGCATAAGTAGACATGCCGAAGCCCCACTGCGGCTGCCCGAACTCGGCTTCCATCTCGCACAAGGCTTCCGGCGCGCTGCCTTCGCCCGCGCGATAGAGATTCCACCAACCGCTCCGGTCGGAGATGAAGTGCAGACTTCCCGCGGGCGACCATTCGGGTTGAAAGATCGATTCGTCTTGCCCGCCCGCGACGAGTCGTGCGTTCTCAATCGAACCGTCCGCCGCCACGTCGCCCGTCCACAACTCCGTCCCGTCCCAAGGCATGTTCGGGTGACGCCACGAGAGCCAAGCCAACTGTCGCCCGTCCGGGCTGAGACGCGGCGACGAATAGAAGTCGTAACCGGAGACGAGCACGCGGCCGCCCTCGCGGTTCTCTTCCGCCGAGTCGAGCGAAAGCGCGACGAGCGTGTTCGAGGGTTCGTGCACGCCGCCGCGATGGTCTTCGCGCACGGCGATGAGACGATTGCGCCGCTCGTCCACAACCGCGTCGGCGTAGCGCAGCTCGGCGTTTGCTTCGGGCGTGAGCGGTGCGGGCGCAGCGGGCGCGTCCAAGGTCTGTCGATAGAGGCGCTGGTCTGCGAAGTTGGAGAAATAGAGTGTGCCGCGATGGACGACGAAATCGCCGCCGCCGTATTCGTGGACGCGGGTGCGCGCGTTGAAGCCGGGCGGCGTCAGGTCTTGCGTGCGGCCGTCGGAGGTGCGACGGACGATGCAGGTGCGGCCGCCCTCCGAGGGGCGTAGTTCGAGCCAGTAGAGGTCTGCGCCGTCGGTTTTCGTCATGCCGAGGCCGACCGCGCCCCGCACGATCAGGTCTGCGGTGATGGGCGATTTCCAAGAGCCGTAAGGAGCGATTTTGATTTGAGCCATGCCCCACATAATGAACCAAAAAGCGGCCGACAGCCAAGCATTTTAACCGCCCGCCCGGCACGCGCGAATTTTTCGCCGCGTCAAACTTTGCGTTCGCCCATCCGTTCGCCCCGCCGCGTGAAATCGTTCTTATCAAACGACTTTACGCGCGCCTTCTCGCTTACCCCGTCGCCACCCGACCGCGTTTTCCCGTTATCTTGTTCAACAACTCAAGAATTCCTCAAGTCCCGGCGCGCATATTAAGGCTCAGGCGCGCGCCTCTTGATAGTGTCTTGCCCGGAAGCGCAAACCCGAGCCGGACGTAGCACAAGCCCCTCGACTGCGTTTGATAACTTTGCCGGAACGCTCTCACGACGCGCCCTCTAACGTTTCAGCCCGCGCGCCTGACGGCACTCCTTGCAGAAGAGAGTTGAGATAAGGAAAAATGGGACTCATCCTCGATAAGATTACGCCGCCCGCGGAGAGGCCGCGCCTCCCGCGCCAAAGGTTGCTCGACGCTCTGCACGAAAGCATGATCTGTTGCACCTCGACCGTCATCCACGGCCGCACGGGCACGGGCAAGACGATGCTCGCCGCCGAGTTTGCGCGGCGCAGCGACAGACGCGTCGCGTGGTACAAGGTCGACGCGCCGGAAGTTGACCGCCAGACGTTTTTGCAATACCTCATCGCCTCGGTGCGCAACCTGCATCCGGGCTTCGGGCGCAAGACGCTCGCGCTGCTTTCTTCGAGCGATGCCATGCCGGACGCGGCGCTCTTGGCCGAGTCGTTCGTCTATGAGATGACGATGCTCGAAGCGGATGAACCGCTCCTCGTCGTGATAGACGATCTGCACCTGTTGTATGATGCCGAATGGATCGTCCCGTTCTTCGGTCGTCTGCTGCCGCTCCTGCCCGTCGAAGCGCACATGATCTTGATCGGGCGGACGCTGCCGCCCGCGCCGCTCTGGCGCATGCGCTCGAAACAGACCTTGCGCGTGATTGACGAAGCGGCGCTCTCTTTCACGTCCGAGGAAGCGGTGGAACTGTTCACGAGCTACGGCTTGCATCCGAAACTCGCGGCGCTCGCCTTGGCCGAGATGTGGGGGCGCGCCGCCGCGCTCGATCTGGCCGCGCGCACGCACCGCGAGATGCTCGAGGCGGAAGACAAGGCGCAGCGCATCGCCGCCGTCAGTTCCGTCGCCGAAAGCCGACGCCCGGCGAGCAGGCGCTTGCGGCTGGTCAAAGGCTACGCCGAGGAATCAACGCTCCGAGCGAGTTGAGGCGCGCTCGCTCGCGGAGGCCGGTCGGTCTCGCCCGTTTCAGACGGGGCTTGCGCGTCCGGGTGCGGACAGAGTAAGAAGTTAAAAACGAACGTGGCCGCGCTTCCTCTCGGCGCGCACTCGGCGAGTTCAACAGGCCACGAACGCCTTCGAGCCGTCCGGCATTCTGATTCGCTCGTTTAAGTCTCTCGTGCCAACACCGGGAGACTGACCAGAGAGGCTGATGAGCAATAGGCCGTATCGCCAGAGCAAGCTCCAAACTTCCCCTCTGCCGCCGCTCACCGGAGCCGCGACCGGGGGCTTGGCGACGCCCGCTTTCTTTCTTCGCACCAAACTTCTCCCGCCGCGCCCGACGCCCGCGCTTCTCCAGCGCCCGCGTCTGATGGAACGTCTCGCAGCGAATCTCGCGCATCCCGTTACGCTCGTCGCCGCCAACGCCGGTTCGGGCAAGACCACGCTCGTCGCCGATTTCGTCCGCACGCACGCGCGCCCCTTCGTCTGGTATCAACTCGACCGCACCGACGCAGACCCCTTCGTCTTCCTCGGCTATCTCGCGCACGGCATCAAACAGGTCGTCGCGGAGTTCGGCGCGGCCACGCTCTCTTACCTCCAACAGTCGGCCGCCGAACTAGCGGAGCAGCCCGAACGCGCCGTCGATGTGTTTCTGAACGAGGTGCTCGACCTCGTCGATCAGCAACTCATCTTCGTCCTCGACGACTATCATCATCTCGGCACGGACACGGCCGTGCATCGCGTCGTCGATCGATTGCTCGCGTATCTGCCGGACGTGTTGCACATCATCATCATCTCGCGCGACGTGCCGCCGCTCTCGCTCGCCCGCTTGCGCGCGCACAACGAACTGACCATCATCGACCGCGCCGAACTTCTCTTCACGGACGAAGAGACGCAAGAACTTTTCCGCAAAGTCTTCGACCTCGAACTGACGCCCGAACAACTCGCCGAATACCGCGAACGCACGCACGGCTGGATCACCGCGCTGCAACTCATCCGTCAGGTCGCGCAGCGTCACGCGCTCGCGCGCGGCGGGCGCGAAGGCGAGGCGGCGGCGCGTCCCGATCTCTCCGAGATTCTGCGCCAGTCCGAACTCGACATCTTCGACTATTTCGCCGAAGAGGTTTTCGCCGACGAGGGGACGGACGCGCAACAGTTGCTCCTGCGCATCTCGCTCCTCGAACGCGTCGAAGCCGACGTGTGCAGTTCGCTTTTTCCCGACGGCAGTTGCGCGCAACTGCTGCCGACGCTCGTGCGCCGCAACGTCTTTATGACCGTCGCGGGCAGCGACGGGCGCGGCGAAGAGTATCGACTCCATCCGCTGTTCAAAGATTTCCTGCGTCGTCGCCTGCGTTCCGACATCGGGCAGGCGGGAGTGGCGCGCGAGCATGCGCGCCTCGCCGAGTTTTTCGTCGAACGCAAGCAGTGGGAACAGGCCATCCGCCACCTGCTCGCGGCCGAAGACTTCAACCGCGCCGCCATCATCATCGCCAACAAAGGACAGGAATGGATCGCGACGGGCGCGTTCACCTCGCTCATCACGTTCGTCGAAGCCATTCCCGAAGCGGCCATCGAAGCGCACCCGCGCGCCCTCTTCCATCGCGCCGAGGTGGCGCGCCTGCGCGGCGAATACGAAACATCGCAGACGCTCTTTCGCCGCGCCTCGACGCTCCTCAACGCGCGCGGCGACGCCGAAGGCGAGGCCGAAGCCTTGCACTCGCTCGCCACCATCGCGCGCCGTCGCGGCGACTGCGCGGGCGCGTTCACCTACCTCGACCGCGCGCTCGAACTCGTCGGCGAACAGTCGAGCGTGCGGATCAAGTGCGGCAACACGCGCGGGCTTTGTTACTTTGCTTTGACCGAGTGGGCTGCGGCCGAGGGCGAGTTTCGCGCCGCGCTCCAACTCGCCGAGGAGCAGAACGACACCCACTACATGCACCTCATCACGCACAACCTCGGTCTGCCCGCGATGATTCGCGGCGACTTCTCCGAGGCGATGCGTTGGCTGCGCCGCATGCTGCGCGACCGCGCGGGCGCGCCGCCCGTGCCGCAAGAGGCCGTCGCTTATCTGAACCTCGCGCGCTGCCATCTGTACCGTGGCGAGTTGCCCGTCTGCGAACAGCATCTCGACAGCGCGCTCGAACGCTGTCAACTCTTCAATCTCATCTCGCAGCGCGCCGAAGCCTTCGAGACTTACGGCAACCTGCATCGCGAACGCGGCGACGCGGCGCGCGCCACCGAGTTTTACCATCACGCCGCGCGCACTTATGAAGAGGCCGGGTTCGACGTGGCGCGCTCCGAGTTGTGGGAAGAACAGGCCGTGCTCAATCTGCAACTCGGCGACGCGGCGGCGGCGCGCGCCCTTATCGAACGGCTCATCGAAGCGCGCCGCGCGCTCAAAGACGAGATGAGCATGCAGACGGCCACGCTCACGCACGCACGCATCCTCAGCGCGCAGGGCGAGACGCGCGCGGCGCACGCGGAACTCGAAACGGCGCTCGCCTATTTTCACACGCACGGCCTGCACTACTACGAAGCGCAAGCCTCTTTCGCGCTCGCCTCGTGCGCCTTCGCGGAAGGCCGCGAGAACGAAGTGGTCGAACGCCTCCGCCGCGTGCTCGACTTGGCCGCGCGCTACGATTACGACTACTGGCTGCGCCGCGAAATCTCGCACCACACCGAACTCTTTGCCGCGCCCGACGCTTTCGCCCTCTTGCCGCCCGACATCCGCGAGCAACTGCAACTCGCACGTCACACCGAAGCGCAGACCGCCGAGGGGCAGTCACGGCAAACGCAAACGACAACACACGCGACGCGCATCGTCGAGATGGCGCAGGTGTCGGCCGTCCAACTCGTGCCGCCCAAGCCCGCCGCCGACTTGACCATCAACATGCTCGGCCCCGTGGAAATCTTCCGCGACCCGGCGCGCCCGCTCGCCGCCGACGCGTGGACGACCAAACGCGCCCGCGACATCCTGTGCTTCATCGCCTCGCGCCGCCATCGACGCGCCTCCAAAGACACCATCATCGACACCTTCTGGGGCGAGGCGGACTTCGACGCCGTGGAGAAAAATTTCCACCCGACCGTCTCGCACATACGCAAGGCGCTCAACAGCAATCAACCCGTCAAGCAGAACTTCTTGCTCTACCGCGATAGCGATTACCTGCTCAATCAGGAGTTCTCTTATCGCATCGACACGGAAGAGTTCGACCGCCTCGTCACCGAGGCCGAAGCGGCCAAGCGCGCGGGCGAACACGAACGCTACGTCAGTTGTTACGAACAGGCGCTCGCCCTCTATCGCGGAGACTTCATGCAGGGCAGCTACGACGAGTGGGTCGAAGAACAGCGTTCATATTATCGAGAGCAACACCTGCGGATGCTGGAAGTGTTAACGGTCGCGGCGCAGAAGGCCGAAGAGTGGCCGCGCTCTCTGCAACTGGCGCAACGGATTTTGGCCGACGATCAGTTTCGCGAAGACGTGCATTGCATGATCATGCGCGCGCACGCCGCGCTCGGCAACCGCGCGGCCGTTAAAGAACAGTACGAGCAACTGCGGCGCGTGCTCCGTAAGGAACTCGGCGTCGAACCGGCCGCCGAGACGCAGAAGATTTTCAAGGGGTTGATGAGTTAAACGGTGCGCGTCGCCGCTCTTAAACTTTGAGTTGTTTCACCGTCTCGCGTCGCAGGTCAAAATAGAAGGAAAATGTGACAAACGGCGTTGGTCGATTCGAGTGGACTTATGGTATTTTGCTTTCCCCGACTTCTTGCTCCTACCTCGCCGTGCGACCAAACCCCTCGCGCGAGTAGCAGTAACACAATCTCGAATCAAACCGGAATATTTGCAGGCATCGTCCGAGTCTCGGTCTGTTAGCACCATGAAGAACAGAGCTTTAAAAATAACCCGGCAGGCGACGGCCCTCTCCCTCTCGCTGCTGCTCCTCGTCGGCACGGTCAGCGCAGGCATCAACATCTCCAACGCCGACGGCATCACGGCCACCGGCGCGGACGGCATCAATTACATCGGCATCAACGGTATCACCGCCACCGGCGCGGACGGCGTCCTCACCTTCGGCGTCAACGGCATCACGGCGACCGGCGCGGACGGTATCACCGCGACCAGGGCAGACGGCATTACCGCGACCGGCGCGGATGGCATCACCGCAACTGGAGCGGATGGCATTACGGCCACCGGCGCGGACGGAGTTACTTATCCGAACACGAACAGCGTCGCGGCCACGAAGCCGAGCGGCATCACGGCGACGGGCGCGGACGGCATCACCGCGACGGGCGCGGACGGCGTCGTCTTCCAAACCTCGGACGGCGCGCAGTACAAGGCCGATTCCATCTTCATCACACGGCCGAACGGCATCACCATCTCGACCGCGAACGGCCTGACGGCCATCGGCGTCAACGGCATCACGGCCACGGGCGCGGACGGCATCACGGCGACCGGCGCGGACGGCATTACCGCCACGGGAGCCGACGGTATCACCGCGACCGGAGCCGACGGCATCACGGCCACGGGCGCGGACGGCATCAGCATCTCGACCACTTCCGGCGTCACCGCGCGCACGGCCGACGGCCGCTTCTTCAACGTCTCGCCCGACGGCATCACCATTCGCCACGCCGACGGCATCACCGCGACGGGCGCTGACGGCCTCGCCATCCCCGTTGCCGAAAAGCTCTCAATCTCCACGCGCAATCTCGTGCCTTCGTCCGCAACGGGCGCGCGGCAAACAGGCTTGCAGAGCGTCGACCCGGAACTCGCCTTCGCCATCGATCAGGCGAACACGCTGGCCGACGACAGCAACATCAACGCCGTCGTCGTTTATCACCAACTACCGACCGACGCCGATCTGGCAGACCTGCAACGCATCGGCATCCTCGGCGGCACGCGCTTCCGCGTCCTGCCCGCCATCTACGTCTCGGCCACCGCCGAACAACTGATGGCCGTCTCGCGCCTGCGCGGCGTCCGCTCGCTCTATCGTAATCGCACGCTGACTTTGAACGCCGATCCGGGTCAAGGATTGACCGGCGTGGAACGCGCGCGGCGCGACGCGGACATCGTGCGCAACAACGCTGGGCTCCCCTTGAGCGGTCGCGGCGTCACGGTCGCCGTGCTCGACACGGGGGTTGACGCGACGCACGGCGATCTGGCGGGGCGCGTCTCGCAAAACGTCAAACTCGCGGACATGCAGAGCGCTTCGGTCGGCTTCAACTATCCGGCGAACATCGAGAATTTGCCGAACACGGATCAAGTCTACGGCCACGGCACGTTCGTCGCGGGCGTCATCGGCGGAAACGGCGCGAAGTCGGGCGGCCTCTACACGGGCGTCGCGCCGGGCGCGCGCATCGTCGGCATGAGCGCGGGCGATCTCAATCTCGTCTTCGTCTTGAACGGTCTCGATTACCTGTTGGAGCGCGGCGCGTCGCTCGGCGTGCGCGTCGTCAATTGCAGCTTCTCGTCGAACACCGTGTTCGACATTAACGATCCGGTCAACGTGGCGACGAAGATGTTGACTGAGAGGGGCGTCAACGTCGTCTTTTCGGCGGGCAACACGGGTGCGGGCTGGCACACTTTGAATCCTTACGCCGTCGCGCCGTGGGTCGTCTCCGTCGGCGCGACCGATTTTCGCGGACGCCTCGCGGACTTCTCCTCGCGCGGCAGTTTTGCCAGTCAACTTTTCCGCCCCACTCTGGTCGCGCCGGGCGTGCGCGTCGTCAGCCTGCGTTCGAGCGGTTTGAACGTGACGGGCGTGGAAGGCATCGGCTTCAACGGCGACACCGGGCTCGCGCCGGGAAACATTCCCTTCTACACGACGGCGAGCGGCACTTCTTTCAGCGCGCCGCAGGTGGCCGGAGCGATTGCGCTGATGCTCGAAGCCAACCCGCGCTTGACGCCCGCAGAGGTGCGAGACATTTTGCAACGCACGGCCACGCCGCTCTCCGCTTACTACGCGCACGAAGTCGGCGCTGGCGTGCTCAACACGCACGCGGCCGTGCTCGAAGCCGCTTTCCCGCAGCGCAAGCTCGGCCAATTTCGCGCGACGCTCAATCAAGGTCAGGTGCGTTTCCTGAACGACCCGCTGCGCGAGATCGAAGGCACGGTCAACCCTAGCGCGACCGGCTTTGACGCCGCAATCGAGATGCCGGAGGGCGCGCTCGTCGCCTCGATGCAGATCGGTTGGAGCATGTTGAGCGCGAACGACCTCGGCTTCCAGATGTTCGACGCGACGGGTAGGAAGCAGGCCGAACGAAACGACATCAACGCGCCGGGCGTCGGGAGCAACCGCGAGCGCGCCACTATCTATGCGCCGCCCGCGGGCGCTTGGCGCTTGAACGTGCGGAACACGCTCGGCAATCTGGCGCTCACGTCGCAACGCTTCACGGGCGTCCTTGAAGTGGCGCGTGCGGAGTATGCGCCCATCCGTGACATCGACGCGCTCACGCCGGCGCAGCGCGCAGTCGTCTATCAAAACATACGCTCGTTCGTGATGATGCCAAGCGGGCAGAAGTTCCGCCCGGCGCAAGCCGTCACGCGCGGCGAACTGGCCGAGGCGCTCGTGCTCGGCGCACGCGTGCCGCAATACGTTCCGGCCGCGCCGACTTACCGCGACGTGCGCGGGGCGTCCACGCTGCTCTTCGTCGAGAGCGTGCAGAACGCACCGCAGGGCGCACTCTTTATCGACGTGGAGCGCGGCGGTTCGTTCGCGCCGAACGACGCGGTCGGCCGTTTGACGGCGGCCGTCGCACTCGTCCGTGCCGCCGGTCTACAGGCCGAAGCCGAATCCTCGCAACTTCTCCCGCTGCCGCCGCTCCTCGACGCCGGTTTGATCCCCGCCGCCTTGCGCGGCTACGTGCGCGTCGCCATCTCGCGCGGCCTGCTCTCGACCACCAACTCCAACTTCCGCCCGCAAGCCGCGCTCACGCGCCTCGAACTCGCGCACGCGATGGCCGCGATGCAGAAACTGCAAACGCAATAAGAAGCTGTTAGCTGTTAGCTTTCAGCTTGAAGACAAGAAGCGGGGCGCAAGCGATCAAGTGCTTGCGCCCCGCTCTTAGTTTTGGCTAACGCGATTGACTTTTCCCTTTTCCCTTTCCCCTGTCTTTATTGCTTGACGAACAACTCTTCGGCGTTCCACAGGGAGAAGGGCGGGAGGGGGCTGGGGCGATAGTTGCCGACGCGCGTGTTGGCGGCGACGGCGATGTGGCGCGTGACGATGGGGATGAGCGGGAGTTGTTCGGCCATCAACATTTGTATGTCGCGAAAGATGGCGCGGCGGCGTTCGCGGTCAACTTCGTGCGCTTGCCGCGTCGCCAATTCGTCGAGCCGCGCTTCCCATTCGCTCGCGGGCTTCGGCTGGTTGGGATTCCAGAAGTGTTGCGCGCTGCCGCTGCGCAGCATGTCGGTGTAGGAAGACGGGTCGGGTTCGGAGACGGACGTGCCGTAGAGCACGGCCTCGTAGTCGTAAGACTGATTGATGCGCGCGGACAACCCCGCGTTATCAATCGGCGCGACCTGCACGTTCATCCCCAGCTTCTTCAAATCCTCTTGGATCACAATCGCGCTTTTGACACGCACCTCCGTCCCGGCGGGCGCGATCAACGTAAACTCGACGCGGTTGCCTTTCGCGTCCACAAGTTCCGGCGCGGCGTCCGTGCCGCCGAACGTAAATCCCGCTTCGCGCAGGAGCGCACGCGCGCGTTCCAAGTCGTAAGCGGTGCGCGGAACGTCCGCGGAGACCCACGCGCGGTTGCCGCTGGAGACGAAGTTGTAGAGCGGCGTGGCGAGTCCTTGCCAAGTGTTTGCGGCGATGGACTCGCGGTCGATGGCGTGCGAGACGGCGCGGCGGAAACGCGCGTCTGAAAACCAAGCGAGCTTGACCGGATCGACTAATGGTTTGCCGTCTTCACGTTTGCCGGTGTTGAGATTGAACCAGAGATTGTCGGCGTAGAGACCGGGGCCGAGGTCGTGCGCGCGCGCGTTGCCCTGCCCCGTGCGGAGGCTCGCGAAATCAGACGGGCGCACGCGGTCGATGATGTCGAGCGTGCCTTGGCCGAGACGCGTGAGCGCGTTGTTTTCGTCCGTCACGACTTCGAGAACGAGGCGGTCGAGATAGGGCAGTTGATTACCGGCCGCGTCACGTTTCCAGTAGTGCGGGTTGCGCTTCAAGACGACGCGCTCGCCCGGCGTGCTCGATTCGACGGCGAACGCTCCGGCCGTGACGATGCGCGCCGGGTCGGTCGTCACGGCATAAGCGTTATTGAAGGTGTTGCCCGCGAGTTCCGCTTCGAGCACGCGGCGCGGCAGCACGTTCAGGTTGGACATATAGTTTTCGGGCACGGCGATAGCTTCGGCGAAACCGAGACGGAGGCGGCGCGCGTCGCCGACCGTCACTTCGATGGGCTTGCCGCCGACGAGCATCGCGTCGCGGTAGATGGGCGAGGCGACGCGTTCGTCGTAGAGCGCGCGGAAGGTGAAGGCCACGTCTTCCGAGGTGAGCGGCTGGCCGTCGGAAAACTTCAAGCCGTCGCGCAAGACGACTTCGACGCTCTTGCCGTCGTCTGACAGTTGCCAACTTTCGGCGAGCGCGGGCACGTAAGTTTGCCGGTCGTGATTGAGTTCGACGAGGCGGCTGCCCGTCAGGTAAAAAGAGACGTAGATGGAAGGCTCGTCGGCCGCCAGAATGTAGTTGAAAGTTTTGGGCGGCGAGGTGACGCGATAGGCGAGCGAGCCGCCGCGCGTGCCCGCCACCGGCGCGGTCGGCAACTTCTCTTCGCCGAGCGTGCCGGTGTTCGACGTGGGCTGAGTCTGGCACGCGCTCTGTAAGAGAAACGCCGCGACGATGAGCAGGCTAACGTAAAAACGTCCTGACGATGCAAGTTTCATTTCAAAATTCCGGGTGTCTGAAGTTGAAAAAAGCGCGAGGCGTTGTGTGCCCATCTGCGCACGGGTGAGGCTTGTGGCGATTCAAACATTTATGCACGCGGATGTCCAGAGCACGCTCGCGCGCGCCACTCTTGTCGCGCGCTCGGAATAGATGTTAAATCAAAGGCGCGATGAGTTTCGCCGATTCCTTCCGCCAAACGTTTCTGAGTTAACAGAGTGCTGAAACTGATTCTCTCCAGAGTGTGGCAGGGCGCGCTGGTGCTGTTCGTCGTCTCCATCTTGACGTTCGCGCTTCTGGCGGCCGCGGGCGGCGACGCGTTCGGCGAACTGGTGAGCGAGGGGAACGTGAGCGCGGCGACGGTCACGGAGTTGCGCCGCGTCTACGGCCTCGACCGCCCGCTCGCCGTGCGCTACCTGCACTGGCTCTCGAATCTCTTGCGCGGGCACATGGGCGATTCGTTCTACTATCACGCGCCGGTGGCGACGATCATCTGGCCGCGCCTGTTGCGCACGCTCGTGCTCGCCTTCGTCGCGCTCGCGTTGGCCGTCTCGGTTTCGCTCGCGCTCGGCATACTGGCCGCGCGTCGCCGGGGCGGATTCTGGAATCGCACGAGCGAACTCGTCATTCTCTTGACGGCTTCGACGCCGCGCATCGTGCTGGCGCTCGTCGCGCTCGCCATCGTCGCGCGCACCTCTTGGTTTCCCGTCGGCGCGAGCGCGGCGGCGGATGCAAACGCGCTGGCCGATTTCAGCCCCTTACGCGTCCTGCCTCCGGCCGTCGTGCTCGCGCTGCCGCTCGTGGCTCTGTTTCTGGCGCAGGTGCGCGAGGGACTCGCCGATGCGCTCGCGCAAGACTTCGTGCAGGTGGCGCGCGCCAAAGGTCTCCCGGAACGCGCCGTCATCCTGCGCCACGCCTTGCGCGATGCCTTGAACCCGCTCATCACCCTGTTCGGCTACGCGTCGGGCAGCGTCGTCAGCGGCTCGGTCATCGTCGAGACGGTGCTCGGCTGGTCTGGCCTCGGCGCACTGAGCGTCAGCGCCGTGCGTCACAGAGACGTGCCGCTCCTGATGGGCGTCGTGATGATCACGGCGACGGCCGTGCTCGCCGGAAACTTGCTGGCGGACATTCTGCTCAGACTCAACGACCCGCGCCTGCGCGCTCGCCCCGCACGCCTCCGGCGCATTAACACGCACGCGCCGCGCGCCTAGAGATTCGCATGACCGGAGACACACAGCCCGACGATGCGCCCGACGGACAGACGCCCCACGAGCCGGCGCACCTGTCCGGCGACGCGGCGCATTCATCAGACGACGCGGCACGTCCGTTGATGGATGCGTGGGAGCGCGCGCATGCCGCGCCGCGAAATTGGCGCGGGCGCACGCGTCGCCGTCTGGCGCGGCGTTGGCAGTTAATCCTCGGACTCTCTATCGTCTCGACCTTCTATCTCGTCGCGCTTCTAGCGAACTTCATCGCTCCTTACGACGCCAGCGAGCAATCGCGTCGTCAACCGCTCGCGCCGCCCACCAGCATCCGCTTCCGCGATACGGAAGGCCGCTGGCACGCGCGCCCCTTCATCTACAAAATGCGGCTCGCCGACCCGCTCACGCGCACCTACAGCGAAGACACCACGGAGCGTTTCCCTCTCGCTCTCTTCACGCGCGGCCATGCCTACAAACTCCTCGGCCTCTTTCCCGCCGACACGCATCTCTTCGGCATCGCATCCGACGCAACTACGCACGCGACACAAAACACGAATGCCGGTTCAACTCAAAGCACGAATGTTCCTTCGACTCAGAACGCGGAGACTTCAGCATCGCAGCGCATCTACCTGCTCGGCACGGACGAGTTCGGGCGCGACCGCTTGTCGCGTCTGCTGGTGGCGTCGCGTTTCTCACTCGCCGTCGGCCCTTTGGGGACGCTGCTTGCCGGAGTGCTCGGCGTCTTTTTAGGCTGCGTATCGGGCTACGCCGGGCGCAAGGTGGATGCCGTGCTCATGCGCGCGGCCGACGCGATGCTGGCCTTGCCCGATCTCGTCCTGATCCTCGCGGCGCGCGCCGCCTTTCCGCTCGTGCTGCCGCCCACGCGCGCCGGGCTGCTGCTCGTCGGCATCTTCATCGCCATCGGCTGGGCGGAGATGGCGCGGCTCGCGCGCGGGCTGGTGCTCGGCTTGCGCGAGCGCGAGTTCGTGCTGGCGGCCGTCTCGCTCGGACTGACCGAGACGCGCATCCTCTTTCGACACATCCTGCCGAACGCCTCGCGCCCGCTCGTCGTCCAACTTTCGCTCATGCTCCCCGCCTTTTTGTTGGCCGAGACGGCGCTCTCGTTTCTCGGCGTCGGCGTCCAAGAGCCTGCGGCGAGTTGGGGCAACATGCTCATGGCCGCGAGCAACCTGACGCTGCTCGCACGCCAGCCGTTCATCCTGCTCACGCCCGCCTTCGCCATCTTCCTCTTCGTCCTCGGCGTCCGGCTCTTAAGCGAAGGACTCCGCCGCGACGGCAGCAACCCGCGCGCCCTCTGACACGAATGACGACGATGATTCGTCGCAACGATCATCGTATTTACGCGCTCATGCCCGCGCGCCGCAAGCAACGAAATTGTAATAACGCGCGCCGCCGTGCTCCTCGCGGAAGCACGCCTCGCACATGCGCCGCTCAAGTTTTCCTCAACGCCTTCCCGCTATCGTGCCCGTGTCTTCCGGCAAGGAGAGTTTGGACATGAACACGAACCTCGCACCTACGGACACGCGCGGCGCGCTTTGCCACGGCATCCCGCGCGGCTGAAGAGAAACGCCCGAACAACTGAAAGCGGAGCGGAAAACTTAAGAGCACCTGAAAACTAAAACCACGAAACCACGCGCCACCACGAAGTCACACGAAACGAAAAAGCACTAACCTCTGCTTCGTGTTGTTTCGTGTGAAGCGCGTGGTTTCTCAGTTTTGTTAGTTGCTCAGATAAAGTTAGAGCGCAAGCACGAAACCTGCGCCCAGCAGCGTGGTGTAGCGCGTCGCTTGTGAATTCGTCTCTGGTCGCAACGCCATTGCAACATTCTCAAGTCGCATGCCTCGCGCGTCTCAAGCCGTCCTCAAGTATTCCTCAAGCACGCTTCTCTAATCTCGCCCCCGTCGAACGGCGACTCCAGTCTTATCTAAAGTCTTACCGCTTCAATTTCAAATTCGTCAGAGGAGAAGCAATCATGCGCAGAGCGCGAACCATTCGGGTCAAAGTTTTCACCTTCATGCTGGTCGCGGCCTTCGTCGCCGCGGCCACTTACGTGCCCCGCCCCGCCACCGTCGCGGCGGCCGCCACCACCGCGCCCCAGACCGGCGGCCTCGGCTTTCGTATGTACGGCCGCCCCGCTCCCAATTTTGATCTCAACTTGTCACGCGCCGCCGCGAACCTGCGCCGCGCCACGGCCGACCAAATGGCCGCCGTCGAGACTCTGAAAGCCAACTCGAACGCGGCTGGTCTGACCGTCCGCTGGAACGACTTCGGCGGCTCGCCCGACGTGCTGCGCGACTTTGCGAGCGCCCCTTACGCGGGCACGCCCGAAGACGCCGCGCGCGCTTTTCTCTCGGCCAACTCGGTCGCCTTCGGCATCTCGAACCTCGCAGACCTGCGCCTCGTGCGCGCGACGCCCGCGCTCGGCGGTCATCTCCTGCGCTTCCAGCAAACCTACAACGGCCTCGACGTAAAAGACGGCGGCATCGGTCTCGTCTTGAACGCCAACAATCAAGTGACGATGGCGAGCGGCCCCTACTTCCGCGACGTGCAGGTCAACACGCAGCCGACCTTAACCAGCGAACAGGCCAAGCAGGCCGCCGCCGCAGACCTCGCGCGCTTCAACGTGCGGATGCCCGACAACATCACGAGCCTCTTGCGCCCCGCGCTCGACCTCTTGGCGAAGCAGACGGCCGTGCTCGAACAGTACCAGCCGCAACTCGGCATCTACCCGACCGCCGACGGCTACAAACTCGTCTGGAAGGTCGCCAAGTTCTCCGAAAACCCGTTCGGCCTCTACCTCGTCTCCATCGACGCGCACACGGGCGAACTCGTCGCGCGCAAAGATTTCGTCAACTTCCAGCAAGCGCCGGAAAGCGTCTTGCCCTTCACGGCCGACATCTATCCGAAGTACCCGACCATCACGCCCGAACTCAAAGACCAATCGAAGATCAGCGTTGATGCAACGGGCACGCCGCTCGGTCAAGAGCGCGTCAAACTGCGTAGCTTCGACGCGTCGAACGTCGCGACCGGATTGATGGGCACGCTGACGGGGACGCACACCGTCGTCAACAACGCGCTCATCTCCAAGCAGCCCTTCGCGCAGGCCGCGAGGGGCACTTGGCACTTCCGCATCGACGACCCCACGAATCTCGAAGCGCGCACGAACGAAGCCGATCAACTCGCCGAACCGGCCGAGCATCAGGACGAGATCAACGCTTTCTTCTTCACCACCTACTTGCTCGAATACGTCGATTACCTCCACGTCGCGGGCGACCGCTTGAACAACCGCGTCGCCCAGGGCAGCTTCCCCGACGATTACCCGAACAAGACCATTCCGCTGCCCGCCACCGTCCACATCCCGAACATCTACATGGCGCTCGACATCGCGGGCGGCAGCGTGCCTGCGGCCGATGCGAATTTGCCCGCGAAAGTTCTCGGCCTCGACAACGCGTTCGCGCTGAACCTGACGAGTCTCATCAGTTCGCTCGCCGGAACCACGTCGCCCGTCGTCGTCAACCCGACCTCTTACGGCCACGGCTTCCTCTTCAACGACCTCGCGCTCGAAGGCACAGTGCCCTATCACGAAGGCATGCACGCCATCACGAGCCCCATCGCCGGACTCGAAGGCGACCCCGAAGGCAGCGCGCTCAACGAAGGCCAAGCCGACATGTGGGCGTTCACCATCACCGACAACGCTTCGCTCGGCGACTACGTCGTCAACGCCAAAGGCATCCGCGACCGCTATCGTTCTCTCGGGCGCAACCCCGACTCGCTCGCCTACATCCGCAGCGCGCGCTCGACCTTGAAGTATTCCGACATCGGCACTTTGAACGACGGCGGCACGTTCGCCTTCGAGGAGCACTACGACGGCGAGATTTACATGTCCACGATGTGGGACGTGCGCGAGATGTTGAACCGCGTCTACCCGTCGAAGTCCACCTATCGCCGCCCCGCGCCGCGCGACGGCTCGGCCACGAAAGAGATCACGAAAGGCACTGAGATTTTCGAGCGCCTCTTCCTCGGCTCGATGTACGTGCTCGGCGTGACCGCGCCCGACACGATGGTCAAAGCGCGCGACGCCATGCTCGTCGCGGATCAATCTCTCTACCCGACCGACGCGACCGACGCCTCAGCGCCCGGCCAGCACCGCGCTCTCATCGAACAGATTTTCGCCGCGCACGAACTGGGCAGTCAGGCGCTCGAAGTGAGCGGCGGACAGGCCACCATCTCCACGCAGGTGACGCCCTTCACCGGCACGCAGGCCGCGCCCGCCGTGCCGCAGGGCGTGACGGTCGCGCCCGCTTCGGCGCGCACGAACCGCATCACCTGGCAGCCGGTCGAAGGCGCGGTCGCCTACGAAGTGCTTAAGCGCAAGACGGGTTTCGAGAATCGCCGCCAGCCGAACGGCAAGCGCGAGTTCGCCGACGGCGACTCCAGCACCACGGGCTTCCGCCACGTCGCATTCGTCGGCGGCAGCGAAACGTCTTACGAAGACCTCGGCGCAGTCCACGAAGTGTTCGCGCCCGAAGGTCTCAACGATCTGTTCGACAGCGCCTACTCGGTGCGCGCCATCGGCGTCAACCAGACGCGCCAACTCGGCTTCTCCGATCTCTCCGGCGCGGCTCGCCCCACGCGCATGAAGCAGGACGTGACCGCACAGGTTGACAGTGCGCTCTCGAACGTCACGTTCGCCAACGGCGTCTTCTCCTTCGACAACAAACTGACGAACGCGCGCGGCGCTTTCTCGACCGACAAGACCATCTACGGCGCGATCAACTTCCAGATCACTTCCGTCTCCGATCCGTCCATCACCGTCAAGAATGCTGACGGCGGCGCGAACACTTTCGTCTACAACCAGAACCTCGCGCTCGGCCAGACATCCGCCGCCAAGCGACTTGAGTTCAACGACCCGCTGGCGAAGTTGTTCACCTTCGACGCGCGCGTGACCGGCCAAATCTACGCCGGCTCGTTCGGCGGCGACGGCACGCTCGGCAACGACGGCACGAGCGAACCGCCCGCGCCCGTCACCTATTCCGTCTTCTCCGAAGAGAAAACCGGAACGCTGCTGGCGGGCGACCCGACGGGCACGACCGGCGAAGCGGCCGTGACCTACGGCGACCCGGCCTTCGCCGGAATCACCTACGCCGACGTTGAAGTGACGACGAAGGCGGACGCCATCACGCTCGAAGCTGCTTTGAGTTCGACCACGGCCGTCGATCTCGACTTCGAGTTGCGCACGCCCGACGGCAAGGTGCTCAGCAGTTCCGCCGGAACGACGGCCGCCGAATTCGTCTCCGCCCGCGTCGCACCGAACACGCGCTACGTGCTTCGCGTCAAAGGCTTCGCCAACGGCCCGGCCGAGTTCCGTGTCGTGAGCCGCCAACTGCTCCCGCAAGGCTCGCCGAACGCGAACGCGGGCGAGTACACGCCGGGCGCAAACGGCACGACCGCGACAACGAGCGGCGCGCTCAAGCCGACGGCCATCGTCACGCGCCTGATGCGCTTCACCGTCAACCCTCTGACCAGATCGGTGAGCGTGAAGTTCTTGAACTAGACGCTCACTGTGTTGAAAGTTGCTCGCGCCGGATGTTCGGCGCATAGGCAGCGAACAAGGTCTCCCCAAAAGAACGAGCACGGCCATCATCTCGACAGAGACGATGGCCGTGCTCTTTTGTGTGCGTCGTTTGTTGCCTTCGCGCGTTGAGTTTATTGCGATTCAATTACATTTCTCGTTCTCAAGTCTGCCTCAACTCTATCTCAAGTTTTACTCAATAGCCTTCGCGTAACTTCCCGGTTAGTGGGAGAGACGTTCGCGCCCGCCAATCAAATTTTCGATGAAAAGTTTCAACGGAGGCTGTCTTTGAACATGAGAAAAATCCCGGCTCTACTTGCGGCAATCATCTTGTGCTTCGCGCTTGGCTCGCCGGCGCTCGCGGCACGACTTAGTCCCGCGCTCTCGACGCGTCTTGCGTCGCTCGCCGACACGGCTCAAGCCGGCACGGTCATCGTCGCCTTCAACACGAGCGACGGTTTGAAAGAGACGCACCTCTCCATCCTGCGCGCGCTCGGCGTCACGCGCGCCATCACTTATCCGCGCCTCGGCATGGTGGCCTTGCCCGCCGTCACGGCCGCGCAGGTGCGCGCGCTCGCGTCCAACAGCGCCGTGCGCTCCGTCTGGGACAACGAGCGGCTTCACTATTACGACTTGCAGGCGCGCACGCTCACGGGCGTCGAGCGCGTGCGCAACGACAAGCTGTTCTATCGTCAAAACGGCGGTCTGCCCGTCTCCGGCAAAGGCGACTTTTCAGTCCTCGTCATCGACTCCGGCATCGATGCCACGCACGACGATCTCAAACTCGGCCAGACCGTCATCCAGAACGTGCAGGTCTTGACCGGAACCGACACTGTCGAGGAAGGCTTCACGCCCGTCACCGTCCTTGAGAACGTGCCGAACACGGATCAGACCGTGGGGCACGGCACGCACTGCGCCGGGATCATCGGCGGCACGGGGCAACGTTCGGGCGGCAAGTATGCGGGCGTCGCGCCGGGCACGAAGATCATCGGCGCGGGGCTCGGCGCGGGGCTGTTCGTCTTGAACGCCGTCGGCGCGTGGGAGTGGGCGCTGGCGAACCAGTACAACTACAACATCAAGGTCGTCTCCAACTCTTACGGCAGCTTCGCCGCGTTCGACCCCGACAACCCGATCAACATCGCGAGCCGCGCCGCTTACGACAACGGCATCACGGTCGTCTTCGCGGGCGCAAACTCCGGCCCCGGCAAGAACACTTACAACAAGTATGCGAAAGCGCCGTGGGTGATCGGCGTCGCGGCGGGCACGAAAGAGGGCGGCCTCGCTTCGTTCTCCTCGCGCGGCACTCCGGCCGACGAGCGTTTCTCGAACTCCGACCCGCTCGACGATTTCGACGCGCCGACCATTACCGCGCCGGGCACGGGTCGCGAGTTTGAATCGAACGCCGCGAAGTTCACCTCGGCTTACGTCTCGACGCGCTCGACCTCGAACATCACGGCCAACGGTCTCGACGCCGACGCGGAACTCGCGCCCGGCGAGATTCCCTTCTACACGCAGATTTCCGGCACGTCGATGGCGACGCCTTACGTGGCGGGCGTCGTCGCCCTGATGCTCGACGCAGACCCGACGCTCTCGCCCGACGAGATCAAACAGATCATCACCGAGACGGCGACGCGCATGCCCGGCTACGCGGATCACGAAGTCGGCGCGGGCTACATCAACGCCTACGCGGCCGTCGATAAAGTCTTCAATCGCACGCGCGTCTACAACCTCTTCAACCTTCCGAACTTCAACGCGCAGTTCACCATCTCGATCCCTGCGGCCGAACAGTTTCACATCGACTTCAACCCGGCGGCCACGCCCGGCGCATCGTCGCCGAACGCGAAGAAGTTCACGGTGCAACGGGGCATGAGCGTGCTCGACGTTTACGCGCGCGTGGACACTGCCGCCGAGACGGGCGACGGCAATCTCGTCGGCCTCGTCATCACCGCGCCCGACGGGACGACCTATTCGAGCGGCATCGATTATCCGGCCATCGGCACGACGAGCCGGGGCGTCATCGTGCGAAACCCGCAGCCGGGCGAGTGGGTCTTGGAAGTGCGCGGCGCGCGCGGATTGAACGCCGTGCCCGGCGTCAGTCTGCCAACTTCGGGAGCGGCCGCGCCCGGCCCGGTGGACGGTTTGATCTTGCAGAAGCTCTACACGCTCGCGCCCGTCGCCGACATACAACAGCACGCCGCGCGCGAGTTGTTCGAGACCTTGCTCAAGAGCAGGCGCATGGACGCGCTCGCCGACGGCCTGTTCCACCCGGAAGCGACCGTCACGCGTGAAGACTTCGCGCGCACGCTCGCTTTGAACGCGCCCGTGCGGCAGACGGCGAGCGCCGCGCCGAAGTTCACGGACGTGTCGGGCGATCTGGCCGCGCTCGCCGAGTCGCTGACGGCGAACGGCTCGACCCTGCGCGATTGGAACTTCACGCCCGCCGGTTTGCTGTCGGCAGGCGGCACGAGTTTCAACCCGACAGGCGCAATCAGCCGTCAAGACCTCGCCGTCGCCTTCGTCCGCGCGCTCGGTCTCGACGCGGAAGCGCAGCAGAAGGCGGGCGCGAACGTTACGTCCGGCGGCGTCGTGCTCTCGGACAACGCGCAGATACCGACGGCTCTGCGCGGCTACGTGCAGCTTGCGATTGATAAAGGCTTCCTCGAAGTCTATCCGGCCGAGATCAAACAGGTCGCGCCCGGCCAATTCGTCGCGCTGCCGGGGCCGCGCGTCGAACCCGCAGGCGGACTAACGCGCGCCGCGCTCGCCGCCAAAGTCAATCTCTTCGCGCAACGCTTCGCGGCCGGTAACTAACGGGCTGCCTCTGCCCCCGGCGTCGCCCGTTCCAGACGACGCCGGGGAGTTTTTAAAACTCCGCCTCGCCAAACACAGAACCGGCAAGCAATTTTTTTGGGGCTTTCAAATCCCCTCAGGCGACAGCCATACAAATTTTACAGGAGATGAAATCGATGAGTTCACCGAACGCACCCAGACCGAAGAAGACCCGTAGGGTTAATCAACCCTTCATCGCACTTGCTATCCTCGTCGCACTCGCCGTCCTCCTCTTCGGCGTCACGTTCGTCAACCGCAGCTCGCGCGCCGCCGCCGCCGCGTCACCCGCCGACAAACTCGACTTGAACCGAACGCCCGTGCCCGACTTCAACGTCAACGCGGGCAAACGCATCCTGCGTCTGCCGACGGCCGCGCAGCTTCAAGCCCTGAACACGCTCAAAGAAAATCTCGGCGACGCGCAGGTGACGGCGCGTTGGGACAAGACGACCGGCTCGGTCGATACCATCATGGACTTCGCCTCGCAAGCCTCCACGCTCGAACCGGAAGCGGCCGCGCGCGAATTTTTGCAAGCGAACGCCGCGCTGTTCGGCATCACGGACATGACGACGCTTCGCCTCAAACGGAACACCCCCGCGCTCGGCGGCAACCTCCTCTACTTCGAGCAGACTTATCAGGGCTTAACGGTCGCGGGGCGCGGCGTCGGCGTCATCCTCGACGGCGACGGTCGCGTCAAATCCGTCTCCGGCCCTTATCAGAAAAATTTGAACGTTGCTTTGAACCCGTCGCTCGACGGCGCGGCGGCGGTCGCCAAAGCGCAACTCGACTTGGCGAAGTTTAAAGTTCAATGGGTGCAGGGCGTGGCCGACGTGTTGAACCCGGCGCTCGACAAGCTCGCTTCGCAACTCGGCGCGGCGGCCGTGCCGCACCCGCACCTGAACATCTACCCGACGGCCGACGGCGCGCGGCTCGCTTACAAGTTCTACCTCTTTTCGCGCAACCCGTTCGGCTTCTTCAAGTATCAGATCGACGCCGCGACGGGCGAGATTCTCTACCGCGAAGACACCGTGCGCTATCAACAGGAAGTGCCCGTCAACTTCTCGGCCGACGTGTTCCCGACCTACCCGTGCATCACGAAGCGCTTGCAGGACGAGGGCATCATCGAGAACGGCGAGAACGGCGCGCCCTGCGGCCAACTGCGCGTCAACCTGCGCAAGTTCGACGCGACGAACCTAGCCACCGGCCTGAACGGCACGCTCACGGGGACGCACGCGCACATCGAAAACGTGCTCGCCGGAAAGCTCCCCTTCGCGCAGGCCGCCAAAGGCACATGGCACTTCGCCAAAGACGACCCCACCAACTTTGAAGCGCGCACCACCGACGCACAGCACTTCGGCCCCGGCGCGGAGCCGGCCGAGCATCAAGGCGAAATCTCGCAGTTCTTCTACATCACCTCGCTGCTCGAATACGTCGACTACCTGCACCGCGCGGGCGACCTCAAACACAGCCGCGTCGGTCAGGGCAGTTTCCCCGACACGTATCCGAATCAGGCCAGTCCCTTGATCGGCAACGTCCACATCCCGAACGTGCTCGCGCCGCCGACCGATCCAAGCGATCCGAACTTCGCCGCCAAACTGCTCGGACTCGACAACGCCTTCTCCGTCTCCGCTTCGTCCGACGAGTTTCTCGGCGAGACGCCCGGCGGCCAGAACGTCGTCGTCAACCCGACATCCTACGGCCACGGCTACCTCTTGAACGATCTGGCGATTGACTTCGCCGTGCCCTACCACGAAGGCATGCACTCGATCTCTTCGCCGATTGCGGGCTTGGAAAACGACCCGAACGGCGCGCCCGAAGGCTCTGCCCTGAACGAAGCGCAGGCCGACCTGTGGGCTTACACGGCGGGCGAAAATCCCGTGCTCGGCAACTACATCCTGAACGCCAAAGACTATCGCGCGGCCGTGCGCGCCAACGGCGGCAACCCCGACGAGCGCGCGTGGCTGCGCCACGGCGACTCTTCCCTGCTCTATTCGCAACTCGGCACGAGCGGCGGCAGCGGGTTTGAGGAACACCGCGACGGCGAAATCTTCGCCGCCGCCGGTTGGGACTTGCGCGAACTGATGGTGGCGGCCGAACCGGGCGGCTCGTTCGTGCGTCCAGACCTCATCAGCGGCGAGCCGACGAAAGCGATCAGCCGCGGGCAGGAGAACTGGGAGCGCATCCTGCTCGGCGCGATCTACGTGCTCTCCACCTATAACCCCGACACGATGGTGCGCGCGCGCGACGCCATGATCATCGCAGACCAATCGCTCTATCCGACCGACGCGTCAGACCCGGATGCGCCCGGCCAACACCGCGCGCTCATCGAACAGGTCTTCGCCGCGCGCGAACTCGGCGTGAACGCCGTCGCGCCGAACGCGGAAGGCCGTCAAGCGGTCTCGACGAAGGTGTCGGATATCGCCGCTTCGGTCGGCAAACTGAGCGCGCCCGCAGGCGTCACGGTCAGCGCGGCCTCCGCCGCTTCCAATCAAGTTTCGTGGCAGCCGGTCGGGGGCGCGTTCGCTTATGAAATTTTGCGCCGCGAAGTGGGCAAAGAAAATGTCCGCCAGAACAAACCCGTTACGGGACGCGAGTTCATGGAGGGCGACGGCACGACGGACGGCTTCATGCACATCGCCTACGTCATCGGCGGCGACAAATCGGCCTACACGGACAACGGCCTCATCGAAGGCGTCTTCGTGCCGCGCGGTTTGAAGAACCCGGCGAGCTACGAATACACGGTGCGCGCCTTGAACGTGAACGCGAACCGGCAGGTCGGCGTCTCCGACAACAGCGCCGTGGCCTCGTTGCCGACGGCGGTGGTCGATGTCACGAGCAGCATCCAGACCGTCAACAGCAACATCTCGTTTGCGAACGGCAAGACGGAGTTTGACCAAGCGATCAAGAACCTCGGCGCGGGCGCGTTCGACGGCACGATCTACCAGCCCATCGACTTCCGCATCGTCTCGATCTCGGCTCCGTCCGTCTCGGTCGCCAACGCCGACAACTTCGGCGCGGGGCGCGGCACTTCGCCCGCGAGCTTCTACTATCGCTCGACGCTCCGGCAGGGGCAGACCTCGGCCGCGCGCCGCATCAGCTTCAACAATCCGAACACGCAACTCTTCACCTTCGACGCCGTTGTCACGGCGCGCGTGCAAGTCGCACCGGACGCGGCCACGCGCTACGAAGCCGAGCCGAAGTTCGAGGGCAACTTCACGACTTCGACGTTCAGCGAGACGTTCACAGGGATCGTCCCGGCGAGCGACACGGGGCTGCAACTGGCTTCGGGCGTCACTTACGTCGACGTGCCCTTCACCTCGCAGGCCAACTCGGTCGCCGTCCGAGGCATTCTCTCCTCGCCGCTGACGGGCGTTGACCTCGACTTCGAGTTGCGCGACGCGGCGGGACGCGTGCTCGCTTCTTCCGGCACGTCGGAAGCCACCGAGATCGTCTCGGCCGACATCCAGCCGAACACGCGCTACATCTTCCGCGTCATCGGCTGGGCGGGCGCGGCGCAGGACTTCGAGATCGCCAGCACACAGACGCTCCGCATCCCGCAAACCGCAGGCGCGACGGCGACGACCGGCGGCACTTCGCAGACCGGCTCGACGCTGACCACGACGACGGCCACGCGCCTCGTCCGCTTCACCGTCAATCCTCTGACCAAGAGCGTGTCGATGCAAGTGCTTCGCTAAAGGTTAGACTCGACAACAAACAAGAGGCGCGGGCGAGTTTTTTTTAAACTCGCC
>DASVUD010000048.1:0-48018 GCA_036387235.1 Pyrinomonadaceae bacterium
AAAACAGTCTTCTTCTATTCACGATTTACGATTCACGATTCACTTGTCTTCCGTTCATCGTTCATCGTTTCTCCTTCATCGTTTCTTATTTCGCGTAGGCTTTTGTGAGGCGGTAGAGAAATTCCTGCGCGTCGTAGAGAGACTTGGTGGCGATGCGTTCGTCGCGGCCGTGCGTGCGGTTGTCGTCGATGTCATCGAAGATGCCGGAGACTCCGTAGACGGGGATGCCGACTTGACGGAAGAAGAGACTGTCGGTTGCGCCCGTGCCCATGATCGGCACGACGGGTACGTCCGGCCACATCTCGCGCGTCAGGCGTTCAATCGGCTCCATGATCTGAGGGCGCAGGGGCGAGGGCGGGCTTGGCTTCGAGACGGCGATGGGCGTGATGCTGATCTGCGGGTCGGCGAGCACCCCCTTGAGCGTGCGTTCAACGTCGGCGGCGGTCTCTTGCGGCAGGATGCGACAGTTGACGGTGGCGCGCGCCGACTGCGGCAGGGCGTTGTCGGCGTGGCCGCCTTCGAGACGCGTCGCCACACAGGTCGTGCGCATGAGCGCGTTGTAATAAGGCGAGGCCGACAGGCGCGAGACGGCGTGCGCCTTGGGCTGCGGCCGAGCGGCGACATCGCGCATGTCTTCGGCCGTCTGTCCGGTCTCTAGTTTCGACATGCGCTCGAAGTAAGAGCGCGTCACTTCGTTGAGGTTGACGGGGAAGTCGAATTTGGCGAGCCGGTCGAGTCCGGCGGCGAGCCGGAAGATGGCGTTGTCTTTCACGGGCAGCGAACTGTGCCCGCCCTTGTTACGCACTTCGAGACGAAAACTCTGGTAGACCTTTTCGCTCGCCTGCACGGCGTTCAAGAGAGGCTTGCCCGCTTTCAGATAACCGCGCCCGCCTTCGTTGATGCCGAACTCGGCATCGACGAGCGCGCGGTGCTCTTTCAAGAGAAACTCGACGCCGTTGAAGTCGCCGGTCTCTTCGTCGGTCGTCAAGGCGACGATGATGTCGCGCGCGGGTTGGAAGTTTTCGCGTTTGAAGCGGATCAGGTTGGCGATGAAGATCGAGGCCATCGCCTTGTCGTCCATCGTGCCGCGCCCGTAGTAATAGCCTTCGCGCTCCGTGAACTTGAAGGGGTCGAGTCCTTGCGACCAATCTTCGGCGCGTGCTTCGACCACGTCGATGTGCGCGAGCAGCAGCAAGGGTTTCGCAGTGGGCGCGGGGCTGCGGTAGCGCGCCACGAGATTGCCCTTCTTCGCGTTTCCGGCGGGCACGACGACGCGCACATCTTCCGAAGCGAACCCGGCGGCCAAAAGGCGCGCGCGCATCGCTTCGGCCGCGCGCGTCACGTCGCCGTTCGGGTCGACGGTGTTGATCTCGACGAGTTCGCGAAAGATGTCGCGCAAAGCCTGTTGCTCCGCGCTCAAGGGCGCACCCGTTTGCGCGCGTGCGCTGCCCGTGGGTTGAAACGAAAGCGACGCGAGCAGCGCGACGAGGAGCAACTTGAAGACGAGGCGGTTTTTGAATTTGCGCATGATCAATTCGTAGCGAACACGTGCTGTTATTGATTCGGAATCTCGATTGGTTTACCGACCATGACGGTCGGCGCGTCGAAGCGTCGAAGCGTCTCGTTCAGTTTCGGGACTGACGTGGTGAAGAACTTGTTGGCTTCGGCGAGCGTCGTGCGAAAGCGCGTTTGCAGCGTGTTGTAATACTCGCGCTGCGCCGGGGTGGGCGCGGCGTTCGTCGCATCGATGGTGAAGAACAGCCCGCCGATCTCGTCGCTCAACTGCGCGCGTCCCGGATTGTAGCCGAGTCCCTCGGCTTCGGGGCGCGAGAGCGTGCCGAGCACCTTGTCCACTTGTTTCAAGTTGTCGGCGATGGCCTCGGTTAAATCCTTCGGCGGCTCCGTCAGGCGCTCTTTGACGGTGCGCTCGATGAATTGAAGTTGGCTCTTGATGCTGTCGAGCGCGCGCAACATCGTGTTGGCCGTCGATTGCATGTCGCGCAATTTGAGGCTCATGTCGTGCGCCGTCTGCAAGTCGGACGCGGGCACGCTCACGGTCGGGTCGAGCCGGACTTCGACGCGGCGTTCGACCGACTTGTCGCCGACCGTGAGTTTGACCGTGTAAGTGCCGGGCAACACTTGCGGGCCGCGCGCGTTGCCGCCGAAGGGCGTCTCTTCCGTCGTGGCGGGACGCCGCACCTGCGCGCCGCCGTAGCGCAAGTTCCAAGCGTAGCGATTCATGCCGCGCTCTTTCGGCACGCGCGTCTCTTCGAGGACGAGTTGGCCGCGCGCGTCGCGGATTTCCATGCGCACTTTGGTCTTCTCGTCGGGCTTCGCTTTCAGGTAGTAAGTGATGAGCGCGCCGTAGGGCGGGTTCTGTCCCGTGAACGGTTTGTCGCCGATGCCGTAGCGCGTGAAGCGCGTGGTGAAACGAAGGGCGGGGCGGATGTCGAACATGTGCACGTCCGCATCACGCACGCGTTCGTTCATCTGCTGGATGGGCGTGGCGTCGTCGAAAATCCAGATGCTGCGGCCGTGCGTGGCGAGGATGAGATCGTTGTCGCGCGGGTGGACGATGATGTCGTGGACGGCGACGTGCGGCAGGTTTTTGAGCAAGAGCGGTTGCCAAGTGTTGCCGCCCGTGTAAGAAGCGTAGAGGCCGAGTTCCGTCCCGGCGTAGACGAGGTTCGTGTTCTTCGGGTCTTCGCGCACGATCCAGACGTAGGCGTTCGCGGGCAGGTTGCCGGTGACGTTGCGAAAGGTGCGCCCGCCGTCGGTCGTCTTATAAATGTAGGGGCGCAGGTCGTCGAGCATGTGACGGTCGAAAGAGACGTAAGCCGTGTCGGCATCGGTGCGCGAAGGCTCGACGTGCGAGACGGGCGAGTTGGCCGGAAGACCGGGGACGTTCTTCGTCAGGTTCTTCCAATCCTTGCCGCCGTCGATGGTGGCTTGCAGTTGGCCGTCGTCCGTGCCCGCCCAGATGTGCCCGGCGCGCAAGGGGGATTCAGCGATGCTGATGACCGTCGCGTAATACTCAGCGCCCGTGTTTTCGAGCGCGACGGGGCCGGCGGCATCGCCCTGTCTCGACTTGTCGTTCGCCGTCAGGTCGGGGCTGATCGCCGTCCAACTCTTACCGAAGTCCGTCGATTTGAAGATGACGTTGCCGCCGAGATAGATGGTGTTCTTGTCGTGCGGCGAAGGGATGATGGGCGAGTTCCAGTTGAAGCGATAGCGTTGCTCGGCGGCGGGGCCGCCGATGTCGTCGGCATATGGCGAGACGGCCTGCTGCTCGCGCGTGCGCATGTCCGTGCGGACGATGCCGCCGCCCTGCGATTCGGAGAGATAAAGTTCGGGGTCGTCGGCGTGGTTCAAAGTGTAGAAGCCGTCGCCGAAACTGATCATGCGCCAATCGTCGTTCAGTATCCCGGCCGGTTCGCGCGTCCGGCTTGGCCCCGTCCAACTGCCGTTGTCCTGCAAGCCGCCCATGATGTAATAGAACGGCTGTCGATTGTCGGCGTGAATTTGATAGAACTGCCCAATCGGGATGTTGTTGACGTACTCCCAAGTTTCGCCCCTGTCATAAGAGACGGCGACGCCGCCGTCTTGCCCCTGCCACATGCGGCGCGGGTCTGCCGGGTCGATCCAGAGCGCGTGATAGTCGATGTGCGTGCGTCCGGTGATCGAACGAAACGTGCGCCCGCCGTCGATGGAGACGAACAGGGTGGAAGCGACGGCGTAGACGCGATCCGCGTTCGCCGGATCAACTCGCACCTCCGTGTAATAAAAACCGCGCGAGACGATTGAGGCTTGATTCGACATGCGCCGCCAAGTCTCACCCGCGTCGTCGGAACGATAGAGCGTGCCCTCTTTCGCTTCGGTGATCGCGTAGACGACGTTCGGATTGCTCGGCGCGACGCGCACGCCGATACGCCCGACGAGTTTCGGTAACCCTACGGTCAACTTGTTCCAAGTGCGGCCGCCGTCGATTGACTTGAAGACGCCGCCGCGCTCGCTGCCGCTGCGGTGCGTCCACGGCGTGCGGCGAAACTGCCACACGCCCGCGTAGAGGACGTTCGGGTTCTGCGGGTCGATGTCGATGTCGGAGATGCCGTGCTCTCTGTCCACGTAGAGCGTCTTCGTCCAAGTGCGGCCGCCGTCGGTCGTCATAAAGACGCCGCGCTCGTCGTTCGCGCCGAAGGCGTGGCCGAGCACGCCGACGTACACCACGTCGGGGTTGCGCGGGTTGATGACGATGCGCGAAATGTGGCGCGAATCGCCGAGGCCCATGTGCCGCCAGGTGCGTCCGCCGTCGGTTGATTTGTAGACGCCGTCGCCGAACGAGACGCTGTTGCGCACCGCCGCTTCGCCCGTGCCCACCCACACCACTTCCGGGTTCTTCGGTTCGAGCGCGATGTCGCCGACGGAGATCGTGCCCTGTCGCTCGAAGATGGGACGCCACGTCTGCCCGCCGTTCACGGTCTTCCAGATGCCGCCCGAAGCCGTGCCGACGTAGACGATGTCGGGGTCGCCCGCCACACCTTCCACGTCGGCCGTGCGGCCGCCCATGTTGGCCGGGCCGATGGAGCGCCATTCGAGCCGCTCGAAGAGGCTCGCGTTCCGGCTCGCCTCCGCTTCGTCTTTCGCCGTGCCCGTATTTTTGGGGGGCGCGCCGGCGTCTTTCGCCGGGTCGAAACGCTCTTCGGGCGTGGGCGTCGGAGAGGACGCCGGACTAGGTGTCGGCGTCGGAGTCTGCTGCTGTCCCACGGCGACGCGCGGTGCGGCCAGACTCGTCCAGACTAAAAGAAGCAGGGCTAACGCCCACGCCCCCGGCAAACGGCATTTCGACATGAACCAAGACTCCTTCGAGAAGCGACGCGGCTTTGGATCAAACAGAATGGAGCTGAAAAGATAAACCAACTCTCGCTCGCGCGTCTATTCCTAGATTCGAGAAACCCACGCGGAAAGTTTCGATAGGAACGATGAAGGAGGAACGATGAACGATGAACGGAAGACAGGTGAATGGTCAATGGTCAATGGTCAATGGAAAGAAGCGGGTTTCCTTCCATTGACCATTGACCATTGACCATTCACCATTTACTGCTTTTACTTCATCCTTCATCGTTTTCCTTGCAGTTGACAACCGGCGCGCGAAAGCCACATAAGGGTATCATTAGATTCTCCGCGTGATTTATCGCGGCCGGAGCGCGCGGAAAGTTGCCGATGAGTAAAAGACCCGCCGTCAGTATTTGCATTCCCACTTTCAACGGGGCGGAGTATCTGCGTCAAGCGATGGAGAGCGCCCTGTCGCAGAGTTTCGGCGACTTTGAATTGCTCGTCAGCGACGACGCCTCGACCGACGATACGATGTCGATTGCCGGAGAGTATGCGCGGCAGGACGGGAGAGTGGTGCTTCATCAAAGCCCGCGCCGGTTAGGGCTCGGGGGCAACTGGAATCGTTGTCTCGAACTGGCGAAGGGCGAATGGGTCAAGTTCCTGTTTCAGGACGACTACTTATCGCCAAACTGCGTGGCGCGGATGTATGAGCGCGGCGCTGCGTGCGGCGCCACGCTCGTTGCGTGCGACAGGAATTTCGTTTTTGAAGCAAGCGTCTCATCTTCTTTCCGAGACTTCTTCCTGCGCTACGTTTCCGAGAACAACCTCGCGGCGCGCTTTCCCGGCAAAAGGGGGATGATAAACAACACAGACTTCGCTTCCCTCGTGGCGGAACATCCCACGGAGAATTGCATCGGCGAACCCACGTCGGTTATGTTCCGGCGCTCCGCGCGCGGCCGCTACGGGCACTTTAACGTCGCTCTCGGGCAACTCATAGATTGGGAATATTGGGAGAGGATCGCCGTCAACGAGGGACTTTGTTTCGTTGACGAGCCGTTGGCGACCTTCCGGCTCCACGGTCGGGCGACGACGATGTCGAACCAGCCCGGCGCTAAGTACGGGGCGGGCGCGCTCGACGCGCTCATCATCCGGCACGAGCTGGTTTATCACCCGTTGTACGAACCCGTCCGCGAGGCGGCGCGCCGAAACTCGCCCCGGATCGACTTAAAGCAAAAACATCTCGCCCAGTATTACAGCACGCGTGCTTTAGCCCGTGACCTCGCGCGCGAGCAAGACCCGGCCGAACGCGCGGCAGTCGACAGGTGGCAGCGGATAGTAGAGGACTATCGACCGAAAGAGAGCTACCCGCGCGCGCTCCTGCTTTCGTCGGGTTATTATGCTAAGCGCATCTTGAAAAAACTCGTCTCCCTCACTCGGCCGCGAGGAGCGACCGCTTGAAGGCATCCGCCCCGCCAATCGAACCTACTTGAGAGAGACGTAACCATTCAGGCACACACCCATCGCACATGAACAAACGCTTCCTGCTCGCGCTCGCGCTTCTTTTCATCTCGGCGAGCGTCGCCCTCTACATCTTTTATCGACTGCGCGAACGACCCGTGCCGACCGTCTCAGGTTGGCGCGCCGTCGTCTCGACGCACGCGGGCAGTGGTGCGCCCGGCACAATTGACAACGCCGCCGCGACCGGGGCGCGCTTTCACAATCCTTTCGGCGTCGCCGTCTCGCGCGAAGGGCACGTCTACGTCGCGGACGCGGGCGACAGCAATCGCATCCGCAAGATCGATGCATCGAGCGGCGCGGTGACGACCATTGCGGGCGGCGCGGAAGGCTTCGCCGACGGCGCGGGCGGCGCGGCCTCTTTCAACACGCCCTCCGCACTCGCCATCGACGCGCTCGGCAATCTCTACGTCGCCGACACGTCGAACCATCGCATCCGCAAAGTGACGCCCGAAGGCAACGTCACCACGCTCGCGGGCGACGGCACTGAGGGCGCGCGCGACGGCGCTGCGGAAGCGGCGCAGTTCAATGCGCCCGTCGGTCTCGCCGTCAGCGCCGACGGCGCGCGCGTCTACGTCGCCGACACTTACAACGACCGCATCCGCTTGATCACGACCGCCGACCGGCAGGTGACGACGCTCGCGGGCGCAAGCGCGCCCGGCTACGCCGACGGCGCAAGCGCGACGGCTTTGTTCGACACGCCCTGCGCCGTCGCCGCGACGAAGGACGGCGAGTTGTTCATCGCCGACACGGGCAACCGACGCCTGCGCAAGCTCTCGAAAGACGGACAGGTCTCGACCCTCACGCTCGCGCCCGCCGACGGCGCCGAGTTCGACGGCGCGTTTGAGCCCGTGGGGCTCGCGCTCACGCATGATAATTTTCTCTACGTGACGGAGCGCGAGCGCAACCGCGTCTGGCAACTCGCGCCCGACAATCGCACCGCGCACCTCATCGCCGGAACGAGCACGGGCAATGCCGCCCCCGGCGACGGTCGTTCGGCTGACGAGACGCTCCTCAATCAACCGGCCGGTATCGCCGTCGATAAAACGGGCGCGCTCTACATCGCCGACAGCGCGAATTATCTCGTCCGTAAGTTGACGCCGACAAACACCACTTCGGCGGCGACGCAAAACAATTCAACTCAAGCCGCGCCGGCTCAGAGCGCGAGTTCAAACGCGGACGAGGCCGCCGTGGGTAACTCCTCCGCCGTGCCGTTTGTCGAAGGTGAGAATCTCCCGCACCTGTCGGCCGAAGTGCTCGGCATCAAGTCTCTGCCGTGGCCGCTCGACCCGCAAGACCGCTGGCACGAAGTAGTCGCCACGCTCGGCGAGGTGCGCGGCAGCTACGACACCGCCGACAGCCGCCATCACCTGCACAGCGGCATCGACATCTTCGGCACGTACGGCGAGACCGTGCGCGCCGTCTTCGACGAAAAGGTCGAAAGCCCGTTGACCAACTGGGGACACGGCGAACTCAACGAAGGCACGCGCGTCGGCGTGTTGACTTACGTGCACCTGCGCGTCGGGCGCAGCGAACGCGACGAACTGTTCGACGAACAACGCTTCATGCCCGTGCGCGACCCCGAAGGAAAGTTGCGCCGCGTGCGCCTCAAACGCGGCACGCGCTTTCGTGTGGGCGACCCGCTCGGCACGATCAATCGCATGTATCACGTCCACATGAATTTCGGCGCGCCGCAAGCGGAACTCAACCCGCTCGCGCTGCCCCTCGTCGGCTTCACCGACCGCGTCGCGCCCCGGATCGAGCGCGACGGCGTCCAACTCTTCGACACCGCGACGGGCAAGCGCCTGACGGAGAAACGCGACGGCCGCGTGCTCCTGCCGCGCGGGCTGAAAGTGCGCATCGTCGTCGATGCCTACGATCAAGTTGACGGCAATCAGGCGCGCCGTCGTCTCGGTCTCTACAAACTCGGCTACGCGCTCGTTAGGCGCGACGGCTCTCTCGCCGCAGGCTTCGAGCGCCCGCGCATCACGCTCGAATTCGACCGCATGCCGCCCGACAGGGAGGCCGTCAAAGTTGCCTACGCGGACGAAAGCGGCATCACCGTCTACGGCAGCAAGTCCACGCGCTTCCTCTACGAAGTGACCAACTTCGTGCGCGGAGGACACGCCGCGCGCTCCGCTTGGGACACGGCTCTCTTGCCGCCCGGCGACTACACGCTCCGCATCTTGGCCGCCGACTACAACGGCAACGAAGCGACCGACGGGCGCGACCTTGAGATCAGAATTGAGGAATGAAAACTAAAGTTCGGCGTCTTCAAATTGACTAAGAGAAACTAAAAACTAAACGGACGAAACCACGAAATCACACGCGCACCACACGAAGAAGAGTTTAGTGCTCTTTCCTTTCGTGTGGTGCGCGTGTGATTTCGTGGTTTCCTGATTTTATTAGTCGCACTAAGGCCAGAACCCGCATCGTCAGGCGGCGTTGTCGTCTGCTTCTGGCGCGAACTCTTTTTTCCAGACGATGGAATAACGCCAGAACAAGTGCCGCGTGAGACGCGCGCCCGGCAACACTTCGGCGCACGTCCGCTCGATCTGCGCGAGCGTCGGATAGCTGTCCGTCTTTCCGTGCTCGGCGTAAGCCGCGCGCACTTCACTGGGCGCTCTCAGCCTTCCGTTTTTGACGAGCGCCAGCAACAAACTCGCCGGATAAGCGACGCCGTCAAAAAACAGATCGGTGGGCGTCGAGCGTCGATACAGGTCGAGGCACAAAAAGACTCCGCCGGGTCTGAGAGCCGCGCGAATTCTTCTCAAGATGCCTTCGAGCCGCAAGTGGTGGAGCGTCGTCAGCGTCGCAATGCAATCGAAATGATCGCGCGGGAGTTGATACGTGCTTGCGTCTGCGTTCAAGAACTCGATGTGCGGATAAAGTCGTGAGCGCTCGCGCGCAAGACGAATCATCTGCGGAGACAAATCGATGGCGAGCACGCTCGCGGCGCGTCCGGCCAGCAGGCGTGAAAACTCGCCCGTGCCGCAACCGATCTCAAGCGCATGACGGCAGCGCGCTGGAATATGGTTCAGCAGATACGCGTGATAGTGCGCGTTATGATCCCAGCCCTCATCCGCGAGCAAAGCGATCCGGTCGAAGTCGGATTGAATTGATTCAAGCGTCTGTCTTGCGTGGCTCATCGTCATCCGTCGCTCCACCAACCGCGCGGAACCTTCAAGCTGTTAACCGGCGCGCGCGCCGGATTCGGTTCGCGTGCGCGGCCGTTCGTGATAGGCGATTTTGTGGTGACAGCTTGAGCTTCCTTAACGCACCGTGACTTCGAGCGTGAAAGCCGTGTCGGAATCGTCATCGCCTATCGGGTAGACGTGGATGGAATAGTCTCCGGACTTCGGCAGCGTGCCGTCCCAATCGGCCACGTCCTGCCCGCCTTCGACCACCTGCGGCCCGCCGCCCGGCGGGTAAATGCTGAACGCCGCGCGCCCCTTCTGCGGCGACGAGACGTGGACGGTCATCCGCTGCCCTTTCCGCGCACGCAGTACATAACTGATTCCCGCATCCTCGCCCCCGACGGCCACACCCTTCAACACAACGGTCGTCCGCCCCGGCGGAAACTTAACGCGAACTTTCTTCTCCGTCGAAAGCACGACCGCACACGTCAAAAGCACAACCATCATCGCAGCGACAAGTCTCTTCATCGCGGACTCCTCATCATTCAGAAATGGCTACCCAATCAAACGCGCCCAGATAGTCAACAGTGCTCGATGACATCCATGCTAATTCGCGGTTGGGTGTATGCCGTTGTCAAGCTTTGCCTCCGACCGACGAGAGGCTTTTGCCTTCTTCTTCGGCGCGAGATTCTCCAGTATCGTGAAATCTCCGGCTGCATCTTTCAAGACTGTCGTTCGGGTGCATTTGTGAGTTTGCAGCTTCCCGTCGAAGCTATGAGCATAAACCAGATACTTCTCGCCGAGGATAAAGTTATACGCACAAGAAGAGATGATTTTGTCACCACCGGAGGCATCACCTATCCCTGTGTTTATCAAAACAATTTCTTCGGCAGGCGCACCTGTCCACAAATGCTCAACTCTGAATTTAACGATTGAATTAGTGAGTTCTATAACCTGACCGGAAAAAACCGCAGCGGCTTCGGATTTAGCTTCGGCGACAGCCTTCTTTAAGGAGATACGTTTAAGAGGCAAGTCACAAACGCAGGCCGACGCAAAAGTGCAACCAGCGAGTATCAAACCAACAGCGGCAAGCGGCGTCATAATTTTCTTCATACTTACCTCACAAGAAAAAGCCTAACGCGCATTCTAACGCAGGTTTCATCATTTCTTTTGTTTTTCAAGGATGGGCTTGAGGTGTTGGTAGACGGTGTCGGCGACGATGCGTGTGCCTTCGGCGGTGGGGTGGACGCCGTCCGCTTGGTTGAGGTTTTCGATGCCGGCGACGCGTTCGAGGAAGAAGGGGATGAGCGGGAGGTTGTATTGTTTGGCGAGCGCGGGGAAGACCTCCATGCTTTCGCGGCTGTAGTCCGCGCCGGAGTTGGTGGGGGCGAGCATGCCGGCGAGCAGCACTTCCGCGCCCCGACTGCGCGCGCGTTCGATGATGTGTGAGAGGTTCTTGCGCGTCTCGCTGGTGGGCAGGCCGCGCAGGATGTCGTTCGCGCCGAGTTCGAGGATGACGACGCGCACATCGCCTTCGAGCGCCCAGTCGAGACGGCTCACTCCGCCCGCCGTCGTGTCGCCGGAAACTCCCGCGTTGACCACTTCGTAATCAAAACCATCACGGTTGAGTTTTTCTTGTAAGAGCGCCGGGTAACTTTCGTGAAGAGAGAGGCCGTAACCTGCCGTCAGGCTGTCGCCGAGCGCGACGATCTTCGGGCGATTCGCGGGCGCGGGTGTCTCCCTTGCGGCCGGCTGCGGCGGCGTCGTCGCGGGCACGGGCGCGGCCGTCCGCGTGTGATTGCCGCCGCAAGAGGCCGAGAGGAAAAGCGCGGCGAGTAATGTTAAGCTGGATGAATAAAATTTACGCATGATTGAATTATACAGACTCAGGAAAGAAGTTCCTTCCGGCGGCGAAACGTTGACGATCCTGCACTCGCTCGATCTCACGATCCCGGACGGGCAGTTCATCTCCATCGTCGGCCCTTCGGGGAGCGGCAAGTCGACTCTGCTCGGACTCGTCGCCGGACTCGACGCGCCGACCGCGGGCGAGATACGCATCGACGGCGAGACGATCACCGCGATGGACGAAGACGCGCTCGCCGCCCTGCGCGGACGAAAGATCGGCATCGTCTTTCAATCCTTTCATCTGATCTCTTCGCTCACGGCCTACGAGAACGTGCTCGTCCCGATGGAGATCGCGGGGCTGAGGGATGCGCCCGCGCGCGCACGCGCGCTGCTCGAAGATGTAGACCTCACGGCGCGCGCGCATCATTACCCGTCGCAGTTGTCGGGCGGCGAGCAGCAGCGCGTCTCGATTGCCCGCGCGTTTTCCAACAACCCTTCGATCCTTCTGGCCGACGAGCCGACCGGCAATCTCGACTCGCGTAACGGCCGCCACGTCTTCGAACTCATGTTGAAACTCAACCGCCGGCAGGGCGCGACGCTCCTTTTGATCACGCACGATCACGAACTGGCCGCGCTCGCAGACCGCCGGATTGCGCTGCGCGACGGACGAGTCGCGAGCGACAGCGACGCGCCCGCAACTAGCGCCACGAGCGATGCGACGACGACGGGGGCGACGGGGGCGAGCCACGACGACGGCGCGCCGCAGGGCGTCGAGGCGGGCGACGCGTTGTTGGAGACGACCGCAGGGGCGACGGGCGAGCGGGGGCGCACATGAAGTTCATCTGGCGCATGGCGCGGCGCGAGATACGCGCTTCGTGGAAGCGCTTGCTCTTTTTCTTCCTCTGCATCGGCATCGGCGTCGGCGCGATTGTGGCGCTGCGCTCGACGATCCAGAACGTGAATGCGGCGATGATCTCCGAGGCGCGAAATTTGTTGACGGCCGACGTGCAGGTCGATTCCTCGCGCGAGATGAACGCGGAGACGCTTGAGATCGTCCGTCGCATCGCCGCCTCGCACGGTGTCGCCGGACAGACGCAGACCATCGAAGCCGCGACGATGCTGCGCCCCGCCGACGCCGCGCGCGGGGGCGCGTTGATGGTCGAACTCAAAGGCATCGAAGCGCCTTACCCGCTCTACGGTGACTTTAAACTCGCGAACGGCGAGCAGTTCACGCACGCGCTCTTAGAGCGAAACGGCGTGGTCGTCGCCGCCGCGCTGCTTGAGCGTCTCGGTCTGAATGTGGGCGACGAGGTGAAGATCGGAAACTCCGTGTTTCAGATACGCGGCGTGCTCGCGCAAGAGCCGGGCGCGACGGGCGGCTTTCGCATCGGCCCGCGCGTCTTCATCGCGCTCGAGCAGATCGCGGCCACGGGATTGACCGGCTTCGGCAGCCGCGCGCGCAATAAGATGCTGTTGAAAGTTTCGCCCGCCGAGTTGAACGCGCTCGTCTCGGACTTGCGCGCGGGGCTGAAAGACAGGCTCGTCAGCGTGCGCTCGTACAAGGATTCGCAGGAAGGTTTGAACGAGCAATACACGCGCTCGGAGAACTACCTGTCGCTGACGGGCCTGGTCATACTCGTGCTCGGCGGCATCGGCGTGTCGAACGTCACGCGCGTCTTCATCGAGCAGAAGAAGCGCACCATCGCCGTGCTCAAATGCGTGGGCGCGTCGAGCCGGCAGGTCACGGGCGTGTATCTCGTGCAGGTGATGGTGCTCGGTCTGGCGGGGAGTCTCTTCGGCGTCGTGCTGGCGCGCGGGGCGCTGCTCTTTGTCGCGCGGCGTTTCAGCGAGACGCTGCCCGCGAACATGAGTTACGCGTTGACGACCGCCGCCATCGCGCAAGGACTCGCGCTCGGCCTGCTCGTCTCGCTGCTGTTTTCGGCGCTCCCGCTCTTGCGCGTGCGCCGCATCAAGCCGAACACTTTGCTTCGCGAAGACACGGCGCAGGCGGGCTTGACGGCGGGCACGGATGCGACTTGGCGAAGGCGTCTCGTCCGCGCGTTGTCGCCCGCGCGCATCGACTTTCAGCGCGGCGCGGTCGCGCTCTGTGTGATCGCCGCGCTCGTCGCGCTGGCGGCGTGGCAGGCCGGATCGTTTCGCGTGGGCGCGTTCTTCATGGCGGGGTTGGCGCTGGCTGCGGGCGCGCTGCAACTGACGGCCATGCTCATCATCTTTCTCGTCCGCCGCGCGCGGCACGTCCGCTCGTTCGCGCTCAGGCACGCCGTCAACAGCCTCTACCGGCCGGGCAATCAGACGCGCGTCGTGGTGCTCGCCGTCGGCCTCGGCGCGTTCCTCGTCATCGCGACCCATTCGCTGCAACGCAATCTCGTGCGCGAGTTCGACCCGGCCGCGCGCGCGCAGTTGCCGAGCATGTTTTTGATCGACGTGCAGAGGGAGCAGAAAGAGGGCGTCGAAGAGTTGGTCGAGCGCGCGACGGGCGAACGCCCCACGCTCGTCCCGACGGTGCGCATGCGCATCGCCGCCGTCAACGGGCAGAGTATCGACCTCGACGACAGAGAGCGACGACAGCAGCGCGGCATGTTGGGGCGCGAGTACGTCGTCACCTACCGGCCGCGACTTGAAGCGAACGAGAGCGTTGTCGCCGGGAAATTTTGGGACGCCGCGCCTTCCCCGGAGCCGGAGATTTCGATTGAAGAGGGGATGCGCGGCTTGGCCGGACTCGACGTTGGCGGCACGGTCACCTTCGATATCACGGGTCGCCGCCTGACGGCGCGCGTGACGAGCATCCGCCGCGTCGATTGGCGCAACTCGCGCACGGGCTTTCTCGTCCTCTTCCGCCCCGGTACTCTGGAAGGTGCGCCGCAGATGTTGATCGCGCCCATCAACGGGCCGACGAGCGACGCCGAGCGCGGGCGTTTCCAGCGCGCGCTGTTGGACAAGTATCCGAACATCTCCGTCATCGACGTGGCCGACATCGTGCGCGCCGTGACGCGCATTCTAAACAACGTGACGCTCGCCGTCTCATTCATCGGCGGGTTCGTGCTCTTGAGCGGCGTGCTCATCCTCGTCGGCTCGATTGCGATGACCAAGTGGCAGCGCATTTACGAGGCGGCGGTGTTGAAGACGCTCGGCGCGAAACGCAAGGTGCTGCTCTCGATCATGCTGGCCGAGTATGGCCTGCTCGGCCTGACGGCGGGCACGGTCGGCACGCTCGCCGCCATCGCGCTCTCTTACGCGCTCTCGCGCTTCGTCTTCGACATCCCCTGGAGCTTTACGCCGTGGCTCTACCTCTCCGGACTCGGCGCGACCGTCCTCCTCGTCGCCGCGGTCGGCGCGCTCTCAAGTTTCGACGCCCTCACGCGCAAACCCCTCGCCGTCCTCCGCGCACCGTGAGAAGAATGCTGGAAGACAAGTAAATCGTGAATCGTAAATCGTCAATAGAGAAGAACTGTCCTCTTCTATTCACGATTTACGATTCACGATTGACGGCTTTTAAATTTGTCCCGGCGCGAGCGTGAAGACGAGTTGGGCGGGGCTGTCTGCTTGCAGGTCGCGCCACGTTTGGAGGTCGAGGTCGATGCGCGAGAGCGTGCCGGGAGAGACGGTGGCGCTCTCGTTCGTCAGGAGCGTAATCAACTCGGCGACGCCGGGATTGTGTGCGACGAGGAGGAGCACGTCCGTCTCGTCTTCCAGCGCGGAGATGACGGCGAGCAGTTGCTCCGGGGTCGCGTTGAAGAGGCGCTCGTCGAAGCGCGGCGCGGCGTCGAGTCCGGCGGAGGCGCGGACGAGTTCGATGGTCTCTCGCGCGCGCGCGGCGGGCGAACTGAGGATCACGCCGGGCGCGAGGTTTCTCTGCAAGAAAGTTTGGCCGACGAGTCGCGCGTCGGCGCGGCCTGCTTTGATGAGCGGGCGGTCGAAGTCGCGCCCGGTGGGGCTCGTCTGGCTCGGTCTCGCGTGGCGAAGTAGAAGTAGTGTTTTCATAATGGTTGGAAAGTCTAACAGCGATTTCATGGAGACGCGCGGGAAACTTTGAAATAGAACCGGGGGCGGTTGCGTTCCATTCCCGGCCGTGCGTTGCCGCAGTCGGCGCGTTGCGCACTCTCTGTCCGCGCCCGCTCTGCGCTAAAATCCCCTCGGTATTTATCCCGCTCGAAATCTGTGTGAGAAGAAAATGAACGACGTAGGACGCACCATCGTCATCGGCGACATCCACGGCTGCTACGACGAACTCGTGGCCTTACTCGAAAAGATCGGCGTCGGCGCAAACGACCGCATCATCGCCGTCGGCGACCTCATCGTGAAGGGCGAGCAGCACCGCGAAGTGCTCGACCGCTTCATGTCGGACGCGCGTTTCTCGTCCGTCCTCGGCAATCACGACCGCGCCATTTTGCGCTACTGGCGCGGCAAGAAGAAAAAACTGAGCGACCAGCAGCACGAGTGCCGCGAAGAACTGGAAAGCGGGCGCGAGCGTTACGAACCTTATCTTGCCTCTCTGCCTTTGATGTTGGACGCGCCGCAGGGTCATCTCATCGTGCACGCGGGCTTGCGTCCCGGCATCGCGCTCGAAGACCAATCGGCGAAAGACTTGACCGAACTGCGCACGCTCGAAGGCAAGCGTTCGAGTCCGAAGGGCACGCCGTGGTACGAAGTTTACGACGGCACGCAGCGGGTTCTGTTCGGCCACTGGCCTGCGGCCACCGTCAGGCGCGGCTTGTGCGCCATCGGACTCGACACCGGCTGCGTCTACGGCTACGAACTGACGGCCTACATCATCGAGACCGGCGAGTTCGTCCAAGTCAAAGCCGCACGCGCCTACGACTATCCCGGCAAACGCCTCCGCAAAGCGAAGAAGCGACTGACCGCAAGTCTCGATCCGCCGAAAATTGATTAAGCTCTTCGTGTCTTCGTGTCTTGGTGGTGAGAGTTCCGGTATCGGCATTAAACACAAAGGCACGAAGACACGAAGACAGAGGAAAAGATGGTTGAACTCAAGGACACTGCTCATCGATTCAACGGGTCGTTTCTTCATCGACTCGTCGAGCCGGCAATCCGGGCGAGTCGATTCTTTTACATCCTTAACAAACTTTTATCCTCGTCTTAACCACGGCGGGCGTCGTTTCGGTGGATACTCTCAAGCGTACTTGAACGCTTAATACTTTTGGAGAAAGAGACAATGAAACAGATCGACGCACTCTGCACCAGACTTTTACAAGCCTGCGCCGTCGCCGCGCTGGCCGCCACCATCTGCGCGGCGCAAACGCCCGCCGCCGACCATAACAAGCAGCAAACGGGCGCGCCACAACAGCAAGGCAGCACGACGGGCGCGTCCGGCGCGGAGAAGTCGGCCGCGGACAAACCCGGCGCGGTCGAAGAAGAGTTGGCGAAGACGCCGGTGGGCAAGACGGTCGCGAAATTCTTCGCCGCGCTCAATAGCGGCGACCTCAAGACCATGCGCGCCTTCCACGAAGCGACCGGCGGCGACCCCGAAAACGCCGAAAAGGATTTCGGTTTCTACGAGCGCAGCGGCGGCGTCAAACTGCACAGCCTGACGAGCGCCGACAAAGGCAACCTCGTCGTGCTCGTGCAGACGAAAAAAGACTCGCGCTGGCTCAACTTCAATTTCACAGTGGACACGCAAGAGCCGCACGGCATCTCCAGCATCGGCGTCCGCCCCGCCTCCGCACCCGCGAACTAAACGAAGGAAAAGCCGTGAATCGTCAATCATCAATCGTGAATAGAAAGAAAACTGTTTTTCTCTATTCACGATTGACGATTGACGATTTACGGCTTTTCCTCGTTTCCGCTTACCAGTGGTCTTGATAGGCGTGGCCGCAGCCGCCGTTGGCGCAAGTGCCGCCGCTGCCTTCAAAGCCCTGACAGTTGCAGCCCGACTTCGAGCACGCTCCGTAACCGTTGCAGACCGCGTGCTGCTCCGGCGACGGGGCGGCGGCGGTCGTAGCGGCGGCGGGGGACTCCGTCTCACGTCGCTCGTTTTCCTTGAGTGGCATCTTGAAATCTCCTTAGCTTAAGAACGTTTACATCCGAACTCGCGCGCACGCGGCGACGGGGGAATACTTGCGAGGCGTGACAGCGCCGCCACGGCGTGCGCTCTTGATGTGACGTGTTGAGGGTTGAAGACCGCCGCGTGCGAGGCCACTGTGGCCGGTCTCGTGTAGCAGCGAGAAGATATGCAACGCGCGCGGGGTTGTCAATAAAAAGCGCCGGGCCGCACGCTCTCACAATTTGCGCGAAGCGACGTCGCGTCACATGTTGAAAGGAATTTGAGACAATCTGAGCAAATTCGGGGATTAAGATTGACCGTCGAACGGTAAAATTTGAATTCCACCAAGGGGGAAGTTATGAAGAGTAGAAAATTGTCCGGTTGGTTGAAGTTGTTGTGGTGCGCGGCGCTCGTGTTGATGTTGTGGCCGATGGAGGGCGCACAAGGAGAAGGAGGGTCGGTCGCGTTCGCACAGCGACGCGGCGGCGCGGGACGGCAACAGCAGGAGATTCTGGGCACGGTCTTAGGCGTGGGCGGTCGTTTCGGCGGGCGGACAGCGCCGTTCCGTCTGATCGTCAATCGCTACACGACGGCGGATGAAGTGCAACAGTTGAACGCGGCCATGCAGTCGGGCGGGCAGGACGAGTTGCTGCGCGTGCTGTCGCGGATGGAGGCGGGGCGCATCACGGTCGGAAACAACGTCGGCGTCGATGCCAACGTGATCATCTCCGTGCCGCAGGAGACGGGCACGAAACTGATCGTGCTCTACGAGCGTAACATCAACTTCTACGAGTTGCGTTACGGGACGCGCTCGGAGGACTACAGGTTCGGCTACGCGGAAATTTTCCTGCGTCGCGGTCGGGGCACGAGCGAGGGCACTTTCATCCCCGCCGCAAAGGTCAGGCTGAGAGACGGCAACACCTGGGAAGTCGAAGACTTCGGCGTCTTCCCGGCGCGCCTGATGGGCTTGCAGGTGCGCGGCGGCGTCGGCCTCGCACGCTAACTTAAAAACATTCGCCACCTTGAAGCGGCGCGACCAGCACGCATCAGAGAGCGGGCGCGGAGAACCTTCTTAAACGGATTCTCCGCGCCCGCTCTCCTCGTGTGTCTGGAAAAGCATTCATCAGATGTATATTTATTTTGGTTTCCATTCCCCAGAGAGACGGGAGATGCGTTTAATTCAAAAGATACTTTATTAAGGCTTACAGAGACCTTTCGCCAGTTTGATAAGGCAGCGGTGATTTGTTTCCTGACAACGCCTCCGGATGCTGCACTGCTTCTAGCTCATCTGGAAAAGCACCTTCGCTTTCAACTTTGGATAGCTGTTAAGACCACGCCGGACAGTTATCCGCATAGGAACGGTAGATTACCTAAGAGACATGCTGCGTTACTGATATTCACTAAATATGATGGTGGGTTACGTCATACGAAAACACGTATCCAGTATACATATTGCCCCGTTTGCGAAAAGACTACAAAGGACTATGGCGGTAAGAAACATACTTATCATCAGTATGGCACGCTGTTGTCTGATGTATGGCGGGATATTGAATGCGACCCAAAAAACAACATTGACGCCGTCCTTGATAGAGTTAGAGACCTGTTTGGTTTAGAGCCCTACAAACGACTACAGCTCCTGGATATGAGGGAGTGTGAGGAACTCATCCCCGCTACTGAGAGCAGTGAAAAAAACATAAGTGAAAATGCAATAAATATCGACACAGCTAATATAGCGAGCCAACTCATAAATAATGATTGTTTAGAAGCAATCAAATCTATACCGGACAATTCAATTGATTTTTGCTTTGCAGACCCTCCGTATAATCTCAAAAAGAAATATGACAAATGGGATGATGCCTTGGAGTCGGTAGAATATTTTGCATGGTGTGATAAGTGGCTGACCGAGCTTCACAGAGTATTGAAGCCGGGGAGAACCTTGGCGGCACTTAACATACCCTTATGGGCAGCGCGACATTTTCAATATCTAAGTTCTTTAATGAACTTTCAATCGTGGATTGCTTGGGATGGTCTTAGTTTCCCGGTAAGGATGATTATGCCTGCCCATTACGCAATTATTTGTTTCTCCAAGGGGACTCCTAGAAATCTACCGGGGTTGGATGGGGCTCAAGAAGTTCAAGAAGAGTATCTAAAACCCCTAAAAGAGTTCTATTGCCTTCGCGCTAATTGTGTGTCTAAAAGACGCCGCGTTAATCATGGAGATCGTACCGCAATCAGTGATCTTTGGTATGACATACACAGACTGAAGCATAACAGCCGCCGAGTTAACCACCCTTGTCAGTTGCCACCGGAATTGATGAGAAGACTTTTCGCTGTTTTTACTGAATCGGGCGAGACCATCTTAGATTGCTTCAACGGCGCAGGAACTTCAACACTCGTTGCACAGGAAATGAAGCGGAGCTATATAGGTATTGAACTCTCTACGCAATATCATGAACTTGCGTCTCAACGTCATGAACAAGTTAAGCTAGGCATGAACCCTTTTGCTAAGTTATCTACTATTCCAACTGCTAAGAATAGTCGGGTTCAGCGCCTTCAGAAACAGAAATATCAGGTTAGTAAGAAGGCATTACAACTTGAAGTGAAGCGTATTGCCAATGAGATAGGTCATCTTCCATCGAAAGATGATGTTAAGCAGTTAAGCAAGTTTCCGATTGAATACTTTGAACAGTATTTCGTCAGTTGGGGAGAAGCGTGCGCGGCGGCTCGCACAACAGGAATGTCAGAAACACGCGAAACGTCGGAAAACGAACATTCTGACAATCAACTTACCTTCATCATGGAGATGTATCGTTCAAAGTTTTAAAGCAGGTTACAAGCAAGCGACGTTGAGACGCACGGTAATGTTGAAGAGAAGCTACAGAGTGGGCGGCATAGTGACGATGATCCAGTGCGGTCTCTGTGTCAGTGGTGCGCGGGTTTTTTGATATGGCCGCCTTCGGCGTCGGAGAGCGGGTGAGTGACGATGAAGGCGTTGGGGTCTGTGTCTTTGGCGACCGTTTTGACGCGGCCGATCTCCAGACGCGTGACGACGCAATAGAGGATGTCTTGTTCGGCGTCGGTCAACCCGCCGCGTCCTTTGTAGACCGTCCCGCCATCTTTTAATTCAGGTTCGCCTCTTTCTTGCCTCAGTGCCCGTAGTAGTGATATAAGCCCCGTCACCGTGGCTCTCGTCCCGTTCCGGACGGGGGTTTCTTAATCCAACCAGATAGTCTTCGAGCGCGTAGCCTTGTCTGAGGCTGCGCCTAGACGTGAGTGAAAAATGAACATGAGAAGAAACCTGCTGAAGACTTTCGTACTCGTCCTGCTGGCGTGTGGTGCCGCGCCCAGTCCGGCCCCGGCGCAGTTGCCCGGCGGTCTGCCGCGCATCCCGCGACCGGGAAGACCGAAGCCCACACCGACGCCCGCGCCCACACAGACCGAGACCGCGCCGACCGCGCCGACCGCGCCGGCCCAGCCCGACGCGGACATGACCCCGGCGGCAACAAGTTCGCCCGCCGTAGCGGCAAGCCCGCAACGGCCGACCGGCTTCGACAAGAACTGGCTGATGGTCAGCACCGACGTTCACACTTCCTATAAAGGCAACTACGACGTGTGGAGCTGGTCGCCATATGTTAAGTTCCGCGCCTACGGCGGACTGCCGGGCGGCGCCAGCTACTACGCCGAATTCATGCAGCCGGGCGGTGCTCCATGGATCAAGATTAAATGCGAGCAGAACGGAGACACCTACACCTGTAATGACCGGGACGACGCGAAGGGCATCACCGCCTCCGGCCTTATCCCCTTCGCCATCAAGATACGCAACCCGCTTGAGGGGACAGAGCAGACCGTCTTCACCGGCAAGGCGAAGGTTGACAAAGCTCCTTCCTCGGACGTGGAGCGCAATAAGCTCACTTACTACGTCAACCACGACTGGGCGCTGCCCGTCGGCTACGTCTTCCGCCAGTATGACGGCCATCTTGGCTTTGCCATCTGGGTTCACTCGGATAACTCGTCGGGGCTGGAGCCGCACGTGTTCTACAACGGCGCGGAGGTGGGCTTGGCGACCTTGAACGGCGAGCCGGTCGGCCATGCCGGTTGCGGCTCGTCGGAGCTAGCGGCCAGACCCTCGCGGGACGTGGCCTCGTCGCTCGCGAACAAGGGGCACTGGGAGCGCATGGGGTGCGACTTCACGAACATCTACTGGGGCGACAAGGAGCATACGACAGGCTCGCACGTCATCAACCAACACCCCGGCGAATATGAAATCAAGGTGCTGTGGAACAAGCGGCTGGCGCGCTCGATCAAGTTCACCGTCAACCCCGACGGGAGCATCAAGGACACCGGCATCGCCGCGGCCAACGGGTTCGGCACAGACCGCGTGATGGTGCCCGTGAAGGTCTTGGGCACGCAGGACGGGACGTGGGATCAGAACGCCTGGAAGACCGAAGCCTTCTATGGCAACCTGCTCAAAGGCTTTAACTGGCCGCCGCAATAGGCGGCGCGCCAGCCCTAACGAGTTCACGCCCTCCGCACGCCTACTTAGAGGACACAAGGAGAATAAAGATGAAAAAGCAGCTACTAATCTTCGCCGCGTTAATAGCTCTCGCCTGTCCCGGCGCACAGGCTGTCATGGCGCAATTGCCCGGCGGTCTGCCGCGCATCCCGCGACCGGGAAGACCGAAGCCCACGCCGACGCCCGTGCCCGCACCGACCGAGACCGCGCCGACCGCGCCGGCACCGGCCGAGACGCAGCCCTCCTCGGCGCGGCCGCAACCGGCGGCTGCTAATCCCGCGCCCGCACAGCCGCAGGCGGTCGCCGGGTCGGGCGCGCTCGCCGTCTTGAAAAATCTGGTCGCGTTCAATACCAGAACGGTCACCTCTTACAAAGGGGACGGCAGCACCTATAGCTGGACGCCCCAGGTCACGTTCGACACCAACGGCAACATCCCGAGCGGCGCGCAATACTACGTGACGGTCTCGATGCCGGGCGGAGCGCCCTGGGTCGAGATGGACTGCAAGTGGGATAGTGACCACTACCAGTGCGGCGGCCCGAACGTCCCCGAAGATAAAGGCACGACGGCGACGGGTCTCTTCCCCTTCGCCATCAAGATGCGGAACGAGCTACAGGGAACAGACCAGACGCTCTTCAACGGCAAGGTCAAGATCGAGAAGGCAGCCAATGAAAACGGCACGCCCGCCGAACGCGCCAAGAAATCCTTCTTCTATCCCAACATGGATTGGGCTTTGCCGGTCGGCTACGTCTTCTACGGCCCGGAGGACAACTACCTCTACACTGCGTTCTGGGTGCGCGGGGCCACCTACAAAGTCCAGCCGCACGTGTACTACAAGGGTCAGAGGTTAGACTATGGGGGCGGCGACAAGTCTAGCTGCAACGACAGGGCGGAGGTCGGGGATGCGTACATTCGCACGGTCAAGCCCGCCCCCATCTGGCGTCTCGTCGAGTGCAGGCTCTACACGGTTATCGTCCGGGACAAGGGGAACAAGGACGACACGCGCCACATCCTGATGTCGCACCCCGGCGACTACGAGATCAGGGTGCTGTGGAACGACGAACTGTCGCGCTCGATCAAGTTCAACATCAGTCCCGACGGCAACTTCGCCGGCGGCGTCCCGCTGCTCTATAGGATCGACCCGCGCGAAGAACAGCGCATGCCCGGCGTCATCGTGCCGGTCGCGATCCTCGACGCTCAGGACGGGGCTTGGAACAAGGCGGCCTGGAAGACCGATGCCTACTACGGCAACCCGCCCGCCGGCTTCAACTGGCCGTAAGCCGCCCGACGCCATATTGCAGTAATAAAAGGGGCGAGTCTCTTCCGAGGCTCGCCCCTTTCTTATCCCTCTCAACCAGAGGTGCGTTCTGTGTCAGTGGTGCGCGGGTTTTTTGATATGGCCGCCTTCGGCGTCGGAGAGCGGGTGAGTGACGATAAAGGCGTTGGGGTCTGTGTCTTTGGCGACCGTTTTGACGCGGCCAATCTCCAGACGCGTGACGACGCAATAGAGGATGTCTTGTTCGGCGTCGGTCAACCCGCCGCGTCCTTTGTAGACGGTGACGCCGCGGTTGAGTTGGTCGATGATGGCGTGTTTGATCTCTTCGCTGTGGGCGGAGATGATCTGGACGGCGGTGTATTGCTCGATGCCGTGCAGGAGGAAGTCGATGGTCTTAGAGGCGGCGACGTAGGTGAGGATGGAATAGAGCGCCGATTCGATGCCGAGGAAGAAGGCCGCGGCCGCGAAGATGAAGATGTTGAGGATCAGGATCACATCGCCGACGCGCAGAAGGTGGCTGCTTTTGCTGACGAGCAAGGCCGCGATCTCCGTCCCGTCCAAAACCGCGCCGCCGCGTATGGCGAGGCCGATGCCCGCGCCGATGAAGATGCCGCCGAAGACCGCCGTTAAAAGTTTGTCGGGCGTCACGTCCGGGTAGGGGACGACCGCGAGACAGATCGACAGCCCCGCAATCGCCGCCGCGCTCCTGAAGGCGAAGGCGCGGCCGATCTGCCGGTAGCCGAGCGCGATGAAAGGCAGGTTGATAAGGAAGATCAAGAGCGCGAGCGGCCTGCCCGACACGTCCGCGAGCAGCATGGAGATGCCCGTCACGCCGCCGTCGATAAAACGACTCGACAGCAGGAAACCCTTCAGCCCCATCCCCGCCGAAAGAATCCCCAAAACTATGAGCAACGCGTTGCCCACTTCCCGGCCGAAATTTTTCATCGAGTAAATAAACTTCCGAGTTCCGATAGCGAGTTGAAATTGTGTGGAACCGGTCTTCCTCCGTGTTACTCCATGTCCTCTGTGGTGAAGATCAGAACATTAACCACAGAGGACACGGAGGCGCACGGAGGACATCAAGAGGATGATAGCCTAGCGCAATTCGCCATCGTTGTCCTCGACGCCGCTAACGCGCGTTGCCGAGCGAGAGGGCGTAGAGGCGGTTGCCCTGCGCCGTGTAGAGCAGGCCGGTCTCTTCGTCCGTGGTGAAGCGCGGGTCTGGTTGTTCGAGACGAAGCGCCCGCTCGGTGCGGCCGTTGTCGAGGTTGACGCCCGCCAGCCCGCTGCCGCCCGCGGGCAAATTCGTGTAGAAGTACATCCACTGGCCGCGCAAGGCCGCGAGGCGTTCGCGCCGCCACAGGAAACGCGACAGGCGCGCCAACTGATTCGACGGGTCGAGCCGTTCGAGCAATCTTTCGTCCACGTCGCGCGCGTCGGGGCGCGGGAGGACGGAGACGTTCGCGCGCGGCAAATTCGGTGCACGCTGGAGGTCGCGCGCGCGTGCGGCGATGCCGTAAGGCGTGAAGCGGCGCGTGATCTCTTGCCGCGCCGCGCCCGCCGCGAGCGAGGTCAAACTCGGCAAGGTGTTGCGCGCCGACAATCCAGACCAGCGCAGCGTCGTCGCCACCCGCGAGGCTGTGCGCAGGCCGCCGAAGACGGTGGAGGCCGTGCCGCCGTAACGGAAATAGAGCGAGGCGGCGCGCGCCGCAATCGCACCCACGGTGCGCAAGAGGCCACGACCGGGCGGCGTGTGGCGCGTGCGCCACAACTCGCGGCCGCCCTGTGCGTCGAAGGCCGCGATCTCGTTCCACCCGCCGACGACGGCCGCGCCGCGTTCGTTGACGAGGACGAACGCGGCGCGCTCGATGCGGTGCGAGATTTTCGCACGCCGTTTGCCGCTCGCAGCGTCGATCCAGATGAGGTCGTCGCGGTCTGCGACGAGGATGGTTGACGGGTCGGGCAGGGCGAGATTCGTGATGCCTTTGTCCGCGCCCTTGTAACGCCAGCGCACCTTGCCCGTCGCCGTGTCGATGGCGCTCACGCCGTAGGGGCCGCGCTCCACGGTCTCGCCGTCTTTGAGACGCGTGAACTGCCCGCCCGTGCGGACGTAGAGCGTCGAGCCTTCGCCCGCGAGGATCATCTCCGGCGCGAGGCCAACGTCTTTTGCCTCCCAAGCGACTTCCATATCGGTGCGCGAGACGGCGCGCACGCGCCCGCGCCCCGAAGTGTAGATGTAGCGTTCGTCGAAGATTGCGTCGGCTTCGGTCAGGGCGAGTCCTTCTTCGTTGACGCGAAACTGCTCGCGCTCGCGGCTCTTGCCCGTCCCGGCGTCGAACGACGTGACGCCTTCGTAGAAAAGATAGAGCCGGCCGTCGGCAAAGAGCGGCGGGTGATAGTTGTCGAGCGTGAAATTGGTTTCCACACTCGCGCCCTCTTCGCCCCAAGCGGCGGGCATCAGCTCCACTTCGCCCGTCTCGTGCTTCCACAACTCTTCGCCGTCCGACAAGTTGAAGACGTGCGTGACCGGATGCTTCTTCAACTTGTCGTCGGAACGCCCGCGCGCTCCGCGCACGAGCACGACGGCGAGCCGCTCGGCCTCCGTATCGACGGCCATCTGCATGACGCTGCCGCGCACGCGGTCGCTGCGCCAGACGCTCGCCCCCGTCAGAATGTCCGTCGCTTCGAGGCGCGTCCGGCCGTCGCTCTCCAAAGTGAGGAGCAGGATGTCCGTGCCGGGCACGGGCGCAACGTCCGTCTCGTCGAGCCGCGCGTCTTTGCGCCGCCACAAAATCTCGCCGCGCTCGCCGTCCACGGCGTAGAGCGAACGCTCCGTGCCGACAAGGATGACGCCGAACTCCGTCAATTGGTAGAAACGCACGTTGCCGTCGAAGCGCGCCGAAGACCAAGCGGCGGCGACCGCCACTGTCGTCGCAGCGGTCACCATCGTCCTCGTCGTTGCGGGGTTAACTTTCGACGCGGCTTTCGTCTCTGGCCGCAGGAGGAGGAGGAGGCCGCCGCCGGGCGCGAAGAGACAGAGCAGGCAGAACGCTCGCAGCAATACGCGCGGTGGTGGTAAAAGTCTGAATCGAACTCGCATCGTCAAAAAAAACTCCCCTGAATGGTCTGAATCCGGTCGGTCGAATGGCACACTCTCAAGTGTCAGTCTATAACCCTCCGGCGCGGTTGCAAAACGGGGCGCGCACGCGGGATTTACATATTTTGGCGGGGCAGGTATAAATTAACCGGCGAACGACTTGATAACCAACGCAACCGAATATCTCCCCTCAACTCCCGTCACCTGCACAACGCGGCCGCGTACTGTCCCCCGGCGGCGCGGCGTGTGTTCAGACGATAGCTCAGATGCTTCAACATGCGGGCGGCGGGGGCGTTTTTTTGGCACGAAGCGGATTTTTCTTCCGACCGAGAGTTACTAATTTTTTTGGAAGGACGCGATGCGAAACGAACAAGCAACTCCAGACACACTCGACACCAAACTGCTCTTGAAAACCCTGATGGCCTTCAAAAAGGGCGACTTCTCACAACGCTTGCCGACCGAATGGACGGGCGAGGCGGGCAAGATCGCCGACACCTTGAACGACATCATGGAGATAAACGAACAAACCGTCCGCGAACTCGAACGCGTCAGCCGCGTCGTCGGCCGCGACGGCAAGATCACGCAGCGCGTCACGCTGCCGGCCGCGCGCGGTTCTTGGATCGAAGTGGTTGACTCGGTCAACATGCTCATCGACGACATGGCGCGCCCTACCAATGAGATCACGCGCGTCATCGGCGCGGTCGCCAACGGCGACCTCTCGCAACGCATGGCGCTCGACGTGGAAGGCCGACCGCTCAAGGGCGAATTCCTGCGCTCCGTCAAGATCGTCAACTCGATGGTCGATCAACTCGGCTCGTTCGCGTCGGAAGTGACGCGCGTGGCGCGCGAAGTGGGTACGGAAGGAAAACTCGGTGGCGAAGCGAAAGTCAAAGGCGTGGCCGGGACGTGGAAGGATTTGACCGACAGCGTCAACTCGATGGCCGGAAACCTGACGGCGCAGGTGCGCAACATCGCCGACGTGACGACGGCCGTCGCCAACGGCGACCTCTCGAAGAAGATCACCGTCGATGTCAAAGGCGAGATTCTGGAACTCAAGAACACCATCAACACGATGGTCGATCAGTTGAACTCGTTTGCGTCGGAAGTAACGCGCGTCGCTCGTGAAGTGGGCACGGAAGGAAAACTCGGCGGACAGGCCGACGTGCGCGGCGTGGCCGGAACTTGGAAAGACCTCACCGATAACGTCAACTCGATGGCGAGCAACCTCACCGGCCAAGTGCGCAATATCGCGGAAGTGACGACCGCAGTGGCGAACGGCGACTTGTCGAAAAAGATCACGGTGGACGTGAAAGGTGAAATTCTGGAACTCAAGATCACGATCAACACGATGGTCGATCAGTTGAACTCATTCGCCTCGGAAGTAACGCGCGTGGCGCGTGAAGTGGGCAGCGAGGGCAAGCTCGGCGGGCAGGCCGACGTGAAGGGCGTGGCCGGAACTTGGAAAGACCTGACCGACAACGTGAATTCGATGGCGAGCAACCTGACGGGTCAGGTGCGTAACATCGCGGAAGTGACGACCGCCGTAGCGAACGGCGACCTCTCGAAGAAGATCACGGTGGACGTGCGCGGCGAGATTTTGGAGTTGAAAGACACGATCAATACGATGGTCGATCAACTCAATGCGTTTGCATCGGAAGTGACGCGCGTGGCGCGCGAAGTGGGGTCGGAAGGAAAACTCGGCGGGCAGGCGGACGTGAAAGGCGTGGCCGGGACGTGGAAGGATTTGACCGACAGCGTCAACTCGATGGCCGGGAATCTGACCGGCCAAGTACGCAACATCGCGGAGGTGACGACGGCCGTGGCGAACGGCGACCTCTCGAAGAAGATCACGGTGGACGTGCGCGGCGAGATCGCGGAGTTGAAGGACACGATCAACACGATGGTCGATCAGCTCAATGCGTTCGCCTCTGAGGTGACGCGCGTCGCACGCGAAGTGGGCAGCGAGGGCAAGCTCGGCGGGCAGGCCGACGTGCGCGGCGTCGCCGGGACGTGGAAAGACCTGACGGACAGCGTCAACTCAATGGCCGGAAATCTGACCGGACAGGTGCGTAACATCGCGGAGGTGACGACGGCTGTTGCGAACGGCGACCTGTCGAAGAAGATCACCGTCGATGTCAAAGGCGAGATTCTGGAATTGAAGAACACCATCAATACGATGGTCGATCAGCTCGGCTCGTTCGCTTCGGAAGTGACGCGCGTGGCGCGCGAAGTAGGGACGGAAGGAAAGCTCGGCGGGCAGGCACAGGTGACGGGCGTGGCCGGGACGTGGAAGGATTTGACCGACAACGTGAATTCGATGGCCGGGAATCTGACCGGCCAAGTGCGTAACATCGCCGACGTAACGACGGCCGTGGCGAACGGCGACCTCTCGAAGAAGATCACGGTGGACGTACGCGGCGAGATTTTGGAGTTGAAAGACACGATCAATACGATGGTCGATCAACTCAACTCATTCGCTTCGGAAGTGACGCGCGTGGCGCGTGAAGTGGGTACGGAAGGAAAACTCGGCGGGCAAGCCGACGTGCGCGGTGTTGCGGGCACTTGGAAAGACCTGACCGACAACGTCAACTCGATGGCCGGGAACCTGACGGCGCAGGTGCGCAATATCGCCGACGTGACGACGGCGGTGGCAAACGGCGACTTGTCGAAAAAGATCACGGTGGACGTGAAGGGCGAGATTCTGGAACTCAAGATCACGATCAACACGATGGTCGATCAGTTGAACTCGTTTGCATCGGAAGTGACGCGCGTGGCGCGTGAGGTGGGTACGGAAGGAAAACTCGGCGGGCAAGCCGACGTGCGCGGCGTGGCCGGAACTTGGAAAGACCTCACCGACAACGTCAACTCGATGGCGAGCAACTTGACGGGTCAGGTGCGCGGCATCGCGAAGGTCGTGACGGCGGTGGCGAACGGCGACTTGAAGCGCAAGTTGACCGTGGAGGCCAAAGGCGAGATCGCCGAGTTGGCCGACACCATCAACAGCATGACCGACACGCTCGCCACCTTCGCCGATCAAGTGACGACCGTGGCGCGCGAGGTGGGCGTCGAAGGAAAACTCGGCGGACAGGCGAACGTGCCCGGCGCGGCCGGAACGTGGCGCGACCTGACCGACAACGTGAACGGTCTGGCCGCCAATCTCACCACGCAGGTGCGCGCCATCGCCGATGTGTCCACGGCCGTGACCAAAGGCGATTTGACGCGCTCCATCGCCGTCGAAGCGCAGGGCGAAGTGGCCGCGCTCTCCGAAACCATCAACGAAATGATCTCCAATCTCAAGGAGACGACGCAGAAGAACACAGAGCAGGATTGGTTGAAGACGAACCTCGCGCGCTTCACGCGTATGTTGCAGGGGCAGCGCGACATGGCGACCGTCTCGCAACTCGTCTTGTCCGAACTCGCCCCACTCGTCGATGCGCAGCAGGGCGTCTTCTACGTCAACGCTTCCGCGAACGGTCATCCTCTGATGCGCCTGCTCGGCGGCTACGCCTTCCGCGAGCGCAAGAATCTGTCGAACGAATACAAAGCGGGCGAAGGGTTGGTCGGCCAGTGCGTGCTGGAGAAAGAGCGCATCCTGCTGACGAACGTGCCGGACAATTACATCCGCATCGGCTCGGGACTCGGCGAAGCGCCGCCGCTCAACATCATCGTGCTGCCCGTCCTGTTTGAAGGCGAAGTCAAAGCGGTGATCGAACTCGCGTCGTTCAATCGTTTCAACGACACGCACCTGACCTTCCTCGATCAACTGACCGAGTCCATCGGCATCGTCCTCAACACGATTGAGGCCAACACGCGGACGGAAGATTTGCTCTTGCAATCGCAGTCGCTCGCGGCCGAATTGCAGAGCCAGCAGGATGAACTCAAGAAGAAGAACGTGCAACTCGAACAGCAGGCCGAGAGCCTGCGCGAATCGGAAGAACTGTTGAAGAGCCAGCAGGAAGAGTTGCAGCAGACGAACGAGGAGTTGCAGGAGAAAGCGACGCTCTTGGAGAAGCAGAAGGCCGAGGTCGAAGCGAAGAACCGCGAAGTGGAAGAGGCGCGCTGGGCGATGGAAGAGAAGGCCGAACAACTCGCCTTGACGTCCAAGTACAAGTCCGAGTTCTTGGCGAACATGTCGCACGAACTGCGCACGCCTCTGAACAGCATGCTCATCCTCTCGCGCCAGTTGGCCGAAAACAAGGACGACAATCTGACGGCGAAGCAAGTGCAGTTTGCCGAAACCATCCACTCGTCGGGCGCAGACCTCCTCTCGCTCATCAACGACATTCTCGATCTCTCCAAGATCGAATCCGGCATGATGGGCATCGACATCGGCGACGTGGCGTTCACGGACATCAGCGGCCAACTCGAACGCAGTTTCCAGCAAGTGGCCGCCGACAAGAAACTCGATTTCAACATCGAACAGAGCGACGCCTTGCCGCCCGCGATGCGGACGGACGAGAAGCGCTTGCAGCAGATTCTCAAGAACCTGCTGTCGAACGCCTTCAAGTTCACCGAGCAGGGCGGCGTCACCTTACGGATCGAAGCGGCCGCGCCGGGTCAGAAGTTTTATCAGGAGACGCTCAATCGCGCCGAGCAGGTGGTGGCCTTCTGCGTGGAGGACACAGGCATCGGCATCGCGCCCGAAAAACAGCGCATCATCTTCGAGGCGTTCCAGCAGGCCGACGGCACGACGAGCCGCAAGTATGGCGGCACGGGCTTGGGGCTTTCGATCAGCCGCGAGATCGCGCGCCTGCTCGGCGGCGAGATACGCGTCCAGAGCGTGCCGGGCGAGGGCAGCACCTTCACGCTCTACTTGCCGCTCAGCTACGCGGCCGCGCCCGCCTCCGGCAACGGCCACCACGCCGACGCCGGGACAGGCAGCAGCAGCGGCGCGCGCCCGGCTTCCGTCCTCGCTCCGAGCGCGTCCGTTCCGGCGTCCGACTATGCCGCGTGGAGTTCGCACACGATCTACGACATGGACGCGGCGCTCACCGGCGCGAGCGACATCGCCGACGACCGCAACCAAATCTTCGACGGCGAGCGCGTCGTACTCATCGTCGAAGACGATCTGAACTTCGCGCGCATCCTGCTCGACCTCGCGCGCGAGAAGAACTTTAAGGGCGTCGTTGCCACGCGCGGCGACGCGGCGCTCGCGCTTGCGCGCAAGTACAAGCCCGACGCCATCACGCTCGACATCAAACTGCCCGACCGCGACGGCTGGACGGTGCTCGACCGTCTCAAGCACGATCCGAACACGAGCCACATCCCCGTCCACATTATTTCGGGCGAGGAACAACGCCAGCGCGCACTCCACCTCGGCGCGATCACGCACCTGCAAAAGCCCGTCAGCCGCGAAGACTTAGCCTCGGCCTTCGACCAGATCACGGCCTTCGCCGAACGGCGCGTCCGTCGCCTGCTCGTTGTGGAAGACGACGACGCGCAGCGCATGAGCATCGTCGAACTGATCGGCAACGGCGACGTGACGACGACGGCCGTCGCCACGGGCGAAGAGGCGCTCGCGGCCTTGCAGTCCGAACCGTTCGACTGCATGGTGGTCGATCTGAAACTGCCGGACATGAGCGGCTTCGAGTTGATCGAAAAGATTCAGAAAGACTTGGGACGCGCAGACCTGCCCGTCATCGTCTACACGGGCAAGGAACTGACGGCCAAAGAGGAGACGCAACTGCGCAAGGTGGCCGACGCGATCATCGTCAAAGAGGTGAGTTCGCCCGAACGCCTGCTGGCCGAAACCGCCTTGTTCCTGCACCGCGTCGAGGCCAACTTGCCCGAACCGAAGCGGCGCATGCTCGAACAACTTCATCGTCGCGACCCCGTCCTCGCCGGGCGCAAGGTCTTGATCGTGGACGACGACGTGCGCAACATCTTCGCTTTGACGAGCGCGTTAGAGAGTCACAACATGGATGTCGTCCACGCCGAAAACGGGCAGGAGGGCATCGACCTGTTGACAGCGACGCCCGGCATCGAAGCCGTCCTGATGGACATCATGATGCCCGGCATGGACGGCTACGAAGCCATCCGCGCCATCCGCGAGATCGAGCAATTCAAAAACTTGCCGATCATCGCGCTGACCGCCAAGGCGATGAAGGCCGACCGCGACCGCTGCATCGAGGCCGGGGCTTCGGATTACATCTCGAAGCCGCTGGACATCGATCAACTGCTCTCGCTCCTGCGCGTCTGGCTCTATCATCAGGAGGAAGCGCAAGGGTGATGAGCGCCGCGTTGCAGTCGGATCAGACGCAACTCGAAGACATCGAGATCGCGCTGCTGCTCGAAGGGCTGTATCGCGTCTACGGCTTCGACTTTCGCGATTACTCGCCCGCTTCGATCAAGCGGCGTATCTTGGAGCGCATGCGCGCCGAGAAGATCGCGACCGTCTCGGCCTATCAGGATTGCGTCCTGCACGACGGGGCGTGCATGGAGAGGCTGCTCGTCGGTCTCTCCGTGCACGTCACTTCGATGTTCCGCGATCCGAGTTTCTATCTGACGTTTCGGCAGAAGGTCGTCCCGCTCTTGAGAACCTACCCGACGGTGCGCATCTGGCACGCCGGGTGTTCGACGGGCGAAGAGGTCTATTCGATGGCGATTCTCTTGCAGGAGGAGGGCTTGTATCGCAAGTGCGTCATCTACGCGACGGACATCAGCCGCGAGGTCTTGCGCAAGGCGCGCGAGGGCATCTTCCCGCTCGCCTCGATGCAGGAGTACACGTCGAACTACATGCACGCGGGCGGCAAACACGAGTTCTCGGACTACTACACGGCGCACTACGACAACGTCATCTTTCATCCTGCGCTCAAAACGAACGTCGTCTTCTCGGAACACAATCTGGTAACCGACGGGTCGTTCAACGAGTTCCACGTCATCCTGTGCCGCAACGTGATGATCTATTTCAACAAAGCCTTGCAGGAGCGCGTGCACAATTTGATCTACGACAGCCTGTCGATGTTCGGCGTGTTCGGCCTCGGCAACAAGGAATCGCTGAAGTTCACGCCGCGCGCCGACTTTTACGAGCGTCTGGACACACGCGATAAATTGTACCGGAAGGTGAAATAGCTGTGACGTTCGAGATCGTCGTGGTCGGAACATCTTACGGCGGACTCGCGGCGCTGCAAACTTTGCTGCCCGCGCTCGCGCCGGATTTTCCGCTGCCCGTCGTCGTCGTGCAGCATCGCGGCAAAGACCGCGACACGCTCTGCGAGTTTTTGCAGCGCTACTCGGTTCTGCCCTTGACGGAGCCGAACGACAAGGACGCGATTGCGCCCGGTCGGGTCTATCTCGCGCCGCGCGATTATCACCTGCTCGTCGAGCGCGACGGCTTTGCGCTCTCCACGGAAGCGCCGGTCTCTTACGCGCGCCCGTCCGTCAACGTTTTGTTCGAATCGGCGGCCGAGGTTTATCGCGAGCACACGGTCGGCGTCGTCTTGACGGGCGCGAACGCGGACGGCGCGCGAGGGTTGGCGAAGATCAAAGCCTACGGCGGCATGTGCGTGGTGGAAGACCCGTCGAGCGCCGAGTCGAAGGGGATGCCGCGAGCGGCCATCGAGGCCGTCACACCGGACGCCGTGCTGCCGCTCGCTCGCGTCGCGCCTTTCCTGAATCAACTGTGCCAACACGAGCCGAGATCGTCTTATGCAAGCTGAGTCACAAAAAATCAACATCTTGATGGTGGACGACAGCCCGACGAACTTGCTCGCGCTCGAAGCCATCCTGCAAGCGCCGGAGCGCAATCTGGTGCGCGCCGCTTCGGGCGACGAGGCTCTGCGTTACCTGCTCGACACAGACGTGGCCGTCATCCTGCTCGACGTCTACATGCCGGGCATCGACGGCCTTGAGACGGCCGCGCTCATTCGCGGGCGCGAGAAATCGCGCGACATCCCGATCATCTTCCTGACGGCCGATTCCACCGGCAACCGCCACATCGCGCGCGGCTATTCGCTCGGCGCGGTCGACTACATCCTCAAGCCGGTCGATCCGGACATCCTACGCTCGAAGGTCGCCGTCTTCGTCGAACTGTTCAAGAAGACGGAAGAGATCAAACGGCAGGCGGCGCTGCTCCACGATAAGAACATCGAACTTGAGAACGCCAACCTGCAACGTCTCGGCAAATTGATCGACCTCGGACAAGAACTCGCCGCCGAGCGCGACCCGCAACAAGTCTTGGAAAAGTTTTGCCGCGCCGCGCGCGACATCGTGGGCGCGGAGCACGCGGGCGTCGGAGTCCTCGAAGATAGCGGGCGCGCCTTGCGCTACTACTGCCACTGCGAGGTGTGCGAGTGGGACGACGGCCGCGGCCGTTCGCCGCTGGTGAGCGAAAGCGTGCTCGCGCAGTTGCTCGCCGACGCGCGCCCTCTGCGTCTGAGCGAAGCGGCGGGCACGCTCGAAGCGGCTCACCTGACCGCGCCGCGCGTCTCGATGGAATCGTTTTTGGGCGCGCCCATCCTCACGGGCGCGCACGCACACGGCTGGCTCTATCTCTCCAACAAACTCGACGCCGACGAATTCAGCGAGGCCGACGAGCGCCTCGCCGTCACGCTCGCCACGCAGGTCGCCTCGGCTTACGAAAACGCGCGGCTCTACACCGAAGCGCAACGCCACGCCGCCGAATTGCAGCAGGAAGTGGCCGAGCGCAAACTGGCCGAAGAGGCGCGCGCGCGCCTCCTTGTGCGCGAACAGGCCGCACGCGCCGAAGCCGAACGCGCCAATCGCACCAAAGACGAATTTCTCGCCACGCTCTCGCACGAACTGCGGACGCCCCTGACGGCCATCCTCGGCTGGACGCACCTGATTCGCGGCGGCAACTTGGACGAAGCGATGATGGCGCGCGCGCTCGAAACCATCGAACGCAACGCGCGCGCGCAGTCGCAGTTGATCGACGATCTGCTCGACGTGTCGCGCATCATCACGGGCAAACTCTCGCTCGACTTTCGCCCCGTCGAACTCGCCTCGATCATCGAAGCGACGATTGATACCGTGCGCCCGATGGCCGAAGCGAAGTCGATCCGCGTGCACCCGCACATGCGCACCGCGCACTGCGTCGTCTCCGGCGACCCGGCGCGTTTGCAGCAAGTGGTCTGGAATCTCTTCTCGAACGCCGTCAAGTTCACGCCGGAAGGCGGGCGCGTCGAGGTCAAGTTGTTTTGCGACGAGCGGCACGTCGAGTTGGAAGTGAGCGACACGGGGCAGGGCATCAGTCCCGATTTTCTGCCTTACATCTTCGACCGCTTTCGCCAGGCCGACGGCACGACGACGCGCAAGCACGGCGGCCTCGGCCTCGGCCTCGCCATCGTGCGTCACCTCGTCGAACTCCACGGCGGCACAATCCGCGCGCACAGCGACGGCGACGGGCGCGGTTCGACTTTCACGCTCTCGCTGCCGCTCGCCGCCGCCATTGATGTCGAAGACGACGGCGCGGCGGAGAGCATCGAGGAGCAACCGGTCGCGTCGGCCAACGGAAACGCTTCGGTGTCGCTCGCGCGGACGGAGATGCTCGGCGGCTTGCGCATCCTCGTCGTGGACGACGAGGCGGACACGCGCGAACTGGTGCAGGAGGTGTTGGCGCGGCAGGGCGCGCAGGTGCGCGTGTCAGAGTCGGCGGCGGAAGCCTTGCGCGTGCTCGCGGCGTGGAAGCCAGACCTGCTCATCTCGGATATCGGGATGCCGGTCGAGGACGGCTACGAGTTGATCAAGCAGGTGCGCCGCTTCGACGCCGAACATCAAGGACACATCCCGGCCGTCGCGCTGACGGCTTACGCCGGAGCCGACGATCATCGACGCGCGCTCGCCGCGGGCTTCCAGACGCATCTGGCGAAACCGATAGAGCCGAAAGCCTTGATCGAGACGGTCGCGCGCGTCACGGGTCGCGCCGCGCCGATTGATGTCTGAGTTTCAAAGAGACGAGAGCGAGCGCCGAAGAAAAGCATGAAACTGCGCGCCACACACGAAGCCACACGAAACAAGATGAAACTTCTGTTTCGTGTGGCTTCGTGTGTGGCGCGTGGTTCAATTCTCTGTGTGGTTGAAAATCAACCGGCGTGCAGGAGCGTGCGCGTCTCGCGGCCGAAGCGCACGTCGATTTTTCCGCGCCGCGCTTCCACGACCGTGCCCTCTCCGAATTTCGGATGCGTGATTTGATCGCCCGTGCCGTAAGAGTCCTGCGGCGAGTAGGCGCGCGCGGGTCGGTCTGAAGAAGTCGCGCGCGTTTTCGCTTCCGCGCCGCGTGCGACGGTCGTGCGGCGTGTCTTCGTCGCTTGCGGGTCGCGATGGAGGTGCGTCGATTGACAGTAGTTGCAAGTGACGCGCTCGATGCGTCCTTCCGAACGGAGCGCGACGACCTGATGCATGCGTTCCTCTTTGCAGCGACCGCAATAAGACATCACGTCGTCGCCGAGACGAATCTTGTTCAACATCGTGTGATTGATAGTTCCCCGGTGAGTGTGTTCGGCGCTTCTCTGCGTGCGGTGTGCCTTCGTGCCGCGTTCTTAGCGCCCCTCTCTCGTGTCCCTTGTTTTCAAATTCGACAATTCCCTAGAGACACTATGCGACACGCGCGCGCGGGAGCGCAAACCTGCCGCGTCCGGCTCCGTGAACTTCCTCGTCTGCCGCACGAAAAAAAGTTTCGAGGCGTTGACTCAAACGAACGCCCCGAAACTTTTTCTGTGTCGATCCGAACGCTCTCTTTACTAGCGGTAGTAGCGACGCGGATACGTGCGGCTGCGCTTCGTGTAGATGTAAGAACCGCCCGCGCCGGCCAGCGCGCCGACCGCCGCCGCGCGCCGTCCGCCGAACGCGCCGCCAAGTCCGGCGCCGAGCGCCGTGCCGCCGAGCACCGTGCCGATCCGTCGATTGCGCGAAGAGAAATTGCGCTGCGCCGCGCGCCGGTTCAAGGCATACAGCGCGCCCGAACCGCCGCCGATGGCCGCGCCCTTTTTACCCGCGACGAGCGCGCCGACGAGCGCCCCGCCGCCGATGATGGCCGCCGTGCGCGCCTTACGTCCGAAGCGCGAGCGCCCTTCTTGCGCCGACGCCGCGGGCGCACTCGTCGCAGTCAAAACCACCACACACACAAAAGAGAGAAGCAATCTTTTCATGTCACACCCCACAACAAAATTTTGTTTGTCTTGAACGGCAGGCGCGAGACGACCCTGTGTGCCCGGCTCGGTCGCCGCGCGAAATTCTCAAGGAGAGACCCGTCAGCGCTCTCCCCTTCGCTAACGGGTCTCTCAATCGAATCGTCGCTCACTAAAGTGCCGACGACTCGACATAGCTCTATAACAAGGTTCGTGCCACAACCCTTGCGGCGACCGCGCGCCGCGCGAAACTTCCGAAAACCCAAGCACCCGCGCGCCCGCGCGCAAGACGAGCGCGCCCGCGCCACCGATGGGAGTGCGGCGCGCGACTGACGATATGGGTTGCGTGCTAAACGAAAAGGTGAGGCGTCGTGTGCGCGGGCGCATCGGCGCGTGCTTGTGGTTTCCTACGGCGCATAATAATCTGTGTGCTCAATATCCAAAAAATTTAGACACGAAGAGGAGATTGTATGTCAGAACAGATCAACTCAGGACAGAGCGAAGAACGTGTCGACGACGCGGCGGCCTCCGGCCTACTGCTGTCGGTCGAACCCTTACAGGCGAGCGCGCACCTCAGCGCGAGCGATGCGGACTCGACGGACACCTCGGACGCAGACGGGTCTGATACGAGCGGCGCGGACACGGATTTAACCGACACGCTCGGCGTGGACACTGACGGCACGGACGCCACGGACACGGACGGCACCGACGCCACCACGGACACGGACGCCTCCGATTCCGACAGTTCCGATTCCGACAGTTCGGACGCGGGCGAAGCGGACACGGACGGCGCGGACGCAGGCTCCGTGCTCAAGATCGACAGCAAGGATGCTTAAACGTCGTCCGGCCGCTTTATGAACGGTGAAGTCGCCTCTATGAATGGTGAAGTCGCCCGGAGCAGCGGCTTGAGCCGTCTGTTAGAGCCGCACACGGCGGAGGAATTTCTCGCCTCCACGTGGGGGCAGACCTACAAGCACATACGCGGGCGGGCGGGCAAGTTCGCGCACCTGCTGCCGTGGGAGCGTCTCTCGGACATCCTGCGGCAGCACCGGCTCGACTTCCCCCGCCTGCGTCTGATGCGCGAAGGCCGCGCCCTTCCCGTCAACTCCTACCTGCGCCACACCGCGAGCGCGCGCCACAAACAAACGATCCCGCACGTTCAACCCGTCAAGTTCACAGGCCAACTGCGCGCGGGCGCGACGCTCGTGCTCGACGCGGTTGACGAACTACACGAGCCGCTCGAAGAGTTGGCCGCCGACCTCGAACACCTCTTTTGCGAGCGCATCCAGATCAACTCCTACGCCGGTTGGCACACCTCGCGCGGCTTCGACCTGCACTGGGACGACCACGACGTGTTCATCCTTCAGGTGGCCGGGCGCAAACACTGGCGCATCTACGGAGAGACGCGCCCGCACCCGCTCGCCGGAGAGCGCGACAACCCGAAGCCCGTCGTCGATACGCCGCCGCTCTGGGCTGAGACGCTCGAAGACGGCGACTTTCTCTACATCCCGCGCGGCTGGTGGCACGTCGCCGAACCGCTCGAAGAACCCACGCTCCATCTCACCGTCGGCATCCACAAACAGACCGGCATCGATCTCCTCTCGTGGCTCGCGCGACGCATGCGTGCCTCGGAAACTTTCCGGCGTGACCTGCCGCGCTTCGCTTCCGCCGACGAGCGCGCCGCACATGCGCGCCGTCTCAGAGAAGAGTTCGTCGCCGCTTGGGACGACGAATCGCTCGAACGATATTTCGCGGAACTCGACGCCGAGGCCGAGCCGCGCCCGCGTCTGAGTTTGCCTTGGAGCGCGACGGCCGACGCCTTGCCGCCCACCGCGCATGCACGCGTGCGCCTGCTCGCGCCGCGCCCGCTCAGTTTCAAAGTCGCGGACGGCGTGGTCGAATTCTCCTGTCACAAAAAGCGCTGGCGATTCGCCGCCGAGGCGCTCCCACTCCTGCAACTTCTGGCCGACAGGCGCAACTGTTCCGTCGCCGAACTGCGCACGGTAGCAGCCGCCGCCGCCGGAGAACAACTCGACGAACAGACCGTGCGCGCGTTCGTCCGCGAATTGCTGCGGCACGGCCTCCTTGCCGTGGTCGCCGATTGATCTTTTGGTCAAACGATGAGCCGACCCTTCTTCTATTGTTCCGAACTGGCGCGCGCCTCCCGCGAGCACAGTTTCGGCACGGCTTCGGTCGGACTAATCTGGCTGCTCGTCGAATACCGCGAGGCGTGGGGCGCGCACGCGCTCGCCGACAGCGCTCTGTCGGCGCAACTCAAACGCCATCTGGAAAACCTCTGCCGCAGCATCCCGCGCATGCGTCTCCTGTTCATCAAGCAGGAGCGCGCCAATGCGCGTCCCCTCCGTTGCTTCGTCGTGCGCTGCCGCGAACTCGCGCCCACGGTCGAGCAATTCGAACTGAACACTTACGAAGACCTCTTGCAACTCGATCAGGCCGCGTTGGTCGAAGATGCGTCGCACGCGGGCGGCGCGCGCGTGAACGCTCCGCTCTATCTCGTCTGCACGCACGGCAAGCGCGACAAGTGCTGCGCCAAGTTCGGCTATGCGCTCTATAAATCTCTGCGCGCGACTGACGCGGACGGCGACGGCATAGGCGCGAACGTCTGGCAGTCTTCGCACGTCGGCGGCGACAGGTTCGCGGCCAACCTCGTCTGCTTCCCGCACGGTCTCTTCTACGCGCACGTCACGGCGGAAGCGGGCGGCCGCATCATCGAAGCATACGAACGCGGTCAACTCCTGCTCGAAGGCTATCGCGGGCGCGCCTGTTATTCGTATCCGGTGCAGGCCGCCGAGTTCTTCATCCGCACGGAGACGTACCTGAACGCGCTCGGCGCGCTGCGCTATCGACGACACGAACGCACGGCCGACAACCTTTGGCGCGTCACCTTCGTCGAGACACAAGCCGCGACCGGCGCGTCAGCGAAAGTTCACGAAGCGGAGATCGCCGCGCGCCCCTCGGAGTTTCACAACTACATCACCTGCCAGTCAACGGAAGAACGTCCCGTGATTCAATACTCAATGGAAAACTATCGCGTCACTTAACTACAGTCTCAAGTCTCAAGTCCCAAGTCCCAAGTCAAGAAAGACTATCAGACTTGGAACTTGAGACTAAGACTTGAGACTTGGGACTTAGGACTTAGTCGGGGAGGAGAGATGGAGTCTGGAAGACGTTTCGCGAGGACGCGTGCGTGTGCGCTCGTCGTGATGTTGCTGGCAGCCTCGTCGGCGTCGCGTCCGGCGTGGGGGCAGGCGGCGCATGGCGAGCGTGCGACGGCGGCGCAGTTGCAGGCCGTCCGTCTGTACATCAAACGCAGTTGGCGGACGCTGGCGCGCTCGAACCGGCAACTGGCCGAAGCGGCCGTCGATCCGAAGTTCCCGCCGCTCGAAGGCAACCGGCGGCCGGTTTACGTGGCACGCACCGAAAATTTCGCGGCCATCGAGACACGCTTGCGCGCGCAGTTGCCCGCCGCCGACTTCGCGCGCATCGTGCTCAGACAGTTGCCGCAAGAGGGCGGCGAACGGGTCTCGCCCGGTCTGCTCTATCTGCCGTACCCTTACGTCGTCCCCGGCGGGCGCTTCAACGAGATGTACGGATGGGACAGTTACTTCACGAACGTCGGATTGCTCCGCGACGGCGAGACCGCGCTTGCGCGCAACATGGTGGATAACTTCATCTACCAGATCGAGCACTACGGCAAAATCTTGAACGCCAACCGCACCTATTTTCTGACGCGCTCGCAGCCTCCCTTCCTCACGCGCATGATCTTGGACGTGTATCGCGCCGAGCCCGACCGCGCTTGGCTCGCGCGCACCGTGCCCGTCGTCGAGAAGTACTATCGCTACTGGACGGAGCCGCCGCACATGACCGCCGAGACCGGACTCGCGCGTTACTACGACGCGGGCGAGGGCGTCGCGCCCGAAGTCGTCTCGGCCGAACGCGACGCCGAAGGCCGCACGCATTATGATCTCGTCCGCGCCTACTATCGCACGCACGAAGTCGCAGACTACGATCTCACACAATACTACGACCGCGAGCGCGACGAACTGACGCCGCTCTTCTACAAAAGCGACCGCTCGATGCGCGAGTCGGGCTTCGACCCCTCGAACCGCTTCGGCCCCTTCAACGCCGACATCATTCATTACAACCCCGTCTGTCTCAACTCGCTGCTCTACGCCATGGAGCGCGACGCGGCCACCATCCTGCGCACGCTCGGCCGCACGCGCGCCGCGCGCCCGTGGGAACGTCGCGCCGCCGCGCGCGCCGCGCGCGTCAACCGCTTGATGTGGGACGAGCGCGAAGGGCTTTACTACGACTACAACTTCGCGCGCGCGGCTGTGCGCCGCTATCCGTTCGTGACGACCTTCTACCCGCTCTGGGCCGGACTCGCCACGCCGCGACAGGCCGCGCGCGTCCTCTCCAACCTACACCTGTTCGAGCGCGCGGGCGGCTTGCAGACGAGCACGAACGAATCGGGCAGCCAGTGGGACGCGCCCTACGGTTGGGCTCCGATGCAACTCATCGCCGTCGAAGGCTTGCGCCGCTACGGCTTCGCGCGCGAAGCGAATCGCATCAGCGTCAACTTCCTCTCGCTCGTTCTGCGCGAGTTCAACGAGCACAACACCATCGTCGAGAAGTACGACGTGGCGGCGCGGCGCTCGCAGATCGGCGCTGGCCTCAAGTTCGGCTACAAGTCGAACGAGATCGGATTCGGTTGGACGAACGCCGCTTTCGTCGAACTCTACGCCCGGCTGCCCGCGACGGAGCGCGCCCGCGTGTTGAACTTGAACGGCATGCCTGTGCCCGCAACGAATCGAAGACAGTAAAAGGCAATACGGAAAGTCCTGTCAGGGACGATTGATTGCTTTAGCCTTCAACCAGCGAGCCGCCGCAACTCGAACCCGCCCCGGCCGTGCAGCCGAAGCAGTGCGCGCCGGTCTTGATCTCGCGCCCTGCGAAGGCGCGCGGGTCGAAGTCCGCGATTGATTGCGGCAGGTGCGCCGCGACGCCGAGTTCGAGCATCTGGTTGAAGTCGCAATCGTAGAGTCGTCCCCTCCAATCGACGCTGACGAGCGTGCGGCACATCAGCCCGGCGACGGCCTCGGGGTTGAACGCTTCGACGAGTTTCCGCATGTAGCGTTCCTCGTTGCCCGTGCGTCTGAGGTAGTCGAGGAAGCGTCTGATCGGCATGTTCGTGATCGTGTAGAGGCGGTTGAAAGAGAGGCCGTAACGCGCCTGCAACTCGCGTCTGAAATCGGCTTCGATTGAGGCTTGCGCGGGCGGCAGAAACGCGCCCACGGGATTGTAGACGAGGTTCAACAAGAGGCCGCTGCCCGGCACGCCGTATCCGACCGCGTTCAGACGACGCAAGGCCGCGAGCGATTTGGCGAAGACGCCCTGACCGCGCTGCGCGTCCGTCTGCTGTTCGAGAAAATAGGGAAGCGAAGAGACGACTTCGAGCGCGTGCGTGCGAAAGAAGTCGGGCAAATCTTCCTGCCCCGGCTCGAACATAACGGTCAGATTGTGGCGCACGATGACGTGCGCGCCCGCCGCGCGTGCGCCCGCCACGAGGCGTCGAAACGATGGGTTGAGTTCCGGCGCGCCGCCCGTGATGTCCACGGTCTTGAGGCGATGGCGCGAGACAACTTCGACGATCTGAGCGGCCGTCTCTTCCGACATCATCTCGGTGCGCCGGGGGCCGGCATCGACGTGGCAATGCTTGCACGCTTGATTGCACAGCTTGCCGACGTTGATCTGCAAAGTCTCGACCGAGTTCGCGCGCAAGAAGTCCACGCCTGCGCCGCGCACGCGCTCGTCGAAGTCGACGTGCGCGCGCGCCGGTGCGTGCTCCGCTTTGACGACAGGTAAACCTTTCTCGCGCATCACGTCGCCGCCTTCCGCAGAACTTTGAATCGCATCACATCGAAACTTTGTCGACCGAGTTGTGCGCCTGCAAGCCGTGGATGAGCGTCGCGCCGCCGCGCAAGGCCGAGGCCATGTGGATCGCTTCGGTCATCTGCTCCATGTTCGACCCGGCTTCCAGACACGACTGCGCGTAAGCGTCTATGCAATAAGGACACTGCAAGGCGTGTGCGACGGCCAACCCGATGAGCGCCTTCTCGCGCCGCGAGAGCGCGCCGTCCGCTTGACACGCCTGATACCACGCCATGAATTTCTCAAAGAGGTCGGGGCGATGCTTGCCCATGTCACTGAAGCGGCCGAGATCGTCTTCTTCGTAATAAGTCATCCCTGTCATGCTCCCACGCGGCCTCTGAGAGTGAGTGCCGCTTCATTGTAAACGTTATCTATCGCGCGCGCCCGACGTGTAGAGACGGCCGAGCGTGTAGGGGCTTGCGCCGAGCCAGTAGAGTATTTGCAGAAACGACCACCGCGCGAACGTGAGGGCGAAACTGCGCCCCTCGAAGCGACGCGAAGAGGTGACGACTTCCGCACGCAGATGAACGAGCCGCCCGCGCTTTCCGAGGCGTCTCACCAAATCCAAATCCTCGAAGATGGGAAACGGCTTGAAGCCGCCCGTGGCGCGATACGCGCGCGCGCGGACGAAGATGCCTGAGTCGCCGTAGCACAAGCCGAGCCGGCGCAGTTGCGGGTAGAGCCACGTCAGAAAACGCGCGGCGCGGCGCGTGCCGTCGAAACGGATGGCGAAATTGCCGCCGACAATCTCAGCGTCGCGTCCGAGTGCTTCGAGTATCCGCGCGGGCGCATCGGGCGGCGGGATGGTGTCCGCGTGTAGAAACCAGAGCACGTCGCCGCGCGCCGCGGTCGCCCCCGCGTGCATCTGCGCGCCGCGCCCGCGCACAGAGTTGATGACGCGCGCGCCCGCCTCGCGCGCAATCTCGCGCGTCCGGTCGGTGCTGCCGCCGTCCGCGACGATCACTTCGACGCGCCGCCCGTGTTCCAGACGCCTGACGGCACGGAGCGTCGCGCCGAGCGAACGTGCCTCGTTGAGCGTCGGGATGATGACGGAGACGGCCGGTCGCTCCGCTGTCGTAGTTAATGAAACCATCCTACGATTCCGCTCGTGATTCAAACTTTGCTCCTCTGCGTGTCTTCGTGTCTTGGTGTTTAATCAACTTGCCATTCACCGCTAAGACACAAAGTCACTAAGGGACACGAAGAAAGCGCAAAGAGAAGTTTGAAACTTAAGGCTTGATCGACGCTCGCTCAAGCCAAGAGATGATCTGCCGGGACGAACGGACGCGCGACGTTTGCCGTCCGTGCGTCCGGCGTCGTCGTGGCTTCGGCCACAGCTCCGGCGTCGAAAGGCAACTTGAGCAGGCGCAAGAGGCCGAGTTCTTCCGGCGCGCGATAAGCGGCGACGCCGATCTCGATCTCTTCCTGCGCGACGTTCAGCTTGAGCGTCCCGTGTAATCTGTCCCAGAGCGCAAGGCCGCTCGACCAATTCGCGTCGCGCTCGGCGCGCACCGTCGAATGATGTATGCCGTGCATGCGCGGCGTGACTAAAATCAAGTTGAGTCGTCGTTCCACTTCGACGGGCAGGCGCACGTTCGAGTGGTGAAACAAGATCGAGACGAAGAACAACCTCTGCCAGACGGAGAGCGCGTGCGGCGAGACGCCGATGGCAAGCACCTGCGCGGCGCGCCACACGACCGAGACGAGCAGTTCGCCGAAGTGAAAACGCAGCGCCGTCGTCGCATCCAGATCGAGGTCGGTGTGATGGACGAGATGAAAACGCCACAAGGCGGGCACGCGATGCGCGAGCACATGCCACGCGTAGAGCGTGTAATCCAACAGCAGGACGGCGAGCATCGTCTCCAAAGGGCGCGGCAGCGCGACTTGTTTGAGCAGTCCTATTCGTCGTCGTTCGACGAGCGCGGTGAGTCTCCCGGCGACGGGGCGTTCGGCGAGATGCAGCGTGAGGGCGGCCGTTGCAGCCACGGCGAGGTTGCGCGCGTCGCGCCCGAGCTTCGATTCACGCGCACGCCTGAGCGGCCGCCGCCGCTCCAACCACACGAGCGCCGAGCAAGCCCCCACGGCGACGAACGCGCCGACCCATGTAGGAATTTTTCGCATCTTCGAGTCTTTGCGCCCGTGCCGCCCCGGCGCGCAAACAGCATCGCTCGGCCCTGCGGCGCGGGCGGCAATTTTTTGCAACACGTTTCGACTATGTTTCGGCGAGGATAACTTTTCAGGAGGCGACAAGACAACCGCCGAAATTGAACGACCAGAATGGACAACGACGCTCAAGCCGAAGCGAAGGCGAGACGGAGCATTGAAGAATATGGCGCACGATGATGACGGCGAGACGAAGCCGACTCTGGTGTTCGTCTACAACGCGGAGAGCGGTCTGTTCAACACGCTCGGCGACGTGGCGCACAAAATCCTCTCGCCCGAAACTTACGCTTGCAATTTGTGCGCGCTGACGCACACGGCCTTTCGCGTGCGCCGCGAGTGGACTGAGTTTCTGGAAAGCCTCGACGCGCGGACGGAGTTTTTGCACGCAAACGAACTGCGAGAGCGCTACGGCCTGACCAACCTGCCGCTCCCCGCCATCTTGCGCCGCCGCTACGACGACGGCGACACCACATCTCTCGAAGAGTTTATCCCCGCCACCGCCATCAACTCCTGCCGCACGCTCGACGAACTCAAACGACTCATCAGGGAAAACAAGTAAATGGTAAATGGTGAATGGTGAACGGTAGAAACCCATTTCTTCACCATTGACCATTTACCATTCACCTATCTCCCCTTCATCGTTTTTCCGCTAAGGGAAAGTGGGGTTCGATGTCGACGGGGACGTTGTTGAGGCGTGCCAGGGCGCGTTGCATGGGCGGGCGGATGACGCCGTAGCGGTCGAGCATCGCTTTGGCCTTCGCGTATGAGCCTTCGGCCTGGAGCGTGAGAATCTCGCGCGTCAATTTCGTGACGGCCGGTTTGATGCGCGCCTCGTCGATACGAAAAGTGCCGGTGCGCTCGTCGAACTTGATCGCGCCTTCGTCCGTCAGGTAGTTGAACTGGACGGCGATGCCTTTGCCGTGCGCTTCCGTGATGCCGAAACGGACGCTGCGGAAGCAACTCGCAAGGAAGGTCGTGTACATCGAACGCTCCATGCTCTTTTCGACCATTCCTTTGTCCATCAAATACTGCAACGCCCACAAGCCCGTGATGTCGGCCTTCGCCTCTTCGATGGCCGAGTAGAGTTCTTTCAGTTGCATGCGGACGGTCGTGGCCTGCCCGCCCACCTCAATATTGTGCGGCCCGAGTCCGTGCATCAACTCGTGCGCGAGAATGTGCGTGAAGAAAGAGTCGAAGGAGAGCACGCGCTGCGCTGCGGGCGCGAGGACGACGCGCGAGATGGGCAGGAGCGTCTTATTGAACTTCGCCTCCTGCACGTTCTTGAGCATGACGCGCTTCGACCCTTTTTCACGCACGACGCGTTCGTCGTTCGGCAAGTTGAAGGCCGCCGTCTGCACGCCGCGATTGCCCTCGCCCGAAGAAAAGACTTCGTTGACGACGCGGATGGGCGAAGCCGCGCCGAGCTTCGGGTTGCGATAGCGCGCCTCCATCGGCAAGTTGTTTTCCAACTCCTGCAAGTATTGGCTGAAGCGCGCGAGCTTGGCCGACTCCGCTTCGTCGCGCAAGGTGACATACGACTCGAAGGCCGCCTTGTAGTTGAACAATTCGTCTTCGTAGGTTTCGTAAGGGCCGATGGTCACGTCGATGGGCGCGTCCAAATCCATCCACGCCACGTCGCTCTCGTAATAATCGTCGGAGAGAAAAGCGTCGGCGCGCTTGTTGAGAAAGTTTCGCAGCGTGGCATTCGTTGTGAGCGCGGCGGCTTCGCGCAGGCGGCGCGCGGCGGGTTCGAGGAAGCCGCGATACTCGACGCTGTAAGGCACGCTCTTGAGTCCGGTCGGCGTGGTGCGACGGATGACGTGGAAGAAGCCGGTGGCGCGCGCACGCTCATCCGGCGAAAGAGTTTCGACCCACGCGTTGAACTCTTCTTTCGTCATGTCGTCCGGGTAATAGTTGGCGTGGTGCGGCTTCTGGCGCGGGACGCCTTCGATGAAAGGCTCGTTGCCGTCGAGGCGCGACCAGGGGCCGGCGTTGATGCGGAAGTAGTGAAGGCGGGCGCGCCCGAGGGGCGTGCGGTCGGCTGCGAGGCGTCGCTCGAGCGCGGGGTTGCCGCTCCACACTTGTTGCAGGTAGAGCGGGTCTAACAGTTTCGCGGCCTCGATAATTTTAGCGAGCGCGCGACGGTCGCCCGCGGAGAGGCGCGAGGTGTCGGCCGTGAGAGTGGTCGGGGCGAAGCGGCGAATCTTGGCGTCGAGCGACGCGCGCGCCGCCGCGTTGCCGGCGGCGACTCTCGGCGCGCCTCTTCTCTGCGCGGCGAAGGCAAGAGCGCCGAACGCTTGGCAGCACAACGCGGACAGCAGCAGCACGCAGGCGATCATCTTACGGTGTCTCATCTCTTCGATCTCCTCCAAACTTTCCAATCATGACGTTCGACTTCGTTTATTAGATGCCCGCCGCGAAACTAAATGCAAGCGGCGAGCGACGAAGATAGAGTCCTCAATTAATTTGTTCTTGGTGTCTTCGTGCCTTGGTGGTTAATGAAGACGTATTCACCACCAAGGCACGAAGACGCGAAGGAAGTCAGTTGCGAGACGAAGCGGCGCGGCCGTGAACGTCGATTCG
>DASVUD010000049.1:0-71629 GCA_036387235.1 Pyrinomonadaceae bacterium
ATGAGCGTCGGCTGCGACGCCTGCAACCACACGGGCTATCGGGGACGGACGGCCATCCACGAACTGCTCAATCTTTCGGACAACATCCGCGAGATGATCATCGAGCGCCGTCCGGGTTCGGAAGTGCGCCGCGCGGCCGAGCAAGAGGGCTTGGCTTCCTTGCGCGAATCGGCGCTCAAGAAAGTCTTCGCGGGCGTCTCGACGCTGCACGAGATCAACCGCGCCACGTTCGTCGAAGAAGTCGAACTCAACGGCAACGGAACACATTAGTAAGCAGTAAGCATTGAGCAGTCAGAAAACTGTCTTTGACTCCGCACTGCTGACGGCTCATTGCTCACTTGTTTTTGGAACAGCCCGTCGCGCCCGACGTGTAAACAGCCAGAGAGGTGTCCGGCCGAGTCCGTCACGCCAACGGCTGCCGCAGTAAATTCTTAATCGAACGCCGGTTCATTTTCTTGAGGATCGAGATGAAATTAACAGTTAGTGTGCGTGCCTACGCCTCGCTGGTTTTGATGTTGTGTTTGCTGGCCGCCCCCACGGCGGTGCTGGCGAAGAAGGGCGAGAAGAATTACCGGCGCGGCATCGAGCAGGAGAAAGCGATGCAATGGGAGCGCGCGGCGCAGGAATTCGCGCTCGCCGTCGCCGCCAACCCGTCCGACATCGAGTATCAACTCCATTATCGCCGCGCCATCTTCAACGCCTCGCAGCGCTTCATGGAGCAAGGGCGCACGCTCGCCGAGCAGGGCGATTTCACCGGCGCGTACAACGCCTATCGACAGGCCGTCGGCTACGACCCGATCAACGAACTGGCCGTCTCCGAGATGGAGCGCATGCTGCGCTTGCAGCGCGAAAAGGAGGGACGCGACCCGGCGAATGCGAACGGCAACGGCGCGAACCGCAAAAACGGCACGCCGGGGACGGGCACAACGGCCAACACGTCCACGGCCGTCGTCCCCACGTCCTACAACGGCGCGGCGACGACCGGCGGCGGCGCGGCGGGACAGCAGCCGCAGCAGCGCCCTTCGCAAGACCCGACGCTCACGCCGCGCACCGAACAACTCCGCGTCATCAATTACAACGGCGACCTCGAAGGCTTCATCCGCAAGCTCGGCGACGAACTGAACCTCAACGTTCTCTTCGACCGCGACTTTCCGAAAGGTCGCACCGTCAACGTCAACCTCAAGGACGTGACGACGGCACGCGCGCTCGACCACATCTTCCTGTCGCAAAATCTCTTTTTCCAGAAACTCGACCGGCGCACCATCATCGTCGCGGATCAATCGAAGCGCGGCCAGTATCAGCAACTCGTCCTGCGCACCTTTTATCTCTCGAACATCGACCCGAACGACGCGCGCTCGCTCATCCAATCGTCCCTGCCGCCGACGGCCGGTCGTCAACCGCAGGTGACGCCGAACAAAGCGACCAACTCGATCACCGTGCGCGACACGCCTGAGAACATCCGGCTCATCGCCGAACTGCTGCAGGCCATCGACAAGGATCGCGCCGAAGTCGTGATGGACGTGAACATCTACGAAGTCTCGCGCACGAACCTGTTGCAACTCGGCAACCAACTCGGCACGGATGCGACGCTCGGCAACCTCGGCGGCCTGCTCCCGACCTCGATCCTGTTCGGCAGCGGCAAGGAGCGCTTCGGCACGACCACCACGACGACCACGACCGGCGGCACGACCGGCAAAGACCCGAGCAAAGGCGGCACGGTCGTCAACACGGCGGCGACCGTCCTCGGCGGCTCGTTCCTGCTCCCGGCTTCGACCATCACCGCGTTCCAGGCGAAGGACAACACGCGTCTCCTCGCCGCCACGCAGGTGCACGCTTTTGACAGCGAACAATCGACGACGCGCATCGGCCAGAAAGTTCCGGTGCAGACCGCGCAGGTCTCGCCCTTCGGTTCGACCATCGGCGCGACCACGGGACAAGGACAGCAGGCGGGCGTCAACTCGGGACTGTTCGGCGGCACGGGTTATCCCGTCATCCAGTATCAGGACACGGGCTTGATCTTGAAGTTCACGCCGCAGGTCTTCCCGAACCTCGACGTGCAGGTGAAGATGGAGATCGAGTCGAACGACGTGATCGGCGGCGCGTCGAATTTGACGCCGACCTTTAGCCAGCGCAACGTCTCCGGCATGGCGCGCATTCCGAACAACCGCACGATGATGATCGCCAGCGTCGCGCAGGACAAGCACTCGGACGGACGGCGCGGCCTGCCGCTGCTCGGCCTCATCCCCGTGCTCGGCCGCCTGTTCAGCACGCCGACGCGCAACGACGTGAACTCGGACATCGTCATCACGGTGACGCCGCGCGTCTTGCGCGCGCCGACCGTCGAGCCGAGCGACATCGAACAGCGCCAGAGCGGCACGCTGCAATCGCCCGTCACCGAATCGCTCGAAGCCATGCTCGTCATCGCCGACCGCGAAGACCAACTCGCCGCCGCGCGCAAACTGCCGAAGGACGTGGCGATCCAGATGCCGCCAGCGCCCGCCCCCATCGAGACCGCGACGACAGCAACAGCAGCAGCAGGCGACACGCAACACGCTTACGTGCCCGCGCCGAAGGCTCTGATGGGAGCGACGACGCCCGAAGCGACTGCGAACGGCAACAACGTCGCGAACACGGTCGCCGCGAGCAACGCGTCGAACACGGGCGTGGAAGCAATCAAACAGACTGTGCCCGCCGTCTCGACAGCGACGAACGGCGCGGCCTCCTTTGTTCCCGTCAACAATCCCGGCGCGAACACTTCGCCCGCTCCCGCTGCTAACGTCAAACCGGACGCCGCAGTAACGACAGGCGCGGCCACGACGAATGCGACGAACAGCGCGAACACGAGTGCGTCGCCCGTGACGAATAACACCGCGCCGTCGGCGGCCGTAACGGACGGGGGCGCGTCGCTCTACGTCTTGTCGGGGCAGAAGGAGATGCGCGTCGGCGAGCGGCAACGTCTGATGCTGCTCGTCAAGACGCAGACGCCGCTCGGCCTCGCCGCCGCGACACTCAAGTTCGATCCGCGCGTCATCGCCGTCCGCAGCGTCACGCACGGCAGTCTCTTCGGCGAGGCGAAAGAGCTTTTGCCGACCGTCACGCCTTCAATCGATGCGCGCGGGTCTCTCTTGGCGCTCATCGCCCCGGCGGCGAACACGCCGATCAACGGTATGGGCGTGCTGCTGTTCGTCGAAATCGAAGCCATCGGCGCGGGCGAAAGCGACGTGACGCTCGACGGGACGGGCGTGCACCTGATGTCCGTGGCCGGGCAGAACGTGGCGACGCAACTGGCGCACACGCGTCTGACGGTGAAGCAGTAAGGCGGCGAACCGCGTGTCTGTTAAGGAAGTAAATGGGAAAAGGTGAAGGGGGAAAGGTGAAAGGCGAAGAGGGAGCGGCGCGCGTCGCGTGTTCCTCCGCGCGCGCCTTCGCCTCTCGTGTGTGGAGCGCCTTCGCCCTCGCGCCGCGCCGCACGTCGGCACAGGGCGGATGGACGCTCATCGAACTCGTCATCACGATGACGGTGCTCGTCATTCTCTCGATGGGCGTCATCCCAATGGTGAAAACGGCCGTCAAGCGGCAGCGCGAACAACAACTGCGCGACTCTCTGCGCGAGATGCGCGAGGCCATCAAGGACTTTCACCGCGACGCGCTCAACAGTCCTTATCTGGATCAAGCTCAGGGCGGGGGACAGCAGCAGCAGCAACAACAACAGCAACAACAGCAGCAACAACAGCAGCAGCAGGGAGGCGTCGTGCCGCCCGACCCGCGCACGAAAGTGGCGATTGCCGATAAGACTCTGTTCACCGTGGACAACCCCGACCGCTTTCCGCCGAAACTGGAAACTCTGGTCGAAGGTGTCAGTGTCGCGCCGCGCGTGCAGCAGATGAACATGGACATGAACCGGAACATGTTCGATCAGCAGGCGACGCTGGCCTTCAAGAAGAAAGTTTACCTGCGGAAGATTCCCGTCGACCCGATGACGGGCAAGGCCGAATGGGGCTTGCGCTCGTCGTATGATTCGCCCGGTTCGGGTTCTTGGGGCGGCGAAAACGTTTTCGACGTTTACTCGAAATCGCAGGACACGGCTTTGAACGGGCAGAAATACAGTGATTGGTAACATGGAACAAGCAGACAGCAGTCAGCAGTCAGCCATCAGCCGGCAACCGTCGGCCGTGAGCAGTTCGTCTTCGCTGCTGGCAGTCTTACGGCGTCGTCGTGCATCGCTGTCGCACGAGTCCGGTTTCACCTTGCTCGAACTGATGATCGTCATCTCGATCATCATCATTCTCGCCATCATCGTGTTGCCGCAGTATCAGAAGACGGTCTTGCAGGCGCGCGAGTCGGTCTTGCGCGACGATCTGGCGCAGATGCGCAAGCTCCTCGACCAGTATGCGGCCGACAAGGGAAAACTCCCGCAGTCGCTCGACGACCTCGCCTCGTCAGGCTACTTGCGCGAAGTGCCCGTCGATCCGATCACCGGCCAGAAGGACTGGAACGTCATCACCGGACAAGACCCCAACTCGGCCGAAGGCGGCCAAGGCGTCGTCGACGTGCGCAGCTCCTCCGGCGACCTCTCAACCGAAGGCACACCCTATAGTGAATGGTGAATGGTAAATGGTAAATGGATAAGAGATCGTCTTTCACCATTTACCATTTACCATTTACCATTTACCAATTCTTATGAGCTTTTTCTCCAAGTTGGTTAAACCGCGAATGCCCGCCGCCGCTCTGGGGTTGACGGGCGAGGGCGTGGCGGTCGTCGCGCTTGAGCGCAGGCGCGACGGGGCGCTGCTCGTGCGTCGCGCCGGTTACGTGCCGCTCCCGGAAGGCGTGGTGCAGCCGAACTTCGACGAGCCGAACTTGGCGGATGCGGACGAGTTGGCGGCGACCTTGCAGGGACTTGCGTCGAGCGCCGGACTGCAGAAGCGCAAGCGTTGGTCGGTCGCCCTGCCCGAAGCAGCGACGCGCACCACCATCCTCACTTTGGAGGGCGGCACGGCCTCGCGCGCCGAGACGGAAGAGATGTTGCGCTGGAAGACCGAGCGCGGTTTCGGCACGCCCGTCGAAGAGTTGCGCGTGGCGCGCGAACGCTTGCGACCTGACGCGCAGGGTCGCCCGCGTTATCTCGCCACGGCCGTGCGCTTGTCCGTCCTCGCCGAATACGAGGCGTTGCTCTCCGCGCTCGGCTGGCACGCCGGGCTTATCTTGCCGCGCCACATGGGCGAGGCTTGGTGGCTGATGCGCGAACGCACCACGCCCGCCGCTCATCCTTCCGATTCGCTTCTCGTCAGCACGCACCACGAAGGCTTCACGGCCGTCCTCTTGCGCGCCGCGCAGCCTCTGCTCGTGCGCAGCATCGTCTGCGAAGCGGAAGACCGCGTCGATGAACTCTATCGCTTTCTACTCTTCTACCGCGACCGCGTGCAGACGCCCGCCGCTTCGCTTGACGCCGACGCGCCCGCCGCCGACCGCGGCGACACCATCGGCCGCATGCTCATCGCCGGAGACGGCATCGAGCATGCGGAAGCCAGCGCGATCATCGAAGAGACGCTGGGCACGCGCCCGCGCCTCGTCACGCCCGAAGACGTGCGCCTCGCGCTTCCCTCGAACGAACTCGACTTCGACTCAATCGCCGCCCCCGCAGGTCTCGCCGCTCTCGCCTGGGGCTAAAGCGCGCCGTCAAGTAAGGCGCTGGAAAAGATGAGGAAAGTGGCACTGCTGGGGAACGCCGGGGCGGGGAAGTCAACGCTCGGCGCGAGGCTTTCGGCGCACACGGGCATCCCGCTCTATTCGGTCGATCTGCTGCAATGGAAACCGGGCGGCGCGCCTGTCGCCGACGCCGAGTTCGAGCGTCTGCACGACGAGATCATGGCGCGCGACAGTTGGATCGTCGATGGCTTCGGCACGTATCCAGCCTACCTGCGCCGCCTCGAAGCGGCCGACACCATCATTCTCATCGACCACCCCATCTGGCGTCATTACTGGTGGACGGCGCGACGAAACTTGTCGAGCCTGTGGCGCACGCCCGCGGGCTTTCCGGAACGGACGCCGCTCGTGCGCGACACCTTGAAGATCGCAAAATTCATCTGGTGGGTGCATCGAAATTTCACGCCCGTGAACCGGAAGATGCTCGCGCGATACGCGGCCGCAAAAAGCGTCTTCCACCTGCGCTCGCCGCGAGAGATCAAGGCGTTTTGCGCTGAGCATTCCCTGCGCTGACGAAAGCGTGCGAATGTCGGTCGCCCGCTCGGCGCACGCGCTGATCCAGCCTCCGCCTGTCGAAGCGACCGGCGACAGGGAAGCGTTGAAACTTTCGCTTCGCGTCGCACGTAGAGCAACGTGACAACAGTTATGAGCGCCCTAGCTTCCCCCACCATCCAGAAGTTCGCCGGTCTGGCCGACTGCGAACTCGTGACGCGCGCCATTTCCGGGCGCGACGACAGTTTCGAGGAACTCGTCCGCCGCTACCAGCGCCCGCTCGTCTCCTACGTCTATCGCATGACGGGCAACTACGAATCCGCGCTCGACCTGACGCAAGAAGTCTTCATCAAGGTCTACGGGTCGCTCGCGCGCTACCGTCCCGAATACAAATTCTCCACCTGGATTTATCGCATCGCGCACAACACGGCCATCGACTATTTGCGCCGCCATTCGACGCGCGAACAGGAACTCGAAGTGGCGACGCCTGAGGGCGACACCTACGAGAAGCCTTACGCTTCCGGTGCGCCGACGCCCGAAGAAGAGAGCGTGCGCGCCGAGCGTCGCGCCGAGATCGAGGACGTGATCCAGTCGCTTCCGCCGAGCTATCGAGAGTTGATCGTCCTGCGTCACGCGCACGATCTGAGCTATGACGAGATCGCGGAAGTGACCGGGCTGCCGCTCGGCACGGTCAAGAATCGCATCTTTCGCGCGCGCGAGGCGATGCGCATGCCGCTCGTCGAGCGCGGCATCACGGGCATTTAAACGAAAGAGCGCGCGCGTGAGCAATTGAGGCGAACGCGAGCGAGCCAGCGAGACGTGAGCGAAACGTTACAGACAGTCGAAGCCAGCGACGGGGACGCACCCGCCGCTCATCCGTGTCTGGACGTGGCCGCCTACCTCGACGGCGAACTCGACCCTGCGTCCGCCGCGCGCTTCGAGGGGCACGCGAAAACTTGCGCGCCCTGCACGGCGACGCTCGCCGAGCAACGCCGCCTGCTCTGCGTGCTCGACGCGGCCTTCGGTCGTGCCGAGCGCCAACTCACACTGCCCGCCAATTTCACAGAGGTCGTCAAAGCGCGCGCGCAATCGGACATGAGCAGCGTCCGTCGTGGATGCGAAGGAAGACGCGCCCTCTTGTACAGCGCCGCGCTCGCCGCGCTCGCCTTTGCGTTGCTCGGCCGGCAAGCATGGGATGCGCTGTTCGCCCCTCTGCGCGCCACGGCCGGAATCCTTGTGACCCTTTTGGACATGACGGCGAACACGGCGAGCGAAGCCGCGTCCGGCCTCGCGCTCATGCTCGGCGTGCTCGGCGGGCAGATGTTGGAAGAGCCGGGCGCTTTGAGCGTCGTCGTCTACGTCATGTTCGCCGTCGCCGTCGGCCTCCTCTTCCGGCTCATCGTCCGCTACCATCGCACGCCGCGCCTCCCCGACTGATCCGCGCGCTCAACACTTGAATTAGCCGCACGCTTCAAGCGGAAAGAGCGAAGCGCCAAACGTGCTTCGCGCGATGCGAAAACTTTCCGCACCCGTGCGACGCTCTCCGACTGTTTCGGAAAACTCTCCGCCCGTTTTTTACGTAACACCTCTGACCTGTTTTCGACTCTGCCGCGCGCCTGCCGCAAGCGCGTTGAAATTGTGTTGACATCCTTAGCCTTGCAAACGGCCTCGATGCTTCCCAGTGCGCGCGCGCTCCTGCGCGGCGCGGCGTTCCTGTGCGCGCTCGTGTGCGGCGCGGCGGCGGTCGTCTCTGCGCGCACGCCTTCCATCCGCGCGGCCGAGAACGACCCGACGACGCTCATCGTCGAAGGCGAGGACACGAACGACGTGTTCGGCATGGGGCGCAACGTCATCGTGCGCGGTCGTGTCAGGCACGGCGTGATGGCGTTTGGCGGCGACGTGTTCGTCGAAGGCAAGGGGCGCGTCGATGGCGACGTGGGCGTCATCGGCGGCACGATCACGCAGCACGAGGATTCGTACATCGGCGGCGACGTGCTCGTCATCGGCGGCGCGTACCATCACGGCAAGACCGCGCCCGGACGAGACCCCCTGACCAAGACGATCATGTTCGCCGGTTACGAAGAAGAGTTGCGCGAACTCGGTCGCAATCCCGCCTCGGTGCTCGAACCGAAATGGACGGTCGCCTCGTTCGGCCTGCGCGTGCTTTCGATCCTCTTCTGGTTCATCATCTCTCTTGGACTGACGGCCGCCTCGCCCGGCGCGATCAGCCGCGCCTCCACGCGTTTGCAGTTGACGAGTTTGCGCGTGGCCGTCATCGGGCTGCTCGCCGCCTTCGTGCTGGCGTTCGGCGTGCCCGTCGCGCTGCACGTCCTGCCGCCCGTGCTCGGCCTGTTCGTCGGCGTGCTCTCGTTTCTCCTGCTGCTCGTGGCTTACCTGTTCGGGCGCGTGTCGATCCACGCGGCGACGGGGCGCTGGCTGCAACGCCTGTTGCTCAGAGAGGAACAGCGTTCCGAGTCAATCGCCTTGCTGCTCGGCGCGGTCTTTTGGGCGCTGGTCTTGTCGCTGCCGTACCTGTGGCCGCTGGCCGTCGCGGGTCTGGTCGTCACGAGTCTGGGCTTGGCTCTGACGGTGCGTTACCGGATCGGCTGGAAATCGCCCGCACGCGCTTGATCTCGACCGCGTAACACACTACTCTGCACCTTGCTTCCCCCGAAAATACTCGCGTTTGAGAGGCGACTAAACGACCGCACCGCGCGTCTAAACATTTGCCGCGCAGGCGTCCGCGCTCGCTCGCTCTCTCCGTGAATCCCTCCCCCACAAAATTCGTCGCTTGAAATTCGCGCGCGGCGCGAGTTTGCAAGCAATTCAACCTGTCAGACCACGAGGCGGGAACAAAACGGATGCCCGCACGTAATTTTTAAAGGCTTCGACTAACCCGTCCCCGATACGACCGAAAGAGCATCAAGATGAAAAAGCACTCTTTGATTTTTGCCCTCGCCGCTTTTATCTGCGCCGCGAGCGCGCCGAACGCCTTCGCACAAACTCCGACGGCGGGCGCAACTCCCGCCGCCGCTGCGGGAGGTCAAACGAACCCCGCCGTCTCGGCTAACCGCGTCCTCGGCGACGTGACGGCGATTGACCCCGCCGGCATGAACATCACGCTCAAAGTCGACGGCACGACGACGCCGATCAACGTCGTCTTGAGCGCGGCGACCGTCTACTACCGCGTCAATTCCGAAGCTCTCGCACGCGCCGCCAAAGGCGCGATCACGCCCGCCGACATGACCAAGATCGCTCTGGCGAATGTCGCGGTCGGCAACCGCCTCGTGGTGCTCGGCAAACTTTCAGACGATCAAAAGACGTTTCCGGCGCGCGTCGTCATCGTGGCGACGAAAGAGGACATCGCGCAGAAGCAGGAACTCGACCGCGCCCAGTGGCAGCGGCGCGGCATCCTCGGCACGGTGACGGCGCTCAACCCGGCGACGAAAGAGATCACTGTGTCCGTGCCCGACGGCACGAAGACGCTGGTGGTGGATGCGTCCGGCGAAAAGGTCTTGTTTCGCCGTTACGCGCCCGACTCGGTGAAGTTCGCCGACGCCAGAACGAGCAATTTTACGGAAGTGAAGATCGGCGACCGGCTGCGCGCGCTCGGTGAACGCAGCGCGGACGGCGCGCGCTTCACGCCCGAAGAGATCGTCTCCGGTTCGTTCCGCCAACTCGTCGGCACGGTCACGGCCGTCGATGCGGCGACCAATCAGATCAAGATCAAGACGCAGGACAACAAGCTGCTCACCATCGTCGTCAATCAGGATTCCAACTTGCGCCGTCTGCCGCCGATGATGGCGCAGTTTTTGGCGCAGCGCGCGGCGGGCGGCGGTGCGAACCGCCCCGGCGGCAGACCTGCGGGCGGCGGCGGTGCGCCGGGTGAGAGCGCGCGACCCGCGCCGCAGATGGGCAGCGGTGGCGGCGGTGCACCGGGCGGCGGCGGGCGGCGCATGGGCGGCGGCTTCGACCCGCAGGAGATGCTTGAGCGCATGCCGCAGACAACTCTGGCCGAATTGAAAGCGGGCGACATGGTGGTCGTCTCCAGCACATCGGGCGCAGACCCGACGCGCCTGACGGCCATCGCGCTCGTCGCCGGCATCGACGCGATCATCAACGCCATGCCGCCCGCGTCGGCGCGGCCTGCCGGCGGCGGTCAGGATTTGGGCATGCCGGGCGGCATCGATCTCGGCATCGGCTTGCCGTAAAAGAGTAAAAAAGGACGGGCGAAGTGTAACCCCGGTCGCATTTCGTCCGTCTTTAATTTTGGTCTATCAAACAAACCGGGAAATTTTAAGCAGGAAGTCTCTCCACGAAGCAATCATGAATTTATCGAGCCATTTCACACGCGGGTTGAATTTGTTGCTGGCCTTCGCGCTCACGGCCGTCGTGGCCGCGGCGCAAGGGACGGGCAGTTTGCGCGGGACGATCACGGACGAGTTCGGCGGCATCGTCGTCGGCGCGAACGTGACGCTGGTTGACGCGGCGGGCGCGGAAAAGACCGCGACGACGAACGAAGAGGGCGTCTACACCTTTACCAATCTCGCGCCCGGAACTTACACCGTGCGCGCGACGACGACCGGCTTCGCCGTCTACGAAAACACGGAAGTCGTCGTCACGGCCGGACGCCGCGAAGCTCTCGACATCAAACTGAGCGTGACGCTCGAAAAAGAGGACGTTACGGTCGCGGCCGAAACGCCCGTCAGCACCGAGGCCGAGAACAACCAGAGCGCGACCATCATCAAAGGCACAGACCTCGACGCGCTCCCTGACGACCCGGACGATCTGGCCGCCGCGCTCCAAGCGCTCGCAGGCCCTTCGGCCGGGCCGAACGGCGGGCAGATTTTCATCGACGGCTTCACGGGCGGCCGCATCCCGCCGAAAGAATCGATTCGCGAGATTCGCATCAACCAAAATCCTTTCTCGGCCGAATTCGACCGTCTCGGCTTCGGCCGCGTCGAAATCCTGACGCGCCCCGGCACGGACAAGATGCGCGGGCAGACCTATTTCAGCTTCGGCGATGAAAGTCTCAACTCGCGCGACCCGTTCTCCGAACGCCGCGCGCCCTTTCAACTGCGCAACTACGGCGGCAACTTGAGCGGCCCGATTCAGAAACAAAAGTCGTCCTTCTTCCTCGACTTCGACCGCCGCGAGCAAGACGGCAACGCCATCATCAACGCGCAACTGATCGACCCCGACACTCTCAATCTCTTCACCGTCAATCGCACGCTCGTCGTGCCCACGCGCCGCACCACCTTTAGCCCGCGTCTCGACTACCAGTTGAACGCGACGAACACGCTCGTCGCGCGCTACAGCTTCTCGCGCTCGCAGACGGACAACCTCGGCATCAGCGAATTTTCGCTCGACGTCGATCCGATCTTCGGCGTGGATCGCACGTTCACGCGCAAGAACACCGAGCACAATTTCCAACTCACGGAGACGGCCATTCTCTCGCCGACCGTGATCAACGAGACGCGCTTTCAGTTTCAGCGCGGCACGAGCGAATCGGGCGGCGACATCTCCTTCCCCGTCATCTCCGTGCGCGAGGCGTTCACGGCCGGCGGCTCGCAGAACGCCCCGCAACGCAACACCGACACGCGCTACGAACTGTCGAACTACACCTCGTTCACGCTCGGCCTCCATTCGCTGAAGGCGGGCGGGCGCGTGCGCGGCGTCCGCATCACGGACATCTCGCAGCAAAACTTCAACGGCACGTTCACCTTCACCACGCTCGAAGACTTCGCGCTCGGCACGCCGACGCAGTTGCTCATCTCCGGCGGCAACCCGCGCGCGAGCGTCAACCAAGTCGACTTCGGCGCGTTTATTCAAGACGACTGGCGCGTGCGCAAAAACTTCACGCTCTCGGCCGGGTTGCGCTACGAGACGCAGACGAACATCAGCAGCAGTTTCAACTTCGCCCCGCGTCTCGCTTTCGCCTACTCGCCCGGCGCGGGCGCGCGCCAACCGAAGACCGTCATCCGCGGCGGCTTCGGCATCTTCTATTCGCGCTTCGGCGAAAACTTCACGCTGCAAACCAATCGCTTCAACGGCCAGAACCAGCAGCAGTTCATCATCATCGAACCTTTGCCCGGCGATACGTCGGAGCGTGCGGTGCTGGCGCGCAACATCCTGAACAACTTTCCGAACGTGCCCACGGTCGAGCAGTTGACGGCTTTCGCCCTACCGCAGACGACGCGCATCATCGCGCCCAATCTGCAATCGCCCTACACGATTCAATCGACGGCCAGCATCGAACGTTTGCTGCCCGGCCGCGTCACCGTGACGGCGAGCTACGTCAACACCCGCACGCTGCATCTCTTGCGCTCGCGCAACATCAACGCGCCTTTCAACGGCCTGCGCCCGCTCGGCGAAGCGAGCGGCAACGTCTTCCAGTATGAATCGAGCGGCATCCTCAACCAGCACCAGTTGATCATCAACGCCAACACGCGTTTCAATCCGAAGTTGTCGATCTTCACCAACTACACCTTCGGCAGCGCCGAGAGCGACACGGACGGCGCTGGCACTTTCCCGGCCGACAACTACGACCTGAGCCGCGAGTACGGGCGTTCGGCCTTAGACGTGCGCCACCGATTTTTCCTCGGCGGCTCAATTGCCGTGCCGTGGGGCATACGCCTCAATCCGCTCATCTTCGCTTCGACGGGCGCGCCCTTCAACATCACGACGGGCTTGGACAACAACGGCGACACGCAGTTCAACGACCGACCCGCGTTCGCCTCGGCCTCGACGCTGCCCGCAAACTTGAAGCACACGGCCTTCGGCGACTTCGACCTCCGTCCTGCGCCCGGCGCGGAGATCATCCCGCGCAACTACGGACGCAGCCCCGGACAGTTCACCGTCAACTTGAGGATCAACAAAACCTTCGGCTTCGGCACTGTGGCAAATGCGGCCAACCGGCGCAGCGCAGCTAACGGCCAGACGCCCGGCGCAGCAGCAGCAGCAGGCGGCGAGCAGACCGCAGCGGGCGGTGCAGCAGGTGGCGGTCGTCGCGGTGGCGGCGGTCGCGCCGGTGGTAGCGGTGGGGGTGGTGGCGCACGCGGCGGCGGTGGCGCGGGCGGCGGAGCGTTCGGTCAGGGCGGCATCTTCGGCGGTCGCGGGGGCGGAGGCGCCGGCGGCAACGAGCAGAAACGCTACAACCTGACGCTCGGCATCAACATCGGCAACATCTTCAACCGCACGAACCCGGGGCCGTTCATCGGCAACCTCAGTTCGTTCCGTTTCGGTCAGTCCATCCAGTCGAGCGGCGGCGGTTTCGGCTTCGGCCCGGGCGGCGGCGGTGGCGCGGCGGGCAACCGCCGCGTCGAAGCGCAGATCCGTTTCAGTTTCTAGACTGAACTTTTCCCACTGCCCGTTCGTTAAAATTCACGCCGGAGGCAGACATTCAAGGGAACTTTCCAGTGCTCCCTTTCTCGCCTCCGGCGTGAGATTTTTTTCTCGCGCTCTTAACGAACTTTCCGTAGAATCTCGAATCTCAAATTTGAGATTGACGCTTCCCGCTCCGGCTCGCCTTCGGCCGTGAGAACTTTTTCTCAGTCACACTTGAACCGCCCCGGCAGCTAGCACCAAAGAGGTATCCCTATGAAGTCCAGGCCCCCCTTCGCCCCGCGCCCGCGCCGCATCATCTTCGCGCTCTGTCTCTCTCTTGCCGCTTTCGTGTCGGCGTCGGCGCAGGAAAAAGAAAAATCCTCCGACAAACCGAACGCCGCAAACGCGATCAAAACTTCCGTCATCACGCCGACGATGACGCCCCTCGAACTCGCACGCGCGGCCTTCGTCGCACAGGGCGGCGAGAAGTTTCGCAACCTCAAAAACATGGTGCTGACCGGCTCGGTCGATCTCTACGCGCCGCAATCCACGCAATCCTTAACGGGCAGATTCGGCATGATCGTCGCGGCCGAAAAACTTCGTCAGGACGTGCAATCGCCCCTCTTCAGTTTCCAACTCATCTTCGACGGCGAACAGAGCTATTCCACGATGCGCGGCATGCAAATGCCGCCGCTGACGAAGTACGGCATCCACGTGCTCGCCAAGTTCGACCGCCCCGGCTACACCGTCACGGCGCTCCCCGACAAAAAGAAGGAGCGCGCCTTTCGCATCACCGACGCCGAAGGCAACAGCACGGATTACTACGTAGAGACGGCGACGGGGCGCGTCCGCCGCTTCGACATCGACTTCAATCGCCTGACCTACAGCTTCGAGTACAAAGGCTTCCGCGAACTCGACGGCGTGCTCGTGCCCACGAGCTTCGCGCAGAAACTCGCCGCGCCCCAAGGCGACTTCATCGCCGAGTTCAAAGTCAAAGAAGTGAAACTCAATCAAGACCTCCCCGCCGACGCCTTCAAGATTCCCGAACAATAAAGACGGGGAAAAGGGGAAGGGGGAAAGGAGCAAGCACGCGGCTCATCCTTTCCCCCTTCCCCTTTTCCCTTTCTCGATTGTCCGTTTAGACGCTCAGGATTTCCTGTTCTTTGGTCTTTGCCAGTTCGTCGATCTTGGTGATGTAAGAGTTCGTCAGTTTCTGCACTTCTTCCAGTCCGTCGCGCTCGTTGTCTTCGGAGATCGTTTTGTCCTTGAGCATCTTCTTGAGACGCTCGTTGGAGTCGCGCCGGATGTTGCGGATGGCCGTGCGATGCTCCTCGGCCAGTTCGTGCACCTGCTTCGCTAGTTGCTTGCGCCGCTCTTCGGTTAGCGCCGGGATGGGCACGCGCACCAGCTTGCCGTCGTTCGAAGGGTTGAGGCCGAGGTCGGCCGTGCGGATGGCTTTCTCAATCGCGTTCAGTTGCGACACGTCCCACGGCTGCACGGTGAGCATCTGCGGTTCGGGCACGTGGATCGAGGCCATCTGATTGAGCGGCGTCAGCGTGCCGTAGTAATCGACCACCACCGGGTCAAGCAGCGTCACGACCGCTCGCCCCGTGCGCACGCTCGATAAACGACGCCGCAAATCGTCAACCGACGCCTCCATCCGCGGCCGCGTCTCTTTAATCACATCTTTCTCACTCATCAGTTTTTCTCCGGGTAAATGGTCAATGGTCAATGGTGAATGGTGAACGGAAGGAAACAGCTTCTTAACCATTCACCATTGACCATTCACTATTCACCAGACTTCTCCATGCACACGGTCGTGCCGATGCCGACCTCGCCCCTCACGACGCGCAGGATGTTGCCGGGCTGCCGCATGTTGAAGACGACGATGGGCAGGCGGTTGTCCATGCACAGGGAGATGGCCGAAGCGTCCATCACCTGCAAGCGCTGCTCCAACACTTCCTGATACGTGATGCAGTCGTAGCGCACGGCCGTCGCATCCTTCATCGGGTCGGCGTTGTAGATGCCTTCGACCTTCGTCGCTTTCAAGATCACTTCGGCCTTGATTTCGAGCGCGCGCAGGGCTGCGGCCGAGTCGGTCGTAAAATAAGGATTGCCCGTGCCGCCCGCGAAGATGACGACGCGCCGCTTCTCAAGGTGGCGAATCGCGCGGCGACGGATGAAAGGCTCGGCGACTTCCGGGATGTTCAAGGCGGAGAGGATGCGCGTGTGGACGCCCTCCGTCTCCAAGGCGTCTTGCAGGACGCAGGCGTTCATCACGGTGGCGAGCATGCCGATGTAATCGGCGCTCGAACGATCCATGTTGCCCGCGCTCTTCGAGACGCCGCGAAAGATGTTCCCGCCGCCGACCACCACCGCCACTTCGACGCCGCTGTCGTGCACGGCCTTGACCTCTTCGGCCACCGTGCGCGCCACGTCAACATCGACGCCGTAATTCTGCGCGCCCATCAAAGCCTCGCCGGAGATTTTCAGAAGTATCCGGCGATAGGCGGGCGCGCTGTGGCCGTCGTCAAATTGTGCCTCGACTGTGCTCATTAATTTCCTGCGAGCGCGGCCACTTCGTTGCCGAAATCTTCGTCGCGCTTCGCCAAGCCTTCGCCCATTTTATAACGCGTGAAACGACGGACGGTAATGCGTTCGCCCGTCTTCGAGACGCGCTCGGTCAACAGGTCGCCCACGGTCTTGGCCGGGTCTTTGACGAACGGCTGGTCGAGCAAGACGGCCTCTTCGTAGAACTTGTTCAGACGGCCTTCGACGATCTTGTCGATGACGGCGTCGGGCTTGTTGGCGTTCTTCGGATCGTTCTTGGCCTGCGCGCGCGCGATCTCGCGTTCCTTGTCGATGTCTTCGGCCGGAACTTCATCGCGCGTGACGTAGCGCGGCTCGGCCGCTGCCACGTGCATCGCGATGTCTTTGATGAGCGTTTGAAACTCGTCCGTGCGCGCGACGAAATCGGTTTCGCAGTTGACTTCGACGAGCACGCCGACCTTGCCGCCCATGTGTATGTAAGAGCCGACCGCGCCCTCTGCGGCCACGCGCCCTTCCTTCTTCTTCGCCGACGCCAGACCGCGCTTGCGCAGCAACTCGATTGCCTGCTCTTCGCTGCCTTGCGCTTCCGTCAGCGCGTTCTTGCACTCCATCATCCCCGCGCCCGTCTTCTCGCGCAACGCCTTCACCGCCGCGGCTGTAATATCTGCCATGATTGCTCTCCTGAGTAGCTGTTAGCCGTTAGCTTTTAGCTGTTAGCAAAAGCAAATGATTTAGCTAACAGCTAAAAGCTAATAGCTAACAGCTTCATTTCAAAATAAAGCGCAGCCCGGCGGTGTGTCCGCTGTTGGAGGCTGCGCTCGCCGAAAAATCGAACTGGACTTAAGTTGTGAACTTACTTTGCGACGCCAACCGACTCCGCGCCCTTCGCTTGATGTGCATCGTCGGGGCGGGGCAACGTCGATTCGTCCTCGCCGCCGCCGGTCGCGCCGCGCACGGGCGCGCCCGTGCCTTCAACCGGATGATCGCCGATGCTGTCGGGCTGTTGACCCGTGCGGCCGAAACCGATGTTGCCGGGGACGGACACCTGCGTCTCGGCCGAGGGCGCGCTAGCCGTCATGTCCGTGTAGTTCTGCGCTTCACGGCCGGGGTCGCGCGCCGGAGTCACGGAAGACGTGCCGTCGCCGCTCGCGCTCAATGAATTTCTCGTGCCCGTGTCGGTCGTCGCGCTGCTGCCTGTGGGCATCACGCCCGCGTCAACTTCCGCGCCGTCTTCGTCCGCGGCCTTCGAGCGCATCTCCTGTCCTTCGACCACGGCATCGGCGATGCGCGAGGCGAACAGGCGCACGGCTCTGAGCGCGTCGTCGTTGCCGGGGATCACGTAGTCGATGCCTTCGGGCGAGCAGTTCGTGTCGACGACGGCGATGACAGGGATGCCGAGACGATTCGCTTCCGCCACGGCGATCTCTTCCTTGCGCACGTCGATGATGAAGAGCGCGTCCGGCAGGCGCGTCATGTTCTTGATGCCGGAGAGGTTCTTCTCCAGCGTTTCGCGTTCGCGGTCGAGTTTGATGCGCTCCTTCTTGGTGAGCATCTCGTAGCGGCCGTCCGTCTGCATCGCTTCGAGGTCGCGCAGGCGTTTGATCGATTTCTGCACGGTCTGGAAGTTGGTCAACAAGCCGCCGAGCCAACGCTGGTTGATGTAATACTGGTTGGCACGCGTCGCTTCTTCGCGGATGGCATCTTGCGCCTGTCGCTTCGTGCCGACGAAGAGGATGGTGCGCCCGCGATCTTCCGACGCCATGTTGGTGACGAACCCGATGGCCTCGCGGAACATCTTCTGGGTCTTCTGCAAATCAATAATGTTGATGCCGTTGCGCTCTCCGAAAATGTATTCCTTCATCTTCGGATTCCAACGCCTAACTTGGTGGCCGAAGTGGACGCCGGCCTCCAAGAGTTCTTTCATCGTTACCGTGACTGCCAAAAGAGAGCCTCCTTAGGTGATTGGTTTAATGTACTCGCCGTGCCCGTTTGCAACTCTCAACGAGAGAGCAACCAACCCGGACGACGACAATGGATTGTGCGAAAAGGTGAAGGGTAAATAGTAAATGGTAAATGGATTCAACTACGATTCACCATTTACCATTTACCCTTCACTAAGTTTTATCGTTTCGAGAACTGGAAGCGCTTGCGTGCGCCCTTCTGCCCGTACTTCTTGCGTTCCTTGATGCGCGGGTCGCGCGTGACGAGACCGGCCTGTTTCAAGGCGGGGCGGAGGTCTGCGTTGAACTCCATCAGGGCGCGCGTGATGCCGTGGCGAATCGCGCCCGCTTGGCCTGCGGGGCCGCCGCCATCGACGTTAACGAGGATGTCGAACTTGTTCGCCGTCTCGGTCAACGCCAAAGGCTGGCGAATCACCATGCGCAAAGCCTGATTGGGGAAGTACTGATCGAAATTCTTCTTGTTGACCTGAATCTCGCCCGTGCCGGGGCGCAGGTAGACGCGCGCCGTCGAAGTCTTGCGCCGTCCCGTTCCGTAATACTGAATGTCAGCCACGATGTTTAGTCCTTAAAATCTGCCGTCAAAATTTCGGGTTATTGCTGCTGCTGCCCGGCGCGCGGGTCGAGCGCGAGCGGTTCGGGGCGTTGCGCGGCGTGCCGGTGATTGGCGTCCGCGTAGACTTTGAGTTTCTTGCCCATCGCGCGCCCCAATTTGTTTTTCGGGAGCATCCCGCGCACGGCCAGTTCGATGACGCGTTCCGGATGTCTCTCGAATTGATCCTTGACGCTGATCTCGCGCAGGCCGCCCGGATAGAGCGTGTGGTGGCGATAGACTTTCTGCTCGGCCTTCGAGCCTTTGAAGATGGCCTGCCGCGCGTTGATGACGATGACGTGATCGCCCATGTCCATGAACGGCGTCCACTGCGGGTTATTCTTGCCCGACAGCACGCGCGCCACTTCGGTGGCTAAACGCCCGACCGTCTGTCCGGCCGCATCGACGACGTACCATTTGCGTTTTTCTGCGAGACCCTGCCCGCTCGGAAAGTATGTTGACATAGATAACTCTTTCGGAAAATAGCGTCTAAAACGCGAACGGGTAGAATACTTAACCGCGCGGAAAATTGTCAAGTTAACGGGCGGGGTTAAGTGCGTGAGGTGCGACGGTTTGGCGCGCCCTGTCTTTCGACGAAGAAGGGGGCGACAAGGGCTTGGAAGTCGTGTATCATGCCGCCCACATTCCCAAGGGGTTTTACTCTGGCAACATCTGGCGCAAGTTCTAAGAGACAGATCGCGCCTCACAAACACATTTAAGGAGAAACGTTATGCGAAGAGTAAAAACTGTGGTGGCTGCATTGTGCTTGCTCGCGGCGCTGGCCGTGGGCGCACAGGCGCAGAGTTCAAGCACCGGCATGGATCACAGCAGCATGGGGCACGGCACTGCGGCGGCGGCCGGGCAAAAATCGCTCTACGAACGCCTCGGCGGTCTGGACGCGATCAAGGCGGTCGTCGGCGAGTTCGCGGCGCGCGTCTTGGCCGACGCGCGGATCAACAAGAAGTTCGCTAAAACCGATGCGACGCGGCTGACCCATTGCCTCGTCGAGCAGGTTTGCGCGGCGACAGGCGGCCCGTGCGTCTACACCTGCAACAGCATGAAGAAGTCGCACAAGAACATGAAGGTGACCGAAGGCGAGTTCAACGCGCTGGTCGAGGATTTGGTGGGCGCGCTCGACAAATTCAACGTCCCCGCGACCGAGAAGAACGAATTGCTCAGCGCGCTGGCCGCCATGAAGGGCGACATCGTGGAAGTTCCCGGCGGCGCAACGGGCACGCCCCTGCCCGCCAACTTCAAACCGGCGAAGCCGCTGCCGAAGGCCAAAACCAACGCCGGCCCCGCCAAGAAGAAAGGCAGCATGTAAGGGCGGACTGAAAAGTTCCCCTGCATTCTCAAGTTTTAACCCCACACCACAAGAGGCTCTCAGGCGCGATAACCTGAGAGCCTCTTGTTTTTTCGTGGATTGCCGACGGCGGCCTTTACGGCTTGTCAGTCGTCGTCGCCGGGGGCGTGCCTTCCGTGTTGCGCTTCAACTTGGGCGGCGCTTCGTTCTTGTCCTTCTGCTGGTCGCCCGTGCCGCTGGAGGGCGCGTCGGGCGGAGGCGGCGTGCGGCGCTTGAGCGTCGGACGGCGCGGGCCTTCCTCGCCACCCGCGAGGTCGCCCGCCGTCGAAGCCTTCGCGTTCGAGAGACGCAAGAGGCGTCCCTTGACGCGTTGGAACTCGGACGTGCTCAAGACATACTCCTCGCGCTCCGGAAAACGCGAGACGAGGATGCGCGACGCTTCGAGGCGTTCGATGGACTGCGGATGCGAAGAGAAGGTCTTGGCGAGGAAGCCCGGCTTCTTCTTGTTCTTGGAAGCGAGTTTCTCGAACATCGTCGCCATCGCGTTCGGGTCGTATCCGGCGGCGTAGAGATATTGCGTGCCGAGGCGGTCGGCCTCCGCTTCGGCGCTGCGGCTGAACTTCGAGAAGAGCGCGGCCAAGCCGAGTCCGGCCGTGTTCTGGTAGATCAAACCGGGGATGCCGCCGAGAAAGATCGAACCGGCCATCGCCAGACCTTGCCACAAATTGGCCTTCGCGATGTTCTCCATCGCGTGACGCGCGGCCACGTGCGCGATCTCGTGCGCCATCACGCCCGCGATCTCCGCTTCGTTGTCGGCGGCGAGGAGCAATCCTTTGTTGACGTAGAAGAAACCGCCGGGCAGGGCGAAGGCGTTCACTTCGTCCGAATCGATGACTTTAATCGTGAAGGGGATTTTCGCGTCCGAGTGGAGCACGACGTTCTGGCCGACGCGGTTGACGTATTCGGTGATGACCGGATCGTCTATGAACTTGGCTTGCCGGTCGACTTCGGCGGCGAGTTCGCGCCCGAAGGAGACTTCTTTCTCAATCGAACCGCTCATCGAGGCGATGAAGCCGCCGTTGATCTTGCGTTTGCCGATCTGCGAGGGGTCTTCGTCGGTCGAGAGCGGCTTGCCCTTCATCGACTCGGCCTTCTTCTTGGCGGCGGCGGCCTCCGCGGCGTCATCTCTGTCCTGCTTCTCGGCTGCCTCTCTGGCCTTGCGTTCGGCGTCCGCTTTCTCGCTCTGGGAAGCCTGTTTCTGCGGCGCGGCCAAAGCGACGACGGACGAGCCGACGCCGAGCGCCCAGACGAGGGCGAGCGCCGTGATGCTGCGTGAGAGTTGGTTGAACATGGCGGAAAATCTCCAGAATTTCATCGAACAACTTGTGGCCGCCGGGGAGAGTCGTTCCGTCCCGTCCGTCAGGCCGAAGTCGCCGAAGCGGGTGTTCGTGCGACGTAAACTTTCTTGTGCGTTACTGCGGCAGAGAATCGCGCCCGCGCCGTGGGCGGCAAACTCGGGCGACTGCGGCCGCCCGTTGCCTTCGCGTTGGCGTAAAAGCGCGTGACCCTTTGATGCGCCCAGTCGCGCAAGTGGTTGCGCACCGGCCGACCGGCGGCTTCGCGGGTTTGAATGGCGACACGAATGGATGATCGTCGCCCTGCAAACTGTCAAAATTAACTCGTTGTCCCGGTTGGTTGTGGCCGGACGCATTATAGCAGCGCGCGGTGAAAATTGTAGAGTTTGTGTCACGCGGGGCGAGCGCAAAAGCATATTCGTTGCGCCCGTTCGCGCGCGCGTGGTACAGTCGAAAGTGCCTTGCCTTCCCGCTCCGTGGCGGCGTCACGGTCGGCTTTTTCCCCTCCCACAAGCACACGCGGATGATACGAACACAGGATAAGATCAAGGACTTGGTCGAGCCGCAGGAGTTTGACGACCTGCGAGACTTCGCGGCCAATCCGGCGCGCGCGCTCGCCGCCTATCGCTTCACGGACGCCACCTCCGACCTCTTGGCGCGCTGGCTCGACGCGCTGGCGGATTTGCCGCGCGGGCGCGGCGCGGCGCACGCTTTAGCCGGGATGCGCGGCGTCGGCAAAAGCCACACGCTCGCCACCTTCGGCGCGCTCGTTGCCTCGGCCGAACGCCCGCACACGCAAGTCTCTGACGCGCACGTCGCTTCGAGCGCGCGGCGTCTGGCGAACCGTCGCCACCAACTCCTGCGCGTCGCGCGCGGCACGCGCCCCACTCTGCGCGACGAACTCGTCGAAGCCTTCGCCGTCGCTTTCGGCGGGACGGCGGCCGACTGGGCGGGCGACCCCGCCGACTGGCTCGCGCAGGCCGCGACGCGCTCGCGTAACGCCTCCACGCTCGTTATCCTCGTCGATACGGCCTACGGCCGCGAGGCGCGCGTCAAACGAGACGACGGGCCGCTCCTCAGCGAACTCGCAACGGCCGCGCGCGAGACGAACGCCTTCGTCGGCCTCGCGCTCGACGACGACATCGCGGGCGCGGAAGGCGTCAACGTGGCGCTGGCGCGCACCTTCCAGATCGACTATCTCGAACCCGAACACCTCTATCACGTCGCCAACATCTACGTCCTGCGCAAGAACGCCCCGGCTCGCGACGCCCTGCACGACATCTATCTCACGCTGCGACAGAGCGTGCCCAATTTCAACTGGAGCGAGCCGCGCTTTGCCGCGCTCTACCCCGTCCATCCGCTCGTGGCCGACACGGCCGCCTCCGTGCGTCTCTACGCTCCGGCCTTCGCCTTTCTGCCCTTCGCCGCCGCCGCCGCGCGCAATGCCGTCAACCGACCCGCGCTCTCGCTCATCCTGCTCGACGAAGTTTTCGACCACAGCAAAGACGACTTGCGTCGCTCCGAAGATTTGCGCGAAGCCTTCCGCGTCTACGACGAACTGGCGACCAAAGCCGTGGCGCAGTTTCCGGCGATGCAGCGTTTGCAGGTGCGGCTCATCTTAAAAAGTTTGTTCGTGCTCTCGCTCGACGGGCGCGGCGCGACGGCGCGCGACCTCTGCGCCGCGCTGCTGTTTCAAGACGAAAGCTCGCAGCAGGCGGCCGTCGAGCGCGTCGAAGAGACTTTGAAGCGCCTGTGCGAATTCGCGCCCGAACGCGGTTTCGCCGCGCACGCGGACGGCGAAGAGGTGCGCTATCGTTTTCAGGTCAGCGCGGCGGCCGACTTCGACGCCGCCCTCGCCTCGGCCAGCGACTCACCGGCGATTGACGACGCCCTCGCGGCGCTGTTGCGCACGCTTCCGCGCGCGCGTTTTGAAGACTGGCCTTTCGCCGAAGGCGAAGGCGAAACACAACACGCGGATTTCGCCGTCGCTTGGCGCGGCTCCTCGCGCCCCGGCCGCCTCACGCGCGCGCCGCTTCGCACGACGTTGCGCGAGACATTGAAAGCGCCGCTCGACAAATCGAACGAGACGACGGACGCGCCGACCGGCGAAGCGACCACGGACGCGGCCACCGGCAAGGACGCGGGCGACGCGGGTGCGGCGCGCGGCGAATACGAGTGGCGTCTGTTCGTGCGGGATGCCGGAAGCGCCGCGGGCGAGGGCGTTTCGTCCGCCGGCGCGTCTGCGAGTGCGTCTGCGGGTATGGCTGAATCCGCGAGTGCGTCTGCGGTCGCGGGTGCATCGGCGGGCGCAGCCTCGGAAGTCGCCTTCGATGTCGTCTGGCAACCGGCCGCGTATCACGCGGAGGAGTTGAGCATCCTGCGTCGTCTGGTCGCCTTGCGCACGGACGCTTCGCTCGCCGAGTTTGGCGAGACGGCGCGTGCCGCCGCCAACTCGCTCACGGCGCAAGCCGAGCGCATCTGGTCGCGCCTCTACGTGGACGACGGCCGCTTGCTCTACAGCGGCGACGACGGCCAAAGCGTCGCCTTCACGGACGAAGCGCGCGCCGCGCAAAGTTTCGCGCCCGCGCTCTCGCGCACGCTCGCCGACGCTTTCGCCGCGCGCTATCCGTCGCACCCGCAGTTTGCCTCCACGCCCAGCGAACAAGAGGTCACGCTGCTCGTCAATCATTTGTTCGGCGGCGGGAACGTGGCCGACGCCGTGGTGCAGCAACTCGCGGAGACGTTCGCCGTTCCGCTCGGACTCGCCACCAGACGCGGCGACATACTGATCCCCGAAACCGGCGACGCCGTGCTCGAACGCCCTTGGGTGCGCGAAGTCTTGGCGCTCGTAGACCGCGCCGGAAGCAGCGTCGTGCCGCTTGCGGCCGTGCATCGAGTGCTCGCCGGACGGCCTTACGGTTTGTCTCATCACGCGCAAGGGCTCGTGCTCGCCGCGCTCGTCGCGGAGCGTCGCATCGAACTGGCGACGGCGGGCGACGGGCGCATCAGTCGTCGCACGCTCGGCTCTTCGATCAAGTGGGCGGAGGTGACGGGAGTGTGCCGCGCCGCCGGGATTCACCTGAGCGCGGAACAGTTGACGAACTGGGCGCGCCTGTTGACCGGCGACCCGACGCTTCCTTCCATCGCCGACGCTCCCGCGCGCGAGAGCGTGCGCGCGGCGCTTGCCTCGTGGCTCGACCGTTGGCGCGCCGAGACCGTCTTGCAAGAATTCGACGCGCTGCCCGATGCCGGTCTGACCACGCGCGCGTGGGACTTGGCCGCGAGCGTGCGCCGCACGATGGCCGCCTCGGCCGAGGCGGTCGCCGATGCGCTCTCCGGCAGTCTCTCGCTCGAAGAAGGCTTGCAGCGCGTGGCGGACGTTTACGGCGACGCGCCCGACAACCACGCGCGCGTCGTCGAGCAACTCGCCGCCCTGCGCACCTACACAACAGGCATCGTGCGCCGCGAAACGGTGCGTGCCTATCTCTGCTCGGCCGAACTCACGTCGCTCGAAGTTGTCGAGAGCGCGCGGCGCGAGTTGTTGCTCATCGCCGACGACCCGCACACGCTCTTCGACCCGTCGCGCACCGAACGCTTCGAACTGCTCTGGCAAGAATTTCAAGCGCACTATGCGGAGCACTACGCGGACATGCACGCGCGTGCCGTCGGCGACGCGAGCGACGCTCGTGAGCTGGACGAATTTACGCGGGGCGCGGAGTGGCGCGAGTTCGAGGCGCTCGCCGCGTTGCCCTTCGTCGCCTCCGAGCTGTGGGCAGAGGCCGCCGCGCTCGTCTCCGAAGTGAAGAACGCGCGCTGCGATCTTCCGGTCGCGCGCTTGCTCGTCGCGCGCCCGCATTGCGCCTGCGCGTTTCGTCTCAGGCGCGCCGAACATTGTCTGAACGCCGCGACGGTCGTCGCGGAGATGACCGAGCGCGGGCGTGCCGCCTATCGACGCACGCTCGCCTGTTTCAAGACGCACCTCACGCGCGCGCTCAACCTGCTCGCCACCGACGCGACCGAGGCCGAGACGGCCAGCCGTGCCTACGCCCTCGCGCATCGCTTCGTGCAGGGGCAAACGCCCGCGCATTTCACGCAAGCCGATGCGCGTCTCATCGCACGCGCGCTGGAGAAGACGCCGCCCGCCGAACCATTACGCATCGCTCTGCCGGGAGGCGTCGTGCGCGGTCTCGTCACGCGCGACGAACTTGCGACTCGCTGGCAACAGTGGTTTGATGAACTGCCGCACGATGCCGCGCTCGTCGAAATCATGGTTGAGAACAACAGCGATGCCAACAAGGCGTGAGACACAGAAGCGAAGCGATCAAAAGATAGAGACGACAGAACGCAAACCACCCCGCGCCAAAGCGCGCACAGAAGCAAGACAAACTCCGGCGCGGCCAACGAGCGTCGCCATCGTCGGCGCGGGACGACTCGGTTCGGCGCTCGCCGTCGCGCTCGACCACAGCGGCTACCACATCGCCGCCCTCGTCGCACGACGCGGCCAGCACGCACGGCCCGTCGCACGCAACCTCTCGACGCGCCCCCACCTGCTCGACGCCGCGCGTCTGGACTTACTGCCGGACAACGTCGATCTCATTCTCATCACCACGCCCGACGATCAACTCGCGGAAGTCGCCGCGCGTCTCGCCGAAGTGGCGAACACGCGACGCGTCGAAGAGACAACCGCGAGACGCGTTGAAGAGACGAACGCCGCCCGGCACGCGTCGTCAACGTCTCGCCGCACGCCGCCGCGTCGCCGCCGCGCGTCGCCCGTCGCCCTGCACGCGAGCGGCGCGCTCACCTCCGATGTGCTCGCGCCGCTCCGCGACGAAGGCTTCAGCCTCGGCTCGATTCATCCGCTCGTCTCCATCAGCGAACCACAAGCGGGCGCGCGCACGCTCGCCGGTGGAGCGTTCTACTGTCTGGAAGGCGAAGCGCGTGCTCTCACCGCCGCGCGCCGCATCGTCCGCGCGCTCGGCGGCCGCGGCTTCTCCATCGACGCGCGGGATAAATCTCTCTACCACGCGGCGGCCGTCATCGCGTCCGGCCACACCGTCGCACTCTTCTCGCTCGCCTCGGAGCTGCTCTCGGCTTGCGGTCTCGAACCGGCACGCGCGCGCGAAGTACTGTTGCCGCTGCTGACGAGCACGCTCGACAACTTGCGAGCGCATGCGCCCGCCGAAGCCCTCACCGGCACGTTCGCACGCGCCGACCTGCACACCGTGCGCCGACACGTCGCCGCGCTCCGCGAAGCCGGACAACTCGGCCGCGACGCGCTCGCCGTCTACGCCCTGCTCGGCGCGCGTTCGCTCCGTCTGGCCGACGGCCGCGGTAACTTCGATCCGGCAGTCGCGGAAGAGATCGGCGCGCTATTGCGAAGAGTTTTAGAGCGACCGACAAAACGATGAAACCACGCGCGCCACACGAAGCCACACGAAGCAGAATTTCGTGCTGTTTCGTGTTGATTCGTGTGGCTTCGCGGTTTCTTGCTCTTTAGTTTCGTTAGCTGCTCCCTGCCTTGCGCGGCGCGCGCCGTTGGCGTTAGAGTTAAGCGCATCACTGCTCCCAACTGCATCGACTCTGAAAGGATTAGTCATAGCCGCGATGTCTAATGCGCCAAGCGTCAGTTACAGTTCGACCCTGCGTGTCAAACTATCGAGCCGCACCGGCACGCTCGGAGAGTTGACGACCGCCCTCGGCCGCGCCGGAGCCGACATCGGCGCCATCGACATCGTCAATGTCACGCGCGACTCGATCACGCGCGACATCACCTTCACCGCCTCGTCCTCCGAGCACGTCAAAGAGATCGTCGAGGCGGCGCGCGACATCGACGGCGTCGAAGTCGTCAACGTCTCCGACCGCACCTTTCTCCTCCACCTCGGCGGCAAGATCGAAGTCGTCTCGAAGTCGCCTTTGAAGACACGCAACGATCTGTCGATGGCCTACACGCCCGGCGTCGCGCGCGTCTGCGAAGCCATCCACCGCGACCCGGAAAAGGCTTTCACGCTCACGATCAAACGCAACACCGTCGCCGTCGTCACGGACGGCACGGCCGTGCTCGGCCTCGGCGACATCGGCCCGGCCGCCGCCATGCCCGTCATGGAAGGCAAGGCGATGCTCTTTAAAGAGTTCGCGGGCGTCGATGCCTTTCCCATCTGTCTCTCGACGAAAGACCCGGACGAGATCGTCCGCACGATCAAACTGATCGCCACGGCCTTTGGCGGCATCAACCTCGAAGACATCTCCGCCCCGCGCTGCTTCGAGATCGAGGATCGACTCAAAGAGGAACTCGACATCCCCGTCTTTCACGACGACCAGCACGGCACGGCCGTCGTCGTGCTGGCCGCGCTCATCAACGCGGCGAAGCTCATCGGCAAAGAGATGCGTGAGTTGAAAGTGGTGGTCAACGGCACGGGCGCGGCGGGCGTGGCCTGCACGAAGATCATCATGGCGGCGGGCGTCCAAAACATCATCGGCTGCGACCAGCACGGCATCCTCTATCGTGGCCGGCGCGAGCACATGAACTGGGTCAAGGAGTGGTACGCCGAAAACACCAACCCCGAAGGCGTGCGCGGCACGGTGCACGAAGCGATGGAGGGCGCGGATGTTTTCATGGGACTTTCAGTCCCCGGCGTCATCAGCCGCGAAGACGTGCGCCGGATGAACTCGAAGCCCGTCATCTTCGCGATGGCGAACCCGACGCCCGAAATCATGCCCGAAGAGGTCGCCGACATCGTCTCCGTCATGGCGACCGGAAGATCGGACTATCCGAACCAGATCAACAACGTGCTCTGTTTCCCCGGCATCTTCAAAGGCGCGCTTCAGTGCCGCGCCACGCGCATCAACGAAGAGATGAAGCTCGCCGCCGCCAACGCCATCGCCGGGCTGATCTCACCGGACGAACTCCACCCCGAATACATCGTTCCCTCCGTCTTCGACAAACGCATCGCCGAAGCCGTCTCCCGCGAAGTCGAAGAAGCCGCCTACCGCACCGGCGTCGCGCGGCGCGAACGAGGTGCGGCGCTGTTGAGCGAAGAGTGAATTAGAAATTCAAGTGGGCGCATCGTCTCGACGCAACGGCCGGAGACCGATACCTTGCGCCGCGAGCCTGCGCCCGCCGATTAGGTGAGAAATTTTTCGCCGCTGAATTTAAGTCTAAACGCTTGTCCGGGCTCTTATTCTCGTCTGAAGTTGCTGTGCCTGCCCAGAAGGTCATCTAGTTCAAGCAGGTTGGTAGAAAGCTCGACTGATGACGCCAACCCGGCGCGCCGGTTCATCGCATTAGTGCGGCTAAGCAGGTTTTCGTTGAATGGCCTTGCTGATTTCATCGTGAATCTCGGTCGGCTCTTTGCCAGCCTTCACACGCGGGTAAACCTTCCGGCTGAAAGCGCGGCTTTGAAGCGCGTTCATGCCTGTCCTGCTGATCTCTTCGAGCGCCTTCTGCTCTTCCTTCTTCTCGGCCTCGAATTCCACGTCGACGATGTGTGCGAATTCGCTGCCGCTCTTTTTGTATAGACTAAAGATCAACAACCATTTCGCGGGAAAACATTTTCGCTGCACCGTCACATCGAATTTGTAGGCCGCCTCCGGGCTATAGATCATGACCTTCAGACGAAACTCAGTGCAGGTTTCTTTCAAGTTAGGGTCGGCGGTGGTGATATTGGCCGGCATCGTTCGCTCCTTGTATCGGGAGGACAGAGTGGGTAGAACTTTTCGTCCGGGCTGGTTGAGAGTTTCCCGCGCCTCAGGAAAGCGACACATCTACTACAGTTGTGCGGCCGGGTAGAGATTTAAAGGCTTGGCAAGGAACTCTTCAGGCACTGCAACGGGCGATTGGGGTCAGAGAAGGTGATAGACTTGTGTTGCCCGCGCAACATATTAAATGGCCGCAACGAGTGTCAAGATAAATTTTTGCAAGCCGTGGCCTATCGGCGAGTGGTTGTTTGTATCGATTGCGCGATGAGCGGAACGATGTGGCGGGGGACGGCGATGGCCTGTTTGATGTGGCGGGCGTGTGTGAAGTGGCCGGCGACATAGAGGCCGGGGACGTTGGTTTCGTAGGTGTCGGGGTCGTAGACGGGCACTTCGGCGAGTCCCGCACGGACGAATTCGACTCCGGCGCGACGCAGGATGCTGTGGTCGGCGTCAGCGCCGATGAGGATGAAGACGGCATCGTTCGGCAGCGTTCGGGTGTCGCCGTCTTCCGTCCGCAGACGCACTTCGCGTTCGGTGATCTCTTCGAGTTCGGTGAAGAAGCAGAGGCGGAGTCGTCCCTCGGCGAGTTCGCGTTCGAGCGGGGTGCGCACCCAATGTTTGATGGCGTTCATTTTGGGATCGCGCTGCTCCCAGTCCGCGCGCCAGATGGCGAGCGTGGTGCGCGCGCCTTCTTCGGAGAGAAAGAGCGCGGCTTCGGCGGCGGAGTTTCCGCCCCCCACGACGAGCACTTCCTTGCGCACGTAAGGGTAAGGCTCGACGAAGCGATGTCCGACTTTCGGCAAATCTTCGCCCGCGACGTTTAAGCGGCGCGGGTGAGCCATCGCGCCCGTCGTGACAAGCACGCGTGAGGCGCGGCGCGTGGCGCGCGTGGTACGCACTGTAAACGCGCCCGTCTCCGCGTCGCGCGCAATCGCTTCGGCGGCCTCTTCGGTGTTGATGCGCAAGTTTTCGTCAAGCGCGAAGCGGACGTAGTGCGAGAGCAGTTCTTCCCGCGTCGGCTTCTCGCGGCACGGTCGCAAAGCGCCTTCGCGCATCTCTAATTCGTCGGGCGTGGAGAAGACCGTGCGGCCGACCGGGTAGCGATAGATCGTGTCGGCGATCAGTCCCTTTTCGATGACGAGATAGTTGAGTCCGGCGCGCGCCGCCGCGTCGGCAGCGGACAGCCCGGCCGGGCCTGCGCCGATAATCAGTAAGTCGAGTGCGCGATCATCAATCAGCATATTGGTTATGCCATATCCTCCCATGACAGTTGAGGCGACGGCAACCGCAGAGCGCTTTGTGTGCCGCTCTCCGAACGCCCACATAAATCTTGACACCCTTTGCTGAAATACACTATCGTGCGCCCGTTTAATGTTCTTTCGCCCCGGCCTCATTCTGCTCCGCGCTTTTCATCGCTATCCTTATCAAGAGCGGAATCGGCGGCGCTTTCCAATTCTCATGGACGTTTCCCGCGCGGCTTATCGTTTCCGCCGGATGATCGTTCCATTGACAAAGTGACCTCCCGCGCGGCCACCCGCTTTATTCACCTGCCGCAGTTCGGCCGCTCGGCGGCGTGATGCTGACGTACCCGGAACTTAACACACATCCTGAAACGAATTCCTTTCTCCGCTCATATCATATGTGAGCCTTCAACCACAGGTTTTGCTCTTAGAGAGAGCGCCGTCCGTCTGAACTGCTGCTGGTTCACTTTCGCCGGACACGAGATTCATCCCGCGAGGAGACATCCCGCTAAGGAGAAGCGCAAGAGATGAAAGAACTAGACCATGACGATTTGAGATATGAAGGGCTGGCGGGCGAAGTGGTCAACGTCAGCATCACGCCCGAAGGCACAACCCAACTCGTGACCTATACCCTGAGCGGTGTGTCGAGCCATTTGACGCCCGGCAGTTTCATCAGGTTCACGCTGGCGAAGCAGCCCAACGATCAAGCCATCATCCTGCAAATAAACTTTGATTTCAACGGCCAAGGCAGCTACACGGTCAAAGTCACGAGCGTCACGAACGAGCCGAACAACGAGTGTGTGCAGGTTGTCGATGGGCCGCCGCTCGCCATCAAAATTTTTCGGTTCTTCGTTAATTGAAACCGCGCACAGAGCAGAGGAACAATTACGATGAAAAGCAAACTGGCACGTTTGGTCTTCGCCCTAGCGCTTACCTTAGTGCCCGCGGCGCGCTCGTGGGGACAGGATGCGACATTAACGGATGAAGCGAAGATCAAACAATATCAGAGCACCATCCAACTAATGATAAACAACGCGCCGCCCGCGGGGTCGGCCGCGGAGCCAACGTACCGCAGCGGCTTGCTGAGTTTACGACGTAAACTGCGCGACCTGCTGTTGGAGAAGCGCGGAGCGTACAAGCAGAGCATCCGAAATTTGCAGCCGCAGACCAACGTGCCCGAAGTGCAGGCGTTGTTGCGGCAATTTCAAAGCGAACTGCAAAGCGTCGAGACGGAGCTGAAAAAATTAGATGGCGACCCGGCGGCGGACGCAACCGTCGCGGCGGCGGAGCCAACCGGCGCGCCGCCCGGTCTAACGGACACGAATCCGACGCCGTCGGCCGCTGGCAACGGCAGCGACACAATCGGCACAGGCAGCACGGGCAGCAACACGGCAATGCCTAATCTCACGAGCGGCACGAACGTGACGACGCCCGCACAGCCCGCCGCGAGCCCCACGCCGACGCTCCAGCAACAGTCGTTTGAAGCGAGAGTCAACAATCTCTCGGCCACCGACTTGAGGGATGCGGCGGCACCCTCCGAGGTCATGGAAAGCGCGTTGCCCGAACCGGGTTGCAATAGCGCGGGTCGCCCCAACTCCACCAGATTCTCCAGACTGGACGAGTTCGTCTGTCGTCTCGCAAGCGACGTGAGCAAAAGAAGAACGAAGCGGATTTTGCTGTCGCAAGACCAAGCGCCTCTGTTCGCCATCATGATCGCCAAGTTGTTGAAGACGACGGGCACTGAATCCTACGCCGCCTTTGTCGCCGACGCGCAGGACGTGAGAACCGACCAGCAACTCGGAGCCGGCCCGAACAGTACGGGCACGACTTCACTCGTGTCGCGTGGAGGCATCCCCTACGCCTTCGGCTTCGCCGTCGAGAACGGCGCGGCCGTGCAGACGCGCAGCGATACGAGCATCACTTTCCGCGTCAACCCGGTCGGCGCGGTCAAAGCGTTGTCTAACAAAGGATTCATTACCGGCTTTCGGGAGAGCGAACGAGACCCGGTGTTGAACTTTTTCCGCAAGACCTCCTTTGGCTTCACTTTCGACACCGACCGCGGCAGCGACCCGGGCGTCTTCACGGGCGACAAGCAACAACTCTCCGCCTTCTCGTTTCGCTACGAGTTTATGAACGAACGCGATCCGCGTCACAAAGTTTACGAGGCGGAGTGGGAACGTTTCGTGGCGAACGAGGGCGTCCAACTCGCCTCGCAGATCTGGGCGACGACGCTGGCGCTCAACGATTTCGGCACTCGAACTTCCAACATCTCGTTCAAAGACCCGGCCCTGCAAGCGTGGCTGGAGCAAACCAACACGCTCATCGCCGCCACCTCCGGCACTGACCTCGACGAGTTGGAGCGCATCATCAGGAGTCAAGCGAACCTGCTGCCGGTCGAACTCGTGACGGACGAGACGGTGGATGCCGTGACCGGCTTCGCGCGTCAGTTTCAAGCCTATACGACGGCGAAGAACAGACTGCTCGACCGCATCGCCAAGGGGCGCATCCTCACTTTCGAGTACACGAATAACCGCGAGGTCAGCGCGCCCGATACCTCTAACTTCACCTTCATCGCCTCGACCGGCACCGAGCGGCGCATCTCTCTGACGGCCAACGGCACGCTCACGATGTTCAATAAACGGCCGCAGCCCGCCGCTCCGGCCGACCCGCGCCCCGGCCGCATACGCGACTTCCAGTTCGCCGGTCAGGCCGATATACCTTTCAATCTGGGCGAGGCCGGTCAGTTCGTTTTCTGGTTCAGCGGCAGGTACGAGCGGCTGGTGGAGAACGCTTCGGCTTTGGGAGGGGCGCTCGTTCCGAATACGAAGGGCGACATCGCGGTGGGGCAGTTCGGGTTGAGAATCCCGATCAGGAGTTTGGGTATCCATTTCCCCATCTCTTTCACCTTTGCGAATCGCACGGAATTCGTCAAAGAGAAGGAAGTCAGGGGCAACTTCGGATTCACCTTCAATCTTGATTCCATCCTCGCCAAATTCAAACCGTTCTGAGTCAGCACATCGCATCAGCATGCGAGAAGGCGTCGCGCAGCGGTCTTCAACGCCGCGCGACGCCTTACTTGTCGGCGCGTGACGCCTGACAGATTAGTGGGAGGGATGTTGATGAGCAGTCCACCTGATGTGGCGAGTCCGCCGTATGAATTTATGTCCGTGTGGGGCGAGGCGGAGGTGGTGACGCCGCACGTCTTGCGGCGCGGGACGTTCAGCGCGACGCCGAACGGCGACGCGATCTCGATCCTGTTCGATCAGGCCACGCCGGAGCCGGAACTGATTGATAGCCCGCCGCAGCCGCCGCCCGCGCCGACGAGCGCACCCGAGCGCCCGCCGGGCGAGACGACCAGCCCGCCGCAGCCGACGCACGCGTTGCACGCCGCTTGGTGTGGGACGCTGCGGATTCCGCTCATGCTCGCGGCGGGGACGCGAGTGGTGTGGTTCAAGAGCGACTTGCGCGTCTTCGTTGCCAAAGATGTCGGCGCGCGCGTCCGGCTGCTGGCCGATCTGGCCGGACAGAGTTTCGTGAAAGAGTTTTCATACGAGACCGCCTCGGGCATCGACCAACGAGACGACCCCGTCCACACTTTCGAGTTGGTGCATCAGGCGAGAGTGTTACCGGCGGAGCAGTACGCGTTCAGCATGTTGATTCTCGTCGAACGCGTGGCTGTCGATAAACTCGCCACGGTGTTCCTCGATAGCCTCGAGATCGTGGTCAACCCGAATCTGAATGCGCTGTCTTCGCAGGGACTGACCAGCCCGCCCGATAGTCCCCCGGATAGTCCCCCGGATAGTTCTCCCGGATAGTTCTCCCGGATAATTCCCCGGATGGTTCCCCGGACACTCGCCGGGCAACGCGCCGTTTGACCGCCGGCCCGCGAGTAGCACGGCACGTCGCAGGGTATCTCGCTGAAGACTGTCGGCACGGGGGCATCGATGTAAATGTCGCGCGCCGGCCTTTGTCGAGTTTTACGTCTTTGCTGTGCCGCCCATGTCTTCGCACGGAGTCTGAAGATGACGAATTCAAACATCGACAAAACGGCCGCCGCCTCCTCTGCTGCGCCGCACGGTTACGAGAAACTGGAGGCGAATTGCGAGCAGCAACACATCTATCCGCTGTATCGCGTGTTGGAGGACGAATACGTACACCAGCGCGGCGCGCTGCCAGACGCCTATCTGGCGGCGAAAGAGCACATCGACCGCGAAGTAGAGGAGCAACTGGCGGCCGAGATCAATGCCGAGATCAAGTCGGAGATCGAACGCGAGGCCGAGGCCGACCGGCGCGCGGCGCACCGTCGTCGCACGCCCGTCGATCTGTCGGAAGAGGAACTTCACAGACGCGCCGTCGAGCAGATCGAGTGCTCGTTCAAGGAACGCAGGGCGGGCAAGCAGACGCGCTACGTCGTGCTGCTCAACGAACGGTTCACGGCCGAACTCTACCGGCACATCCACGACTTGAAGGAGAAACGCACGGCGCTCTGTTTTTCGGGCGGCGGCATCCGCAGCGCGAGTTTCGGACTCGGCATCGTGCAAGGCTTGGCGCGCTACGGCCTGCTCGAACAATTCGATTATCTCTCGACCGTCTCCGGCGGCGGCTATCTCGGAAGCTGGTTGTCGGCGTGGATTCATCGCGCACGCTTGCCGGAAGTGATCACGGCGCTCAAGAACGAACCGGAGAAGAACAAACTCACGCCCGAACCCGAACCCATCCGCCACCTGCGCTCGTATAGCAACTACCTCAATCCGAAACTCGGTTTTCTCTCGGCCGACACGTGGACGCTCGTCTCCATCGTCGTCCGCAATCTGCTGCTCAACTGGCTGGTGCTGATTCCGATCATCCTCGCCGCGCTGATGCTGCCGCGCATCGTGGTCGGCATCGTGCAGTTGAGTTCGCAAGCGGGCGCGCGCGTCTCCTGGTCGCTCTGGCTCGGCACGCTGTGCGGGCTTACCGCTATCATCTACATGGGCGTGGCGCGTCCGAGCGCGAATCGCCCGCGCCGCATCAAGCGTCAACGCCTGACGAAGCAGGGCGCGTTTCTGTGGCTCTGCCTGTTGCCGCTGTCGCTGTCGGCCGTCTGCCTGACGAGTTGGTGGGCGTGGGGGCGCACGTTCGGCGGCGAAAGTTTCGGCGAGGGTTGGTTGCGCTTCGTCGTCTACGGCGCGGCGCTGCACATCGCGGGCTACGTGCTCTACACGCTCATCCTGCTCGTCAAAGATTTCAAGTTCTGGAAAAGACGTTGGGCGCGCGATTGGCCGCATCTGGTGTGGGAGCCTTTCGCGGTCGTGCTCATCGGAAGTTTGTGGGGCACGCTCGTGTGGTGGGCGGCCAACGTCGTCTTCCCCGAACCGGCGAGCCGCGCGCCCGTCCCCGTGCCCGTCACCGAACTCTACGCTTCGTTCGCCGCGCCTCTCTTCCTATGCCTGTTTTTGCTGGCGGTCGTCTTGTTCGTCGGCATCACGAGCCACTTCACCGACGACGAAGACCGCGAATGGTGGGCGCGTTTCGGCGCGTGGGTGCTCATCGTCTCTCTGTTGTGGAGCGTGGCGAGCGCGCTCGTCCTGTTCGGCCCCGTAGGATTGATGTATCTGGGCACGAAGACGCAGGCGATTCTGGCCGCGCTCGGCGGCGCGTCCGGCTTGATGACGATCCTCGGCGGCAAGAGCGACAAGTCGCAGGCGCACCCGGAGCAGGAAGGGCAACCGCAGGGCGGCTTAATCGATTACGCGATGAAACTCGCCGCTCCGGTCTTCGCCCTCACGCTGCTCGTCGTCGGCTCGCTCGGCACGAACCTGCTCATCAGGAAACTCGCGCCCGCCGCGTTCGACTGGCACGACATAGCCGGACACGCTCGCGCGAATATGATCGCCGAGTTGAACACCGTCCACTACGCTCCGCTCGGACTGCTCATCCCGCTCGCGCTCGCGCTCGTCGCCGTCAGTCTCGTCATGTCCACGTGCGTCAACGTCAACAAGTTTTCGCTTCATTCGATGTATCGCAATCGCCTGATCCGCGCCTACATGGGCGCGTCGCGGCCGCAGCGGGAACGCCGCCCGAATCCGTTCACGGGGTTCGACCCCGACGACAATTTGCCGATGCACGAACTCTGTCATTATCAGGGCGCGGCCGGCGAGTCGAAGCGCAAACTCCTGCACGTCGTCAATATCTGTCTCAACCTGACGAGCGGCCATAACCTCGCTTGGCAACAGCGCAAGGCCGAAACCTTCACCGTCACGCCGCTCTACAGCGGCAGTTTCCGACTCGGTTATCGCAAGACGCGAGAGTACGGCGGCGGCAGCGCGCCTCCCGGCGACGGCATCAGTCTGGGCACGGCCGTCACGATTTCGGGCGCGGCCGCTTCGCCCAACATGGGCTATCACTCTTCGCCCGCGCTGGCCTTTTTGATGACTCTGTTCAACGCGCGGCTCGGCTGGTGGCTTGGCAATCCCGGCCCCGCCGGCAACGACCGCTTCTCCGACCGCCTGCACACTTACAATCGCTCCGGCCCGCGCTTCGCCCTGCGCCCGATTCTCGCCGAAGCCCTCGGCCACAGCGACAACACCAGCCCTTACGTCTATCTCTCCGACGGCGGCCACTTCGAGAATCTCGGCCTCTACGAGATGGTCTTGCGCCGCGCGCACCTCATCGTCGTCGCCGACGGTTCGCAAGACCCGCGGAGTCGCTTCGAAGACCTCGCCGGAGCCGTCCGCAAAATTCGCATCGACCTCGGCATCCCCATCGACTTCATCGGCGGCCTGCCCATCTACGCCAAAGACGACCGCGAGCACCGGGACGCCAACGACGGCAGATACTCGGCCGTCGGCCTCATCCGCTACTCGTGCGCCGACCGGGACACGTCCGGCCAACCGGCCAGAGACGGCGTCATCATCTACATCAAGCCCGCCATCACGGGCGGCGAACCCATTGACATTCTCAACTACGCCAGCACCAGCCGCGCCTTTCCGCACGAATCGACCGCCGATCAGAACTACACCGAGCAGCAACTCGAAAGCTATCGCGCGCTCGGCTCGCACGTCATCGAAACCATCTGCGAACTGCCCCTGCGCGCTCTCCCGCTCATGGACGACGCGGGCGACAACTTCGTCAAGCGCGCTTACAAACAAGCGCCGCTCGGCAAGATGCCGCTCGAACTCAAGGGGCGCTTCAACATTCCTTGAACGGTCGTTATAATGGCTCTCGTTTGAAACCGCACGCCGACATTCAAAAGGGAGACGCCCGCGCCGCGCGTTTGACGGCCGACCGACTGCGCGGCATCCTTCTGCCCTGCACGACGCCGTTTTCCACCGACGGCCAAACGGACACGCGCGCCCTCAAGCGTAACATCGAACGCTGGAACGAGACGGGCATTGGCGGCTACGTCATCCTCGGCTCAACCGGCGAGCGCGTGCATCTGGACGAAAGCGAGATTCTCGAAGTCGTCCGCGCGGCGCGTGCCGGCGTGCCTGACCGCCTCGCCTTCGTCGTCGGCATCGGTCGTCATTCCACGCGCGAGAGCATCGCGGAAGCGCACCGCGCGGCCGCGGCCGGGGCTGACGCCGTGCTCGTCATCACGCCCCATTTTTATCGCGCCGGGATGACGCAGGCCGTCCTCGCAAATTACTACGAACAAGTGGCGGACGCTTCAAGCGTCCCCGTCGTCCTCTACAACATCCCGCAGAACACGGGCGTCAGTCTGTCCCCGGAGACGGTCGCGCGTCTCGCCGCGCACGCCAACATCATCGGCATCAAAGACAGTTCGGGCGACATGGTCAGCTTCGTCGAACTCCTCAGGCTGGCCTCCCGTGAGTTCGCCGTCTTGACCGGCCACGCCTCTCTGCTCTACGCGGCTTTATCGGCGGGCGCGCACGGGGCGATACTGGCCGCCGCGTGCGCCGTGCCCGAAGTGGCCGTCCGCATCGCGCATCTCGTCGAGCGCGGCGAACACGTGGAGGCGCGCGCGTGGCAACGAAAGTTCACGCCGTTTGCGCGCGCCGTCACGACGCGCTTCGGCATCGGCGGTTTGAAACGCGCGCTCGACCTGTGCGGTTACGCGGGCGGCGAGGTGCGCGCGCCGCTCTTGATGCCGGACGAAGCGGCCGGGCGCGAGATCGAGCGTCTGTTGAACGAGTGTCGCGCGCCGTTTGCGACGGGTGAGACGAATGAGACCGGCAGCGAGACGCAGTTGGCCGAAGGAGCAGTCAAGTGAGCACCGAACTTTCCCCCACGACGAACGAACCCGCCTGTTTCAGCACGCCGCAAGAGGCCGGCTTGCGTATCGAGACTTTGCCCTTCGCGCGCATCCCACACCAGTCGCGTCTCTTTCTCGAATATCTCGAAGACCCGACGGCGCTGCGGCGCTTCTATCCGAACGCCGTCCGCTTTCATCACGAACTCGCCGCGCGTGCGCCTGAAGTGCTCGCCGCGCACCGCACGGATCGCGTCGCGCTCTGCGATGCGCTCGCGGAGATGAACACGCGCTACGGCGCGGGCGCGGAGACCTTGCGCAACATCGCGCGCCTGCGCTCCCCTGATTCGGTCGCCGTCGTCTCAGGCCAACAGGTCGGACTCTTCACCGGGCCGCTCTACACGATCTACAAAGCGCTCTCGGCCGTCAAACTCGCGGGCTGCCTGACGCAGCGCGGCACGGAGGCCGTCCCCGTCTTCTGGATGGCGACGGAGGATCACGACTGGGAAGAGGTGCGCGCCGCCGAGTTCACGGCTTGCGACGGCCGACTCGCTTCGACCGATCTCACCGACGCGCTCCATCGCGAAGGCACGCCCGTCGGAGGCGTCCGTCTCGACGAGACGATCAATGATGCCGTCCGTCGCGTGCTCGACCTGTTGCCCACCACCGAGTTTCTTCCCGATCTCGAAGCGCTCCTCAATGATGCTTATCGTCCGGGGCGCACCTACGGCGAGGCTTTCGCGCGCCTGTTGACGGCGCTCGTCAGTCGTCACGGTCTCGTCCTGCTCGACCCGCTCGATACGCGCCTGAAACAACTGGCCGCGCCGCTCTACGCCGAAGCCGCGCGCCGCGCGCCCGACATCGCCGCCGCCGTCGAAGCGCGCAGCCGCCAACTCGAAGCTGAAGGCTATCACGCGCAGGTGCACGCCTCGCCCGACGCCTTCCCGCTCTTCATCCACACGGACGGCTCGCGTCGCGCGCTCACGCGCCGCGCCTCGGACGGCCGCTATCAAACGAAGGGCGCGCCCGACGCCGACGCTTACACCGCAGAGGAACTCGCCGCGATGGCCGCGAGCGACCCCGAACGCTTCAGCCCGAACGTCACGCTGCGCGCCGTCGTGCAAGATTACCTTCTGCCTTCAATCGCCTACTTCGGTGGCGCGGCCGAAGTCGCTTACTTCGCGCAGACGGCGGAAGTCTATCGACTGCTCGCGAGACCCGCGACGCCCATCCTGCACCGCGCCAGTCTCACGCTCGTCGAACGCCGCACGGGGCGCACGCTCGAACGCTACAACCTGAAACTCGCCGACTTCTTCAACGGACTCGACACCGTGATCGCCCGCGTCGTCGAAGAACATCTCGGCGCGGAACAGGCGCAAGCCTTCGCGCGCGCCGAAACAGCAATCGACGGCGCGCTCTCGGAACTCGGCGCGAACCTGCGCCGCTTCGACCCGACCCTCGCCGACGCGCTCGCGCACGGCACACAGAAGATCGAGCATCAACTGGCGGGTCTTCGCGCGCGCTTCCACCGCGCGCAGATGGCGCGCGACCGCGCCGCCCATCGCCAACTCGAACGCGCTTACGCCGCTCTCTATCCCGAAAAGACTTTGCAGGAGCGCCATCTCAACATCACCTCACTCCTCGCGCGCCACGGCCGCTACTGTCTCGACTGGATTTACGACGCCATCGACCTCGGCTCGGTCGAGCACCAGATCGTCTATCTCTGAAAAATATTCTCTGCTTTCGAGGAAGCGAAGCAATGAAAGCAAAACGGATTAAGCTGTTGCTGTCCGCGATTGGATTGTGTCTGGTGTTGTGCCAGCCTGGTCAAGCGCAAAAGGACGAGGACTGGCTGTGGGTGGACGAACATTTTCAGGATGTTCTGACCGAACTGTTGCCGATTGAAGAAACCTTTCTGGGCTACCGCAGTTACCGCGATCTTTACACCGATGTGCTGGAATATTCTTTTATCTATAAGCGTGAGCCGAACGACGACCGGCTCTTTCTGGTCGTCAGGATGGCCGACTCCGTTTCGCTCTACGATCAAATGATGGCACTGCACATGAAGAACCGTGCTGAAAATATCAAGAGCATCAAGAAAAAGTTAAAGGTTAAAGAATGGCGCGTAGATGATAAGTCTTGTGTCCCGTCGAAAACGGCTCACGAAGAGTTTTATGACCTTTCTCTTTCAATGCTTTCGGCGACGGACAGGGCAGAACGAGCCAAGGGGACTGTGACCATAACCTTGCATCCGACAGTACACACGTTCTACGCCCTCATCAGTGGGGGCGAAATGAAACTTGAGATAACTGATGCGGATCATCCATTTGTTGACTGGGCCAAAAGAACCAGAAGCGCAGTCGAGAAATGTATTGCGCCGAACGCGCAGCCGACATCAATTAAGTCTCAATAAGTAGGTAATAATTAACCGCACTGCTATGTCGAAGATTCGTGTCCTATCAGATCACTTGGCGAACCAGATCGCGGCGGGCGAGGTGGTGGAGCGTCCGGCGTCGGTGGCGAAGGAGTTGGTGGAGAACTCGATTGACGCGGGGGCGCGGCGCATAGAAGTTGACGTGGAGGCGGGCGGGCGCAGGCTCTTGCGCGTCGCGGACGACGGCGAGGGGATGACCGGGGACGATGCGCTGCTGGCCTTCGAGCGACACGCCACGTCGAAGATCAGCACGGCCGACGATCTGCACAGCATCGGCACGCTCGGCTTTCGCGGTGAGGCTCTGGCTTCCATCGCATCGGTCGCGCGCGTCGAACTCTTGACGCAGATGGAAGGCCAATCCGAAGGGACGCGCGTGCTGATTGAAGGCGGGCGGATGCGCGACGTGCGGACGGCGGCGCGCCCGCGCGGGACGACCATCACGGTGCGCGATCTCTTCTTCAACGTCCCGGCACGGCGCAAGTTCCTGCGCTCCGAGGCGACCGAGAGTTTTCACCTGACGAGTCTCGTCACACACTACGCGCTCGCCCACCCGGAGATCGCTTTCGTCTTGACGAACAACGGCCGCGAGTCGCTGCGCGTCGCACCGGCCGCCTCTTTGCGCGAGCGCGCTTATCAAATTTTCGGCGCGGAATTTCTCGACAGCCTCCTCGAAGTTCGCGGCGGGCATGAACAGATCGCGCGCGTCTCCGGCTACGTCTCCGCGCCGCGCGAGCGCCGCACGACGCGCGACGCGCAATACCTGTTCGTCAACGGGCGCTACGTGCGCGACCGTCTCGTTAGCCGCGCGCTCGGCGAAGGCTATCGCACGGTGCTGCCGCACGGCGTCTATCCGGCGGCGCTCCTGTTTCTCGAAGTGCCGCTCGAAGAAGTTGACGTGAACGTCCACCCGGCCAAGACCGAGGTGCGCTTTCGCCGCGCGCCCGCCGTCTCCGATGCCGTGCGCGAAGCCGTGCGCGCCGCCCTCGCGGCGGGCGGCTACATCCGAACCACGGACGAACCGGAGGGGCGCGAATTTTCCGCCGCGAACACAAACGCGCACGACCAATCTCACGCGCCCGGCAAGACGACTCGGGCGTGGGGCGCGACGGTTGACAGCAGCGCCCCACGCCATGCCATGCACGAAGCTGAGCCGTCGTTGCCGCAGCAAGAGACTATCGAGTTCGGTTTCACGTCGCCGCCCGACGACGAGTCGCTGCTTCGTGCGAGCGAAGAGTTTACGGCGCGTGCGTTGACAGCGCCGGAACATGAGAGCGCCGCCGGTTCGAGCCCTGCGAACGCTTCCACCTATGCCGCGACAAATGAACTTGATGCTTCGACGATTGCGGCGCCGAGCGAAGTCTCGATGCGACCGGAAGCGCAAAGTGCGAGCGCGTCGCAAGTGTCCGCGTCGCCAAGCAAGCCCGCCGCGCCGTCGCAGCCGGAGCGCGCGGCGTCGCTGCCGCCGCTCAACTCAATCGCGGGCGCGATGCACGAGATCGAAATCGAAGCCGTCTCGGCCAACATCCGCCCGCTCTATCAACTCGAAGAAAGCTACATCATCGCGATAGACGCCGACGGCCTGTTGCTCATCGACCAGCACGCCGCTCACGAGCGTATCCTCTTCGATAAGTATCGCCGCCTCGAACAAGAGCGCGCGGCCGAATCGCAACAACTGTTGATGCCCGAAACCTTCGACCTCACGCCCGCGCAGGCCGCCGCCTTCGACACGCTGGCCACCGAACTCGAAACTTACGGTTTCGGCCTGATGCGCCTGTCGGGTCGCACCGTCGCCGTCAAGGCCGTGCCCGCCGACTTGCCCGCCGAGGAGGCGCGCAACATGCTCGCGGAACTGTTGGAGACCATCGACGCCGAACGTCGCGGCGCGGCGCGCGCCTCTCTGCGCGAGCGCGTCGCCGCCTCGCTCGCCTGTCACGCGGCGATCAAAGTCAACATGCCGCTCGCGCCCGAAAAGATGCGCTGGCTCATCGACCGCCTGCTCACGACCTCCTCACCCACCACCTGCCCGCACGGACGCCCCGCCATCCTCCGCCTCACCACGCGCGACATCGAACGCGGCTTCCACCGACCGTGAAGAAGAAACGATGAAGGAAAGCTGGTAAATGGTGAATGGTGAATGGTGAATGGAGCAGAACTGTCTTCTTCCATTCACCATTGACCATTGACCATCTCCTGCTATGTCAGAGCGCGTCGAAAGTTTTGAGGACGAGTTCGGTGTCGGAGAGGTCTGGGAGGAGCGCGTCGGGAGCGTGTGCGGCGAGCACGGCGGCGCTGTCGAAGCGGCCGGTGGAGACGGCGACCGAGCGCGCGCCGAAATGTTTGGCGCAGGCGATGTCGTTCGGCGTGTCGCCGATGACGATGAATTGCTCAGGCGTGAGTTCGAGTTTGAGGCGTGAGTTGATGCGCGCGGCGGCGAGCGCGGGCAAATCGCGGCGGTCGTGCGAGTCATCGCCGAACGCGCCCGGCAGTTCTCCGAAAAACTCTGAGAGGCCGACGTGTCGCAACTTCAAATGCGCGGCGGGTTCGAGGTTGCCCGTCAGCAGCGACGAGCGATAGCGCGGATGCCGGCGGACGCGCTCCAAAATCTCGCATGCGCCGCCGAGCGTGACGAAGAGCGGTTGCTCCTCGGTCGCCGTCGCCGCCACGCGCTCCATCTCGATCATAAAGCGCGTGCGAATTTCCCCGACGCGCGCGCGCACCTCTTCGCTCGTGACGCCGTGTTCGCCGAGGGCTTCGCAGATGATCTGCAAATCGGTCATGCCTGAGACGCGCATCTCGTGGATGCGCCCGGCCGTCCCGAAGATGCTTTCGAGAACGGGCACGGTGTAATCCCTGAATGCGCCCGGTCGCGCCGAACGCAAGAGCGTTCCGTCGATGTCCCACAAAAGAATTCGCAACTCTTCGGGCGCGACTTCGCCGCGCTCATCCTTGTGTCGGGTCATAGTTCAAAAATTCGCTTGTGGCAGGTACTACTTTTACTCGACGACAACCAGCACGTCGCCCGCGTTGACGGTCGCTCCGGCTTCGGCTCGCACCTCGACGACCGTGCCGCCCTTCGGCGACTTCAACTCGTTCTGCATCTTCATCGCTTCGACGACGACGAGGCCGTCGCCCGCCGCCACCCGCGCGCCCGCTTCGACCAGCACGCGCACCACTTTGCCCGGCATCGAAGCCACGACCTGAGCGCGCCCGCTGGCTTCTGCGCCCGCGCCGCGCACGCTGCGCAGACGCTTCGGGTCGACAAGTTTGACTTGAAACACCGCGTCGCCGATCTGCACTTCGCGCACGCCGCCGACGCCTTGCGCCGGCGACGACGCGCGAGCGGCGCGACATTCGTAGACGCGCCCGCCCGCCGAGAGCAACAGGAACGCACCGGCCTCAGTCTCGCGCGCTTCCAGTTGATAGCGCCGCCCCTCGACCCTCGCCTCCACGCGCGCACCCTCGCGGCGCAACTCAAGTTCGTATGTCTGTCCGTCAACTTCCGCAGTCAGTTTCATCTTCGTTTCAGTGTCGAACTACAGCTTCAAAACAGATCGCGTGAGCGATGTTGATTGATGCGACCCATGACACGCCATTGGCTTGGCGCGTTGGCGACGTTTGCACGTTCGCCGCCGGCGTCTGCTTCCGGCGTGCTCTGCGCCGTGGCGGCGAGCGCGGCGGCGATGATGGCGATGTCGCGCGTCGTGGTGTCGTCGGTTGCGGCATCGGCCGGAGAGTCGTCACCCTCTGAAGTTGCGGCAGCCGTCTCGGCGTCGTTGCGCGCGGCTGCGGCGGCTGCTTGCGCGGCCATGGCGCGTCGCTCGTTGAAGCGTTCGATGAAGCCCGTGTCGAGTCGGCCGTCGATGAACTCCGCGTCGCGCATGACTTCGCGAAAGAAGGGGAGCGTCGTCTTGATGCCGCCCACGGTGTACTCCGCGAGCGCGCGGCGCATGCGCTCGATGGCTTCGCGGCGCGTGCGTCCCCAGGCGGCGAGTTTCGAGATCATCGGGTCGTAATAGATGGACACTTCCGCGCCCGCGTAGACGCCGCCGTCGTCGCGCACGTTCGGCCCTGCAGGCACGCGCAGCGAAGTGATGCGGCCGGGCGAGGGCAGGAAATTGTTGTCGGGGTCTTCGGCATAGACGCGGCACTCGATGGCGTGGCCGCGCCATTCCACTTCGTCCTGCGTGAAAGAGAGCGCGTGCCCGGCCGCGACCATGATCTGCTCGCGCACGAGATCGATGCCCGTCACGAGTTCCGTCACCGGATGCTCTACTTGGAGGCGCGTGTTCATCTCAAGGAAGTAGAACTCGCGCGTCACGTCCGAGACGAGAAATTCGACCGTGCCCGCGCCGACGTAATTGGCCGCCCGCGCGACCCTGACGGCCGCCTCGCCCATTCGCGCACGCAACGTCGGATCATCGATGGGCGAGGGACATTCCTCGATCACTTTCTGGTGGCGTCTTTGGATGGAGCACTCGCGCTCGCCGAGGTGGACTGTGTTGCCATGCGTGTCCGCGAAAACTTGAATCTCGATGTGGCGCGGGCGTTCGACGGCCTTCTCCAAGTAAACGGCCGCGTCGCCGAAAGCCGCGAGCGCTTCGGATTGCGCGGTCTCGAAAGCCGAAGCGATGTCGGCTTCGCGCGTGACGAGTCGCATGCCTTTGCCGCCGCCGCCCGCCGCCGCCTTGAGCATGACGGGGTAGCCGAAGCGCGCGGCCGTCTCGCGCGCCTCTTCCGCCGAGCGCAGCGGTTCGGTCGTGCCCGGCACGACGGGCGCGCCTGCTTCCGTGGCCGCACGGCGCGCGTTGATCTTCGAGCCCATCAACTCCATCGCGTCGGGCGACGGGCCGATAAAGGTCAGTCCCGCACGGGCGCAGGCGCGCGCAAACTCAGCGTTCTCCGCCAAGAATCCGTAGCCCGGATGAATCGCCTCCGCGCCCGCTGCGCGCGCCGCTTCGATGACGCGTTCGATGCGCAGGTAACTTTCGGACGAAGGCGCAGCGCCGAGCAAGTAGGCTTCGTCGGCGAGACGCACGTGAAGCGACGCGGCGTCGGCCTCCGAATAGACGGCCACCGTCCGGATGTCCAACTCACGACACGCGCGCAGCACGCGCACGGCGATCTCGCCCCGGTTGGCGATCAGGATTTTTCGAAACATGGGTGTTAGCTAATAGCTGTTAGCTGTTAGCTATTAGCTGTTAGCTAATAGCCACCGGCGATAAGCTCAGTGTTAGTGATAACGTAGATCAGGAGTCTGTTTTAACAGATTTCGTTGACTGCTGACTACCGGCGAGTAACCGGGAAGGATGGTAAACGGTCAAAGCTAACAGCTAACAGCTAATAGCTAACAGCTAATAGCTACCAGCTAATCGCTGCTCACACCACTGCGGAGTTGGCGGGGCGGTGCGGGTCGTAGCGGACGGTGATGCGCGCGCCGGGATAATAGTCGCCCTGATGGTGGCGCTGTAGTTCGTCCAGAGATTGGGATGATTCGTATTCGACGCCGTTGATGTTGTAGGTGTAGAAGACGTGTGTGATGTCTCCGGCGTCGGTGATGGTCACGTCGAGGACGACGCCTTCGCCGACCCGACCGGCGCGCATCAAGGCGGCGCGTCGGGTCGCTTCCGTGTCAACTTTTTTCCGCTTGAAGAGGTCGAAGAGTCCCATTCGCTTGCGTGAGGGGCGTCAGGGTTTCCGCGTGCCGCCCGTTGTCGTCGCGGGCGAGACGGCGTTTGTGCGCGAAGTGTTTTGCGGCAAGGGCGGCGCGGGGATGATCACGCCGTCGCGGATCATCAAGTCGTCTTCAGTGCCGAGCAGGTTGTCTTTGCCCGGCAGGCGCAGTTTGTAGTTGGTGAAAGAGAGGACTTCGCCCGCCACGTCGCCGCCGACGGCCGTGCGCAGGGCGACGGGGCGAATCGGGACGTTTGCACCCGCGCGCGGCTGACGCGTCTTCGACGTTACGGGCGGCAGCGCGGCGATGGCCGACTGCGGCTCGTAAGCCTCTGAGCGCATCTTGGCGACGAGGCGCGCGACCGAGCCGTCCGGGTCTGGCAGTTTGCGTAAATCTTCTGCGGTCGCGGGGTATGAGTTGAAGCGCGCGCGATATTCGTAGAGCACCTTGATCGCTTCGTAGCCCTCGACGTTCTTCGCCGCCTCAAGCCCGCGCTCGCGCTGGCGCAAGCGTTCGGGGATCGTCAGGCCGATGAGGACGGCTAACCCGACGGCCAATACGACCGACAATTTGAATCCCAACTCGGCCAGACGCAGACCCGTGAAGCGCAACGGTTCGCGCACGATCTTGGCCGAGACGCGCGCCCCCGCCCAGACGACGAGGAGCGAGAGCGGCAGCGCAAACCATTTCAGACGCCACGCGGCAACCTCTCCGGCGGACACGACGTTCCAGAAGTCAAAGGTCGGGGTGGGCTTCTGCTCAAGGAATGCGAGGAGCGTGTTGAGGAGAAAGACGAAGAGAAGCAGCGTGCTGCTGGCGCCGACGGCGACCGCGCTCAGATAAGAGGGAAGTTCCTTCTCAGGACGCGCGAGCGGCGGGCCGACGCGGCGTGCGCCGCAAGCCGCGCAGGCGTTCGTCAGCAGGTCGGCGTCAGTCTTCGCGCCGCAGCAGGGACAGATGTTCAATGTGGGAGACCTCAAGTTTATAAAATCGACGCTCTTCCGCAACCTGCGGGAATTGACAAGATAAAAACGTGTGAACGGCCGCGAACATGGCAGCCAAACACGCACAAACTTTAGTGCGACGCAGGCGCGCCGCCGGCGATCTTCCCGGCGGGCGTCGAGTTTTCCTTCGCCCCTTCGCCGCTTTCGCGCCCGGTCTTAGATGCTTCCTCGGCCGCTCGCGCTGCCGTCGCCATGTCCGCGCGCCACACTTCGCGCCACGTGTGATACATGCGATGCGCAAACGTCCAGTAAGAGCCGACCGCCAGAATCCAGAGCACGGCGGGCATCCGGTTGGCGAAATAGTTGGCCGAGCCGGGATGCGTGGACAACCCGCCGATGATCAACAGTACCACACGTTCCGGCCGTCTCAAGAAGCCAACGTCGCACTTCGGAATCAAACTCTCGGCGCGCGCGCTCGCGTAGGAGACCATCACCGAACCCATCATCGCCGCGCCCGCGAGAAACACGTTCAAGGTCGAATGAAACTCCGTGTCGCGTGCGTAGAAGACCATCAGCCCGACGAAGACGACCATGTCCGACAGACGGTCGAGCGAGGAATCGAGAAAGCCGCCGAAGCGCGTCACGCGTCCCGACAGTCGCGCCACCTGCCCGTCGAGCATGTCAAACAGATTGGCGACGATGAGGATGACGCCCGCCCAGAAGAAATGGCCGAGACCGAACAAGAGGCCGGAGAGCACGTTGATGCCGACGCCGATCACGGTCAGCACGTTCGGATTGATGCGCCCATAGGCCAGCCAGCGCACCATCGCGCTGATGATTCGCTGCGCCCCGCGCCCGATGCTCGCCCCGAACAACTTTCTCCACAGCCTTTCTTCTAAAACGCCGCCCGGAAGCAATCTAACGCCGCCGAAATAAACAGTGCATGATAGGGATGCGCCGAACCCCTTGTCAAGAAAACCGCGCAGCCCGCCGGTCTCACGGCCTCGGCGAGTCCGTTTTATCTTTGTGTCTTTAGTGTCTTGGTGGTGAAGACCGAAACTTAACCACCAAGACACGAAGACACTAAGGAAGACAAAGGAGCAATTGATTGCGGATTCCGACGCGGGAAAGAGTGAAGGGAATTAACGGAAAGCGTCGCAAGGGGAATTCTCAACCTCGCCGAAGAGGCCGAGCGCCAGCCTGTAACCCATGAAGACGCTCATCGGGTTCACTTTTGAAACCTTGTCCTCGTGCGAGTGGAGCACCTGCTGCCATTCGTTCGACAATCCGTGGAGCGCGATGGCGGGTATCTTCCTCGACAGAAAGGAACTCGAATCCGTGTCGCCCTCGCGGATCGTGCCCTGCTGGAAAGGCATCTGCATGCGCTTGGCGAGTTCGGCGGCGCGCGTCACCAGTTTTTTACTGGAAATGCCCGTTTCCGCTTGCGGGATGCCGAGGCCGAGACTGTCTATATTGATCATTGCGCAATACTGCGGAAGCTGCTCTTTGTCGATTGCCCTGACCATCTCGCGCGAACCGATCAAGCCCTCTTCTTCTCTCCCGAAGCTGACGAACAGCACGGTCTTCTTGAGCGGCAGGTCTTTAATGGTTCGATAGATGTGCGCGATGGCTACGATGCCCGTCCAGTTATCGACCGCGCCGCAACCGTGGCTCACTTTGTCGTAGTGCGCGCCCAAGACGACGAGTTCGTTCGTCGTGCCCTGCTTGCGCACGACCAAGTTCTCCACGTTGTTGATCTTCTCGACGGAGATGTCTGAGGCCGCCGCGCCCATCTTCATAAAGAGCGCCTTCGCTCCCGCCAGACGTTCGGCGTTGCCCCGGCACGGCACGGCCTTGATGTCTTCCGCAATCTGTTCCGGTGTGGAAAAAGTGGCCTTGCGCGCCGGAGCGTTTGCTTGAGTTTGAGACGCACGCGCGCCATGCGCCGACGCTGTCACGAGCAGAAGCGTTGCGATGATTAAGAGACGTTTGCAAAGCATGTGAGAAAGTTTCAGGCGAAGGCGTTCAGCTTTGTTCGCTCGTGTCGGAGTTCTCCGCCGAGTTCGCTTTCATCTCGTCGTGCAGTGTGGTGAGACGGCGTATCTCGAAGGAGCGCGCGCCGTTCGGAGTGACGACCTTCACTTCGTCGCCCTCTTCGCGTCCCATCAGGCTGCGGCCGACGGGCGAGGTGGTCGAGATCAGTCCGCCCTGCGGGTCGCTCTCTTCGGGCGTCACCAAACGGTAAGTCACTTCCTCGTCGCGCTCGGCGTCGTAGAGCAGGAGCGTCGAGCCGTAGGCCGCCTTGCCGTGCGGCACTTTCGAGACATCAATCGAAGCGAGTTCGCTGAGGCGCTGGCGCAGTTGGCCGATGCGCGCCTGGACGAACTGCTGGCGCGCGAGCGCGGCGTGATATTCGGCGTTCTCGCGCAGGTCGCCCCACTCCTTCGCCGTCTTGATCTGCTTCGGCAGGTGGACGCGCAGTTCCGTGTCGAGTTCGTCGAGTTCCGCTTGCAATCGTTCTTTTACGTTTTGTGTCACTGTCCGATTCGCTCCGAGATTCAGAATATAGACAAAGTTAGGGGAAAGGGAAAGGGGTAAAGGGTCAGGGTTAAAAGCAGTGAGAGACGAGAAACACAAGCCAAGCGAGTTGATTTTAAGAACCACCGGCGACGGCTTCGTTGTCAAAAGCGAGAGCCTCGCCGCCGGTTCCGCTTCGACCTTTTCCCTGTACCCCTTCCCCTTTTCCCGTTCGTCAGCAACGCGCCTTGCCGTGATGCTCCGCTTCGTCAACCGCGCCGAAGGAGATGCCGACATCGCGCGCCGTGCGGATGAGTTGGCTATCGAGGGGGACGGTCTTGACGTTGGCGACGGCCTTCGCCAGTGGGACGGTGACGATGTCGGCCGAGCGCAGCGCGACCATCTTGCCATGCTCGCCGCGCATCAACGCGCGGACGGCGCACGAGCCGTAGTTGGTGGCGAGCATGCGGTCGAAAGCGTTCGGCGAGCCGCCGCGCTGCAAGTGGCCGAGCACGACGCAGCGCGTCTCTTTGCCCGTGATGCGTTCGAGTTCGCCCGCGACGTGATGACCGATGCCGCCGAGACGCGGGGCGTGTTCGCGGTCGCCCGCATCCTGATAAATTTCCAACCCGCCCGCTTCGCGCGCGCCTTCGGCCACGACCACCACGCTGAACTGCGAATCGCAGCGCTCACGCTCTTCGATCTTCTCCGCCACCACTTTGAGATCGAAGGGGATTTCCGGGATCAAGATCACGTCCGCGCCGCCCGCAATCCCCGAGTGCAAAGCGATCCAGCCCGTGTGCCGTCCCATCACTTCGAGGATCATCACGCGGTCGTGCGAGGCGGCCGTCGTGTGCAAGCGATCCAGCGCTTCCGTGGCGATGTCGAGCGCGGTGACGAAGCCGAAGGTCAACTCGGTGAAGGCCAGATCGTTGTCGATGGTCTTCGGCACGCCGATGACGGGCACGCCCAATTTGTCGAACTCCTCGGCGATGCCGAGCGTGCCTTCGCCGCCGAGCACGACGAGCGCGTCGATGTCGAGCCGGCGCAGGTTATCGACGGCCTGTTGGTAAATCTCGGCGGGCTTGCGGTCGCCTGCGTGGCCGCCGCGTTCGACGAAGCGGCCGCGATTGCGCGTGCCGAGCATCGTGCCGCCGCGCGGCAGCAGGCCGCGCACGTCCGCCGGCTTCAACTCGCGCACGCGCGTCTCGTTGAGCAAGCCCTCGAAGCTGTCCTCGATGCCGAGGACGCGCAAGTTGTATTCGGTCACGGCAGTCTTCACCACCGCGCGAATCACCGCATTCAAACCCGGCGCGTCGCCCCCGCCCGTGACCAACCCGATTGTTCTGATCGTCATAAGAAAACAGTGACAAGTGACGAGCGACAAGTGACGAGTTTGAAGACAAGTAAATCGTGAATCGTCAATCGTGAATAGAAAGAACGTGTTTTCTATACTCACGATTCACGATTAACGATTCACTGTTTTATCTTGTCACTCGTCACCTGTCACCTGTCACTTCATTTCGCTTTGACCGACGGCGGGTCGTATTGCTCGCCGTAGTCCGTGTATTCGCGCGTGACGACCTGGCCGGGGCGCGTGTTCTCGGACAGCAGAGAGAGCGCGTCGGTGAGCACCTGTCGTTGGAGCGCGCGCATGCCGGGTCGCCCCAAGCTGTTGCCGATCTTAAAGCCTTTCGGATAGAGCGCGCGCGGCGGTCGCATCTGCGCCGAGACTTCGGGGCTGACCGTGATTAAGACCGTCGGGATGCCGCGCATTTCGATTTCGCGTTGAACCGCCACGACCGTGCGGTGACAGACGTTCGGTCAACCGCCCGTCAAGATCACGGCGTCCGCGCGGCTGCCCCGGTCGATCTCGTTGGCGATCTCCGGCGCGGTTCCTTCGTACATCGCCTTGAGCTGCATGGTGTAGCCCATGTAGCCGACGTGTTTGCGGGCTAACCCGCCGATCACTTTGTCCGTTTCGAGTTCGCGCAGCACGTCGAGCGGGAAGACGACGTTGATGTCCGCGTCCGCGTCCGTGTGGTCGTAGTGATGATGCGTCACCATCAACTGCGCGGCGGCCGCTTCGGGCGGAATGATGCGAAAGCCGAGGTCGCCGAGTTCGTCCGCGATGTTGAAAGGCTCTTGGTCGCGCAGGTGGACGCCCGCCGCCGTCACAAGGGCGATGTTGCTGCGCGCGAGTTCGCGCTCGAACGGCGTAAAGGGCACGCATTTTCTTGACAGCGTAGTCATAATTTTTGAGAGGTCAGAGGTCAGAGGTCAGTGAAAGACAAAAGCTGATTGCTACTGACCTCCAGCCTCTAACCTCTGACCTCTGTCCCTCACAGATTGCGCAGCACGTCGAACAAGTCTTCGTTGTCCGGTTGATCCGAGATGTTGTGGATGTCTTTGTAGGCGATCTTGCCTTCCTTATCCACGATGAACAGGGCGCGTTCGGAGATTCCGTCCGCGGTGCGATATGCGCCATAGGCGCGTGCCACTTCGCCCTTCGGCTCGAAGTCGCTCAATAAATCATAGGACAGTCCGCCCAAGGATTTCGCCCAAGCGGTGTTGCACGGGACGCTGTCAACTGAAATGCCCAGAACCTGAGCATCGTAGCCTTTGAAGCGTTCGAGGTCTGCTTCGTAGGCCGGCATCTGCGCCGTTCAGACGGGCGTCCACGCGAGCGGGTAAAATGCGATCACGACGTTGTTCTTGCCGCGGAAATCCGACAGGCGCACCTTCTTGCCTTTCTCCAGGTGCGAGCCGAGTTCGAAGTCCGGCGCGACATCTCCTACTTCAGGCATCTTGAAAATAACCCTCCTTCTACAGAGTTTGCGGAAAACCGAAATTGTCGGCGGTTGCTGTGCAAGCTGACGCTTAGACTACATGCAAAAGGCGCTTCGTTCAAGCACGCGCTCCTTGTGATTTTGTCACCTGAATGTCGCGCGAGCGTGCTTTACAAACGCGTCGGGAACGGGCAAAGTCAACAACGATTCAGACGCCATGAAAACCGCAACCGTCATCGTCTCGCGCAAAGGCGCGGAGCGCGCACGCGCAGGCCACCTCTGGATTTACCGGAGCGACCTGCTCGATACGGGCGACACACAGGCAGGCGCGACCGTCCACGTCCGCGACGAGCGCGGGCGCTACGTGGGCGGCGCGCTCTACAGCGACCGCTCGCAGATCGCACTGCGCCTGCTGACCTGGCGCGAAGAGACGATTGACGCCGAATGGTGGCGCGCCCGCCTCGCCGCTGCCATTGCGCGCCGCGCCGGACTCGAACGAGAGGCCGACGCTTTTCGCCTCGTCTACGCCGAAGGCGACGCGCTGCCCTCGCTCATCGTGGATCGCTACGCGGACGTGCTCGTCCTCCAGACGCTCTCGCAAGGCACGGAGGCCGTCAAAGAACTGCTCGTCGAACTGCTCGTCGAACTACTCGACCCGCGCGCCGTCGTCGAACGCAACGACGTGCGCGTGCGCGCGCTCGAAGGCTTGCCGCTGCACACAGGCGTCCTCCACGGCGAAGCGCCCACCGAGATGGACGTGGTGCAGCACGGCACGCGCTTTCGCATCGCGCCGCTCGGCGGGCAGAAGACCGGGGCGTTTCTAGACCAGCGCGAAAACCATCTGGCCGCGCGCCGCCTCGCCGGCGGGCGCGCGCTCGATTGCTTCACCTTCAACGGCGCGTTCGCGCTCCAAATGGCCGGCGTGTGCGAGAGCGTCGTCGGTCTCGACATCTCGGCCGAGGCCGTCGCCGCCTCGCGCCGCAACGCGGAGTTGAACAACTTGCGAAACGTCGAGTTCCGAGAGGCCAACGTCTTCGACGCCCTGCGCGAGATGCAGGAGGCGGGCGAACGTTTCGACACCATCGTCTTAGACCCTCCGGCCTTCGCCAAGAACCGCCAGAGCGTCCGCGCCGCCGCGCGCGGCTACAAAGAGATCAACCTGCGCGCGCTGAAACTCTTGAACCCCGGCGGCCTGCTCATCACCTGCACCTGTTCCTACCACATGACCGAGCCGCAGTTTCAAGAAGTCGTCGCCGAGGCGGCGGCGGACGCGCGCCGCCGCTTGCAGATCGTCGAAAAGCGCATCCAGTCGAGCGACCACCCCGTCCTCGTCGGCGTCCCCGAAACGCTCTACCTCAAATGCCTCATCGCACGCGCCGTCGATTAAAAGTTGAACGGCAGTTGTATCCTTCGCGTCACGCCATCAAAGCGCCGGAAATATGTTTCAGGTGTCATAACAAATCTAAGTAAAACTCTCTCCCGCACGCTTTCTTCGCGGTTTTTCGCGGCGACGACCTAGCGGCGCGGCGATTGCCTTAAACCTCTGCGGAGACCGCCGGTCTCCGAGAAGTAAGAGGAGTAAATCGTCATGTTCAAGAAAATTCTGTCATTAACGCTCGTCGCTCTGTTGGTCAACGTGTTGGTGGTGTCGCCCGCGAGGGCCGGCGCGCAGGTGGTCGGGCAAACTCCGAACGCCGAGCGTGTGCGAGAGAGCATACGCAAACTCGGCACGGGCGACGCCGCGCACGTCGAGTTGAAACTGTGGGACGGAAAAAAGCTGAAAGGCTACATCCGCGAAGCGGGCCCGGAGAGTTTCATCGTCACCGACGCCAAGACCGGAGCTGCCGAGACAATCGCTTACGCGCAGGTCAAACAGGTGAAAGGCCGCAACAGTTTGACGGCCGCCAAAGTCGGCCTCACGCTCGCCAAAGGCGCGGCCATCGTCGGCGCGGTCGCGCTCGCCTTCACGCTCCTGATCTTAGTCACCGTGCCGAAAACTTAAGCGCGCCGCACAAAAACAAGAAACCACGAAGACACACGAAGCAACACGAAAGAGCGTGAAACTCTTCTTCGTGTTGCTTCAGGTGTCTTCGTGGTTTCGCTCTTAGCTTTGCGACGCGCCGTTGCGCACCATCTCGGCGAGGCGTTTGGCGTCGGGGAAGACTTCGAGCGCGCGCAGCAGTTGCGGGTCGCTGTCGAGCAGGGCGCGGATGGAAGCCTCGTTGCCGTAGGCAGCCATGACGATCTCTTCGCGGATGCGCAGGCGCACGTAGTCGAGTTCGGAGTCGAGCTGCGCGTTCGTCAAACCTGATTCCGCGTCGCGCCGGACGTGCGCGCGGAAGGCTTCGAGGACGCGCTCGCTCACGGGATAGTCGGACGGGCGCGGGAACTGGCCGTAGAGAGTTTTATCGATGCGGTAACTTTCCAGCCCCGCGATTTGCCCGGCGACGAGTTCGCGTGTGAACCGGAAGGCCGCCTCGAAGATGCGCCCGCGCACGGGGCTGCCGACGTCGAGCGGTTTCACTTCGATGTCGGGCGTGATGCCGCCGCCGCCGTAGAAGATGCGTCCGCCCGCGGTCTTCACGGCGGGGCCGGTCGGCGGATGCGGCGTGGGCGTCGGCGTCGGTTCGAGCGGCGTCGCGGTGTGCGCGCCGGGCGTGGCGGGCATCGAGGGCGTGTGCGGCGCTCCGGCCGGTTGCGGTTCGTCGTCCGCGTCGTGGCGAACGTAGTAGTCGTAGAGCGAGCCGCTGGAATAGTCGCGTTGAATCGAGCGGCCGTAGGGCGTGTAGTATTTTTGCGTGGTGAGCGTCAGCCCCGTGCCGTAGTCGAGCGAGAAGACGCGTTGGACTAAACCTTTGCCGAAGGTCGTCTCGCCGACGAGGTAGCCGCGCCCGTAATCCTGAATCGCGCCCGCGACGATTTCGGAAGCTGAAGCCGAGTTGCGATTGATGAGCACGACCAGGGGAAAGTCTTCCGGGTCGTAGGCCGTGTTCTCGAAGGTCTGCGGCGTGCCGTATTCGCCGCGCCCGCGCACGCTCACGATGGTCTGGCCGCGCGGCAAGAACTGGCTCGCCACGTTAATCGACTCTTTGAGCAACCCGCCGGGATTGTTGCGCAGGTCGAGGACGAGTTGGCGCAAGCCTTCGTCCTTGAGCCGCTTGATGGCGCTCTCCAGTTCGTCGCTCGTCGTGTTGGTGAAGCCGCCCGTCAAGGCCACGTAGCCCGTGCCGGGGCGGATCATGTAGGCCGTGCGAATCGAAGGCTGCGAGACGGCGTCGCGCACGATGGTGAAGTAGAACGGAGCGTTCGCGCCCGCGCGTTCCACTTTGAGCGTGACGGGCGCGCCGCGCTCGCCGCGCACGGCCTTCGAGACTTGTTCGCTCGTCCACTCGCGCGTGTCTTTGCCGTCAACTTCGACGATGCGGTCGCCGTAGCGAAGCCCCGCGCGCGCGGCGGGCGTATTGGCGACGGGCGACTGCACGTAGACGCCGTCGCGGTGGCGCAGGATGGTCACGCCGATGCCGAAGAATTCCGAATCGTGGTCTTGTTTGAGTTTGTCGTAGTCGGCGCGCGTGAAAAAGGTGGAGTGCGGGTCGAGCGTCGAGAGCATGCCTTGGATGGCGGCTTGGTTGGCCTTCTCGTAGTCGATCTCGTCGGCGTATTCGTTGGCGATGAGCGAGAGCACTTCCTTGTAATCGTGCTCGATGATGGCGTCGGCGTCGGCGCTCGTGCCCGTCACGATGCGCTGCTCCGCGCGGCGCGCCACGATGCCGCCCGCGATGGCGGCCGCGCCCACGACCAGAGCCGCAACGATGAGACCCAACCTCTGCTTCATAACTTCAACTCCGCAAACTACCCCGCTTGTCTGGAAGGCTTTGAACCTGCCCGAATTTTAACACACCGCCGCGCGCGCCGACGAAACCCAAGCGCGCCGCAAACGCCGTGTGCTATAAAAGAAGTGGCGAGTGACGAGTGACAAGTGACGAGCCGCCAAGGCCGCCAATCGTCAAAAGCGAAGCCAAAAACTTTTCTCCGCTCACGCTTTCGGGTTTCCACTTGTCACTCATCACTCGTCACTCGTCAACGTGCTTTCTGGGGGAGTCATGTCGGTCAATCTTTCACTCGTCATCCCGGCCTACAACGAAGCGGCGCGCTTGGGGAAAACTTTACAGGCGGCCTTCGCCTATCTGGACGCGCAAACCTACGCGAGCGAGATCATCGTCGTCGATGACGGCTCGACGGACGAGACGGTGCGCGTGGCCGAAGAGAGCTTCGAGAAGTCTGCGGGACGAACGACGAGCCACCTCATCCGCGTCCCCGTCAATCGCGGCAAGGGACACGCCGTGCGCACGGGACTCCTCGCCGCGCGCGCGCCCGTCGCCCTCTTTTCCGACGCGGACTTGTCAACACCTCTGACCGAGACGCCGAAACTCGTCGCGCCCATTCGCGCGGGCGAATACGATCTCGTCTTCGGCTCGCGCGCGCTCGACCGCAGCCTCATCGGCGTCCATCAACCGTGGCGGCGCGAGCAGAGCGGGCGCGTCTTCAATCTCGTGATGCGGTTCGCCACGCGCCTGCCCTTCTGGGACACGCAATGCGGCTTCAAGGCTTTTCGCATGGACGTGTGCCGTCCCCTCATCGAAGCGGCGAGGATCGACCGCTTCGGCTTCGACGTCGAACTGCTCTACGTCGCCTACATCGCGGGCTTGCGGCTGCGCGAAGCGGCCGTCCGTTGGAACGACGTGGCGGGCAGCAAGGTGAGTTTGACGAGCGGCCTCCACGGCTTTCTCGAACTGCGCCAACTGCGCCGCGAAGCACGCCGCGGCACTTACGGCCAGGCCATCGACGCCACGCGCGCCCTCGCCCGCAGTCCGCAAGCGCGCGCGCCCATCTACGACGCGAGTGAAGCACCGCCGAGCGACGTGTCGGCCGAACTCGCCAGCGCCTCGCGCCGGATTTGAAAGTTTCGTTCAACTCTCCTTCGCCTTCTTTGTGTCTTGGTGTCTTAGTGGTGAATGTTTCTCATAGTCATTAACCACCAAGACACCAAGTCACAAAGGGACACGAAGGAGGAGAGCCTGAGCGAGATCAAATTCGGACTCCGGCAAGTAAGGCGCAAAAAAAGTTGACGCGCGGCGCGAGAGTTTGACATCTTCTTTCCGTGTTCCCACCTCGCGCCGCGAACTTTGAAGGGAGGCGTCTAGCGAATGACAGCGCGACTCAACGTCAACATCGATCACGTGGCGACCGTCAGGCAGGCGCGGCGTGCGCCCGAACCAAGTCTGGTCGCCGCCGCCATGCTCTGCGAACAGGCCGGGGCGGACGGCATCACCATCCACCTGCGCGCCGACCGCCGCCACATACAGGACAGCGATCTGCACATCCTGCGTCAAACCGTCACCACTTATCTCAACGTCGAGATGAGCGTCTCCGAAGAGATGATCTCGATTGCGCTCGATGCGCGACCGGACGCCGTGACGCTCGTTCCCGAAACGCCGAACGAGATCACGACCGAGGGCGGGCTCGACGTGCGCGCGCAATTCGACGGCGTGCGCGCCGGCATCGACCGTCTGCGCGAAGGCGGACTCTTCGCCAGCATCTTCCTCGACCCGGAAGGCGAGCAGATCACGGCCGCGCACGAAGCGGGCGCGCAGCAAGTGGAACTCTGCACGGCGCTCTATTCGGAGGCCACGCTCGGCGCGCGCGGTTTTCACGGCGAGGGCGCGGCGCGCGCCGCACACGAACTGCAACGCCTCCACGAAGCCGCCACGCTCGCCGCGCAATACGGCCTCAGAGTCGCCGCCGGGCACGGCCTCACCTATCGCAACGTCGGCGCGGTCGCGCGCGTACAGGAGATCACCGAGTTCAACATCGGCCACAACATCATCTCGCGCGCCGTCCTCGTCGGTCTCGAACGCGCCGTCCGCGAGATGCGCGAAGAGATCGCCCGGAGCTAGAAACTCGACACGAATCACGAAAGAAGGTACATGGTGAACAGGCTGCACGGCCTCGCCCCGAAAGCGCTCATGCTCGCGCTCGTCGTCTTAGTCGCCGCTCTCTCGGTCGGCGCGCATGCGCGTCTCGGCACGCGCGGCGCGACACAAGACCCGCCCGCCGGCGGTAAGAAGAAACCGCCGCCGGGCGCATCCGGCTTCGAGCAATTCGCCGGGCGCGACGCCGCCGACAAACTCATCAAGGGCGCGGCCACGCGTCGCACTCCGCCCGCAGGGATCATCAGACCCATGCCCACGCCCGCACCTCTGAGTCAGAGGGAAACTTTAGCCCGCGATGCCGAACGACAACGCGCGGCGGGAAACTTCGAGGCCGCCGTCGCCGCCTACAGAGAAGCCATCAAACTGAGCGTCGAGGCGCGTCCGGCCGAGCGCGCGGAGTTGCATTATGCGTTGGGGAAAGTTTACAGGGAGATGGAGCGTTACGAAGACGCCCTCGCGGAGTTTCAGACGGCCGCGAACAGTCCGCCCACGAGCGAGATTGCGATGTATGCGACCTACGAACTCGGCAACGCTTATCTGGACGTGGGCAAATACGCAGAAGCCGTCGCGGCTTACGAGAAGACGCTCGAAATTCTGTCGGGCGACTGGGCTGCACCCCGTCCCGCTCTCGGCGCGCAGTATCTACCCTACCCGCATTACAGCTTGGGGTTGGCTCGCCTCGGCTTGAAGGAGAGGGAACAGGCCGCGGCCGACTTCGCGCGGGCGACTGAACTCAAGCCCGACTTCGCAGAGGCGCACTTCAATCTCGGTTTGACGCTCTGGCAGTTGGGGCGCAAAGAAGAGGCTTGGGAGCGGCAGAAGAAGTTGACGGCAGTTAACGCCGAACTCGCCGCGCGCCTCGCTGCGCTCTTCAAGTAAAGCCGCGCGAAATAAAGCTACGCGAAATAAAGCTGCGCGCTTCAAATAAAAACGCCGGAGAGTTATCCTGTCAAAGAGCGGCTCCCGATCCACTCCCCAACCGATCACTCTCTCCGGCGTTATCTCCGGCCGAACAAAACTGCCCGGCCGAAACTCGTCGAAACTCTCGCGCGCCCCGAAACCGTCGAACCACGCGGCACGCGCGCTCAAACTTTGCGGCGCGCTCAAACTTTTAGGCCGACTGCGACTTCTGTTGCCCCGTGCCGCGCCCCGTCTGCTGCTGCAATTCGTCGATGCGCTTCGACGCTTCGGCCTTCGTCAAATTCTCTTCAAACTCCACTTTGGCCTCTTCCGACAGCGTCTTCAAGTAAGAGCGCTGTGCGCCGGTCATCGGCTCATCGCCCGTCGTCCAGTCTTCCGGGTTCTTGATGGTGTTGCTCTCTTCGGCGCGTTCCTGCGTCTGTTTATCCGTCACTATTCTTTCCCCTTCGGTTCGTTGATTAACTATCAGTCGAATCTAACTCGCCAACAAATCCTGCTGCACTTTCGGCGGCACGAGTCCGAGATGTTTATAGGCCGCGCGCGTGGCGACGCGCCCGCGCGGCGTGCGATTCAAAAAGCCGATCTGGATCAGATAAGGCTCGATGATCTCTTCGATGCTTTCGCGTTCCTCGCTGATTGATGCCGCGATTGTCCCGATGCCGACCGGCCCGCCGTCAAACTTCTCGATGATCGCCGTCAGAATCTTGCGGTCAACTTCGTCCAGCCCGAACTTATCGACTTCCATTTCGTCGAGCGCGCGCTTCGACAGAGCTTGCGTGATGCGCCCGTCGCCGAGCACTTGCGCGTAGTCGCGCACGCGGCGGAGCAGGCGGTTGGCGATGCGCGGTGTGCCGCGTGCACGGCGCGCGATCTCTTTCGCGCCCGTCGCCTCGATCTCCACGTTCAGAATTTCGGCCGAGCGGTGGACGATGATCTCCAAGTCTTTCTGCGAATAAAAATCCAGGTGAAAGACGATGCCGAAACGTCCGCGCAAAGGCGCGGTGATAAGTCCGGCGCGCGTCGTCGCGCCGACCAGAGTAAACTTCGGCAACTCCAGTTTGATGGAGCGCGCGGCCGTGCCTTGCCCGATCATGATGTCGAGCTGGTAATCCTCCATCGCCGGATAGAGCACTTCCTCGATCTGCGGCTTGAGACGATGAATCTCGTCGATGAAGAGGACTTCGCCCTCCTGCAAATTGGTCAGGACGGCCGCCAGATCGCCGCCGCGTTCGATGGCCGGGGCGCTGACCGACTTCAAAGGCGCGTCCATCTCCTGCGCGATGATCTGCGAGAGCGTGGTCTTGCCGAGTCCGGGCGGGCCGAAAAAGAGCACGTGGTCGAGAGCTTCGCGGCGCGTCTTGGCGGCGCGCAAGAAAATTTTCAGATTGGTCGTGATCTTCGTCTGACCGATGTACTCATCGAGCGTGCGCGGGCGCAAACTCGGCTCGACCTGAAGGTCTTCCGGCGTCGCCTCGCCTGAAATTTCGCGCGCCTCCTCCGGCCGCTCAATCGTGGATTCCTGTGGCATCAACCCTCTCCCCTTGCCGCGTTCTCCGCCATCTTTTGAACGAGACGGATTATACCGCTTTTGAATCGCTGTTGCAAGCATGAAACAAAAAAGATGTCGATAAAAGTTGCGGCGGAAGTTGCGTTGACGATAAACATCGAGCGCGGGAGGGACGGGCGGAGGTAAAGGTGACGCGTAAAAATTCGAGGCGGGAGTTTGAGTCAAACCTCTCAAACTCCCGCCTGCGTCGGCCGTTAAAGTTGAACTCGGAGCATTAACTCGCGGAACTGTCGCCCGCGATTTGGAGACGCGCGACGGAGCGTTCGAGTTGGAGGCGCGCGCGCGTCAGGTCGTCCTCCGAGCCGGTGTTTGAGCCGAGCAGTTTCTCGGCCTGATCGCGTTCGGTGCGTGCGCGCGCGGCGTCGATCTCTTCGGGGCGCTCGGCGAGGTCTGCGAGCACGGCCACGCGGTCGTCGCTCACTTCGACGAAGCCGCCGGAGACGTGGAGGCGACGCACCGCCCCGCCCTGCGTGTAGGAGAGGACGCCGGTTTGCAGCTGCGAGATGAGCGGCGTGTGTCCGGGCAGGATGCCGAGCTCGCCGCCGAGTCCCGGCAGCGTCACGGCGTCAACCGCCTCCGACAAGACGCCGCGCTCCGGCGTGATGATGTCGAGTTGTAATCTGTCTGCCATTTGTTTAAGTGACGAGTGACGAGTGACAAGTGACGAGTTAAAGACAAGCTCTTTGTATTAACTTGTCACTCGTCACTTGTCACTCGTCACTGTTCTCAGCTTTCTGCGATCTGGCGGGCGCGTGCGCGCACGTCGTCGATGGTGCCTTGGAGGAAGAAGGCTTGTTCGGGGATGTCGTCGGCGTGGCCGTCGATGATCTCGCGGAAGCCTTTGATCGTCTCTTCGAGTTTGACGTAAGCGCCTTTGAGGCCGGTGAACTGCTCGGCGACGAAGAAGGGTTGCGAGAAGAAGCGTTGCACTTTGCGCGCGCGTGCGACGGCCAGTTTGTCTTCTTCCGAGAGTTCGTCGAGGCCGAGGATGGCGATGATGTCTTGCAGTTCCTTGTAGCGCTGCAAGATTCGCTTGACGTCCTGCGCGGTGCGATAGTGCTCCTCGCCGATGATGCGCGGGTCGAGCAGGCGCGAACTGGAGGCGAGCGGATCGACGGCCGGGTAGATGCCGAGTTCGGCGATCTGGCGCGAAAGGGCGGTAACGGCGTCGAGGTGCGCGAACGTGGTGGCGGGCGCGGGGTCTGTGTAGTCATCCGCCGGGACGTAGACGGCCTGAATGGAGGTGACCGCGCCGGTCTTCGTGGAGGTGATGCGCTCCTGCATCTCGCCCATCTCGGTGGCGAGGTTCGGCTGGTAGCCCACGGCCGAAGGCATGCGCCCGAGAAGCGCGGACACTTCCGAGCCGGCCTGCGTGAAGCGGAAGATGTTGTCGATGAAGAGCAGCACGTCCAAGCCTTGATCGCGGAAGTATTCGGCGACCGTCAGACCTGAGAGCGCGACGCGCAGGCGCGCCCCCGGCGGCTCGGTCATCTGCCCGTAGACGAGCGCCACCTTCGACTCTTCCACGGCCTTCAAATCAACTTTCGTCAGATCGAACTCGCCCGTCTCCTCCATGTGCTGGTAGAACGACTCGCCGAAGTTGATCACTTTCGATTCGACCATCTCGCGCAAGAGATCGTTGCCCTCGCGCGTGCGCTCGCCGACGCCCGCGAAGACGGAGAAGCCGGAATGCGCCTTGGCGACGTTGTTGATCAGTTCCATGATCAAGACGGTCTTGCCGACGCCCGCGCCGCCGAACAATCCGATCTTGCCGCCGCGCAAAAAGGGCTGGATGAGGTCGATGACCTTGATGCCCGTCTCGAACATCTCCAGTTCGGTCGATTGCTCGTCGAGCGAGGGCGCGTGGCGATGGATCGGATAGCGCGTCTCGGATGCGACCGCGCCGAGCGTGTCCACCGGCTCGCCGATGACGTTCATCACGCGCCCCAGAGTCATGTTGCCGACGGGCACGGTGATGGGGCCGCCCGTGTCGAGCGCGCGCATGCCGCGCACGACGCCTTCGGTCGGCTTCATCGAGACGGTGCGGACGCGGCCTTCGCCGAGGTGCTGTTCGACTTCGCAGATGATGTCGATGGGGTTGGGCACGTCGAAGCCTTCGGACGTGACGCGCAACGCCGTGTAGATCGGCGGCAGGTGATGCTCCTCGAACTCCACGTCGATGACGGGGCCGATGATCTGCACCACTTTGCCGAAATTATGGCCGTTGCCGGCGTTTCCATTAGGCGTAGACATAACTTTACGTAAAACTCCTCTTCGTCAATTGGTAAGGGCGGAAAAATTAGCGGATTACTTAAGACCGGAAAGATAGCATAGACGCGCAAACTAAGGCAAAGCGCGCTTTAGTTAGCGACTAATTGAGCGATTGACGTGAGGTCTGTCTATTCGCTTTCGTCGAAGCGAATTTTCATGCTGCGGAGGGTGCGGCGGTCTTCGTCCGTGAGTTCAAGCAGGGCGGCGCGTTCTTCGTCTTCTTCTTCGGCGGCCTCGCCGTCTTCGTCGTCGCCGGTTTCGCGCAGGCCGATTTCGAGTTTCAGGGTCAGTTCCATCTCGTAACCGGCGGCGCGCAGGCGCGCAATGGCCTCGGCTACTTCAGGCGAACGCTCCACGGCCGCGTTGATCGCCTCGCCGATCTCCTGCACCAACTCTTTTGCATTGTCGTTGATCTCCAAAGGCATCTCTCCGGCGTCGTGTAACTGTTTGATAAGTGCCCGCGATGCTACGCCCACCGCGCGCCTTTGGTCAACCGGGAGAGACAAGGAAGGCGCGCGGAGTCCACGGACTCCGCGCGCCCTCTCACTTTGTCGAATTGTCAGTAAAGACTCTTACGAGCGTTTCTTGAAATCGACGAGAGAATCGACCGAAGCATAGATGCGCAGGTACATCTGCGTCTCGGCGGGTATGAGCATGCGCCAGTTCGTGCCGCCGCGTTCGAGGTAGACGGGGAGGCGCGTGGGGTTCGAGTTGTAACCGGCGGCGAGAAGCTCGGTCTGTGTCGCGACGTTTTGGACGAGCGCCTGCCTGACCTCTTCGTGCTCAAGGAGGTCGTCCCAAGTGCCCTGCATGTAGAGCAGCATGGCTTCGAGGGCGTTCGCGTGGTCGCGCATCCCGGCGACGAAATCGGGGTTGAGCCCGACCGCGGGGTGCATCTGCCGGATCGCGTGATAGGTCGGCGGAATCATCTGCACCATGCCGCCCGCGCCCGCCGAACTGACGGAGAAGCGATAAGTGTCGCCCGCGTTCAGGGCGTAGAGCGTGAAAATTTCGTTGTAGAGCGAGGCGTGGTCTTCCGTCTTGAAACGCTTGTGATCCGTGTGTTCGACGATGCAGAGCCGTTCGGCCGCGTCGATAATTTCGGGCGCGATGATTTTGCCGTGCGCGGCCAGCCGGGCGGCGGCCTCATTCAGCATCCGGTGGACGTAAGCCCTGCCGCCGCCGACGAGTTCGGGCGAATTGAGCGCCGGGTGCGCCGACGTGTAATAGGCGACTTCGCGCATCGCGCCGCCGCGCTCGACCGGATATTGCACGACGAGCGGCTGAAACTCACGCCCCGTCGCATCCGTCACGCGCGCGGCGGTGTTGACGTAATTCGGGCGCACGGCGCGGAACTTGAAAGTCTTGCCCGACGCAGAGGTGGCGATGGTCTCCGCGTCTCTGTCGAGAAAAGCGGCTTTCGATAGTTTCAAGAGGTGCACGTCGGAGGTCGCCGCGTCCTCGACGGCGAGCGTCACGGAGTCGGTGTCTTGCGGAGTTTCGTTCTGGAGCAGACGCTTGGCCGCCTTGATGCGTGCCCGCATCTCGTTCAAATGCGCTTGGTCTTCGCCGGAGCGTTCGGCCACGGTCTTCGGGGTGAAGAACGCGGAGAGGCCGAGGCCGCTCAAAAAGGAGAACTGGGGTAACGCAGGGGCAAGAAACACAACTAGAGGGAGAACGGACACAAAGAGCATTCTTCTCATCGGGTATTGAGCTTTCTTTTGTTGGCTGCTTGTTACTACGGAAGTGTTAGGGGGCGGACGTTATTCAGACGCACGCGATGCGGCTTCGGTTGCCAGCAAAGGGGCATTCAAAATGCACGATGCGCGACGGCAAAACGATGCATTGCGGGGCGCACGCGCCCTGTGCTAGCGTGCTCGTCGGAAAGGCGACTCCAAAGCAAATTTCAACTCGCGAAACGAAATTCACATGAGCACCAGAACCGACTCGGACGCCGCGCCACACGCCAACGCCGCCCAGCCGCCGAAGGAACGCCGCGCGCGCTTCGAGACTTCTTCCGGCATCGAACTGGCGAACGACTTCAACCCCGCCAACACCGACGCGCCCGTCTACGAACGCGACCTCGGCGCGCCCGGCTCTTACCCCTACACGCGCGGCGTCCGCCGCAACATGTATCGCGGACGCTTCTGGACGATGCGCCAGTACGCCGGTTACGCCTCGGCCGAGGAATCCAACGCGCGCTACAAATACCTGCTCGCGCACGGCACGACCGGCCTCTCCGTCGCCTTCGACCTGCCCACGCAGATCGGACTCGACTCAGACGACCCTTTGGCGGCGGGCGAAGTCGGCAAAGTCGGCGTCGCCATCGACTCGCTCGAAGACATGGAGCGCCTCTTCGACGGCATCCCGCTCGGCGAAGTCTCCACTTCGATGACCATCAACGCGACGGCCTCCACGCTCCTCTGTCTCTACATCGCCGTCGCGCGCAAGCAAGGCGTCTCTCCCGACAAACTACAGGGCACGATCCAGAACGACATCCTCAAGGAGTACATCGCGCGCGGCACGTACATCTACCCGCCCGCGCCCTCGCTCCGCCTCGTCACGGACACCTTCGCCTACTGCGCGCGCGAGACGCCCAACTGGAACACCATCTCGATCAGCGGCTATCACATCCGCGAGGCCGGATCGACCGCCGCGCAGGAGATCGCCTTCACGCTCGCCGACGCCATCGCCTACGTCGAAGCGGCCATGGCGACGGGATTAAAAGTTGACGACTTCGCCCCGCGTCTCTCTTTCTTTTTCAACGCGCACAACAATCTCTTGGAAGAGGTCGCCAAGTTTCGCGCCGCGCGGAGACTGTGGGCGCGCGCCATGCGCGAACGTTTTCAGGCGCGCGACCCGCGCTCGCTCATGCTCCGTTTCCACACGCAGACGGCAGGCTCGACCCTGACGGCGCAGCAGCCTGAAGTCAACGTCGTGCGCACGACCATCCAGGCGCTCGCCGCCGTGCTCGGCGGCACGCAAAGTCTGCACACGAACGCCTCGGACGAAGCCCTCGCCCTGCCCACCGAGACGGCCGCGCGCGTCGCCCTGCGCACGCAGCAAGTGATCGCGCACGAGTCGGGCGTGGCCGATACGGTCGATCCGTTCGCGGGTTCTTACGCCGTCGAACACCTGACGGACGAACTCGAACGACGCGCCGCCGATTACATCAAAAAGATCGACGCGCTCGGCGGCATGCTGCGCGCCATCGAACTCGGCTACGTGCAGCGCGAGATTCAAGAGGCGGCCTACGCCTATCAACGCGCCGTCGAGACGGGCGACGCCACGGTGGTCGGCGTCAACCGTTTCCAGATCGAGGAAGAGAGCGCGCCGCCCACCTTGCGCGTCGATGCGGCCACGGAAGCGGCGCAGGTCGAACGTCTACGGCGCTTGCGTGCCCGGCGCGACAACGAAGCGGTCGAAGCGTCGCTCGCCGCGCTCGAAGCGGCCGCCCGCACGCCGGACGAAAACCTTCTGCCGCGCATCCTCGCGGCCGTCGAGGTTTACAGTACGGTCGGCGAGATCAGCCATCGCCTGCGCCGCGTCTGGGGTGAGTACAGGGAAGCCGTGACGGTATAAAGAAACCGGGGAGAGGTTCGATGAAGAAGTTAATGAGCGTGTTCGTCTTCGTGTTCTGCTTCGTGCTTTGCGGCGCGACTCTCTTGTGTCTCGGTCAAACGGCGCAGAGACAGCGCACGACCGCGTCGGCTTCGACGGGCACGCCGGCGGAAGGCTCCGCGGCCGCGCAACTGACGGGTCTGTATCGCATCGACCTTGCGCGCAGCGACAAGTTGTACTCGGTCGTGGCGGGCGCGCAGAGCAACTTGCCGTTCGGCGAGCAGCAGAAATTCTTCATCGACCTGACCGTGCGCTTGACGCCGCCCGACCTGCTCGCCATCGAACGACGCGGACGCCGCATCACGCTCGCCTCTTCGCGCGCGCCGCGCATCGACTTCGACGCCGACGGCATCTCGCACAGCGAGCGCGGCGGCGACGGCCAGATCGTCCGCACGCTCGCCGCCTTGCGCCCGAACGCCCTCACGGTGAGCGTCAGCGGCCAGAGCGAAGACAAGTTCAACGTCACCTTCGAGCCTATCGACGGCGGGCGCTCGCTTCGCGTCACGCGCCGTCTCAGCAACGAACAACTCACGCAGCCCGTGCTCATCAAAAGCGTCTACGAAAAAATCTCCGGCGTGCCGCAATGGGATATCTACGACGCACCGCCGCGCCGCCGCGACCTGCCGCCCGCGCCCGTCGCCTCCGCTTCCGACCCGTCCACGCCGCCCGCGCCCGCCGTCGAACGCGACCAGGCCGCGACCTTGCGCCGCGCGCTCGACGATTGGCTCGCCGCCACCAACGAACGCGACATCGAACGGCAGATGACTTTCTACCCGCCCGTCCTGAGCGCCTTCTATCTGGCGCGCAACGTGACGCGCGCCGCCGTCCGCGCCGAAAAGGAGCGCGTCTTCTCGCGCGCGCGCAACGTCGAGGTGCGCGCCGAAGCGCCCGAACTGATCTTTCAAGAAGCGGGACGCTCGGCCGTCATGCGCTTTCGCAAAAGCTACGCCATCGAAGGCGGCGGCCAGAACCGGCGCGGCGAAGTCGTCCAAGAACTACGCTGGCGACTCACGCCCGGAGGCTGGAAAATCTACAGCGAACGCGACGTGCGCGTCATTCGTTGAATTGGCGGCGAGTGGCCTGTTGAAATAACTTTGTGAGTCTCATTCACCTGCAATAGTTGAAATCCGTGCGCGGTTTTAAGCGACTCTCACGCGTGCCGCCGTCCTATGTTAATCTCGCAGTCGTATGTCGCACCTGCTTGAAGTCAAAAATTTGCAGACGCATTTCTTTACGCGGGCGGGGGTGGTGCGTTCGGTGGACGGGGTGAGTTTTCATCTCGACCGGGGAGAGTTGTTGGGGCTGGTGGGCGAGTCGGGGTGCGGGAAGAGTGTGACGGCGCTCTCGGTGATGCGTCTGGTCGGGTCGCCGGGACGGATCGTGGGCGGGGATATTTGGTTCGACGGCGAGGACTTGCGCGCGGCGTCGGAGAAGCGCATGCGCGAGATTCGCGGCGACGACATCGCCATGATCTTTCAAGACCCGATGACTTCGCTGAATCCCGTCTACACCGTCGGCGAGCAGATCGCCGAGGCGCTGCGCCTGCATCGCAAACTCTCGCGGCGCGCAGCGCGCATGGGAGCGATAGAGGCGATGCGTGAGGTGGCGATTCCAGACCCGGCGAGGCGCGCCGACGACTACCCGCACCAGTTGTCGGGCGGGATGCGGCAGCGCGTGATGATCGCGATGGCGCTCGCCTGCGACCCGAAACTGCTCATCGCCGACGAGCCGACCACGGCGCTCGACGTGACGATTCAGGCGCAGATACTCGAACTCTTGGACGGCCTGCGTAAGTCGCGCGAGTTGGCCGTGCTGTTGATCACGCACGACCTCGGCGTGGTGGCGGAGGTGGCCGACCGCGTCGCGGTGATGTACACGGGGCGGATCGTCGAAGAGTCGCCGGTTGAGGAGTTGTTCGCGCGGCCGAAGATGCCTTACACGGAAGGCTTGTTGAAGTCCGTCCCGAAGTTGACGGTGGGCGAGGCGCAGAAGGTCGAGCGTTTGCAGACCATCGAAGGCACTGTCCCGAAGCCGACCGACTTGCCGCCCGGCTGCCACTTCGCGCCGCGCTGCCAGTATCGCATGCCGCGCTGCACGGAAGGCGACCGCATCCCGCTCTACCAACTCGAAGGCGGCGTCAGCGTGCGCTGCGTCCTCTACGACATGGCCGCGGCCGTCGCGGCGGACAATCAGGTGGGAGAAACGATGAACGGAAGAGAAGTAAATCGTGAATCGTAAATCGTGAATAGATCAAAAACAGTAAATCGTGAATGTAAATCGTGAATAGAAAAAGCAAAGCAGCCCAAGCGGGTTTTCTTCTATTCACGATTTACGATTCACGATTCACGGCTTTTACTTATGAGCACTAACGAACGAATGCGGCGCGTGCCGGAAGCCGAGGCGACGGCGGCGCACGCGGATGACGCGCTGAAGGCGAGCGAGCGCGCGGCGGAACTCGTGCGCGTGCGCGCGTTGTTCAAACACTTTCCCGTGGCGGGGAGCGACGACGTGGTGCGCGCCGTGGACGGCGTGACGTTCGAGATTTTCAAAGGCGAGACGTTAGGCTTGGTGGGCGAGTCGGGCTGCGGGAAATCGACCGTGGGACGCTGCCTGCTGCGTCTCATCGAACCGACGAGCGGCGAAATTTATTTCGAGGGCAGAGACGTGCGCGCTCTGTCGGGCAAGGCGCTCCGGGACGTGCGCGCCGAGATGCAGATCATCTTTCAAGACCCTTACGCCAGTTTGAACCCGCGCCTCAAGGTGCGCGACATCGTCGCCGAGCCGCTCGTTATTCACGCGGTCGGCACACGCGAAGAGAGGCGCGAGCGCGTCGCGGAATTGCTCCGCAAGGTCGGTCTCGATCCGGATTACATGAACCGCTACCCGCACGAGTTTTCCGGCGGGCAGCGGCAGCGCCTCGGCATCGCGCGCGCGCTCGCCCTGAACCCGAAGTTGATCGTGGCTGATGAACCCGTCTCCGCGCTCGACGTGTCGGTGCAGGCGCAGGTCATCAACTTGTTGGAAGACTTGCAGGCCGAGTTCGACCTCACTTATCTCTTCATCTCGCACGGGCTGGCCGTCGTCGAACACATCTCGAATCGTGTGGCCGTGATGTACCTCGGCCGCATCGTCGAAGTGGCCTCGGCCGCGGAGTTGTACGCCAACCCGCAGCACCCTTACACGCGTGCGCTCCTGTCGGCCATCCCCGTGCCCGACCCGACGCGCAAACGCGAACGCATCGTGCTCGCGGGCGACGTGCCGACGCCCATCAACCCGCCCTCCGGTTGTCGCTTTCACACGCGCTGTCCCGACGCCATCCCTGAATGCTCGCAAATCGATCCGGACTTGCGCGAAGTCGCACCCGGCCACACCGTCGCCTGCATCCGCGCGCCCGGTTGGGCCGACGCGCCCACTTCCGCCTGAACCGCGCCCAGCGGCCGGGAAATCGACGGGGCACGCATCTAGCGAGGGCTGTTCATAAAAAGCATGAAACTACGCGCTTCACGCGCACTTGAACTATCCGTCCGGTTAGTCTGCTCAGTTTGAAACTTGCGCCGGGCGACGTCCGTAACAGTGTCTGCTGTCGCATCCATGTCCGACGCCGATGCCTGTTCGAGAGAGCTTCGGCCGTTCTCGCCCAACCACTGACAGGATCAAAAATTTATGAGCGAACCCAACTCCCCACCAACCTTTTCCGCGCCTGCCGCGCGCGACGCCGAACAGATGTCCACGCCGCAAACTCTGAGCAACATCTTCTTTGAACCCGGACGCACTTTCGACGCCTTGCGCGAACGGCCGCGTTTCCTCGTCGCCACTTTGATCACGGTGCTGATGGTCGTCGCCTTCACGTTCATCATGTATCAGCGCGTCAGCTACGAAGCGATGGTCAGAGAAGCGATTGACACCAACGCGCGCACGGCCGACATGCCGCCGGAGCAGAAAGAGCAGATCATCGAGATGCAGACGAAGCCTCTCTTCAAGGCCATCGGCTTCGTCGCGCCGCTCATCTTCATCTTCGTCTTTCTGGCGGCGGGCGCGGGCATCTATCTGCTCGGCGCGATGCTGATGGGCAAAGGCATGAATTACTGGCAGGCGCTTTCCGTGTGGGCTTATTCGTCCTTCCCGCCCACCGTGCTGTTGATGCTCGCCAACATCGTCATGCTCCTGGTGGCACCGCCCGACCCGGCCGAGGCCGCCAAGAATCGCGGCGGCCTGATCCACGCCAACCTCAGTCTGCTCGTCAGCGGCACGGAGCATCCGGTGCTCGCCACGCTGCTCGGCTCGTTCGATGTCTTCATCTTCTTCGGCCTGTTTCTGGCCGCCACCGGGCTGCACAAAGTAGCACGCTTGTCGAAGGGCGTGGCGTGGGGCATCGTCATCGCCATCTGGGTGCTCGGCGTGATTCTGAAACTCGCCTTCGCCACCTTCTCCGGCAGCCCCATCGCTTAAGGACTGCGAAACAAAAGGGGAGCCGGTCGCGCTACACATGTAG
>DASVUD010000050.1:0-7030 GCA_036387235.1 Pyrinomonadaceae bacterium
CGAGTTCGGCGTGGCGGCGGTTGGCGATGTCCGTGCCGAGGATGATCTCTTTCGAGTTGTTGTGGCGTTGCAGGAGGGCGGCGAAGATTGACACCAATGTCATAAACTCCGTCGCACCGGCGGCGCTGCCGAGTGCTTTCAATTGATTGACCAGTTCGCGTGAAAGGTTCGTCGTGTGCACCGCGCTGGCGAACGTTCGTTCGTCCGCGCGCGAAAAGTCCGTGGCGAGCGCGGGTTCGGCGGGCAGTTCTTTTAGTTGTCGCCGCCAGTAGTCGAGATGTGTTTTGAACTCTTCGCCGCGCGACTGTTGCAGTTGCCAGTGCGCGAAGTCCGCATACTGCACGTCCAGCTCCGTGAGCGGCGAAGGCTCGCCCGCGCTGAAGGCTTCGTACAGCGCGGCCACTTCCCTGACCAGCACGCCGAGCGACCACGCATCGCTGACGATGTGGTGCATCACGAGCAGCAACAGATGCTCGTCCGCTCTGAGACGAAGGAGCATGACGCGCAGCAGCGGCCCCGTGGCGAGGTCGAAGGGTCGTCGCGCTTCACGATTGAGCAGCCGCCGCGCTTCGGCTTCGCGTTCCTCCGCGAGCCAACGCGAGAAATCTATGAACGGCAACTCCAGAGAGCGCGCGGGCGCGATGACTTGCACGGGCTTGCCTTCGGGCGCGTGGAACGTGGTGCGCAGCGTCTCGTGTCGGCTGACGATCTCATTCAGACTTCGTTCCAGCACCTCCGTGTTCAAGTCGCCCGTCAGGCGCACGGCGCTCGCGCAGTTGTAACTCGCGTTCGCGGGCTCCAACTGATGTACGAACCAGAGGCGCTGCTGCGCGAACGACAAAGGCAACTCGCCGCCGTCGCCACGCGCGACCGGCTGAATCGTCGCGGCCATCTCTCCGTCGCCCTCCGCGCGCAGCCGCTCCACCTGTTCGGCCAGACCGGCCACCGTCGGCGTTTCAAACAGGAGGTGCAAAGGCACTTCCACGCGGAGCGATTCGCGCAGTTGAGAGATGACCTGCGTGGCGAGCAAGCTATGGCCGCCGAGTTCGAAGAAGTTGTCGTGGACGCCGATGGAACGGACGCCGAGCACCTGCGCCCAGATGTTCGCCAGCAATTCTTCGAGCGGCGTGCGCGGCGCGACCGTGGTGCGCCGCAAACTCTGCCGCGCTTCTTCGAGCGTGGGCAGAGCCGCGAAGTCGATCTTGCCGTTCGTCGTCAGCGGCAGCTTTTTCAAAGGGACGAAGAAATTCGGGATCGTCTGTTCGAGAATGCTCCCGGCCAGAAAGGCGCGCAGGGCGGACGCTTCAAGCTCGCGTCGGCCGATGTAGAAGGCGAGCATCACGTCTGCGCCCTTCTGATCTTTTTTGATCACGACGACGCTGTCCGTGATCTCCGGGTGACGATTGAGCGCGTGCCTGATCTCGGCGAGTTCGACGCGGTGGCCGTGAAACTTCACTTGGTCGTCGGCGCGGCCGAGAAATTCTATCTGGCCTCCGGGCAAGTAACGCGCCAGATCGCCCGTGCGATACAGACGCCCGCCCGCACGCGTGCCGAACGGATCGGGGATGAACTTCTGCGCCGTCTGCCGCGCCCCCCCGACGTAACCGCGCGTGACGCCTGCGCCGCCGATGTACAACTCTCCGGTCTCGCCCGTGCCGACGACCTGCATGCGGCGGTCGAGAATGTAGGCTTCGATGTTCGCCAGCGGCCGACCCAGAGGCAGCGTCGGTCTGCTCAACTCCGCGCCCGTCTCCGAGACCTGAAAGGTCAAGACGCCCACGGTCGTCTCCGTCGGGCCGTAATGGTTGAACACGCGACATCCGGGCGCGAGCCGCAGGACTTCCCTGACCCACTCCGAACGCGAGGCTTCGCCGCCGAGCACCAGACGCCGGCGCGGCAAGACGGCCGCCGCGTCTTCGTGCGCCTGCAACGCTTCGAGATGCGACGGCACGATCTTCAAACAGTCCAACTCGTGTTCCGTGAAATACTCGGCGATGCCTGCCGCGTCCGTCACGCGATGCTGCGCGATGACGTGCAGCGTGCCGCCCGTCGTGAGCGCGGGGAAGATCATCGTGTTGCCGAGATCGGCCGCGATGGTGGAGACGGTGGCGAAGCTCGATCCGGACGGAAACTCGACGCGCTCGCAGATCGCCTGCACGTAGTTGAGCAGTTGACGATGTTCGACGCCGACGCCCTTCGGCACGCCGGTCGATCCGGAAGTGAAAATTATGTAGACGAGATTCGCACCTGCCGCGCGGCTCCGCGGATTGTCCGCCCGCTCGGCCGACAGCACCCTTGCGTCCGCGTCCAGACAAACCACGCGCGCGTCCGCAAAAAGATGCGCGAGACTCTGCTGTGTCACGACGAGCGGCGAGCCGATTTGACCGAGCATCGAAGCGAGCCGCGACGCCGGTTGATTCGCATCGAGCGGCACGTAAGCCCCGCCCGCTTTCAAGATGCCGAGCAAGCCGACGAGCATTTCCGCCGAACGCTCCAGGCACAAGGCCACGGGCGTCTCCGGCCTTATCCCTGCGCGTTCCAGATAATGCGCGAGTTGATTGGCGCGCCGGTTCAGTTCCGCGTAGGTCAGGCTGCGGTCGTCGCAAACCACGGCGAGGCGCGCGGGTGTCGAAGCGGCCTGCGCTTCAAAAAGCTGATGCACCAGCAACTCGACGTCGTAGTCGCGCCGCGTCGCATTGAGCGTGTGGATCAGGCGTTGGCGTTCGTCGGGCGAGGCCATGTCCAACTCGTCGATGCGCGCGTGCGGCGTCTCACACGCGCTCTCAAGCAACTGCCGGAATTGCGCGCCGAGGCAGGCGGCCGCATCCGCTTCGAGACGTTGCGGGTCGTATTGCATTTCCAGACGCAGGGCGCGCGCGCGGGCATCGGACGTATGAGCGCAGTGGAGTTTGAGCGTGAATCGCTCGAAGCAGACGAACGCGTCGGAGAGCGTGAGGCGGACGCCCGCCGCCGTGCTCGCGGCGACGCGTCTCTCGAATTCAAAGGAGGCGGGAAAATATCGCGGCTCGTTTTGCTCTTTCAAATCGGCGGCTTCCCCGTCGGCGCTGTCCCAGTATTCCTGCCAACGCTCGGCCGCGCGCACGCGTTCGGCAACCTGCGCGAGCGCGTCCGTGAAGCGCGTTTCTCCATCCAGTTGACAGCGCACGGGCACTCTTCGCGCGAGCAGCCCGCACACGTCTTCGAGTTCATCGAAATTCCGGCCCGCCAAAATCGTGCCGCAAGTGATCTCGGTCTGCCGCGTGTGTCGCCACAACAGGACGAGCCAACAGGTGTCGAGCAAGTCGGCGAGCGTCGCGCCTTGCCCGCGCGCGAAGTCGTCCGCACGAACGGCGAGCGCATCGCTCAACTCGATTGGCAGACGCTCGACCTCAAAGGGCGCGGCTTCGCGCGCGTCGTTCAACTCGAACGGAATCTGCTGCGGCAGCGACGAAGCGGCGCGGCTCTGCTCGCGCCAGAACTTTCTGCCCGCCGCGGCCTCTTCCGTCTCCAACAACTCGTGCTGCCACTCGGCGATGTCCGCATACTGCGGCGGCGGCGCTTCTTCTTCGTCGCTCGAAGTTTCTTCCGCGCCGAGAGCCGTGGCGTAAGCGCGCGCGATCTCTCGCAGGATGTTATTGAGCGTGCGCGCGTCGGCACAGAGCGCGGGCAGCGAAAGCAGCAGCAAGTGCCGGTCGGGCGCAAGCGCGCACAGTGTCGCGCGCAGGAGCGGCGAGCCTTGCTCTAAATCGAACGGGCGGGCGCACTCGCGCAGCCGTTCGGCTTCGAGTTCGGACGCCTGCGCCGCAGCGTCGAGGCCACAGAGGTCGAGCCGCCGCCAGACTGGAGAGCAATCTTCGGAGATGACCTGCACCGGAACTTTGATCCCCGGATAATGCTGAAAAGTGGTGCGCAGAATCTCGTGCCGCGCGACGACCGTCTGCACCGCCGCCTTGAGCGCCGCGTCGTCCAACAATCCTTCGAGCAGGCAGGTCAGCCGCGCGCGATAGGCCGCGCTGCTGTCCGGCTCCGACAGCCAGAGTCGTTTTTGCTGCGAAGAGAGGCGAAAGCCTTCGATCAGTTGAGCACTCATTGATGTTCGTTCCTGCGCTTGGATGAAGTGTGGTGCGAGTCGTGCCGGTTTACAGGTAAGTTTCAAATTTGCAGAAGGGTCTCTGTGCATCCTCGAAGCCGCGCTCGCGTGCCAGCGCGAGCAGGCGGTTGGCCTCTCTGACCTGCACCGAATCTTCCGGCAAACCCAAGCCCATGCCGAACTGGAGCCACGGCTCGTTGCCCATCGCATAGACGAAGACGCGCTTCGCGCCGACGGCCTCCAACATCTGCAAAGCGGCCTTCGAGTCGCTGCCCTTCGTGCGGCGCGTCTGGTCGAGCTGGTGCGGCAACTTCGTCGGCAGGAGCGCCCCGTACATCCAGGACAGCGGCGCGCCGACGCATTCCATGCCGAGAAAGACCGTCTCGATGGGGCCGAGCGTGCGGCGCAAGTGTTCGTACATGCGCATGTCCAGACAATTGGAATCGGCGGCGAAGAGTATCTGTCTCCGTCCGGCGCGGATGACGTAACCGCTCTTGCAGTGTGCGAGGTCTGCGTGTTCGCCGAAGAAGGGGACGGCGATGATCTCTCCGCCCGGCAACTTGATCGAATCGAGCGAGTCCATTTCGACGACGTGTTTGAAGCCGAGTTTCCCGGCCGCCAGTTTGAGGTTCGGGTCGGTGTAGAACAGCCCGAAGTTGCGCGGCACGATGAGACATTCGATCCGGTGACGCAGGCGCAGCAAGGTCTCCGGCACGAAATGGTCGTGATGCCCGTGCGTGATCACCGCGAAGTCTATTTTTTCGGGGAGGTCTTCAAAGGAGAAACGCTCCGCGCCGCCCGCGGTCGAACGCAGACCGATCCACGGGTCGGTCAACACCGACACGCCGTTCCATTCGACGAGCACGCAGGCATGACCGAAGTAGCGCACGCGCGGCTCGTCTGTGGCGGCGCGCGGCGGCGCGTGGGACGCATGCGGCTCGTCCGTCAAGAGAGGCATCAGGCGTTCCATCCCATTGGCGTCGAGGCCGAGCAATTCGCAAATGCGCCCGACGGGTTGCGGCGCGGACTCCAGTTTGAACAGTTCGCCGATCTGTTCGCTCTTGAAAGGCACGCGCCATTCGACCTCGTTCGGGCGCGGCAGACGCGGCGTGCTGAGGAAGAAGGGGCGCGAGGCGTCCGTCGTCTGCTCGAACATTCTGAGCGTTTGCAAATCTTGATTGTAGTAGGGGCTTTCGTAGAGCAGACCTTCAAGGAGGCGCAGGATCGGATGGCCGTAATAGTCGTAGAGGAGTTCGGCGTAGCCGCCGAGTTCGGCGGGCAGCTTTTGATAGTGTGGCTCCAAACTCTGCCCTTTGCCTTCACGGTTCAAAAGCTCGTAACACTCGTTGACGGCACGGGCGAGCGAGAGGTTCGCGCTCTGGCTCCGCTCCGTCTCGGACATGAAAGCCCTGACCTCTTCGGCGCGCTCCGGCGCGATGTCCACGAACGGCCCGCCGATGAACTTCGGATTGCGATTGGCTTTGACGTGAAGCTCCGGGTTGGCGAGATACGAGCCGAGCGCCTTCAATTGATAGTTCGACAGGTGCAGGCTGTACGTGACGGGCGAGATGAGGTCTGCCCAGACCGCCCAGTTGTTCACCAGCGGCTCGACGACAGTGGATTGTCCCAACCGATAAGTTTTTTCCGACATGGCTTCTTTCCCCGTTCCCTTCAGACTCGCGCTCGCTCGCTCTGCGTTGCGCCGCCTAGTTACAGAGCGTCTTCGTGGATCATCTCGCCCATCGCGACGACGATCTTGCGTTGGCCGGTGTAACTGTTGCGCCCGTGCGCCGCGAGCATGTTGTCGAGCATCAGGATGTCGCCCGGCTGCCACGCGAAGGCCACGACCGCCCGCTCGTAAGCCTCGCCCACTTCCGCCATCACTTCATCTTCGATGGGCTGGCCGTCTCCGTAATAGACGTTGCGCGGCAGCTCATCCGCTTTGAAGAGACTGAGTAGAGACTCGCGCACGGCCGCGTCGAGACAGGAGATGTGGTGCAACTGCACCTGATTGAAGAAGACCACCTCGCCCGTCTGCGGATGACGACGCACGGCCGCCGTCCGCTTTCGCGTCTGGAGATCGTTCGCGCGTCGCCACACGAATTCGATCCCGGCCGCGCGACACTGTCTTTCAACTTCTTCCCTCTGGTCTGTGCCGAAGAAGCGTTCCCAACTCACGTCCAAGCCTTCCGTGTAATTGCGCACGTACATCAGCCCACGCCCCGCGAAACGCTCTCTCAGTTCCGGTCGCAGGTTTTGATAGACGCGGCGGCAATCGACGATGGGAGTCTCGCCGCCCGTCGTGGCGGCCTGCACGCAATGAAACCAGATGCGCATCGGCCAGCTTTGCAGGTGCGAGCTTTCGTTGTGAAAGAGGATCGCTTTGTCGGCCGGATAAGGCGTCGAGCCGTAGACTTTTTTGCCGACTTCGGCGCGCGGCAGATCGCCGTAGCCGGCGAAGAGTTCGGGGCACATGGCGGCGGCGCTTTGCTCGAACTCGGCGACCGAGTTGATCTTGAAATTGCGGAAGAGCAGCGCGCCGTGCGCGTGGAGTTGCGACTGAATCAGGGCGTGATTGCTTTTCGCCCAGCCCGCCAGATCGACTTCATCGGTCGCGGGTTGAATGACGAGCGGCATTTTCTCCGTGTCCGGCAGGTAGCCGGTTTTCACTAGGTTCGTCGCGGCGATGCTCAAAGCCTTGCGCCGCACGCTCCTTAATTTGCTGCCTTTCGCCGCCTGCAAATTCTTCTCTTCCGCCGCCAGCGTGTCGAGTTCGCTTTGCGAGCGAAGTTGGACGCGGCTCAACTTTTCATCGGGACGCTCGACCCACGCGCGCAGCATCCGTTCATATCCCGCCGCCAACTCTCTGATGCGTTCCTCCCTGAACAACTCCGTGCTGTACTGCCACCGCACCACCCGTCCTCCGTCCCCCGACTCTTC
>DASVUD010000051.1:0-20016 GCA_036387235.1 Pyrinomonadaceae bacterium
CGGGTTCGCGCGGCGCCACAGCCGGCCGCGCACCACGAGATAGCGGCCATCGGGCGTGACGGGTGCGACGGCCTCCGCGCGCGGCCGCGCATGACGCGGCCGCGCAAGCGACCGGCGCGGCGCAGCAACAGCCGCAGTCGCAGGTCGAAGAGTGGGTGGACAACTTCGACGGCGCGCAACTCGACCCGGCGAAGTGGGAGCGTTTCAGTTTCGAGGGGCCGAGCGGCGGCAAACTCAAAGTCGAACAGGGCGAGTTGCGCATGCGCGGCACGCACGCCACGCGCTCCGGCGTCCGCAGCAAACCTACTTTCGCGAGCGAACGCTTCATCTTCGAGGCCACCATCAAGAACGTGGAGATGCAGTTGCCCGCGCCCGACCAGAAAGACACTCTGGGCACGGCCGTCCTCGCCATCATGTTCGACGGTTCCGGGCGCAATCGCATCGAATGGCTCTGGACGAGCGAGAAGACTTTGGAGGCGTGGGCGGTGGTGGACGGCGCGGGCGAACGGCTCGACAACCGCCGTCTCGGCACGAAACTCAAAAACCCGACGCTCGGCATCGTCCGGCGCGGCGACGAGTTTCTCTTCATGCTCAACGGGCAAGAGGGCTTGCGCAAAACGATCAAGAACATGCCGCGCTCCTTCCGCGTCATGCTCTACGGTTGGAGCAGTTCCGAGAACGACTGGGATTCAGTCCGCGTCGTGACGGCGAAATAGACCGGAACGTAGATGAAACAAACGGCGAGCGACAACCTTGAGGTGAGAGGCAATGCTGCGGCGGCGACGACGCGGCGGCGGGCAATCGGCCGCGCGTCGCTCGCGCTTCTTGCGTGTTCAGTCGCGCTCGTCGCCGTCGCCGTCCATGCGCAGACGCGCGAAGCGAATCGCAAGGCGCGCCCCGTGCAAATTCGGGGAGCGCAAACCTACACGAATCCAGTCTTCGACGAAGACTTTCCAGACCCGACCGTCATCCGCGCCTCGGATAATTTCTTCTACGCCTACGCCACGCAGACAGAGGTTGCAGGCCGCACCGTCAACATACAGGTCGCACGCTCGCGCGACCTCATCCGTTGGGAGAGGCTTGGCGACGCGCTGCCCGTCAAACCCGCTTGGGCGAACCGGACGCAGAAGTTTTGGGCTCCGCACGTCAGCCAGCACGGCGACACTTTTTACATGTACTACTCGGCCGACCCGAACACTTTGACGGGCTTGTGTCTCGCCGTCGCCACGGCGAAAAGTCCGGGAGGGCCGTTCACGGACATCGGCAAACCTTTGAGGTGCGGCAAGTCTTTCGTCAACATCGACCCGATGGCCTACGACGACCCGCGCACGGGCAAGCGCCTGCTCTACTGGGGTTCGGGCTTCGAGCCTCTGCGCGTGCAGGAGTTGGCCGTTGACCGCGTTAGTTTCAAGCGCGGCAGCCGCCCGCGCGAGATCGTCTTTCCCGTCAAGACGGACGACCCCGCGAACTATCAACGCCTCATCGAAGGCGCGTGGATGACGGAGCGCGACGGCTTCTATTATCTCTTCTTCTCCGGCGACAACTGCTGCGGCGACAAAGCACATTACGCCGTCATGGTCGCGCGCTCGCGCGCGGCCGAAGGGCCGTTCGAGACTTTGGCCGAAGCGACGGGCGAGCCGCAAAGCGTCATTCTCTCTTTGGGCACGCGCTTCATCGCGCCCGGCCACAACTCCGTCATCCGCGACCGAGCGGGCGACGACTGGATCATCTATCACGCGATTGACACGAACCGGCGCAACATGAAAGCCATCGAAGGCGACCGCGACGTGCGCCGCATCATGCTCATGGACAAGCTCGTCTATCGAAAGGGCTGGCCGCGCGTCGAATGGGGCAGCCCTTCGACGCTCCCGAAGCCCGCGCCCGTCGTGCGTTGAGAAGTCGCGGCACTGGCGAGCGCGCGCGGCGCGAAATGAAATAGTTTTCAAAGTCGGTTAAAATCCATGCGCTCTATTCGCACACCAAGCAGCAGTCAAGCAGATGCAAAGTTTCAACCCTTTGCGCCTTACGTCTTTCCTCTTTGCGTCTCCAGCGCGAACTGATTTTCTCGCTGGAGACGCAAAGTTAAAACCGAAGGCGCGGAATGTGAGTTTGAAGTCTGTTTTCTTAGCACCGGGGGCGACATGCAACACAGGCAGATCACTCTGGAAGACGGGCGCTATCTGATCTTCTACACGTTTGACGAAGAGACGACCGCCGCCGTGGACGCGACCGTCTCTTCCGACGCCGGGGGCACGGAGAAGTCTCCCGCGCGCGCTGATGAACCTGACGCAGAGCCGCAGGCGACGGAGGAGAGACGTGTCTGAGCTTCGCTGGAATCCACTGCTCGGCGAATGGGTGGCGACGGCCACGCACCGGCAGACGCGCACCTTTTTGCCGCCCGCCGACTTCTGCCCGCTCTGCCCGACGAAGCCCGGCGGCTTCCCCACGGAAATTCCCGAACCCACTTACGACATCGTCGCCTTTGAAAATCGCTTTCCGAGTTTGCAACCCGAACCGCCCGCGCCCGCCGTCGAAGCGTCGGAACTCTACCCGGTGCGACCCGGCATCGGCCTCTGCGAAGTGCTCGTCTACACGCCCGTGCACAACGCGACGCTCGCCACCGAATCGGTCGAGCAGATACATCAACTCGTCCAAGTGTGGACAGACCGCTTCCGCGCGCTCTCCACGCACGAGTTCGTCAAATACGTCTTCATCTTCGAGAACAAAGGCGAGGCCATCGGCGTCACGCTCCACCACCCGCACGGGCAGATTTACGCTTACCCCTTTATCCCGCCGCGCGTCGAACGCGAACTCGAACAATCGCGCGCGCACCAAGAGGAGACCGGCCGCTGCCTGCTCTGCGACATCCTCTCGAACGAGCGCGCGGACGGGCGTCGCCTCGTCACGGAGAATGATTCCTTCGCCGCCTACGTCCCATTCTTCGCGCGCTACCCTTACGAAGTTCACATCAGCAGCACGCGCCACCTGCAGGCCCTGACCGACCTGACGGGCGCGGAGCAGCGCGATCTGGCCGCGATACTAAAGTCCGTCCTCGTTGCTTACGACAAACTGTTCGACCTCTCTTTCCCCTACATGATGGTCTTGCACCAGCGACCCTCGGACGGCGACGCGTACGATCATTATCATTTCCACATCGAGTTCTACCCGCCCCTGCGCACGGCGACGAAGTTGAAATATTTGGCGGGCAGCGAATCGGGCGCAGGCATGTTCATCAACGACACGCTCGCCGAGGAGAAGGCCGGGGAACTTCGCGCGCGCATCGCGCCGGTCGTCTGGGGCGAGGCGGGCGAGCGGCCGGGAGAGGAGGCCGAGCGTTGATCGACACGGCCGCGCTCAGGGGCGCTTTCCATGATTTGTACGGCACACGGCCGCGCCTGTTTCGCGCGCCCGGCCGCGTCAATTTGATCGGCGAGCACACGGACTACAACGACGGCTTCGTGCTGCCGATGGCGATTGACCGCGAAACCTGCGTGGCCGCCGCCCCGCGCACGGACAGGCGCGTGCGCGTCTACTCTCTGAACTTGGACGAGCACGCCGAGTTCGATCTGGACAGTCCGGGTGCACGCGAGCGCGGCATCTGGCTCGATTACATCGAAGGCGTGGCGCGCGCGCTGGAAAGACGCGGCGTGCGACTCTCCGGCGCAGACCTCGCCCTCTCCTCCGACGTGCCGACGGGCGCGGGGCTGTCTTCTTCCGCCGCGCTCGAAGTCTCCACGGGGCTGGCGCTCGCATCTATCGCGGGACACGAAGTTGATCGAGTGGAACTCGCGCTCGCCGGTCAAGAGGCGGAGCACACATACGTGGGCGCGAAGGTCGGCATCATGGATCAATTCATCGCCTCGCTCGGCCGCGCCGGGCACGCGCTCTTGATCGATTGCCGCACGCTCGAAACCGAGGCCATCCCGGTTGACACCACAGACACGCTCGTCGCCATCTGCGACACGCGCGTGAAGCACGAGTTGTCCGCCTCGGAATACAACACGCGGCGCGCGGAGTGTGAAGAAGGCGTCGAACTACTCAGGCGCGCGGGGCTTCAGAACATACGCGCCCTGCGCGACGTGAGCGAGGCGGACTTCGAGCGTTACGGCGCAGCGTTGCCCGAAGTGGTCAAGCGACGCTGCCGCCACGTCGTGACGGAGAACGCGCGCACGCTCGACGCCTCGGCCGCGCTCAAAGAAGGACGGCTCGCGGAGATGGGGCGGCTCATGTATGAAAGCCACGCGTCGCTGCGCGACGACTACGAAGTGAGTTGCCGCGAACTCGACACGCTCGTCGAAATCGCCGCGTCGCTTGCGGGCACAACTCTCGGCGCGCGCATGACGGGCGGCGGCTTCGGCGGCTGCACCGTCAACCTCGTCCGGCGCGACCGTCTCGAAAGTTTTCAGGAGACCATCACGCGCGAATACAATCGCGCCACCGGCCTCGCGCCCAACATCTACATCTCCGAGGCGGGCGAAGGAGCAAGAGAAGTGACGAGTGACAAGTGACGAGTGACAAGTTAAATACAAACTCTTTGCTTTAACTCGTCACTTGTCACTCGTCACTTGTCACTGTCATCAGATATGCGCATCAAAGACGTGGCGCGGGAGGCGGGCGTTTCGACGGCGACCGTCTCGCACGTCATCAACAAGACGAGGTACGTGAGCGACGAGACGCGCGAGCGCGTGCTCCGCGCTATCGAGCGGTGCGGTTATTATCCGAACGCGCACGCGCGCAGCCTCGCTTCCGGGCGCAGCAACACGCTCGGTCTGATCATCTCGGACATCTCGAACCCGTTCTTTCCCGAACTCGTCAAATCAATCGAGCGCGCGGCCTTCGAGCGCGGCTACGATCTGATCTTGTCGAACACGAACTACGAGGCGGCGCGCACGTCGAGCTACGTGCAGCGTCTGATCGAACGCCAAGTGGCGGGCGTCGCCCTGATGACTTCGGAACTCGACACCGCGCTCGTCGGCGAACTGGCGCGCCGTCGCGTCTGCGTCGTCTTTCTCGATCTCGGCAGCGCCGGGCATTGCATGAGCAACATCGTCGTGGATTACGAGCGCGGCATCGAAGAGGCCATCGCACATCTGGTCGCGCTCGGTCATTGCGAGGTGGCTTTCGTCGGCGGCCCCCGCCACCTGCGCTCGGCCGCCAAAAGACACGAAGCCTTTTGCGCCTCGATGCGCCGCCACCTGCCCGCGTGCGTGCCGCAGGTCTACGACGGCGATTTCAAACTCGAAGGCGGGCAGCGCGCGGTGCGTGCCATCATGGAGCGCGGCGCGGAGGAGATGCCGACGGCCATCGTGGCCGCCAACGACATGATGGCTCTCGGAGTGATGCAGGAGTTGCGTCGTTGCGAACTGGAAGTGCCGCGCGACGTGTCGGTCGTCGGCTTCGACGACATCGCGTTCGCCCAACTGGCCGTGCCGCCTTTGACGACCGTCAGCCTGCCGCGTGAAGAACTCGGCCGTCGCGCCGTCGAAGCTCTCATCGCCAGCATCGAGCATCCGGAGCAGCAGGGCACGGACATCCACATCGCCACGCGTCTCGTCGCGCGCGCCTCCACGGGACGCGCGCCCGCCGCGCGGCGTTCGCGAGAAGGCGAGTTGAAAGTCAACCCGAAAGTGCGAGACGGCGCGTCCGCGCCGCGCGAGTTGGCGTCGCCGCCGCCGCCGCGCGAGTCGAAGCGTTTGACGGCGCGCGGGAGCAAAAGCATTCGACGCCGCCGCCATAGCGGGGCGGAACTGAAGTCGGCGAAGTGAGGGAGAGACGTGTACATGATTTGAGGTCTCGAATTTCAACTCTCGGATTATTTTTGCGAGCAGCGAGGGGCAATCTACAGATGCAACAAACAGAACTGAAATTTTCGCGCGTGCCGGTCGTGAGAGGCTTCCGGCGTGCGGCGAGGGCGTCCGCCGTCGTTGTGTTGGTCGCCATTCTCGGCGCGAGCGCGGCGTCGGGGGCGCGGGCGCAGTCGCGCGCCGTCTATACGAACCCGGCGCTGGCGGGCGATTATCCAGACCCTTCCGTGATTCGCGTCGGACAGGACTACTGGGCGACGGCCACTTCTTCCGAATGGGCTCCGGAGTTTCCCATCCTGCACTCGCGCGATCTGGTCAACTGGCGCGTGGTCGGCGCGGTCTTCCCGAAGCGCCCCGCCTGGTCTGTGGGCAACTACTGGGCTCCGGAAATCTCCGAGGATCGCGGTCGCTTCTACATCTACTACACGGCGAAGAAGAAGGACGGGCCGCTCTGCGTCGCCGTCGCCACGGCGCGGCGACCGCAAGGGCCGTACACCGATCACGGCCCGCTCGTGTGTCAGGAAGTCGGCTCCATCGACGGCTTCTCCATCCGCGACGAGCGCGGGCAGCGTTACCTCGTCTGGAAAGAGGACGGCAACAGCCGCAGCGTCCCGACGCCCATCTGGGCGCAACGTCTATCGCCCGACGGCACGCGTCTCATCGGCGAGCGACAGGAGTTGATCCGCAACGATCAAGCGTGGGAGAAGCACGCGTCTCTGCCTTACGGCGATCTGGTCGAAGGCCCGGCTATCGTCCGGCGCGGCGACTATTTCTACATGTTCTATTCGGGCAATTTTTGCTGCGACCGCCAGTGCAACTACATGATGGGCGTGGCGCGCTCGCGGAAACTCCTCGGGCCTTGGGAGAAGAATCCCGCGAACCCGATCCTGCGCGGCAACGAGGCTTGGAAGTGTCCCGGCCACGGCACGGTCGTCACCGACGCGCGCGGGCGCGACTACATGATGTATCACGCGATGGACGCGCGCGATTTCATCTACGTCGGCCGGCAGGCCTTGATCGACGAAGTGCGCTGGGGCGCTGACGGCTGGCCGACGATCAACGGAGGGCACGGCCCTTCGGCGCGCGCCGCTTCGCCGCACGGCTTCCCGGAGCGCAACGCCGAGCATTATTTCTTCGACGACTTCACCGCGCAAGGTTTGCAGCCCGGCTGGCAATGGCCGCAGGCGAACGAACCCGTCGTGCGCACGGAGCGCGCGCGCGGCGGGCGTCTCGTGCTCTCGCCCGTGGCCGCGCAGGCCGCGAACCCCATCGGCGCGGTCGTCGCGCGCCTGGCCACGCTCGGCGACTACGATGCGACCGTGCTCATCGACGCGCGCGATCTGCGCGAAGGCGCGGTCGCCGGACTCGCCGCCTACGGCGACGGCGAGAACGCGCTCGGCGCGGCGACCGACGGCCGCAACGTCGTCTTGTGGCGACGGCAGAAGAACGAGCAGAAGGTCGTCTCGACGCTCTCCGATGCGGTCAAGACGCCGCTCGTCTACCTGCGCATGACGGCCGACGACGCGCGCCGTTATCGCTTCGCCGTGAGCGCGGACGGAAATCGCTGGCGCAACATCGGCGAAGAGATGGACGGAGAATATCTGCCGCCGTGGGACAGGGGCGTGCGCGTCGCCCTGACGGCGGGCGGCGCGGCGAACGCGTCCGCGAAGTTTGAATGGCTCAGGATCGCGCCGTCGCGCAAGGCGAGAACGGCGCGCGGCGAGTAGTGATTCACGGGCGCACAGGCATCCGCATCCTTCGTCGCTTCGTGGTCACGTCAGGCTGTGCTCTGCGTGCTCAGCGTCTCTGCGGTGTACTCTGCGTTGAATGCTTGCTTGACTCACGTTCACGCAGAGGCGCGGAGAGAGATGACGCAGAGAGAGGCGCGGAGAGTTCACATCAGGACACCCCGGGCGCACGCGTTTGCTGACAGTGTGCCTTCGATAGTCTGTTTGGGTTGAAATCAATTTGCGCGGGCGGCGACGGATCAGTCGCCGTTCGGACAAAAATTTTCGAGGTGAAAAATGAGAGCAACAGTCGGTGGAAGAAAGTCTCTGACCCTGTTGGTGGCGTTGTTGGTCGCGTGTGCGCTCGTCCTGCTCGGCGGTTGTCGCAAAGAGGGCGGTAGCGGCGGCAGTGGTAGCACGGCGGGCGGCGGCGGTGGCGGCGCTGGAAAGAAAGTGATCGGTTTCTCGCAGATGGAGATGGACGGGCCGTGGCGCATCGCCGAAACGGACAGCATCAAGTCGGAGGCCGCGAAGCGTCCCGAACGCTACGACCTGCGCGTGACCGTGGCGCAAGGCGACACGGCCAAGCAGGCCGCCAACGTCGAAGACCTCGTGGCGCAGCGCGTCGATGCCATCTTCCTCGCGCCGCGTGAAAAGGAGGGCTTCGAGCAGTCTCTGCAAGCGGCGAAGGACGCGGGCATTCCCGTCATCCTCGTCGACCGCGAAGCGAACGGCACGGCGGGTCAGGATTTCGTCACCGTCTTGAAGTCCGACTTCATCCAGCAGGGACGGCGCGCGGCCGAGTGGTTAGCCAAAGCGTCGAACGGCAAAGCGAACATCGTGGAACTGAGGGGCACGAGCGGCGCCTCCGTCACGGTTGATCGCGGCCAAGGCTTCCGCGAAGAACTCGCCAAGCACCCGGAGATGAAGATCATCCACGAGCAGACGGCCGAGTTCAATCGCGCCAAGGCGCGCGACGTGATGTCGAACATCATTCAGGCGCGGGGCAAAGAGATCACGGCCGTCTACGCACACAACGACGAGATGGCCCTCGGCGCGATTCAGGCGCTCGAAGCCGCCGGGATGAAGCCGGGCACGGACGTTTTGATCGTCTCGATTGACGGTCAGAAAAGCGCCCTCCAAGCCATTATCGACGGGCGCATGAACGTGACCATCGAATCCAACCCGCGCTTCGGCCCGCTCGCCTTCTCGACCTTGGAGAAGTTCTGGGCGGGCGAGAAACTCCCGCCCGTCATCGGCGTCGAAGACCGCCTCTTCGACAAGACGAACGCGGCGCAGTTCCTCGGCGAAGCTTACGGCAGTTAAAGTCCCAAGTCCCGAAGTCCCAAGTCCCAAGTCGGAGCGGCTTTCTAACTTGAGACTTGAGACTTGGGACTTGAGACCTGAGACTTGGGACTTCGGGACTTGAGTGAGTTATGACGAACGATCCAATCCTCCGCATGGAGAACATCACGAAAATCTTTTCGGGTGTGACGGCGCTCTCGAACGTTTCGCTTGAACTCATGCGCGGCGAGGTGCACGCGCTCGTGGGCGAAAACGGCGCGGGCAAATCCACGCTCATCAAGATCATGACGGGCGCGTACCGGCGCGACGGCGGGCAGATGTTTTTGGAAGGCCGAGCGGTCGATTTCAACACGCCGGAGGATGCGCAAGGCGCAGGCGTCGTGGCCGTCTATCAGGAAGTCAACCTGCTCACCTATCGCACGGTCGCCGAGAACATCTATTTGGGACGCGAGCCGCGGCGCTTCGGCCTCATCGATTGGAAGCGCATGAACCGCGACGCCGAAGCGCTCTTGAAACGACTCGGCCTCGACATCGACCCGCGCGCGCCGCTCGGAAGTCTGAACATCGCGCTCCGTCAGATGGTGGCGATTGCGCGCGGCGTCTCGTTCGACGCCAAAGTGGTCGTACTCGACGAGCCGACGAGTTCTTTGACGGAGCACGAAGTCAACATTCTCTACGACGTGATCCGGCGTCTCAAGGCCGAAGGCACGGCGGTCGTCTACATCAGCCACCGCTTCGACGAGCTGTACACGGTCTGCGACCGCGTGACGATTTTGCGCGACGGACGCTTCGTCGCCACGCGCCCGCTCGCCGGACTGGAAAAGATCGACCTCGTCTGTCTCATGCTCGGCAAGCAGCGCGAGGAACTGAGGCAGGGCACGACCGCTTTCAAAGGCGCGGCGACGACCGCCGAGGAGACGCCGCTCTTGAGCGCCGAGAATTTGAAGCGCGGGCGGAAACTCAACGACGTGACGGTGCGAGTGGCACGCGGCGAGATCGTCGGCATGGCGGGCTTATTAGGTTCGGGACGGACGGAGACGGCGCGCGCCATCTTCGGCGCGGACAGCGTGGAGGCGGGCGAGGTGCGTCTCGAAGGAAAGCCGATCAAGGGCGGCTCCGTCAACGAGGCGATTGATTCGGGGATCGCGTTTCTCACCGAAGACCGCAAGGCCGAAGGCATCATCCCCGAACTCTCCGTGCGCGAGAATCTGACGCTCGCCGCGCTGCCCGCGCTCTCCCGCCTCGGCATCGTCTCGCGCGCGCGCCAGCAAGAGGTGGTGGACAAGTTCATGAAGCGGCTCGGCATCAAGGCCGCGAACGCCGATCAGAAAATACGCGAGCTGTCGGGCGGCAACCAGCAGAAGGTTCTGCTCGCGCGCTGGCTCTGCAAGAATCCGAAGTTTCTTATTTTGGACGAGCCGACGCGCGGCATCGACATCGGCGCGAAGGGCGAGATACAGGCGCTCGTCGGAGAGTTGGCCGAAAGCGGTCTCGGCGTCTTGATGATCTCTTCGGAGTTGGAGGAATTGGTGGAAGGCAGTTCGCGCGTCGTCGTCATGCGCGACGGGCAGCGCGTGGGCGAACTGCGCGGCGCCGAGATCACGCAGGACAACATCATCCACGCGATGGCCGAAGACCCTTCGGGCGAAGCGACCGCCGCTTCAACCGCCACCGCGCACGTGACGGACACCGCGCCGCCCGCCGCCGAGCCGCCCGCCGGAAAAGGAGCTTAACCAGAGATGCAGAACGCCACCCCCGCCGACAGCAGCGCGGGCGCGACGAAGGCCGCCACCACGACGCGCACGCTCCTCGCCGACTACGGGCCGACTTACGGCGCGCTCGCCGCGCTCGTCCTGCTCGTTTTGGCGAACGCGCTCCTCACGCCGAACTTCGCCGACCCGAACAACTTTCGCAACATCCTCCTGCAAGTTGCGCCCACGGTGCTCGTCGCCGTCGGCATGACGCTCGTGATCGCGACGGGCGGCATCGACCTCTCCGTCGGTTCGGTGATGGCCATCGCCGCCGCGCTCGCCGCGACGAACCTTGAGCGCGGTTTGTTGCCGGCCGTGCTCCTCGGACTCGTCGCCGCGTTCGCCGTCGGTTGCCTGAACGGCGCGCTCATCTCGGGCTTCCGCATCCAGCCGATCATCGTCACGCTCGCGCTCTTGATCACGGGGCGCGGCGTGGCGCAGGTCATCAGTCGCGGCGGGCAGATCATCTTGATCAACAATCAGACGTTCATGTCTCTCGGCAAAGGCTTCGTCGGGCCTGTGCCGATGTCCGTGCTGGTGATGCTCTTGGTGGTGGCCGCCGCGATCTTTGTGATGCGCGCGACGGCTTTCGGCCGCTACGTCGTCGCCGTCGGCGGGAACGAAGCGGCGGCGCGGCTCTCAGGCATCAGAGTCCACCGGACGAAGATCGCGGTCTACGCTCTGAGCGGCTTGCTCGCCGGACTCGCCGGACTGATCGAAGCGGCGAAGGCCGAAGCGAGCGACGCGACGAAGGTTGGACTCTACATCGAACTCGACGCGATTGCGGCTGTGGTCGTCGGCGGGACGCCGCTGACGGGCGGGCGCGTCACGGTCGTCGGCACGCTCATCGGCGCGCTCATCATGCAAGTCATCACGACGAGCTTCAACATGCTCGGCATCGGCTTCGCGTGGTCGCTCGTCCTCAAAGCCGCCATCATCATCGTCGCCGTCTACATCCAACGCCCCAAAGTGGCTTGAACTCTTGCGCATGAAAAAACAGTTCGGTGTCTCAGTCGTCGCTCTGGTGGTGCTGCTCGGCGCGTTCGTGCCGCAGGACGCGCGCGCGCAAGGTGCAAAGGGGGCGGTCGAGAGCGGGCGGCGTTACGGGCGTCTGGTGATTCGCAATGCGACGGTGATTGACGGGAACGGGACGCCCGCCGCCGGGCCGTTCGACATCGTGGTTGAGCGCGACACGATCACGGAGTTGGTCGCGCTCGATCCGGTGACGGTCAAGAGCGGGACGGCGCGTCGTCCGGCGGCGGGCGATGCGGAGATCGACGCTGGCGGCAAGTATGTGATGCCCGGTCTCATCAACGCGCACGGGCACGTGCAGGAGGAGCGCGGGGGCGTAGCGCAGCCGCTCGAATACGAGTTGAAACTGTGGCTCGCGTGCGGCATCACGACCGTGCGCGACGTGGGCAGCAACACGCAGCGGACTCTGGCGCTCAAGCGCGCGAGCGCGGCCGGAGAGGTGGCCGCGCCGCGCCTGTTCGTCTACGCCGTCTATGCGGCCGGCGGCGCGCCGAAGACCGTGGAGGCGGCGCGCCAGCGCGTGCGCGATTTGAAGGCGCAGGGCGTGGACGGCCTCAAGATGTTTGCGATGGACAGAGACCTGATGGCGGCCGCTTGGGACGAGGCGCGCAAGCAAGGGTTGCGCATCGCGCACCACGCCGCCATCGCCGAGACGAACGCGTGGGACGACATACGCTTCGGCACGACCTCAATCGAACACTGGTACGGCATCCCCGACGCGGCCATCGAAGGGGGCGTGCAGAATTTTCCGCCCGCCTACAACTACAACAACGAGGTGGATCGTTTCCGCTATGCCGGTCGGCTGTGGCGCGAGGCGAACTGGGACAAGTTGATGAAGGTGCTCGACGCGATGGTCGAAGCCCGCGTCGCTTGGGACACTACGCTCGTCATCTACGAAGCCAGCCGCGACCTGCAACGCGCGCAGACGCAGCCGTGGTTCGCGGAATATCTGCACCCGACGCTCGAAGATTACTTTCGTCCCGACCCGTCGAACCACGGCTCGTATTTCATCGGCTGGACTTCGACCGACGAGGCTTTCTGGAAAGAGAACTATCGCATCTGGATGTCGGCCTTGCGCGAGTTCGAGCGGCGCGGCGGCACAATCGGCGTGGGCGAGGACGCGGGCTTCATCTATCAGATGTACGGCTTCGGCCTGCTCCGCGAATTGGAGTTGCACGAGGAGGCTGGCTTCCACACGTTGAAAGTCATTCAGCATGCGACCGGCAACAACGCGCGGATACTCGGACAGGAAGAACGTCTGGGGCGCGTGCGCGCGGGCTACGCGGCCGACCTCCTGGTGGTCAACGGCAATCCGCTCGAAAATTTGAAGGTGCTCTACCCGACGGGCGTCGAGACGATCCGCGAAGGGCGCTCGGCGCGCACCGGCGGCATCGAGTGGACGATCAAAGACGGCATCCCCTATCACGCGCCGACGATGTTTGCGGGCGTCAAAGAGATCGTGGCACGCGCGCGCGCCGAGCGTCGTCGGAAATAAGCGGGACGCACGCTGGATACACAAAGTTTTAGTACACAGATTCACGCGACGTTCTAATTCCAGAGAGCGCGCGGACGGAGAAGATTATGAGCCAAGCGGCGACGACGATTGACGAAGGCGGTTCGGCTGGAGGACGACTGGCGCGCGCGCGCTTCGCCTCCTTCGTGCAGCGGCAGGGCGCGCTGATCGCGCTCGTCGCCCTCTGCGTGTTCGCCGCGATTCGCTACGAGCGTTTTCTAACCGAAGAGAATCTCGTCAACGTGCTCAGGCAGAACAGCATGCTCGGACTGATCGCGCTGGGGATGACGTTCGTGATTCTGACGGGCGGCATCGATCTCTCGGTCGGTTCGCTGATGGCGGTGGCGGGCGTGGCGGCGGCCACGCTGGCCGGGCGAGGCGTGCTTGTAGCCGTCATCGGGGCGGTCGCGCTGAGCACGCTGCTCGGCTTAATTAACGGCGTCGTGATCGCCAAAGCGCGCATCCAGCCGTTTATCGTGACGCTGGCGATGATGATCGCTTCGCGCGGGCTAGTACTGGCCTACACGGGCGAGAAGTCCGTCGGGATCGGCAAAACGGCTGAGTGGCTGAGATGGCTCGGAGACAAAAACGTCAGGCCGGTTCCGCTCGCCATCATTATTTTGATCGTCGCCTTTCTGCTCGGCTGGCTGGTTTTGAACCACACGCGTTTCGGCCGGCACGTCTATGCACTCGGCGACAACGACGAGGCGGCGCGTTTGATGGGCTTGAACACGGGGCGCGTGACGATTGCCGTCTATGCCCTGAGCGGCGCGCTCGCCGGCCTCGCGGGCGTGCTCGACGCGGCGCAGGGTAGCGTGGGGCGACCCGTCGCCGGGCAGGGCGACGAGTTGAACGCGATTGCGGCCGTGGTCGTCGGCGGGACGCTCCTGACGGGCGGGCAGGGCAGCGTCTTGGCGACGCTCGTCGGCGTGCTCTTGCTCGGTCTCATCTTCAACGTCTTCAACTTCGAGGGCTGGATCAGCCCTTGGTGGCAAGCCGTCCTGCGCGGCCTCTTCCTGCTCGTCGTCGTCATCGTCCAAAATCGACTGAGCAAGCGGAAGTGAAAGCTGGTGAATGGTCAATGGTCAATGGCGAATGGAGAAGAACTGTCTTTCACCATTCACCATTGACCATGCACCATTTACCATTCACCATTTACCATTTACCATCCGCATCGGTTAAAATTCGAGCTGTTCTGCTTGTCTCGTCGAAAGGATAATTGAGCCAATGAATGTGCAAGCCCGCGTTAGGTTGTTGCCGTCTCTCGTCGCGTTCGTGCTGGTCGCCGCCGTTGTGCCTGCCGTCGTGCGCGCGCAGGACGCGCGGGGCGCGCTCGCCAACTTCCCCGAATCACAGGCCGTCCTCTACATCAACGCGCGTCGCTTGATCAACGAGGCGGCGCCCGCCGTCGTGCCGCCGGAAGTGCTCGGCAAGGCGCTCGCCGACGCCAAGCAGTTCATCGACCTCAACGGACTCGAATACGTGATCGCGGGCGCGCGCCTCAAGGGCGACTTGTCGGCGAAACAGATGCCGGAGTTTCTGCTCGTCGTGCGCGGCAATTTCAGTTCCGAGGCGATGCTGTCCGGCGCGCGGATGCTGGCGCAGGGCATGTACACGCAGGAAACTGTAGGCGCACGCACGATCAGCGTTTTTACTTTCAATAAGCCCGCGCCCGCTTCGGACGGCCAGAGCGGCGCGGGCAGTGATGGCGGCGGGCAGAACTCGAAGAGATTCCCCGTGGATCAAATCGCGGCCGTCGCGCTCGACGCCAACACCATCGCCGTCGGCATCCCGGCTTATTTGAAAGACGCCATCGACACGGGGGGCACGAGTCCGCGCCTTAAGCCCGCGCTCGTCGATCTCGCCGTGCGCGATGCCGACACGCTCGTCAGTCTGGTGGCGGACGTTCCGCCCGGCATCTCGAAACACATACGCGCTCTCGGCGCGCCCGCGAACGCCGAAGCGGAGCAGATGCTCGATGCCGTGCGGCAGGTGCAATTGGCCGTCAACATGCAGCCCTCGACCTTCGGCGTGCAATCGATCATCCGCATGGAAAACTCCGAAAAGGCGATGGCTTTGAGCGGGCTGGTCAACATGGGACTCGGCTTCATCAAAGGCGAGCTGACGAAAGAGTTGCAGAAGGCGAACGCACCGGACAGGGAAGACAAACTCGCCCTGATGCGACTGCTGGAGACGTTCACCAACGCCTCGCGCGACAACGAGGTCGAGTTGGGTCTTACTTTCCAGCAGGCCAGTCTGGCGGCGGTGATTAAGAGACAGATGACGCCCAAGCCGAAAAAACAGGAGAGTATCTCTCCCGCGCCCGGCACGAACAGGGGCACGACGGGGACACGGCGACGGGGCACGCGCCCGCGCAAAAGGTGAGACGAGAGGTTGGTGGAGATGAGTTCGACGAACAAGGGGCGCTACTCCGTAGCAGAGATTGAAAATTTCGCCGCCGAAGTACTCAGCGACGGCTTCTGCCTCCTGCGGGAGCATTTTCCGCAAGACACGCTCGAAGCGTGGCGCGCGGCCTTCACGCCTCTGCTCACGGAGCACATCGAGCGCGAGGGGCACTTGAAGAATCGCGGCTCGGCGCGCTACTACGTGACGCTGCCCTTCGACGCGCCTTTCGCAGACCCGGCGATCTACGAAGACGAGGACGTGCTCTCAATCGTCGAACGCCTCGCCGGCCAAGACTTCACGATGGTGCAACTGGCGACCGACACGCCGCTCATCGGTTCCGATTATCAAGACGTGCACCGAGACACGCCGCCGCTCTTTCCCGAAACCGGGCGGGAGACGCCGCCCTATCAACTCGCCGTCAACTTTCCGCTCGTCCCGGTGACGCGCGAAAACGGCCCGTTCGAGGTGGCGCGCGGCACGCACATGCTGCCGAAAGACGTGGCGCTCCGTCAGATCGAAACGGGCGAACGCGCGCTTGAGCCCTTGACTATGCAACTCGGCGACGTGATGATCCGCGACGTGCGCGCGCTGCATCGCGGCACGCCGAACCGCACCCGTGAGCCGCGTCCGATGGTCGTCATCGGCTACAGCCGTCGCTGGCTGTTCCGCCCCGAAGTGACGATCCACATTCCGCGCCGCGTGCACGAAACGCTCTCCGAGCGCGCCCGCCGCATGCTACGCTTCAACCCGGTCGTCGAATCGCTCGACGACCTGCCACCGACAGAGATTTACCAAGCCTTCGCGTATTGAAACGAGAAGCGAATCATTTGAGAGAGTAGGATTTTTGAGCTTATGAACGAACCCGAAGATTTCTTCGACGAGATTGTCGGCGAAGAAGAAGCATACGATGAAGAGTTGGACGAGGCGGAGGACGAAGACGATGATGACGACGGCGAGCCTTTCGAGGTGCGCACGGCCGTCATGCAGAAGAACGACCTTTTGGCGATCCTGAGTTTGAAAATTTCCGCCGAAGGAGGCCGCATCGTCCGCGTCGATCCGCGCGAGCGCGTGCCCTCGGCGCAAACCTACGAAGACGCCGAGGCCGCCACACACTGGTTCAACCGCAGCCTCGCCACCAGTCGCCGCAACGGTTGGAACGTCGTCTACGACGGCGAGCCTTCGTTCGGATAAGAAACCGCCTGGCGTCAGCGCGGATGCCGATAGCGCATCGCCGCCGTCGTCGTCGTAAATTTAACTCACTTTAATTCACCGGGCCGGGATGATTTCAGATCGTCCCGGCCTTTTCGCGTCCGAAAAGTGCAACCAAAACTCGCGAGCGCGGTTCTAACCCGGCAGATGCGCATTTTTGTCTGAAACAAACTTTTCCGCCGGGCGTTTATAAGAGCAAGCCGGCCTTGTGAGACTCACAAATTAACGCCCGGCGCTTCCTTACAATTTGGGAGACGAGAACGGAGACCGACGCGCGTGAACATCATCAGGACGCTCATCGTTGACGACGAACCGCTGGCGCGCGAACGCATCAAGCGTTTCCTTGCCGACGAACGCGACCTCGAACTCGTCGGCGAATGCGCCGAAGGGAGCGAGGCCGTCGCCGCCATCAAAAACCTCAAGCCCGATCTCGTCTTCCTCGACATCCAGATTCCCGAACTCGACGGGTTCGGAGTCTTGAAGGCCGTCGGCATCGCCGAGATGCCCGCCGTCATCTTCGTCACGGCTTACGACCGCTACGCGTTGCAGGCGTTCGACGTGAACGCGCTCGACTACCTGTTGAAGCCCTACAACCACGAACGCTTTCGCAAGGCCGTCGAGCGCGCCCGCGCCCAACTATCGAACGGCGCGAAGGGCGAACTGGGCGAGCGTCTGCTCTCGCTGCTCGAAAATTTCAAGGCCGAGCCGGCGCGCCATCTCGAACGACTCATGATCAAATCGTCGGGTCGCGTCTTCTTCCTGCGCACCGAAGAACTCGATTGGATCGAGGCCGAAGGCAACTACCTGCGCCTGCACGCGGGGAAAGAGTCGCACCTCTTGCGCGAGACGATGAACCGCCTCGCCTCGAAACTCGACCCCGACAAATTCTTGCGCATCCACCGCTCCACGCTCGTCAACATCGAACGCATCAAGGAACTGCAACCGCTCTTTAGCGGCGACTACGTGGTGATTTTGCGCGACGGCAAACAACTGACGCTCAGCCGCAGCTATCGAGACAAATTGTTGGAGCGTTTTGAAAACTCTTCTTGAGCCGCGCCCCGTCAGGCGCGCGGCGCGCGCCTCAACAATTTGAGCGAAATCGTCCCGTCCAACCTCTTGTCCACGAATTTTTCGCACGGCGCATCCGGAAAACGGGAAGTTTCGTCACCCGCCACACGCCGTTCAGCACCGGATTTCGCGGCTCGTCACATTTCCGTTGCCGTCTCGCGCGGGGCGTTTAAACTGGCTTCCGTAATCGGGTGTTGAGAGAAAAAGCGAAAGCGCGCTCCCCAGCGTCGACCCCGTTTTGATCCGACAGAAAAAATTGAGGGAATGAAGATGAAAGACGCAGCCTTGCTGGATCGCAGAGAGAACAGCTCGACGGGCGCACCCGCCGGACTCGGCGCAAGTCGCTTCACGCTCAGCGAAAACGCTTTGCCGGGGCAGATCGAGATGCTCCAAAAGGCCGCTCTCACCTTGTTGAAAGAGGTGCAGACCATCAGCACGCTCGAAGCCACAGACATCGTGCGCGGCATCAAGTTCTACGACGAGGTCGAACGTTTCGAACGCGAACTGATCATGCGCGCGCTCGAACTGACCGGCGGCCATCAGGTGCGCGCCTCGCGCCTGCTCGGTTTGAAAGTGACGACGCTCAACTCGAAGGTCAAACGCTACCGCATCCCGCTGCCGCACGACGACGGCGAGGCGCAAAAGTCCGCGCCATCGCAGCCGCCGCAGCCGCAGGCGGGGCCGTTTCCGAAGCCGGTTGACTAGAAGCCCCGCGCGCCGCGCTCGACAATTGCTCTCACGAAAACACACAAGGGCAGAGGATGATTCCTCTGCCCAAATTTCGTTCGCCGCCGAATTCTAACGAGAACTCAACGGACTCGCCTCGCGCGCGCGGAAACGAAATTCAACGCGCGCTTATTTCCCCCGGTGTCTCCTGTGCGATAATAATTTACATGCCGTTCAAACGCATACGCGCCCACTTGATTCTGCTCGGTGTCTGGACGGTCATCGGCCTCACGTTCGCCAGTCTCTCTTTCTTCGGCACGCTCGCCATCACCAATTATCGCAGTGTCGATCTCGTCGGCATCTTCGTCTGGAACCTGACGGCCTTCTATCTGTGGGCGCTGCTCGCGCCGCTCATCGCCGTGCTCGCGCGCCGCTATCGCCTCGACCGCCAACGTTGGCCGCGCAGTCTCTTCCTCGTGCATCTCCCGGCCAGCCTCGTCTTCCCCGCGCTTCATCTCTGCCTGTACCTGCCGCTCTACTGGCTCGCGGGCGGCGTCTTGACGCACGAGTTCCCGACGCTCCTCTCGCTCTTTAGCTATCAACTTTTCGCCAACCTGCCGATGAAGGTCTCGATCTACTGGCTCATCCTCATCGCCATCAACGCGCTCGACTATTATCACAGCTTCCGCGACGCCGAACTGAAAGCGTCGGAACTGCGCGCCCAACTCGCGCAGGCGCAACTGCGCGCGCTCAAGATGCAATTGCACCCGCACTTTCTCTTCAACACACTCAACTCCATCTCCGCCCTCTTGCACCGCGATGCGGAGGCCGCCGATCAGATGGTGGCGCGCCTCGGAGATTTCCTGCGCCTGACTTTGGAGAACTCCGGCGATCAGGAAGTGACGCTCGAACAGGAGATGGCCTTCCTGCGTTGCTACTTGGAGATCGAAATTGTGCGCCACGACCGTCTGAGCGTTGAGACGAACATCGAGCCGCAGACGCTCTCGGCGCTCGTGCCCAATCTCATCCTGCAACCGCTCGTGGAAAACGCCATTCGCCACGGCATCTCGCGGCAGAGCGCGCCCGGTCGCCTGTCGATCCGCGCCGCGCGACGGGCGGAGCGTTTGCGCCTGCAAGTCGAAGACAACGGCCCCGGCCTCGCGCTCGTCAGCGACGAAGACGCGCCCTCAGCGCCCGGCGACCTGCTGGCGCGCACGCTCGCGGGCGGCGTGGGGCTGGCGAACACGCGCGCGCGTCTCGAACACCTCTACGGCGCAGAGGGTAGTCTCGAACTCTCTCGCGCCACCCCGCGCGGCATGATCGTCACGCTCGAATTTCCCCTCCGCATGGAAGCCGCGCCCGCCGAACTCGCGGACGAAGACACCCCACTCGACAACTACCAACCCGAACTCGCGCGCATCGACCGCGCCATTGGATAGAGAAGAAACGATGAAGGATGAACGATGAACGATGAACAAGAGCCGTGAATCGTGAATCGTAAATCGTGAATAGAGAAAACAGTCTTCTTCTATTCA
>DASVUD010000052.1:0-20604 GCA_036387235.1 Pyrinomonadaceae bacterium
CGCGTCGAGCGGGGCTTATCGCCCAATACTCTCACAAATTACGCACATGATTTGAATAAATTGCGTGAATTCGCAAAGAGCGCGGGAAAATCTGTGCAATCGCTGGATAGGCACGATCTGGGCAACTGTTTCAGGCATCTCTCTTCCGAGGGGCTGTCTCCGCGTTCAGTAGCGAGGATCATCTCAGGTGCAAGGGGCTTTTATAGATTTTTACTCCGTGACGGTTTGATTAAAGACGACCCGCTGGCAAATATTTTAGCGCCCCAGGTTGACAAGCATCTGCCAAATTTTCTAACTGAGGAGGAAGTCACACGCTTATTGAATGCTCCTGATACTAATGTGTATGAAGGGATACGTGATCGCGCCATGTTGGAACTGTTATATGCCAGCGGGTTGCGTGTTTCTGAATTGACGGGGCTGGTCGCATCCGATATTAACTTCGAGCGTGGACTATTGACGTGTCATGGGAAAGGGAGCAAGCAGCGTTATATTCCCATCGGCAGAAGCGCGTTGTATTGGCTGGAAGAGTACAACCGTGTGCGTCCTTCATTGCTGGGAAAAGCATCTTGTAAGGCTTTTTTTGTGAGGAGTGGTGGACGGTCTTTGACGCGTCAACATTTCACCGAGATTTTGAAACGATATTGCGTGAAACTCGGACTCAAAGACGTGTCGCCGCACACCTTACGGCATAGTTTTGCTACCCATCTTATGCAGAGAGGGGCTGATTCGAGGTCTGTGCAGGCGCTACTGGGTCATAGCGATTTGGCAACTACGCAGATATATACACATTTGTCGAAGGAACATTTGCGGGAGGCTTATGATAGCTTCCACCCACGGGCCGCTTTTAGAGAGGGAAAAGTAGATTAGAGAATAAAAAGTGCTTATTTGGCTTATAATATCCTTTGAGTCTGATAATGAATATTATGTACGAAATGGAAATTTATAAGCAATCCGTAAACTCATCCCCGTAGAATTGCTCGCTTAGATTTAAACTGTTCCGAGACCCTTCGAATCTTGACAGACATTCCGGGCACTGTTAGAGTACGCGGTCTTTTGCCTAAACACGTCCGCATTATCCTTTAAGGAGCGCTAAATTTTGAGCAACACGGGTACTTACCTTTTTACTTCGGAGTCGGTCACAGAAGGTCATCCAGATAAAATCTCGGATCAAATTTCGGATGCGGTCTTAGACGAAGTTTTACGTCAAGATGCGAAGGGGCGCGTCGCGTGTGAGACATTGGTGACGACCGGACTGGTTGTAATCGCCGGGGAGATCACGACCGAGGCGCAAATCGATTTTTCTCAAGTGGCACGTGAAACAATTAGAGAAATTGGTTATACGAGAGCTAAATACGGATTTGATTGTGATACTTGCAGTGTGTTGACAGCCGTCGGCCGCCAATCGCCTGATATCGCGTTAGGAGTGGATACAGGCGGGGCCGGCGACCAAGGCCTGATGTTTGGGTTCGCCTGTAATGAGACTCCGGAACTAATGCCACTCCCGATTCAGCTCGCGCACCAACTGGCAGAGCGTCTGGCGGAGACGCGCCGTTCGGGGGAACTTCCCTACTTAAGACCGGACGGAAAATCTCAGGTTACAATCGAATACAGAGATGGCCGCCCTTTTCGCGTGGATGCCGTCGTTATTTCGACGCAACACGACGCGAAGGTGGAGAACAAGCAACTACGTGAGGAAGTTCTAGCGCAGGTCATCAAGCCTACTATCTCTCCCGAGTTGATCGACAAGAACACTAAATATCACATTAATCCTACGGGACGTTTCGTCACAGGCGGCCCGCAGGGCGATGCGGGTCTGACCGGCCGTAAGATTATAGTTGATACGTATGGCGGCTACGCTCCTCACGGAGGCGGTGCTTTTTCGGGTAAAGACCCGACTAAGGTTGACCGCTCGGCGGCTTATATGGCGCGATACATTGCGAAAAATGTAGTTGCCGCAGGACTTGCCGACAGATGTCTGGTACAACTGGCATATGCGATAGGCGTATCCGAGCCTGTCTCCGTCTTGGTAGATACAAGCGGAACCGGCCGTGTGAGCGAGGACGTGTTGGCTGATTTGGTGCGTTCGCATTTCGAGTTGACTCCGCATGGAATCATCCAGAGTCTCAACTTGCGCAGTCCAATTTATAGGAAGACGGCCGCTTACGGTCATTTTGGTCGTCGCCTTGAAGGATTTACTTGGGAAGCGACGGACAAGGCTGAGAAATTGCGTGAGGCGACCGGCATTTAGTCGGGCGTATTATTGGCGACGAAAGCAGCTTTCTGCGTCGATAAGATCTAATAAAACAGGCTAAGAAGGAAAATGTAAATGTCTGCAACACCAGCAGTTGAATATGATGTCAAGGATATCGGATTAGCGTCCGACGGAAAACGCCGGATCGAGTGGGCTGAGCGAGAGATGCCTGTGCTGCGGCTCATACGCGAACGCTTCAGCGCGGAGCGACCGCTCGCCGGCGTGCGTTTAGTTGCGTGTGCCCACATCACTACGGAGACGGCTAATCTCGCGCGCGCGCTACAGGCTGGCGGAGCCGAGGCTATTTTGATTGCCTCGAACCCGCTCTCTACGCAGGACGATGTAGCGGCGTCTCTGGTCTCGGATTGGGGAATCCCCGTCTACGCGATCAAGGGCGAGACGACCGAGACCTATAACCGACACGTGCGTACCGCCTTGGACTTTCATCCGGAAATCATTATCGACGATGGTTCCGACGTGGTTGCGACCCTCATTAAAGAGCGCTCCGATCAAGTTAAAGAGGTGATCGGAACAACGGAGGAGACGACGACAGGAATCGTGCGTTTGCAGGCGATGGCTAACGCGGGCGTACTCACCTTCCCCTCCATGGCCGTTAACAACGCGCAAACCAAACATCTTTTCGATAATCGTTACGGGACGGGACAATCCACGCTCGACGGCATTATACGCGCCACAAACATTCTTCTGGCCGGGCGCAGTCTGGTCGTCGTCGGCTACGGCTGGTGTGGCAAAGGCGTCGCGCTGCGCGCGCGCGGAATGGGAGCGAATGTCATCGTGGTCGAGGTGGATCCGATTAAGGCGGTCGAGGCCGTCATGGATGGATTCCGCGTCATGCCGATTAAGGAGGCTGCTGCCATCGGCGACATCTTTGTGACGGTCACAGGCAACCGGCACGTAATTGACACCGCGCATTTCGAGCAGATGAAGGACGGTGCTATTGTCTGTAATAGCGGGCACTTCGATCTGGAACTGAATTTGGTTGGGTTGCGTGAATTATGCTTTGAGGAGCCGGCGACTTTGCGGCCCTTCGTGCAAGAGTATCGGATCGGGGCAAACGGTCACCGGATCGTCGTTTTAGGTGAGGGGCGTCTGATCAACCTGGCCGCCGCTGAAGGTCATCCGGCGAGCGTGATGGACATGAGTTTCGCCAATCAGGCGTTGTCGGTGGAATATCTGGTCAGGCATAGAGGTCAACTGCAGCCCGGCGTCCATCTGCTTCCGCGCGAGGTGGATGCCGAAATCGCCAGCCTCAAACTCCGCGCGCTTGGCATCTCTATAGATACTTTAACGCCGGAGCAGATAGAGTACATGAATAGCTGGGAGACGGGCACCTAGGCGCGCGTAAACACTGAGATATCCAAAAGGCCATGCAAGAGAGATTAGGGTTTTTCTCTTGCATGGCCTTTTGGATATCTCAAAGACCACAAATTACTTCCCTCTTTTAATTACTTCCCTCTTTTAAGTTCTCGCGCGTGAGAAGAGGAGTAACCCGAGGGTAGTAAAAATTAAATGTGCGCCCCATGCGGCAAGCGCCGCGGGCAAGAGTCTATAAATCCCTAGTTGCTGGAAGGCGCTTGCCGTGCCCCAAAGTAAGAGTCCGATAACGAGGGCGGCGCCGAGTGCCCAAAAAGCTGATCGTCGCCCGAAGAGGACGCCGAAGGGGATACCTATGAGCGCGAGAATGATGGGTGTGGCGACATCGGCAGCTCGACGGTAGAGTGCGATACGTAAACCGGTTATTTCGTCGGGCCTCACGCTCTTAAGGGTTCTTATGTATTCGCTTAATCTTCTGGAATTAAGCTCCATGGGCTTGTTAAGCAGCGGTTTAAACGACTCCGCCGCGGTCGTCTCTTCCAGAGTGTATTTCTCCGTTCGCTCTATGCTGCCAAGGTTGTGCGTCCCAATCTCTATCACCTCGGCGTTTTTAAATTCCAAAGCTTTATCCCCAGTCCATCTACCCTCTCCACCCAAAATCAGGCGTCTTAGGTGAATCCCGGTCGGGTCGAATTCGTAGACTACAGGGCTGAACAGAGACTTTTCATCATTCCCATATCTGTATGAATAGAGGCGTTGAGAGCTGGGCACAGCCAACCATTGAACGCCCGCACTGGTCATTGCCCTATTAATCCCGCCACGTATCTGTGCTCGGTAATTTTCCTGTTGCCGGTTAGCATGCGGCAGGACATTTTCCTGCAATAGACCCAAGCCCACGCTGACAAGCAAAGAGAAGAGTATGATCGGCAGGGACAACCTATAGAGGCTCTGCCCGCTTGCCCACCACACTACCACTTCGTTGCGCCGCGCGAGGATTGCATAGGTCACCAGGACTGCCACCAGAAGGCCGATCGGCACCAGACTCATACTCGCGAGAGGCACCAAGTACAGCAGATACAGCAGCACCAGACGCCATTCCGAACCTGAAATGAAGCGCAGCAATTCGAACAGCGTGAAGATCAAAAAGATGAACAGGAGAGAGGTGTAGGCCAGCACGAAGTTATAGAAGACCGCCCGCAACAAACTTCTGTCCAAAAGTCCCAGGAGTATGGAATTTCGTGCGCGCACAGACGTCGATAGGGTGCTCCCCGCCCTCGTCGAGTGGCGCAGTAATTGAGTCGAGATTCCGGTCGAGACGTTTCGCTCGTTGACGAGAAGCGAGAGGAGTCCGACGACCGTGGCTAGTGCAGTTGCCAACCAAGTGCCGATTTGTGGCGGCAGCACACCGCTTCGACTCAAATGCTCTCCCCCCAATAAAATCAGGTAATAAAGGAGCATTGCGCCTAGAGACATCAGGAACGCCTGTCCCCTGCCCAGTCTTTTTAGGCGACCGCCGAATCCTGCTCCGAGCAGTGCGAAGGCTAAGGGCGCAAAACAGAGCGCCAGTCTTTTGTTGAGCGCTATCAGTAATAAGACCCTCTCCGCGCCCTCCGCTGTTTGTATTTTGCCTTTAAGTTCGCGCCAATCCAGTTCGTCCAGCTCTACACGCCTCTCTTGGAATTTTTTGACCAGTGCATTCCGTCCCGTGTTCAGACGCAAGCGAAACTGTGCGGAGCTTTCCGAGACGATTTGTGCGGCGCTGCCGGATTCCACTCCCTTCTTTGATGGTAAAGTGGTGACAACTGCGTCGTTTAACACCAGTTCGGTCTGTTCACCCGTCACATCAATTCGTCCGCTCCGAGAAGTTATCAGACGCGTCTCGCGGCCTTCCTCCTGCCAGTGGATGAAGACGTGCCCCCACTGCCCGCGCTCCTTGTCGCCCTCTCGGACGTAGACGACCTTTCCCGGCATTTCCGTATTAAAGGTGTGCGGCTGAATCGGCGACTCGAGCTTTGCTAAAGTCACCTTGAGGGCCGCGTCCCGCAGGAGTGTCGACGCGCTGGGAGCGATCTCGAATCCTATGTACAGCGTCAGCAACGTGAACACGACGCCCAGCAGTAGCACCGGCGAGACGAAACGCCAAGTGCCCACCCCGGCCGCGCGCATCGCCACCAATTCGCTGTCGCTGCCGAGCCGGCTCAAGCCCGTGGCCGTGCCGATCAAGACCGACATCGGAAGCGTGAAGACCAAAATGTTGGGGATCAAGCCCAGAGCGATGTCCGCCACGGCTTCCAGCGAAGGGTCTGCCGAGCCGAGAATTTCCACGAACTTGCCGGCCTGCTGCGCCAGTATGACGAAGGTCAAAAGCAACAGCGAGAGACCTAGGTAGGGGAAAATCGCGGCCACGATATATCTCTCGATCAGACGACCGCCAACAGATATCTTCATATCTCTAATGTTACAAGGAGTCCCGCGAAATCACGAATCAGGCGCCACGGACTCCGGCAGTCGAAGCTGCTATTCGACCGGAGACCGTCCTCTGGGGAGTCGCTCAAGAGCGCGCGTGATCAGACGCTCGGATACCTGTGAGAGCTCCTTGAGCACCGTCTCAGGCACTGCCGCGACCGCGCGCGACCAATCCGTCGGCGCAAGCCGCTGCGTGCCACGCAGGAGTGCCAGGGCTTCCAAGGAGACGTGCAAGTCCAACCTGTGCGCGCACGCCTCGCAGCGCAATGCGCCGTCCACTCCCAAGTAAGCCTTCCCAAGATTTTCGCCCAGAGGATTTTTGCAATTCACACAGGCACGCAAATCCGGCAGAAAACCCGCTAACTTCAAAAGCCAGATTTCGCAGTAACGCGTCACGTGGCGCAGGTTTTCAGGCGCGTCGGCGATGGCGTCCAGAGACGCTCGGAACATGCGGAAGATTTTCTCGTTCGGTTCGTGCGGCGGCGTGAATTCGAGTATCAAGCCACAGATATATTCCAGCGCGCCGAAGACCTCCGTGCTCTTGCTCAATTCGAAATAGGAGCGCAGGATTTCAGCTTGCCGGATGGAGACGAGTTCCTGCCCTTCTTTTTCGAAATAGGAGAGACTGATTAAGGTAAAAGGCTCCAGAGAAGCTCCGAATTTGCTCTTCAGACGACGCGCCCCGCGCGCCACTCCGCGCATCACTCCAAAATCTTTTGCGAGGAAGACGGCTATCTTATCGGCCTCCGCCAGCTTATAAGTCCTCAGCACGATGGCTTCGGTTTCGGCAACTCCCATCTCTTCCCTATAAGCTTTCCCTACCCGACAGCTATCACTAGACGAATTTTAAATGCACAGATAGTCGAATCCATCCTCAACGATTCATCCACCTATCATTCTCAGACTTAGGGATAAATCCCCAAACCCTAGACGTTATCGGACGCAGGCGAGTCAGATCGGCAGCCAATAGAGAACCCAAGCCAACGCCAGTCCGATGCCGACGAATTCCGCGAAGATCTTGACGCCGTAAGTGAAACGCTCGGACGATTTCTCGCGCCCGACGATGCCGAAAATTATCGCCACGAAACCAGCGAACAAGACCATGATCAGAAAATGGCTCACTTCTTCCTCCCGACCGCAATATCAAACGCGTCCAACATGCTCAAGTAATTCAGCAGCCCCGCGACCATTAAAAATCGGTCTCCATACTCAGACGTGGCCAGTTGCGCATGATCCGTCACGGCGATGTTAGCCAGCAGACTCGAAAGATAGAGCAGTCCCGTCCCTAGGTCACAAAACCCGAAGACGTAGGCCAAAAAACCCGTCTCCGACACGTTATGCAGGCCATACAAATGCCCTCCGAGCAGCCATCCGACGATGTACATCGACAAAACAGCGCCCCCCAATAACAACCCGCGCGCCACGTGGCCTTGATAAAAGTGGCCCGCGCCGGGAATAGCCCAAGCCAAACCGCCCGCCAGCCAAGCGAGCGCGCCGGTCTTTTCCGTCGTAGTTTCGATCTCTTCCAAAACTCGCTCCTTCTCCACAACACACGTCTCGTTTGCAATTGAAACTGCGTCCGACTGCGCTTCCTCTCGACCCATCTTTTCGCACACTATGAAAGCGCGTCGGTCTTGTAATACGCTCCGCTCGCGCAAGGGCGACACAGCGGTTCCCCGCCCTCTCCGAAAACCTCTCGCCCGTCGTTGATCCCTTCCAGGCACACCGCGCAAGCCACGCGCGAACGCGGACGACCCGGGGCGTCCGTCTCTTTCAAATCTATCGACACAATCTCCGTCTTGAACAGTTCCACGTCCGCGGCCTCTCTATAAGCGGCCATCTGACGCTCTTTTTTAGTCGGCAGATGGCCGTAGCGCGCGTCCGCCAACCCCCTCGAAGAATCCAGCGCTAACACACGCACGGCGCGCCCCGTCTCCGTGTTCAGAAAACTGGCCGCCACCTTTCCGTAATCAAAATATTTCAGGCTGCGCCGTCCGAGCCGCACTCCCGTCACAGCACTGATGGCGTCCGTCATACAGCGGTCGATCTCGACCCAGACGATCAATTTTTTCCTGTCCGCGCCGCGTGGGTCTCCCACCCCTACCAATTTACAACCGAGCAAGGCCATACGCGCGCCCAGCACCTGGCCCGGGCAGATGTGCCCGTGCAAAATCTCGCATTCACTCAATAAAACATCCAGCGGCGGCAACATAAAACGGCTCGCTTGCTAAGGTCTTACTTTACCTGTCGGCGGGGCGACATCTCAAGTGATACTTACAGGAAGTTAACGTAATGCCTGAATTAACTTTCTCTTAGCTTTCCTCTAATACAACAGAAACTTCTCTCGCTCGGTCTTGAACGCACTGAGGTTTGTCTCCCAAGAAGCCTGTATGGATTCCAGAGAGTCGCCGCGCTCCAGCGCCTCTCTTAAACTCGCCGTCCCTGCGATCACGTCGAAAGGATTTTGGTCGAAGACGTATTCATAGGGCGGCTCTTTCCACAAAAAATGCTCCGGGTACAGATCGTGCGCCACTTTCACGACGGCGACGCCCGTGATGACAGGCTCGAATTGCTCACGCTCCTCGACGTGTATCTGCACGCCGCCGCAGGCGCGCCCCGCGTGCTTCTGGAAGGTCGGCTGAAATCCGCAGGCGCGGAAATGCACCCCTCGTAAATTCAACGAATCCAGCTCGCGTTTGTATTTGGCGGCGTCTATGTAGGGCGCGCCGACCAGCTCGAAGGGACGCGTCGTGCCCCTGCCCTCGGACATCTGTGTCCCCTCCAAATGCACAGTCCCCGGAAAGACCGTCGCGCTGTCGAGCGTGGGCATATTCGGTGAAGGCAAGACCCAAGGGGCGTCCGTCTCGTCAAACCACAGTTCACGTTTCCAGCCGTCCATCAAAACCAAGTCCAACTCGCAATCGAGGCCCCAATGCTCTCTAAACATCTTCGCCAGTTCGCAGACGGTCATGCCGTGACGCGTCGGGAGCGGAAACTGCCCCACGAACGAGGCGTATTCCGGCTCCAAGACGTTGCCGGACACTTTCGCGCCGCCAATCGGATTCGGACGGTCGCAGACTACCACGCGCTTGCCGTACTTATGCGCCGCGCGCATGCAGTTCGCCAGAGTATAGATGAAGGTGTAGATGCGGCAGCCCACGTCCTGCATGTCGAAGACGAAGGCATCTATCTCCGCCAACATCTCTTCGGTCGGCTCGCGCGTCTCGCTGTAGAGCGAATAGACCGGCACCCCCGTCTGCTCGTCGAAACCGTGTGGCGACTCGACCATGTTGTCCTGCACATCGCCGCGGATGCCGTGCTGCGGGCCGAAAAGCGCAGTTAATTTGAACTCATCCTGTGCGCGGCAGAGGTCTGCCGAATGTGTGTATCCGTGATCGACCGACGCCTGATTGCAAATCAGCCCGACCCGCGCCCCGCGCAGCAGGTCTGTACGCCTCGAAAGCAGTTCTTCGATGCCCAGACTGATTTCCCGTTTTTCGACTGAACCCAAGACCTTTTCCCTTCTCTCTCCCAAGAGTAACGCGGAACAGAGGCACGCACGCCGCACGCCTCTAGCCGCACAAGACGGAGCCGCCGTTGACGTTCAAGACCTCGCCCGTGATGTGCCGCGCCCATTCGCTGCACAGAAAGACGATCGGCAGCGCCACGTCGTCCGTCGAAGCGATTCTCCCCAACGGAATGGTCGCTTCGACGCCCCGCCGAAAATCCTCGTCTGTAAACGCTTTCGCCGTCATCTCTGTTTCGACCCAACCCGGCGCGACCGCGTTGACCGTCACCCCTTCGCGCGCCAACTCGACGGCCAGAGATTTGGTGAAAGCAATCTGGCCGCCTTTCGCAGCGGCGTAATTCGAGACGAACGCTTCGCCCCTCTGCCCCGCCGTCGAACTGACGATGACGATGCGTCCACCTCCTTGCCGCTTCAAAAAGGGCACGGCGGCGCGGCAAACCGTCCAAGTGCCTTTCAGATTCACCTCGATGACGCGATCCCAGAGTTCCTCCGACATCTCTTCGACGGCCGCGCCTTCCCAAATTCCGGCATTACATACCAGGATGTCCAGTCGCCCGAACTTCTCGATGGTTGCAGCAATCAAATGCTCCGCACCGGCTACTTCGCAGACATCGCTGCGCACCGCCAGAGCCTCCGTCCCAAACCGTCTGGAGATACCGGCGACAGTCTCCTCCGCCGCCGCTTCGACGCTCTTGTAATTAACCACCACGTGCGCGCCCGCCTCCGCCAGGCGCTCCGCCACAGCCTTTCCGATGCCACGAGAGCCGCCCGTCACGACGGCCACACGCCCATCCAAATTCAATCCAGCCACATCCCGACTCATCTTTTCGCCTTTTTCTATCTCACTTATCGATTCAATTTCAGTTCTTGCCGCTCGTACTTATTCCATCTCCGGGAAGCTCTACAACCAACCGGCGTTATCGGACGCGGGACGGTTTTAACGAAATGCCCGCGAGATTCGGATGACCGTTGTCTCATCAGATTGCTCTTGTCTCGAACGGCAAGTCGACGCTCGAACGCCGGGCGGCGAACTGTCGTGCGGCTTCGACGAACGAGTTGAAGAGTCTTTCGGAAAACGCATCTTCCGCCCAGTCTATCTCCGGATGCCATTGGACGCCCTGCGCAAAGCGGTCTGTTCTCTGTTCTTCGAGCGCTTCGACGAGGCCGTCGGCCGTCCAAGCCGTCGCGCGCAAATTCTCGCCCACAGTCTCTATCGCCTGATGATGATGACTGTTGACGAGCGCGCTCTCGCCGCCGGCCAGTTCGGCCAGTCGACTCTCCGCCAAAATGCGCAGGCGATGTGAGCGCCGTCCCCTCGGCGTGCCCTGTTCGTGCAGGATGGCTTCCGGCAGTTGGCTCTCTATGTCCTGGATCAGCGTCCCGCCCCTATGGACGTTCCAGATTTGCAGCCCGAAACAGATGGCGAGCAGCGGCACGCCGCGCCTCTCGACCTCTGACAGCACGAGCGCGTCCGTCTCGTCTCGCAACGGATGCACCGCTCCGAGTTTCGGATGCGGTTCGCGCCCGTAACGCAAAGGGTCTACGTCCGAGGCGCTGCCCGGCAACAGCACGCCGTCCAATTTATCCAAGACGCCCGCCACGTATTCGGCCTTCGGGATCAAGGACAAATGGACGGGCACGCCGCCCGCGGCCTCCAACGCTTCGCTGTAGGCGCGCGCCAGATAGAAACGCTCCGTCTCCAACTCGTGCCGCATGGTGATCCCGATCAGAGGTCTCACTTCTCTTTCCACGCACCCTCCAAAATGTAAAACGCGCGAACTCAAGTGCGACTCCCGACACGTCGCGCCTGAGTTTGCTTCCAGTGCTTCCTTTATCATAACGCAAAATCCCTCGATGTCCGATTCCGCGTCCTTTACGCGCCTGACGCGTACAAACAAGGACGCGCATGCTCTTCCGTAAACTTCCTTCCTTGACTTACCTTCAAACCACTCCCTATATTTTCCCGTTACCACTATGAACAAAAAAGATTCAATGCCGCGCTGGCGCAGTACGACCGTCCTCCTGGTGCGCAGGGGCGGCAAGGTTGCGATGGCGGGCGACGGGCAGGTCAGTCTCGGCGAGACCGTGATGAAAAGCGGCGCGCGCAAAGTGCGTCGTCTCTACAACGAGCGCATCCTCGCAGGCTTTGCCGGAGCGAGCGCCGACGCCTTCTCTCTGCTCACGCGCTTCGAGAGCAAGCTCGAACAGTATCAAGGCAATCTCGAACGCGCCGCCATCGAGTTGAGCAAGGAATGGCGCACGGACAAAATCCTGCGCCACCTCGAAGCGCTCTTGCTCGTCGCCGACGAAAAAAGCTCTTTCCTGCTCTCCGGCAATGGCGACGTGATCGCGCCCGACGAACGCGACGATGCGCTCGCCATCGGCTCCGGCGGCTCTTTCGCCCTGGCCGCCGCGCGCGCCCTCTTGAAAAACACGGAGATGAACGCGCGCGAGATCGCCGTCGAGGCGCTCAACATCGCGGGCGAAATTTGTATCTACACGAATCAAAATATTATCGTCGAAGAATTATGAACAACAGAGGTTGGAGGTCGGAGGTCAGAGGTCAGTTAAAACAAAAACTGTCTTTCACTAACCTCTCACCTCCGACCTCCGACCTCTCACTTTTATGGTTATTTATCTCTCAGGTGAAGTTGACGAAGAGGCGCGGCTCGATGATATGACGCCGCGACAGATCGTGGCGCAGTTGGACAAACACGTCGTCGGGCAGCAGGCGGCCAAGCGCGCCGTGGCGATTGCTCTGCGCAACCGCGTGCGGCGGCAGAAACTCGCGCCCGAAATGGCGGCCGACGTGATGCCGAAAAACATCATCATGATCGGCACGACGGGCGTCGGCAAAACCGAGATCGCGCGTCGCCTGGCGCGCATGTCGAACTCGCCCTTCCTCAAAGTCGAGGCGTCGAAATTCACGGAGGTCGGCTACGTCGGGCGCGACGTGGAGAGCATGATCCGCGACCTCACGGAGATCGCCGTCGAGATGCTGCGCGCGGAGAAGGCCGAAGAGATCGCCGAAAAGGCCGAACTCAACGTCGAGGAACGCATACTCGATCTCCTATTGCCGCCGAAACCTTCCTCCGGCTTCTATAATTTCGACGACGACAGCAGCAGCGCCTCCGACACAGACGCCGACGCCACCGTCACGACTGCGCCGCGCGACGAACAATTTCAACGCACTCGCGAAAAACTGCGCGAGCAACTGCGCGCCGGGAAGCTGGAGAATCGCATGGTCGAGATGGAGGTGCGCGAGAAGAATTTTCCGACCATCGAAGTCGCGGGGCCGCAGGGCGTCGAAGAGATGGGCATCAACATGAAGGACATGCTCGGCAATCTCTTTCAAGGACGCACCAAGCGCCGCCGCATGCGCGTCGACGAAGCGATGGAGTATCTGTTGCAAGAGGAGGAAGAACGGCTCATCGACATGGACACGGTGGCGCGCGCCGCGCTCGAACGCGTCGAATCTTCCGGCATCATCTTCCTCGACGAGATCGACAAGATCGCCGGGCGCGAGTCGGGCGGCGGCGGCCCCGATGTGTCGCGCGAAGGCGTCCAGCGCGACATCCTGCCCATCGTCGAAGGCACGACCGTCAATACGCGCTACGGCATGGTGCGCACAGACCACATCCTCTTCATCGCCGCCGGAGCGTTCCACGTCTCGAAGCCTTCCGACTTGATTCCCGAACTACAGGGGCGTTTTCCCATTCGGGTGGAACTCGAATCCTTGACCATCGAGGATTTCAAACGAATTCTCACCGAGCCGAAAAATTCGCTCGTCAAACAATACCGCGCGCTGCTCGAAACCGAAGGCATCGACCTTGAATTCACGGACGACGCCATCGACGAGATCGCGGGGTTGGCCGGGCGCGTCAACGAGCAGACGGAGAACATCGGCGCGCGCCGCCTGCACACGATCATGGAGAAGGTCTTGGACGAGATCAGCTTCGAAGGCCCCGACCTCGAACCGAAGCGACAGGTCATCGACGCTGCTTACGTCTCCAATTCACTACGCGAGATCGTCAAAGACCAAGACCTCAGCCGCTACATCCTGTGAGCCACAAAGATCAGCCGCGCATGCTACGTTCAAGCTCCCAGCTCGTCCGGGGGCGCTTCCTGTTTCTGACCTTCGCGCTCGTCCTCGGCCTGTCGGCCGCCTGCGGAAAACGTCGGCCGCCGCTGCCTCCCGTCGAGAACGTGCCGCAGCGCACGGAGTTGCTCTCCGGCGTGCAGCGCGGCAATCAAGTCATCCTCAGTTGGCCCGCGCCGCGCCGCAACGCGCCCGCCGGCAGCGTCCAGAGCATCCGCCGCATAGACATCTACCGCGTCGCGGAGAGCACGGACGATCCTCTGCCTCTGACGGAGGAGGAGTTCGCCTCGCGCGCCACGCTCATCGGCTCCGTCCCTTACTCTTCCATCCGCGCCGCGACCGAAGATTTGACTTACGAAGACACGCTCACCTTGAACGAACCCGTGCGCCTGCGTTACGCGCTCCGCTACGTCAACGCCACCGGACAGCGCGCCTCTTTCTCAAACTTCCTGCTCATCGAACCGGCCACGCGCGTCAGCCAACCGCCCGCGCTCCTGTCCGTCAAAAACGAGAGCGAGGCGTCCGTCCGCGTCAGTTGGCGTGCGCCCGCCGCCAACGTGGACAACTCGACGCCCGCCAATCTGCTCGGCTACAACGTCTACCGCACCGGCCGTTCGCAGAACGAACCGGCGCAGACGCCGCTCAACAGCGAACTGCTGACCTCGACCGATTTCAACGATCAGACCTTCAAGTTCGGCGAAGAGTACGTCTACATCGTGCGCGCCGTCTCGCTCGGCACGGGCGGGGCGCAGGTCGAGAGTCTCAACTCGAACGCGCTCACGATTGCGCCGCGCGACACGTTTCCGCCCTCCGCGCCGCGCGATATTTCCACGGCCGCCACCAGCGCGCCGCGCCGCGTCTCTCTCTTCTTCCCCGCCAATCCCGAACGCGACGTGGCGGGCTACAACGTCTATCGCTCCACGGACGCGTCCGCGCCGAAAGAGGCTTGGACGCGCCTTAACCGAGCGCTCCTCGAACGCACGACTTACCAAGACGAGACGGTCGAATCCGGCACGAAATATTTCTATTACCTGACGGCCGTGGATGCGGCGGGCAACACCAGCCCGCCTTCCGAAGTCGTCTCCGAAACGGTTCCATAAATGAGCACAACGATCTGCCGCTTTCTCTCGACGCGGACGGGCGAAGCCGCTTACGGCCTCGTCAAAGACGACACGGTTTACCCCGCCCTGCCCGCGCAAATTTTCGCGGAGACGCCCGCCGCCCACGTCTGGTCTGTCGAAGGCTCGAAGCTCTCCGACGTGAAATTACTCGCGCCCGTCCAGCCTTCCAAGATCGTCTGCGTCGGGCGCAACTACAGAGACCACGCGGCCGAACTCGGCAACCCCATGCCCGACGAGCCTCTGCTTTTTCTCAAGCCGCCCTCGGCCGTCGTCGGTCACACAGAGGCCATCGAACTCCCCGCCGTCTCCGCGCGCGTCGAACATGAAGGCGAACTTGCGGTCGTGATCAAACGGCGCGCGCGTCGTCTCGGCGACAGCGAAAATCCGCTCGACTACGTGCTCGGCTACACCTGCCTCAACGACGTGACGGCGCGCGACCTGCAACGCCGCGACGTGCAGTTCACGCGTGGCAAATCTTTCGACACCTTCTGCCCCGTCGGCCCCTTCGTCGTGACCGGCATCGACCCGTTCGACCTGCAGGTGGAGACGCGCGTCAACGGGGACGTGCGACAGCGCGGGCGCACTTCGCAGATGGCCTTCCCCGTCGCCTATCTCATACGCTACATCTCACACATCATGACGCTCGAACCCGGCGACGTGATCTCCACGGGCACGCCCGCGGGCGTCGCGCCCCTCTCGGACGGCGACGTGTGCGAGGTTGAAGTCGAAGGCGTCGGCACGCTCAGTAACCCCGTGCGCGCCGCCGAGTGAAGGCATGGTGAAGTTGTGAAGGTGTCGCCGCATGGAAGCTGGCATGGAAGTGGGCATGGAAGTGGGCAAGGAAGTTAATAGCTCTGAGACGGACGCGGGCGCGCCGTCGGCAGGCCGCGTCGTGACGGTGCAGGCGCGCAAGTTCGACGGTCGGCTTCATCGTGAATGGGAGGCGCGGCTTGTCTCTTCGGACGCCTCGCTCGTCGTCGTCGAAGGCGTCTTCGAAGAAGAGATACGCCACTCTCAACTCGGCCTCATCCGTCCCGGCACGTTCAGCCGCGAATACTATTGGACTGGGCGCTGCTACAGCGTCTTCCGCTTCCGAGAGCCTTCGGGCGAACTTCGCAACTACTATTGCAACATCAATCTCCCGGTCGTCTTCGACGGCGAAGTGCTCTCCTACGTCGATCTGGACATCGACGTGCTCGTCGCGCCAGACCATTCCATACGCATCCTCGACGAAGACGAGTTCGCACAGAACGCCGCGCGCTACGAGTATCCGCCGGACGTGCGCGCCGCCGTGCCCCGCGCGCTCGCAGAATTGTTAAAACTTATCGAGCGCAAAAGTTATCCCTTCGACGGAGCGCCGTGAGCAGCGTCGTGACGCGCCCGGCCGACGCGTTTGTTGTACAATCCCGCCGCTCCCTGAAATTCAGACGCGAGACCCGATTTCCTGTGACGCAAAATTTATGACTTCCACACGCACGGAGACCGAAGGACAAACGCAGCAGCCTGCCAAACTCGAACGCCTGCGCGAGCGCGAACGCCGCGCGGAGTTGGGCGGCGGCAGCGAGCGCATCGAACGACAGCATGCCGCCGGCAAGCTCACGGCGCGCGAGCGCATCGCCTTCCTGCTCGACGAAGGCACGTTTGAGGAGTTCGACAAACACGTCGTCCATCGTTCACGCGATTTCGGTCTCGACGAACAACTCTATCCCGGCGACGGCGTTGTTACAGGCTACGGGCTGATCGACCGGCGACGCGTCTTCGTCTTCGCACAAGACTTCACGGTCTTCGGTGGCTCGCTCTCCGAAACGCACGCCGAGAAGATTTGCAAGGTGATGGACATGGCGTTGAAGGTGGGCGCGCCCGTTGTCGGTCTCAACGATTCGGGCGGCGCGCGCATTCAAGAAGGCGTCCTCAGTCTCGGCGGCTACGCCGACATCTTTCTGCGGAACACTCTGGCATCGGGCGTCGTCCCGCAAATCAGTTGCATCATGGGGCCGTGCGCGGGCGGCGCGGTCTACAGTCCCGCCATCACGGATTTCAACGTGATGGTGAAGAACACTTCTTATATGTTCATCACCGGCCCCGAAGTGATCCGCGCGGTGACGCACGAAGAGGTCTCCAAAGAAGACCTCGGCGGCGCGGACAGGCACAACCGCACCTCCGGCGTCGCACACTTCGAGGCCGACTCAGACCGGCACGCCCTCCAACTCGTCCGCGAGTTGCTATCGTTCATGCCCTCGAACAACATGGACGAACCGCCGCGCCTGCCCACCGCAGACCCGGCCGGACGCCGCGACGAGCGTCTAAATTCCATCGTCCCCGAAGCCTCGAACCAGCCCTACGACATACGCGACGTGATCCACGCCTGCATCGACGACAACTACTTTTTCGAGGTGCAGGAATTGTTCGCCCCGAACATCGTCGTCGGCTTCGCGCGTATCGACGGGCGCAGCGTCGGCATCGTCGCCAATCAACCAGCCTATCTCGCCGGCGTGCTCGACATCGACGCCTCCGTCAAAGCCGCACGTTTCGTGCGCTTCTGCGACTGCTTCAACATTCCGCTCGTCGTCTTTGAAGACGTGCCCGGTTTTCTGCCCGGCATCACGCAGGAGCATGGCGGCATCATTCGCCACGGCGCGAAACTGCTCTACGCCTTCGCCGAAGCCACTGTCCCCAAGATCACGGTCATCACGCGCAAGGCTTACGGCGGCGCTTACTGCGTGATGGCCTCCAAACACATCCGCACCGACATCAATCTCGCTTGGCCTTCGGCCGAGATCGCCGTCATGGGCGCGAGCGGCGCGGTGGGCGTCCTCTACCGGCGCGAGATCGCGGAGGCGGCCGATCAGGAGAGCGCACGCCGGCAACGCGTCGCCGAGTTTGAAGAGAAGTTCGCCAACCCTTACGTCGCCGCCGAGCGCGGCTTCATCGACGAGATCATCGAACCGGCCGAGACGCGCCTCAAACTCGCGCGCGCCCTCGCTCTGCTCGAAAACAAACGCGACTCGAACCCGCCGAAGAAGCACGGCAACATCCCCCTCTAGACGCGACGAGACGAATTCTCAAGACGATACCGCTCAGCTACCGGGCAAAAACTCACCCGCTCTTTTGCTGAGGGTGCGCGCCGGTCTCTGCGCACACCGTCAGCACCCTGCCAAAAAGCTCCTTGACAAAAACTTTGACCTTAAGGAATAATCCTCTCTCGAAATTGAAATTCACTTTCAATTTTATTCAAAAGCTCTACTAACTCGATCACGCAACGCTTGTTGCAAGGTCTGACTATGATTTTCTCAAACGCCCTGCGCTCGCCTCTACGCCTATTTTTGTTTCTTCTGATTGCCGGGACAGCCATCGCTTACGGGCAAGAAGTGGCATCCGCCCAAACATCGCTTCGCGGAAGAGTGCTCGACCCGAACGGGGCGGCCATCGCCGGCGCGCAAGTGTCCGCCGGTGTGGCGGGACGCCCCGCAAAAATCAGTGCGGTGACAGACCAGAACGGTGAGTTCTCACTCGCGCTCGAACCCGGCGAATACACTGTCAGGGTCGACGCTCCGGGCTTCGCCGAAGGCTCACAAGTTGTCCGGCTGATGCGCAACCACAGCGCGTCCCTTGTGCTGGAGATCGTTTTGCAGGTGGCGGGCGACTCCGCCACCGTGACGGTCACAGACTCGGCGGGCTATCAGGTTGAGGTCGTCGGCAGCGCGACCAAGACGCTGACGCCGCTGCGCGACATCCCGCAGACGATCAACGTCGTCACGAAAGAGCAGCTCAGGGATCAGTCGCTCCAAAGCATCACCGACGTGGTGACGTATATCCCCGGCATCTCTTCACATCAAGGCGAGGGCAACCGCGATCAGATCGTCATACGCGGCAACAGCACCACGGCCGACTTCTATCTCAACGGCGTGCGCGACGACGTGCAGTACATGCGCGACCTCTATAACGTGGAGCGCGTGGAGGCTTTGAAGGGGCCGAACGCGATGATCTTCGGGCGCGGCGGCGGCGGCGGCATCATCAACCGCGTGACTAAAGAAGCGACCTTTTCGCCGCTCGGCGAGTTCACCCTACAGGGCGGCTCCTTCGGCAATAAGCGCGTGACGGGCGACTTCGGCCGTCCGCTCGGCGCGCGTGCGGCCTTTCGCATTAACGGGCTTTACGAAAACTCCGGCAGCCATCGCAGGTTCGTCGAACGCGAGCGTTACGGCTTCAACCCGACGCTGACGTTCGCGCCCGGCGCACGCACCACATTCTCCTTCGGCTACGAATATTTTCACGACGGGCGCACGGCCGACCGCGGTATTCCCTCTTATCAAGGTAAGCCCGTCGAGATACCCATCTCCACCTTCTTCGGCAACCCCGACGACAGCCGCGCGCGCGCCGATGTGAACATCCTGTCCGCCACCATTGACCGACAGGCAGGGCGTTTCCACCTACGGAACCGGACGCAGTACGGCAACTACGACAAGTTCTATCTGAACTACGTGCCCGGCGCAGTCTCGTCCGATAGAACGCGGGTCGCCATCTCCGCCTACAACAACGCGACGGAGCGCCGCAATCTCTTCAACCAGACGGACGTGACTTTCAATGTCTCTACGGGGCGTGTCCGCCACAACTTTCTGGTCGGCACTGAATTGGGGCGGCAACTCACGGACAACTTCCGCAACACGGGCTTCTTCAACAACACGGCCACATCTATCAACGCGCCTTTGAGCGATCCGTCCATCCGCACCCCGATCACTTTCCGGCAGAGCGCGACCGACGCGGATAACCACATCGAGACCAATCTCGCCGCCGTCTACATGCAGGATCAGGTCGAGCTTTCGCGTTACGTTCAAGTAATCGCGGGTCTCCGTTACGACTACTTCGACCTCCAGTTCCACAACAACCGGAACAATCAAGACCTGCGCCGGATTGATAATCTGTTGTCGCCGCGCGTCGGCGTAGTCGTGAAGCCCGCGACGCCGCTCTCGCTCTACGCCAACTACAGCGTGGCGTTCCTGCCCAGTTCCGGCGACCAGTTCTCTTCTCTGACGGCGATCACGCAGCAGGTCAAGCCGGAAAAGTTCGCCAACTACGAGGTGGGCTTGAAGTGGGACGTGCGGCGTTACCTGTCTCTGACTTCGGCGCTCTACCGGCAGGAGCGAAACAACACGCGCTCCATCGACCCGTTCGACCCGACCCGTATCGTGCAGACCGGCAGCCAGCGCACGAACGGCTTCGAGGTCGGCATCAACGGCAGCGTGACGCGCGCTTGGAGCGTCGCGGGCGGCTACGCCTATCAGGATGCGTTCATCAGTCGCGCGACGGCCGCCGCACGCGAGGGCGCGCAGGTGGCGCAAGTTCCGCATCATACTTTCTCGCTCTGGAACAACTATCGATTCCACTCGCGTTGGGCGGCCGGACTCGGACTTGTCCACCGCTCCGACATGTTCGCGGCCGTTGACAATACGGTCGTGCTGCCCGGCTACACGCGCGCGGACGCGGCCGTCTTTTTCAACGTCACCGAACGTTGGCGACTTCAGGCGAACGCCGAGAACCTGTTCGGCACGAGGTATTACATCAACGCCGACGGCAACAACAACATCTCGCCGGGCGCGTCGCGCGGCCTGCGCGTCGGCTTGACGGCCAGATTCTGAGTTCCCCGCTCAAAGCCTCTTGAGACCGACTTGGAGGAGTTTCCAAGATCGCCCCTAGAGAGTTGTGCGAAGCCTCTCGGAGAGCGTTGGAGGGCGTTGTCACGTGCGGCGAAAATTAAAGAGGCGTGAGTGTGGATCGATCCACACTCACGCCTCTTTAATTTTCG
>DASVUD010000053.1:0-100402 GCA_036387235.1 Pyrinomonadaceae bacterium
CCTCCAAACCCACGCGCGCCTGACGAAAGGACCTCACATGTCCATTCTCCTTATCGAGGACGAGGCCTCTTTACGTGATCTATATTGTGAAATATTGAGAGAGATATGCCCGTGCAAGGCGGTAGCCCTGGCTGAAGAGGCCTTGGAGAAGCTAACAACGGGCTATTTCGAACTCGTCATGACTGACATCGGGCTGCCCGGGATAGCGGGCGACGCCCGGCGTTGGTCGTCTCGTAATTTTGAAACCTGTGATGTCTTATGAACCTGCTAAGTTTGTCGAACCCTGCAAGATTGTTACTGCTCGTATCCATAATTACTTATGGGGCTGAGCTAAACATCTCCACTCCTAAACCGCGGACTACAGGACATATTATAGTTGAATTAACGGTTGAAACTTTCTGGGATGCGGAAAGGGTTGTTGTACCTATAGATAGAAATCGATGTGTTGGCGGGTGGATTTCGATTGGTGGGTCAGATAGCGCAGATAACAGAAGTGCTTCTTATACCATGTCCGTATCCGAAGTGAGAGCACATAGCGCGGTTATGCGTATGGTAGTGATAATAAATGCGGGTAAGACGATAGAAATAAAGTTCTCGGTAATTGACGGAAAAGTCAGGCAATATGAATTTGGTCAGAGCATCAAAGTCAGAACATATTATGCCGAGTAACATTACCAACCGCAGCCTCACAACACATTCGACCGTAGCGCGAATGGGATTGTTCTCATGCGCGAGACTTGCCGCTTATGATGTTGTCTCTGCGCTCAGTTTAATGCGTGCGTTAGGCCGCTCAATATCGAAAATTCAGATCACAACGTGGGCTAAAAGTCAGGGCCCGGTCAAGGCGACCGGTTGAATTAAGCGGTCGCCTTGACCGGGCACATACTTTCGCGCGTTAAACTATTAGGATGATATCATGATAAATATTTTGCGCCCTTTCTTAGCTACCTCCTTGCTGCTTTCATTTCTCGCCGCGCCGCCCCCAATCAGGGTGATAGAAGAACTCGCGGCCCTCGAAGGCATTAAAAGCCCCCGCCTTCGCAGCTTAGCCGGTGACATCATCGCTGGGCGCCTCGGTGCCCTGGACACCTTCTGGAGCGAGATTCAAGGGAATGCCCCTCTGAAGGAGTCAATACCTGGTGATCGGAAGTTCATGCTGGTCAGCTTCGTTTGGCGTGGCGATGCAACCACCAAAAGTGTGGCTATGAGGGGCGGCCCCCCCACCAGCCTTGTCGAACTCCCGCTCTCGCGTCTCGCCGGCAGCGACTTGTGGTATCGGACAGTCCCTCTCCCTCGTGACGCCAGTTTCACCTACTACCTGCGGGTGAACGCGCCGAGGACAGAGGTGGTCTACGAGACAGCCGCGAACTTCAATAAGGACTACCCGCCGCAAGCCGATCCGCTTAACCCGCATGCCTTCGAGGGTTCCTCCCTGCTGGAGATGCCCGACGCTCCGCTACAGGAGTGGGCCAAGCGTCGTCCCAACGTGGTCGCAGGTAACCTAACGAAGCATCAGGTGCGGAGTCAAAAGCTGAGTCAAGATCGAGAAGTCGAGGTTTACACACCGGCGGGCTACGGGGGGACGGTCGGCCGCTACTCCCTACTCATCATGTTTGACAGCGAGCTCTACACCACGTTAGACCTCCCCGTCACGCTTGACAACTTGATCGCCGAAGGGAGGATTCCGCCGACTGTGGCTGTCCTCATCCATAACAGCACACCGTTCGACCGCCGCCGGGACTTGTCCTGCTACGACCCATTCGCCCACTTTGTGGCTATGGAACTAGTACCGTGGGTCAGGCAGAACTACCGCGTCCTGTCGGACGCGCGCCACATCGCCGTCGGAGGCGCGAGCATGGGTGGCCTAATGGCTTGCTACATGGGACTGAGGTACAGCCATGTCTTCGGTAACATCCTGTCGCAGTCAGGCGCGCTGGGGGCGTCCGCAGAGACACCCCGCAACGCGGAAAAGAGTTTGGGCGGGCTGGAGTCCGCCCTCGCCGAGAGTTACTCAGAAGAGCCGGATTGGTTGATGCAGCAGTTCATCAAGTCCAAGAGATTGCCGCTCAGATTTTACATAGAGGCCCAGCGTTACGATGTGGGACTGTACGGCGCTGACATACTTGCGTCGAGCCGTCACATGCGCGATGTGCTGAGGATGAAAGGCTACTTCGTAACCCACCGAGAGTTTAACGGAGGGCACGATGGCTATACTCAGCGCGGTACTGTTGCTGGGGGATTGATGGCTCTGCTGGGTGATGCCGTCAGGCCAGGGGAGCGCGCGGGCGTATTTCGACAGGAACATGTTCTCCGCGCACAGTGAGCTCGAATGTGTGAGTGCTTCAAAGTACTCCGGGGGTTCTCCCGAGGCATGGCCGATCATCTCCAGCCAGACTGATTGGATCAATAAGACCTACGAAACTGTAAAAGTTTTGCTCGTAGTAGAAGCTTTATAGTCGTGGGGCACCGTTGGACGCCAACACCTTGTTATCCATTCGCTCTCACATCTGGTAGTACAGGTCTAAGCTGTAATAAGCCGGAGGCGGGTTAATCTGATAGTTAGAGCCTGTACACTCACCTCAAACTGCGCAGCTAGGCGTTGTACGGCTCTCTCATCGAAAGCGTCGAATGGATTTTCACGAATCATTTTGCGCAGCACGATCTCCGGCATCAGAAGCTCGGCGGCAAATGTGTTGGCCTCTATCTCTTCTAAATCGTTTCCTTCGGCTGCATGCTCATCCCTGAAAAAGATCGTCGACGCATCGAGGAACACTCGTGGCAGCTTGCCATGTAGAAGGAAATGTCCCAATTCGTGGGCTAGCGAAAATCTTTGCCGGGTTAATGGGTGCGCCTGATTTACTCCTATTACAGCACGGCCGTCTTTAATAACGAGCATGCTTGACATGCTGTCTTCCATTGGTTGTGATCTTACGGCGATGCCGTAACTTTGGATTATGCCCTCTACATCCACAGGAATATTGTAGCCAGCGCTTTTAAGAACTTTCTGCGCGGCTTTTTGGGCCATAATTGACATTGATTTTCCTTCCGGGGCTTATTCTGAAAGTAGTTCGCTTAGCAGCCTAGCCGCCGCTGCGGGCACCCTCTGTTTCTTACCGTCCAACTCCACTTCTACCATGCCGTATCGCAACGCCTCCTCGTTCGTGGGCAAAATCTCACGCACTTCGACGCCCACAGCAATACAGATGTTGTAAAGGACGTGAAGGGGGGCTCTTTGGCGGCCAGCTTCAATGTTAGTGATGGACGTACGCAAGAGGCCGACCCTTTCCGCAAGTTCCGTCTGGGTCATGTCGATTAGTTTGCGCCGCTTTCGGATTGTGTCGCCAACGAGGCGATGAAGTTCAGACTCGTTAACCTGCATCTCGACCTACAGCTTATATAACATAATGTCAAAATTACAAACAAGTCATTTATATTGACCTAAGATTTTCTTATTGACAGAAACGGATGATGGGCATACTGTATGTAGCGGTCGTTTCTTGACAACCACAATAGGTTGATCAAGGTTAAGGCTTTTGGCAGTAAATCCTCCAAAAGTGACGAGCATTGTAACCCAGTTGTCCATAACAATTCGTAGGTTCAGCACCCCATAGCGGTTATTGGGCAATGCACGATGCGGAGGCAGATAGCTTCATGTATCAAAAGAACGGCGGCGAACCTTTCAGTGAGGGGGTCTTGGTGAGAGAGCCGCAGCCTCTATTGCCACAAATAGCTGCTACGAATTTACGATGAGGACATAAGAAGAGATGGCAAACGCCATTACATCACGCCAGCAGGGGGACGATTACCAAGCCAGATTTTTCTGGCTGCAAGCGTGCCGCCTTTTCCAGCCGCACACGAAAGTGGCGCGCGTGGGGTTCGAGTTGAGTCGGGTCAAGTCATTCGACGACGTCGTCGTAATGTACAACGAGCCGCTCTGTTTCGAGCGCGGCGATCAAGTCGGGGCGGATTACTTTCAAGTCAAGTTTCATGTCAGCCAAGCGGGTGCATTCACCTGCGACTCCCTCATCGACCCGAAATTCATCAATGCCTCGAGCGTATCCCTGCTTCAGAGGCTGCGCGACGCGCAACGCGCCTACGCGCCGGACGGCACCGGCTGCCGTTTCATTCTCGTCTCGCCTTGGACCACTCACCCCGACGACCCAATTGCCGAACTTGTCAGCAATAACGGCGGCGAACTCCGCCTGCACGTCCTCTTCGACGGTACGACCGACGCAAGCCGGATGGGAAAGGTTCGTAAGAAATGGCGGGAGCACCTTGAACTCGCCAGCGATGATGATCTGGCCGTCGTCCTTCGTCCCCTGCGAATTTTAGAGAAATCGCCGACCCTCGTCGGTCTGAGCGAAGATTTGAACAGGCAGCTCGACTCCATCGGCTTCGTGCCCGTAGAGGCGGGACGGGCGGTGCATCCTTACGACGACCTGATCAAGAAACTCCTCGCGCAGGGGATCAATGAGTTCTCGCGGGACGAGCTGCATGCGATAGCGAGGCGGGAGCAGCTTTGGCGCGGAAGAAACGGACACGACGTAATGCTGCCCGCGCCGATCGGGATTCGGAGCTTCATGCGCTGGGCCGAGCACATGGAGGACGAGACCGAAGACATGCTGTGTCTCGTCCGGCATTTCGATAATCGGAACATCCGTGACCGCACGCTCTGGCAAGACGCCGTACTGCCGGAAGTGCAGCGGTTCATGTCGAAGCATGTGAGGCCAGCTCGGACCGCTCACCTGATGCTCGACGTTCACGCCTCAATTGCTTTCGCGGCGGGGTACTGCCTGGAGTCCAAGTCCGGTGCCGACATCGTGCCCGTCCAGCGAACGCGCTCCGGAACACAGGTGTGGCGTCCTGATCCTGTCATAGCAAGGAGCGCCCACGCTGGCTGGTCATACGTTGATAACGAACTCCAAACCGAGGGGCAAGACGTGGCAGTCGCCTTGAGCGTTACCCACGACGTACTGGAGGACGTGAAGGATTTCGTCGGGCGGGAGCTTCCTCAGGTGTGCCGCATCATGGCGTTTGGTGTAGAACCAAGCCCGAGCCCGGCCTCTGTTCGTGACGCGACGCACGCTCTGGCACTCGCCCAGGAATTGGCCGCCCGGCTCAAGGGGCGTACTCGCGAAGAGCGCGGCGCCAGATTGCACATCTTCGCCGCGGCGCCGAACGCCTTCATGTTTCTCTTAGGCCAACTGGCCAAAGGGTTCGGCCCCTGTACCATGTACGAATATGACTTCGACACAAACGCGCCCGGTGCGTACCAGGCGTCCGTCTCTTTCCCTCCTCAACGAGAGGACCAGGCAACACCGGTCAGTGTGTGAGAAAGCATGAGGTCATTATGGAGCTACCAACCTATTTCAGTGATTTCTTAGCGGAAATTCGCACGACTAAGAATCATAAGAGTGAAATGCGAACAGGTCACAAGACCCTCCGAGAGCGGCTATACAAGGACGAGAAGCTGTCGCCGATTATCGTCAGCACATTCCTTCAGGGCAGCTATCGGCGCGCCACCGCCAATCGCCCGCGCAACGGATGCCGCTCAGATGTGGATATCGTGGTGGTCACGACGTTGCACGAACAAGACTATACCCCACAACAGGCAATGGACTTGTTCGTCCCCTTTTTGAACGAACACTATAAAGACAGGTGGGAGTTTCAGGGCCGCTCGATGGGCATCGGCCTGTCTTATGTGGACCTCGACCTCGTCATCACATCGGCGCCGTCCGAGGCCGAGATGAGAATGCTCAAGTCGGCGAGCGTGATGACCGAGGATACGCCGGAGGATGTGCCCGATTGGAGGCTCGTGTCGTCTTATGTCCCGTTTGACGAACGCTCGATGCCCGGGTCAACGGCGCGTCTGGTGTTGGCGCGGAAAGAGGCGGAGTGGCAGCTATCTCCGCTCCGCATCCCTGACCGGGACGCGAAGGAGTGGGACGACACTCACCCGCTGGAGCAGATCAAGTGGACATGGGCCAAGAACGCAGCGTGCAACGGTCACTACGTCAACGTCGTGAAGGCTCTGAAGTGGTGGCGTCGCATAAACTACACCACGCCCAAGTACCCGAAGGGATACCCCGTGGAGCACTTGATCGGGCAGTGCTGTCCGGACGGTATCACGTCGGTGGCCGAAGGAGTCACGCTGACGCTTGAGATCATGGCTGATAAATACAGGGCCGACGCCCGAGCGAAGAGGACGCCATGGATTTCCGACCACGGCGTCCTCGCGCACAACGTCCTCCACCGCGTCACCGGTGATGAGTTCGCCGAATTTCACGGGCAGGTCTGTGACGGCTCGGAGACCGCCCGCAAGGCGCTCGACGCCACGACCGTGCGCGAAAGCGCTGACGAGTGGCGTCGGCTTTTCGGCGACAAGTTCCCGGAGGCGCCCGAGGAGAGTGAGGGCGGCAGCAGCAAAAGTCACGGGTACACGCCGCGGCACGAGTCTACGACAGTCGGCGGGGGCCGGTACGCATAAACAGTGCGCGCTCTGGCCCCATCACCGGAACTCTCGCCGGAGTTGCGCGCCGGGCGGAGGGCGATCGTCGGCTTGGATGGCGTCACATTGTTGAGCGATTTGGAGTGGCACCGGGGCTTGCAAAAGTGGGTTATCCACTGTCGGCTCACACCAGAGCTGACACCGAGCCCCTTCGTCCCCAATACAACAGACTGGTACGTGATGGTGAGCCCTGCGTACCCTTGGGGCTCGATCACTTTCTACCCAGCCAAGTGTGACGGCCTCGTGCGTACCTTCCCTCACCAGAGGTTTAACGACGTCGGCCGTGATGAGTTGCCATGGCGCACCGGGTCTCTTTGCCTGGAAACTCCCGCGCGGTCACTCGGGCGACATGGTTATTCCATAGAACCTTTCGGGATCGAGGAGCGGCTGCGATGGCATTTCCGCCGCTCGCTCTCGTGGCTAGAGGCTGCATCGCGCGGAGAGTTGGCTCTGCCCGGCGAGCCGTTCGAATTACCGCAGTACCCGATAGACGGGGACTCTCCTTTCTCCGCTGTTTTTTCAGAATCTACTGAATCGTTTGCCACCTGGATGGAAACAGATGAAGAGTTCGGACTAGCGGACTTTTACGTCCTCCGGCGCGAAATAAACCTTCAAGTCATTAGGACGTTCAGGACGCTGGAGGGGAAGCCCCTCCTCACGCCAGCGTGGGGGCGGTCAGTCACGAAAAGTTCAAGCACGATCTCACACGGCTTCTGGTTCCGACTGCGACACATCCCCGTACTAGAACCCTGGCAAGCACCGCTCAATTGGGGGGAACTGCGCGGTGCGTGCATGGCTCAGGGCATTGACATTGACGATCGATTGCGTTTGGCCGTCGAATCGGTAAAGAAGAAAGACAAACTCGGGCAGATCGCACTTCTGGGATTTCTTATCCCCCAGACAATAGGTGAGGCACCTGAGCGGATGCACTGGGTGGCGCTCCGGCTGCCACAACTTGCGGGAACTCAAACGCAGGTGCGCGGCTTCCGGAAAGATGAACGATGGTCATGGAAACATAATCGGGAGAAACTGCTTCGGGACGCCGCCCCGGTGCGCTGGATCGAATCCGAGAACTGGTACCCCGACCAGTTACAGACGAGAGGGCGTTTGCATATGGACGTGACGTCGAAAAAGACTCTCCTAATTGGGGCGGGAGCGCTCGGATCACCAATGGCTGAACTACTTGTCCGGGCTGGCCTTCTGGGCATGATGGTGGGGGACGCAGATCTTTTCAAAGCCGGTAATCTCGTTCGGCATACGCTCGGGCTGGAAGACCTCAACAAGTTTAAGGCGGAGGCCGTCGCCAAGAGGCTTAACAGCCTTTCACCTTTCGCGCGAGTCGAATGGTTCAACACTAAATTCCCACCGTCCGACGCCGGAAGGGCGGTGCGTATGAACGAATATGACGTCGTTATCGACTGTACCGGAGACGACGAACTGCTGTACGAGCTATCGACCTTCGAGTGGAAGGGGGAGCGCACTTTCTTTTCCGCGTCGCTCAGCTTGGGAGTCCGCAGGGTTTACTGCTTCTCTGCCAGCGGAACCACATTCCCCCACGCCGACTTTAGGAGGTTGATCACCCCGTGGCTGAAGAGGGATGTCGAAGAAAACTCAAAGGCAGAGTTGCCTAGGGAAGGTGTAGGGTGCTGGCACCCCGTGTTCCCCGGGCGCGCCGACGACGTGTGGCTGCTGGCTTCGGCCGCAGTCAAACACTTCGAGCAGACGGTCCTTTCGCCCTCCGCCGATTCAAGGCTAGTTGTCTTCGAGCAAATGATGGATGATGGCGGGTTGTTCTCAGGGGTGCGGAGGATCGCCAGCGAGGAAGCTTAATGCCGTATTTAGAATTCTGGTCTGAGGATAATCTCTTCGGCGTCAAGATCTCGGACGGGCGGATAAAGCAGTTGCTGCGGCTATGCGGTCGTTCTAGCCCATGTGAGACGGGTGGCATCCTACTCGGCCGATACTCCAACGCGCTTGATTATGCGCTTGTGACGAGCATCACGAGTGCCCCGTCCGACTCTCGAAGCGGCAGGACTTGGTTCGTCCGCGGCGTGCGCGGTCTACAGTCTAAGATCGACAACATGTGGCGACGTAAAGAAGGCTACTATCTGGGCGAATGGCATTTCCATCCGTTCGGCGAGCCGTCGCCGAGCGGTACCGACAGTTCTCAGATGCGTGAGATAGCCCGGTCACCGCAGTATCGCTGCCCCGAGCCTATCCTTCTAATCATCGGCGGCGACCCGCCGAAAGATTGGACGGCCCGAGCCTTTATCTATCTAAGCGGTCAAAGGTCATATATAGAGATGTTCTCCTCACGAACCGAGCTTCGGAGTAACCGGGTCTCTAACGTCTTCTCGGGCAGTACGAAATTTGCTCGATCCTGAGAGGCGTACCTCAGTTTAGAGCTGTTTTATTAATGCATATTTGGCACTTACAGCCTACAGGCTTAATGTGGTCCTCAAAATATGAGGTGCCGTAATCAATAGTTATCTGCCCCCCGGCTTTGATCTCCCTCAGAGACCAGATCCAGATGCGTTTGCCTGTGGTATACCCCCGAGCGTTCGGGCAACAGGAGTGGTTGATGTAGCGGGCGATGTTATCGCGGGAACTACCGTCTATCGAATGCTTCTCATCAAGCTCAAAGAAATACTTCCCAACTCTTTTATCCACTTCTTCATTGGTCAGTATCGGGCCGACGTACTCAACAATCTTTTTATTGAACGAAATTGTTTTTAGGGCGTCGATGCGCAACTCGCGCCCGACTTGAAGATTGCCCAACCGCTGCTGTTTTGCGAGACAGCCCCAGAAGTTGAACGGGCGAAGAGGTATTACCTCTTCGCCCACCTAAAACCTTAACTACCGGAAGGGTCAGTAGACTTTAAACTACCCTACTCCGCGAAAGCTCGATCACCGGCCAGAGGCGGCACTAGCCTTCCGATTGAACTCCCGCCACCCGGCTTTGACCTCAGCCCAAGTAATATGCTTCTTCAAGCTCTCGTTGGAGGACTCTATGGTCTCAACCAATCGGCCCCGATTGGGGGTACGACCCTGACGCTCTTGAAGCTTGATGTTCCGTTTTTCCTCGCCCATTTCCAGTACCTCCTTCACCGACGACCGCCATTGAGCGCGCGATCTCGTCACCTAATAATAGTCCGAAAAGTGCCGCCATTGCAATATCCGACTTGTCGAGAGGGTCACGCCGTGCAAAGTCAAAATTTAAGATGCCATAAGCTTGATCTGTGACCACCGGCTTAACCGGCACGCTGACGAACGAGTTATAAAGCACCTCACCACTTGCCGGTCTTTCATAAACGTCAACGTCAAAGCCGATGTGCTCTAACTCCGCACTACCTTCTATATGGTTAAACTTTAGCCGCACGGCATGTGGGAAGAATAGAGTGGGTAACCACTTCCGTCGTTTAGCGAATGGGAAATACACATGGGGTACATACCGAGTCACTCCGTCCCTGGCGACTAGACCGGCTACTCCCGAGCCCACCTTTAGTGCCAGACGATAGCCTGGATCATCCGTGAATGGGTACACAGAATTGCCCCGCATGATTAATGCTTCGCCGTCCATCCGGTAGTAACTACAATGCGCTACTCCAGCTCGCTTAAAGACGGCGTAAAACAGCTCAAGTGCTGACGGGATAAGCTCATCGACAGGGCCCGGCTCTCGCTGACGCCGCTGCATGAAGAGACTGAGTTGCCGCACGAACCCGTATTCATAACCAGGTTTCTTAGACTCGTGGTAGTGGTGTCTGACGAGGAAAATAACGGCTATCACGAAGAAACCCAAGAGCACTTCATGGAAGGTATGCAGGCGCGGGTCTGACATAAACGCATGGATGCGCTCACTGCCAGTCGTCTCCAGCAACACCTCCACTAAGAGGAGAACAGTGGAGATAGATAGAACGAACAGTGCCCCCACCTTCATGGCGTGCCGGATTTTTGTCTTCACGCCCCAGACAAGAAAGTATATGGCGATGGGCGCGTAGCGTAGCAATAGCACAGCTTGTCGGTTGAACGAGTAAGTGGCTTCAGGCTCGGTGGGATCCATACCGCTACTCCTCCTATCAGTGAGTGTGACAGCTCCCCCGACTCGTTTAGAGCTGTGATTTAGTTTTATAGTCGAACTGATCTCTACCCTATGGCTGGTGCGGATTGTTCCTCAAGCTGGCCATTTTAACTAATTGGAGGAACTTTTTTAAGTGAATGGTGGAACATTTTTACTAATTGATGGAACGGAGACTCGACAAAAAAGCTCCCCGACCGTTTTAACTTTATGTCGAACTGACAGTAAATAGGTCGGCCGCGCCACCTACATACTCAGTCGTTAGCCACGAACCATACCGGACAGCAGGGGGGATGAGAGGACCTCGCCAAAGGGCTGTTACTAGGAACTGTTAGCGCAATCTACCAAACAGCCGATGCGGAATCTGACCCGCATCGGCTGTTTTAATTTAACGGTGTAAGATTTTAATTTAATGGAGTAACCGACAACACCGCAAAGACATGATATCCATGTGTCACCGGAATGTAGTAACTTCGTACGGATATTTTCCGCCACCTTATGGTTCCATTTTCTTGAGGGGGCGATGAAGGGCTCGCAGAAAGTTCAAGGAAAGCGGAGACCCTACTGCCATCTTATGGTTCCGGCTATCGCCAACTTATGGGTTATGTCACGGTCTACTGTAGAGATGTGGTAGATGAGGCGTGGGCGGGGACTTAAGATTGATCACTCAAATACTATCTTGAAAACGAACGAGACCTTCCTCAGAGAAGATACATGTTGAGACGTCAAAAAGAAGGTGTCAAATAGAAAAAGCCCGGAATTCCGGGCTTTTTCTACGGTAAGGTTGCGATCAACCTCAATTGGACAATGTAAATACCTCAAACGGGAAAGAGCAATTACCCGTTGGTTCCCAATCCGGGTGATTATTACCCCATTCCGGGTAATTATTATCTCAGTCCGGGTGATTATTATCTCAGTCCGGGTGATTATTACCCCGTATCAGAATTCCTTTGAGGCGGTTAGTTGCCACCGCCGTTGGAGAGTTTGCCGACGAGGGTGAAGAGGGGCATGTACATGGCGATGACGATGCCGCCGATGGTGACGCCGAGGAAGCCGATCATGGCCGGTTCGATGAGGGTCAGCATGTTGGCGATGGCGGTGTCTACTTCTTGTTCGTAGAAGTCGGCGATCTTGCCGAGCATCGAGTCGAGCGCGCCGGTCTGTTCGCCGATGCCGACCATTTGCGCCACCATGTTGGGGAATACGTCCGTCGCCTTCAAGGGTTCGACGAAGCTCTCGCCGCGTTCGACGCCCGTGCGGATGCCGCGTATGGCCTCTTCGATGACGAGGTTACCGGCGGTGCGCGCCGTGATGTCCAAGGATTGCAGGATGGGGACGCCGGAAGAGAGCAGTGTGGAGAGCGTGCGCGAGAAGCGCGCGATGGCGATCTTGCGGAGCACTTGGCCGATGATAGGCGCTTTCAACAGCAGGCGGTCGATGTTGCGGCGGCCGTCAATCGTCTTGCGGTAGGCACGGATGGCGAGGACGGCGGCGATGACGCCGGCGAGGATGCAGAGCCCGCCCCAGCCGGCGACGAAGTCGCTGAAGGCGACGACGATGCGCGTCGGGAGCGGGAGTTTTTCGCCGGGGCCGAGGAGTCCGAGGAAGATCGTCTGAAACTGCGGGATGACGAAGATGAGAATGGCGGCCACGACGAGGATGGCGATGAGGATCACGGCCGAAGGATAGATCATGGCCGAGATCACGTCGCGGCGCAGCTTGACGATCTTTTCGATGAAGGTTGACAGGCGTTGCAGGATGATGTCGAGAATACCGCCGGTCTCACCCGCCTCGATCATGTTGACGAAGAGTTGATCGAAAACTTTCGGATGCCGCGACATGGCGACGGCCAGAGTCGATCCCTCTTCCACGTCCTGCCGGGTTTGCGTCAAGACCTGTTGGAAAAATTTGTTCTCCTGTTGGCTCGCGAGAATGTCGAGACACTGCACGAGCGGCAGTCCGGCGTCGATCATGACGGAGAACTGGCGCGTGAAGATCGACAACTCTTTGGACTTCACTTTGCCCCGCCCGCTGATCTTCGGCACGGCGATCTCGCGCCCCTTCTCCTTGACGGAGGTGAGCATGATCTGTTCGCGCCGCAGCAGTTGCTTCAACATATCGCGGCTGTCGGCGACGCGCTCGCCGACCATCACTTCGCCGAGTCGGTTGCGGCCTTTGAAGACGTAAGTAGGCATCAGTTAAAAACTCCTTAAAGTGACAAGTGACGAGTGACAGGTGACAAGTAAGAACAAGAATTAAATTTTTATCTCGTCACCTGTCGCTCGTCACTCGTCACTGCTTTATCTCGTGGGGCGTGCGCCGATGGGGCGCGCTTGGGCGTAGGGGCTGGGGTGCGCGCCGGGGCGTGCGGTGGTCTGGCCCGGCGCGCCGTTGCCGTTCGCACCGCTGCCGTTGATGCCCGCGCCGTGTTCGATGAGGTCGCGCAGTTCGTCCGTGTTCGAGGAACGCTGCATGGCGAGTTCGAGCGAAATCTGTCGTTTGTGATAGAGCGTGGCGAGCGCCTGATTGAAAGTCTGCATGCCGTACTTTTCCTGACCCGTCTGCATCATCGAGTAGATTTGATGAACTTTGTCTTCGCGGATCAAGTTGCGGATGGCGGCGTTGGGGACGAGGATTTCGAGCGCGGCGACACGCCCTTGCCCGCCAATCTTCGGCAAGAGCGCCTGACACATGATGCCTTCGAGGACTAAGGAAAGCTGCGCTCTGATCTGCGCCTGCTGGTTCGAGGGAAACACGTCGATGATGCGGTTGATGGTCGAGGCGGCCGAGTTGGTGTGGAGCGTGGCGAAGGTCAAGTGGCCGGTCTCGGCGATGCGCAGGGCGGATTCGATGGTTTCGAGGTCGCGCATTTCGCCGACGAGCACCACGTCCGGGTCTTGGCGCAAAGCCGTGCGCAGAGCTTCGGCGAAGCCTTTGGTGTCCGAGCCGACTTCGCGCTGATTGACGACGCACGACTTGTGGTTGTGCAGGAACTCGATGGGGTCTTCGATGGTGACGATGTGTTCGTGGCGCTCGCGGTTGATCTTATCGATCATGGCGGCGAGCGTGGTGGATTTGCCTGAGCCGGTCGGGCCGGTGACGAGTATCAAGCCGCGCGGCTTCTCGCAGAGCTTGGTGACGACGGGCGGGAGACCGAGTTGTTCGAACGACCTGATCTCGTAAGGGATCGCGCGAAAGACCGCGCCGACCGCGCCGCGCTGGTTGAAGAGATTGGCGCGGAAGCGCGAGAGACCGCGCACGCCGAAAGAGAAGTCGAGTTCGAGCGATTCCTCGAAACGATGTTTCTGCGCGTCGGTCAGCACGCTGTAGGCGAGTTGTTTGGTATCGGCGGAGGTGAGCGTCTTGAAGCCGTCGAGCGGACGCAGTTCGCCGTCAACGCGCACCTGCGGCGCCGTGTTGGTGGTCAAGTGCAAATCCGACCCGCCCATCTCGATCAACTTCTTGAGCAGATCGGAGAGCGAAAGTTGCTCGGCCAGTGACGATTCGTTGGCTGCCATGTTTCTTGGTGGACTCCGTTAAGGGAAGATGACCCGCGGCATCTCGGCGGGAGCGCGCCGCGGGGCACGGGGCGCGCTTTGGGCTGGAAGGGCAGGCTCGGTGAATGTGAACCGGCCGCAGTTTTGAACGCTCCTGTCAGGTTAACGTTGAGCGGTCGTGGAACCCGCGCGGCGCGAACCGAGGGCGACGATGGCCTTTTCGGATTCGGCGGCGAGCGTGTCTGCGAATTCCGCGGGCGCGTTCGTCGCGAGGCTGTAGACCTGCCCTTCGGATTCGGTGAAGTAGAACGTCCACGCGCGGCGTTCGCCGCCCGCGGCGACTGACTGCGCGGTGACGACGAACACGCGCTGCTCGCCGAATTGGCGCTGCACGTCGTTGGTCACCCATCCGCCTTCGGACACCATCCGGTTGATGACCGTGCGGCGCAAGACGGTCAAGGGGACGCCGCCGAAAGTCTTGCTGCGCGCGTCGGACATGGCGGCCTCGGTCGCTTGCACGTTGACGCGCGACCAGACGGCGGAGGAGCGCACGCGGCCGTCGGCGGCGCGCACGTTGAAACGCATCTCACCGGTGCGAGACGCAGCGCCCGTGCTGCTCCAACCGCTCGGCAGAGGCGAAGCGGCGGAGCGCGGCAATTGCTGCAAAGCGTCCTTCGAGGCCGGGACGACGGCGGGCAGTGTTTTGACGGGCGTGATGCTAGAGAGCGAAGAGGTGCTGGGCATGGCGACGCCGGGCAGCACGAAAGCGGCCGTGTCGGTCGCGCCCGCATGGTTGGCGACGGGCGGGAGCAGCGCGACGGGTTTCTTCGCGGCGGTCGTGGGGCTCAACATGGCGGCGCGACGGCGTCGGCGTTCGGCCGCGACGGCGCGTTGGCGGCGCAGGCGCGCGCGATAGCGTCGCCACCACGCGCGCGAGTGGCGGCGTGCGGAGCGGCCTTTGTGGCGGCGCGATGCGGAGGGGCGCGTCGCCCAGTGTGCGAGCGAATCGGAGAGCGGCAAGGTCGATGCCACCGTGCACATGATGAGTATCGTCAAAACTAAGGCGCGCAAAAACATGATGAACCTCTCTTCAGGCGACCGTCTCGCGCACAACTTCTTCGATGGTGGTGACGCCGTTTTTGATCTTCACTAAACCAGACATGCGCAGAGTGAGCATGCCGTTCTCAATCGCACGCTTGCGCAGTTCCAGAGCCGACGCGCCGATCAAGATCAACTCGCGCACGTCGTCCGTGATCTCCATCACTTCGTAGAGACCGACGCGGCCTTTGTATCCGGTGTTGTTGCACTTCATGCAGCCCTTGCCCTTGTAAATCTTCACCTCGCGCGCCTCTTCGGGCGTGAAGCCGATTTCGACCAGAGCTTCAGCGGGCGTCGGATTCACCTCTTTGCATTCGGTGCAGATGCGACGGATGAGTCGCTGCGCCTGAATCAAGTTGACGGAGGTGGCGACGAGGAAAGGCTCGATGCCCATGTTCATCAGGCGGGAGATGGTGGAGGGAGCATCGTTGGTGTGGAGGGTGGAGAGAACGAGGTGGCCTGTGAGCGCGGCCTTGATGGCGATCTCGGCGGTCTCGAAGTCGCGGATTTCGCCGACGAGGACGATGTTCGGGTCTTGACGCAGGAAAGAGCGCAGCGCGGCGGCGAAGTTCAAACCGATCTGCTCCTTCATCTGCACCTGATTGATGCCGACGAGGTTGAACTCGACCGGGTCTTCCGCCGTCATGATGTTCGTCTCGGTCGTGTTCAGCGATTGCAAGGCGGAGTAGAGCGTGTTGGTTTTGCCCGAACCCGTGGGGCCTGTGACGAGCACCATGCCGTAGGGGCGTTCGATGTTGCGCTTGAACTTGACGAGCGATTCCGGCTCGAAGCCGAGCTTCGTCATGTCGAGCATGAGCTTCTCTTTGTCTAAGAGACGCATCACGACTTTTTCGCCGAAGAGCGTGGGCAAAGTCGAGACACGAAAGTCCAACTCGCGCGAGCGGCCGTCGGCTCTCAGTTTGATCTTGATGCGGCCGTCCTGCGGCAGACGCTTCTCGGAGATGTCGAGCTTCGACATGATCTTGATGCGTGAGATGAGCGCATCGCGCAGGCGCAAAGGGGGATGCATCACATCGTAGAGCACGCCGTCGATGCGGAAGCGAATGCGCATCTCTTTTTCATAAGGCTCGATGTGGATGTCGGAAGCTCCGCGTTGCAGCGCATCGACGAGCAGCACGTTGACGAGCCGGACGACGGGCGCGTCCTCGCTCATGCGCGCCAGACTCGACACGTCGATCTCGTCGTCTTCGTCGATGACCTCGACGTCTTCCGAGGCTTCCTGATCGAAATCCAACTGGGCGAGCGAGACGGTGTCGGCCGCCATCGCGAAGCCGCCGCCGTTGCCGTTTCCATGACCGTTACCGTTCGACCCGGCCAGCGTGGCCTCGACCATGCTCGCCAGTTCGATCTCGCGCGTCGCCCCGTAATATTGCTCGATGGCCTCCTGCACGCCCGCTTCCGAGACGACGACCGGCTCGATGTTCAGGCCGGTCATAAACTTGATGTCGTCCATCGCGAAGACGTTCGTGGGGTCAACCATCGCCAAGGTCAGCGTCGCCCCGACGCGCGACAGAGGCAACACCGAATACTTGTCGGCCACTTCGCGCGGAATCAGGCGGATGACGGAAGCGTCAACGTCGAACAGGTCTAGGTTGACGCTCGGCACGCCGTACTGGCGCGACAAGACGGCCGTCACCATATCGTCCGATACCAGACCGAGTTTGACGAGATTGAAGCCGAGGCGACCGCCGTGTTCGCGCTGGTAGTCGAGCGCTTCGCGCAGTTGCTGCGGCGTCAGAATGTTTTCGCGGACGAGTATTTCGCCTAGTTTAGCTGACATTAGCTTGACGGTTTCCGCCGGACTCAGGACGCGGCTAGAGAAGAACTTCGGGTTGGGGCAGGCACTCTGACGGATTTTTCTTACAAGGGAGATGCACGCGTTGCGCATGCCTTTTGTCTTAAGGCAACGATGATAAACATCGTTGGCAAAATCATGTTAACGGACACGATGCGCGGCTGTCAAGATGAATATGCGGGAAGGTGTTGCGAGCGGCCGAGGAAAGTGAAAATTGTTGTCTGACAAAGGTTTCCGGGAGCGTGGTGGGGCACGGACGGGGCGCGTCAATCTGAACAGGGCGGAGAGTTTTGCGGAGGCACGTCGTTAAACACCAAGAAGGCGACGCCCGAAATTGAGCGTCGCCTTCCTGTGTGTCTGGTCTCCGGAATAGATTTAGCTGACCGGGCAGTCGCTCGAATTAGCTCTTGCGCCGTTTGGTCGTGGTCGCTTTGTCGGCCGGTTTGGGTTTGAGCGCTTCGTTGAGTCCGGCCACAGCCTCTTCGGCCATCTGCTTGCGCGGGTCGGTCGCGGGCGCTTTGCTGGCGAACTGTTCGAGCATGTCGCGTCCCTCGGCTGTCTTCTGGCCGGTCGGGTCGGCCGCGAGCGCGATGCCGAGACCGTAGATGGCGTCGAGGTTGTTCGGGCTGTTGGCGAGAATCGCTTTGTAGGCGGCGATGGATTCGTCCACGCGCCCGCCTTGGAAGAGAGCGTCGCCGAGCGCGGCCTCGGCCTTGGTCTTCTTCGCCGTGTCGGTCTCGCTGGCGATGTACTCTTGGAACGCCTTGATGCCGGCCTCCGTGTCAACCTGCGCGTTGGTGTGCAGGGCGACGCGGTAAGCCTCGGCGCGCTGGAACAGATAGTCCAACTCCGCTTTCTTGGCCGCGTCGGGCGTGGCGGGGGCGACGCGGTCGGCCTGCGGCGTACGGTAGGTGGAAATGGCTTTTTCGGCCGTCTCGGTGGAGAGTTTCAGATCGGCGCGCGCGGCATCTTTGCCCGCCTGATCCTTGGCCTTGACGGCAGCGTTGTAACGGTCGACGCCGCGCGTGCGCAGGACGATGGATTTGTTGAGATAGACGCCCGCTTCATTCGGGTCGATGGAGATGGCCTGATCGTAGAGCGAGACGGCTTCGTCGTACTTCTTGGCGTTGAAGGCTTCGTTGGCGGCCTTGAAGACGACCGGCAACTTGGCGTTGCGCTCTTCGATCTTCGCGTTCTTGGCCGAGACTTCAGCCACCTGCCGCTCGTACTCTTCCTGTTTCTTCTTGGCTTCTTCCGGCGTCAGTTCGCCTTCCTTGGGCTTGGCCGCAGTGCCGGCGGTCGTGCCGGCGGTCGTCGTGCCGCCTTTCGACGCGCCAGCGCCGGAGTTGGCGGCTTTCACGTCGGCGAGCGTCAGCGGCTTACCGTCGCCGGGCACGAGCGTGAAGTTGTTCTCGCCTCTCTGGCTGATGCGGACGTTCGACATATAGGTCGAGGTCGCGCCGGGCGCGCTGACGATGATGGTGAACACGCCGACCGGATCAATTCCGGCGTAGACGTACTCGCCCTTCTTGTCCGTCTTCGTTTTTAAGCTCTGTTTAATATCGGTGCGGTGAAGCTCGACGAGCGCTCCGGCGACGGGCGCTTCGGTGCCGTCGGCCTGTTTGAGCGTCACCTTGCCGGTAGCCGTGACCGTGACTTGTGCCGAGGCCGTGACGGCGAAAGCGGCGAGCAGCAACACCGCGAAAAAGTGTGTGAGTTTCGGAATACGCATGCTGGGCTTCTCCTGTAAATGATTCTATGGGGAGTTTAATTTTAAACGGGGGATTCAATCAAGTCTTCAGACGCCGTTTAAGATGCGCGCGCGGTCAATCCGGTTGTCGTTTCCGTCCGGCCGATCACAGATTGCGGGCGGGCAGATCAAGCGTAAGGGATGGGGTCGTCTACTCCGGCTTCAGCGAAGGCGCGCAGGCGCAGGGCGCACGAATCGCAGCGCCCGCAGGCCCTCTCTTCCGCTTGATAGCAAGACCAAGTGAGCGCGAGCGGCGCGCCGAGTTCGAGGCCGCGCCGGATGATCTCCGCTTTGCGCAAGGCTATCACGGGCGTTTTGATCTCGACGCGCGTCGTGGGGCGCGTGCCCGTGTCGATGGCGCTCTGGAAGGCCGCGTAAAACTCCGGACGGCAATCGGGATAGCCGGAAGAGTCTTCGGCGACCGCGCCGATGTAGACGGCGCGCGCGCCGACGACTTCCGCCCAACTCGTCGCAATCGAGAGCAGGTGCGCGTTACGAAAGGGCACGTAGCTCGTCGGAATGGCGCGCGCGTTCAAGTCCGCGTGCGAGACGGGAATTTGCGCGTCCGTCAGAGACGACCCGCCGATCCGCGCCAGATATTCGATTGAGGCGACGAGGCGACGCTCGACGCCGTAGTGGTCTGCGAGTTCGTGGAACGCGCGTTGTTCGCGCGCCTCCGTCCGTTGCCCGTAGGAGACGTGCAGGAAGGCCAACTCCTCGCACTCGGTCGCCGCAATGGCCGCCGTCACGCACGAGTCCATCCCGCCCGACACCAGACACACGCCGAGCCACGCGCCCTCTTCCACAAGCTCCTCCGGCGCGTCCGCCGTTTCCGCCAAAGCTCTCTCGTCGAATCCACCCATATCGGAAAAGTATGAATGATGAACGATGAATGAAAGCGGTAAATGGTAAATGGTGAATGGTGAATGGAGAAACCCGCTTCTTTCCATTTACCATTTACCATTCACCAGTCTTCCGTTCATCGTTCCTCCTTCATCGTTCGCTTTCAGACTCCGTGCACGTCCGCACCCCAGATCAGTTTGTGGAGTTGCAGTTGGAGCCGAACTTTGCGGAGGCCGCTTGCGGCGACGAGCGAGGCCAACAACTGCAAGTCGATGTGCCCCCAGACGGGCGAGACCAGAATGGCGTGGGCGCGTCGTTCGAGATCGTAGCGCGTGATCACGTCGCGCGCGTAGTCCCAGTCGGCCGGGTCTGCGATGACGAATTTGACCTCGTCGCACGCGGGGCGCAAGGCTAAGAGGTTTGGCCAGTGGTTGCGCTCCGATTCGCCGGAGGCGGGACATTTCACGTCGAGGATGAGTTTGGCGCGCGGGTCAACCGCTTCGGTCGAGACGTAGCCGCCGGTTTCGACGAGCACCTCGAAGCCTTCATCACAGAGATGCGAAATGAGCGTGAAGGCTTCGCGCTGCGCGAGCGGCTCGCCGCCCGTCACTTCGACGAGTTGGCAGTTCATGGCGCGCACCTCCGCGAGCACGTCTTCGAGCGTGCGGCGCTCGCCGCCCGTGAACGTGTATTCGCTGTCGCACCAGACGCAGCGCATGGGGCAACCCGTCAGGCGTACGAAGGCGCACGGCCGCCCGGCGTGCGTCGATTCGCCTTGAATGGAACGAAAAATTTCCGTGATGCGCAGCATGCAGATCAACAGTCGCCAGTCGTTTGTCGGTTGTTCAGACGTTCTTTGTGCTTCGTCGGCGGCTCTCTGTGCAGTTCGTCCGCCCGTTTGATTTGAACAACCGACATTCCCGCCTTGTGATAGCATACGCGCTCGGCAGGCTGAGCATCAAATTCGAGAGATGAGCCGGAAGGCGACGGCAAATACGGAGCGACTTTTACGCGAAGGCACGGCGCGCCTGTTGGGGCGCGCGGCCGATGCGCGCTCGCTCGACGCGGGGGCGCTCGCGCCGCGTGTCGGCGGCATCCTTGAGAAGTATCTGCTGCGCCACCGGCCGGATGCTGCCGAAGCCGAGGTCGCGGCGTTTCTCGACAGTTTGCGCGCGGACGATCTGTGTCTGGTCGTGGCGTGCGAGCGCGGCGACGAGCGCGCGTGGTCTGATTTGATGGAAGGGTTTCGCGCGACCGTGTTGTCGGCGGCGCGCGGCGCTTCGCCGAACGAGGATGCGGCCGAAGAGTTGGCGCAGTCCGTGTGGGCTGACCTGTACGGCTTGCGCGCGCGCGCGGACGGCAGCGCCTCGGGCAAGCTGGCCTATTATTCGGGCTGCGGCTCGCTCGGCGGTTGGCTGCGCGCCGTCGTCGGACAGTTGGCCGTTGATAGGCATCGCAAGTCGGCGCGGCTCGTGCAGACGGAAGAGGCGACGGACTTCGACCGTCTCGCGCAGGAGCCGCACGAGGAGACGGATAACTTCACCGTCTCGGCCGCGCCCGACCCGGAACGCGCTTTGGCCGGGCGCGAAGTGGCCGACGCGCTCGAACGCGCGCTCGCCGGTGCGCTCTCAGGACTCGACGCGGAAGACCGTCTGCTGATCAAGCTCTACTACTTCGACGACCTGCGCCTGCGCGAAGCGGGCGCGGTGCTCGGCGTCCACGAGGCGACGGCGAGCCGGCGTCTCACGCGTCTGCACACGGAGGTGCGCAAGCGCGTCGAAGCGTCGCTCGTCACGGAGCAGGGCTGGACGAAACAGGAGGCGACGCGCACTCTGGCCGAAGCCGCAGTGCATCTCGACCGAGACCTCAGCCGCATGCTCGCCGGAGCGGACGTGCCCGCCACGCAGAGCGAGCGCCGCGAGGAACTTTACGAATGAAGCGCGTCGGATGAAGTAAACGAGATGCGTGCGTCGAACTGAGCGCGCGTCAACGCGGCGGATGCAAGATCGAGGGGTGCGGCGCGTTCTCTCAATGGCCGAAAGTTAGTTGGAGTTCGCACGGAAGTTTAATGAAAGCAGAGTTCGACAAAGAGATAGATTCGCTGTTGCGCGAAAGTGCGCGCCGCGCGCGTGTCGCATCGAGCGAACGCGCAGCGCAGCCTTTTGCCGCCGCGCATCTGGACGCCGACGAGCAGAGCGCCTTTGCGGAGAACGCTCTGCCCGCCGCCGCGCGCGTCGCTTACGCGGCGCATCTGGTCGACTGCGACCCGTGCCGCCGCAGCGTCACACAACTCATGCTCGCCGCGGGCACCGCCGCGCAGTTGAATGCGAGCGAGACCGTCGCGGCCGCCGCCGACACGACTACTACTACGCAGACCGCATCTCCCGCGCGCGGCGCTTGGCGCGAACGCTTCGCCGCGTTGTTCGCTCCGCGCGCTTGGCGCTACGCCGTGCCCGCGCTTGCGCTGCTGCTCATCAGCGCCGTCACGCTCATCGTCTTAACGCGCAAGTCTGAGCCGGGAACTTCCATTGCGCAACGCAACACGACGGACGCGAAGAAGGAGCGTGTGACGGCGGCGCAGACGGAAGCGCATCACGCGCCGCCGAACGACAACCTCGCGCCGACGCCCGCGCCCGGCGAGAGCGGAACGCTTGCCTCCGGTGCGAATGCGAACGCGTCGAACCCGAACGCGTCTCAGTCGAGAGAAGAGATCGCCGTGAACAACGGGCGCGCGGGAGCGTCTCAGCCGATTGTGACCGCGCCTCTCAATGACTCCAACGTCGATGCGCCGCCTCCGCCCGCGCCTGTGTCGGCGGCGGGCAGCGGTGCGGCGTCGTCCGCGCCCTCAGCGGCGGAGATACCGCAACCGCAGCCCACGCCCGCGCCCGTCGCTGCGGACGAGTTGGCGGTCACGTCAGGGCAGGAGGCGAAGACCAAAAACGACAACTCCGCCGCGTTGCGAAAGCTCGAACAGAGAAGCGGCGAATTCGAGAACCGCCAGTACGAGAATCGACAACAGCGCGAGCGCATCGGCGGCCCGCGCCGCAACAGCGAACAGGTGCAGAACCGCCGCGCGCCCGAAGCAAACGATGCGAGCGACCGCGCCGCCGGCAGAAGCGGAGAACTGGCGGCGACGACCTCCGCTCCAGCACCCGCCGCGCGCCGCGCCCCGACGCGCGAAGCCGAACGCGACAAGGACGAGAAACGCGCGGGTGCGGATTCCGAGCCGACGGGCGGCGCGCGCTCCGCGAAGTCTGTCGCCGAGACGCGCAGCGTTGCCGGGCGAAGATTCCGACGCCAAGGCGACGCGTGGGTTGACACGGCTTACGCGGCCGGACAGTCTTACACCGTCGTCCGGCGCAACTCCGAACAGTTTCGCGCGCTCATGGCCGACGAGCCGCAACTGCGCCGCATCGCCGACGCCCTCGGCGGCGACATCACCGTCATCTGGAAAGGCCGCGCCTACCGCATCAAATAAGTCGTAAATCGTGAATCGTAAATCGTAAATAGAAGAAGACGGTTCTTTCTATTTACGATTTACGATTCACGATTTACGGCTTTTCTCTATTTACGATTTACGATTCACGATTTACGGTTTACTATCCTCCCGCCGTTCACAGCCAGTCGTTGGAGGTCTGAAAATGATCTTCCGCAGCCCCTATCCGGACATCGAGATTCCCGACGTGCCGCTCACACAATTCGTGTTGGCGCGTGCGCGCATGCGCGGCGACAAGCCCGCTTTGATCGATGCCGTGACGGGGCGCGCGATCACCTACAGGCAGCTCGACGAAGCGGTGCGCCGAGTGGCCGCGAGACTGGCCGCGCGCGGCCTCGCCAAAGGCGACGTGTTCGCCATCTACAGCCCGAACACGCTTGAATACGCCATCGCCTTCCACGGCGTCTCGCTCGCCGGAGGCACCGTCACCACGCTCAACCCGCTCTACACCGCCGCAGAGGCCGCGCATCAACTCGAAGACGCGCGCGCGAAATACTTGCTCACCACTCCGGCCTTGTTCGACCGTGCGCGCGAGGCCGCCGCGCACGCGCACGTCAAAGAGATTTTCGTCTTCGGCGCGTGCGCGGGCGCGACCCCGTTTGCCGCGCTCTACGCTGATGAAGAGGGAAGCGCGTGGGCGGCGACGTGCGAGAGTTTGCAAGCGCCGCCGGTTGAGATCGATCCGCGCGAAGATGTGGTGGCGCTTCCGTATTCGAGCGGGACGACGGGCTTGCCGAAGGGCGTCATGCTGACGCATCGCAACTTGATCGCAAACGTGTTGCAAGTGCAGGCGTGCGAGTTGGTCGCCGAGTCGGACACGCTCGTCTGCGTGCTGCCGCTGTTTCACATCTACGGCATGGTCGTCATCATGAACGTCGGCCTCTACGCGGGCGCAACCATCGTCTTCATGCCGCGCTTCGAACTCGAAATTTTCCTCCGTGTCTTGCAGGATTACGGCGTGACGCTCGCGCACGTCGTCCCGCCGATCATGCTCGCCCTCGCGCAGCACGCGTCCGTCGACAACTATGATCTGTCGAAACTGAAGACGCTCTTTTCCGGCGCAGCGCCCTTGAGCGAACAACTGGCGCGCGCGTGCGCAGAGCGACTCGGGACGCGGATACGACAGGGCTACGGCATGACGGAGACCAGCCCGGCCACACATCTGACGCCCGCCGAATTCGATTGGTCGAAGTGCGGCTCGGTCGGGCATTGCGTGGCGAACACGGAATGCAAGATCGTTGACGTGGAGACGGGCGAGGCTGTGGGGTACGGCGAGGAAGGCGAGATTTGCATGCGCGGGCCGCAGATGATGAAGGGCTACTTGAACCGCCCCGAAGCCACTGCCGCGACGATTGACCGGGACGGCTGGCTGCACACGGGCGACATCGGCTACTGCGACGAGAGCGGCCATTTCTTCATCGTGGATCGTTTGAAGGAGTTGATCAAATATAAAGGCATGCAGGTCGCCCCGGCCGAACTCGAAGCGTTGCTCCTCGCGCACCCCTCGGTGGCGGACGCGGCCGTCGTGCCCGTCGCGGACGAAGAAGCTGGAGAGTTGCCGAAAGCGTTCGTCGTCCGCAAGGCGGGCGGGGAAGCGACGGCGGAAGAGTTGATGTGTTACGTCGCCGGGCGCGTCGCGCCACACAAAAAGATTCGGCGTCTGGAATTCATCGAACAGATTCCGAAATCCGCCTCCGGCAAAATCCTGCGCCGCCTGCTCGTCGAACGCGAACGCGCCAAGTGATTTCTTTGCGCCTGTGCGTGAGATTTTTTGTCGCCAAAGAATAACCTCACGCACAGGCGCAAAGGGAAGACGCCAAGTTTTTTAACGAACTGGAACAGACATCAACGCACCGGGGAAAAACTATCTCATGCCGAACAACTCGAACGGCGCGCGCCGCGCGTGCGCCGCAATCGTCGCCGTCGCCTTTCTGCTCTGCACCAACTCAACTCTCTCGCCCGTCGCGCACGCGCAGCGCAGAGGCGGCGCGACTCGTCGCCCCCGTGCGAACGCTTCGGCCGCCGAGTCGCCAACCTACGCGTCAACACGCCGCGACCCGGAAGTGGCGCGCATGCTCTCGGAGATCGATCCGCGCCGAATCGAACGCACCATCCGCAAACTCGTCTCCTTCGGCACGCGCAACACGCTCTCCGTGCAGAACAATCCGACGCGCGGCATCGGCGCGGCGCGCGATTGGCTCAAAAGCGAGTTTGAATTGATCGCGCGCACGGCGGGCGGTAGGCTCACGGTCGAGTTGCAGTCCTACACGCAAGAGCCGATGCCGCCGCCGCGCGGGCGCGTCCCGCAACCGACCGTCATCACGAACGTCGTCGCGACGCTACGCGGCACGCAGCCCGCATCCAATGCGCGCATGTACGTCGCCAGCGGTCATTACGATTCGATGTGCACCAGCCCGACGGATGCCGAGTGCGATGCGCCCGGCGCAAACGACGACGCTTCGGGCGTGGCCGCCGTCCTTGAGATGGCGCGCGTCATGTCGCGGCGCGAGTTCGACGCGACGATTGTCTTCATGGCCGTCGCGGGCGAAGAACAGGGCTTGCTCGGCGCGACCCACTACGCCGAACAGGCCAAGCAGCGGAAACTCGACATCGAGGCGATGTTCACGAACGACATTGTCGGCAACACTCTGGGCGGCAACGGCGTGCGCGACCGCAACTCCGTGCGCGTCTTCTCCGAAGGCGTGCCGTCGAACGAGACGCCGGAAGAGGCGAACATCAGGCGCGGCACGGGCGGCGAGAACGATTCGGCTTCGCGTCAACTCGCGCGCTTCATCAAAGAGACCGCCGCCACGTATCTGCCCGCCTTCGACGTGCGGCTCATCTATCGACGCGACCGATACTTGCGCGGCGGCGATCACATTCCGTTTCTCGAACGCGGCTTCGCGGCCGTCCGCTTCACCGAACCGAACGAGGAATACAAACACCAGCACCAGAACGTCCGCACCGAAGCGGGCACGGTCTACGGTGATTTGCCGGAGTTCGTCGACTTCGGCTACATCGCGCAGGTGGCGCGTGTCAACGCCGCCGCGCTCGCCGCGCTCGCACGCGCCCCGGCGCGCCCGAAAGGCGTCGGCCTCGTCACGCGTCGTTTGACGAACGACACAGACCTCGAATGGAAGGCCAACACCGAGGACGATCTGGCGGGCTATGAGATCGTCTGGCGCGACACCGCTTCGCCCGTCTGGACGAATTCGCGCGCCGTCGGCAACGTCACGAGTTACACGGTCGCGGGACTCTCTAAAGATAACTACTTCTTCGGCGTCCGCGCCGTGGATAGGGAAGGCCATCGCAGCCCGGTCACGACGCCCCGTCCGGCGCGCTGACAACGCGCGCGGGCGGCGCTCGCGCGTCTGATCCCGATCTTTGAATTTTCTCGCGTATACAAATAAGGACGGGCACGCGTGTCGGTTCCGAGAGCCTGTGAGCGTGGAGGACGGATCATTGGAAGCGACGGATGCGGAGCAGAGTGCAAACTCTATTTCACGTTCAACGCCCGCGACACAAAATTCACGCCTCGTTTACGCCGCGCCGCAAACAGTCGCGATGAACTTTCTCAACACCGGGCAGTCCCTCAAGCATTACCGCATCGTCGAGAAACTCGGACAGGGCGGGATGGGAGAAGTTTATCGCGCCGAGGACACCAAACTCGGTCGCCACGTCGCCATCAAGCTGTTGCCCGGAGACGCCACGCGCGACACGTTGGCGCGACACGTTGGCGCGCCTTCGTCTCGCGCGCGAGGCGCGTTCCGCCTCCGCGCTCAATCATCCGAATATCGTCACCATTCACTCGGTTGACGACCACGACGGCTTCGACTTCATCGTGATGGAATACGTCGCAGGCGAGTTCTCGTCGAGCGCGGCGAGATCGCTAAGCTCGATAACTGCTGGACGCTCGCGCGCCCGCTCACGGAGATGGACGTGGAAGCGCCGGAGAGCGGGCGCAGCATGATCCGCAAGATAGATCGAGACGCTCGGCGAAGACGACCGGCGCGCGCTTCAATACGCGAGCGTCGCGGGCGACGAATTTCTCTCCACGGTCGTCGCCGAACTTCTCGGAGCCGACGACCTCGACACGGAAGAACGGCTCGCCGTGCTCGATAAAGTTCATCGCTTGATCACAACGGTCGGGGAAGAGGAACTGCCCGACGGGTCGCTCGTCACGCGCTATCGTTTCGTCCACGCGCTCTACCAGAACATGCTCTACGCCGAACTTGTCAGCAAGCGCCGGATACTGCTGCACCGGCAGGCGGGCGAACAACTCGTCAAGCTCTTGCTCGAAAGCTATTTCGTCCTCGGCATGGTGCGCGGAAATCAGGGTCGCATGTCGGAGGCGCTGGCGACTTTCGGAGAGGCGCAGGAGATCGCGCATCGTCAGGGCGAGCAATTCTGGTCGCCGCGTATCCCCAACTGCATCGGGTGGATTTATCGCGAGATGCAGGACTTTGAGCGTGCGCGCGAGTTTGACGGTCGCGGCTTAGACGTGGGACGCAAGGCCAACGTTCTCGAAGCTCAGGCCAACTCTCTGATCAACCTCGGCATCGACTACCGGCACACGGGCGAGAGCGACCGGACGTTGAAATCGTTTCGCGAGGTGAAAGATATTTTCCGGCGCGACGCTTGGTTTCGCTGGCGTTACCGGATACGTCTGCGAGCCGGGCAATGCGAGCACTATCTCTCGACGGGCGAACTCGCGGAGGCGCACGAACGCGCCGTCTCTCTGCTTGAGATCGCCACGCGCTACGAGGCGCACAAGTACATCGCCGTCGCGCACCGCCTGCTCGCCCGCGTTGCCGCCGCGCGCGGGGACGACGCGGAGGCCGCGCGTGAGTTGGCGCGCTCGCTCGCACGTCTCGATGCGCACCCCGTACCCGTCGAAGCGTGGAAGACTTATGCGGAGCAGGGGCGTTTGCAGGAGCGTGCGGGCGACCGGCCGGGCGCGCGCGAATCCTTCACGCAGGCGGCGGCCGTCATCACGCTGATCGCCGAAGGGATTCAAGACGACGCCGAGCGCCGGACGTTTCTCGATTCCGAGGCCGTCAGCCAAGTCTTACGAAGCGCTGGCCGGGAAGCCGTCCCGTAGCAGACGGAAGCCTCAAGGCATTCGCCCCGTCCCCTTTCGAGGGCTTCGCGGGCGAAAGCGAGGGGGTCGCCGGAGAAGCGAGGGCTTCGGCGGCCTCTTCCTCTTTGCCGACGCACGGCGGCGCGAATGCCTTCGTTAATCTTTCACGCGCGAGCGGCCGCAAAAGGTTCAACCATTTAAGCGCGTGGCGCGTCTAAATCAACGGCTCATTTAAAAGTCGGGAAAATCGCTTTGGTCTGAAAGAGACCGTGCGAAGCGTTTAATCTCAACGGGTTTTGTCTTGGAAAATTTTATGAACAAGTCTCTCAATCACGTCGTCGTCGTCGTGCGCCCCTTCTTGCGCCGCGCGACGGCCTTCATGCTCGCTTTGGCGCTCGCGGCCGGATCGTTTGCGTTCGTGCCGTCGGCGGTCTTCGCGCAAAAAACGTCGGCCGCTGCAAAGTCGGCGCGTCTCGGCGACGAGCGGCGCATCCTGCACGTGCTCAATCGACTCGGTTTCGGCGCGCGCCCCGGCGACGTGGAGCGCATCCGTAAACTCGGCCTCCAAAATTACATCGAGCAGCAACTCGCGCCCGAACGCATCGACGACGCAGGCCTGGAAGCCAAACTCCGCAACCTCTCGTCCTACTGGATGACGACCGCCGAGCTTTACCGCAAGTACCCGCAGCCCGGACAACTCTTGCGCGCCTTGCAGAGACAGGGACGCCTGCCCGCAGACCTCGCGGAACTGAGAGAGAATCGCACGCCGGGCGCAAACGCGAACGATGCGTCGAAGCCGACAGAGCCGGGCGCGGCGCGACAGGAAGGGCGCAAGGATTATCGACAGGCCCTACAGGAGTACTACCGCGAGAATAATTTGCTGCTGCCCGCGCGCATCACGGCCGAGTTGCAGGCGTCGCGCATCCTGCGCGCGACCTACAGCGAACGGCAGTTGCAGGAAGTCTTGGTCGATTTCTGGACGAACCACTTCAACGTCTACGCCAACAAGGGCGCGGATCGTTGGCTGCTGGTTTCCTATGACCGCGACACCATTCGCCCGCACACGCTCGGCAAGTTCAGAGATTTACTGCTGGCGACGGCGCAAAGCCCCGCCATGCTTTTCTACCTCGACAACTTCCAGAGCGTCAGCCCGACGGCCGGACAGAACGCGGCGCGCATGCGCCCGCGTCCCAAGCGTTTCTTCGAGACGTTGACGAACGCGCCGCAGCAAGGCGCGGGCAACGCGGAAGACGCGATGACGGCGGGCGACGCGCAGCCGCGCGGCCGCCGCATGAACCGCAGGCGACAGTTGAGACGCACGGCGTCCGCGCAAAAGGGAACCGGTGAACAGGCGAAGATGTCGGCCGGAGAGGTGCAAGGTCAACAGCCCGCGCCGCCGCAACAGCAGCCACCGCGCCGGATGCGTCGCGGCATCAACGAAAACTACGCGCGCGAGTTGATGGAGTTGCACACGCTCGGCGTCGAGGGCGGCTACACGCAGAAGGACGTGCAGGAAGTGGCGCGCTGCTTCACGGGCTGGACGATCTTCGATCCGCGCGGACTCGGCGGCGCGTCGGGTTTAACGAACCCCGAACGCGCGGGCACTTTCTACTTCAACCCGCGCCTACACGACGACGGCGAAAAGACCGTGCTCGGCCACAAGATTCCGGCGGGCGGTGGCGTCAACGATGGATTGATGGTGCTCGACATTCTCGCGAAGCATCCTGCGACGGCACGGTTCATCTCGACGAAACTCGCGCGCCGTTTCGTCACGGATAATCCGAGCCCGGCTCTGGTCGAACGCATCGCTGCCGTCTATACAAAATCCGACGGCGACATCCGCGCGACCTTGCGCGCCGTCTTCGCTTCGCCCGAATTCAACGCGCCGGAAAACTATCGCGCCAAGATCAAGACGCCATTCGAACTCGCCATCAGCGCCGTGCGCTCGCTCGGCGGCGAGACGACGGGCGCGCCCGCCTTGCATCAATGGATCGCGCGCATGGGCGAGCCGCTCTATCAATATCAAGCGCCGACGGGCTATCCCGACACGGCCGAGCACTGGGTCAACACCGGCGCACTCCTTGAACGCATGAACTTCGCGCTCGCGCTTGTCGGCAATCGCATCAACGGCACGCGCGTCGATCTCTCGCGCTTCGCCGGTGACGCGGCGACGGGCGCGGACAGGTCGCGCCTCGTCGAACAATTCGCCTCGGTCATCCTCCAGGGCGATATGTCCGAACGCACGAAAGCCGCTTTGCTCAAACAACTGAACGAAGCAGCCACGACGAACGGAGCGGCGACGAACAGGACGATGCCCCAAACGAACGCGCCCGCAAGCGCCATGACGCGCGCGTCGAACAGCGACGACGCCGAAACATCGATGACGCGCGCCAACGTTGGCGGCGGCCGGCGCGGCGGCGCTGCGAGGCGCGAGATGCTCGCCACGAACGCCCCGCTCCCGGAAGCCGCGCGCATCGCCGCGCTCATCCTCGGCTCGCCCGAGTTTCAAAGGCAGTGACGAGTGACGAGTGACGAGTTAAAAGCAGGCTGTAAGTTCCGAGTTTTAGTTTTGTTGACAGGTGGCGAGACGGAAGGCAAGCGGGTTTATTGACAAGAGACGAGACGGAAGACAAGCTGTCATTCCGGCGCAGAGTGACGAGCAGAGCGCGAGTTCTGTTTTTAACTTGTCACTTGTCACTCGTCACTCATCACTGTTCTTGAGAGGTGAAAATGAATCGCAGGTTTTTTTTGAAGTCGGGCGGAGTGGCGCTGGCGAGCGTGGGGCTCGTGGGCGCGTCGCCGTCGTTTTTGCAGCGCGTGTTGGCGGCCGAAGGAGCGGGCGCGGGCGGGCGGCGTAAGACTCTGATCGCCATCTTTCAGCGCGGCGCGGTCGATGGCCTCAACATGGTCGTGCCGCATGGCGAGAAAAATTATTACGCGCTACGTCCCTCAATCGCCGTGGCGCAGCCGGGCAAGGGCGCGCCGGGCGAATCGGTCATCGACCTCGACGGCTTCTTCGGCTTGCACCCGGCGCTCTCAGGCTTCAAGCCGATGTGGGACGCGAAGCGCCTCGCCATCGTCCACGCCGCCGGCTCGCCCGACAACACGCGCTCGCACTTCGACGCGCAGGATTACATGGAGGCGGGCACGCCCGGCGTCAAGTCGACGCCCGACGGCTGGCTCAATCGTTACTTGCAGGCGCGGGTTGACGCGAAAGCCTCGCCGTTTCGCGGCGTCTCGATGACGCAGAATTTGCCGCGCACGATGCAGGGTCGCGCGCCCGCGCTCGCCATCTCGAACCTCGCGGACTTCTCCATTCGCGCCGGTCAGTATTCGCAAACCGTGCAGGGCGGATTCGAGGACATCTACGAACAGGCGGCGGGCGACGCCCTCGGCGGCACGGGCAGAGAGACTTTCGAGGCCATCGCCTTTCTCAAACAGGTCAACCCGGCGCAATACAAACCGGAGAACGGCGCTCAGTACCCGCGCACGCCCTTCGGCACGGCGCTCCTGCAGATCGCGCAACTCATCAAGGCGGGCGTCGGTCTCGAAGTCGCGTTCACGGAGGTCGGCGGTTGGGACACGCACGTCAACGAGGGCGGCGCGCGCGGTCAACTCGCACTGCGCCTGACCGAGTTCGGAAACGGCATCACCGCGCTCTACACAGACCTCGGCGCGCGCATGGACGATGTGTTGATTCTGACGATGTCGGAGTTCGGCCGCACCGTGCGCGAGAACGGCAACCGGGGCACGGATCACGGCCACGCCAACGCCATCTTCGTCATCGGCGCGGGGACGCGCGGCGGGCGCGTCTACGGCGAGTGGCCGGGACTCGATGCGGACAAACTCTACGACGGGCGCGACCTCGCACTCACCACGGACTTCCGCGACGTGTTCGGCGAAGTCGCCCACAAGCACCTCGGCCAAGCCGACTTGAAACGAGTCTTCCCCGGCTACGCCTCAAGCCCCGCGAAGTTTCGCGGCTTGATATAAGTCTCAAGTCTCAAGTCCCAAGTCCGTGAGCCATTCTTTGACTTGGGACTTGAGATTTGGGACTTAACTCTTCCCGCGCGCTTCTGCCCACGCGATGCCGTCCGGCCCTTTGCCTGTCTCGACCTTGCCGGTCACTTCCAGTTTTTCCAGATCGACGGCGGCCACGCTGTTCAGGTCTTGCAGACAGACGAAGGCGCGTTTGCTGTCTGACGCGACCGTGACGCCGACCGTCCCGCCTTCGATCTTGATGCGCTTCGTCTCTTTGCGCGTCGCGGCGTCGAAGACGACGAGTTCGCCGCCCACCGGATCGGGGATGAGCACGCGCTTGCCGTCCGGCGTGAAGGCGACGCGAAAGGGAAGTTGGGCAAACTTCGGAAGCGTCTCCACCACCTTGTTCGTCGCCGTGTCGATGACCGACACCGTGCCGTCCGCGCGATTGGCCGCCCACACCTCTCGTCCGTCGGGCGAGATGCCGATGCCTTCGGGCGTCTTCCCCACACCGATCTGCGTGATGTTTTGCGGCACGGGCGCGCCGCCCACGTTCAATGCCGTGACGGTGTTCGAGAGCATGTTGGCCGTGTAAATTTTCTTCGCGTCGGGCGTGATGACGAGCATGTGCGAGACGCTTTCGCCCGTGCCCATCAACCAATCCACCTTATCCGTCGCCGGGTCGTAACGCGCGACGGCGCGATTGACTTCCGCCGTGAAATAGATTTTGCCGCCCGCCTCCATCATGCCGTGCGGACGCCGGAGCGCGCCGAGGTCTACGCGTTTCACTTCCTTGCGCGCCGCGATGTCGACGACCGAGAGGGTGCTGCCGACGACGGTTTGCGTGCCGTAGTTGGCGACGTAGGCCGTGCGCCCGTCCGCGGAGGCGACGACCTCGTGCGGCCCTTCGCCCACGGGCACGCGCGCCAAGACCTTCAACGCCGCAGGGTCAACGATGGCGAGCGTGTTGTCCGTCTTGTTGAGCACGAGCAAAGCGGACTCGGCGGCCGTGCTTGCACCTGTTGTCGTCTGCGCCGACGGCGCGCCCGTCAGTTCAGACAAAGCGAGCGCGACGACGCACGCCACGATGAGAAGCGCGACACACTTCGAGAGTAATCCCATTGTCACGGATCGAGTCTCCATTCTTTCGTTTCAAAATCGGTGCGGAACGGCAAGAGCGCCTGCGGCAAGCTAATACGCAGCAGCGCAAGGCGAGTTTCAGGAGGGGAAATGATGAAGGATGAAGTAAAGACAAGTAAATCGTAAATCGTGAATAGATGAAATTCGTCTTCTTCTATTCACGATTTACGATTCACGATTTACGGCTTTTTCACCGTTTCGGTATCACGACATAGGCGAGGAGCGCGCCGATGAGGATTCCGGCGAAGTCCCATTGGAGGTCGTTCGGCGCGTCGTGTTTGCTCCAGATGCGCTGGCCGCCGAAGTAGAGTTCATCCCATAGTTCGATCACTTCGTAGATGGCCGAGAGGCTGAAGAAGACCGAGGCGGCGAAGAAGATCGAGAGACCGAGCGGTAGCGGATGGCCGGTGCGCCTGAGCGTCTCCCACAGCAGCCAGACGACGAGCGGCATCGTCAACATCTGCACCGCCAAATGCGCGAACTCGTCGTACATCAACGTGCCGACGACGGCGCGCCCGTACATCGAGAAGAAGTTGCCGAGCGCGTCCACTTCGAGCGCGGCGAAGACGAGCACGAGCAAGAGGGGCGGCATCCGTATGTCGTAACGCGCCCGCACGTAAAAATAGACGGCCGCGAGCCACGCGCCGCCGAGGAGCGTGCAGGTGACGAGCGGCAGGTAACACATCTTGAGCAGAAAGGCCGCGCCCGCCAAGAGGAGCGCGGCCGTGATGGGCAGTTCCAGACGTTTGAGCCATGCGTTCATACGATGCTCCTTCGCTTTGCCGCGAGAGGCGACGGCCATCGCACGCGCAGCCTTTGCCCACGATGCGCCGCTCCCGAAATTGTTACTCCCGCATAGAACGCACGCCGTCCGCCTCTGTTGCGCGAAATTTTCGGAAGAGATTTCCGGCGCGCCATGTTAAGCAAACGCGTCAGCCGTCCGTGAGCACGGCGGCGACGTTGCCGGGGTCGTTGACGGGCACGGGCAGGCGTCTCCGCACCTCCGCGAGCAGCGTCAACTGTTTCTTGTAGGAGGTGATGGGGATGCTGAAAGGGAAGCGCCGCCCGTCCGCGCGCAGCGCGAGTTCGATGTTGCCTTTGAAGCGATTCAGACGCGCATCGCGCACGGTGTTCCAAGGGATGAAGCGCCGCCCGCTGAGGCCGCGAAGCATGATGCCCGATTCGTGGAAACTGATGCGATAGACGGCCGTGGTGAAATAGAGCAGGAGCGCCACGCACGCGCAGGTGACGGTGAAAGTGCCGAGCCAGCCGAACACATCTCCGAGCGACGAGGGCTCGCGCAATTGCCGATAGACGTTCACCACGGCGACCGTGCCGAAGACGAGCGTGTAGACGACGGAGATGCCGATCATGAAAATGGCGCAACCCGTGCGCGGCTCGAAATTCATGTCCTCGATTTTCATGCTCTTGATGTTTGCGCGCCATGCTCGCGCGCCCTCTGTCTGGGCTGCGGAAAAAGCGCGCCCCATTTTTCACGCCCGCGCATTGTCCGTCAATCCCCGCTCGCATAAGATGAGTTTGACGCTTGCCCGTCGCCGACGAAAACTTTCAGACCAAAGTGGCCGACTTGTTCCAACCGACGATCCTGCGCTACGACGCGCTGCCTTCGACCAACACGGAGGCGGCCAGTCAGGCGCGGCGCGGCGCGCCCGAAGGCTTGTGCGTCGTGGCGCGCGAGCAGACGCGCGGGCGCGGGCGGCAAGAGCGCGTGTGGGTCTCGCCGCCCGACGCCGGACTTTATTTCAGCATCGTCCTGCGCCCGCGCCTTGAGTTGGAGACGTGGCCGCTGTTGACTCTCGCCGCCGCGCTCGCCGCGCGCGACGCGCTGCGAGAAGCGTGCGCGCTCACCACGGACATCAAGTGGCCGAACGACCTGCTCGCCGGAGAGCGCAAACTCTGCGGCATCCTCGCCGAGACGTTGGAGACGCCGCCGCCGCAGGGGCGCGCCTGCATTCTCGGCATCGGCATCAACTTGAGCGAGCAGGCATACCCGGCCGAGTTGAGCGCGCAGGCCACTTCGGTCGAAGGCGCGACGGGCGTGCGCCCCGAAGCGGAGAGCGTGCTCGCCGCGCTTCTACGCTGTCTCGTGCGCCGCTACGCCATGCTCCACGCGCACGCAGGCGCAAGTCTCATCGTCGGCGACTGGTCGGCCAACTCTTCTTATGCCGTGGGCAAGCGCGTGCGCGTCCACACCGCCACCGAGACGTTTGAAGGCACGACGCGCGGCCTCGAACCAGACGGCTCGCTCCGCGTCGAAACCACTTCGGGCGAAATTCAGATCGTCCACGCCGGCGACGTGCAAGGGCTGCGCGCAAAAACGATGAAGTAAAAGCGGTGAATGGTAAATGGTCAATGGTGTATGGAGAAAAGCCGCGAATCGTCAATCGTCAATCGTAAATAGACGCAGACAGTTTTTTCTATTCACGATTGACGATTGACGATTGACTGTCTTCTTCCATTGACCATTCACCATTTACCATTCACCGTCTTGAGAGGTTTCTATGGCGAGAATTGAAGGGGTGAAGCCGGAGGGGGCCGAAGGGTATGTGCGGCGCGTGCTGGAGGCGCAGGCGCGGAAGTGGGGCGCGCCGCTGTTGAATCATCTGCTCTACGCGCGGCGGCCTGCGATCTTTCGCGGCGTGCGCGCGATGTGGGGCGGCATCGAGGCTTCGGGGTTGATCGACGCGCGTTTGCAGGCGCTCGTCAACCGCCGCGTCGCCGCGCTCAACGGGTGCGAGTTTTGACAGGACATCAACGCTGCGGTCGGCAGCGAACTCGGCATCCCGGCGGAGAAGATTCTCGCGCTCCACGATTACGAGACCAACCCGCACTACGACGAGCGCGAGCGCACCGTGCTGCGCTACGCCGACGCGATGACCATCACCGGACGCGAAGTCTCCGACGAACTCTTCGCGCGCCTGCGCGAGTTTTACACGGACGACGCGCTCATTGAACTCACCGCCGTCATCGCTTGGGAGAACGCGTCCAGCAAATTCAACCGCGCCCTGCGCGTGCCCTCGCAACAACTGTGGAAGAAGTGACAAGTGACAAGTGACGAGTGACGAGTTAAGACAGAGAACTCGTCTTCTGTCTAGTTGGTTGTCACTTCTTTAACGACGAGTCGAAGCAAGTTAGTCGTGAATCGTGAATAGAAAATGATAGTTTGAATCGATCCACGATTGACGATTCACGATTTACTGTTTTCAACTCGTCACTTGTCACTGTTCTTAGCACTTGTCACTGTTCTTAGCACTTGTCACTATGCTCAACATTGTCTTTTCCACGTTCGGGTCGTTCGGCGACGTGCATCCGTATGTCGCCGTCGCGCTTGAGTTGAAGGCGCGGGGGCATCGCCCGTTAATCGCGACCTCTGAAATTTACCGCGAGAAGTTGGACGCGCTCGGTATCGAATTTCATCCGGTGCGCCCCGACGTGCCTTCATACGACGAGCCGGACAAGGTCGCGTCGATGATCGAACGGATGATGGACGCGCGCACGGGGACGGAGGAGGTGTTCAAGACGCTCATCGTTCCGCACCTCAGAGACAGCTACGACGATGTGAGCGCGGCCGCCGCCAGCGCTGATCTGTTGGTGACGCATCCGCTGTCGCTGTCCGCCGTGCCCGTCGCGGAACGAACCGGAGTGGCTTGGGTGTCGAGCGTGCTCGCGCCCGGCTCGATGCTGTCAGTCTACGACCCGCCCGTGCCGCCGCAGTTGCCCGCGTTGCATGGGCTGATGGCGCTGCACCCTTCCGTCGGACGCGCGTTGATGCGGCTCGGCCGCTGGAAGTGGGCGGCCGTATGGCAGGCCGTCAACCGTCTGCGCGCGGACTTAGGCTTGCCCCCGGCCAAGTCGCATCCCTTGTTTGACGGACAACATTCGCCGACGCTCGTGCTCGCGCTGTTCTCGCGCGTGCTGGCCGAACCGCAACCCGATTGGCCGCCCCACACGCGCATCACCGGTTTCCCCTTTTACGACCGGCGCGACTTCGCGGGCGACTGGGGCGGCGGCCGCCTCTCGCCCGAACTCGCTGACTTTCTCGACGCGGGCGACGCGCCCATCATCTTCACGCTCGGCTCGTCGGCCATCTGGGTGGCGCGAGATTTTTACCGCGAATCAATTCAAGCGGCGCGTGCGCTCGGACGCCGCGCGCTGCTGCTCATCGGCCACGAACGCAACCGCCCCGCCGAGCCTCTGCCCGAAGGGATCGCCGCCTTCGAGTACGCGCCTTACAGCGAGGTGCTGCCGCGCGCGGCGGCGGTCGTGCATCAGGGCGGCATCGGCACGACGGGACAAACTCTGCGCTCCGGCCGCCCCGCGCTCGTCGTGCCCTTCAGCCACGATCAGTTCGACAATGCGGAACGCGCGAAGCGTCTGGGCTGCGCCCGCTGGCTCGCACGCCCGCGCTACAACGCCGCGAGCGCGACGCGCGAATTGCGTGCTATCTTGGCGGACGAAAATTATCAGCGGAGCGCGGCGGAGACTGCCGGCCGCGTGCGCGCGGAAGACGGCGCGCGCGACGCCGCCGATGCGATTGAAGAAGTGCTCGCACGCAAGTGAGGATTGCGAGATGCGAAACTCCAACATCCGGCACGCGCGACAGCGGGGAAGAATGACCGCGACGAGGTAGATACATGACTGCGACGGAGGAGACACGTGACTGCGGCATCAGCCCAACTAACAATGTCGTCGTTACGACGACAAACGCGCGGCGCGTTTCCGGCTTCAACTCGTCGCTCGTCACTTGTCACTCGTCACTCTTAAAACTCTTAAACAAATGCTTCTAGTCATCGACGTGGGAAACACGAATACTTCGCTCGGCGTCTACGACGGCGAACGACTCGTCACGCACTGGCGTCTGACGACCGAGCGCGGGCGCACCGTGGATGAATACGGCGTGCTCTCGCGCAACCTGTTCGCGCTCGCCGGGCTGGACTTCAAAACCATCAACGCGGTGGCCGCCGCTTCGGTCGTGCCGCAGTTGAACTTCACGGTCAAGCGCATGGCCGAGACTTACTTTCATCTCTCGCCGCTCTTTATCGACCACACGACCGAGACGGGGATGGAGATTCTCTACCAGCCGCCTTCGGACGTGGGCGCAGACCGCATCGTGGATGCCGTGGCCGCACGCCACAAGTACGGCGCGCCCGTCATCGTCGTCGACTTCGGCACGGCCACCACTTTCAACGCCGTCAACGCGGCCGGGCAATATCTCGGCGGCGTCATCACGCCCGGCATCCAAATCTCTTCCGACGCCTTGTTCGCACGCGCCGCGCGTCTGCCCCGCGTCGAGATCAAAAGGCCGCACACGGTCGTCGGCTCGACGACGAACGGCGCGATCCAATCGGGTCTCTATTACGGCTACGTCGGATTGGTTGACGGCATCCTGCGGCGGATGCGCGAAGAACTCGGCGCGGAGGTGCGCGTCGTCGCCACGGGCGGCCTCGCCCCGCTCATCGCCACCGGCTCGGAACTGATCGAAGTCGTCGACGACACGCTCACGCTCGAAGGCTTGCGTCTGATTTACGAAAAAGCGATAAAGGCAGTGACGAGTGACAAGTGACGAGTTGAAGAAGAGTAAATCGTGAATCGTAAAACGTGAATAGAGAAAGACTGTCTGCTTCTATTCACGATTTACGCTTCACGATTCACTGTTTTAACTTGTCACTTGTCACTTATCACTTATCACTGTTCTGGATGAATTACTTCAATTACTTTACAGAGATCGAAGACGCGTTTATCCGGCGACGTGGGAAGCACCTGTTGTTGAGTCCGATGGATTGGGCTTTGATCGAGGGATGGAAGGCGCGCGGCGTGCCTTTGCATATCGTCTTGCGCGGCATCGAGCAGTCGTTCGATTCCTACGAGTCGAAGCCGCGAAGGCGCAGCGTGAAGTCGCTCTTTTATTGTCAGGAAGAGGTTGAGGCGCAATACGCCGAATGGCTCGAATCGCAGTTGGGCAGAGCGCCCGGCGAGGCGGCGGAGACGGGGGCGAAGCATGCGGGCGAGGCGAGCGCCGCGGCGGGCGGCGGCAACGGCGCGCTGCCGTTTCCGCGCGAGGTGATCGCGGGGCATCTGTCGGAGGCGCGCGCGCGTCTGGAACACGCACGCACGGTGCAGGAGGCGCGCGGCGGCGGCGACGCGGGCGCGAACGAGTTGTGCGAAGCGCTCGCACGCGCGGCGGCGCGCCTGTCCGAACTGGAAAAAGATTTCGCCGCCGCCGCACGCCCCGACGCGGAGCAACTGGAAGGCGCGCTCAACGATCTGGAGAACTTACTGGATCGCGCGCTGCGCGCCGCGCTCCCGCCCACCGAACTCGAAGCGCGCCGCGCGGAGGCCGCCGCGCAACTCGAACCCTATCGCAAGCGCATGGAGCGCGCCACCTACGAACAGACGCTCGACAGTCTGCTCGCCAAACTCCTGCGCGAAGAACGCGGCTTGCCGCGTCTCAGCCTGTTCTATCTCTGAGCAGGATGATTGTGTCATGTCAGCTTCGATGCGGATAGTGTCCTAAGATTGATCTGTGCTCAGAGACTTCGTGCCTCAGTGGTTAATGCCGATTCATCAACATTCACCACCAAGACACAAAGTCTCTAAGGAAGACTGAAGTATTTATTGCTCCGCCGGTTGAATTCATACTGCACGTGAAAAGGAAACACCATAGGCCGCGCCGCGAGACGCCGCACGCGGAAGGGAAACTGAGGGTCGGCGCTTTCGTCGAAGTCTTGATCGAGCGCATCGTGCCGGGCGGCGCGGGGCTGGCGCACGCGGACGGTTACACGCTCTTCGTCACGCTCGTTGCGCCCGGCGACCGCGTGCGCGCGCGCATCGAGCGCGTGCGCGGCAAAGTGGCCTTCGCTTCACTCGCGGAGATCATCGAGCCTGCGCCCGTTCGCATCGAGCCGCCCTGTCCCTACTTCGGCCGCTGCGGCGGCTGCGACTTCCAGCAGTTGACATACGAAGCGCAACTCGCGGCCAAAACCGAAATCATACGCGACTGCCTGCGCCGCATCTCGCGCCACGAAGCCGCCGACGTTCCCATCACGCCATCGCCCGCCGTCTGGCACTATCGCTCGCGCGCGCGCTGGCAGCACGACCGCGCCCGTCGCTTGTTCGGCTACTACGAACTCGCCTCGCACCGCGTCTGCGACGTGGCCGAATGTCCCGTCGTCCTGCCCGAAGTGCAAGCCAAACTCTCACATCTCCGCGACGCGCTGCTCGCAAGCGACGCGGACGAGACGACGCGCACGCGCGGCTTGAACGCGACGACGGACGCGCGCGAGTTTATCAACACGAGGGAAGACGCGGGCGACTTTAATCATCACGACTTTAATGACCCGGAGGAATTTCAAGCCGTGGCGGGCGACGACGGCGTCTCGCTCCTGCCGCCGCTCGCGGAAGCGGACGCCCACGAGCGCACGCGCACGCTCGCGGGCGAACGCTATCGCTTCAACGCCGATTGCTTCTTTCAAATCAACCACGCCCTGCTCGAACCTCTCCTCGCCGAAGCTCTCAAAGACGCCGCGGGCGAAACCGCGCTCGACCTCTACTGCGGCGTCGGCCTCTTCACGCTCCCCCTCGCGCGCCGCTTCGCACAGGTCAACGCCGTCGAAGGCAACGCTTCGGCCACACACTTCGCGCGCCTCAACCTCTCCGATGCAAGTCTCACCAACGCCACCGTCCACACCGCGCGCGTCGGCGACTGGCTCGCCGCCAACGCCCCGACTCTCGCCCCCATTGACTTCCTCCTCCTCGACCCGCCCCGCTCCGGCGCGGAACCCGAAACCCTCAAAGCCATCCTCGCCCTGCGCCCGCGCCGCATCAGTTACGTCTCCTGCGACCCCGCCACCCTTGCACGCGACCTCCGCCCACTCTTCGACGCCGCCTATACTCTTGACTCTCTCCGCGCATTTGATATGTTCCCCCAGACACACCACGTCGAAACGGTCGTGCACCTCACGGCGACTCATTGTGAACTACAACAAAAAATAAGACTATACAAATAAATACGCGACTGATACAGTAATTGATGCGAACCTCACATTCGCATCAATCATGTCTAAACTACCTTCCTCTTATATAGTCGAAGCTTTCCTCGACAATAATCGCAATCGGATTTGGCGAATCGAATGGTTCGGTGAAGTGGATTTAAATCCGCAGGTGCCTTCTGAGCAAACCATTGAAGTTGTACTCGTTCCGCTCAAAGAGGCCGAGATCGATCCGCAAACGATCAATAAGAAGTCGTCTTATGAGTATCGTGAGCGTTGCGTTGTCCGCGTTGGAGTAGGTTTGTTGCCGTGCTTACACATTGGCACCTTGTGGCGCAATGGGCATCAGTTACAGACACCTTCTTATACTGACTTGTCCTTCAATAATCTGCTGATTACGCCAGAAACGTCACGTATCACGGATGCACACCGCAACCCCGATCTGATAATCACAAAGTATCATCCGACCGTCTCCAATTGCGTTAAAGCCAAATACCTCATCATTGATTTAGATAAAGACCAACACAGCGTCAATCAGCAGTCGAAGTTGATTATCCCTTGTGTCGAGATCGCGCGCTTTTACTATACAAACTCCACCCAACTCACCAAGGCTATCATCGGCGGCGGCTTGGATACTCACGCTAACGATGTCTATGATCCTCGTAAGACGCGGCTACCCGGCGATGACGGGATCGGCTTTGTACAACTGCGTCAGAATATTAAGGATGCGGATAAAGAGGTTGTAGCCCGTTTCGCCTTCGACCCAATTGCTAACCGAAATGCTCGCAATATAAACGCCAGCATCATTAGAAATGCTTTTAACGAAGGTTGCGCGGTGCTGGAAGCCCGCCCGCCATTCGAGCGCACCAGCGACTTAAAAGTTCAAGGTAAATGGATTCGATCCGCAGACGAAATCTGGCATTTTTTGGTTTATCAGATTGTGTCATGCACCGCCCCGTTTCCATTCGAGCAACTCGACTGGGCGCGCGACAACGACGGCACATCTGTTGGAGAGCGTGATCTGTCTCTGCCAGTTGCATATCCCGGAAGGATTAAGAAACCCGTCCGACCGCCTGAACGAAAGGAAGGCGACCAAGAAATTACAAATGTGGAGGAGCCATCTCTTGACTACGCAGTAACAGATATAGAATTAGACTCCGACCGCTTTCCAGACCTACGGGACAAAAAAGCGGGCAAGAAGTTCAGAAATACAGAGAACCAAACACGCGCCGATATATTCCGTCCTAGCGGGCCGGAAGACATTAATAAATTCTCGACCGGCGATGGCGGACATGAAGGCAAAAAAATTGCGCCGTTCAGCGTTACGCAGCATGAGCAGGAACAATCTCAAGATAACGATAAGGAAGGTCGAAGGACGCGGTTGCCCGCTGGCCTTGACAACTTTAAAGATATTTTGCACGAGTTGGAAAAACTCGGAGACGTTACTACTGCGCTTGTGCTGTTAGACTCGGAGAGCGACGATGCGGACATCAAGAGTTGTACCTATTTTCCGGTGTTACACGGCAGAAGGACGCTAAAATGGTCGTACATTGATTTTGATGAACAACATCGCCGCCAAGCGATGATCGCACATTGCCGCTACAACAACGCCCACTTTTACATAATGGACATCGAAGTTAAAGAAGATGATGACAGTGATCGTTACTCCATGCTGTTGTTAAACGACACAAGATTGATCGAAGTCGGTGCAGGGAGGCTGCGCGCCGTGCTTCATTTCGCCGCGCAAAAAAAGGGGCGTTGGATTCATGACTGGGAGTTGAAGAATCTGGCAAAGGAAAGATTCAAGCACGATTTAGACGCTCCCGCTAAACATGCGCGGAGATTTTTCAAGCACATGCAATTTGTTGCCGCTGGCGTTGCACAGGTAGCTTTGGAAGTGCCGCCAACCGTTGATGAATCGAGAATGCCTTCCGAGGAAGAAACAGCACAATACACTATCGATCAGAAAAAGATTGTGGGAGGATAATACTTACCTCCAGCTAATTAAACGCCTAGTTAGTTGACATGACCTTATGACAAAAGAGTTTTCCGCCGTATTACGGCAACCCCCAGCAAGCGTGAAAGAGACGAATTATTTAATACCGATCCCCGTCGGTTGAGATAGCTGATAGCTGCGAGCATCTCCATTTCAGGGCCTTCTAGGATGAAGTCCATTGTTGATTCAACAATTCTCCTATAAGTTAGTGTCGATGGTGGATTTTCAATTACCAAATCACGAAACTTTTTGGTCTTAGATTCCTGCCGCCAAGGTATTTCTTCAGGTGGTAACTTGGTGGTTATGTAGTCCGTGATTATGCCTTCAAGCTGCGGAAGTAGGGTGTGGATACTTAAGCCATACTTACCATGTTCATGTGCAAACAATGCTTCTTCAATCAGCGATTTTCTACTCGTAAAATGCTCTAAATCCCACCACTTTGAGGAAAGTATCTTCAGAAATGATGGCGTACAATAACCCACTAACACTGCTCTAGCACCTGAAAGATCGTTTTCTTCCAATCTATTTATGATTTTATTCAAAGGATATGGCAATAGAGCTGGTGCCGCCCAAAGACCTATTTTTTGTAGGAGTTGTTGGAACTTATCATGTACGTGAATGACTTGTTCCGTTAGTAAGGATTGTAAATATTCGGCTATAACCTTCCCATAACTCCACTCCTCCTTTTCTTCATCTGAAATTGACCCATCCGGCCAATTGGGAGTGAAGTCAAACATAATCGAATAGCTTTTGCCTACCCAAAACAAGAAAACAAAAGCTACCCGAACACCATCCACCTCCGGTGGCTGAACGGCAGTGATTTTCTGAATGTCATGCAGGTACACAGGCTGTCCCGGAATCCACTCCTTGTCTGGTGCTGGCTCTGCTTCTGCGACCCAGCCGATCTCATCGTTAAATTCAACTATGGGTGGCCTGTTTTGGGGGAGCCTAATCAAACACCGATAAATCTTAAAACCATCTGGAAGCTTACCAGCTTCCTGCCGCCGATTTACTTCAGGTTCGATCCATAACTTATGGATTTGCCCGAACATATTCTTCATGCCTTCTGCATCTAACATTATCTGAAAACCTCAGAATTATGGAGGAGCCTAGTAGTGAGATTGAGCTGCTCCGGCTACGAACGCTTGCCTGCTGTTGGATTGGGTTGATAGAACTAGGGGGACAACCTTTGAACCGCATACTTGCCATCATACATTGGCCCCATGTTCCAATTCTTTAGGAATTCCTGTATGGACGCGGCATTGACAACGAACACCGTTCGCTCACGGGCCTTATTTGCCGCCTCCAAATAGTAAAACCCACCCTGCGGGAAGCCAGTCGCGAGACTCTTTCTAAATCGAATAAAAGGAACAGTAGTAATTTCCACATCTCCCGCATCCAGAGTGCCATCATTAATTTTGATTTTAGACGGGTCAAACCGACAAACAGCAATCTCAGCATTTGTCACGATGGTTGGAAAAATAAATAATCTAGTGTGGACTGGTTCGCCCATTGATTTTTCAATATTCACTTCCTCCTCAGCAAGACCTTCGATTGATTCCAGTACCTCCGTAGCCAAGCTCTCAAGAATTGGTTGTCTCCGCTGCTCATCGCTCTGGAGAATGCAAAATTCTGATTGTAGGGAAGCCGGGGTGAGGCGGACATTATCCCAAACCCGAAGATCGTTCCACTCAGACTTATCACTCTGATCCCGCCTTCCCCAACCTTCGACCTCAAAGCACGAGGCCACCCCCGTCGGCTGCGCGTCTTGGTCTGGAAGTAAGAAGACCCAGCGGAGTTGTCTCGCGTCGTCTGCTTTGATTCTTTTGCATTCGATGACTAACCGAAAAGTTGAAAATTGATTGTGCTTGAGCACGATGTCGATAAAGCCGGAGGCCGTCTTATCCGCGCTGGCCCAAGGATGCTCACGGCTAGCCACTGACCAGTTATGCTCCTGCTGAGTTGTGCGAATTTCGTGTTCGACCCTTAGTTGAAAAGGGAAGCCTGACTTATTAATCTGCTTAAGAGTATCCTCTTGATTTGCCATGATGAAATTATCCATTCAACTCAGATGACTTATGCGAAAGTTCCATCTCGATTTAGAACCTTTGCCGCACGCACATACATTAAGTCTAGGTTTTCTTGGTATTCGTAAATAAATCCTACAAGTTCAGCCCATAGTAATCCTCTCGTCCTCCAGCAGAACACAGGGCCGCCGCTCAGACCACCGAGAAAACCCAACGCCTTTCCCTTATCAATTGTGACAATGTGCGGCTCGGCGTTAATTCGTATTACGAAGTGCTCATCCCCCACGGCACGGATGAAGGTTGCACCCGTACTGAAAGAATGGAAGCGAAGCTCGCTTAGCCCCAACTGCTCCCGCCAGATGCCGGGAAATCCTGCGAGGCAGATGAGATCATCCTCTAACACGTCGCCGGGCGGCCAGTAAAGAGGTTCAATAAAGTTCGACTCTTCTACACCCTTAACCTTGCCTACAAACGGCGTCAGGTTGAATGTAGCGAGATCGCGTTCTCTGTCCTCGTGTATAAGGTGTTGCAGAGGGTCGAACTGGGCCTGCCCTATCTGGAAAACAATATCCTCATGATCTTCTCGCATCTTGACGTAGTGCGCTAGTACGTGCTGACAAGTAACCCCAATAAACAGATCATCGAACTTGATTAGCGTCATGGTCGCGCTTGCCATCACTAGCGAATCAGAAAATGGTGGCAACTGTCCAAGAAATACGGCCCTTGCAAACCTCACCGGATAGCGACTTAATTCTTTATAATAAGGATTGTCCGACCTGCTTTCTTCCATCTTTTCTCCGGTTAGCCCGCTCTCGGATGACTAACGCGCTAGCGAACTTGCGCCGAGCGAGCAGAGCACAATTTACGGCGAAGGAGGAATCTTGAGAAGGATGCTACCGAGTGCTGGGTTGAATGATCTGTCAGGCGGCGTCCGCTGGCATATCCGTTTTGGTAGTCTTTTAGTAGCTCATCAAGCAGTTCGGCTCTAATCGGCGGCATATCTTGTTATCCTTTCGAGATAGAAGGGTTGATTGTTGCCACTTACACAAAATCTAAAAAGCTTTCCATAAATTTTACATCACAACTCTTCGATCTCATCGAAAGGTCTAATGTCAGGGAGCGAGGGGCTGGCTTGAACTCCTTCGATGTTTTGATGTGATTGTTTTTCAGCGAGCGTGGGCTTGACGATCTGCTTATTCTGAGCGCGACGCTGATTGGCACGGCGCACGCGCTTTGTCTCACGCACCACCTGTTCTTCCTTCGCACGCATTCGCGCGTATGACTCGAAGATCAAATCTTCGTTAATCTCCTTGCGGCCTTCTTCTTCCAGCCTCCTCCGCGCCTCGCGCATCTCCCAAACGCTAATTGCCGGACGCGAAGTATCGCGGTATGGAATGACGCTATACTGTTTTACTTCTGGATCATAAAAATAAAGCTGGCTAATATCGCGCGGGTCTTGCTTGAAGACGAACTTTCGCTTCAGCCGGGGATTGTCAGGGTCAGGCGCGTTGATCCATCGGCGCAGCACATGACTGTAGTAGTGAATCTCATCAACTACGACGCCATACTGTTGAATAGTTCGCTCAGTATAAGGCATGAAGTCCAGCCGTAAGCGATCTTCATCAGTGATTCTCGCGGGTAATCCTGTTCCGGGCTGTTCAGATGTGCCGAAGATACCTTGCTCGTATTTCTTAATTGGACTCATTCCAATACCACTATGTACACGTTGGTGGTAAACGCCAGTGATGAAAGTGGCGAGCCAGCTTTCAAATTCACTGAGGGTTAATGCAGCCTGCTTTTCCGATTCATACTCCCCACGCTCTTTGATGCTGGAGAAAGTAGTTCCCGGCAGCTTATGAATCTCTGTAGCGAAAGTTCCCATCAATCGTTCGATGTGACCGCCGTAGTTAGGCGTGGCGAGGGGACGCCATTCAAGGTTGATGCCGTGCTGTTCGCACGCCCGCTTGAGCATATTGCCACGAAATTCTTTGGCGTTATCAGCGTGGATCGTCTTCATCACGCCCCAGACGGGCCACTCTGTAGTAATCTCGTGGCGCGAAAGCCACTGTTCTTTTGGCAAGATGGCATGGGCGATGCAGAGACCAGTGGAAAGGCTTCCCGGCGGGTCTAGGGAAACGTAGAAGCCGACGACCATGCGGCTGAAAACATCAATGGCAAGCGTGATCCATGGCCTTCCGATGGGTCGGCGGTGAAGGTCATCCACGAGGATAATGTCGAGTGGGGTGTGGTCGATTTGGACAACGGAGAGTGGGTAGTCAGCCCCCGGAAAATGACCGATGAGCGGCGCAAATTTCTCCTTCGCCGCGCGTCCTCCATGTCGGCGTTCGAGTCGCACTTTTTCTGAAATGAGAGCAATGCGGTTGCGGATGGTATTTGGATGCGGAGGCGGCAATTTAGCGTTGCGGCAGCGGCGCAAAACTTCATCACACGTCGCTTGGACTGATCGCTTCTGCTTGTGGAGGTAGAAGTCTTCGATGGTCGCTTGGATAACAGCCTCTACCTCTGGCGACAGCCGCAGCCTTCCCTGTGGGTAGCCCCGCTTGCTTGGCAGCAATGCTGACACCAATCCGATTCGCTCGTAAGCATCAATCCATCGGTAGAGGGTGCTGTGGTGAACGCTCGACGCCCGCGCCTGTTCAGCAACCGCTTCCTTAGTGCGCCGTTGTAAACTAAGCAGTGGGCGGATGATCTGAAAACGACGGTTGGCTTCCTGCCAGTCTGCGTCCGACACTTGCGAGAGTTCCTCCTCAATCCGCTCTCCTGCCGTCTCAGTGTGGATAGGTGCGAGATCGCGGATGTAGAGTCGCTCCGACTTGTTTGAGTCGGCCTCGCGGCAGAGCACCGTTTCAAGGTCGAGTAGGTGCGTGATGATGTAATGATGACCTCCGCTCTCGACGGCGGCTCCCGGTTGCAGATTGACGACAGCCTTCATATCTTTTTGACCTCTTTAGAGCCGCGTCCCGCGCGCCCTCACGTTAATCTTTTCCTCTAAGCCATTGTCCAGATGGGGCTGTGCATCGTGAGCTTGCGGTTGAGGTCGCAGCCGAGCATCCCGATGCTGGCAAGATGCCATAGCATCGGTAGTAGTAGTGCGCGTACCATCGGGTCTGCGGAGCAGGCCAGTAACAAAGATTCCGGCGTAGCTTCACGCAACTCGCCGATCATAAGCAGCAGGAGTTGCGCTTGTTCCCAATCCATTTCGAGTTTTTGATAGCGCAGCAGGAAACGCGCATTTTCAAGAAATGGCGTCCGTATCTCCTGCTCCGTGAGGATGCTGAAATGCCAGCCACGCTCACGGGAGAAACGGCGAGCGGCCTTGAACTTCGGCTTTAACCTCTTCCAGTCAGCGAATAAGTCTTTCCGGTACTTGACTTCGCATAGCAGTGACGGCATTGACTTGGCTGGTGACACATCCTTGCGGTAGGTGACGAGAACATCCGGCGTGTAGGTGCGCGTTTTCCCGTCTGCGTCCTCATATTCAATGATGATTGGCTGCTCTTCATAAGTTGCGACATTGAGATCAAACTCCAGCAGGAACATTAGGTCGCGTTCGAGCGTGGACTCATGGGCACGCATGACATTGTTTTTACTGCTGGCGACGAGACCGGTGACGCTGCGGTGGTTTCTAGGAGGGGTTCTGACGGGCATAATATTTATAACCTGTTCGTGGAGATTATTGTAAATCTAGTAAACTATTCGCAAGGAATACTGTTAGCATTCGCATTGATTGATGGCAAAATAATCTTATTCGACCCTTGTAGTCGCGCATTTCCTTGGAATTGACACTCATGTGCAATCGTAAATTTCTAAGTCCTTGAAAGAAGATCAGAGCAATAACAGGCCGCCTTTTCATCCTCACCCGCTGGCGCTCTTGGCGGTCGCCGTGGCCGCCGGGATAGTGTGCGCGCGTCTCGTCTCGCCGCCGCTTTCTCTTTCTGTCATTGCGGGCACATTGGCGACGCTCGGCGCGTGCGTGGCGTTCAGGCGCGAGCGGTTCACGGCGGCGACCGTGAGCGTCGTGTTGGCGTTCGCGTGTGCCGGGGCGGCGCTCGCGGGAGCGGAGGGACTGAGCGGCGCGCGCGGCGAGAGTGTGCGGCGCGCGTACGAGGAGGGGCGTGTGGTGTCGGGCGACCCGGTGGAGTTGACGGGCGTTGTGGAGCGCGCGCCGGAGTTTGCGCCGGACGGGTTTTATCTGACGTTGAGGGTTGAAGAGTTGCGTGCGCGGGGCGCGCGGCGCGCGGCGCGTGGCAGCGTGGAGTTGTTCGCGCCGTTCGGCGAAGAGGGGGCGCGGCGCGGTTATGAGGAGTTGGAGTTGCGGCGCGGGGCGCGCGTGCGCGTGCTCGTGGCGCTGGAGCGAGCCGAGGAGTTTCGTAATCCGGGCGGCGCGTCTCTGACGGAATTTTTAGAGCGGCGCGGGGTGGAGGCGAGAGGGACGCTCAAGAGTTCGTTGCTCGTGGAGAGACTGGACGACGAGCGCGTCGTGCTGCCGCTCGTGTGGTTGGAGACCTGGCGGGAGGCTTTGCGCGTGCGTCTGTCGAAGCTGTTTTCGGCGGAGACGGCGGGCGTGTTGCAGGCGGCGCTCTTGGGCAATCGTTACGGTCTAACGCGCGCGAGCGCCGAGCGTTTTCGCGAGGGCGGCACTTTTCACGTGCTCGTGATCAGCGGGCTGCACATCAGTTTTCTCGGCGGCCTCGTCCTGCTTGTGATGCGGCGCTTGACCGAGCGGCGCGCGTTGCGATTCCTTGTGCCGTGCGCGGTGTTGTGGCTCTACACGTTGGCGGTGGGCGCGGACGCGTCGGTGGTGCGCGCGTCGTTGATGTTTACGTTGGTGTCGTTCGCGCCCGTGCTCGGCCGTCGCGGCGCGACATTGAACGCGCTCGGCGGCGCGGCCGTGGCGCTCCTCGTGTATCGTCCCGCCGAGCTTTTCGATCCGTCCTTTCAACTCACGTTTCTGTCGGTGCTCGGCATCGCCGTCATGGGATGGCCGCTCGTCGCACGCTTGCGCGAGGTGGGCGCTTGGCATCCGGCGCGCGAGAGGCCGCGACCGCCCGCGTGCCCGCGTTGGTTTCGCGTGCTCGGCGAGACGCTGTTTTGGAGCGAGCGCGCTTGGCGGCGAGAGTCCGCGCGCAACGTCTACACTTATCGACTGTTCAAGACAGAGGCGAGCGTGCGGTTGGAGCGTTGGCGCGTGCAGTGGTTGTTGCGCTACGCCTTCGTCGCGATGGTCGTCTCGGCGAGCGTGCAGTTGATGTTGCTGCCTCTGTTCGTCGTCTATTTTCATCGCGTCTCGCTCGTGTCCGTGCTGCTGAACGTCTTCGTCGGCGCGTTGATGGCCGCCGTCTCGCTCGTTGCGCTCGCGGCGCTTTTGCTCTCGCAGTTGAGCGCGAGCGCGGCGTGGCCGCTCGTGTGGCTGGTGGAGCGTTTGAACCTGTTGATGACGCACAGCGTCGATCCGTTCGCGAGTGTTGCTCTCGCTTCCGTCAGGCTGCCCGAATACACGGGACGCGCCGCCGCGATCTATGTGCTGTATTACGTGCCGCTCATCTTTTTGCTGTGCAGACTCGCGCGTTGGCAACCCCTGCGAGCGGAGGCGCGAGCGACGGAAGAGGCGTGGCGCACCGTTTGGCGACGAAGGACGCGGCGGCTGGCTTGGGCGTCAGCGACCGTCTGCCTGTCGCTCGTCTTGCTGCACCCGTTCAGCGCGGGGCGCGCGGATGGTAGGTTGCGTCTGGACTTGCTCGACGTGGGACAGGGCGACGCCGCGCTCTTGACGTTTCCGAACGGCGCGACGCTGTTGGTTGACGCGGGCGGTCGTCCTCAGTTCAAAACGCGCGCGGGCGACTTTGAAAGCGAGACGGGAGCGCATTTCGAGCGCGACGCACGCGGCATCGGCGAAGCGGTCGTCTCGGAGTATCTGTGGTGGCGCGGGCGCGCTTCGGTCGATTACCTTTTGGCGACCCACGCGCACGCTGATCACATGAACGGTTTGAACGACATCGCGCGCAACTTTCAAGTGCGCGCCGCCTTCCTCGGCCGCACGGGGGCGGGCGACGCGGAGTCCGTGCGCTTCGCCCGGACGCTCGAAGGCGCGGGCGTGCCCGTCGAACTCGTCGGGCGCGGCGACAGGCTCAAGTTCGGCGCGGCGACCGTCGATGTGTTGTGGCCGCCGCGCGCGGGCGAAGAGACTCAAGCGTTGTCGGCAAACAACGACTCGCTCGTCTTGCGCGTCAGCTACGGCGCGCGCGTCTTCCTCTTGACGGGCGACATCGAACGCGACGCCGAAGCGGCACTCGTCGCAGCGGGCGACAATCTGCGCAGCGACATCGTCAAGGTCGCGCACCACGGCAGTCGCACCTCTTCCACCGAACCCTTCGTCAACGCCGTCCGCCCCTCTCTCGCCCTCGTCTCCGTCGGCCTCGCTTCGCCCTTCGGCCATCCCGACAAGGCGGTCGTCGCCCGCTGGCGCGCGACCGGCGCACAAGTCCTCCAAACCGGACGCACCGGCACGATCACCGTCAGCACGGACGGCCAAGATTTAAAGGTCGAAACGTTCGTGCGTGAATGAAGGGAAAAGGGGAAGGGGGGAAAGGGCACAGGCCGACGAGATGCAGGAGCGCGAGGTGGGATTGCTTGGAACGAGATGCGCTCCGGCGGTTCACTCGAATTTCACAATATCCCACAGGTCGGAAGTCGGGAACATATCTTTCAAGTCCGCCACTGTCTCCGCGACGCTCTCCTTGTTCCTCATCTCCCACGCGTTCACCCAATGAAAAAAGCGTTCAAGCGCGGCATGATCGTCAAACACCTTCAGCGCGCCCGACCTGATCAGAGAGGCCACGCGCCGCACATGATGCGCTCTTTGTAAGCTGAAATGCGGCGGCGGCTCAGCCCCGTAGGAAGCGGGATGACGCAGCCACGCCGACAGCAGAGCGTCAAGCCGTCTCCGCAACGACCCGTTGCGAAAATTCGGCTCACTTATTAGGTGGGAGAATAAACTCGTAATTAAATTCTTGCCGTCACGCCCCGGCAACTCATGCCTCAAGAATCTGTATTGAAAAACGACTTCAACCGTTGAGCATAATTCTTCCGCAATTTCAGGGTTGGAGAAGTGTGAGCGCAAATGAAGCAAGCGCCATAGAGCATCTTCCTCTGTCATAAACTTGCGGCACCAACTAAGGATATCCTTAATTGTTTCGATAGGAATATCAACCTGGCGCGCGATAAACTTGCTCAGGTAAACAGCCTCAGCCTTATCATAATTCAGGCTTAACCACTCAATCGCGAATGGGCGGATTAGTGAGAAATTCCCTCCGTTTTCAAGCCATGCTTTGTAAATGAAATCAGCGTCGAAGTCTCTGGCATGTAGTGCAAGCCACGCCCTCAGATGGTCACTGATCAAATCCTTATTACCTCCAGCATCAAGCCAGCCGCTATAGACAAATCTCGCCTCTGCTGTCGTCTGGTGTTCGACAAGCCACGCTTTAATAGCTGCTCTAACTAATTCCTTATCACCTCCAGCTTCCAGCCATGCGTAGTAGACAAACTGAGCCTCCAGAATGGTCTGGTGTTTATTCAGCCATATCAACATGGGTTGTTGCACCATGCCGGGGTCGCCGCCCGCGTCGAGCCACGACTGAATAAGGAAGCTAAGATGATATCGAGTAGAAAAGTTGATTGCCCATTGCTCGACGAATGGGGCGATTTCTTCCGGTGGCAGCCCTGCGTCCAGCCATGCCGTCATCAAGTAGTGAGTTTGAAAAAGGCGTGGCTTGGTCGTAATCCAATTCAAGGCCGCGTCTCTAACCACATCGGGGCAAAATTGTAATCCACGTGTGAGGACAAGATTGCTCGTGCTGGTATGTGGAACTGCTTTGCGTATCCAGGAGATGAGCGGGGGGCGGAGGTGGTGTTCCGCGCCGAGTTCCTTTTCCTGCTCCCCTAGCCAACGGGCCAGCCAGCCCAAAGCATTCTGAAAATCCGGTTCCGCTTCCGCCCCTTCCCACACTTCCGCGTGCTTGTCGAACGTCTCGATGATTTGCTCGTAGGTGAGCAAGGGCGTGCGGAGCAGGAGGTCGCGGATGTTGCGCCAGCCCGCCGGGTCTTCTCGCATCTCTTCGTCGAGCAGCAACGGCCAGTTGACGGACTTGACGAGAGGATGATCGGCGAGGCGTTGCAGTGTGATGAACGCCGAGCGCAGGTTGCCGACGCGTCGTGCGAGCGAGAACAGTTCGTGAACGTAGCGGTCGATGGTCTGCGGAATGGTGTTGAAATACGAGAGCACGATCTGGTCGGCTAAAACGTCGTGCGCAACTTCCCATCTCTCGCTGTTGTGCAGTTCGTTGGGGGGAAGTTTCTCGATCCACCCGTCGGTGGCGAGCGTGTCGAAGAGTCCGCCGTATGCCCCTAAGTCGGTGTGAGATGCAACGGCGGCGGAGAGCGGGAACAGCGAGATGAACAAAGCGAGTTCGCGCGAACTCGCCCCGAAGCTGAGTTGCACGCGCTTGTAAATCCAGTTGGCGAAGTCTTCCTCTCGCAGCAGCTCTCTGAGTTCCAACTCGCGCCCCGTGTTGTGCAGGTACGTCACGAACACCGCGAGCACCGGCAGGTCGTGACAAACTTTCAAGATGGCATCGTTGATCTCCAGCCCGCTCCGGTCGAGGATGTGGCGGACGGCGCTTCGCTGGTAACTCTCCAGCCAGTCGCGCAGAGCCTCTTCGTGCGCGCCGGGCGAGAGGTTGACTTGATGATGGCGCGAGATCGGCGCGATGGTGCGGTAGTAGCTGGTGCGACAGTTGGCGATGTAACGTAAGCGCAGATTGTAGGTGTCGTTAAGCTCGTTCAGGCTCTCGATCAGTTCCTCGAAATCTCTCTGGGTCTCAACGTAGTCGAGCAAAAGCAAGACGGGCACGTCTCTCTGAATCCGCTCCACTAACGACTGGAGCGTGTCTTCTTTCAAGCGCTTGAGGACGCGGAGCACGACCCAGTTTTTATCGCGCGCCAGATAACCCAGTTCCAGCGTCAGGCGTGTCTTTCCGATACCGCCGCTGCCCGTCACGATCAGTCCGCTGTAACTGTCTCCTTCAAGCTGTCTCAACAGGGCTTCTTCATCCTGCACGTCAATGGTTGGAGGAGGCGACACGAGTTGCAAATGGCGGCCGCGGCCGTAGTATTCCAGCTTGTTGCCGAACAGGTAGGAGCGAAACGTGCTCTCGGTTTTGATCTCGTCGAGCGGCACCAAGCCCTGCGGGCGCGACAGAGGGAACCAGCGAAACATCACTTGCGGATATTTGCTCAGCCGCGCCTCAAGGTCGCTCCAATCAAGTACCGTGACTGTTAAGTTGGTTAAGTGTCGAAGGTGTCGGTGAGTGCTTCCTAGATGCGCAAAAAACTTCTCGATCTCCTCGCGCAATGTGGCGAACTGCTCAAGGTGGGCCAGTTTGGAGCTGACGCAGAAAATATATTCACTGATGGGCGGTGAGTCTTGATACCAAGGCTTATATTGCGCCTGCCCCGGCGTCGGCCCGGCCGGATCGGCCAGATGCGTCGCCAGATTTTTAGCCACGCTCTCCCAGCGCTTCAACGCCTCCCCGAGCTCGTCCTTGCCGATGTATTTACATTCGACGACGAGCCGCGGCTGCGCAGTGGTCTGCACCAAATCGATCCCGCCGTCTTTGCCGCCGCCGGGAAAGACATGCAAATCCGGATAGTCGTGAAGCAGCAACTCGTATACGAACTTTTGAAACGCGTCGCCGGAACTGAGGCTCGCCGTATCGGAGGACAGATGATCGCTGAAGCGTGGGCTATACATGAGTGTGCCTGATTGCAAAGACGAGCGCGGCGATGATTACTTAACATGAGGCCGACATGGTGGTCGCAGCCGCCGGGCGGAACAATGAATGAGACTCGCACGAGACGCCACTCAAGTTATTACAATACAAGGTATCCGATATGACAAGCACCTGACGGGTAGGTGACAGCGCACTTTGATATGTGTACATTGCTCATTGTTCCCAAAGGGAAACAGCAGGAGCCGACAGCTAGTTTGAGTCAACGAAGTGTTTGAGCCGGCAATGGGTCTGGGGAGACGGCGTAGATGTCCGATACTAAATCTAATATTACTTCGCCGCTTTACGATGAGCGCCCGTGGGGGTCGTTTACGGTGCTCGACGAGGGCGAGAATTTCAAGGTCAAGCGCATCGAAGTGCTGCCGGGGAAGCGTCTGAGTTACCAGAAGCACGCGCAGCGCGCCGAGCACTGGATGGTGGTTGCGGGTGAGGCCAAAGTGACTCTCGACGACGAAGAGATTACGGTGGCGGCGGGCGAGACCGTGGACATTCCCGTCGAGGCGAAGCACCGGGTGGAGAATGCGGGCGCGGAGAAATTGATCTTCATCGAAATCCAGCGCGGCTCTTATCTCGGCGAAGACGACATCGTGCGTTTCAGCGACGACTTCGGACGCGCCGGGGGATGAATCAGGGCGGCCAGTAAAACTCACCACAAAGGCACGAAGACACAAAGTTAAATCCTTAAAGGTTTCTTTGTGTCTTCGCGGTTTATTGAGCCAGCAGGAGGCGCAGGTCGCGCACGTTCGTGCCGGTTGCGCCCGTGTGGACGGCATCGCCGAGTGTGGCGAAGAAGGTGTGCGCATCGCTCGCTTCCAGAAATTTTCGCGCGTCGAGTGAGCGGGCGCGGGCGCGCGCGAGCGTGGTGTCGTCGCACAGAGCGCCCGCCGCTGGGCTGTTGCCGTCGATGCCGTCCGTGCCCGCGCTGAGCGCCGCCACACGCACAGCGGCGTCGAACGTCCGCGACGCGTCGATGCGTGTCTTCGCGTCCGGAGATGAAGGCGCGAGTTGGGATTCTATTTCAAACGCGCAACGCATGACGGTCTCGGCGTTGCGCCCGCCGACACCTTCGCCACGGACGGGACACGAAAACTCGCCGCCGGAGACGAGACACACCGGACGCCCTCCCTCCTTCCGATGTAAATCGAACAGACGCGAGACGAGCAGCGACGCGCCGACGGCGACATGTTGCTCCGAAATGTCGCGTGCGACCTCGACAGCGAAGCCGCGCGCGGCGGCAATCTCAGAGGCGCGCACGAGTGCACGCTCGTTGTCGAGCAGCACGTGATGCCGTCGCAGCGTAGAGGCATGAACTATCTCTGGTTGATAGGAGTGCGCCTGTTGTCGGACGGCGCGGAAAACGGAAGGGGGAAGTGTGGCGGCCAGACCGTAGTGCGCGATGATACGAGCGAGCGCGTGCGGCTCTGGTGAGAACGCGAAGGTCGGGCCGGAGGCGACGTTGTGCGGCTCGTCCGGGTTCGTGTCGGAGATGATGAGAGAGATTTGCGCGGCGCGCATGGCGCATGCACTCAGGCCACCGCCTTTGACGGATGAGAGCGCGCGGCGCACGCAGTTGATCTCGTCTATCCGAGCGCCGCAGGAGACGAGCGACTGATTGGCGGCGCGCAGGTCTGCGAGCGTGATGGATTCGTCGCGCGGCCATTCGAGCATCGCGGAGCCGCCGCCGGAGATGAGAAAGATGACGAGCGCGTGAGGCTCTCTGTCGGCCGCGCCGAGCAACTTGAAGGCGGCCCGCGCGGCTTCAAGGCTCGCCTCGTTCGGCAAAGGGTGGCCGCCCGCGAACAGTTGCCAGCGTTCGGACAACTGCACCTTCGGAGACGGTGGCGCGGAGACGACTCCGCCCGCGAGCGCGTCGCCGAGCGTCTCATCCAGAGCGGAGGCCATCGCGGCGGCTGCTTTGCCGATGGCGATTGAGTAGATGGCGAGCGGGCGAGCGTTCAGATTGAACTCGGCGTCGAGGATGTTGAGTCGCCCGCGCTTGAAGTCGAGGGCGCGGCGTGTGGCGGCGCGTGCGTCGAGGTCTGTCAGCGTGGCGTCGAAGATGGCGCGCGCGGCGCGTCGCAGATCGTCTTGAGCGTCCAAAGCGAATGGCTCAATTCAGTCGGCTTCCGAGCGGTCGAAGCGAATCTTAGTCAAGTGGTGAAAGCGAATTTCAGTTGACGGTAACGAAAGCGCGCAGGGCATTGAAGCGTCGCTCGCTGATGCCGCGCACGATGATGAGATGTTCTGTGCGGCGAAACGCGCCGTGACGCTCGCGGTGTTCGATGATGCGCGCGGCCAGTCCCGCGCCGATGCCGGGCAGACGCTCCAACTCTTCGCGCGAAGCCGTGTTGATGTTGACGCGCGCGCTCTGAGGCGCAGGCGCGAGTTCGTCCGCGTTGAGATTGTTTACAAACGCAACGCGGCGGGGCAACTTAACACACGAAGCGGCACAGGCGAACCAGAGCGCGTAGCAGAAAAACACGAGCGAGCGAGAGCGCGTGCGCTTGCGGGGCGTGTCGTCTTCAAATCGTTGAGCGTCCACGGCTTTAACCGTCTTTGAAACAGGAATGCAAAACTTTGCCGCGAAGATGTGCAAAATGCTAGAAGTCTAAACTTGTCAGGAACTTGTAACGCCGAAAATCGATTTTTCCACAGGCTTTTCCACAGTTTCTGTGGAAAAGTTGCTCAAACGATTTCGGAACGATTCGATTGCGGAATGCAGAATGCGGAATGCGGATTGTAAAGACAGATTACGGAGTAAAAGGCGGCGACCCGGTTAAACGCGAGTTCGTTTTCTAATCCACAATCCGCATTCCGTATTCCGCAATCGAATCATCCTTCTTCACGCAGTTGTTCGTCCCAGTGCGCGACGATCTCATAGGCGCGTCCGGTGATGGGGCGTGGGCGCGCGCCGTCGGCTTGACCGATGTAGCCTTCGCGCTCCATCGCATCGAGGATGGCGGCGGCGCGACCGTAGCCGATGCGCAGGCGGCGTTGCAGGACGGACGTGGAGGCGCGCTTCATTTCGACGCAGATGCGCAGAGCTTGCTCGAACAGTTCGTCGCGTTCGCCGCCCGCGCCGTCCCCACCGCCCGACTCTTCTTCCGATTGCGTGATCGACTCGTCGTAGAGCGGTTCGCCCTGCGCCTTGATGTGCGCGACGATGCGGCCGACTTCCGACTCGTCCAAAAACGCGCCGTGCACTCGCACGAGGCGTGAAGTGCCCGGCGGCAAAAACAACATATCGCCGCGACCGAGAAGTTGCTCCGCGCCGTTCGCGTCGATGATCGTGCGCGAATCGACTTTGGAAGAGACGCGGAAGGCGATGCGCGAAGGGAAGTTGGCCTTGATGAGTCCGGTGATGACATCGACCGAAGGGCGCTGCGTGGCGAGTACGAGATGGATGCCGACGGCGCGCGCCATCTGTGCGAGACGCGTGATGGCCTCTTCCACGTCATGCCCGGCGGTCATCATCAAGTCCGCAAGTTCGTCCACGATGATGACGATGTAGGGCAGAGTCTTCCAAGGCTGTCCCTCGTCGTCGAAGTCTTCGACCATGTTGCGGCGCATGACTTCCAGGTTGAAGCCGTCGATGTTGCGCACGCCCCACTTGGCGAGTTCCTTGTAGCGCGCCTCCATCTGCCCGACCGCCCACTTCAAGGCATTCGCCGCGCGTTTCGGGTCGGTGATGATCGGCGTGGCGAGATGCGGGATGTCGGCGTAGAGACCGAGTTCGAGCCGCTTCGGGTCGATCATGATGAACTTGACTTCATCGGGACGGGCTTTATAGAGAATCGAGACGACGAGCGAGTTGAGACAGACAGACTTGCCCGTGCCCGTCGCACCCGCGATCAAAAGATGCGGCATGCGCGCGAGGTCTGCGACGTAGTTCAAGCCGTCGATGGTCTTGCCGAGCGCGAGCGTGAGTTTGGAGGCGGAGTCTTTGAAGTGGCGCGATTCGACGACTTCGCGAAGCATGATGTTGTCGCGCTGGTGATTGGGCACTTCGATGCCGACGTGCGCTTTGCCCGGCACGCGGTCGATCCGGATCGACTCGGCTTTCAAGGCGAGGCAGAGGTCGTCCACAAGTCCGGTGACGCGCGAGTATTTGACGCCGGGGTCGGGTTTGAATTCGTAAGTGGTGACGACGGGGCCGGGGCAGATGTATTCGATCTTGCCCGTCACGTTGAACTCCTTGCACTTCTCCGCGACGCGCGTGGCGAGGCTGCGCAGTTCCTCGTCGGCCTGTTCGTGGCGCGGCGGCGGTGAGTTCAGATAATCCAGACTCGGCATCTGGTAGCCGCTCATCGCCTCGGCATACTTCTCGGCGCGGCGCGCCTCGCGCGTGGCCTTGTCTTCGCTCTGCCGGACGGGCACGACCTCCTCGGTGTAGTCGGTGCGCACAACTTCAAGGCTGCCGACCATCTCCGCGACCTCTTCGTCCGTGTCGAAGCCATCGGGCGAGAGCGGCTTGCCCGCGTCTTTGGCCTTCACGGCCGCCTTGCGTGCGGCGGACGCGCCGCCGTTCGGTTGTGCGCCGGTCGCGGCGTTTGAAAGTTTCGCGTCGTCGTGTGCGCCGCCCGCAAACTCGTCGAAGGACGCGTCCGGATCGTCTTCAAGCGTCGGCTGCGGAGTCGCGTCGGCTTCAGCGGCGGCGGTCGCGGAGCGTTGGATGGCGGCGCTGGCGGAAGTGGGCTGCATCGTCGCGTTCGTCGGGTTGATGCCGTCCGACTTAGAGTTGCGATTGGAGTTGCGATTGGAGTTGATGATCGTCGCGCCGGTCGTGCTCGTCGTCTCGAACGCGGCGGGCGTCTCCGTCTCGCGCATGAACTCCGCGACGCGCTCGGCTCCGGTCTTCTTCTCGCCGAGGCGCTTCTCTTCGACGAGAGCTTCTTGGCGCGCAGCCTGCGCGGCGCGGCGCTGCTCGGCGCGGCGTGCGGCCAACTCGCGTCGCTCCGCGCGCCACGCGGCGAAGCGCGCCGAGAGCGAGGCGAAAAAGGCCGACGGGTGGCCGAAGGCTTCGACAGCGCGTTCGTAGGCGCGCGCAAACGAGAAGTTGGTGGCGAGCAAAAGCCCCGTCGCGGCGAGCGCGAGCAGGAGGACGAGCGCGCCCACGTTGTTCAAAGCGCTCGACAGCGTCGAGGCGACGAACGTGCCGACGAAGCCGCCCGCGCGCACGCTGCCGTCAAAGAGCAGAGGCACGCGGACGAGCGCGAGCACGCCGGCGGCCGATAAGAGGAGGATGAAGAGTCCGGCGATGCGCGACAGGGGCGCGTGGATGCGGCGCGTGCGAAAACGTCGCCACGCGGCGAGAAAGAGCAGCAGCGGCAAGAGGTAGGAAGCCAGCCCGACCGTTTGCAGCATCACGTCGGAGACGTATGCGCCGACGGGGCCGACGAGGTTTCGCGTCTCCTGCTGCCCGGCCGAGTTCAGAGACGGGTCGTTCGGGTTGAAAAAGACGAGGCAGAGCGTAAGCATGAGGCCGAGCGCGAACAGCGCGATGGCGATGATCTCGTTGCGGCGCGAGTTGCGCTCCGGCGGCGTCGTTTGCAGCGGCAGTTGCCGCGTCCGCGTGTCCGTCTGTGTTGTTGCCATAGCTCTTAAAGTCTCAAGTTCCAAATCTCAAGTCCCAAGTCGAGTTTCAAGTTTTGAGTCTCAAGCCGTGTCTTTGTCTTCAGACTTGAGACTTGGGACTATTGCCTTATGCCGCGCGCCGCGACAGTAGATAAGCCTTGATGAAGTCGTCCAAATCGCCCGCGAGCACCGAGTCAACGTCGCCGCGTTCGAGTTTGGTGCGTGCGTCTTTGACGAGTCGATAGGGCGCGAGCACGTAGTTGCGTATCTGCGAGCCGAAGGAGATGTCGGCCTTGTTCGCTTCGAGCGCGGCCGTTTCGGCTTGGCGCTTCTCCAGTTCGAGTTCGTAGAGCCGCGAGCGCAAGACCTGCATGGCGACGGCGCGGTTCTGGTGTTGCGAACGCTGGTTCTGGCATTGGACGACGATGCCTGTCGGCAAATGCGTGATGCGCACGGCCGAGTCGGTCGTGTTGATGTGCTGGCCGCCCGCGCCCGTCGCGCGGTAAGTGTCGACGCGCAAGTCCTTCTCCTGAACTTCGACCTCGATGTTCTCGTCGATCTCCGGGTAGACGAACAGAGAGGCGAAACTGGTATGACGCCGCGCCGCTTGATCGAAGGGCGAGATGCGCACCAAGCGATGCACGCCCGCTTCGGCCGCGAGCAGGCCATAGGCATACTCGCCTTCCACGCGAAAGGTCACGCCCTTGATGCCTGCTTCTTCGCCCGGCTGGTAGTCGATGATCTCGGTCTTGAAACCGCGCCGCTCCGCCCATTTCAAGTACATGCGCAAAAGCATCTCGGCCCAGTCCTGCGATTCCGTGCCGCCCGCGCCCGGATGGATGGTGCAGATGGCGTTGCGCGCATCGTTCTCGCCCGCGAGGAGCATCTCCGTCTCGGCCTCGCCCACTTCGCGTTCGAGCCGTTCAACGAGCGCGCGCAGTTCGTCCAAACTGTCGGCGTCTTCGCCCCCCTCGGCAAATTCAAAGAGCACGCCCGCGTCCCCGACCGCCGACTCGAAACCCTGCTGCCGGTTGATGACGCGTTCCAGACGACTGCGCTGCTGCAACAACTTTTGCGCCGCCTCTTGATCGTTCCAGAAGTCGGGCGCGGAAGCCTCCCGCTCGATGCGCTTCAACTCGTCTTGCTTCGCCGCGACATCAAAGAAACCTCCCGAGTTGCTCGACGCGCGCACTCAGATCGTCGTAACGCCCTCGCAACTCTTGAACTGTTAAAGTCTCTAACATCAAACCTCCAAAGGCCGTAAATCGTGAATCGTGAATAGAGAAAAACGGATTGAATCTATTTACGATTTACGATTCACGATTTACCTTCCTGATTGTTATGCCGACGAGCAAGATGCTCGCGGCGGCGCAGAGGGCGACGAAGAGGTCGCCGTGGCGCGTGTAAAAAGTTTTGCCGGTCATCGCGCGCGCGACAGGCCACGTGCGGACGGCCGTCCGGAAACTGCCGGTCGCGTCCGAGACTTCGCCTCGTGGGGAGATGCGCGCGCTGATGCCCGTGTTGGTGACACGCAGGACATCTCGACGGTTTTCGACGGCGCGCATGACGGCGTTCGCAAGGTGCTGTCGCAGCACCGGCGTGTCGCCCAGATAGCCGTCGTTTGAGATGTTGATGAGCACGTCTGCGCCTGCGTCCGTAAATTGGCGTGCGATTGAGGGAAAGGCCGACTCGAAACAGATAAAGACTCCCGCGCGTGTCTCGCCGATGGGAAGCAAAGTGTAGTTCGCCCCCGGCGTAAAATCCCCGACGATGCCCGTCACCAGCCACGCGAGCGGAAACCAGCGCGGCAACGGCACATACTCGCCAAACGGCAACAGCCGAATCTTATCATACTGCGCCACGAGCCGCCCCGATTCATTCACCAGCACGGCCGAGTTGTAAGCGCCGCCCGCGGGCGCGGGTTCGAGCGAGTTGAAGATGACGTTCGTGCGCTCGGCGCGGGCGAAACTCCCGACGAGTTCGCGAAACTCCGCGTCCCGCGCGTAAGCGAAATTCATCGGCGACTCAGGCCACACCACCACGCGCGGCACACGCCCGTCGCTTCGATCATCCGTGCCGGAGTTGTGCGTCAATGCACGTTTGACTTCATCTGCCTGCGCCACCTCGCGTCCGCGCAAGGCGTCCGTGCTCATTTGCAAATGACGACTGACGAGCAGTGCCGTCTCTTCATCGGAGCGTCCGAAGTTGACGGAGACGTTCGGCTGCACGGCGATGACGACCGCCTCGGGCGGTTGTGCCGCGACGGGCGAACCTGCCGCGCCCCGCGCGCTCAGGTAAAGCGTGAGCGCCACGGTCGCGAAAGCGAGTCCGGCCGTTATGAGCGCGCGCGAGTCTCGCTTGAGATAAATGAGCGCGACGGCGACGTTCGCGGTGACAATCAAAAAGCCGACCGCATAGACGCCGCCCCAAGTCGCCGTTTGAATGAGCGCGGGGTGGAAGGCTTGCGAGTAACCGACGGCGTTCCAGAGTTGTCCGGTCGCGCCGAGTCGCGCCCACTCGGACGTAGCCCACAGCGGCGGCGCGAGCAGCAGCGCGTAGATGCCCCAACGTGCGTTGAGACGCGCGAGCGCGAAGGCGAAGGCCGCGGGGAAGAGTCCGACGATGAGGACTACGGGCAGGAGCAGCGCGTAGGCGAGCGGGCGCGGCAAGCCTCCGTAATGAATCATCGAATGCGTGAGCCACCAGCACGAGGCGTAAAAAAAGAGCGCGCCCCAGAGCCAACCGAGCACGAAGGCTTGGCGCGCGCGCGCGACACGCACGATGGCCAAGAGGAGCGGCGTGAGAGCGACCCAAGCGAGCGGCCACAAATTGAAATCCGGGAAAGAGAGGACGAGCAGGCAGGCCGAGACGACCGACCACGCCGCGTCGCTTCGCGCGGGGACAGAGGCGCGCAGAAGCGCGCGAATCTTCTCGCGCCGCCCCGTGTTCGCCCGCGCCGTATCGAGGGAGACAGCCCTTTGCACGCGTGCGAGTTTAACAGAGACGGCGCGCGCACGGCACAGGCGGCGCGCGCGAAAATTTACGTGGGCGCGAAAAATTTTTAGGGACGCACAAATTGGTCGGGCGGGTGCGTCAAAACGTTGACGCGTTGCGGCAAAAGAGCGGAAATTTGTCACCACTCCGGTGACAAATTTTGTCGTCCTGACGCATGACCGCCGTGGCGCAAGACGGCATGGCTGCCGCAGGTCGCTGCGGCAAAACGCACGCGCGGACAGCAAATTCGGAAAAAAAGCCCTGTAAAAAGCAGGAGAACCCGGCCACTTGACCGGGTTCTTGTAAAGATGTGTTTTAAGGGGATCGCTCGGCGGGCGGCTGGAGTAGCGGCAGGCCACTCTCAGAGAAGTGAAGGCGGCGGGGTCACGATTTAACTTCTTTCGTGCTTGCCACTTCTCCATTTAGCACGTCGCGTGCCACAAAAAAGCGAACCCCTTCGAGCCTCCGTCTCAAGGTCGTTCAAGAGCTGTGAATGGGGCGTCCGGCGAACTCTCGAAACATCATGCGTCCGGCTCGACTTCCAACCAATGTCCGCGCGCGCCGACGACGCGAACGCGCCCGCCCGCAGCAATTCTCTCACCGCCGCGCACAACACGCGCGCGCCACAACTCGCCGTCCACCAGCACCGCCCCCTCCGGCTCCAAAGCCTCCAACACGATGCCCGTGCCCCCCTTCAACAATAACGGCCGCGCCGCGCTTTTCCGATGCCGCGACATCGCCGCCACAACGGCGCACACGACGATGAAACACGCGCCGAGCAGCAAGAGCGAGATAAAAAGGGATGAGGGATGAGGGATGAGGGATGAGATAAAGGGATGAAGGATAAGGGATGAGGGATGAATGAAAGCACCCAAGAAGTTGAATGCTGTTTCCACTTCATCCCTCATCCCTTATCCTTCATCCTTTTTACCTCGCTCCCGTCTCCAGTTGGCGGTAGAGGGCGATGGCTTCTTGATTGTTGGGGTCGAGGCTGATGGCGGTGCGCGCGTGTGTCTTGGCCTGCGCGAGATCGCCGCGTTCGAGGAAGATGCGCCCTAAGAGGATGTGCGCGTCGATCAACTTGGCTTCCCAGAAGATCGCGGTCTTCAAGGAACTGATCGCGCGGACGAGATCGCCACGACGCTGGTAGATGCGCCCGATCAAGAGGTGCGCTTCGGCATTCATCGGCTCGATCATCAAGACGCGGTTGAGTTCCGAGAGCACGTCGTCGTCGCGTCCGGCCGTGTAGTCGGCGCGAGCCTTCACTAACAAGTCCTGCGTCGTGACGCTGGCCGTATCGACGGCCGGAAGCGGCGCTTGCGCTTTGACGGCTTCGGCGATGTCGAACTGTTGATTCAGACGCACGGGGATGCTTGCGATGGCCTGCGTCTTCTGCCAGTCGGTCTGCATCTTGGCGTAGGTCGTCGGCAGGTAACGGCGCGCTTCGTTGTCGGCGGCGGTCGTCATCTCGGCGGTCGCGCCCGATTTCTCCAGCGCCTTCGCGTAGAGGAAGCGCGCTTCGCCATCGCGCGGGTTCAACATGATGACGGAGCGCAGTTGTTCGGCGGCATCGCCGTGACGACCTGCGAGAAAGAGCGCGTAGGCGTAGTTGTAAAGGACGGACGCGTCTTCGGGGTCGGACTCTTTCGCGCGTTCGAGGAAGCCTTGCGCTTGTTTGAGCAGGCGCTCGCGCTCCTCGGCGGACTTCTCCTGAAGCGCGGCCTGAATGGAGAGCGCGCCCGCGTTGTTGTAGATGCCGGTGAGCGGCATGTCCGTGGCGACGGGGAGGAGCGCGCCGAGCGCCGTCTTCACGTCGTTCAGACGCGAGTAGCTGAGCGCGGCGTAAAAGGAGGCTTCGGCAAAGTGCGGGTCGCCTTTTTGCAGGCGCGAGAAATGCTCGGCGGCCTTCTTCCAGTCCTCCTGTTTGAAGTAGAGATTGCCGAGTTCGAAGGCGGCTTGCGGATAGGTCGCGCCCGCGTTCGACTTGGCATACTCCTTCATCGCGTTCTGCAAATAGTTGGAACGCTTCTCGCGGTCTTCGGTCATCACGCCTTTGACGTAGCTCTCGAAGGCGCGCGGCGGAATCTTCGTGGCGCGCTCGACGATCTCGTTGCGCGAATAGGCGAGCGTGGAGTCGCGCTGGTGGAGAATCTGGTAGGCGAGGATGCCTTGCATCTTCTGCAAGTTGACGAGCGCGTCGCCGAAAATGTAAGGCGGCCAGATTTGTCCTTCGTTGACGCGCACGACGCGCGCGCTGACGCGCACTTCGGTCGGCGTCTTGCCGTCGGGCGGCGTCACCACGTCGTAAGTGCCGATGACGGCGAGCGTGGCTTTGGCCTTCATGGCGATGTTGATGGCGGTGGCGCGCGAGGGCGTGGCCGTCAAAGGCAGGCGCAGGCGTTGATAGACGAGTTCGCGTTCGTCGGTCGAGATGGTGCGCAGGCCGTACATCTGCAAGAGGTCGGTCAGAGAGTCGGCGAAGCTCGTCCCGATCCAGTGATACTCGCGCTGGTTGGTGGTGTTCTCGAACGGGAGGACGATGATCACGTCGCCGCTCTGCGCGGGCTGCGCGCGTGCGCCTGTGGCGGCAGCGGACGAAAAGAGCAGGGCGAGAGCGCACACGGTCAAGGTCAAACTTCTTCTCAACATATCGTTCATTCCTGTAAGGCGCTAAAAACGCCGAGGCCGTCGGCGCGTTCGTCTCTGGAACAAGCACGGCGCGCGACGGCCAATGGAATCCGGCGGGCAACGCAATCTATCGGCGTCGCGCGCTCCGGCGAAAAGTGGCGTCCCGTACGGGAGTCGAACCCGTGTCGCCGCCGTGAAAGGGCGGTGTCCTAGGCCACTAGACGAACGGGACTAAAAGTTCTACCTAACAACGGTAAAAGCTAACTTACCGTACCGTCTGAGCGGCTGTCAAACCGCACGCGCGCGCGGCTTCGGCGGCAGACTGTTTGGATGCTCGGAAACGCCGAAAAGTAGGCCGCAAAGATGCTCGCGCGGGATTGTGGATTTGTAAGGAGCGGCGCGGTGCTAAGAGACTTAGCGCGCAAACACCGCTTAATACATGACCAAAAAAGAGGCCCGTGTCGCCTCAATCGCCTCGCGTCTCGCACGCGCCCACTCGTCGTTGCATTGCTTGAAAATTTCGAGATTTTTGAGCGCAGGCCATCCGCCCCGGCTCATCTCAGGAACGCGGCAGGTTTTCTGGTAATGCTCGTCGATGCGGCGCAGCTCTCCCGCAAGTTTCTCCGGTTCAAGAGTCTCCGGTTGAAGAATCTTCGGCTCAAAGGGGACGATGGGGGTGCACTTGTTTTCCGCAGGCTCGCGCGCCTGTTCTACCCCGCTGCTTGTGTTATAACGCTTGGACGCCAGAGTCAGAGCGAAACCGACGCCGCAGGTCAGAAGCACAATGATGGAGCGAAGCATTAGTTGTTTCATGCCGTAAAACTATCATGGACAGTTTTACCAAACAACACGAATTTAAGTCTCTTCACTAAAAGCCGACGCGATGAACCCGGCCTTTCCTATCCTCAACCCGCGCTCGCGCGATGCGAATCGCCCGCGCGGCGTCTGCGCGCTCGGCGTGATGGCGAAAGCGCCGCGCGCGGGTGCGGCCAAGACGCGGCTCGCGCCTCCGCTGACGCACGCAGAGGCCGCGCGTTTGAGCGCCTGCTTCTTGCGCGACACGGCGGCGAACGTGGCGGCCGCCTGCCTTGAAAGCTCGCACGCCGCGCGCCCCGCCGCACGTCCGGTCGCCGTCTATACTCCGGCGGGAGCGGAGAGCGCGTTCGACGAACTCCTCCCCGCCGGGTTCGCGCTGCTTGCACAACGCGGCGACGATTTAGGCGCGCGCCTGTTCAATGCGTCGGTCGATCTGTTGCGGCTCGGCTTCGAGTCTTGCTGTCTCATCAACTCCGACAGCCCGACGCTTCCGCGCGCGCTGCTCACCTCGGCGGTCGCGGAACTCGCGCGCCCCGGCCGACGCCTCGTGCTCGGCCCTTCGGACGACGGCGGCTATTACCTCATCGGCCTGAAACACGCGCCCGCGCGTCTCTTCCAAGAGATCGCTTGGAGCACGTCCGTCGTGCTCGCGCAAACCATCGAGCGCGCGCGCGACATCGCTCTCGACGTGACGCTCCTGCCCGCGTGGTATGACGTGGACGACGCTTCGACGCTTCGCCGTCTCTGTGATGAACTGTTCGACACGCACGACGATAACGACGACGGCGCGCACGGTGATGACGACACGCACGGCGATGGCGACGGCGCGCGCGTTGATGACGACGCGCGCGATGCCTTACGACCTCTTCCACCTGCCACGACTCCTCTCGATAGTCATCCCGCGACGCAACTCGACGCTCGTGCCGCGACCGGACTCGCCCCTTATCCCGCTCCGCATACGCGGGACGTACTCGCGCGCCTGCTCGCAGGCGAAGGCCACGCGCGTCTCCTGTCAAACTTCGACGGCGCGCGCTCGCGCGGGAAAGGCCGCGCATGAAAGAGGAGCGCACCGGAGAGTCGCGCACTATCCATGCCATGCCGCACGCATCGACGGACGCGGAGTCTGCGTCGCGCGCCGATCCGACGAAGCGCGGAGAGGCGCTGTTGTGCGACGACACGAAGACGAGCGGAGAGACTATTGCGCCGCGCGCAATGGTAAGGCGGGCGAAATGGGCGCAGCGGGGGAAGTGGTCGAAGGGGGCGAAGTGGTCGAATCTCCTGCTCGTCGCGCTTGGTCTCGCGTCGCTCGCGCTTTACGTTGGCGGCCTCAACTTCGACAAGGCGCATAAACTTCAGATCGTCTGGTTCGTCAAGCTCGCGCTCGTGCAGTGTGCGCTCTACGCGGCGTCGGCGTGGGTCGTGTGGCGCGCGCCGCGCGGGCGTTCGACGCTGGCGCTCGTCTTCATCTTCGCGGCCTTGTTTCGTCTGAGCGTGCTGTTTGCACCGCCCTCTCTGTCGGACGATGTTTATCGTTACGTCTGGGACGGGCGCGTGCAGGCCGCAGGCGTCAACCCTTACGCGCACGTCCCGTCCGACGATGCGCTCGCGCACCTGCGCGACAGCGATATCTACCCGAACATCAACCGGCGCGACTACGCGCCGACCATCTACCCGCCGCTCGCGCAAATCGTCTTCTTCCTCTCGACGCGCGTGAGCGAACAAGTGGTGTGGATGAAATTCGTGTTGGTTCTGTTCGAGGCCGTCGGACTCTTTGCGCTCTCCGCGCTGCTCGCCGCGTTCGGCGTGCCGCGCCAGCGCGTGCTCGTCGCCGCGTGGCATCCGCTCGCCGTGTGGGAGATTGCCGGGAGCGGCCACTTGGACGCGCTCGTCGTCTGCTTCGTCGCGCTCGCGCTCCTCGCGCGACAACGAAAGCGAGATGGTTTGACGGGCGCGCTCCTCGCATCGGCCGTGCTCGCCAAATTGTTTCCGCTCGTGCTGTTGCCGGCCTTCTACCGGCGCGGCGGTTGGCGTCTGCCGCTCGCGTTCGGCCTGACGCTCGCGGCCGGTTATCTGCCGTACCTGTCGGTGGGCGCGCGGCGCGTCGTCGGATTTTTGCCGGGCTATGCGAGCGAGGAAGGCTTGCACAGCGGCGAGCGATTTTTTTTGCTGCAACTCGCACGCGCGCTCTTCGGCGAATCGGTCATGGGCGTCGCGGCCTACACCGTTTTCGCGCTCGCCGTCATGTCCGCGCTCGCCTTGTGGTGTCTGCTCAAACCGGAGGTGGATGGCCGCGCCTACGCGCGCCGCGCGGCGCTTCTGGCGATTGTGTTCACAGTCCTTTTGTCGCCGCATTACACCTGGTATTTCGCGTGGCTCGTCGTCTTCCTGTGCGTCGTTTCGGCGCGCTGGCTCGCGCCGCTCCTGTGTCTGACGATTGCCTCGTTCATGCTCTACGGCACGTGGCTCGGCGACTCGCGCATGGAGATGCTTTATCTCAACTCGTGCATCTACCTGCTGCCCGCCTTGCTCCTCATCTTCTCTGAGCTACAGCGACGGTGCGCGGCGGCGGTTGATCACTTGCGCGCTCCTCAGACGTGATAGAGTTGCGCGGAAACGAGTGGAAGGAAGAGGACGATGTTGACGAGAGGGATGCGCGCATTGGTGACGGGCGGGGCGGGATTGATCGGTTCGCACCTCGTCGATCTCTTGGTCACAGAGGGTTGGCGCGTGCGCATACTCGATAACCTTGAGCCGAACACGCACGGGCGCGGTCGCCCCGCGTGGCTGAACGCGGCGGCCGAATTCGTCGAAGGCGACATACGCGACCGCGCTGTGGTTTCTGCGGCGCTCGCAGGCGTCGATGTCGTCTTTCATCAGGCGGCCTACGGCGGCTACATGCCGGAGATTTCAAAGTATGTGAGCGTCAACAGTTTCGGCACGGCGCAGTTGCTCGAAGTGATCCGCGACGAGAAGTTGCCCGTCCGCAAAATCGTCGTCGCCTCGTCGCAGGCGGTCTACAGCGAGGGCGCTTGCTTGTGTCCCGGCGCGCACGGTCTGGTCTTTCCGCCGGTGCGTCACGTCGAGCAGTTGCGCGCGGGCGACTTCAGCGTCCGCTGTCCCTTGTGCAATCTTGCCACCGCCTCCGTGCCTACGCCCGAACACGCGCCCATCGGCGGCGAGACCGTCTACGCCATCACGAAAGTCGATCAGGAACGGCTCGTCTTGACGTGGGGACGACAGACGGGCGTGCCCACGGTTGCCCTGCGCTACTCATGCACCTACGGGCCGCGCCAGTCGATCTTCAATCCTTACACCGGCGTCATCGCCATCTTCTGCACGCGCCTGTTGAACGGCGAGCCGCCCGTCGTCTACGAGGACGGCGAGCAGACGCGCGACTTCAGTTTCGTCGAAGACATCGCGCGCGCCAACCTGCTCGCCGCGACGACCGACCGACTCGACGGCCAAGCCGTCAACGTCGGCAGCGGCGAGGCCGTGAGCATCCGGCGCATCGCGCGTCTCGTCTCCGAAGTTTTGAACATCCACGTCGAGCCGGTTGCGCGCGGCGAGTTTCGCCCCGGCGAGATGCGTCACCTCTTGTCCGACACCACGCGCATCCGCGCCGCGGGCTACGCGCCGCGAATCGACCTCGCCACCGGCATCCAACGCTACATCGCTTGGGTGAGCGCGCAGATGGACGTGCGCGATTACTTCGCCGCCGCCGAAGAAACCTTGCGCGCCAAAGGCATCGTCCATCGCGTCGCCGCGAAATAGAACGGCGCGATCAAGCATTGGTGATAGAGACGGGGAGAAAATCTACGGCGGCGCTTCAATCGCTCGACGCGCTTTTCCCGTCTCCCTCTCTTCGCGCGCTCCCGCGCGACGGGCACGGCGGCACAGGTCGCCCACTCCGTTTAAACGACGGCGCGGAACGAAGAGAAGCCGCCAGTTCATCCACCAATCTCTTAAGGAGACGAAAGCCTATGCATCGCAAATTCAACCTCAGTATCGTCGGCTTGCTCTTTTTCCTCCCGACAGCGACGGCCTTCGGGCAGGTCTCTTGCCCGTTCGGCACGGAGGACACGGGGCGTCTCGCCAGATGTCTGCTCCGTCCCGTGCGTCGCGGCGGCAACCTCGGCACAGAGCCCGCAAGGCTCCCCGCGCCGCTCGACAACTTGATCGGCCGGCCTCTGAACGTGAGCGCCGAGAAATTGCGCGCTTACCTGCGCACGCGCGGCATCGACGAAGCGGACATCGGCGGCGCGCTCCCGTTCACGGCGGGACGCTTCGCGCCCGACCTCGCGCGCGCGCGTTACTTCGTCATCCACGACACGAGCTTTCCCGAAATCAACGCGCCCGACTTTCCCACGGAGATCAACGATGCGTCTTGGCGTTTCAATCGTCTCTCGGTGTGGCTCGGCACGCGGACGCCCACGCACATCTTCGTCAACCGCGTCGGACAATCCGCGACGAAAGCGAACTTCAATCAGAACGTCAACGGGACGAAGTACGACTCAGGCCGCGACGCGTCCGACCCGGCGGAAAGAAGACGACGCGCCGCCGCGCGCGCCGGACAGTTCATCCACATCGAGCTGGTGCAGCCGCGCCGCAAATCGAACCCGCGCACCTTCTTCGATCTCGGCCCGACGCCCGGCATGACGCGCCCGCAACTCGAACGCCTCGCCGTGCTCTACGTCGCGGCCAGCGTGCGCGCCGGGCGTTGGCTGCTGCCCGCCTTCCACCTCGCCGTCGATAGCCCCTTGCGCGACGCGCACGACGACCCGCAAAGCTTCGACCTCGACGTCTGGCTCGACAGCCTGCGCAACGTCTTGACCGAGATCGAGACGCAGTCCGCCCGGCTCGGCGCGGGCGCGTCGCACGCCGGAGCGTCGCATGCCGACACGCATCACGCCATGCCTCTCGTCGCCGCCGCTGTAGCAGCCACGGCCGCGGACGATTTCAACCTGCCCGAACCGACGGCGGCGACGCGCGGCCGCCGACTCACGCTCTGGTCAACTTTCTATCACGTCTTTCCCGCGCAACAACTCGACGGCGGCCGTCCGCTGCTCGGAACGGACGGGCGCAGTCTCGGCGTGTCGGTCAGCGAGCGCGATTGGTGCAACGCGGCGATGGAGGGCACGGTGGCCGTCTCGGACGCGGCGGGCGCAGGAAGCCGCACCTTCAACTTCGCGGACAGGCGCGGCGCGCGACAGTTGGATTGCTCATCCTTCTTCCGCAGAGTGCCGCGCGCCACGATTGAGGCGCTTGCGCGGACGCGTTTCGAGGTGGCGCGCGGGCCGTTCGGCACGGGCGTGAGCGGAATGATCCTCGTGCCGTATCGCACCATCGCCGTGGACGGCAGCCAGCGCCCCATTCCGTTCGGCGCGGTCGTCTTCATCCCGCAGGCGCGCGGCAAAGAGATACGCTTGCCGTCGGGCGAGACGGTCAGGCACGACGGTTATTTCTTCGCCGCCGACACGGGCGGGCTGATCAAGGGCAATCACATAGACGTGTTCAGCGGCACGAACGCTGTGAACCCCTTCCCCGAATTCATTAAGAGCGACGCGAGCGGCACGTTTACGGCACACATCATCAACGACCCGGCCATCACGGCCAGACTCCGCGCCGCGCATCGTCCCGCGCATTGATTCGGCTTGAGCACAACTGCAAACACACCGGCGCGCGTCTCGGTCGTCATCCCGGCTCTCAACGAGCAGGAGACGATTGGCGCGGTCGTGCGCGCCGTGCCGCGCGAGTCGGCCAGGGAGGTCGTCGTCGTCGATAACGGCAGCGACGACCGGACGGCGGAGCGTGCGTCTGCGGCGGGCGCGCGCGTCGTCCGTGAGCCGCGACGCGGCTACGGGCGCGCTTGTCGCGCGGGCGCACTGGCCGTCGCCGAGAGTTGCGAGATCATCGTCTTTCTGGACGGCGACGGAAGCGATTGTCCGGAGTTGATGAATCGACTGATTGAGCCGATCACTATGGGCACGCACGACTTCGTCTTGGGATCGCGCACGCGCGGCGAGCGCGAGCCGGGCAGCATGAACTTTCAACAACTCTTCGCCGGACGCGCCGCCGGCGTGCTCACGCGCGCGCTCTACGGCGTGCGCTACACGGACATGTGCCCGTTTCGCGCCATCCGCCGCGACGCGCTCGCGCGCTTGGGGATGCGCGAAGAAACTTACGGGTGGAATTTGGAGATGCAGATGCGCGCGGCGCGCGCTCGGTTGCGTATTCTCGAAGTGCCGGTCGAGCATCGACGGCGTGCCGGGGGCGACTCGAAAGTGTCTGGCACTTGGCGGGGCACGCTCCTCGCCGCGACGCGCATCCTTTACACGGCCGCGCGCATCGCATCGGAGCGCACTTAGACGCCACCAGCGTCCCGAATTGCTTTTCCCTGACTGTCTTCCTTAGAGCGACTAACAAAACGATGGAACCACGAAACTACATGAACATACACGAAGAAGAGTTTCGTGTACTTTCGTGTGCTTTCGTGGTTTCATCGTTTTAGTTTTGTTGGCTACTCTAGGTTAAACTCAGGTCGTTGCTCACCAGACCGCCCAACGCTCCTCTGCGGACGACGCGAGGTTTTTATGAAATACACCGGAACACTCACCGCGCTGCTGCTCGCCGCGACGCTCGCAACTTCGGCCGCGCGCGCGCAAGAGCCTCCTCCTGCGGCGGCCGCGCCGACGCCCGCGAAAATTGACGAGCAGACGGCGGCGGCACAGGCCGAGCTTGAGCGGAAGGCTCTGGCCTTGCTCGAAGAAGTGGCGGGAGAAGTCTCCGCGCTCAAACTCGTCGAGAACCGCGTGCGCCTGAACGCCGCCGCCGCCGAGATTTTGTGGACGCGCAATCAGGAACGCGCGCGCGAGCTGTTCAACGCGGCGGCCAACGACCTCGCCACCATCACGGTGGGCGTCGACGCGGAAGACCCTGAGTATTACAGTCTGACGAACGCGACCTTGCAGTTGCGTCAACGCCTGCTCGGCATCATGGCCGAGCGCGACCCGAAGCTCGCGCTCGAATTCCTGCGCGCCACGCGCCAGCCGCCCCCGCCCGTGCAGCCGGGCGCAAACTTTCGGCAACCGGATCAAGACCTCATGCTGGAAGCGCAACTCGCGCAACAGGTCGCCGCGCGCGACCCGCAACAAGCTCTGCGGATCGCCGAAGAAGTTTTGAGTCGCGGCCTGTCTTCAAATCTGCTGCCGCTCCTCGATCAACTGGGCGCGCGCGACCCGGAAGGCGCGGCGCGTCTCGTCGCAGGCATCGTCAGGCGACTGCGCAACGCGAACTTCGTCGCCGACTACGAAGCGGCGAACATCGCCGCCTACGTCTTGACCGTGACGCGCCCGCAGGAGACCGCAGCGGGCAATCAAACCACCGTCGCCGCCGCTCGCAATAGCAACAACAACGCGCGCCGAATTCAGTTGGACGAAGCGACGCGCCGCGAGCTGGTCAACCTGATGGTCGGCGCGGCCGTCGGCGCTGAGGCGCGCGGCTCGCAAAACGTCGGCGGACTGCTCTCCGCCATGCGAAACTTGATGCCGGAGATCGAGCGTTACGCGCCGACGCAAGCGGCCGGCGTGCGCCGTCGTCTGGAAGGATACGAGCGCCGGGTCGAAGGCAACCCGCGCGAGTACCGGCAGCTCTTGGAGACGGGGACGACCGACGCGCTCGTCGAAGCGGCGGCGAAAGCCACGCCCGAAATGCGACAGCATCTCTATCGCTCGGCGGCTTGGAAAGCCTTGAACGAGGGCAACCCGGAGCGCGCCCGCCAGATCATCACGAGCAACATCGAGAACACGCGCCAGCGCGAGCAGATGTTGAAGGAACTCGAACAACAGATTTTTTGGCGCGCCGCCACGGAAGGCAAACTCGAACAGGCGCAGGCGATCTTGGCGCGCATCAAGTCTACGGATGAACGCGTGGGGATGTTGTTGCATCTGGCGCGCGTCACGTCCGCGCGGGGCAACAAAAAGGCGGCGACGGCGCTGCTCGACGAGGCTTGGAATTTGGTGGGCGGGCGGGCGCGCGGGCAGTCGCAGTTCTTCGTGCAGTTGCAAATGGCCGAAGGCTACGCGCACCTCGCGCCGTCGCGCGGCTTCGAGATCGTCGAAGCGAACGTGATGCACTTGAACGAACTGGTCGCGGCGGCGCTGCTCCTCGAAGGCTTCGGCCAAGAGGCTTTCGCGCAGGACGAATTGAAGGGGCAGGATTCGTCCCAATGGGGTTCGCTCGCCTTTCAATGCAACGAGGCGCTCGCCGCGCTGGCAGTCGCCGATTTCGAACGCGCGCGCGCCGTCGCGGACAGATTCCAACGCCTCGAACTCAGACTGCCCGCGCGCCTCGCCATCGCGCGCGGCATCCTGCTCAAAGACAAAGAGCGCACCAGCCCCGTCCGCGTCCGTCGCGGCGGCGTCGGCGGCGCGTGAGTCAACTTAACGAAGAGGGACGGGTGTTGCGAGGCGCGTGCCGGTTAATTCTGTGCGCGGAAGACGAGGAAGTAGTCCATGCCATCGGGTTTGACGAAGTCGTGTCGTGAGACGAGCGTGAAGCCCGCGCGGGCGGCTTCGGCGACGACTTTGCGTTCGTCGAGGCCGTGGTCGTCGCCCGCGCCGTTGCGGTCGATGATGCCGACGAGCGCGCCCGCCGCGAGCGCGCGACGCAGGTTGCGCAAGAGACGGATGGGCTGCGCGATCTCGTGATAGGTTTTCAACATGAGCACGGCATCGACACCGCTTTCGGGCAAGAGCGGATCGTCCGCGCGGCCGAGCACAGTGCGGACGTTTCCGAGTTGCTCGCGGGCGGCGCGCGCTTCGATGTGCTTGAGATAGTCTCGATTGATCTCGACGGCGTAGACCGTGCCCCGCGTGCCTGTGCGCCGCGCGGCGCGCACCGTGAACCAACCCGAACCCGCGCCGATGTCGGCCACGCGCGAGCCTTCCTTGATCCCCAAAATATCCATCACGCGATTGATCTGTAGTTTCTCTTCGCGCTTCGCATCCTCGAAGATCGAGAGGCTGCCCCGGTAAGGTTCGCTCGTCGGGCGGTCGAGTTTGTCGGCGTCGCGCGCCGGAGTCTCCGCCGCCTTCGGTCTTTGGGCGGACAAGAGAGCGCCGTCATTGAAACAGTCCAAGCCGGCGAGCGGAGGATATGCCGTCCATCTTACCTGTGCCTGTGGAAGAGATGAGACGAACGTACCGCCGAGCAATGTGAAACTTACCGCCGCGCAGATGAAGAACTTGACGGCCAGCGACCACGCCCTGCGATCAACTCCGGCGCGCTTCTCGTCGGCTTGCGCCGCTTGCTCTCGGTCGTGTGTTTCGTCAGACATGATTTTTCAGATGAGCGTCCCGGCTTCAGCTGTTTGCTGTGGCGCGGTTCAAGCCCGCGCGATGATCTGCGTGTAGCGCGCTATGCTTGCGAATTCGGGATGCGCGCCGAGCATGAGTTCAAACGAGAGCAGGCGCGCGTAAGTTTCCGGCGTGTCTGAAAGCTGTGCGGGCAGGTAGTCCGCGACGACGCGCACGCCGCGCGCGGCCACCACTTCGAGCTTCGCCTCGGTTGCCAGTGCACCGAGCGACTGCGCGTCGTACAGCCGCGCCGGGCCGCCGTAGAGAGATTCATTGACCTCCGCGGCCACGAGCGCGCGTTCGGCTTCCGCGAGGTCGTGTGTCTTGAGCGCGGCGCGCATACATTCGCCCGCGCGGTTGCGCGCGACGAGCGAAACGTGTGCGCCCGGTTTGACGAGCGCGGCGAGCGCGGCGACGCACGCGCGCGGGTCTCGGACGTATTCGAGGACGTTGTGACAGACGGCCGCGTCGAAGGTGTGCGGCGCGAAAAGTTCATCGGCCGCCTCAGCCGTCGAGTGATGAAAGGTGACGCGCGCGTCGAGAGAGAGAGCGCGTGCGGCGTCAGCGGCGAGCGCGAGCATCTGCGCCGAGGCATCGACGACCGAAGCGTGCCAGCCGTCGGCGGCGAAGCGCAAGGCGAGCGCGCCCGTGCCGCCGCCGAGATCGAGCACGCGTCGGGGCTGTGCTGCTGCCATGCTGTCTCGCTCCGAGTGCGCGGCGCGTTCTTGAACGGGCTGCGTTGCGCGTTCGCGCTCCGAGGCTTCGACCTGCGCGCCTTCAAGTTCGCACGCGCGCGTCGCGTTTTGTTTCGCGATGAAGGAGATGAAATTTTCCCAAGTGATGTCGAGACGCAGGCGCCCCTCAAGCGTCCGCAAGTAGTCTGCGTAGGCCTGCGCGCCCGTCTCGAAACGTGTGTCGCTCATTTGACGATGATCGAGTGTGCGCCGCGCGTGCTGACGCGGCCGATGCGCGCGGCGTCGGGGTAAATTTCGCGCAGGCGCGCGAGCAGTGTGTCGGCGCTCGCCGGGTCGATGGAGATGAGAAGGCCGCCCGCCGTCTGCGGGTCGAAGCAGAGACTGAGGAGCGGCGCGGAGACGTCGCCGGAGACCTCTATGTCTTCGCCGACGTAGAGACGGTTCGACTTGTCGCCGCTCGTCAAGAGTCCTTGCGTCGCCAGTTCGAGCGCGCCGGGGATGAGAGGCACGCGCGCCGTCTCGATCTCGATGGTCACGTTGCTTCCGCGCGCCATCTCCCACGCGTGGCCGAGGAGTGCGAAGCCCGTCACGTCCGTCGCGGCGTGTGCGCCGAACTCCTGCATCATGTCGGCCGCCTCGCGCCCGGCCAGCAGCATCGTCTCAAGCGACGCCTGTTTGACCTCCGCGCTCGCCTTGCCGAACTTGATGCCCGTGGAGACGACGCCCGTGCCGATGGGCTTCGTCAGGATGAGCGCGTCGCCTGGCAGCGCCCTGCGGTTGGTGATGATGCGGCGCGGGTCGATCAATCCGGTCACGGCGTAGCCGAACATGATCTGCGGGTCGTCCACGCTGTGGCCGCCCACGAGCGCGACGCCGTGCGCCTTGAGCACGTCGAGTCCGCCGCGCATGATCTCGCCGAGGATGGAAAAATCCAAACCCTTTTTCGGAAAGCAGGTGATGGCGAGCGCCGTGATGGGACGGCCGCCCATCGCCCACACGTCGTTGATGGAGTTGAGCGCGCTGATGCGGCCGTAGTCGTATGGGTCGTCGACGATGGGCGTGAAGAAGTCCACGGTCTGGACGAGCGCGAGGTCTTCGTTCAGTTGATACACGCCCGCGTCGTCCGCCGTCTCGATGCCAACCAGCAGATTGGGATGTTTCGGGATGTCGAGTCCGCTCAAAACTTGAGCGAGAGCGCCGGGCGCGAGTTTCGCCGCTCAACCGGCGCAGTTGACCATCTCAGTCAGACGCATCGCAGTGCCCTCCTTTCCTTCGATGTTGCGGCCACACTTTTACCGGCCGGACGCGCGCCGCGACTCGCCCGCGTGGGCGAAAAAAAACGGGTTGATTACGTCGAAGTTGACGAAAAGGTTAACACGCGCCGCGCGGAAAAAAGAAGGAATGACGAAGACCGCCGTTGATTGAGTGAGAGATGCTTGCGGAAGAAGTTCACGCAAAGGCGCAAAGCAGAAGGGGCAAAGGATTGACTGGCTACTCAAGTTAACGGTTTTCTTTGCGCCTTTGCGTGAACTCTCTTTATCTCGGTATCCCTGCGTGCCCTGCGGCGGTTGATTGTTGGTCAATCGTTGACCACCGCAGGACAGGGAGAGCACGCAGGGAAGACGAGTTCGGGACGACCGTGAGGCGCTGTCAATGTCGAACGAATTTTTCTAATCCCGTCCGGCCTGTGCGGGCGCGGGGCGCGGTTGGTCTGCGACGCTGAACTTCGTGGGGGCGACGGTCGCGCGCGCCTCCGGGTTGTAGTAGTCGTAGACGACCGAAGGCGCGCTCTTGGCCGAGAGGCCGTAGCGCAGGCGGAACGTGAACTGGAACTTCGTGCCCCCGGCACGCGGCCAGAGATAGACGACGAGGCGGTCGGGCAAGAGGTCGTAATGGCTGAACTCCCAACCCGAATCCTTCATCGCGCGTTCGAGCGAGGCGCGATCCACGTCCGCGCCTGGCGGCAGGCCGACTTCGGCCAAGAGCATCCCATAGCCGCGATGCCCGATGCGTTCGGCCGCGACGCGGCAGGTGACGGTGTCGCCCGTCGCGGCCGTCGTGCGGTCGAAGCTGACTTCGAGACTGAGCGCGCGTGAATCTTGCGGGCGCGCGTAACGGCCGTTGGCCGTCGCAGCCGACCAAGGGCGATAGTAGGTCGTGACGAGTTGCGCGGTGGCGACCGGACTTGCGCCCGCGCCGCGTCTGAGTTCGACGCGGTTCGCGCCCGTCGAGACGAAGCGCGAGAGATCGAGCGCGACCGGGTTCGCAGGCTCGTGCGCGGCGGGAAGCGAGAGTATCCCGGCGCTCCTACCATTGACGAAAATTTCGACCGTCTGCGGCGCGGAGTTTCCGGCGGGCTGTTGTTCTGCGCCCCCGGCTTTGTCGCCTTGCACGCCGCGCGCGGCGCTCGCCGGGGTGAGCGCATCGAAGGCGTCGAGCACGTTGACGGTCGCCTGCGTCGAGAGCCACACGCCGTAACGATCCTTGTTCTTCAACAAAAACAGGAGACCTCGATCAACGAGTTCGCCCGACGCGCGCGGGGCTGACTTGACGCTCGCCTTGTCGTCCTTCGTCCGGCCCGCGGACTTGTCTTGTTCTTTAGCCGGCGCGGGTTCACTCCGCGCTTCGTCGCCAATGCCCTTCGCCTTCGTGAGAGCCTGCACGACGAGGGCTGTGGTTTCGATGCGTCCGGCCTGTCCCCAACCGTAGAAGGGCGTGTTGGTTTCGAGATTCCAATAAGAGCCGCCTTCTTCGTCGCGTGCGAGGGCGCGCAGGCGTCGGACGGGGCGGGCGATCACGTCCGCCGGTTCGCCGCCGTCAATCGCGGCCAGCGCGTAAGCGGCGACGAGGTACGGTTCGTCCGACTCTTCCATGCGCGGCGCGAGAAAGTCGAGCGCGCGCCGGAGCCCCTTCGCGATTTGAGTTTGGTTTTGAGTTTGGTTTTGACTTTCGTTCGACCCTTCCGCGCGCTGCATGGCGAGGATGCGCGCGACGTAGGCGGTGAGCATCGCATCGCGTCGCCCGCTCGCCGTTTTGTCGGACGCGTATGTCGTCCAACTGCCGTCCGAATTCTGTCGCCCGACGAGCCATTCGCGCGCAGACGCGAGCACGTTCGGGTCAACGTCCGTAAACTCGCTCGCGTCCGTGAGGAATCTGAGAGCGTAGGCCGTCAGCGCGAGGTCTGGTTCGCCGCGTCCCCAATAGGCGAAGCCGCCGCCGTCCGTGCGATACGAAAGGAGGCGTTCGTAACCCTGCCGGAGATAGCGCGCGGCTTTCGCAGCCACGGCCGACTCGGTTCGACCTGCATTGCCCGTTGCCGTCGCCATGCGTTTGTAGTGGCGCAGCACGAGCAGGCTCGGATAGGTGGACGAGATGGTCTGTTCGCCGCAGCCGTGCGGGCGCTCCATGATCGCCTCGATGCTCTCGACGGCGTGCGCCGCGAGGTTCGGGTAAATCTTCAACTCGGCGCGCGCCGAGCGCGGAATGGTCTCGGCGGGCAAGTTCACTTCGAGCAGCGAAGACTCGCGCAGGATTTGCGTCGTCGTCTCGGCCAACTCTTCGCCGTCCGGGTGGACTCGGACGGCGCGCTCGATTTGATCGCTCGCGTCGCCGCCGATGGCCGTGATGCGCTGCAAGCCTTCCTTGACGGAGGCGACGGCGCGAAAGTCGAACGTCTCGCGCATGCTCGCGCCCGCCTCGACCTGCGACTCTTTGCGCGACGCGCCGAGCATGGTGAACCAATCTTCCGGCTTGATGTCGAGCGCCACGGTCTGCGCGCGTTCGAGGTAGTTGCGCAGGACGACCGGCAGATTGATCTCGTCGCCTTCGGTCAGGATGCGCGGCGGGTCATGTTCGACGAAGAAGGGCTGGAAGGCGCGTATCTCTCGCTCGACCGTGCCGAGTTCGCCCGTCTCGGTCGAGCCGATGATGGACATTTTCCAAGTGGTGATGTTGTCGGCGAGTTTGAAACGGAGCTCGGCGCGGCCGCGCGCGTCGGTTTCGAGGGCGGGCTGCCAGTACAACGTCTCCGGAAAATCTTTGCGCAGGCGCGGCGTGGAGGCGGGCGGCTTCGGCGCAACCTTTCCGTTCGACTCCACCGCCTGCCTCGTGATCTTCGTCTGAATTTTGTTGTCGGTCGGGTCAATGCCCGTCATATTCGACGTGACCGTGACCGCTTCCTGCACAGCGCCGACCTGGAGGTTGAAGTTGATCGTGGCGAGCGTCGCCGAGTAGACCAGCACGTCCGTCACCGTGGCCTGATTGAAGCCGGGCGAGTCCGCGCGCACGATGTAAGGGCCGGCGGGCAGATTGCGCAGGATGTATCTGCCTTCGTCGTCCGTGGTGGTTTCAAAGACGCGCTCGCTCCGGTGCTGTTGCGTCGCCGTGACGCGCGCGCCGGGGATGACCGCGCCCGTCGGGTCAATGACCGTGCCGCCGATAGCGCCCGTGTCGCCCGAAAAAGTGACGGGAGCGGGCGCAGCTCGCGGCTTGCCGTCTTGCGCCGATTGCTCCGAGACGATGTGTGAAAACTCTGCGACGGTGAAATCGTCGGGCGTGCCCGTTTCTCCGTCCGCGCCCGCGCTGCGCAGCGTGACGAACTGCAACCGACGCGTGACGGGCATCTCGCTCCGCGACGTTTGCCGCGTGCCGTTGCTCTCGACGACGGTGCGGTCGGCGTAGCGCGCCTCTTCGTGGAAGTTGGCGTAGTAGGGATGCAGCCACGGGTCGCGCAAACTCTTGAAGTCGATACGGGCGCGGCCGAGCGCGTTTTGCAGCGCAGCCTCGTCGCGCGGAAATTCTCCGGTCAGCGCCGTGTAAGTTGCGATGGCGGAGTCGAGCGTGGCGCGCGTCTCCGAGAAGTAGTCGGTCAGCGCCGTCCAGACGGCGAAGTCGTCCGCGTTGTGTTCGGACGAGTTGAAGGCGAGGCGACGGTCGGGGCCGCCGCTGAGGACGTTGAGGACGTAATGCGTGCCGCTGACCGCGAAGGTGAAAGCGTAGGGTTGTCCCCAACGGTCATGCTCGAACGCGGCGAGGTCAAAGCGCGCGCGTGCGAGTTCCTGTTTGAGCGTCGCGGCGTCGCGGATGAAGTTGCCCGTGCGTTTGTGATAGTCCGCGAGGGCGCGGTTGATGGCTTCGCCGGCGGGGCGAAAGTAGCTCCAACTGAAACGCGCGGCCGTCCAATCGTCGTCCGTGTTGAGGCGCTTGTCCGCGCCCGTGCTTCTGAATTCCAACACGTCGTTGACTTGCTGGATGGAGAAGACCGGAACGTAACGGTTGCCCCACGGGTCGCGCAACTCTTCGAGCGCTATCCCTGCTTCCGCCAGCAGGCGACGCAAGCTCGCCTCGTCCGTCGGATGCACGGAGTCTTTGTTATCGCGCGCTTCGAGCATCGCGCGCGCGGCGCGCAAAGAGGCCGCCGCTTGATCCGCGAAGATGTAGGCTTGGTTCGTATTGTAATCGCCGGAACTGAAAAAGTTCGTGTCGTGGTCTGTGTTACGTTGCAGGAGAAGTTCGGCCACCGTCTCCAAACCTTCGGGCAGCGTGCGCGCGGCGTCGAGTTGTTCCACGTCGCGGACGCTCACGCCGCCGATTGATTCGGGGCCGTACCAGAACTGATAAAAATAGTTGGAGAAGCCGTAAGGCGCGGCGAACTCCTGTTCGGTGCGCGCGCGTTCCTCGACGGCCTTGTCGAAGACGACCACGCCGAGCGCGCTCTCGACGCCGCGCCCCGCAGCGTTCTGCACGCGCACGACGCCCGCCGCCTCTTCGCCGGGCTGGTAACTGGCGCGATTGAAACGCACGTCGAACTTCAACTCGCGGTTGCGCGGGTAGACGATGGTGCGCGCGCCGCGCATGTGTTCGTCGTCGTAGCTGCTGTCGGAAAAGTCTGTCGTGTAGGCCGCGAGCGTCAAGCGGTTTTGAAATTCGGGACGATAGGGAAACTCCACGAGCGCGCTGCCTCCGCGCAGGCGCACCGTCCCGGTCGCGACGACGCGGCCATTGCTCACCACATCGACGAAGACGCGCGCGTCCTCACGGTTCGACAAGATGCGCACCGCGAGACTTTCGCCCGCGCGATAGATCGTCCGGTCGGTTTCGACGCGCAGCACCGGGCGCGGGTCGAGCCAGAAACTTTCCGTGTGTCTTCCGACGCGTCCCTCGCGGTCGCGCGCCGTCAGTTGGACGTAAAAATTTTTGTCGTCCTCGCCCTTCAGTTCCGAGCCGACCACTTTGGCGACGCCGTAAGCGTTCGTCCGCACCGTCGCGGGCAAGCGCACCTGTTTGTCGTCCGTGTCCGAAGGCGTCAGCGTCAACTCGCAAACGGCGGGCGTGCCGTCGGCGTAAGAGGCCGAGACGTAGAAGACGAGCGGGAGTCCCGCGGCCTGCCGGTAGTTGCCCTGCGTGACGTAGATGTGGATGGGTTCGCGCGTCAGACGCACTTGAAAGCGACGCTGTTCGGTGCGGTTGGTGGTCGAGTCCGTGAGGTAAGCGGCGTAGTTCAGGTCTGTGAAGCGCTGCCACGAATCGTCGGCCATCGCGGCGTACTCTTTTGCAAAGTTGAGGCGCACGCGGAAACGACCGTCCGCGCCCAACTCGCCTTCGTACCGCTCGCCCTCCTTCGTGTCGTAGCGTTGCTCCTTGTAGTTCCACACGCGCTCGGTTTCGCGCACCACGCGCACGCGCCCGCGCTTGACGGGCTGGCCGAACAAATAATCGCCGCGCACTTCAACTAGCGCGCTCTCGCCCGGCAGGTAGTAAGGCCGTTCGGGCGCGGCCGTGACGACGAAGTTCGGCAAGTCGTAGCGACTGATCTTGACGCGTTGATAAGCCGAGCCGTCGTCCGTGTCGTCATCGTCGGCCGAGACTTTGATGTTGTAATCGCCGAGCCGCGTGTTTTCCGGAATCGGCCAATCGACGCCCGCGATGCCGAAGCGCGAAGTTTTGAGCGGAGCGTTGAAGATGGTCGTGCCTTCCGGGTCTTCGATCTCCACGGTGGCCGCGCGCGCGGCGAGGGCGCGGCGCGTCTGGTGGTTGAGGAAGAGCGCGCGCAGGTGCAGTGTCTGGCCGGGTTGGTAGAGCGGCTTGTCGCTCGTCAAAAGGATGCGCGTCGTGCCGCTGAAGTCGATGTCGTCTGTGGCGACTTGGACGACCTCGCCGCGCCGCCCCGTCACTTTGATCTCGCCCTCGTCCGTCACGATGCGCGCGGGCAGTTTGAAGTCGAGCGTGCAGTAACCGTCCGCGCCCGTCGTGGCCGACAACTTCAAAGGGCGCTTCTTCGCCTCTTCGTCCGCGTCCTCGTCGAGGCTTACTTCGCCCGTGATTTCGACGCCGCGCACGGGGCGCGACGTGAGCGGGTGCGTGGCGCGCACGCGCACGCGATAAAGCTGTCCCTCGCTGGCCTTCTCCGCCGCCGCGACGCGCAACTCGAAGAGGTCGGGCGTGATTTCGGAAAAAGAGATGATGCCTTTGACGGGCGTTGCGGCATCGTTGTTGTCGGCCATGTCGCCCGGCGTGATCTCGTAGCGCAGTCGATACCAGAGAAGATTCCTGATGTCTTCGCCGGAGCGCGCGAAGTCTGGGAAGGGCAGCAAGGCCGAGACCGGGTTCGCGCCGGGTCGCAAGGTCTCGCGTCGCTGGGTGCGCGCGGCCACTTTGTCGTGCGTGTCGAGCAGTTCGAGTTTGAAGTGCGCGGGCGCACTGCGGCCTGCGCTGTTCTCGACGGCGAGAGAGATTTTGCAACTGCCTTCGCCGAACGAGACGCGCGATGCGGTTTCGTTGACGCGAACGGAAAGAGTTTGAGCTGCTACGGAGTGAACAAGTGTTGCGACTGCGAAGGCGCAGTAGAGAGACACCTGTAGACAGAGTAGAAGGGAGAGCCATCTACGGCGCATGGGACACCTCCAAATTGTGCGGCTGTGATGCGCGGCCTTCACACAATGGTTGTTGCCCCATCCGAAAAAATATTTTCCGCGTTGAAAATTTCGTCGCATGCCGCGCGCAAGACAACCGCCGGGCGACGTGCGGGCAACAAAGCGACGACACACGAGAGTCGTGACTGTTTCTTCGCGCCGTCCTTCGCCGCCGCGAAACGTCTCTTCGCGTCGCAGTCATGCGCGCATCAGTTCATACATATCGGTCGCATCTTTGGAGTGACTAACAAAACCAAGAAACCACGAAGACACACGAAGCAACACTAAACTCTTTTTCGTGTTGTTTCGTGTCTGTTCGTGGTTTCAAGGTTTTAGTTTTGTGCAGTGCTCTTAGTTGCAACATCAATCTCTCGAAGCGTCGCTTAAAAAAATCAGCGCGCGCCCCGATCCTTTCGCACCGCTCGCGGTAACAACAAACGGCCGGTAAGTTTTCGACGGAAACGAGCACCTCAGGTTTTGCCTGACACCGACACAGACGAATCTCTCTTGAGACGCGCACGCGCGGGCGACGAGCAGGCGTTTCTCTCGCTCTACATGCGTCACCGCATGGGCGTCTATCGTTTCGCCTGTCGGCAGCTCGGCGGCGACGAGGCGGCGGCCGAAGACGTGACGCACGATTGCTTCCTCAGTCTGTTCAAGCATCCCGAACGCTTCGACGCCGCGCGCGGCGCGAGCTTGTGCACCTATCTCTTCGCCGCCGCGCGCAATCTCTCTCTGAAACGATTTCGCCGCACGGCGCACGAGACGCTGCTCGACGAGACGTTGGAGGAACAGTGTGCGCCCGCCCGCGAGCAACCTTTGAGTCGCTTGCTCGAAGCCGAACTTTCGGCGACGGTGCGCGCGGCCGTCCATGCGCTGCCCGCGTTGCAAAGAGAGGTCTTGATCTTGTTCGAGTTTGAAAATCTGAGTTTGCAGGAGATCGCCGTGGTGTGCGGCGCGGAAGTAAACACGGTGAAGTCGCGTCTGGCGCGCGCACGCGAAGGCTTGCGCCGCGCGCTCGCCCCGCACCTCCCGGCACGCCGCGCGGAACTGGTGGGCGCGTCGGAGAAATAAGAGATGAGCGAGAAGACGAAACAAGATGCTCTCGATGCGCGTCGCCCCTCCCTCGAACACGCAGGGCGCGAGGCGCCGGCCTGTGAGTCGTCGGGGCTAGCGCACGAGTCGGCCGCGTTGACGCATGAGTCATCCGCCGCCCCTTTCATTCACGCATCCGTTCCCGCGCTCGAAGAAGATTTGAAAACTTTGCTTGACGGTTGGCAGTCTCCCCGCGTTGTGCCCGCGTCGCTCGACGCGCGCGTCCTTAATTCGTATCGCGAACTGTTGAAGGAGAAGGAAATGAATTTGCACCGCCCCGGCCATACGCTCACGCCGCAATACGCACTGCCCGGCGATTACCAACTGACGATCTTAGAGGAGCGCGGGCTCTTTGCACGCCTGCTCGCCGAGGTGCGGGAGACTGCGCACGAGGCGCAGTTGACGCGCGCCGAACTGCGCCGCGACCCGCTCGGCTTCGCGCGCCGACTAACGGCCGCCTATGCCTCGATGGTGTGGCGCGCGCTCAGTCAGGAGAACACCGCTTACGGCGTCGCCACGGCGTTCGCCGTCGCGCTCACGCTCGCCGTCACAGTCGCCGCGTTCAGTAAGTTCGGCACGACGCGCGGCGACCTGTCGGCCGAACGCATCAACGAGAACTTGATCTACCTCGGCCCCGTGACGAACATTCCGAACGCGCAGCCCGAACCCGATGCCGGCACGCCGGGGATGGCGCGCGGCACGGGCGGCGGCTCGAAGGCGCAACAGGAAAGACCGGGCGGCGGTGGCGGCGGCGGGCGACTCGAAGACAAACCCGCGGTCGCCGGGAAACTGCCGCAGGCGACGCTCGACCCGCAAGTGCTCGCGCCCGACCCGAAGCCGCCCGCGATCCAGAACCCGTCGCTTCCGACCGCCGCGACCATCCGCGCAGACCCCGCGCTCTTTCCCACGGACACGCGCGCCATCAACTACGGCGATCCGAAATCGAAAGCGACCGAACTCTCTTCGGGTTCGGGCACGGGCGGCGGCATCGGCGAAGGCACGGGCGGCGGCGTAGGCTCCGGCAACGGCACGGGCTACGGGGTGGGCGACGGCTACAACACGGGCGGCGGCCCCGCGAAACTCGGCGGCGGCGGCGCGGGCGGCAACGGCGGCAGCGGCGGCGACTATGCACGCCCTTTCCGCGTCAACGAAGTGACGCGCCGCGCGCAGATCATCTCGAAGCCCGAACCGCTCTACACGGAAGAAGCGCGCCGCAATCAAGTGACGGGCACAGTGCGCCTGCGTCTCGTCCTGACGGCTGCGGGACAGGTGACGGGCATCACGCCGCTGACGAAGCTGCCCGACGGATTAACCGAGAAGGCCATCGAAGCGGCGCGGCGCATCTCTTTCAAGCCCGCCGAAAAGGACGGCCGCCCCGTCTCGCAATACGTCACCATCGAATACAACTTCAACATCTACTGAAGACTGGTGAATGGTGAATGTAAAAGTGGTGAATGGAAGGAAATCAGTTCTTTCCCTTCACCACTTTTACATTCACCATTCACCATTCACCGTTCACCATTCACCATTCACCAGCCGTCCCTTCATCGTTTCTTCATCTCTCGTTATATACTGGCGGCGAACGTCTAACTGAACGAGAGAATCGCACGTGACCGAAACATCTCCCCACACTATCGTCTGCCTCGCCAGCTACTTCAAAGGCGTCGAATTTTTGCGCGAATGTAAACGGCAGAACTGCCGCGTCGTCCTCGTCACGAAAGAGAAGTGGCGCGCCGAAGAGTGGCCGCACGACTCAATCGACGAATTCATCACGCTGCCGAACGACGCCTCGGCCGACCACTACATCTTCACCGTCACGCAGATCGCGCGGCGACATAAAGTGACGCGCGTCGTCGCGCTCGAAGAGTTCGACGTGATCACGGCCGGACTCATCCGCGAACATTTGCGCTTGCCCGGCATGACGAGCGCGGAGGCGCGCCTGTTCCGCGACAAACTGGCGATGCGCGGCGTGGCCGCCGCGGCGCGCGTCAACGTGCCGGAGTTCGTCCACGTCTTGAACTACGCCGAGTTGCACGAGTTTATGGAGCGCGTGCCCGCGCCGTGGGTCTTGAAGCCGCGCACGGACGTGTCGGCCATCGGCATCAAGAAGATGCACGACGCGGAGCAGGTCTGGCGCGCCATCGATGCGCTCGACGCGCGCGAACGTTTGAGCGAACAGTCTTCGTTTTACCTGCTCGAACGCTTCGTCGCGGGCGAGGTCTATCACGTCGATTCAATCGTCGTGGGCGGCAAGGTGGAGTTTGCGGGCGTCAGTCGTTACGGTCGCCCGCCGATGAACGTCGCGCACGAGGGCGGCGCTTTCATCTCTCATTCGCTCGAACGAAAAAACGGCGACCGGCGAAAACTTTTGGAGATCAATCGTCAGGTCATCAAGGCGCTCGGCCTCAGACGCGGCGCGACGCACGCCGAGTTCATCAAGAGCGCGTCGGACGAGAAGTTTTACTTTCTTGAAATCGCCTCGCGCGTCGGCGGCGCATACATCGCGGAGACTCTGGAGGCCGCGAGCGGGCTGAACATCTGGCGCGAATGGGCGAAGCTCGAACTGAGCGACGCCGAGCATCCATACCAACCCGAACCCGCGCGCGAAGAGCATGCCGGGATCGTGCTCTCGCTCGCGCGCCAAGAGTGGCCGGACACTTCCGCCTACGACGACCCGGAGATCGTCTATCGCGTGCGCAAGTCTTACCACGTCGGCCTCGTCGTGCGCTCGCCCGACCACGCGCGCGTGTGCCGCTTGCTCGACGAATATGCGCGCCGCTTCGCCGAAGACTTCATCGCCGTCGCCCCGCCGCTCGAACGCGCGGAGTGAACGCTGGAGCGCGCAGACGGCTTCGGGTGCGGCGCGCGGAAATTTAGTTTGCCAAGAACCGTCAGGAGTTAAAAACCTCGTATGCGGAAAAACGTTTTGCCGTTCATCCTCTCGCTGCTCCTATGCGCTCTCGCTTTCGACGTTCCGCGCGCGGCGACGCACGCTGCCGCCGCGCCAACTGACAGTAACGCCGGAGCGCAGGAGTCGTCGTGGCAGTCCTATACGTTCCACGGCGAAGAGTTCTCCGCGTCGCTGCCGGAGATGCCCGCGCTCGATCACACGAGCCGCATCGTCAACGGAAATCCGAACCTCTTCGACACGGCGCGCAACTACGCGGCTTACGGCAACAACGTCGTCTATCTGATCCGCGCCTACGATAAACCGCGCGAGCGCGAAGACCTCAACTACTTCGCCAGAGAATACGTGCGCGGGATGGTTTACGAGGGGCGCGTGATCCAACTCAAAGTGCAGCAGGAGTTGCCGCGCGGCAAATTCAGCGGCCGTCAATACGTTATCGCGAGCGACACGCATCCGACGACCATCGCGCAATCGTCCATTCAAGTCTTCCTGACGCCGCGCCACGCATACGTGCTGCGCGCCGTCGGGGCGGACGACACACACCCGGACGTGCAACGCTTCTTCTCTTCGTTCGTGTTGTCGGAGAGTCCCGGCGGGCGTCTGATTGTGGACGAGAGCAAACTGCCGCAGCCGCCCGTCGTGTATGCCACGGACGTTGCGTTGGAAGACTACAAATTGCCCAAAGGCGGCGATGCGGCGGCGAAGGCAACTGCGCCGCCGCCGAACGCGGAAGCAAGCACGGAGGCGGGGAAGGCGCGGAGCGCGGGCGAGAACTCGAAGACAGCCGCGCCGTCAACCGACTCGACAGCCGACTCGACAACTGTCTCAAACGGCGGGCAGCAAATTTTCAAGATCAAAGAAGTGACGCGCCGCGCGCAGGTCATCTACAAGCCCGAACCGCGCTACACCGAAAAGGCGCGGCGTAATCAAACGACCGGAGTGGTCAGGCTGCGGATCGTCCTCTCGGCCACGGGAAAGGTCACGAACATCGTCGTCCTCAAATATCTGCCGGACGGCCTCGATGAAAGAGCCGTCTTCGCGGCCAGCCACATCAAGTTCATCCCCGCCATCAAAGACGGCCGCCCCGTCTCGCAATACGTCCTCATCGAATACAACTTCAACATCTATTAAAGAGCCGTAAATCGTGAATCGTAAATCGTAAATAGAAAAAACCGGATTGAATCTATTTACGATTGACGATTCACGGCTTTTCTTAGCTCGTCGGGCGTTCGCTCGGCGGGTGGACGGCGTGGAAGTCGCGGTAGAAGCGTTCCGAGTAGTTGTCGAGCAGATACTCGACGCGGGCCGGGTCGTCTGACATGACGATGAGGCCGACGTGTGATTCCTTGTTCATGCGCCAGACGATCTCCGGGTCGTCGTAGGCGGAAGTGTCCGGGTAGCGTTCGCGCGCGAGCGAGACGAGGAGACCGGCGTAGTCCGTGCGGCACGGCGGCAGTTGGTAGGCGTCCGGCTTGCCCCCGGCGATCTCGATCTTCGCCCACTCGCGCCAGAGGTTGATCCCGGTTGCGGCTTCGACGAGTTCGACGATGTTCGCGCCGCCGACGCGCGCGGAGGTTTCGAGAAAGTAGAACTGGCCGTCGTCGCGCCCGCGTATGAACTCGGTGTGCGAGACGCCGTGCGGCAGTCGCATCGCGGCCAGCACGCGGCGGTTGATCTCCTGCAAGGCCGACTCTTCCGGCGTGCCGCGCACGCAGGTGCGCGTGGTGAAGATGCCGCCGCCGTGCGCCACGTCGAGCGGCGGACGTCCATAGCGATTGACGGCGGCGAAGAGAACTTCGCCTTCGTAGACGATGGAATCGACGTGATAGATGTCGCCGGGCACGTAGCGTTCAAGGACGTGGAAGCACTGCCGGTCGCCGAGCGCGTCGAGCGCAGGCCAGAGTTCGTCCGGCTCCGTGATCTTCTTGATGCCGGTGGCCGAAGCCTCGAAGCGCGGCTTCAAGAGCCACGGCGCGGGGGTGCGGCGCAGGTACTCGCGCAAGGCCGCGTAGTTGAGGACGTGCGCGAATTCGGGGACGTTGATTCCGGCCTCTTGCGCGCGCATGCGCATGGCGAGCTTGTCGCGGAAGTAGCGCGTGGTGGTGTCGCCCATGCCGGCGACGCGCAGGTGTTCGCGCAGGGCGGCGGCCGTCTCAAGGTCGAAATCATCGAGCGGGACGATGCGGTCGATCACTTCGGTGCGCGCGACGTAGGAGACGCTCTTGATCACGTCTTCGAGAATCCAACGGTGGTTGTCGTCGGGCATGTAGAAGATGTCGTCGAGACTTTCGCGCGGCCAGTCGGCGTCGCGGATGCTGTGGGACGTGAGGAGCAGGACGCGGCAACCTTGCCGCTTGCACTCGCGCATGAACTCCTGACCCTTTTCGTAACTGGCGATGCAGAGAACGGTCAGCGGGCGTGTCTGGTTCGTCATCTAACTTGCGAACTCCTTCAAGAATTCCAAAAATCGCTGGTGATGATGCGGCGCGCTTCTTCGAGCGTCAGATGCCCTCGCGCGAATTTGTAGGCGACCGTGTCTTCTTCGTCGGTGCGCCCCTCGCGCGTTCGCAAAGCAGCCTGTTCGGGCGTGATGCCCGCCGCTTCGAGTGCCTGCGCGCAGGCAGGCTCGAAGCAGCGCGCGCCAAGCCAGTCTTCAACATCTTCCGCGTCGGCAAAGTCAGCTTCGAGCCATGCGCGCGCCGCGTCGTCCGCACGCGCGCCGCCTCGTAAGGCGTCGCTCGCATGTCGCCTGAGCGCCTCCGCTATCTTTAGCGCGAGCACGGTGCGCCGCGCGCTGTCTTCGTCGTTAGTCATCGAGAGCTTTCCCTATGGGCGCGCGAATAATTGCTGTCGGCCAATCTTCGGCTAATCTATAGCGCGGACGCGCCCCTTGCCAAGCGTGCGCGTGGAAGCGAAGACTCGCGCGCGATCAACTGAAAGATGAAACCATGCGCGCGACACGCGCACAACGCGAACAACTTTTTCGTGTGTTTTCGTGTGAACCGCGTGGTTTCATGATTTTCTTAGTCGCGCTTGATTGAGTTTCGGCCGTGAGCGATTGCATAATGTCTGTAACCGAGTTTGAAAGAGTCTGACAAAGCGTGACTATGAGTTTTACTATCGTCGGCGTCGGGGGTTTTTACTCCGACGCGGGCAAGACCACTCTGATGTGCGAACTGCTGCGGGGGCTTTCAGCGCCCGGTTGGGAAGCCATCAAGATCACGCGCGGCCATTATCGTTCGTGCGGCAAAGATGCGCACGCGTGTTGTGTCAGCCATTTGCTCGCGGACGAACCCGTCGTGCGTTCGGGGCGCGCGGAGACTTACGCCGCCGGCAAAGATACGGGTCGTTACTGGGACGCGGGCGCGTCGAACGTCCATTGGGTGGTGGCGACGGACAAGCAGGTGGAACGCGGGATCGAACTCGCGCTTGAGCGCGTCAGCGCGCGCGGCGTGCTCGTCGAGGGCACGAGTTTCGTCCAATTCGTCGAAGTTGATTTGATGTTGATGGCGGCGCGCGCCGAGAGCGAGCAGAAGATTAAGCCTTCGGCGCGGCGTGCGCTCGCGAAAACATCCGGCTTCTACCTGTTCGACGAAGGCGTGGACGCGCAAACGGCGCGCGCGCGTTTCGAGGCGTGGTGCGCGCGCTCTCTCGACCATGAATCGACGCGCGGCGTGCCCCTCTACACGAAAGAAGATTTGCCGCGTGTGCTCGAACGAGTGCGCGAACAGGCGCGCGGCGTGGCCGTCGCTTGAGTAAAAGTAGAAGTGCAGGAATCAAACGAGCCGGGAGGAGAAACGGAAACTATGTCTGATAAGGATCGACAAAAGAAGGACGGCGAACGCAAAGACGGTGATCGACGCGAGATGCACGAAGCCGAGGCCGCACGCAGCGCCGACCAGAAAGACCCCGAACTGCCGCGCGACAAATCGAACCACTTGATCGGTGACGACGAAACGGCCGAGCAGTTGAAAGAAGACGCGAGTTGAAACGCTCATGCCCGGCGGCCGAGGCTATATCTACCAGTTGAACTGTTCAAACGGCGGCGTCCCGAAACTTCCCGTCGCGGAAGCCGAACTGACGCCGACCGGCCTCGTCGGCGACCGGCAGAGACACCCGTTCATCCACGGCGGGCCGCGGCGCGCTCTCTGTCTCTATTCGCTCGAAGTGATTCAGGCGTTGCAGGCCGAAGGCCATCCCATTGCGCCCGGTTCAACGGGAGAGAACGTCACCGTCGCCGGGCTGGATTGGACAACTTTAGCGCCGGGGCGTCGGCTCGCACTCGGCGAAGAGGTCGTCGTTGAACTGACTTCCTATGCCAACCCGTGCCGGAACATCCGCGCCTCGTTCGCCGACGGAAAATTCAAGCGCGTCTCGCAGAAAGAGCACGCGGGCGAGTCGCGTCTCTACGCGCGCGTCTTAAGCACGGGCAGGCTCGCCGTCGGGCAAGAGGTGCGCGTCCTTGAAGACAGCGCAGGCGAAGCGTCGCAAAAGTAAGTGACGGTCGAAGCGAATCGAAAATGATTGACGGTCGCCGTCGTCCTGAAAAGGGTTGAATGGTCGAAGCAATTTGAAGGTGATTGAACGTGAACGAACAAAGCGCACTCGTCCTCGTCGATATTCAAAACGATTTCTGTCCCGGCGGCTCGCTCGCCGTGAAAGAGGGCGACCGGGTTGTGCCCGTCGTCAACGAACTGCAAAAACTTTTCCCGCTCGTCGTGGCGACGCAGGACTGGCATCCGCCGGGGCATTCGAGTTTCGTCTCGCTCTGGCCGCCGCATTGCGTGCAAGGCACGGAGGGCGCGGGGTTCGTCAAAGGTCTCGACACGAGCCGCGTCGCGCGCGTCTTCCAGAAGGGCACTGATTTGGAGATCGATTCTTACAGCGGCTTCTTCGATAACGAACACCTGCGCGCAACCGGCCTCGGCGATTACCTGAAAGAGCGCGGCGTCAAGGATGTCTACGTCGTCGGGCTGGCGACCGATTACTGCGTGAAGTTCACCGCGCTTGACGCTCGTATGCTCGGATTCAACACGACGGTCGTCGAGGATGCCTGTCGCGGCGTCGAAGTGAACGAGGGCGACACGCGCCGCGCTCTCGAAGAGATGTCGGCCGCCGGTGTACGCGTCATGGAGAGCCGGAGTTTACTGGAAGCGCAAGCGCCGAGCAGCGAGCCGGTCTCAAGCGGCGCGTAAGCTCAGGCACAAAGTGGCGACTGCGCGGCCGGACGCGGCCGCCACCGTGTCAACCTTTGCTTTATCAATCAGACTGTTCGACAGGAGGAACTCGAATGCGACGCACTTACATGACGCTTGCCATGCTCGCCCTTTTCACCTTCTTCGCGGGTTGCACGTCGGAGCGTGTCAACTCGCCCGCGAACGGCAACGCGAACGCGGGCACTGCGGCGGGCGCGGCCAACAACAACAACAGCGCGGGCAGCAGGGAAGGGATCGGGCCGAAGGACACAGGCATCGGCGGCACGAGCGAGGGCAACACGAACGCGGCCGTCAAAGGCAACTCCAACGTCGAACCCACGGGCATCAACCGGAACACCGGAGGAGGCAACCCGCCCGCCAACGTCAATCAATAAAAGGGTCGGCAACATTAACCACCAAGACACGAAGGCACGAAGTTATTTCAAAGTAACTTCGTGCCTTCGTGTCTTGGTGATTAAAACAAACGCTTAGTGCTGCACGCCTTCGATGAAGGCTTTGAGCAGGCGCGAGCGCGACGGGTGGCGCAGCTTGCGGAGCGCCTTCGCCTCGATCTGCCGGATGCGTTCGCGCGTGACGCTGAAGTCTTTGCCCACCTCTTCGAGCGTGTGTTCCTCGCCCACGGGGCCGAGGCCGTAACGCATCTTGATCACTTTCTCTTCGCGCGGCGAAAGCGTCGCCAGCACTTCGTCCGTGATCTCTCTGAGGTTGGCCGCCACCACGGAGTCGGCCGGGTTGACGCGTCCCTTGTCTTCGATGAAGTCGCCGAGATGCGAATCTTCCTCTTCGCCGATAGGCGTCTCCAAAGAGATCGGCTGCTGCGCCAGTTTGAAGACGCTGCGCACCTTCGACACCGGCATGTCAACCTTCTGCGCGATCTCTTCGCTCGTCGGCTCTCGTCCAAGCTCTTGCACGAGCGCGCGCGAAGTGCGGACGAGTTTGTTGATCGTCTCGATCATGTGGACGGGGATACGAATGGTGCGCGCCTGATCGGCAATCGCGCGCGTGATCGCTTGGCGAATCCACCACGTGGCATAGGTCGAAAACTTGTAGCCGCGCCGCCAGTCGAATTTCTCCACGCCGCGCATCAGTCCGATGTTGCCCTCTTGGATGAGGTCAAGGAACTGCAAGCCGCGATTCGTGTACTTCTTCGCAATCGAGACGACGAGACGCAAGTTCGCTTCCGTCAACTCGCTCTTGGCCTCGATGGTTTCGGCGACGCTGCGCGCGATTGACTGGTGCGAGCGTTTGATCTCAAGGATGGAGACCTGATGCTCGGCCTCGATCTCTTTGAGCCGCTTCTTGGCCGAAGAGATGTGCTTCTTGAAATCCTTCTCCTGCTCCGGCTTGATGCGCTTGGCGTGAAGTTTCTCCGTGTACTTCTCGATCTCGCGCTCGGCCGTGCGGATGTCTTTGTGGACTGAGGCGATGGCGTCGATGAGACGTTGGCGCGTCGCGTCCTTCAAAGTCAGCCCCTTCATCTCCTGCGCGATCTCCAGACGCGCGCCCGCCACTTTGCGACGCAGGCGCAAGAGTTTCTTGCTGCGCTTGCCGCGCGTGACTTGCTGCTCGGCGCGAAGTTTCTCCCAATCTTTCAAGCCCTGTTGAAAGAGGGTGTTGATCTTCTCGATGCCTTCGAGCGTCCAGCGCTGGTATTCCTCGGTCTTGTCTTCGAGGTCGGCCACGTCCGCTTGATCGGCAAACGCCACTACGTCGCGGATGCTGAGCATCCCGGCGTCGATGTCCTCGCCGATCTGCAAGAGTTCTTTGAGCGCGATGGGCGAACGCGCCAGAGATTTGTGCGTGCGATTCTGGCCGCGCTCGATGCGCTTGGCGATGGAGACTTCCTGTTCGCGCGTGAGGAGCGGAACCGTGCCCATCTGCCGCAGGTAGGTGCGCACGGGATCGCTCGACTTGTCGTCCACGCCGGCTGACAAATCGAGTTCGTCTTCGGCGTCGAGCGGGTCGTCCGTCTCATCCGTGGCAACCGCGGCCACCTCCTCGATGAGGAGTTCGTCCGAGTCGGCTTCGGTCAGGCTCGCGCCGCCGAGTTTCTGTAAAACGTCTTCGAGTTTGCTGGTGGAGATGGCATCGTCGTGCTGTTCCTCGCCCACTCCGTCGAAAGAAAGGTATTTGTCGCCGCCGAAACCCACCGGGCGAAGGCCGTCGTCCGCTCTGTCCTTCTCAATCATACTTGCCGTTAACCTCTGCGCTTGCCGCCGTTGGCGCACGTTGCGGGAAAAATTGCCGCCCCTACGATAAACTATTTAATAAAGCCGCGTTGACCGCTAGCATAAACTCCTTCGGCGTGCGAGGCAACCCCCTTTAACGTCGCACCCTTAGTACGTGTTAGATGAATTAAAAGATTAAAAAGTTTTATCGCAGGGGAAATTAACTGCCTTAGGCGAGGGACGTAAGGCGTAAAGCCAACAAAAGACTGGGGAAACAATCTAAGAAAGGCCACGAAACCCAAGACCTCTCGAAGCGAAACCGGGAATGCGGCGGATTCGCCCCGGCAGCGTCGGAAAAAATGTCGAAGACGCGTGTGCGCCCCGCGCGGGCGGCGCTGCTGGGAGTTTCCGGACGACGCGACCGGCGCGTTAACTTTAGGAGAACTGGATACGCTGCCAGATAGCCGTCTCGTCGGGAAACGAGATGCCGTCTTCTTCACGCAACGAACTGGCGGAGACGACGATGGTTTCGACATCGTGTAAAACGTCGCAACACGGAGGGCAACCGTCGAGGTGCGTGCGCACCCCGTCACGCTTTGGTTCTTCGAGTGCCCCGGCGTGGTATTCGCTGAGCAGTTCCAAACTTTCTTCACATTCCATCGAGGGTCTCTCCCGGAGGGGTTTAAATTTCTGGCGCACCTAAGATGCTAATTTTGCGCGGCCTGTCGCCTGATGAGGTCTCTTAATTTTAAACGCGCCTTGTGGAGTTGGGATTTACTCGTGCCGGTGGAGCAGCCGAGCATGCGCCCGATCTCTTCGTGCTCGTAGCCTTCGACGTCGTGGAGGACGAAGACCGAGCGGTAGCCGGGCGGCAGTTCCGAGATGGCTTTTTCGAGCGCGATGCGGTCGACGATGGGCATTTTGTCCTGATTCTCCGTGCCGCGCACGATCTGGACGGGCGTTTCGCCCTCGTTCGTCAACAACTCGGAGCGCGTGCTGCTCTTGCGGAAATACATCAAGACGTGGTTGACCGTCATGCGATGCAGCCAAGTGGTGAAGGCCGAGTCGCCGCGAAATGAGCCGATCTTGTTGAAGAGGTGGATGAAGACTTCCTGCGTCAGGTCTTCGGCGGTCGAGGGGTTAGTGGTCATGCGCAGGCAGAGGGCGTAGACGCGCCGGAAGTGCCGGTGATACAACTGCTCGAACGCCTCGCGGTCGCCCGCCGCGCTGCGCTGCGCGAGTTCAAAATCCGACTCTTTCGTCTTGGCTTCGTCCCGTTCCGTGGCCTTCGCGTCGGCCGCCGCTTCGTTCGTTTCCGCTGCGCTCATGTTTTGCCCCTTCATTTTCGTTTGATCTTCCGGCGTGCGTGCCCGAATGTCAAACGAGAAACCACAGAGCTTAAGATAATTATGTGGTGAAAGTTTCGCGGCGACGAACGGCTGAGTAAGGAAATTGAGCGCGGATTTCGCGGCGCACGGTTCGGGGCGTGATTAAAGCGGATTTCGCGTCGTCACTTTAAGGTTTATAATCCGCGCGCGTCGCCGCGCCGGGCTACCGCGAGCGCGCCCGCTTGCATCTTATTTCGCGCTAACCACGCAACGGCCGTCTGTTTCCTTAAACGCAAATGAAAGCGCATTTTCCGCAAAGCCTCTCTCGTTCCCTGTGGGCCGTCGTCTGTCTCGTGGCCGCGTCGCTACTGTTGACGACTACGGCCGAGGCGCGCGGCTGGACGAGCGTGCGTTCGGAGAATTTCGTCGTCCACACGAACGCGGGCGAAGGGGAAGCGCAGACGGCCATCGCCCGGCTCGAAGAATTCCGCGCCATCTTTGCGCGCTTGGAGGCGCAGGAGGAGGGCGGTTTCGACGTGTCGTTTCCGCTCACCGTCATCCTCTTTCAAAACAGCGGCGACTATCAGTTTTTCAAGCCGACCTACGGCGGCGACCTGCGCCGCGACGTGGCGGGCTATTTTCAGTTCAGCCCCGACGTTAACTACATCACGCTCTCTTTGAACGTCGGCGGCGGGCGCGATCCGCTCTCCGTGCTTTTCCACGAATACGTCCACGCCGTCGTGCGGAACAACTACGCGGGCGCGCCCGTCTGGTTCAACGAGGGGCTGGCGCAGTATTACAGCGAGTTCGCACTGTCGGCCGACAGGCGGCGCGTCCGTCTCGGCTACCCGCTCGCGCATCGTCTCGACGCGCTCTCGCACGGGCAATTGCTTTCGCTCAAGACGCTGCTCTCGGCCGACTCTTATTCCGCGCACTATCAAGAGCACGACAAGCACGCGCTCTTCTACGCGCAGTCGTGGGCACTCGTGCATTACCTGTTGAGCGACGCGAGCGGCGCGCGGCAAGCGCAACTGGCGCGCTATCTCGAACTCGCTTCGACGGGCGCGAGCGTGGAAGCGAGTTTTCGAGAGGCTTTCAAAGTCGGCTTCGGCGCGATGGAAGGTGCGCTCTCCGCTTACGTCCGCGCCGCGCGCTACCCCGAACGCACGGAGACGTTCGACGCGCCCCTGCCTGTCGCAGTGAAGACCGAAAGCCGCGCGCTCACCGACGCGGAAGCGCAGGCCGCGCTCGGCGACCTGCTCCTGCACACGAACCGCACGGATGATGCCGAAGAATATTTCGCGCGCGCCTTGCGGCTCGACGCGGACACGGCCGCCGCGCGCACGTCGCTCGGCCTGTTGCGCTTGCAGCAAAACCGCTTCGCCGAGGCGCGCACGCATCTGGAAAGCGCCCTCCGCCTCGCACCCGAAAATCATCTCACGCATTTTTATTACGCAGACCTGCTGCGCCGCGAAGGTTTGGAGACGGAGAAGACCGTCGCGGGCTACGCGGCGACGACGCGTCTCATCCGCGCCGAACTGAAACGGGCAATCGAACTCGCGCCCAACTTTCTCGAAGCCTACGCCCTGCTCGGCCGCGTGGACATCGAACGCAGCCCGCGCTTGGAGGAGACCTTCGCTCTCGTCGGCCACGCCGCCCGGCTCGCGCCGCGCCGTCAGGAGTTCAAGTTGTTGCTGGCTGAACTGCACGCGCGCCGCGCGGAGTTCGACCGCGCGCGGCAGATGCTCGAACCGCTTGCGCGCGACCGCCGTTCGGCGCAGACGCGCGCCGAAGCGCAGACGCTCCTGGAAAAAGTGGAGACGAGCGAGGAACAGTCCGTCGCGCAACGCAGAGCACAAACAATCGCGCCCGCCGACGCGAGCGCCCCGGCGGGCGACGGCACAACTCCACCCTCTCACTCCGCGAACAAAGAGACGGCCGCTTCGTCTTCTTCTCAGGTGTCGGCCGCTTCGCTCTCTCATAATGAGACGGCCGCTTCGACTTCTCCTTCGACTTCTCCTACGACTTCTCCTCCTACCGCAGCGGCGGAAGATGCGCCGTCGCTGCCCTGCGACATGCCGCAGCCCGGCCCGCAGTTCAAGCCCCTGCGCTTCGACGGTCAACAGGCGTGCGGCCAACTCGTGAGCATCGAATGCGAAGACGCGGCGGGCGTCCTCCTGCTCGTCGAAACCGCTCAAGGCATTTTGAAATTGCGCAGCCCCACGCTCAATCGCATACGCTTCGTCAGCTACACGGCCGACGTGCGCGGCCGCGTCGAGTGCGGGTTGCGCGCCGAGTCGAACCCCATCCTCGTCACCTATCGCCCGCCGAAAGACGCGCGCATCGCCGACGGCGAGGTGGTCGCCGTCGAGTTTGTCCCGCTCGATTGGGTTCACTGAGAAACGACGAAACCAAACTTTTTCGCCTCACTAGGGCGATTTGCGGTTGAGTTTGCCGCAGGATCATTTCAACGCAGAGTTCGCGGAGACGCAGAGGGCGCAGAGAAGACATGATTTTCTCTGCGCCCTCTGCGTC
>DASVUD010000054.1:0-18496 GCA_036387235.1 Pyrinomonadaceae bacterium
AGTGGACGAGCGGTTCCTGCGACCGGCGGAAGTAGACCTCTTGGTGGGAGATGCGGGGAAGGCGGAGAGAGAGTTGAAGTGGCGACCGGAATACAGTTTCAAAGAGTTGGTCAAGCAAATGGTCGAGGCCGACTTGGCGACGGCGGAGGCGGAGGGCGAGGGGAGAAGGTTGGAGACGATGAGGCATCGTGCCTGAACCGTTAGGGTGAGACATTTGGTGTGGCGCAAGATGCGGCTGGTGCGTGTTTGATGGCGGGAACGTGAGGGCGGGCGGGGCGGGGCAGGGCGTTTGAAGTCGAGTGTCGAAGCGCCTAGCGCGATGGCTTGGCCGCACCCGCAAGTTGCCCTGAGTCAGTCGGGCGCGTGGTGCGGGCGTTTAAACTTTTGGAGCGGAGTAAGGTTTAATAGACAGGTTATGGTGGTTGAAGTGGAAGCACAGGCGCAGGGTGAATTGAACGGGGAAGCGAATGAGCCGCGCGTCTCGGTCGTGATCGTCAACTGGAACACGCGCGAGTTAACGTCGCAGTGTCTCAAGACGTTGAAGGAGTCGCTCGGCGATTTGCCCGCGCAGATTATCCTGGTGGACAACAATTCGAGCGACGGGAGCGCGGATTACATCGCGGAGCATCACCCGGACGTGTGTCTCGTACGCAGCGGTGAGAACTTGGGGTTCGCGCGTGGGAATAATCTTGGCTTCAAGTATGCGCGCGGGCGTTATCTGGTGCTCTTGAACAGCGACACGATTGTGTTGCCGGGCGCGGTGCAGCGTCTGGTGGAATATTTGGACGCGCACCCGGACGTGGCGGCCGTCGGCGGTCAGCACTTGAACGGCGAGGGCGATTTCGTGCCGACGGGTTTGCGTTTTCCCACGTTGTGGAGCGATCTGTCGGTCGCCGCCGGGTTGAACAAGTTCGGCCCCGTGGTCTTGAAGAAGAATCAACGTCTGGCGCGGCTGTGGTACGTCGTCGAGACGCAGGATGTCGATTGGTTGAGCAACTCTTTCGTGGCGGTGCGGCGAGAGGTGTTGGATAAGGTGGGGCCTTTGCCGGACGAGTTCTTCCTCTACGGCGAGGACATCGAGTGGTACTGGCGCATGCGCGCGGCGGGCTTGCGCGTCTGTTACGTGCACGGCGCGCCCATCGTGCATCTGGAAAACAAGAGCAGCAACCAACTCTACAAGAACAACGACAAGCACTATCGCTATCTGGACGCCTTCTACGTGTTCGCCTCGCGCCATCGCAATCCGGTCTCGTGGCGTCTGGGGTGGGTGGCGAACGCTTTGCACTGGGGCGCGCTGGGGCTGCGCTATTACGTGCGCGGGCGTTTGCGGAAGGACGAGGACGCCTTGCGGACGGCCGAGTGGCTGCGCTCGTTCGCGCGTTATCACATAGATCAGGTGACGGGGAAGATCGCGCCCATCGCGCGCTAGAGTGCGAATGAAGACTGCAAGGAGCGGCGCAATGGTGTGAAGTAAGCGGAGGATGGATTTGAGATTTGAGATTTCACATTTGAGAGTTGAAGTTTGAGTATGAGATTAGTTTCGAGCAGGGTTATTGATTGATGAGGGAACTGCAAAACAGAGAGGTCAGAATCGCGCTCGTCGGGTGCGGCGCTATCGCGCACGCGCACGCCCATGCCGTGGCGGCGGTGGCGGGCGCGCGGTGCACGGCGTTGTACGACGTGGACGCGGCGCGGGCGGAGAATTTGCGCCGGACTTTGTGCCCGGACGCCGTGGTGTTGACCGACCTCGGCGAGATCGCGGCGCACGCGGATGCGGCCCTCGTCGCCGTGCCGAACGCGCATCACGCCGCGTTGTCGCTCGAACTGCTCAAGGCCGGGCTGCACGTGCTGTGCGAGAAGCCGCTGGCACTGACGACGGCGGAAGCCGTGGAGATGATCGAGGCGAGCGAGCGCGCGGGGCGACTGCTCGCGTGCGGATTCGTGCGCCGCTTCTTCGGTTCGACGGAGCTGGCGACGGACGCGCTCAGGCGCGAGTTGGTGGGCACGCCCGTGCGTTTCGAGGTGCGCGAGTCCGTCTGGAACTGGCCTCTGAATCGCGCGACGTTCGATCCGAAATGGGCGGGCGGCGGCGTCTTGATCGACCTCGGGCCGCACGTCTTCGATCAACTGGCGGCGTGGCTCGGCCGCGTCGAAGTGGAAGAATACGAGGACGACGCGCAAGGGGGCGTGGAGGCCTTTGCGCGCGCGCGCGTGAGTTGCCGGACGGCGACTGCTGGGCGCGTGCCGGGCGTCGTCCAATTGTCGCGCGCTTATCGCAGCGTCAACCGCGCGCGCATCCATTGCACGGAAGGTTACATCGACATCGACCCGCACGCGCGCACGGAGATCAAGATCGTCTTCGCGCGTGGCGGCGCGCAGGGCGCGGGCGAGTTTCACACGACGGCGCATGCCGACGAAGGCTTGGCCGATCCGTTCGTGCGGCAGTTGGAAAATTTCGTCGGCGCGACGAGAGGCGAGACGGAGTTGGTTGCTCCGGCGCGCGTGGCTTTGCCGACGGTCGAAGCGATTGAGACGTGTTACCGTTTGCGGCGTCCAGCGCCGGAGAGTTGGAACCGAAGTGCGCCAAGTGTTGTCGGTGCGCCGGGAATCGTCGGCGCGTCGCGCATAGGCGGCGCGAACGGCGGCGACGCCCGCCGCCGCAGCAGCGGCGACGGGCGGGCGAGCGGTTATCAAAAAATTCTCGTGACGGGCGCGGCCGGGTCTGTGGGTTCGCGTCTGGTGGAGATGTGGGCGGCCGAGGGGCGGCTCTCGCAGTTGCGCTGCATGGTGCGCAGCTATCGCACGGCGGCGCGCATCATGCGTTACCCGCTCGAAGTGGTGGAAGCGGATTTGACGGACGAGCGGGCGGTGCGTCGCGCGGCCGAAGGCTGCGACGCCATCGTGCACCTCGGCGTCGGCGACAAGGCGGGGCAAGAGACCGAGCCGTTGCTGGCGGCGGCGCGCGCGCTCGGCATCAAGCGTTTCGTGCACATGAGCAGCGCGGCCGTCCATGGCCGCTCGTTGCCGTTGCGCGTCGAGGCGCAGCAGGAAGCGACGCCGCTCGTCAAGACGGGCGAGCCGTATGCGGACGAGAAGGCGCGCGCCGAACAGGCCGTGCTCAGAGAGTGTGAGCGCGGGCTGGAGGGCGTGGTCTTGAGGCCGCACATGGTTTACGGGTCGTACCTGCGCTGGAGCGCGGAGTTGATGGAACTGCTCGCGCGCGGGCAGGTGTGCGTGGTGGAAGACGGCGGCTGGTGCAATCTGATCCATGTGGATGATCTGGTCGAGTCGGTGCGCGCGGGACTGGAGACGGAGCGCGGTTTCGGTCGTCCGCTGTTTGTGACGGACGGCGCGCCTTTGAAATGGAGCGAGTACATAGACGCGCACGCGCGCTTGCTCAGGCTAGAGGCTCCGCGCCGGATGAGCGCCGAGGTCGTGCCCGGCGAGTTGGATTGGCGCGGCTGGATGCGCGCGTCGGTGCGGCCGCTCGGCGCGGTGGCGCGCAGCACGGAGTTTCGTTCGTTCGTGTTGCAAAGCCCGGCCATGCAGGCGACGGTGTTTCGCGCCTATCTCGCCCTGCGCGAGCGGAAACGCCTGCGGCCATACCTTGAGAAACTGAAGTCGGGCGCGGGCGGTGCGTCGGCGTCTGCGACGGGCGCGAGCGAGAAGTTTGATGAGACGTGGACGCTCTTGCAACTATCGGAGTCGCGTCTGAGCGCGGCGCGTGCGGAGGCGGAGATCGGATTTCGCGCGCGCGTCAGTTTCGCGGAAGGCTTGCGGCGCACCTCCCTTTGGTTCGCCGCTTACGGGTTGCTGCCCGAAGGCGGCGGCGACGCGGCGGAAGAGGTGCGCGCGGGCGCGGAAGACAATCTCGTCGCCGCCGGTTGAAGGGGCGCGCGCTCGTCTGATGTTTGCCGCGCGAGAAAAACATGAAACCACGAGTTCACACGAAACAACACGAAACCGCACTAAGACTGTGTTCGCGCCGCTTCGTGTCGCGCGCGTGGTTTCGTTTCGAGCGTGCGCGAGAGTGTGGATGTTGAAGATCGTCAAACTCTGCTTCAAGGCCGTGCGCCGCGCGCTGGTGCTCTTGTGCGCCGTGCCGACGGCTCTTTTGATCGACTTGTTCGAGCGTCATGGCCTCGCGCACTGGCCTTTCGTGACGGAGGCTTTGGGGAGCGTTCCGTTCACGTTCGGCTGGCAGTTGCGGCAGGAAGTTTACCGCCGCCTCGGCGTGTGTCGCGGCACAAGCGTGATCCTCAATCACGGGACGAGCATCGGCGACCGGCGCACGCGCATCGGCACGGACGTGTGGATGAGCCGCGACGTGTACGTCGAATACGCGCTCGTCGAAGACCACGTGCTCGTCGGGCCGGGCGCGATCATTTTGGCCGGGCGGCATCATCATCGCGCGGACGACGTGAGCGTGCCGATCAAGTTGCAGGGCAACAACCCGCTCGTGCCCGTACACGTGGGCGAGGGCGCTTGGATCGGCGCGAACGCCACGGTGATGGCCGACGTGGGCGCGCACGCTATCGTCGGCGCGGGCGCGGTCGTCTTGAAGCCCGTGCCCGCTTACGCGATTGTGGGCGGCAACCCGGCGCGCTTCATACGCGACCGGCGCGGCGTCGTCGGCAGCGGCGACGGCGACGCGGAGTTGACGGCGAAGTCGGCGGCGACAACTACGGCGACGACGGATGCGCGCGCGGCAAGCGTCGGCGTGGCGACGACCACGCAGGGCGAATGAACCTCCTCTCGCAGTCTCCTTCCACAAACTCTCTTAAGGAAAAGTGGTGTATGTCTGTGGAAGCGAGTGCTGTTGAATGAGAGGTTCACGCAGAGAGCGCGGAGTTCGCGCAGAGGGCGCGGAGGGTTGAATCAATTTCGAGTTGGTTGGGTGGGCAGGACGGAGCGGGATGAGAGCAGCACGGCATATCGCAGCGGAGGAGAGCGGGGCGCAAAGGTTCGACGTGTCGCTGGTCGTCCCGGTGCGAAACGAAGAGGCGTCGCTGCGGGCGCTGCTCGAATCAATCGCGCGGCAGACGGTGCAGCCGCGTGAAGTGATCCTCGTCGATGGCGGCTCGACCGACAGGACGGTGGAGCTGGCGCGCGAGTTGGCCGCGAACTCCGCGACGCCTCTGCGCGTCATTGAAGCGACGGAGGCGACGCCGGGGCGCGGGCGCAACATCGGCATCGAGGCAGCGCGCAGCGTGTGGGTCGCGCTGACGGACGCGGGGATCAAACTTGAGCCCGAGTGGTTGGAAAATTTGATCGCGGTGGCGCGCGCGGACAGCGAAGTGTCGGTCGTGTACGGAAATTACGAGGCGGCCGTCCGCAGTTTTTTTGAACGCTGCGCGGCGCTCGTCTATCTGCCGCCGAAGGTGGAGCGCGGGGGCGGGCGACGCTTGCGCGGGCCGTCCATCGCCTCGGCGTTGTTGCGGCGCGAGGTGTGGCGGGCGGCGGGCGGCTTTCCGGATTTGCGCGCGGCCGAAGACCTCTTCTTTATGGAAGAGGTGGCGCGCCTGAACTTCAAGACGGGTTACGCGCCGCAGGCGACCGTCTGGTGGAATCTACAGCCGACGCTGCGGAAAACTTTTCGTAAGTTCACGCTCTACTCGCGCCACAACGTCTGGGCGGGGCGACAGTGGGACTGGCATTACGGTTTGGCGCGGCAATACGCCGTCTGGCTCGTCTTCGTCGCGCTCGCTTTTTTACATAGCGCGTGGTGGCTCGTCGTCCCGGCGGCCGGGTTGCTCGCGCGTGCTTTCAAATCGATCTACGCGCGGCGCGAGGGGCGCGGCTGGGCGTGGCTCTTGAACCCGGCGCAGTTCGCGGGCGTCGTCTTCGTGATGCTCACGATTGATCTCGCCACGTTCGTCGGTTGGGCACAGGCCGCGTGGCGCGTTCGTCCCCGTGGCGACTCAGGCGCGGCGCAACTCGACGCGTTGAAGTCATCTACGACAACAACCACAGCGGCGCAACTCGACATGCGCGAGCGCGGCGCGGAGCACGAGACGAGATGACGACGCCGCACGCGAAAACTTTGCGGACTCTCTACCTGTGCTACTTCGGTTTGCGCGAACCGCTCGTGCAGACGCAGGTGCTGCCTTACCTGCGCGAACTGCACCGGGGCGGCGTCGAAGTTCACTTGCTCACGTTCGAGCCGAACCGGCGCACGGCTTGGTCGATAGGAGACGAGCGCGAGTGGCGCGAGCGTCTGGCGCGCGAAGGCATACGCTGGCACGCGCTCGCCTATCACAAAAGCCCTTCCGTCTTGGTGACGCCTTACGACATCGTGCGCGGGGCGATGCGCGCGGCGCGGCTCGCGCGCAAGCACGCAATCGACGTGCTGCACGCGCGCGGCCACCTGCCGATGGCGATGGCGCTTTTAGCGCGGCGCATCTACGGCCGCGTGCGCTTGTTGTTCGACATCCGCGGCCTGCTCGCGGAAGAGTACGAAGAGGCCGGAGTGTGGACGAAAGACTCGCCGCAGTATCGCGCGATACAGGCGGTGGAACGCGCGGGGCTGAAACGCTCGGCGCAGTTGATCGTGCTCACGCGACGCTTGCGCGACCTGCTCGTCGAGCGCGGGCTGGCGCGCGCCGAACAGATCGAGGTCGTCCCTTGCTGCGTCGATTTCGCGCGCTTCGATGAGGTGACGCGAAATGGCGACGGCGCGGGGCGCGCGTCCGGCGCGCAGATGGATCACGACGCGGCGCGTGCGTCCCTTGAAAAGTCGGATGAGCAAGAGGCGGTGCGTCTGTTGGATGAAGACGGGATGCGTGCGGCGGACGAAGAGGCGGGGCGTTTCGAAGTCGTGACGGCCGGGTCTGTGACGGGCTTGTATCTGCTCGAAGAGATGGGGCGTTTCTTTCTCGCTTTGAAGCGGCACCGGCCGGACGCTTTCCTGCGCGTGCTGACCACCTCCAACGCGGCGGATGCGACGGCGACGCTCGAACGCACAGGGCTTGCGCGCGCGGACTTTTGGGTCGGCGCGGCGCGCCCCTCGGAAGTGCCCGCGTTTTTGCGTCGCGCGCGGCTCGGTCTGTCGTTTCGCAAAGCCACGTTTTCGCAGATCGCCGCGTCGCCGACGAAGATTCCCGAATACCTCGCGGCGGGTCTCCCGGCCGTCTGCAACGCAGGCATCGGCGACACGGACGACATCCTGACGCGCGAACGCGTCGGCGTCATCGTCCGGGACTTCACGGAAGAGACGCTCGACGAAGCAGCCCGCGCCGCGCTCGCGCTCGCCTCGGAGCAAGGTGTCGGCGAGCGCGCGGTTGAGACGGCGCATCGCTATTTCGATCTGGCGCGCGTGGGCGGCGTCGGCTATCGCAACGCTTACCGGCGTCTGGCCGCGGACGGCGTGGGCGCGCACCTCGTGAGAGAAACGATGTGAGCAGTTGCGATTGATTGTCACTGCGCTTCCTGCGTCTCCCTTAGTGACTTCGTGTCTTTGTGGTGAATCAACTGTCATTAACCACCAAGGCACGAAGACACGAAGATGAAGACGAAAGAGAGTTGAATTTTTTGAGCGACGCGAGCACAGAGAGAGTTGACGAGCGCGACACCGTTGGCGCGGCAAGTGAAGTGTGCGCGGCCGAAGGGGCGGATTTGTCGGCGCTGTGGTGGGAGAAGCAGCGCACGACCGGTCTTGTCCGTCACGACCCGCGCCTGCTCGTGCTGCACGGCGTCGAAGAAGTGTGCGGCAGATACGAGTGGGGCACGGTCTTTTACAGCAAGGCGCGTGAGGATTACAAAACGCGCGTCGGGAGTTTGCCGGAGAAGCGCGCGGCCACGTTCGACCTCGATTTGATGAGCCGCCTGTTGTTCGCGCGCACAGGCGGCTTGAACGTCGCGGCCAACCCGAACAGCCTCGCGCCCGGTCATCTCGTCGTCTGGCCGGAAGAGAAGCGCGCCCGTTTGACTTTGCGAGACCTCTCCGACGTGTCGCGTCTGGCACGCGCGCAAAAGGAGTTGACGTTCATCCACAACATGGAACGCGCCGCCGCATCAATCGTCGATTGGGCGCACTTCCAAGCCTACCCGTGGGAGTTTCCGCTCTCGCGCGCAGGAATGTGTGAGACGGTCTGCGAGTCGGCGCACTTGCGCGTGTCGCGCCTCGCGGAGACGTATCCGGCCTACGCGCTCTCGGTCGAAGCAGGCGACGCGGAGAAATTGGCCGCGTGGCTGTTCGGGATGTTGCGGCGCGCTTCGAGCGGCACGGGCGAGGGGCAGCAGGGCGGCATCCCCTGCAACATCGTGTGGCGCGGCGCGCGCGCGTGGCTCATCCCGCGCTCCCTCGCGCAGACGGAACTTGCGGCCACCTACGTCGGCGCGTTGGAGATGGGCGGGCTGTTTTGCCTGCCGAACGCCGACAGCCTGCGACAGTATTTACCCGACGCGCTCGGCGCCGAAGTGCGCGGCGCGTCAATCGCGGACGAACCGCACACGCGCGCTTACTTTGAACAAGCCGCGCGCGACGCGGCAGCGGAGTTTTTTACGGGCGACGACGAAACGACGACATGAAGGCGGGCGGCGAACTCAGTCAGTGGTTGGACGAGGCGCGCGTCGAACGGCTCAGGCACGAGGGCGCGCTCGTCTTGGACGTGGACGACACGCTCCTTGCGCGCGAGGGCGCGAGCGGACGCGAGGAGACTTTCGCGGAGAGCCGGACGGCCGCGCTGCTGCCGGAACTGTTGCGCCGCGGCTTTCGCGTCGGCCTCGTCACGGGGCACGGCTGGGCACAACTCCACGCGCGTCTCGTCGCGCCCGTCGTCGAACATTTGCGTGAGATGGACGGCGACGACGACGGCGTGGCCGCGTGTCTCGCACGCTTGCGCGTCTACGCCAATCGCGGCGCGACGAAGATCGTGTGGGACGGCGTGCGCCACCATGTCGAAGAGACTTACGGCGCGCGCTATCAACTCCGCGCCGCCGACGTGCCGTTGCTTCGTCGTCTGCTCGAACGCTTAGGCGCGGAGTTTGACGCGGACGTGCGCGCGCGCCGCGAGTGGTACGCCGCGTCGTTTCCGCGTTTCGATTTCGCGTCGCTTCCGGCGCGCGTCCGTGAGCGAGAGGGCGCGGTGCTGGTCTTGCGTCCCATTCCGGCGCGGAGGCACGCGGCGGCGGGCGTGGCGTCTAACCCGCGGGCGCAAGTGTGTGCGCGCGGAATTGAAATGCTCGGCGGCGCGGGGTTGGAGAGCGAATACGAGTTGGGCGAGAGCGGGCGCAGCAGCATCGAGATCACGCGGCGCGGCATCTCGAAAGAAGCGGCGCTCAGAGACCTCGCGGCGGAAATTTCCGCCGCGACCGGCGCGCGCGCCGCGGACACGGAAGCGGCGCTCGTCTACGTGGGCGACGAGTTTTACGCGGGCGGGAACGACTGGGTCGTCCCGCGCGCTTTCCCGCGCGCGCTCTGTTTCTCGGTCGCCGGTGCGCTCGACGAGCGGGAGACGGAGGCGGGCGTCGTCTCGCTCGCGGGCGCAGCGGAAGGAGCACGGACGCGTGGGACGGAGGCGACGCACGCGCTGCTCGCGCACCTTCTCAACTTGTCGGCGTGAGTTTGATTGTGCATTATTAGCGGTCTCCTCAAGACGGATATTTCGCAACGGCATTCAACTCTTCTTTGCGCCTTACGTTTTTCTCCTTTGCGCCTCCCGCGTGAAACTGATTTTCGCGCAAAGGCGCAAAGGAGAAAAACGTAAGGCGCGAAGGGTTGAATGATGGCAGAGAGCGTAGAGAGTAACGGTTAGTTTTAAGATGAAAGAATTGCTTCAATCGGCCAGTGGGTTCAACGTCGTCATTTTGTGTGGCGGGCGCGGCAGCGGGCCGCTCGCCAATCAACTGCTCGATCAGGGCGCGCGCGTGACTTGTCTCGTCAACGCTTACGACGACGGTTTGAGCACCGGCCGCCTGCGCTACGTCTTCGACGAACTCGGCCCCTCGGATTTGCGCAAGAATTTGTTGTCGCTGATGAACCTCGACGCGCCGGGCTACTGGTCGCGCTACGAAGTTTTCGCTTATCGCTATCCGGCCGAGACGGAGCGCGCCGCCGATTTCCGGCGCGAGGTGGAAGACCTCTGCGCGACGGGCGGCGAAGCCCTCGCGCGCGGCGAGCGACGCGAACTGTTGAAGATGGTCGCGCGCATGCCCGCGGACGCGCGCTCGCGCTTCGTCAGTTATCTCAGACTTTTTCTCGCCGAACTCGTCAGGCGCGAACGCACCGAATCGGCGGAGTTCTCTTTCGCCGATTGCGCGCTCGGCAACTGCATCCTGCTCGGCGCGTATCTTGAACACGGGCGCAGTTGGACGAGTGCCTTGCGCGCGCTGGAAGAGACTTTGCAGGTGCGCGGCCGCGTGGAGATCGCTTCGGAAGAGAACCGGCACTTGTTCGCGCTCTGCACGGACGGGCGCGTGCTCCCTTCGGAAGCCTCCGTCATCACGGACGCGGACGGCGACATCCTCGAACTCTTTCTGGCGAAAGAGCCGGTCGCGCCGCTTCGTCTAGACGCGTGGGCGGCTGAGTCGAATGTCGAGGCGGCGCGCGAGCGCATCCGCCGCGAAGTGCACGCGCCGACCGTCGCCAGTGCGGCCGCGCTCACGGCCTTGCGCGAAGCCGACGTGATCATCTACGGGCCGGGCACGTTCCATTCGTCGCTGCTGCCGACCCTGATGATCGACGGCGTCAGCGAAGCGATCAGAGAGAGCCGCGCGACGAAGATCATGGTCGTCAACATCGTCGAGGAAGCCGACACGCGCGGGCTGACGGGCGCTGAACTGGCCGCGAAGATCGAGGAACGCGTGGGCGCGGGCGCATACGATTACCTGATCGCGAACGTGCCGCATCACGCGGGCGGCGAAGGCTATTTCACTTTCGACGAAGAGACCTTGCGCGGCACGCACGTCAAACTCGCCACGCGCGACCTCGAAGACCGCACGCGCCCCGGTCGCCATCGCGCGCCCGTCCTCGTGCAGACGATTCTCGGCATCGTCCGCCCCGAAGCGGTCGCGCACGCGGCACGCGCGGGCGGGGACGAGCAGCCGCTCGTGAGCATCGTCATGCTCGCTTGGAATCGCAAGGGCGAAGTCGAAATCGGTCTCAACGAACTGAGGAAGCTGACTTATCCGAACGTCGAGTTGATCGTCGTGGACAACGGTTCGACCGACGGGACGGCGCAGATGGTCTACGAAAAATTTCCCGAAGTCACCGTCGTGCGCCTGCACGCGAACACGGGGATGACCGGCTACAACGTCGGCTTTGCGACGGCGCGCGGCAAATACGTCGCCATGCTCGACGACGATTCGCACCTCGCGCCCGAATCAATCGAGACGATGGTTAAGCTGTGGGAAGACGAGTCGAACCGGGACGTGGCCGTGATGGCGTTTCGCGTGATGAACCCGCACTTGGGAAGTCTCGTCACGCACTTGTGGGAAGAGCGCCTAGTTCCGACCGAGCCGGGACGCGAACGCGAGATCACCTCGTTCGCCGCCTGCGGCGCGGCCATCCGGCGCGACGTGCTCGATGAGTGCGGCTACTTCGACGACGACTTCTTCATCTACGCCACGGAGGACGACCTCGCCATCCGCCTGTGGGACGCGGGCTACAAAATCATCTACGAGCCGCGCTGTCTGTCCTTCCATCGCGAGAGCCGTCAACAGCGTTCCTGGAAACGCTACGGGCGCGGCTTTCGCAACGCCGCCTGGTTCAACTTGAAGCATCTGCCGTGGCGTTTCCTGCCGACGGTCTTCGTGCGCAATCTGTTCTGGTTGACGGTGCGCGGCATCCGCTTCCGCTCGTTCGCATACTTTTTCTACGGGCTGGTCGGCTATTTTCAAGGCTACCTGCAATGCCGCACGGCGCTCAAGAAACGCCGTCGCGTGAAGACGCAGGTGGCGCGTTTCTGTCTGGAGGACGACTGGATCAGCCGTCCCGTCTTCAGCACCGTCCGGCGCATCTTCGCCGACAAACGTTACATCTTGGATAAGAGAGGAGTTGCACCATGAGCGCGGGCGATGCAACTTTGCCAAACGACATGACGGGGCAGGCATCGACGGCGACGCCCGAACAGCAGGAGGCGGAGGCCGCGTCCTTGTTCGAGTTTCGCCCGTCGGTGTGCGGCGCGTGCGGCGCGGACGAGCCGCGGTTTTACGGCTGGCGCGGCGGCGAGGCGCATCACGGCGGCGCGGGCGTGCGCACGCGGCTCGTGCGTTGCGGCGTCTGCACGCACATCTATCCGAACCCGATGCCGCACCCCGTGCGCGGGCTGACGGACATTTACACGGACACCGAAGAGATGTTCCACGGCCACGACGTTGAGGTGAAGAAGCAGAACGGAATGGCAAACCTGCGCTCCATCGAAGGACAGTTGGGACGGCGCGGTCGTTACCTGGACGTGGGCTGCGGACTCGGCGAAAACTTGTGGGCGGCGCGCGAACTCGGTTGGGATTACGAGGGCGTCGATGTGTCGCCCGCGTATCTCAAGTGGGCGGAGGAGCACTTGGGCGTGCGCGCGCGGCAAGGCACGCTCGAAGAGATGAACTATCCCGACAACCACTTCGACGCGATCACGATGAACGCCATCCTCGAACATCTCTACGACCCTTACGCGACGTTGACGGAGGTTTACCGCGTGCTCAAGCCGGGCGGCCTCTTCTGGTTCGACGCGCCGAACGAGGACGGGCTCTACATGCGCATCGGCAATTTGTACATGAAGGCGCAGGGGCGCGACTGGGTCATCACGCTCGCCCCGACCTTCTCGCCCTATCACGTGCAGGGCTTCAACCCGCGTTCGCTCCGTCACCTGACGAAGCGCGTCGGCTTCGAGATCGAGAGTTTCAGGATGGACGGCAACGTCTGGCGTCCGACGGGCGCGCAGACCTTGCGCAAGCGGGTCGAGTATCGCGGCGCACAGTTGATCAACTGGGTGGGACGGCGCACGGGCGCGGGCATCTATCTCTACGTCGCCGCGCGCAAGCCAGCCAACTAAAGTCGCAACGGGTTTCGCTGAAAGTTCACGGTAAGGACGAGGCTGTATCCCTCGCTCACGGATGCGCCCGGCGCACGATTTGTTTATGACTTCGACCGCAGCAGCAGGGCAGCTTTGGGAGTTTCGCGACGAGGCGTGCAAGGTATGCGGCGGGCGTGAGTTTCGGGTGCTCGGCTCGCGCGGCGGCGAGGCGCACCGGGCGGGCGCGGGCGCGAAGACGCGCATCGTCAAGTGTCGCTCGTGCGGGCTGATCTTTCCGAACCCGATGCCTTATCCGGCGGGCACGGACACGCGCTACACGAACGTCTCCGATTATTTTGAAGACGTGATGGCCGTCGCGGGCGATAGCCAGCGTCGTCTCGGCTTTGCGTTGGCGCGCGAAGCCGAGCGCCGTCTCGGCGGCGTGCGCGGTCGTTTTCTCGACGTGGGCTGCGGGCGGGGCGAAGTGGCGCGCGCCGCCGCGGAACTCGGCTGGGAGGTCGAGGGTTGCGACATCTCCGCGGAGTTCGTGCGCTACGCGCGCGAGGTGAACAAAGTGCGCGCCCACGCCGCGACGCTCGAACAGATGCAATACCGGGATGCGTCGTTCGATGCCGTCACGCTCGTCGAAGTGATCGAACATCTTTACGAACCGGCGACGACCGTGCGCGAGTTGAGCCGCATCGTGCGCCCCGGCGGCGTCGTCTACCTGAGCACGCCGAACGAAGAGAGCATCTATCAAAGTTTGGGGAATCTTTATTACAAGGCGCGCGGGCGCGATTGGGTGGTGAATTTGTGCCCGACTTGGAATCTCTATCACATCCACGGGTTCAGCCCGCGCTCTCTGCGCTACCTGCTCGAAGGAAACGCGTTCGAGGTGGAGGACTTGGTTGTCTATCCGGGGACGTTCGCCGTACCGCGCCGGTCTGGCTTATGGGATCAAGTGGAGCGCGCGGGCGCGCTCGTCATCGAACGCTTCGCCAACGCGCTCGGCCGCAGCCCCTTCATGTATGCGTGGGCGCGCCGGCGCGCTTGAGGCCGATTTCAACGCAGTTCTTTTATCCTTCGTGTCTAAGGAAAGATTAATGGATTGAGGACGCCGCTTGAGAAGTATCGTACTTTTACTTTTGGGCGGAATTCTGTTAGGTTCAAACGTTAAAATGAGCATGGACTCCAACGCGCCAATAAAATTTTTCCGGTCTGTAAAATAGTAGCGATAGTCCTGTTTTGTGTCGTACCGCCGATGTTGTTTTGAAGCCCGATTGTGTCCGGCGCGTGAGAGCAAGAGCGCGCCGGTAATATTTTGAGCCGCACCGGCGATATTTTGAGCCGCTTTTTGTTTTCGTTATGTACACACGCTTGTTGAATTTCCTCTGCTGCCCGCATTGCCGTGGAGACTTGGAAGTCTTTCCTCTGAACCGGGTCGCCAATTCCGACGAAGAGATCACGGAAGGCTTGCTGCGCTGCACGGCGTCGCACTGGTTCCCCATCGTGCGTGGCGTCCCGCGCATGCTGCCCGACGCTTTGGCCGAACACTGGGAGACTCTGCGGCCGCTCCTGCCCGCCCCGCTTCCCGTGGAGTTGCAGCCCGTCGTCGAGACGGCGCGCGCGTTCAAAGGCGGCGTCAACTACGACCGGCAGACGCGCGAGAACTTCAGCCACGAGTGGGACAACCACGACCTCGGCGGCACGACCTGGGGCATGAAATTGTCCGACCGCGTCGAATGGTTTTTCCTGAACCCCTTGCGCCTGCCCGCCGCCGAACTCAAAGGCAAGTTGATGCTCGATGCCGGTTGCGGCAACGGCAGCCAGTCGGTCGCCTACACGGCGCACGGCCTCGAAGTGATCGCGGTCGATCTCAGTTCCGGACTCGAACACGGGCAGGCCTTCCGGCACAGGCACGAGGGCGCGCGCCCCGAAAAAGTTCATTTCGTGCAGGCCAACTTGCAGCGGCCACCCATCAAAGCGGCGACGCTCGACATCATCCACTCGGCCGGAGTGCTCCACCACACGCCCGACACCTTGCAGACCTTCCGCGCGCTGCTGCCGCTCTTGAAAGCGCACGGCACGTTCTACGTCTGGCTCTACAAATATGAAAAGTTGGTGACGCCCGTGGTGGACACGATGCGCGTCTTGACCACGCGCGTTCCGCCGCGCCAGTTCGCGCGCGTGGCCGACGTGATGGCCGTCCCCTTCATCGGCTTCTGCAAGGCCGTCAACGCGCTCGGCGTGCGCAAGTATCCGTTGATGAGCCGCCGCGAGGCCGCGCTCGCACTGATGGACATCTTCGGCGCGCCCTACGCTTATTATCATTCTTACGATGAAGTCGCCGCGTGGTACGAGGCCGCCGGGTTCACGGAGGTATGGCCTTGCAACGACGACCGGCGCGGCTTCGGCGTCTGCGGTCGCCTGCCCGCCGACCGTGGCGCGTTGACGAATGCGAAGTCCGCCTCGCAAGACGACGGCGCGACGCCCGGCTCACAGGCGACTCTCCAAGCGGCGGCGAGCAGACAGGGAGGCCAGTTCTAGCATGTACATCCTCGGTTTAACGACGCTCGGCGACAGCGCCGCGTCTCTCTTGAAGGACGGCGAACTGATCGCGGCGGCGGAAGAGGAGCGGTTCACGCGCAAGAAGCATTACAGCGGCTTCCCCTACAACGCCGTCCAGTTTTGCCTCGACCACGCCAACATCAAAATCTCCGATGTCGAACACATCGGCCTCTACTGGAAGCCGTGGGTCTTGCGCCACAAGGCGATGCAGGCTTTGAAGTCCGCGCTCATCTCGCGCGACATGTTCAAGGCGCGCGTCGACCGCGGCGTGGCGCAAGTGGGCGACAGTTATCTCGGCATGTTCCGCCACCCGCGCCGCATCCGCGAGCATTTCGGGCCGAGCGATTTCCGCTTCCACTTTCTCGAACATCACCAGTGCCACGCGGCGAGCACCTTCTTTCCCTCCGGCTTCGAGCGCGCCGCCATCCTGACTTGGGACGGCACGGGCGAAGACACGACCACGCTCTTTTCGCAGGGCGAGGCCAACGCCTTGCGCGTCCTCAAACGCATCAAGCTGCCGCACTCGCTCGGACAGTTCTACTCGGCCGTCACCAACTACATCGGCTTCGATATGTTCGGCGGCGACGAGTGGAAGGTGATGGGCTTGGCCGCTTACGGCAAACCGGAGTATTACGACTTTTTCGCAAAGCGCGTGCTGTCTGTAAACGGCAACAACGATTTTCACCTCAACATACGTGTGCTCGATCATCACCTCGCCAAGCACTACCAGTTCGGCGAAGAGATACAGAAGGCTCTGGGGCCGCCGCGCCAGCCCGACGAAGATTTGACCGAGCGCCATTGGAACATCGCCGCGAGCGCGCAGAAGGTTTTGGAAGACACGGCGCTCCACCTGATACGCGGTTTGCACGAGATGACGGGCGAAGAGAACTTGTGCATGGCCGGGGGCGTGGCCTTCAACTCGGTGATGAACGGGCGCATCATGACCGAGTCGCCCTTCAAACGTTACTACGTCCAGCCGGCGGCGGGCGACGCCGGGTGCTCGCTTGGCGCGGCCTTGCTGGTCTATCACCAACTGCTCAAACAGCCGCGCAAGTTTCGCATGGAGCACGCCTACTACGGCCCCGGCTTCACTTCCGAAGAGTGCGCCGCGGCACTCAGCGCGGCCGGGTTGAAGTTCGAGACTTTGCCGGACGAAGAGATGCTTCCGCGCGTGGCGCGCATGCTGGCCGACGGCGCGATCATCGGTTGGTTTCAAGGGCGCATGGAGTTTGGGCCGCGCGCGCTCGGCAACCGTTCGTTCATCGCCGACCCGCGCCGCCAAGACATGCGCGACCTATTGAACAAGAAAGTGAAACTGCGCGAGTGGTTTCGCCCGCTCGCCCCTTCGATGAAGGAAGAGGCGAGCGAGGAAGTGTTCGGCCGCCCGCACCACGATCCGTTCATGGTCACGGTCTTGCACGTCGCCGAAGACAAGCAGGGCGCGATTCCGGCGGTCGTCCACGTCGACGGCACGGCGCGTCCGCAAACCGTCAGCCGGAGGACGAACCCGCGCTACTGGAATCTGATCGACGAGTTCGCGCGCCTGACCGGCGTGCCGATGATTCTCAACACGTCTTTCAACATTCAAGAACCCATCGTGTGCACGCCGCAGAACGCGATCAACACGTTTCAGGGCGCGAACTTCGACGGGCTGGTCTTGGAAAATCATCTCGTCCTGCGCCGCTAGGTGAAGAGAGACCGGAGGACGCCGCCAGAGGTTTTGGTTTGACAGCATGAACGCCGCCCTTGCCATCCTGTTTCTGCTCGTCGGCTCGGCCGTCGCGGTTTTCATCCCGCGCCACGGCGGCTCGGCGCTGCTGTTCTGCATCGTCGTCTCGCTCGCCTTCGGTTACGTGATCGGCAAGGTCGAGCACGACCGGCGCTATCTCCTGCAACTGTTCGTCGCCGGGCTGCTCGTTCGCATCTGTATCGGCTCGGCCATCTTCTCCTTCGAGTTACAGGCATTTTTCGGCGGCGACGCGATCACTTACGACGTGCTCGGCTACGAGTTGTTGCAATGGTATCGGGGCTTGGCGGAAATCCAGACGACGGACGACACGGTGGTCTGGGGGATGCCGTATCTGGTGGCCGCCATCTACGGCCTCGTCGGGCGCAACATGCTGGCCGTGCAGTTCTTCAACGCCATCTGCGGTGCGGCGACGGCCATCGTCGTCTACATTTGCGCGCAGCACATTTTCCAAAATACGCGTGTGGCGCGCGTGGCGGCGCTGCTCGTGGCCTTTTATCCTTCGCTCATCCTCTGGTCGTCGCAGGCGCTCAAGGACGCGCCCATCGTGCTCTTGCTGGCCGTCGCCATCATGGCGACGCTGAAGTTGGGCGAGCGTCTGAGCGTCAAGTACGGGTTGCTGTTGACGGGCGCGCTGCTCGGACTGCTCAGTCTGCGTTTCTACATCTTCTACATGGTGGCGGCGGCCATCGCGGGCGCGTTCGTCATCGGCATGAAGCGCGTCACGGCGCAGAGCGTCGGTCGCCAGTTCGTGGTGATGGCCGCGCTCGGCCTGACGCTGACCTATGTGGGCGTGCTGCGCACGGCGAGCGCGCAACTTACTCATTACACCAATCTGGAGACGGTCAACCGCAGCCGGCAGGATTTGGCGACGGCGCAATCCGCCTTCGGTCAGGACGTTGACGTATCCACGACATCCGGAGCACTGAGCGTGATTCCGCTCGGCATGATCTATCTGCTGTTCGCCCCGTTTCCGTGGCAAATGGCCAACTTGCGGCAAAGCATCACGCTGCCGGAAATGATGTTGTGGTGGGGCAGCTTTCCCTTGCTCGTCCTCGGCGGCTGGTTCACTTTGAAGTATCGGTTGCGACAAGCCTTGCCGATTATCTTGTTCACGATGATGTTGACGCTGGCGTATTCGATTTTTCAGGGGAACGTGGGGACGGCTTACCGGCAGCGTTCGCAGTTATTGATCTTCTACTTCATCTTCGTGGCGGTCGGCTACGTGCTG